>CAJXVC010000001.1 GCA_913060975.1 uncultured Gammaproteobacteria bacterium
TCGGGACAATTGCGAGTGGCAATATTAATCAGGTTGACGCCACAGTCGCTTGTTATGCGCCTTACTAGTCATATGGGTATATGTTCAACTCATCAATGAGTTCAAGTTCCTGAATGTTAAAAGGTGGGGTCAGCTCAACCCGATATACTTTATTATCCAGATACAGTTGCGGAACTTCCAATGTTTCGGACTCCGTATTATAGATAGCTTCACTTTTCGGCACACATGTTGGAATACTTGATGGTGAGGCACTGCCCGCGGAGACAAGGAAATCGTGCTCTGCGATCTTCACTCCTTTTATTTCATTCAGCACTCTTACCCAGCGTTCAGCTTCTCTGCACGGAACTACAATTAGACCGCCATGAATAAATTCCCAATATGACGCAACAATGAGTCCGAACGAAGTTAACTTCAATTCCATTTCTTCTCGAGAGTAATCAGGCTGATATTGGACTATTACATTGTCAGCGTATGCTGCGCCGCAGGAAAATATGATCAGTGAGTAGATTATGCTTCGCATTCTGGGTCTCAATTAAGATATTGGCGCATAACGCCCTTGTTTATGGGCAAACTGCGCAGCAGTTTGTCCTTTATAGAACTGATTGTTAGGTGGGATTAATTTGTACCCATTAGCCACAGTGTAGCTCCATTGTTTCGATGCTTTGAGTTTGTCTCACCGTCCTAGTAAAAAATGAGTGTGAGATGTTTCCGCTGAAGTCACTTACCTCCGCATCGATATAAGATTCGAGCAGGCCCCATGAGCTTGCTAGTAGCCTCGACTCTAGCCTTTCGAGTAATTCTTCAATCCTAACTCTTGTAAAATCACGGTATCCGGCGTCAGTTTCTCGTTCGTACGCCAGTAATGCTGCGTCAATTCTGTCTGAGCCTGTGTAGGTGGTATTGGTCCAAACTTCACACATCCTGGCGATTCGGTTGTCATCATTATTATTCGGGGACTCTAGCCACTCTGTTACAGTCTGGTGAATTGTCTCAATCTCTGAAACTGGTAGATTCAATTGAGCTTGGACTATCTCCGGCCGTCGTTCATAAAAATTCTTTATCCTAACCAGGATTGCGCTGGTTCGATCTATGTCTGTAGCCCTTGTGAATTCATTATCTAATAATTGATCTAGTTCTGTACGGATTTGCTCTATAGATAGCTGTTCGATCTCAGGAGGCTGGCCGAAGGCAGGAACCAAAATCGAGATCATCAGAAAGAATCCAACTAACTTTAATCTTTGCACGGTCTACTCCACCTAACATTTGTATAGGGAGCACGCCCCCTTTGATTTTGTGGGTTCGCTTAGTCTAGTAGCTAGGTATATGAATTGGAAGTGGTTTTTGAGGAATGCCCAAAAGGTCTTTTGTGCAAAGGGGGAAATCCGCTCATATCGTTCGCGCGGGGTCCTCGTATTTTGGATAGTGGGTTTCCCTATATTGAGGCAATGGGTTCTGGAACTGCTTGAATTGTCGAGGGTTATCTATTCCAGATTGGAATTAGTGAGCATCAGCGTCTGTGTGAAATTGGCTCGAATACCGCAATCTTCTGACTTTGCTCTACTGTATTGGCATAACTAACTAATGCTAATAGTCAAGGATTGACTATGCCGAGCCAGTTTTTGAACGATGTTCGAGCAGCTATGCGTATGCGCGGGTACAGTCTCAGAACCGAGAAAACCTATCTGTTATGGATTAAGCGTTTCATCTTTTTTACCGGTCGGCGACATCCGGCTGATGTGCCGGTGGAGGAAATTACCCGCTATCTGACGTATCTGGCTGTCGAGCTTCATGTGACGGTGAATACTCAAAAGGTGGCGTTGAATGCGTTGGTCTTTCTTTTTGAAAAACACCTCAAGCGCGAAGTGGGGGATTTGGGCTTCAAGCTGGCCAGTAAACAGCGCAGCCTGCCCACTGTGCTGACCCAACAAGAGGTCGTGGCAATCCTTGGTCAGCTATCGGGGCGCAATAAACTTATCATTCAACTTATGTATGGTAGCGGCCTGCGGGTCAGTGAGACTCTTGGATTGCGCTTGCAAGATATTGATCTTGAGCGCCTGGCGCTGACGATTTTTGATGGCAAAGGGCGAAAGGATCGGCAAACCCTATTGAGCAGGCATCTCATACTGCCCTTGCAGGATCAGATCGAGCTGGCGAAGGCCGTGCAAGCCAAAGATGTTGAGGGTGGGATTGCGCCTTCAATGACACCCGCTCAAGCACGCAAGTATCCAGCTGCGCACAGTTCTCCGTCGTGGGCTTATTTGTTTCCGTCCAGCAGGCATTGTCCGCATCCGCTAACTGGTGAGATCTGTCGTCATCATTTACATCCCACAGTGGTGCGCAAGTTTTTGCGGGTGGCTGTGTTGCAAGCGGGCATTGAAGACAAGCGCGTAATCTGTCACACCTTTCGACATTCATTTGCCACACACATGCTGGAAGGTGGGGCGGATATTCGCACGGTTCAGGAGTTGCTTGGCCACAATGACGTGAGTACGACGCAGATCTACACTCACGTCATTGGCCAACACTACGCCGGCGCCAACAGCCCTTTGGACACATTGTGAACAGGCGCTTGGCACTGTCGGTTTGCTGCGGGCGGTGTATCAGGTTCCTTGCCTAGAATGAATGATGCAAACTGAACTGCAATTGCCCTTTGTCCACCGGGTCTGTGTTCTGGTACATGTAACCAAACTGCAAGCGCATATTGTTTTGCAGGGTGTAGCCCAGGCCCGTGTAGAAGCGGTTGCGGTCTAATGTGTCAACACGGCGGCCATTGCCGATGTCTTTTTCGCCGTTGAGGAACACTTCATTGTAGAGCGCGGCGTACCAGGTGCCCGGGCCAATGTCAGTGGTGTTTAACGGAATGTCGGCAAACAGGGCGTAGCGGAAGCGTGTGCGGAAATCCTGGTTGTCGACCCAGCGTTGTTCGGTGCGAAAACGATGGCGCACATAGATCCAGTCCATGAGGCGGTGGGGCACGAGCGCTTCCTGATACAAGCGGTTTTCATTGCTGGTGTCGTCGTTGTCGCCGAAGGCGCCAGAGGTAATATTGGCCACGCCAAGTGTGAATGTGGCATTGAAGGATTCCGGGCGGTAGGTGAGTCCGCCGCGCACCAGAAGCTGTTCGAGGTCGCCGATGGTATCCCAGTTACGGTGCTGGACATCGCCTTGTAATCCCCAGCGGCTGTCTTCGAATTGCGTATTCCAAAAATACATGTACCAGGCGCCAAGTTGATCTTCGTCGACCTGTGCCGAGGCAGGGGTGGCGGTAAAGAGAAATAATAGTGTTGCTAAACCGGAGATTGATAATGCGCGGTTGGACATGGGTGTGACTTCCTTTGCTTCGCTACAGACATGGTCCATTTGGGTTTGATCAGCGCAGGGGGTGTGTGCCCTGACACTGACATTGCGAGACCTACCATACGTTATTGGCAGCAATTTTGAAGGAAGTCGGTCGTGCCTCGATAGCAACAGGTCGCAAGAGATGTGCGGCTATGGTTTGGTGCAGCGCTGGCGTCTGCGCTGCGGTTGAGTCCTACACAATATGCCCGATCCAGCGGCCGGCCAGCATGACCCCGCACCACAGTACCAGAGAGCTGGCGCCAATGAGTTTGAGCTGGCGCGGTGTAGCGGGTATCTCGTCCCATTGCTCCATTGTGCGGGCCACCCGAAAATGGAAGTAAGCCATATTCAGCCCGGCGAGAAGCAGCAAGACCAGCTTCCAGCGCATAGCCGGATTGTCGATGTGTGCCGAGGCGCGAGTGATGAACATGGCCAGGCCGGTGAGGGCGGCAACGACGAAAGCGCCCCAGGTCCAGGGAATCATTTCCCGGTTCATTGTGCTGATTGGGCGCTGGCGGTTGGCCAGTCCCAGCAAACGCAGATCCACCCAGAGTATGGTGCCCACGACGAGCGTAATCGCGATGACGTGAATCGCTTCGATCAGGGGGAACCAGTTGGTGGCGGCGATGACTTGCGACAGTGGCCAGTTCTCAATGCTTAGCCAGACAGTGGGTTGTGGGCCGGCATCATAGGCTTCCATGCTCCACAGTGGGTATTGCAGGTATTCCAGATAGGCAATCCAGCGGCCGGCCATAATGACCATGATCCACAAACCAATTGAGACCAGGGCGATGCCGCGGCGGTGCCACAATTGTGTTGCCTGATCCCAAAAGTCTGTGTGATTCCGGTGGCGCCAAAACACATAGGCGGCCAGCGCTAGAGCGGCGGCTAAAAACCCCATTTTCCAGACGAATACCGGGTTGTTGAAATAGCGGTTGGGCCGGGCCAATACAAAAAATGCCCCGGAGATAACGTTGCTGACGATCGCCAGCCAGAACCACGATTGAATGAGCGACGTGAACTGGCTAATGCTCTGGCTGGAACGTGCCAGCCCCAGTAAGCGCAGGTTTAAAAAAACGATTGAGCCCATCACCACGGCAATGCCAAGAATGTGGACAGTTTGAATAATCGGCGGGAAGCCGGGCACGGTGTTCAGTGTCCACAGTGCGGCTTGTTGCAGCGGACTATCGCTAATGAGATTAATCAGGGCCTGCATGAGCGCCTCTTGTTATTGTTTTATGCGGCGCCAAAGCGCGCCGGGCTGAGAAAATCGAACCACACCCTTGTTTTCGGCGTGTGGTTCGGTTTCCTGCAGGATTTAGCAGTGCAACTTTCTAGCTGGCTTTCTAACTAGCTATCTATCTAACCGTTGATCTATCTAGCCCAGATACTTGTCGGTTACAGCGCCTTCCGAAGCCGAGGCCACGGTGGCGATATACTTGGCCAGTACACCACGCTTGTAACGCGGCTCGGGCTTTTGCCATTTCTCCAGGCGAGCAGCGATTTCTGCGTCGCTTAATTCCAGGCTGACAGTGTTGCTTTCGGCATCGATGGAGATGCGGTCGCCGTTCTGGACGATGGCAATCGGGCCGCCGTCGTAGGCTTCGGGCGTTACATGGCCGACTACAAAACCATGGGAACCTCCTGAAAACCTGCCATCCGTGATGAGGGCAACGCTTTCGCCGAGGCCAGCTCCCATGATTGCCGCAGTAGGCGAGAGCATCTCGCGCATGCCTGGCGCGCCTTTCGGGCCTTCGTAGCGAATCACCAGCACGTCATCTTTGACGACAGTGCCGTCGAGAATGCCTTTCATGCAATCTTCTTCAGATTCGAACACGCGGGCGTTGCCGGTAAACGACAGGCCTTCCTTGCCAGTGATCTTGGCCACCGAGCCAGTCGGGGCCAGATTGCCGCGTAGCACGCGCAAGTGGCTGTCTTTCTTGATCGGGTTATCCAGCGGGCGAATGATGTCCTGGCCGTCAGGGTAAGGCGCCACGTTGGCCAGATTCTCGGCCATGGTTTTGCCCGTGACAGTCATGCAGGAGCCGTCCAGCATGCCGGCATCCAGCATCATCTTCATCAGGGGCTGAATACCGCCGATCTTGATCAGCTCCGACATCAGGTATTTGCCGCTGGGCTTGAGGTCAGCCAGCATCGGAATTGATCTGCCGAGCTCGGTGAAATCATCGAGGCTCAGTTCCACGCCGATAGTGTGTGCCATGGCTAACAGGTGTAACACGGCGTTGGTTGAGCCGCCCAGGGCAATAGTGACCTTTATGGCGTTCTCGAAGGCGGCACGGGTCATGATGTCGGACGGCTTAATGTCGTGTTCGACCAGATGCATGATGGCTTCGCCGGCGCTCAGGCAGTCGTTCTCTTTCTCTGGCGAGATGGCGTCCTGAGCCGACGAGTTCGGCAGGCTCATGCCCATGGCTTCAATCGCCGAGGCCATGGTGTTGGCAGTGTACATGCCACCACAGGAGCCAGGGCCGGGGATAGCGGTGTCTTCGATTTCCTTCAATTCGATATCGGAAACCTTGCCGGCGGCGTGGCCACCCACGGCCTCAAAGACGGAGACCACATTGGTGTGGTTCGGGCCGGGCTGAATGGTGCCGCCATAGATAAAGATAGAAGGGCGGTTCAGGCGCGCCATGCCCATGAGCAGGCCCGGCATGTTCTTGTCGCAGCCGCCGATGGTGATGATGGCGTCGTGGCCCATGCAGCCGGAAACAGTTTCCACGCTGTCGGCGATGACCTCGCGGGAGACCAGCGAATATTTCATGCCCTCGGTGCCCATGGAGATGCCATCGGAGATGGTAATGACGTTGTAGATAATGCCCTTGCCGCCGGCATTGTCGGTGCCCTTGTTCACGTCTTCGGCGAGCTTGTTAATGTGCATATTGCACGGCGTCACCATGGACCAGGTAGAGGCAATGCCGATTTGTGGCTTCTTGAAATCGGCATCCTCAAAACCCACAGCCCGCAACATGGCCCGGCTCGGGGCTTGTTCCACGCCATCAACAACTATCTTTGAATATTTTCGTAAGTCTTTGTCTGCCATTGTATTTCCAATAAAACCTGAGAATTTACTTTAACTTTGAATTGCCTGATTTCGCGGGCGATTGGGGCCATTCACAGTGTTGAATCCGGGTGCGTCCGGGGCCGCGCTCGGGCACGAGCGCCGGGTAATATACCGCACTGAGCGCATTATCGCATTTCTCTTATATGTGTGTTTGATCTGCGCTATATTGACCCGCGAGCAGTTGCAAGGAGTTGCGATTGCCTAGCCGTTAGCCCAATGCAAACTTACCCGGTCAGCACGAGCAGTTTTGCGCTGTTGAGTGGAGTCTGGTGGATCGTCTGGTGGAAACCCTGGTAGATAGTCAGGTAGATAGTCAGGTAGATAGTCAGGAAGACCGAAAGGTGGATTGACAGGTAGATAGCTACCCAAGACTTGCAGAACGGGAAGCGCGACTCAGGTCGGGATAATGACGAGGCCAATTGCCGCAGCTTGCGCAATCGACAATCTCTGTAACCGGGTTAGTGAAAGCGCTCAAAACAATACTAACCGCAACCAGGAATTGTGCGTTGTTATGGGGGAACGAGGCGTCATGTTTGGTGTTTTACCTGCGCTGCGCTATCCGATTACTTGCCCTCTGATTCTATGCCCACTAATTTTTCGCCCACCAAGAATTTGCTCACCATAGGAAGTTTTGCATGAACCGATTCACTTCTGCGTTGTTGTCATCTCATTCACATCTCGCCCGCACGGTTTTCAGGCTAAGCAGTCTGGCAGTGGCTGGCCTGTTTGTGTTCGCTGCAGCCGGTGCTGTGGCGCAGTCCGATGGCGAAGCGTTATATGTGCAGTACTGCGCCGCCTGTCATGACAATCCGACAGATCGAGCGCCCAGCCGTGAGGCACTTGGCGACTACAATCCCAATGCCATTTTTCACGCCCTCAATGCCGGCATTATGCGCACCCAGGCGGCAAGTCTGAGCGAAGACCAGCGCATCATGCTCGCCGAGCATCTGACCGGCGGCACTTATAATCGTGATCGTGTCGAGCGCTTCAGCGTTTGTAGCAACCGTATTGCCGAGTTGGATCTGGCCAAGCCCACTAACTGGAATGGCTGGGGAACTAACCTTGGCGGGCAGCGCTATCAATCAGCCAGCGCGAGCAACATCAATGCCTCTAACATCGATTCTCTGGAAGTGGCGTGGTCTCTGGGTGTGGAAGGAGCCTCGTCAGCGCGTGGCAACCCGACGATTATTGAAGACGTGATGATCTTTGGCTCGCCATCAGGGCAGGTCTATGCGCTCGATCTGACCAGTGGCTGCCATTACTGGACTTATGCGGCCATTGCTGAGGTGCGGGCGGCACCGGTGGTCACGGAATTCGCCAGTGGCGAGCAAGTGGTTATCGTGGCTGATCAGTCCAATCGCGTGTATGCGCTGGATATTCGTACTGGTCTGCCATATTGGCACAGCGACGTCGACAGCAATCCCTGGGCGGTCAGCACTGGCGCGCCGGCGGTGTGGGATAACAAAGTCTTCGTGCCAGTGTCTTCCATGGAAGTGGCCGGAGCGGGCAATCCACAACACGTGTGTTGTACGTTTCGCGGCAATGTCGCGGCGCTGGACCTGAATACTGGTGAGAAACTCTGGCATACCTACATCATGGATGAGCCCAAAGAAGTCGGCACCAATAGCGCCGGTAATCCCATCCTGGCGCCATCCGGTGCGCCAATTTGGGGTTCGGCGACAGTCGACCCTGAGCGCAATCGGGTTTATGTGGGCTCCGGGCAAAACTACTCGCGGCCAGCCAGCCTTACCTCCGATGCCGTGCTGGCTTTTGATGCCAGCACCGGCAATCTGGATTGGTCGAATCAAACCACAGCCAACGATGCCTTTACCATGGCCTGTACCCTGTCGGCGTCTCATCCCAATTGCGCCGATCCTGGCCCTGACGTGGATATTGGCGCGGCAATCCTGACGACCACGCTCTCCAACGGGCAGGACATTCTGATTGCTGGCACCAAGGGCGCCATGGTGTTTGGTCTGGACCCGGAAGGTGGTGAGACCCTCTGGTCGACCCGGGTAGGTCGCGGCAGCATGCTTGGCGGTGTGCACTGGGGCATGACCTATGTGGGCGATACCGTTTATGTGCCGGTTTCTGATCGTATCCCCGTTGGCAGCAGTGAACCCAAGCCGGGTCTGCATGCGCTGGATATGAAAACCGGCGAAAGCTTGTGGTACGCACCAGCCCCGGAGCGTTGCGAGGGTGTCGGCGGCGGGTGTTCCGATGGCTATTCCGGCCCGGTCACAGCCACTGATGACTTGTTGCTCACCGGCGCGCTCAATGGCTATTTGTTCGCTCACGACATCGACACGGGGGAGCTGCTGTGGGAGCTGGATACCCGCATCAGCTACCCAACGGTGAACAATGTTGAGGCCATGGGCGGCGCCATCGATGCCACTGGCCCGGTGCTGAGTGGTGACTATATGGTGGTCAATTCCGGCTATGCGACCTTTGGTCAGATTGGCGGTAATGCCATGGTGGTTTATAAACTGCCTTGAAAAAGAGGTGTTAAACAGGCTGTTATCGCGTCTATTATACATAAAGAATGTACGCTAACTAATTGATATTATTAATTTTAAATTAATTCTGCGCCTGGTTAGTGATGTGTTCGGAGAAAGTGGCTATGTTGCTTACTCATTAATTCGGTCGTTATGAACTCAAGGGAGACTGCGTGCAAACTGGAAAAGTTGCGATAGTCACAGGTAGTGGCAGAGGAATAGGCGCCGCAACTGCGAAACTTCTTGCTGCAAACGGATACGCTGTTTGTATTAGTTACAAAGCAAATGAAGAATCAGCGGTTTCTGTTGAGCATAGCATTCGACAGATGGGTGGCCGCTGCATATCAGTCAAGGCTGATGTCTCCTCGGAAAATGAAGTTCGCGAACTGTTTGAGCGTGTCGATGAAGAATTGGGTGCGCTGTCGTGCCTGGTCAACAATGTTGGTATTTTGGCGAAACAATGCCGCCTTGAGGATATGTCGACAGCGAGAATCGAAAAAATCTTTAAAACAAATGTAACGAGTTATTTTATGTGCTCGCAGCAAGCTTTGAAGAGAATGTCTAAACAAAGAGGCGGAAGTGGTGGCGCTATCATCAATGTGTCTTCACTGGCATCAATAACCGGGTCGCCAAATGAATACATTGACTATGCTTCTTCGAAAGGAGCCATAGACACGTTTACGAGAGGATTGGCCGTAGAAGTTGCTGCCGAAGGTGTCAGGGTGAACTGTGTTCGGCCCGGCCTGATTTATACAGATATTCATTCTGACGGCGGGGAGCCGGGAAGGGTTGAGAGACTAAAAACCAAAATTCCTATGCAAAGAGGCGGAAAACCAGAAGAAGTCGCCGAAGCTGTTTTATGGCTCGCATCTGAAAAATCATCGTTCGTGACTGGCGCCTTTATTGATTTGTCCGGGGGCCTTTAGTGGATAACAATCAGTTAAATCTCTTGCGGGCGTGCGAAATAGGGCGCTTTTCGGGCGCTGTTTGTCTGTATCAGATCTGTCTGTCGCCGCCATTTCGTGCTCGTGTCGCCGCCGTTTCGTGGTGCTGGCAACGGCAATAGCGGATGCTCAGGGCACCTCAACACCACACAGGTAAACCCATGTTAGTCCGTAAGCTCCGATTGCAACGCGGTTGGTCGCAAAGTCAGCTCGCTGAAATGGCTGGTGTCACCACGCGCACGATTCAGCGGATCGAGCAGGGCAACAAGCCGAGCCTGGAAACCAGCAAGGCGCTGGCGGCGGTTTTTGAGGTGGAGTTTTCACTCTTCCAACCTGAGGAACCTGTTATGCACAGTGAAATCGAAGTTACTGAAGACGAAACAGCAGCGCTGCGCTATGCCAAGCGCATGAAAGAGTTTTACGAGGCGCTGCTCACCTATATTGTTCTGGCCGCGGTCTTTCTGGTCGTATTCCGCGCCGAGCCACTCGTCTATCTGATCTTTGCCGGATTGGGCCTGGGCCTGATCGTGCAGGGATTGATAGCGTTCGAAAAGGTCAGCTTTCTGTCCCCCAACTGGGAGCGCAAGCTGGCCGAGAAGCACTTGGGCCGCAAGCTATAACGCGGGCTTCAAGCAGCTGCGGAACTATCTGCCGGGCGCTAAGCCGGGTTCTATGCGGGGTTAAATTGGGCTTTAGAGCGGGTTTTATAGTGGGTTTTATAGGGGGTTTATAGGGGGTTTATAGGAGGCATAAAGAGTCTGGCCGATTTCGATGACAGCGTCCGAAAATGGCCAGTTTGATCACTTAAAAAGAGTATGATGTCGGCATTGCTGTTTAATAAACAGAACGGATAGAAATGACGCCAGCTCATGCTACTTGACCCCGATGAATATGAAGCCGCCCGCCAGTGCCGCGACCCGCGTTTCGATGGTCGCTTCTTCGTCGGCGTGCTCACTACCGGCATTTACTGCCGGCCTGTGTGTCCGGTGCGTATTCCCAAAAAAGAAAACATCCAGCTCTATGAGTCAGCCGCTGCGGCGGCCGCCGCCGGGTTTCGGCCCTGCCTGCGCTGCCGGCCCGAGTCGTCGCCGGGGACCCCGGCCTGGACCGGATCGTCCTGGAAAGTCTCGCGGGCGCTGCAACTGATCGATCAGGGCTTTCTGGATACTGGCAGTGTGGACGAGCTGGCAGCCCAACTCGAGGTCGGAGTGCGGCAATTGCATCGCCTGTTCAGCAAGCATCTGGGTGCGTCACCGATCGAAGTCGCACAGACGCGCCGCCTGCATTTTGGCAAGAAACTCATCGATGAGACCCGTCTGCCATTGTCGGAGGTCTGCTTTGCCGCCGGTTTCGGTAGCCTGCGCCGTTTCAATGCGGTGTTTCAGGATACTTATGGGCGCTCACCGCGCGAATTGCGCAAGCGCAAACAATCCGCACTGACGGCAGGCAAAGAGCTGATAACGCTGACACTTGATTACCGGCCTCCGCTGGACTGGCGCGCCATGCTCGGGTTTCTGGCCTACCGCGCCATTCCCGGCGTGGAAGTGGTGGGGGAGTCTACTTATGCGCGTACATTTCGTCTCGACGATTGTGTCGGCGACTTCAAGGCCAATTTCGATACGGGCAAGCACACCGTAGATGTGGCCATTCGGCTGCCTAACACGCGTTACCTGTTTCAGATTGTTGATCGCATTCGCAATCTGTTTGATCTGCGCGCCGACAGCGATCATATCGATGATTTTTTTGCCAAGGATAAGGTGTTAGGCAATGCGGTGCGTCACTTCCCCGGCACGCGTGTACCCGGTTGCTGGGATGGCCTTGAAGTCGCGGTGCGGGCAATTCTTGGTCAGCAGGTAACCGTGCGAGCGGCGACGACCCTGGTGGCTCGTGTCGTGGAGCGGTTTGGCTCGCCATATGAAGCCGGTCGCAGCGGTTGTAAAGCGGATAGTGAAGAGGGCATTAGCGAAGGTGACGGCGATAATGCAGAGCTAAGCCATGTGTTTCCCGATGCCGCCACACTGGTCGCCGCTGATTTGCAAGGGCTGGGCATTGTCGGGCAACGCATCGCCGCGATACAGGCCATGGCGGAGCAAGTTGCCAATGGTGAGTTACGCATAGATTGCACAGTGCCAACCGCGGACTTCGTGGCGCAGGTTTGTCAGATCAAAGGCATTGGTGACTGGACGGCACACTACATTGCCATGCGCGCACTGAACGATCCAAACGCCTTTCCTTATAGCGATTTGATATTGCGCCGCGCGGCCGCACCACCTGATACAACGCTGACGCCTAAACAGCTGCTGGAGTTATCGCAACAGTGGCTACCGTGGCGGGCCTACGCAGTTATCTTGCTGTGGCGGCTCTATGGTTTACAAAATCAAGAGCCGGTCACCGCGCAGGAACCGGGCCAGACCAAGTAAAGGAGCAAAGACAGTGATTACCTACTATTGTTATCAATCCAGCCCCATTGGCGAGCTGCTCTTGGCTGGTGATGGCGAGCAATTGCAGCTGTTGGGCTTTCCATCAGGCTCCATGGCGCGCAAGCATGAGGCAGGCTGGCGAAAGGACGCCGCGCCGTTTCGGGAGGTCAGCCAACAACTGGCAAGCTATTTCGCGGGGGAGTTGCAGCAATTCGATTTGTCGCTGGCACCGCAAGGCACCGACTTTCAAAAACAGGTGTGGGCCGAACTGCAAGCCATTCCCTACGCCGAGACGCGTAGTTATGGAGAACTGGCTGCCCGCATCGGCAAGCCCAAGGCATCCCGCGCGGTCGGCGCCGCCAATGGCGTGAATCCCATACCGATTATTATTCCCTGCCACCGGGTCATTGGCGCCAATGGCAAACTCACTGGCTTTGGTGGCGGCTTACCCACCAAAGAGTATTTGCTACGCCTGGAGTCGGAGCGCATTCAGCCCAGATTTGAGTTGGGCTAACACCGCCAACGTGGAACTCGCAGGGCATTCAGTTGTCGAATTATAAACGACTGAACTGACTGATATGCACGCGGCCGAACTCGACAAGCCGGGTAGCCGGCATGCCGGCGACTCGCATTTTCTGAAACTCGCCATCGCCTTGAGCCTGGTGTTGCACCTTGGGCTGGCGGTGCTACTTGTCATGCGTGCCAAAACCGGGTCGGTCGCGGCGGTCAATCCGGAACAGATTCGCATTAATTTTGTACCGGTCAATCCCCAGCGCAGCCAGCCATTGGATGCACCATCTGCGCCGGTTGCAGAAGACAATGCCGTGCTAGAGGCTGCGCCCGAATCTGTCGAGACGGCAAGCACTGAGAGTAGTGCGTTAGCAGGCAGCGAACCTGTTAGCAGGGATGCTGTTGCGCCAGCGACTTCTGAAGCTGTTAGCAACCCTGAACAAGACCCAATCGTTAGCCAAGCTGTTGTTCCTGAGTCCGTTCCGGTGGCTCCTGCTATCACAGCGCCTAATGCTGTTGCGATTCAACAGTCTGTGAACTCAGTACGGCAATCAGATGGCGTGCGTTTTTATCAATACGATTGTGATGAACGCCAGGAACGTTCGGATCTGCTTGATTGTGGTGAACAGACCACGACCGGGAACTTTGCCGAAGCAACACGCAATGCCACCTATGAAGCGCTCAACCCAGTGCGTACACGCACGCGCAGTCAGCGCACGGTCAGCACGGTAGCCAGCAATGCGGATGAGCTGGCGGCGCAGTTGCGTGCCAGTGGTGTTAGTGGTGATCTGGAACAATACTTACTGAACGAAATGCAAATCGGTATAAGTGAAAACAGCAATAGCCGGTTTTCCGGGCCGGCCCTCATCGAACGTATGACAGACCGCAGCGATGCCGCCGAACAGGCGCGGCGTGTTCTTGGCGATGGCTGGGTTGAACAACAAACCGAAGTGCTACGTGAACGACGCGTGGCAATAGACCGATAGTATTTTGTGCGCACACAGCCTCGGGTTTCAGCGATAAGGTTTCTTGTGAAGTGATTGCTGTCACACCTGCTTTAATTAATCGCCAGCGCTACTGGTGGAAAGTGACTAAATGGTTTTATAATGCGCCATCTCAATTCAAGAGGATATGCAGATGAAGTTTTTCGATAAATCCCGACGCATCGGGTTATCCGGAGCTTTGGCCTGAGCCGCAGCCGTTTTCGCGCATAGCAGACTCTGTAATTCCTGCCTTACTACTCTCTGCGATTTTCAAACAGTCCAAACATTCCAGCTCAACATGGTTTGCGCTTGTGTCTGCTGACACTGCCGCGTAAATGCATTGTGATTGGCCTGAATGTGTTTGTGAATTTTCCAGAGTATCGACGCAAAGCAGTCTCGCTCGTCAACTGTCGTCTGACCAGTCAGTTCAGGCCATTCAAACTCCAGTTTTACACGCAATGACATCGCGTTGTTGCGCTCGTACCTGTTTCTATTTGGATGTTAAGAATGACTACACTAAAAATGAAAAACGCCTGGCAACTTTTCAAAGAAGCCATGAAGGGCGATACAGAAATCAATTACACCGAAGGTTCTATTGGCAGAGTCACTCTGCTCCTGGCAATCCCGATGATCCTGGAAATGTCCATGGAGTCGGTGTTTGCTATCGTGGATATTTTCTTTGTCGCCGGTCTGGGGACAGAAGCAGTTGCCACTGTCGGTCTGACCGAAGCCATGATCACCTTGCTCTACGCCGTGGCGATAGGCTTGAGCATGGGCACGACGGCCATGGTGGCGAGGCGTATTGGCGAGAAGAATCGTGGTGCTGCCTCATTGGCTGCCGGTCAAGCAATCTGGCTCGGCGTATTCGTCTCAATCATTGTGGCCGTGATTGGCATGTTCTTCGCCCGTGACTTGTTAATGCTCATGGGTGCTGATGCCGCTGTGATCGATACCGGCGAAGTCTATACCCGGATCATGTTCATGGGCGGCTTCAGTATTGTCTTTTTGTTCCTGATCAACTCCATCTTCCGTGGCGCAGGCGATGCCAATCTTGCTATGCGAGCGCTCATGCTTGCCAACGCTATCAATATCTTCCTCGATCCGGCGTTGATCTATGGCTGGGGGCCGTTCCCGGCGATGGGGGTGGCGGGTGCGGCCGTGGCGACCAATATTGGACGTACGATCGGCGTGCTTTATGGGCTGTATTACTTGTGCGGCGGTGGTGGGCGTATTCGCCTGCACTTGCGAGATATGGGGCTGAAGCTTGGTCTGATCTGGGCCCTGTTGCGTATATCGGCTGGCGGTATTGCCCAGTTCTTTGTAGCGACCGCCAGTTGGGTGTTTCTGATGCAGATTGTGGCCGGCTTTGGCAGCGCGGCAGTGGCGGGTTACACCATTGCCGTGCGTATCGTGATGTTCTCCATCCTGCCAGCCTGGGGGTTGAGTAATGCCTCGGCGACGTTGGTTGGCCAGAATCTCGGCGCCGGCCTGAAAGACCGGGCCGAGCGTACCGTATGGCATATCGCTCGCTACAATTCCTGTTACATGGGAATTGCCGCGCTGTTGATGCTGCTGTTCACGCGGCCCATTGCTGAGTTCTTCACTGACGAGCCCGAAGCATTGGGCTACGCGATTCAGTGCCTGCGTATCTTTGCCTATGGCTATGTGTTCTGGGGCTTTGGCATGGCCATTATTCAGGCCTTCAATGGCGCCGGTGACACCATGACGCCCACCTGGATCAATGTGTTTTGTTTCTGGGTCGTGCAGGTGCCATTAGCGTATGTGTTGGCGCTGACGCTGGGCATCGGGCCGGTGGGTGTTTTCTGGGCTGTGTTTGTTTCCGATGCCCTCACTGGTATAGTAGGCCTCGCATTTTTCATGCGTGGTAATTGGAAGGAACGCGAGGTTTGATTCCGCTCTATGCTCAGTAGTCAACAGCAAATCATCAGCTTCACTCAATCCTGGCTGGCAGCCGGGAAGTCGGTGTGGTTGTGCACCATTCTCAAGACCTGGGGCTCATCACCCCGTCCAATCGGCGCCATGATGGCCTGCACAATGGACGGGGAACTGGTGGGTTCCATTTCCGGCGGTTGCATCGAAGAGGATTTCCTGGAGCAACTGCGCGATGGCAGCCTCAAGTCGCGCTTTGTGGAAGAGGGCAACAAGCCGTTCAAGGTACGCTATGGCATGACCGAAGAAGAGCAGGCGCGCCTGCGCTTGCCCTGCGGTGGCCAGTTGCATGTGCTGCTGGAGTTTATCGACCCGACTGAAGCCAATTGTTCTGTCTTCACACGTTTGCGCAGTGATCTGGAAAATCATACCAGTACCTCGCGCATTGTTAATCTGGACACAGGCGAGATTACCGCCAGTGATGCCAGTAGTGAAGAAGCGGTGATAATTCAGGAAGG
This sequence comes from uncultured Gammaproteobacteria bacterium, assembly GCA_913060975.1. Lineage (GTDB taxonomy): Bacteria > Pseudomonadota > Gammaproteobacteria > Pseudomonadales > Pseudohongiellaceae > UBA9145. The sequence goes on from CAJXVC010000001.1 coordinate 16,182, forward strand.
TGTCATGACGCACAGTCTGTCACCCATGTACCGGCTCTTGCTGTTGGGCGCAGGGGATGTGGCGAAGTATGTGGCGGAAATGGCGTTGGCGTTGGAATACGATGTCACGTTGTGCGACCCGCGCCCCAAGTATCTCGACAACTGGCATGTCGATGGTGTGGAAACCACGTCACGTCTGCCGGACGATGTGGTGCGTGAGCGTTTCAGCAATCCCTATAGCGGTATTATCGCGCTGGCCCATGACCCGCGTGTGGATGACATGGCGCTTATGGAAGCACTAAAGACTGATGCCTTTTATGTTGGGGCAATGGGTTCTGAGCGAACCTCTGCAGCGCGCCGGGAGCGTTTGCCTGAACTGGGGCTCACCAAAGATGAGATCGACGAACTCTATGCGCCAATCGGTTTTCAGATCGACAGCAAGACGCCAGCGGAAATTGCTATTGCCATCATGGCTGAAGTGACTGCAGTACGGCACGGGCAGGCCACGCGATAATCTTCTTTTTGCAACGCAACATTTTCCTCCTTTAAGAATGTAGGTAGTTCGTACAGGCGTGCTGGCAATTTCAGGCTGGCTGCTAACAGTTTGGCAGTTTGTTTCCTGCGTTCGCCATTTTTTCACTTTGCTGGCTTTACTCTCAATACCTCCAATACCTCCAATACCTCCAATACCCTCAATTCCTTCCATACCCTTCATTCCTTCCATTCCCACCAATCCCTGCATTGCCAAATTACTTGTTTTCATTTCGTCATCATTTCGCAATATTGCCAGTCTATAGTGACGCAGTTTTTGGTTAGGCAAATTGCGAGGATTGAGATGACGTTGCGTAGAACTAGTGTAGTAATGGGCTTGGTTGCTTTGTTAGTGAGTTGTGCCAGTGAACAACCTGCACCACCACCGCCCAATGCAGTGTCTGTTTATGCGTCCCATGAAACCGACCCAGTCAATAGTTCCGGCGATGCCGCCGATGACCCTGCCATCTGGGTGCATGCAAGCCGGCCAGAGTTAAGCCGCGTTATCGGCACTGATAAGGATTTTGGTGTCGAAGTCTATGACCTTGCCGGTAAGCGCCTGCAAGTCATTGCGGCGGGCCTGACCAATAATATTGATCTGCGTTATTTGTCTGCACATCCGCGTTGGTCTGCGCTTGCCGCAGCCAGCAACCGTAGCAACAACACGATCAGCCTGTTTCTTGTCGATCACAATGGCGAGCTTACCTGGTTGGTGGATAGTGAAATTAGCACTGGCCTCACCGAACCCTATGGCCTGTGTATGTTTCGTAATGACTATGGCTTGCAAGTGTTCGTTAACGATACCGATGGTCGTTATCAACAGTGGGGATTAACGCTCAATACCTCTGCAGCTGTGCCTGTTGTAGCCGCTGAGTTATTGCGTGAGTTTGCAGTATCCAGCCAGCCAGAAGGCTGTGTTGCTGATGACAGCAATGAGCGCCTGTTTCTTGGTGTCGAAGCTGAAGGCGTAAGAACAGTTGCGGCCAATCATCAGCAGCCGGCTGATTTGACCAACATAGCCGAAATAGACGGCAGCATATTAGTGGCTGATGTCGAGGGTATGAGTCTCTATCTCGATGGCGACGTGGGTTTTCTGGTGGTGTCCAGTCAGGGCAACTATAGCTATGCCGTTTATGATCGCCTGCCGCCGCATGGCTATCGCGGCAGCTTCGTCGTGAGCGGTCTGGCAGATGGTTCTCTTGATGGATCTGGGGAGACCGACGGGCTGGATGTGACCAGTGTGAATCTCGGCGGAGACTTTAGCAGCGGCATGTTGGTTGTGCAGGATGGTATTAATACATTGCCGGCTGCGCCGCAGAACTTTAAATACATTCCCTGGCAGCGAGTTGCGACTGCGCTTGGGCTGTGATGTGTCAGTCATAAGTCAATCCATTCCGTAAGCCGTCATCAAAATGAAATAGTGGCGTCATATTAAGAGAGATATGGCGCCATTTGTCATAATCGTCATCATTTCGTAGCGACACTGTCATCGTTTAGTCACGCTTCTCCATTAGTTTATGCCTCGATTAAAAATACTCTTGGGGAACCAATAATGAAAAAGCATTTCGTACAGAATTCGTTAACCGTTGCGGTTGGCATGGCACTGGCTGTGCCTGCAATAGCTCAGCAAAGCGTGGAAGAGATCACGGTTGTTGGTAGCCGCGCCAGTCTGCAGAGCGCGATTCAAAAGCAGCGTAACTCTGACAAAGTGATCGGGGTTATCGATTCTGATGCGCTGGGCAATTTTGCCGACATCAATGTGGCCGAGTCACTGCGTCGCATCTCTGGCATCATGGTAGAAAACGATCAGGGTGAAGGCCGCTACGTATCGGTACGTGGCATGAATACCGACCTTAACGCCATGACTATTAATGGTGTCAGCACGGCAGCACCAGAAGACCGTCGCGGCATTATTCTCGATGGTGTGCCCTCCGACTTGCTAGACAGCATGACAGTGTACAAAACCCTGACTCCGAATCTGGATGCCGACACTATCGGTGGTGCCATCGATCTGGAAACCATTACTGCTTTTTCCTACGACGATACTTTTATACGCCTCAAAGCCGAAAGCTCGTATAACGAGCTCACCAGCGACGCCAATAATCCAAAATTGTCAGCCACCTTCACTAACCGCTGGGATGTCAGTGGTGGTGAGTTTGGTGTTGCGGTTGTACTGAGCGATCAGTCGCGCCGCATCGTGGCTCATAACAACGAAGCAGGCGGTTGGGGTACAGACTTCCCGAACGATGACTATGAAGCCCGCTTCTATGATCTGACGCGTGAGCGACAGGGTGCGGTGCTGGCATTGGACTATCGGACTGATTCCGGCAACAGCTTCTTTGCGAATGTGTTCCACAATGAATATTCTGATCAGGAATGGCGCGCCAAGTGGGAAACCCGCGATGGCCTGGAAGACAATGATCCGGTTGTGAATGGTTCGGTCTATTCTTATGCCAATAGCAAAGTCGATACAGAAGGACGCAATCGTACCGAGATTCGCGAAATTACCTCACTGCGTCTTGGTGCCAGTCTGCAATTGAATAACAAGAACAGAATGGATGTTGAGTTTTTCTCTTCCCATGCAGAGCAGGATGATGGTGACCGACAGGCGGTGATTTTCCGCAGCGATACAGTTGATGAGCCGGTGACTTACGACAATTCAGATCCACAAAAGCCTGTCGTCACTTTTGCCAATGCGTTCTACGATCCAGCTAATTTCAATCTGAATGCGCTGGAGCGCGAGTTCACGTTGAATACCGATGAAGATATCGGCGCACGCCTGGATATGTATTATGACTACAGCAACAATACCCAGGTGCAGTACGGTCTCAAGCTGCGTCAGCGCGAAAAGGTGAATGACTACAATTTTTGCGCTTACGAGCCTCTCAATGATATTGCCTTGAGTAGCGTCGCCAATACGCGTGCGCCTGCTTATTTCAATACCCTCACTGGTCCAACTCCGACCTTTGATCAGGTCAAAGGCTTTACCGGTGGTCTCGGCACGTCGCAGTTTATGCTATCTGATGGTACAACATGTCTGGGTGCTGGCACTGCGTTTGCACTGAGTGGCGACGAGGAAGAAGAGAGCATTCCAGCGGACTGGGTGACTGAAGAAGATGTGATGTCTGCTTATTTAATGGCCACTACTTCAATGGGCGATACCACGTGGATCTATGGTCTGCGTTATGAAGACACTGACACGACTTATCGCGGCAAAGCGTATGACGACGGCTTTGCTGGCTTCACCTCTTTCTCCAATGACTATGGATTTCTGGCGCCGTCCTTGAACGTGAAACTGGATCTGGCTGAGGACAAGGTTGTTCGCGCTGGTGTGTTCCGTTCACTGGTTCGCCCTGGCTTTCAGGAGTCCAATGCCGGAGCCGTGGTTGATACCGAAGACAATGAGATCGAAGGCGGTAACCCGAATCTCGAGCCAACCACCGCGTGGAACTTCGATCTGACCTTTGAGTACTACCTGAGCGACCTGACCTTTTTTGGCGCCGGTCTGTTCTTCAAGTCTATCGACGATGCCATTGTCGAAGTTGAAGCGACTGACTCGGTATTCCGCGGGCAGCTTTATGACGTAGCGGGTACGTTCATCAATACTGATAACGCCGAAATCAAAGGCATGGAGCTGACTTATCAGACTGCCTGGACCAATGGCTTCCTGTTCGTTGCCAACTACACTTTGTCCGATGGCGAGACAGACTTGCCAGCGGATTCGGTCTACGGCGCGCGTAGCGTACCGTTCTTCAAGCAAGCCAAGCATACGGGTAACTTGTCAGTTGGCTACAACAGAGAGTCCTGGGACATTCGTCTGGCCGCCAACTACCGCAGCAGCTATCTGGACGAGATTGGTGATGAGCCACTGGCCGATCGCTACACTGATGATTTCGTACAGGTGGATCTGACGGCTCGCTACTCGGTGAATGACAACCTGATTGTCACTGCCGAGGCGATGAATCTGAATGATCAGCCGGAGTATTACTATTTCGGCAATACCTCACGTCTGTCGCAATACGATGAATACGGCACGACTTACGGCTTCGGTCTGCGCTGGACTTTCTAGTCAAGCGCTAAGCAGGCACTAGTCACAGCGTTTGCCAGTGTCACAACGAAAAAGAGAGGCCTTGGCCTCTCTTTTTTTTGCTTGTTGTTTATGATCTGGAGTCAGGCTTGGGCTATTGCTCGATCTCCCGTTCGATACCCAACTCTTCCATCACTTCCAGGCGGCGGGCACCGGCCAGGATGCCGATAATGCCATAGTTGCCTTCATGGCAGGCGTATTCATAGACCGGCTCATCCATGCGCGTAATGGGCATTTCGCCGCTCCACCGCGCCGAATACACTGTCGGGTCATTCACAGTGAATCCATAGACCAGTTTGTTGTCTTCTTCAAAGCGGAAGGTCTCGATCACGGTCAGATTCGTGGTGTCGGCGCCGCGATAGGATTGCTGCGGGTTATAATTCTTGGTCTCAACGACGAGCGTATCGCCTTCCCAACGGCCGATGGAATCACCCAGCCATTTTTGCTGGCTGGCTGATACATGCGCATCGCGATCGTCGGCAATGCGGATGATCCGGGCGTCGTGAATCATCTCGATATTGATGACGACATAGCCGGGTGATTGGGCGATCTGGAAGTGGCTGTTATACATCACAGGTGTCATGACCGGGCCAGAGGCATTGCCGAACGACAGCAGGCAGCGCTCGCCAAGGCTGCGGCCTTCGGGGCCATCATTGCTGCGATTGTAAGTAGGCTGAAAGTCTACCACTCGCTCCGGAATACGACCGTTAGGCGGGTCAATAATCGCAGAAGTGCGGTATTCGCCATCAATAGTGGGCAGGAACATGCCGCGATCAGTCCAGAACAGGTCATAGTTGCCAACCGGGGGCAGGGCTTCAGCTTCGGGGGCCGGACGATTGGGGTCCAGAGGCTCGTTATCCTGTTCTACCGCTTCCTGGGCCGCTTGCTCCAGACGGCGTGCTTCGTCCTCTGTGTAGGCTTGCTGTGTGCCCAGTTCGCTGGCGCGCTGAAAAGGCATGACCGTGTTATTGCGCCAGTAACCCTGAAAGTCGGGCACACCCCAGGAGGTGCGTGGAATGGCGGTGTCCTGGGCGCTGGCAGCGCTGGCAGACAGGGCGCAAAGCAGGCAAGCGGAGAGGCGGGTTTTCATGCAGAATCTCCCTAAGATTAATATTGTACCTTGTTGAATTTAAAGTATTTTAATTATAGATATTGCTGTTATTTTCAGCCATGAATTGCTGGTACGGGCAGGTATCAGCTGGTAGTGAATCGTGGCCTACCAGGGTGGCTGTGGCCTCAGTGACCAACGCCGGTGTTGACGACTGGCAGTCTGCTACAGCGCGAGAGACAGCTGTCAGTCACATCAGGCCGGGCGAGTCGTCGTCCTTGCCGACCAGACTAAGTCCGCCTGGCTCACCATCAGAATCCAGATCCTCATCATCGTCATCCCTGTCTTCGGAAAGCTGAATACGCAGGCGCAGATTATTCTTCGAGTCGGCGTTCTTGAGGGCTTCTTCGTAGCTGATCTTGCCTGCCTTGTAGAGGTCGAACAGAGCCGAATCGAACGTCTTCATACCCTGTTGCTCGGATTTCTCCATGACTTCCTTGATCTCGGTGACCTTGCCTTGCTTGATCAAATCACAGACGCGCGGGGTGCCAATCAATATCTCGATGGCCGCGGCGCGTTTGCCATCCGGCGTCGGAATCAGCCGCTGCGAAACAAAAGCCACCAGGTTCAGTGACAGATCGAGAAACAGTTGCTTGTGGCGCTCATCAGGGAAGAAGTTGATGATGCGGTCCAGGGCCTGGTTGGCGTTGTTGGCGTGCAGGGTGGACAGACACAGGTGGCCGGTTTCAGCAAAGGCCAGTGCGTGCTCCATGGTTTCCTGCGAGCGAATCTCACCGATAAGAATGACATCAGGCGCTTGCCGCAGGGTGTTTTTCAGGGCTTCTTCGTAGCTGTTGGTGTCGACGCCCACTTCGCGCTGGTTAACGATACAACCCTGGTGGGGATGGATGAATTCCACCGGATCTTCGATAGTGATGATGTGGCCATCGGAATTCTTGTTGCGGTGGTCGATCAGGGCCGCCAAAGACGTTGATTTACCGGAACCGGTACCACCCACAAACAGGATGATGCCGTTTTTATTCATGATCAGATCTTTAAGAACGGGAGGTAGCCCCAGTGAATCGGCATTGGGAATCTCGGTCTTGATGTTACGGGCGACAATGCCGACTTCATTGCGCTGTTGGAAGATATTGACGCGGAAGCGGCCAATGTCGTCATCGGCAAAGGCCAGGTTCATTTCCGGGTTTTTTTCGAATTCGGCAATCTGCTCCTCATTCATTATCTGGTAGGCCATCTTCTTGACCAGACCTTCAGGGAGCTTTTTATTGATCAGTGGCACCAATTTACCGTGGGCTTTCATGCTCGGCGGTGCGCCGGTGGTCAAAAACAGGTCGGAGCCGTCTTTTTCGATCATCATGCGGAGAAAATCTTTAAAGCCCATACGCTTTAGTCCTTCTTAATTCGTACGCCATTGCCGGTAACGATGATTGCCAACGAGTGAGACAGCTATTCAAAGCGCCCTTCGGTGTACCAATTGACCTTGGAGCTACTGTCATCAATTTGTTCAGTGACATCCAGTATAAGCGCGAATAGAGCCATGCGCACCAGCACACCGTTGTCAGTCTGGCGGAAAATCGCCAAATTGGGATGTTGGTTCAGATCATTATCCAATTCGTTGGCATCTGCACGGGAATCCCGGGGCAGGGGATGCATGATCACTGTGTTGGGCTGGCAGTTGCGTGTGTAAATAGCCTGATTCAAGCGAAAGCGACCGCGATAGATGTCGGCCTCCAGCTTGGTAGTAAAGCGCTCTTCCTGAATACGGGTCAGATAGACCGTGTCGTTGTCGGACAGGCCTTTCTCCATATCCTCGGTCTCGATCACCTGATTGCCCGCGTTGCGCAGATTGCTGACGATATCCTCCGGCATACGCAGTTCTTTGGGGGAGATCAAGGTGAACTTGATGTTCTTGTACAGCATGAGCAGTTGCGACAGGGAGTGCACGGTCCGCCCGTGCTTCAAATCGCCCACCATGGCGATGTGCATGTCGTCGATGCCGCGGCCCTTGGAGTGTAGTTCCTTGCGAATGGTGTAGAGGTCCAGTAGCGCCTGGGAAGGGTGCTCGTTGGAGCCGTCACCGCCATTAATAACCGGCACGCGGCTGGCCTTGGCGAACTCAGCAACCGCACCGACTTGGGGGTGGCGCATGACAATGGCGTCGCTGTAACCGCTGATTACCCGTGCCGTGTCGTAGAGTGACTCGCCCTTGGAGATCGACGAGGCCTTGACGTCGGTGGTTTCGCGCACTTCACCGCCGAGCAGGTTAAAGGCGCAGCCAAAGCTGACCCGGGTCCGGGTGCTGGGCTCGAAAAACATATTGCCGAGGATGGCGCCATCGAGCACCTTGGTCATGCGTAACCGGTGCGCATAGGGTTCCATGCTATCGGCTACAGAAAAGATGGTATCGACATCTTCCCGATTGAATTGTTGGACAGAGAGAATGTGGGCGCCGCGAAATTCCATAAAAGCGAGTACTCAGCTGGCCTGGCACACTGGCAGGGCCTGTTATGAAGACAAATTCATCGGATACTACTACAAATGGCTGGGCAGAGAAATTATCGCCCGGTTAGATTGGCTCTGGGTGAGACAATGATCGAAGCGTCGCGGCAGATCGGGTAGACTGGCGGGCTCAGGTTTGCTGCACGGCTGGCCGCAAGCAACAATTGCCGATGCCGTAGTCAAAAGGCTTGCCGTAAGCCGGAATTAGTCAGCTTTTACGCAAAATCGTTAAAAGCAAGATCAGCAATCGCTCAGCCAAAAAGCCAGTTGCCCTGTGAGTCAACAACGCACGCAGCAGGATGCTAACGTCGGGCAATACAGCAGGGGAAAGCAGTGCCATCATCAACAATCTACTGGTATGACTTCGAGACCTTCGGAGTCGATCCGCGTCGCGCTCGCGCCGCCCAGTTCGCGGGTGTGCGAACCGATGAAAACCTGAACATCATTGGCGAACCACTGGTCATTTTCTGCCGGCCGGCGCCCGATTTCCTGCCCAGCCCCATGGCAAGCCTGATTACCGGTATTACCCCGCAACAAGCCAGCGATAACGGGCTCACCGAAGCCGAGTTTATTGCCCAGATACATGCCGAGTTTAGCCAGCCGGGCACCTGCGTGGCGGGCTATAACAGTATTCGTTTTGATGATGAAGTGACCCGGCAATTGCTGTATCGCAATTTTTACGATCCCTACGAACGGGAATGGAAAAATGGCAATTCGCGCTGGGATATTATCGATATGGTGCGGCTGTGTGCCGCCACGCGACCGTTGGGGATTGAATGGCCCAAGCGTGTGGACAGCTCAATCAGCTTTCGACTGGAAGAGCTGACTGCTGCCAACGGAATTGAGCATTCCCAGGCTCATGACGCGCTCTCCGATGTCTATGCCACGATCGATATGGCAAAGCTGATTCGCGAGCATCAGCCGAAGTTGTATGACTACGCCTACAAGCTGCGCAACAAACGTCAGGTACAGGCGGCGATCGATATGTCGACCCGTAAGCCGGTCCTGCATATCTCGGGGATGTATCCGGCGCATCAGGGTTGTCTGGCGCTGGTGATGCCGCTGTGTGCGCATCCGACCAATAACAACGGTATTGTGGTCTATGATTTGCGTCATGACCCGGATACCTGGATGGACTTGTCCGCCGAGGAGATTCGCGCGCGGTTGTATACGCCCAATGCGGAATTGCCAGAAGGGCAGGAGCGTATACCGCTCAAGACTATTCACACTAACAAGTGTCCTATCGTCGCGTCGGCCTCGGTGCTGACTGAATCTGCCGAGCGTCGGGCTGAGATTGATATGGATGAGTGTCGGGCGAATTGGGACAAGCTTGCCAACAACGGCGAACTGGTCGCCAAGCTCGCCGAGGTTTTCAGTCAGGAACCGCAGTTTGCGGAAACAGATCCGGACTACATGATTTACAGCGGTGGCTTCTTCTCCGATGCCGACCGTAGTCTGATGCAGACCGTGCGCGCGACCCCGGCGGCCGATCTGGGCAGATTGGACTTGCCGTTCCGGGATGGTCGATTAAAGGAAATGCTGTTCCGTTACCGCGCACGGAATTACCCGGAAACACTCAGCAGCGACGAAGCCTCGCGCTGGCAGGAATTTCGCCTCGGCAGGCTGCAGGATGCCGAAGCACAGAAGCTGTACGACGCTGAGCTGGATGAGGCCCGTGAGCGTGCTGACAGCACGCAGCAAGAATTGCTCGATAAAGTCGAAGAGTACGTGGCGGCAATTCTCCAATCCGGGTAGGGCAGTTGCTAACCCCACTATAAGTAGATGCCAAGGTCCGGTTTTCGGTGCATGCATTCTCTGTTCTTGCTTGTGTGGTTTCAGATTGCCGGTTTGTGCGGTCTTTCTCTTCTGCCTGTTATTTACTTTGGCTCTTTGTGCCTCTCTGTACTCTCTATAACTCTCTATACTCTCTAAAACTCCCTATACCTCCCTTCTCTCTCTCTTTGTATATGTGGCTGTGTGTGTGAGCTGGCACTTTAATAAAGCGGGCCAGTTAATCGCAATATGACAGGCCGGCGACGGGGTTGCGTCAATTCTGCAACATTTTGATGGCACGGCTGCAAAGGTGGCCAGATAAAAGTCAGCTGTCAAAAAAGCTACACAAAATATTCACGTTTTTGTCACGCAGCTTCTATAAAGTTCGACTAGCTATCGTGTTGCCAATGCTGACATTGGATTGTCAGCTAATGGCAGCGCTGTAGTGAACTACTATCTTGCTAACTGCCCACACGGATATTCACGTCGGCAAGTCATCAAATCCCAGGAGAGATCAATGAACAGTAAATTCAAGCAGCTGTGGCCGGTATTCGTACCTGTCATTTGTCTGGCATCACCCGCTGTAGTAGCTCAGCAGACAGGCCAGGATAATGGCGATGAGATTCAGGAAATTGTCGTTAGTGGCGCAGCCCGCACTTATTCTGCACTGACGACGACTCAGTCAATGCAAGATCAACAAAATCCTATCAGCTCGGTGCTGTCGACAATCGATAATCTGCCAGGTGTTAATGTTACTGAAGGGGATACCTTCGGCTTTGATGATTGGTCAACAACTGTGAATCTGCGTGGTTACCAGACCAGCTTGTCTGATCAGCAGGTCGGTACCACAATTGATGGCTTTCCCAATGGTGATTCTAACTATGGTGGTGGCGCCAAAGCCAACCGTTATATAGACAGCATGAACTCTGGTGGCGTGGAAGTTAACCAGGGTATTGCTGCTATTGATACGCGAACAACCGAGTCTCTTGGCGGTACGCTTAACTTCACGACCGACGATCCTGTGGAAGAAGAACGCGTCCGCGTGCAACTTTCCCAAGGCGATTTCAACTCGCGGCGTTACTACGGACGTTACGATACCGGCCGCATGCTTTCTGATACGACACGTGCATGGGTGTCTTTTAATCACAACGAAGCTACAGACTGGGTGGAAGGTTCTGCTGAAAATGAGCGCGACCATTTCGCTGGCAAATTCATCTCGGAACTGGGCAGCTACACGCTGACTGGTTACTACGTGTGGGACGATATTCACGAAGACAACTATCAGCGTTTGTTCTCGGCCGCTGAATTTACTTCAGATCCGGATTCAGACCGGTTGATTGGTGACTGGACCGATATTGCCTATGTAAATCAGCTGTATCGACGTGGCTGGTCAACCATCCGCGAAAATAACTTTGGCTATCTGCAGCTGGAAGGTGAATTGACCGCTGGTTTGTCTGGCAGTGTGGGTCTGTACCGCCATGAAATGGACGGTCGTGGTGACTGGATTCCTCCTTACATCGCTGATGTCGTTGACGACAATGGTGGCGCTGAAGTGGAGTTGGCGGGCAATTTGCCAATACTGGCCGCCGGTAATATCGGTGCTATCTACTTTGTCGATGCCAACAACGTCGCATTAAGCCCAACTCCGGGATGTGAATCATCGATCACTTTTCCTTATGGTGGTGCAGGACCCGAGTTTGATCCGGCTTGCTATCCGCGCAATGCGATCCCGGTACAGTCCTATCGCCACACACACTATGCACGTGAGCGTGATGGTTTAACCGCCGATTTCGATTGGGAAATGGCGCTTGGCGATATGACTAACACGCTAAGTGGCGGTATCTGGTATGAAGACTCAGAGCGATCAGAATGGCGTGACTGGCATCGACTGACTGATGCCCGCGTTGGTATCGATTTCGATGAGAATGCCTATTGGCGGCAGTATGATCGTATCTTCCCGCGCGAAACCACGATGTGGTATTTGCAGGATCAGATTGCAATCGATGCCTTGACGATCAATGTGGGTATACGCAAATTCGATGTGGACAATTCCCGTCAGGACTTGTTCGATGCCAGTAACAACATTGGTTTCACTTCTAAATCAGATACTTTGGTCAGCGGTGGTGCGACGTTTGCCACGCCTGTTGATGGTCTGGAAGTGTTCGTTGGTTACTCTGAAAATGTCAAACCGACTCTGGACCTGGTGCTTGAGCGCGAGATCAACGATGTCATCGAGCCTGAGGCTGCCGAGAATCTCGAGTTGGGATTACGCTATGTCAGCCCGAGAATGACTTTCAGCGCCGTGACCTTCGACAACGAGTTCAACAACCGTTTGGAATTTTTCGACAGTCAGGCAGCAGGTAGCGGTATCCCCAACTACACGATTGGTACTTCGGGTCGTTACGATAACGTCGGCGGTATCGAGTCAAAGGGTTATGAGCTGGCTGGTAATCTGACTCTCACTGATAACTGGTCAGTCTATGCTTCCTTCACAGATACCGATGCCGTTTACATCGGTACCGGACTTGGGCCAGCCGCTGATACTGCACTGGGTGTATTCCCTGATAACGAAGTTGTTAACACGCCAGAATCGATGTGGGTTGTATCGCTGGACTGGAATCGTGGGCACTATTTTGCCGGACTGTCGACAAAGTATGTCGGTGATCGCTACGTTGATCGCGGTAACTCATGGAAGGCGGAGGCCTACACAGTGGCTGATCTCTACATGAACGTCCGTGGTGATGTTGTTGCCGATTTTCTGCAAGGCTTCGACTTCGGGTTTGTCGTCAACAATGTGTTTGATGAGTCTTACCTCGGTGGTATTTCTGGTGGTGGTGCGTGGATAGGTTCACCCCGTACTGCGGCGTTTACTGCGACTGTGGATTTTTAAGAAATTTCTAGCTGGATAAAAGGCGGCGCTCAGGCGCCGCTTTTTTTTGGCCATATGAGATTTAATCGCTAATGCAAAGGAGAACAGTATGCTGGTACGAGCGATAGGGTTTTTGGGGTTTTTGGCAGCAACTGCTGGCAATGCCGCGGACAACGTCGTGTTGATTACTTTCGACGGGCTGCGATGGCAGGAAGTATTCACTGGTCTGGATCACCGGCTCGCGACGAATGACACATACAGTGCTCGCAGTTCTGAGTTGCTGGAGCAATTCTGGGCCGAGACTCCGCAAGAACGTGCGCAGCTTTTGTTGCCGTTTTTGCATTCCACCATAATGTCCCAGGGCAGTGTCGCCGGCGATCGAACTACAGGTTCTTGTGCGCGTGTCATGAATCCCTGGTATTTCTCTTACCCGGGTTATTCGGAAATATTGACTGGTGTAGTGAATCCAGACATCGATTCGAACAGCAAGATACCGAATCCCGAGCTCACGATTCATGAAATGCTGGAAACCCAACCAGCCTGGCGTGGTCGTACAGCGGCGTTTGCCTCCTGGGATGTTTTCCCGTACATCTTCAATACGCAACGTAGTGGCATTCATTTGAATGCCTACGCAGCCAGTGAGCCTGCGCAGGGCGATTATGAACAGTTTCTGGATGGGCTGGCAGCGGACATTCCGACACCGTGGCCGACAGTACGCCACGATGCATTGACCCATCACTACGCGCGGGAATGGCTACAGCGCCAGCGACCCCGATTACTTTATATTAGCTACGGTGAGACTGATGATTTTGCTCATGATGGGCGTTATGACGAATATATTTTTGCGGCCCATCGCACAGATCGCTTCATCGCCGAACTGTGGGGCTGGATACAGAGTAGCGAAGAGTATGCCGATAACACTGTGCTGTTTCTCGCCGTGGATCACGGGCGTGGTGCGGAACCCATTGAGACATGGCAGCATCATGCCAGTCAGCGCAGTCTGGACGGCTATATGAATTCTTTGGCCCAGTACGAGCAGGGGATAGTTGGTTCTGAAGCCACATGGATGGCTGCGATCGGCCCCGGTATAGCTGCCAATGGGCTGGTAGACACGGACTCAAATTGTCTGGGTAACGATCAGATCGCGGCGACTGTGCTGCAGCTGTTGGGCGAGGACTATCGCGAGTTTAACCCTGAGATGGCAGCTCCGTTAGTCGAGCTGATGGAGTAGCACCTGATTTGACTGCGGCCATCCCGACAGGCGCGCAAAGTTTGCAGCAAGTCGGGATTGTTGGTGCTCTGTGGTTCCCCGGCTCACTAGCTCTCTCGGGCAGGTTCCGGTTCGTCGAGGGAGTTGGCAGAGCCAAATGCTTGCTTCTGCTGAGCCGCGGAGCCATCCAGTATGTTGGCATAAAATGCAGCCAGTTTTTCGGCGAGAAAGGTCGAGTCCCATTTGGCCGCGCTTGCTTTGCAGGCCAGTTTTAACTGCTGATCATCACTGCGTAACAGGGCTATTACGGTGCGGGCAAACTGCTCGGCGTCGTTGTCCACGATCTGCGCCGCAGCGCAGTCTTCCAAGATGTCTTTGGTGCCCATGGCGGCAACTGAGACTACCGGTGTGCCTGCTGCCATTGCTTCCAGCAATACCAGACCTTGCGTTTCAGTGACCGACGAAAAAACAAAATAATCGGCGCTACTGTAGCAGTCGATCAAGGCTGAACTTCGATCCAGATAACCGACGAAGCGGATGTGCCCGTCCAGGCCGAGTTGAGCAGCCTGCTTGATATAACTTTTCTTGGCCGGGCCTTCGCCGGCAATGACCAGACACACTTCAGGCACTTCCTGTCGGACTTTGTTGACCATCTCCAGTAGCAAGCCGATATTCTTCTCAAAGGCAACACGGCTGACATTTAAAAGTACCTTGCGATCATCATCGATATTGAATTGTTGGCGGAAGCGCTGCCCATCACCGTGTTGAAAGCGCTCGCAACGTATGCCGGTTGGCACGATTTCGATAGGCTGACTCACGCCATACTTTTGCAAGACATCGACTATTATTGTCGAAGGCGCAACAATCGCTGCGGCGTCATTACATTGTGTGCGCGAAAAGTATCTGGCAACGCCTTTTAGCAGGGTGCGCGGCAAGAACGGGATGTAGTGATAGAAGTATTCTTCAAACAGGGTGTGGTAAGTCAGGGCTAACGGTAAGTCCAGTGCGCGTGCCAACTTGCGGCCGGCATAGTGGGCAACAAATGGGGTGTGAACATGAATGAGGTCAAACTGTTCGGCTCGCAAGACTTCCGTTAGCGCGAGAATATCTTTCATGCGCATCATGCGATCTTCCGGGTCGAAAATAACCTGACGCGACGGTATGCGAAAAATGCTCGGATCCGGATCGCTATCTTGCGGTATTTGCGGATACTCTGGTGCAATCAAGACAACATGGTGGCCCAGACTCTCCAATTCTTCCTTGAAAGTTTGGATGGAGGTCGATACACCGTTTATACGTGGAAAATACACATCAGAAATCATCAGGATGCGCATGCTTGGGTTCTCCGGTCGGGCCAGGTCAGGCTAAGCT
Organism: uncultured Gammaproteobacteria bacterium; assembly: GCA_913060975.1. Classification (GTDB taxonomy): domain Bacteria; phylum Pseudomonadota; class Gammaproteobacteria; order Pseudomonadales; family Pseudohongiellaceae; genus UBA9145. The sequence continues at coordinate 31,570 of CAJXVC010000001.1, forward strand.
GAGTCAGGCGGCTTTGCGGCTGGATTCTTTCGAATCGGTTTCGCTGCTGGCCATTAACAATAACGGCTGCTCAGATTCATTGGGTGTCCAGTGAATCAACTCGAGCCGGCCATCTTCATGCTCGAACATCGCTGAACAACTTTCGACCCAATCGCCATCGTTGCAATAAAGAATGTCATCGATCTTGCGGATTTCGGCATGGTGAATGTGGCCGCAGACCACGCCATCGACACCGCGTTCTTCAGCGAAATGCGCCAGCGCATCCTCGAAACTGCTGATGTAACTTACCGCGTTTTTCACTTTGTGCTTGAGAAAGGCGGCCAATGACCAGTAAGAGAGATTGAACAGATTGCGTAGTTTGTTGACGAGATGATTCATGCTAAGCAGCTTTTCGTAGGCCCAACTGCCCAGATTAGCCAACAGCTTGCTGTGTTTGACGATCACGTCGAATTCATCACCATGCATTACCAACAGTTTCTTGCCATCGGCCGTGGTGTGCACATAGTCCAGATGAATTTCCAGATTGCCAAACTTGTGCCCGACGCAATCGCGTAGCTGTGCATCGTGATTACCGGGTATGTAAATGACCTTGGTATTGTGTTTCGCCTTGCCAAGAATAGAGCGAATGACGTTGGTGTGGGTCTGGGGCCAAAACGGCGTTTTCTTGAGGCTCCAGAAATCAACGATATCGCCAACGAGAAAGAGATAGTCAGTTTCGACCGAATGGAGAAAGTCGAGGAGGGCTTCAGCCTGACAACCTTTGAAGCCCAGATGCACATCCGAAATCCAGACACTGCGTACACGTATTGGTTTTTTCTTAGCCATAATCAACATCGAATATTGTTTGGAGTTACTGTTCTATTCGGCGCAGACTAATCGATATTTATTACCGATCGGTTAAATTTACGTGAACAATTTATGACACGCCCTTGGCCTGCCTGAAAATGCCAATCGGAAGCTCTGAGTACAGCAATCCAGTGCCGTACTTTACAAGCCTTACAGGGGATTTCGTGGTCCGGAACAGTAGTACACAATTGCTGTCTAAGAGGATAGAATGCCCAGCCTCAAAGCCAGCCATGTGTTCGGTGACCTTATCTAACTTACTGAAAACTAAGAATATAGAGACTATTTGTGGATAAGTATAAGGATATCAGGCCCTACAGTGATGAAGAAATCCGGCCGGTGCTCGACCAGCTGATAACCAATCCTGAGTTTCTGCAAAGCATTGCCAGCTTTTACTATCCGCGATTGACCCGTTGGTTTCCGGGGTTGATGCGCAAATCAGCGCAGGGCAAATTGCGTGGTCAGGTTCAAGGCGTTCACGACGTCGCTTCCATGCAGGATGTCATCGCCGGTTACATGGACAAGATGATCCATGACACCACGACGGAATTGACCAAGTCCGGACTGGAGAATCTGCAGCCGGGCCGTAACTATCTCTTTATCAGTAATCACCGCGACATCGCCATGGACCCGGCGTTTGTTAACTACATGCTGTATCACAGTGGTTATCCAACCTTGCAGATCGCCATTGGTGATAATTTGCTCAAGAAGCCTTTTGTCACTGACCTGATGCGCCTCAATAAGAGTTTTATTGTGCGGCGTTCATTGAAAGGGCGCGAGCTGCTGCAAGCGCTGAGTTTATTGTCCCAGTATATCCACCACTGTATCCAGAGTACGCACAATGTGTGGATCGCCCAGCGTGAAGGCCGTGCCAAGAACGGCATCGACAAGACTGATCCAGCCTTGTTGAAAATGCTGGCCATGGGCCGCCGCGATCTGCCGCTGAGTGAATCACTGAACGAATTACATATCGTACCTGTGTCTATCTCTTACGAGTTCGACCCCTGTGATGTGCTCAAGGCAGAGGAGCTCTATGCGAAAGAGCACACCGGGCATTTCGAGAAAACCGAAGACAGTGATATCCAGTCCATCGTCAAAGGCATGATTGGCTACAAAGGCGCAGTGCATGTGGCATTTGGTCAGGAAATTGGTGTGGTGCTGGATGAGGCTGACAGAGTAGCGGCGCAAATCGATGAGCAGATCATCAATAACTACAAGCTGCGCGATATCAATTTTCAGGCATTGGAACTATTGAAGCAGGATGGCATGCTGCCGTTGCATCGTCTGAATGATATTGAAATTCCGGAAGAGTTTAGTCAGGCGGCGCGGGATAAATTTGCTGAGCGGTTGCAAGCGGTTGAGCCCCACTTGATGAAACATTTCCTGTTCAGTTACGCCAACCCCATTCTCAACAAGTACGGCGTTTAGAGCAGGGCTGATCTAGGCAAGTTTTTGGATTGCCTTGGTTAATCTGGCTGTTAGTTGTTCGCGGGTAGTGTCGTCTAGCGGGCCAAAACAGCTTGCCTTGATGCCCGATTCGACGGCGAATTTTTGCAATTCCTTACGCGTTGGCTTTTGCTGACCAAAGCCTTCCTGAAGCTGTGCCAGCTGCATTTGCATGCGCTGTTGTTGATCTTCAGCAGGCGTATCCGCTTCGGCTTTGATTTCAGCCTGTATACATAATTCACGGAAACCCTGTGCGGCCTTGCTTTGAAGATCGTCAAGTTGCGCCTTACTTTGCAGCCCGAGCAAGCTGTCACAACGTTGGTCTAATAACTTGTCAAACTCGGCTTCGCTGCTGGTCGGCAGTGCCTGCCATTGTGCTTTGTCAAAATTGGCCAGCGCCGACGCCAACGCCGCGTCGCTGCCAGCAGCTAGCAAGTCGGCTTCCAATGCTTCAAGCACTGTGGTGCGGCCACCAATCGCCGCCTGCATGGCTTGTTGTTTTTTATCGGGCAAGGCCTGATAACGTGCGTCGATTTGTCGTTTGACGTCATTGACCTGATCCAGCCAGCGGGCCTTGGACTTGCGCAGTTTCGGATTCAGCGCCGCGGAAAACTGTTGTATCAAGCCCTGATAGCTACTGCGTGCTTGTCGAAATTCGTCATCCGGTAATTTTGCCAGTGCGCCGAGCTTGTCAATGACTTGTTGCAACTCAGTTTCGGCAGCCTTTAACTGGGCCTGAAGATCACTGGATTCCTGCTTGCGCTTATCGAAAATCTGATCGCAGGCGCCGCGGAATTCATCCCAGAGTTTTTTATCTTCTTTAAACGTAGTAGGGCCGAGTTGTTTCCAGTCCTGTTGCAGCTGTTTGGCTTTAGTCATGGCCTCGCGGCGATCTTCGAGTTTGATCAATGCCTGGGCCTGGGTGATCAAGGCTTGCTTGCCGGCTGAATTTTCGCGAATCAGTTTTTTGCGTAATTTGCGAATGCGGTTGAGCAAGCTGTAATAGCGTTTCTGTAGTGGCTTGATTTTATTCTGTTCGACGGGGGCGTACTGCTTCCAGTCTTTGTCAGCCTGATTCAGCAATTGGCTCAGCTCAGCGACTTTAACTGTCTCCGCATCAATCCCGTCCAATGACTTTTCCAACTCGGCGCAAATCGTTTTACGCTGCTTGAGATTGGTCGCCATGAGCTGCTTGCGTTGCTTGAAATATTCCTTGCAGGGCTCGTAGGCTTTGTCAGAGTGCGTCTTGAATTCTTTCCACAATGCCTCGTTGTCATTGGAGCGCCCCAGCGCTTTCCATTCGGCGTGCATTTTGCTGATTTTCTTGCTTAAGGCGGCCGGTTCCAGAGCGGCGTCGCCTTTGGCTTCAGCCAATGCCTGCATCTCAGTGATAAGCGTTTTCTTTTTCTCGGTAGCGGCAAAAATTTTCCAGTCGCGCAGTTCAGTGATTTGCGCTTTGAATGCGTTGGCGCTTTCTTGCAAGGTATTGCGTATTTGCCCGGAGGTATTGCTGATGTTGCCCTGGATTTTATCCCAGGTGGGCAGAGCCTTTTCCGACTGACCGGTGGCCAAGGCTTCTTGCAGGGCAGTGAGCAAGCTGGTGGTTTTTTCCTGCAACTGTTCCTGATGTTGACGGTTTTTCTCAAACGCTGAATCAAAGATGTCCTGCAACTGCCCGGCTTTTTCCAGCAGTACAGTTTCAGCATCGGGAATGTGTTGTTTTATACGGGCGAGTGATTTGCGAGCAGTACTGAGATTGCCGGTATTCTTGAAACCGATTTGCGCCGATTGTTCCAGCAGGTCAGCCAATGACTTGGCGGCGCTGATCGGGTCAAAGGGCGGTGGCGTTTTGGCTTTGGCAGACTCTTTATCGGACTCTTTATTGGTCTCTTTATTGCTCTCTTTGTCGGACTGTTTATCGGGCTCTTTATCGGGCTCACTATCAGGCGCTTTATTAGCAGTCTTATCAGTAGTCTTGTCAGCAGTCTGATCAGAGTCATTGTCGGACTTCTTGTCTGTCTTGCCCGCTTCTTTGGTCGAATCTGCAGCTGGCGCTTTTTCCGGTTTTGCACCAGGCTCTTTATCCGGATCTTTACCCGGCTCTTCAGTAGGCTTTGCAGCTGGCTTTTGGGTTTGTGTAGATTCGCCAGCCGTTTTGCCTGTGTCAGCTTGTGCTGGCTCGGGTGTCTCACTGGTCTTTGCGGCGCTGGACACCGGCTCGGCTGCAGAATCGCTTGCTGGCTCGGGCGCGCGGCTGTCAGTTGCGGTTTGCTTGCTATCCGATTGCTCCGCCGGGTTATTGGCTGGCGCGTCAATGGTGGCTTCTGGCGCCATTTCAGAACTATCCGCTGAACTAGCTGATTGCTCAGTCGCTACGCTGGACTGCTCAGATTGCGCATCGGTTGCTGACTGCTCTGCTGTGGTTTTCACGGCAGCATCATCTGATTCTGCGGGTTTTTTGTCAGGAGTTGACGACATTCACTACACTGCCAGGCGGGATACGAATTCACGGAATAAGAATGCAGTGTACCAGAACTTCTTTCCAACGAGATAGCCATTGCCAGATAGCCATTTTCAAGCCCAACAAATGCTACAATATACTCCTTCCTCGCAGTCGGTCGCAGCCATGGTTGGCGGCCCTATTAATAGAGCTCCAGTAAGCAGGGGGCCGGTTATCAGAGGTCCAGTAAGCAAGGGGCCAGTTATCAGAGGCCCGGTAATAAAGGGCCCAGTAAGGTCAACCCAAGGCAGTATGCTACCCAACTCACTCAAAGACACGATTCAGTCCCACTACCGGGAATTACTGGAATCCCGCAAACTCACGCCGCGCTATGGTCAGCGTCTGATGATCGCCGAAATTGCCCGTACTCTGGGTGTTTTGTGTGATGACGAGCGTGCTGAAGACGAACCCGCTCCGATCTGTGTGATCGAAGCAGGGACAGGTACCGGTAAAACACTGGCGTATCTGCTTGCTACCTTGCCGATTGCCCAGGAACTGGGCCTGAAAGTCATCGTCTCCACAGCGACCATCGCGTTGCAGGAACAGGTATTACTCAAAGACATCCCGGAACTTCAGCGTGGGGCCGATCTACAGTTCAGTGTCGCCTTGGCCAAAGGTCGGGGACGTTATTTGTGCCTGTCGCGTCTGGATTCACTGATGCAAGGTAGTGACAGTGCCCAGGCCATGATGGATCTGTACGGCGAAGACCTGGATGATTCCGGTGCTGGTAACCCGGCACTCTACGACAAGATGCTCAAGGCACTGGCAGCGGGCGATTGGCAGGGTGATCGTGATGAATGGCCAGAGCCATTGAGTGAATCGGACTGGCGCCCACTGACCGTGGACAATGCCCAGTGCAGTGGTGCCAAGTGCAGTCACTTCCGCAATTGCTATTTCTATCAGGCCAGAGACTCGCTGGCCAAGGCGGACTGCATAGTGACCAACCATGATCTGGTGTTGTCCGATCTGGCGTTAGGCGGCGGCGTTATCCTGCCGAGCCCGGAAGACAGCATTTACGTGTTTGACGAAGCGCATCACCTACCGCTCAAGAGTAATAACCACTTCTCAGCCTTTACGCGCCTGCGTGCTTCTATCCGCTGGCTGGAGCGTTGTGATCTGATCATGCAGCGCTTGCATGATGATGAGCTCATCGATGCCACCGAGCGTGATCGTGTACTCAAGCTGCAATTACAGCTGCGTGATGATCTTGCGCATACCCTGACTACCATCGAGCAAATAATCGAGGCGCTGGAGAGTCCGGACAGTTATGACAGCCGCGTCCAGCACACTTTTACCGGTGGTGTTATTCCCGAAGCGTTGCAAGTGCAAGCCATGGAACTGGCGCAGCGCTTCATGCGCCTGACGGCGCAACTGGAGCTGATTACCGATGGTGTCAAGGCCGAGCTGGATGAAGCACGCGACAGTACTCGACAACAGGAAATTGAGCAATGGGTTGCGCTGCTGGGCAGCGTCAACAAGCGTGCAGGTGGCAATCAGCAACTGTGGTCGACCTTTGCCGCCAGTGACATGCAGGACAAGGCGCCGATGGCGCGCTGGCTTTCTTACAATGAAGAAGACACGTCCCAGGATGTCGCGCTGGCGGCCAGCCCGGTGCTGGCAGCGGAGAGTCTACAAAGCCATCTTTGGCAGACTTGCGCTGGCGCGGTACTGACCTCGGCAACTCTGTCAGCCCTTGGGCGCTTCGATATGTTGACCATGCGCGCGGGATTGCCCCAGCAGACGCATTATATAGCCATACCAAGCCCATTTGATTTTGCCAAGGCAGCAAAACTGGTGATCCCCAAATTGCATTGTGAACCGAGCAACAGTGCCGAGCATACAGCGGCAATGATCAGGGCCGTGCCTAGAATGCTCGCCAAGGACAGCGCCGCCTTGATGCTGTTCTCCAGCCGTCGCCAGATGCAGGATGTGTTGGAAGGATTGACCGATGAATGGCGCGATCTGGTGTTGTGTCAGGATGATTATCAAAAAGCCCAGCTATTGAAGTTTCACCGTCAGCGGGTTGATCGTGGTGAGGGGAGTATTATTTTCGGTTTGGCGAGTCTGGCCGAGGGTATCGACTTGCCGGGCAAGTATTGCACTCATGTACTGATTGCCAAGATACCGTTTGCGGTTCCCAATGACCCGATCGAAATGACATTGGCGAACTGGATTGAGCAGCAAGGGCAAAACGCGTTTATGACACTGGCGGTGCCCGATGCCGCGTTCAGGCTGGTACAGGCCAGCGGTCGATTACTTCGCAATGAGAAAGATACCGGGCAGATTACCCTGTTTGATGAGCGCATTGTCAGCAAACGCTACGGCAAGCAGATACTCGATTCACTGCCGCCATATACCCGCGAAGTGTTTACCGTGGATATGAGCAAATAAGCCTGACGGAATAGTCTGATTCGCAAGCGCAGTTAATGCCGCTTGTTGGTGGCTTTTTGATTAATAAAGTAGGCCGCGATGGCGCCGGCAATACCGCCGACGATCATGGTTACTACGACATTGTCCATTGCGGGGCCGAGCCCCAGGCCAAGAATTAATCCGGCGGTGATACACAGGGCGTAGGTGCCTTGCTGGCGCGACTTCTCTTTTTTCTTCTTAGACATCACGACTCTCCAATGCCTGTACGGGTTAGTTGAAAAGACTGTTGTGCGGGTTGTGAAAACCGGTTTCTAAAGCGTTTTTTAAAACCCCTGATTGGGGGTTGATGGTGGCGCAGAAGAAGCTGTCTGATTGACCTGCTCGAACGAATAAATCACCGAGCTGTTTCTGGAAAACTGTTGTGCTTCTATTGGCACTGAACCAATCTGGTCAACAACTTCCATGCCTTCGACGACCTGACCGATCACGGTGTACTTGCCAGTCAGGCTGGGTAAGTCGGCTAGTGCGACAAAGAACTCGGGGCCATTGGTGTTTGGGCCGCGATTGGCCATGGCAACGATACCGCGGGTAATCGGCCGGGTAGTGAGCGAGTCATCATAGTCGTAGCCTTGCAGTTCGTAGACATCCTGAATACTGAGTGACTTTAAGCGCTCCAGGACATTGAATTGTTGTTGCTCCAACTCGTCGACAGAATCAATGCCCATGGAGGCATAGAGCGGATTGAGCACGGCATCACCAAACTCTTCATGGTCCGTAATCTGCAATAGTTCATTCACACTGCCATCAATATTGAGTAAGGGTTCTTGATCCAGTTGGAGAGTCGCGGCACTGATCTCATCATCCAATACGGCTTCGGGTGCGCCGAGTGAATGATAGGCGGGAGAACCGGTCTGAATGACGAAACCCGGAATCACACGATGGAAACGCATGCCATCGTAGTAACGCGGTTGAAAAGTAAAGTCGTTGGCTTCGTCGGTCAGTTCGATCTCGCCCTGCGCGAGCGCCATGACATTAGCGGTGTTGGCTGGCGCTTCCTCGGGCAGCATCTCGATATAGATGTTGCCGCGTGAAGTGGATAGCAGGAACAGGGGATTGTCTGGATTTTCCATGGCAGCGGTGGCGGAGATTTCGTCGGCCGTGGCTGCGCTCGCAAAAACCATTATCAACACGCACGCGGTTAGGCCATGCAAGCGAGAGGGGAAGGTGTGAGTCGGCCTTGCTGCTGCGGTATTACTGCAATAGTTCATGATCTTCCGGTAGATTCTTGGAAATCCATAGCGCCAACTTGTGGCGCATACTGGGCAAGTCTTCATCTTTGGCTGCCAGTGGTTGAATGACCTTGTCTTTGACCAGCAACAGGTAAATAGCTCGCACTTTTAAATCCGCGTGATCAGTCGCTTCAAACTTGCCAGCGCCACGCTTTTCAAAATAACGGGTTCCGACGCGAATAGCTTCTTTTAACAGTGGCCCTTCGTTTTTGAGCTTTTTCATGCTTTCCCGGTTTCACACTAGGTGAATTGGTGAGTTCGCTTGGATTGTAGGGAATTATACCGTGATCTGGCAAATAGCTGCGCTGCTACCTCAATCGCTCTGTAGCTTCTGCAGGTCTTCTGGGGTGTCGATGTCCTGTAGTATGGCGGCATCTGCTACGTTGATGCGCTGGACTGCCTTGGGATGTTGCTTGATCACAGACTTGCCGCCAGTATCACCATCCAGTTGCATGAGTTCAGTAAAGAACTGCTGGCCGAAGCCGCACGGGTTGCCCACATGGCCATCATGGACGGGCAGGATGATGTTATCCGGCGTGCAGTGTGCGGCAAGTTGGGAATAGGTTTGTGGCTGGATAAACGGCATGTCGGCCAGACAAATCAGACAGGCATTCTTATCCTGCATGAGTCCGACACCATAGGCCAGTGTAGCGCCCATGCCTTGATCCGCACCATCGAACACTTGCAGACTCGCGCAGTCCATAATCAGACCTTCGACAAGATCGGGGCGGGTGACTACGACTATATCAGGTATTGCCGCTTGCAGATTCACGAGCGTTTGCGCAAACACAGTTCGACCATTAGCCAGTTCGGTCGTTAATTTACTGCCGCCGAAACGTCTGCTGAAACCCGCTGCCAGTAACAGCGCGCCGACTTTATGGCTCATGGCTGTCTCCGGGGCTCATGGCTGTTTCCAGAGCTCATGGCTGTCTCCAGTGTTCAGGGTAATTCTGTGTATTGGTTGTCATGATGAGCTATTTGAACACTGATCCAGTGCGGCATAAATCACTAATCGAACTTGCTGCCAGGACGTTGTCTGGCTCAAGTGTGGATAGTAGATAAGGAAGGGCGAGCCGCCGCCACGGCACTGGCGGCGACTCGGATGGGAAGTGATTAATGCAGAACTTTGTCAGAGCTGCTATCGGGTTCTAGTTCTTGTTGCCTGATTTCGACAACAAAGCTTTCGCGTTTCTCGCTCTTTTGCACAGCCGACTCAGAACTAACGGGCTGCACAGGTTCAGCAGCGGGCGTCACTTCGGTTGGCAATTTAGCGACCGGGTCTTTGCTACTCGCCTTGAGTTGTTCACTCAGGTGCTGACGAAGCCGGTTCACTACATTGGTCATTACTTCGATAGTCTGACTCAACTGTTCGAGAGTAATTAACGTGCGCTCCGGATCTTTATCGTCTGCGTCGTCTGGGTATTTGTCTTCACTCATTCCCTGTTACCTCGCCAAGAATGGCCATTGAATGTCGCAAGTTGGTCTCGGGATTAATCCCAGGACAATGCGCCGCCTGTTTGATACTCAATAACTCGGGTTTCGAAGAAGTTCTTCTCTTTGCGTAAATCCATGATTTCCGACATCCATGGGAACGGGTTGGACACGCCCTGGAATTGCTCTGGCAGACCAATCTGAACCAGACGGCGATTGGCGATAAACTGCAAATACTCTTCCATCATGGCAGCATTCATGCCCAGTACGCCGCGTGGCATAGTGTCCCGGGCGTATTCAATTTCCAGCTGCGTCGCCTGCAGAATCATCTGCGTGGCTTCTTCTTTCATGGCGGCATCCCACAGGTGTGGGTTTTCCAGCTTGATCTGGTTAATCATGTCGATGCCGAAGTTCAGGTGCATCGATTCATCACGCAGGATGTACTGGAACTGCTCGGAGGTGCCGGTCATCTTGTTACGGCGGCCCATGGACAGAATCTGGGTAAAACCGCAGTAGAAGAAAATACCTTCCAGACAGCAGTAGAACGCGATCAGGTTTTTCAGCAAATCCTTGTCGGTCTCGGGCGTGCCGGTATTGAATTTCGGATCACTCAATGACTGGGTGTACTTCAGGCCCCAGGACGCTTTCTTCGCGACTGACGGAATCTCGTGATACATGTTGAAGATTTCACCTTCGTCCATGCCCAGTGATTCGATGCAATATTGGTAGGCATGGGTGTGGATCGCTTCTTCAAAAGCCTGACGCAAGATGTACTGGCGACATTCCGGGTTGGTGATCAAACGATAGATCGCCAGCACAAGATTGTTAGCCACCAATGAATCTGCCGTTGAGAAGAAACCCAGATTACGCTGGACAATAAGACGCTCGTCTTCAGTCAGCCCGTTGGGGTTTTTCCACAAAGCGATATCAGCATTCATGTTTACTTCTTGTGGCATCCAGTGGTTGGCACAACCGTCCAGATATTTTTGCCAGGCCCAATCGTATTTGAAAGGTACCAGCTGATTCAGGTCAGCGCGGCAGTTGATCATGCGCTTGTCATCGACAGCCACGCGTTCAGCCGAACCTTCCAGCTCTTCCAGGCCGGCGGAAATATCCAGCTCCTGCAAATCATCAATGGCTTTTTGCAATGCCTCGGCGTTGTTCTTTTCGTCCTCGGCTTCCAGATTCGATTCGAAGTTGCTTGCTGCAGCGGCCGGAGCTGGTGCAGGTGCCTGAACCTGTTGTGCGGCAGGTTTTGCAACCGCCGCTACTGGAGCGGGTTCGGCTTTCGGTTCTGACTCTCGTTCAGTCCTCGGTTGGGCGACAGGAGCGGGTTTTTCTTCCTGATGAAATTCGTCCCATGACAACATAGTGTTACCTCAAATTTGGTTCTTTAATGACTGACTAGTACTCTCATTATTAGGCGGGCGGCCAGCTTACTGGCACGCCTCGCAATCCGGATCATCCAGTGAGCAGGCCTGCGGTACGTCGGCGGCGCCGGCTGATGACACACGATTGAGTTTGTTGTCATCCACAGTGGATTTTTCCGTCGTAGTGGCGGCGAGTGCGCGTAAGTAATAGGTCGTCTTCAGACCACGCAACCAGGCCATGCGATACATGATGTCCAGCTTCTTGCCGCTGGCACCGGCCACATACAGGTTGAGCGATTGCGCCTGATCGATCCATTTCTGTCGGCGACTGGCCGCATCGACCAACCAGCGCGGTTCAACTTCAAACGCAGTGGCGTAGACGTCCTTGATTTCTTGCGGGACGCGGTCGATCTTCTGCACGCTGCCTTCGTAATATTTCAGGTCGTTAACCATCACGCTGTCCCAAAGGTTACGCGCTTTCAGGTCACGCACCAGATAGGGGTTCACGACAGTGAACTCACCGGACAGGTTCGATTTCACGTACAGGTTTTGATAAGTCGGTTCGATGGACTGCGACACGCCGCTGATATTGGCGATAGTTGCCGTCGGCGCAATCGCCAGCACATTGGAGTTGCGCATGCCATGAGTCTGAATGCGTTGGCGCAGGCTGTCCCAGTCGAGACGCTTGTCCATGTTCACATCCAGATAATCGGCGCCGCGTACTTCCTGCAGCTTGGCCAGGGAATCGATTGGCAAAATGCCCTGATCCCAGAGCGAGCCTGGATAGGATTCGTATTTGCCGCGCTCTTCGGCCAACTGTGAAGAGGCTTCAAGGGCGTGATAGCTGATGATTTCCATCGACAGATCGGCAAACTCGACGGCCTTGTCTGAGGCGTAAGAGATGCGCTGTTTGTACAGTGCATCCTGGAAGCCCATGATGCCCATGCCGATCGGGCGGTGCTTCATGTTGGAATTCTTGGCGGTATCGACAGAGTAGTAGTTAATGTCGATGACGTTATCCAGCATGCGCACAGCGGTTTTAATGGTTTTCTTGAGCTTGGCCTGATCCAGGCCATTCTCATCAACGTGATTCACCAGATTCACTGAACCCAGGTTACAGACTGCAATTTCGTCCTTGCTGGTATTGAGAGTGATCTCGGTACACAGGTTGGAAGAATGGATTGTGCCCACGTGTTGCTGAGGTGAGCGCACATTACAGCTGTCCTTGAAAGTGATCCATGGATGACCGGTTTCGAACAACATGGAAATCATCTTGCGCCACAGGCTGCTGGCCTTGAGAGTCTTGGTTGGCGTGATCAGACCGGCTTTGGCTTGTTCTTCATACTTCACATAGGCTTCTTCAAAAGCGATGCCATGCAGGTCGTGCAAATCTGGCACTGTGTTGGGTGAGAACAGCGTCCAGTCTTCATCGTTGAAGACACGCTTCATGAACAGGTCGGGAATCCAGTTAGCGGTATTCATGTCGTGCGCGCGGCGACGGTCATCACCAGTGTTCTTGCGCAGCTCCAGAAATTCCTCGATATCGAGGTGCCAGGTCTCCAGATAGGAACACACGGCGCCTTTACGCTTGCCGCCCTGATTCACGGCTACGGCAGTGTCATTGACGACTTTAAGGAAGGGCACAATGCCCTGTGACTTGCCGTTGGTGCCAGTAATGTGCGCACCCAATGCACGCACTGGTGTCCAGTCGTTGCCCAGACCTCCAGCCCATTTTGACAGCATGGCGTTATCGCGAATGGCTGAGTAAATGCCGAACAAGTCATCCGGTACTGTCGTCAAAAAGCAGGAAGACAGTTGTGGACGCAGCGTGCCGGAGTTAAACAGCTGTGGCGTGGAAGTCATGTAATCGAAACTGGAGATCAGGTTGTAAAATTCGATGGCACGCTCTTCGCGGTTTTCTTCATTAGACGCCAGACCCATGGCAACGCGCATGAAGAAGACCTGTGGCAATTCAAAGCGAACGCCTTCGCTGTGAATGAAGTAGCGGTCATACAATGTTTGCAGACCTAAATAGGTGAATTGCTGGTCGCGTTCGGCTTTCATCGCTTCGCCAAGAATGCCCAGATCAAATTCAAGCAGGTGCGGGGAGAGCAGACCCAGTTCCACACCTTTCTCTATATAAGGCTTCAGTGTTGCCGCGTAGCGGTAATGCATCTCGGACTGCGTCGCCGCATCGGTAATGCCGAGAAAGCTCAGGGCTTCGGAACGCAGTGTGTCCATTAACAGACGGGCAGTGACGTAGGAGTAGTTCGGGTCCTTTTCAACCATGGTGCGCGCGGTCATCACCAGTGAGGTACGAACGTCTTCCATCTTCACGCCCGGATACAGGTTCTTCAGGGTCTCGGAGTAAATGGCTTCAGCCGAAACATCTTCCAGACCTTCACAGGCTTCGTTGATCACGGTGCGCAGACGCTCAGTGTCCAAGGGACCCTGTTGGCCGTCATCAAGTGTCACCAGAATTTCTGGCTGGTTGGACTGTTGATTGGCGGTGGGGGCTTCCTGCTTTTGCTCACGCAGGCGCGCATGCTCGGCGCGGTAGATCACGTAGCTACGGGCAATCTTGTGCTCGCCGGTACGCATCAGGGCCAGTTCGACCTGATCCTGAATGTCTTCGATATGAATTGTGCCGCCTGATGGCATGCGCCGCTTGAAGATCTCGCTGATCTGGCGCGCGAGTTGGGCGACTGATTCATGGATACGCGATGATGCGGCGGCATTGCCACCTTCAACAGCCAGGTAGGCTTTGGTGATCGCGACTGAAATTTTTGATTCGTCGTAGGAAACGACAGCGCCGTTGCGCTTGATGACTCTGATTTGGCCAGGCGCGGTAGCGCTTACTGAAGATGAATCTTCCCCTCTGGCGGAACTGGTGCGCGGAGAGTCTCCTGTTGGTTGTACGTCGGTCTGCATTGTTGACTCCAAATTATGTGATCCAGCTTGCGTGTGCTGGTACTGCAATATTTTTATAGGCCCGTTGTTACTGTGCTTGCGGCGATCTTTGCTGTCTTTTTATAAGTTCAAGTTATAAGTTCAAGTTATAAGTTCAAGTTATTAATTCAAATAGTTGGTTCAAGTTATTAGTTCAATCCTGATTGTTCGATCTGTCTGTCGTACTTACGTCTGCGTAGTTGCTTCTGTGCTTTGACGCGGTGGTCAGGCGGTCACACGGGCGGCCAGCTTCACTGGCGAACATCAAATCAATCCTGCGCACAGAAGCCAAAAGGGCCGCTGCGAGTGATTGGGTTGAATGTGGTTTTTCACCCTAGCCTTGGTTTTGCCTTGGCTCGTTCTCTTTGTCTTTTATTGTTGTTGTAATTACTGCTTTTCTTGTTGTCCCTGAACGTGACTGACACTGGGTCGGTACGCTCAATGCGAGCTCTCCTGTCGGCCAGATGGGCGTGCTGGCTGACTGCTTGAGTGAGGGGCTTGTCAATTCCCCTTACTCACTGGCACTTGGGCCAGGGTCTTGCTGATTTTCTTGCCAGCTACGCACTCTATTCAGAGCGGTTGCTTGGTCTTTCCAGAGACCTGGCGTGGCTTGCGCGGCGTGGTCTGACATTCACCGGGAATGGGACACTTTATCGTGCGCTTTATGGCTCTCTTCTATGGCCGCATTACTGCATAGCCGTAGTGCCACTTCACGTCACTTCACGCTACTACCTCGTCATCCCACTACCACCTCAGCTCACTAGCACGTCACTACCACTTCACCACCACGCCACCACAGGACTGCCGTTGTGAGGCTGGTGTTCGGTCTGCAAGCTTCATGAGCGCAATATCATGTACCGGATATTGTGCGCAGCCTCCAGGCAACGTTGAGGTCATATACTATATATTGTGTTTTTGCCGCAGGACTTTAATGTTTTTTTATGACAGAAGAGAATTTCTTTGGTTCCCCACTAAAAAAACTGAAAATCGACTTCCCCAAGTCACTTTCCAGCGAGCATATAACGACCCTTCGAAGCCGAGCTGTCGTTATAACTGCTCGAAATCGCTCCGGTTTCTTGCTCCAGGCAGGTCTTGGCAAAGTCGTATTTCGGTGCCGCGAATACAATATATAGACAAGCCGTAAATCCACAGCACAAGATAAAGCGCTATATAGGTGAATGCAAGAGATTTTTCTGTGTGTAGGGTGTGAGCAAAATGTGCATAAATTGCCAGACCCTGAGGATAAGATTTCCAGCGCGAAATAGCGCCGGACAAGCGCTATCGCAGAGGCTAAATTAGCGAATTTTTACCACTGCGTAAAGGCTGACACAGAGTTATTTTGCGGGAAACCGTAAACACTATATATTGTGTTTCACGGCTTGGCGGGTAAAAGTGAAAAAGGGCCGAGATATCAGCCCTCTAGCAGGTACTCCAAAAGTGCTTTCTGGGAATGCATGCGATTTTCCGCTTCATCCCAGACGACTGAGTCAGCATGATCCATGACCTCGGCACTGACTTCCTCGCCGCGGTGGGCGGGCAAGCAGTGCATGAATAGGGCATCGCTGTTGGCCTTGCTCATCATCTCGGCATTCACCTGATAGTCGACGAAGCTATGCATGCGATCAGCCTGTTCGGCTTCCTGACCCATAGAGGCCCAGACATCCGTGACCACCAAATCAACAGAGCTGGCCGCCTGCATGGCATCGGTCATGACCTGAACGCGGTCACTATTCTTGGCAACCAGTTCGGCATTAGGCGTGAACCCGGGCGGGCAGGCGATACTCAGTTCGAAATCAAATACCTTGGCGGCATTGATATAGGAATGGCACATGTTATTGCCATCACCAATCCAGGCCACCCGTTTACCGCTGATGTCGCCGCGATGCTCAAAGAAAGTTTGCATATCCGCGAGTAGTTGGCAGGGATGGTAGTCATCGCTCAGGGCATTAATGACCGGCACCCGGGAATGTTTGGCAAAATTTTCCAGTTTGCTGTGCTCAAAGGTACGTATGGCCACGATATCCACCATGCGGGAGAGTACCCGAGCCATGTCATCAATAGGTTCCCCCCGGCCCAGTTGCGAATCGCCGGTAGTGAGGAAGATCGAATATCCATCCATTTGTGCCATGCCGACTTCGAACGCCACGCGTGTGCGGGTGGAAGACTTTTCGAAGATCAGGCCGAGTGTCTTACGGCGTTGCGAAGTGGCTTCAGACGGGGCTTTTTTCAGCTCGCTGGCGCGCCTGACAATGGCTTTAACGTCATCAGCTGGCAGGTCCAACAGGGTCAGAAAGTGTTTTGGTCTCATAGCGATTGCGTTCCGTGCAAGGCGGAAATGGATAGAATGATGCGAAAGTGTTGCTCTAAAAACAAAATGGGTAGCTCTCGCTACCCATTTGCCCGGTATTTTAGCCAGTTATTCACAGGGGGGCAATTGTCTTACGGACAGGGCTGAATTAGGCTAGCCGCGCGTGATCAAATTCAGGAGACAGGCTTGAATGCCATCGAGTTAAAGCTGTTTGCCAGTCGGGTCAGTGCCATCTGCGATGAGATGGGGCTGGTGCTGCGGCGCGCGGCATTCTCACCCAATATCAAAGACCGGCTGGACTTCTCCTGTGCGTTATTCGGCCCGCAGGGCGAGTTGTTTGCGCAAGCGGCCCATATCCCGGTACATCTGGGTAGTATGGCCTATGCCATGGGTGATCTGGTTGGCCAGCAGCACTGGCAGCCCGGCGACATGCTGGTCGTGAATGATCCCTATCTGGGCGGTACCCACTTACCCGACGTGACAGTCATCGCGCCTGTGTTCGCAGGCGCTTCGCTGGCCGGCTTCGTGGCCAATAGAGCTCATCATGCCAACATCGGCTGTACCACGCCAGGCTCGATGCCTGTCTCGAAGACGCTGGAGGAAGAGGGGGAGATCATCCCGCCAAGCTGGTTACTGCGCGGCGGCAAACTCCAAGTCGGTTTGCCGAACCTGCCCGGTCTGCAAGGCGAGGCACTCAGTGGCGATTTCGCTGCGCAGGCCGGTGCCAATCAAGTAGGTTGCGAACGCTTGCAGGCACTGATCGCTGCTATGGGGCTGCAGGAATACCGCGACGGCATGACGCAGTTAAATGACTATGCCGAGCGTCTGGCGAAGCGTACTTTGGCATCCCTGACCCCCGGTCGTTACTCCTTCACGGATTATCTGGATGATGATGGTCAGGGCAACTCACGTATTCGCCTGAATTTGCATTTACAGATTAACAGCGCTGGCGTGCAACTGGATCTGCGTGACTGTGCCCCGATGGTGCCGGGTAACCTTAATTGCCCGGAATCGGTCGCCGCCGCCGCGGCTTACTATTGTTTTCGCTGTCTGATGCCAGCCGAAGCGCCAGCTTGTGCGGGCTTGTTTCGGCACATTGAATTGCTGACCACGTTGGGAACAGTAGTCAATGCCGAACGGCCGGCAGCCGTGGCTGCAGGCAATGTGGAAACCTCGACACGGTTAGTCGATCTGATTTTTGGCGCATTGGCCCAGGCGATGCCAGAGCGCATCCCGGCAGCGAGTCAGGGCACCATGAACAATATCGCCATGGGCAGTGCCGCCACAGCAACGGGTGAGCGTTGGGACTACTATGAAACCCTGGCAGGCGGTTTGGGCGCTGGCCCGCGCTGGCCGGGTTTACATGCGGTGCACAGTCACATGACCAATACGTTGAACACACCCATTGAAAGTCTGGAGATGCACTACCCGTTGCGCATTCGGCGCTATAGCCGGCGCAGGGGCAGTGGTGGTGCCGGTCAACATGCCGGTGGCGATGGTGTGGTCCGGGAATATGAATTTCTGGCTGCTACAGATTTGACGCTGTTGACTGAGCGGCGGGAATTGGCACCCTGGGGCTTGCAAGGTGGTCAGGACGGTGTTTCTGGCAGCAACCGTTTGAATGGTGACGCACTGCCGGGCAAATTCAATCGCCTGGTGCAGGCCGGCGACAGGTTGGTGGTGGAAACCCCAGGCGGGGGTGGCTGGGGGCACGCCAACGCCGACTCGGACGCCGCTGGCTGACAACTGACCGCCCGACAGTGTAAAATAGCGCCACTTACGCGTTAGTTGCTCGCGGCAATCACGTGGCTGGTTCAAATTATAGCCAAGTGAATAGCTTCGCGACTCGTCGCACCACAGTTAATTTATTGAGGCCCGTCCATGAGCATTGAAGAAACCATCAAAGAGCAAATCGATTCCAACAGCATCCTGCTGTACATGAAAGGGAGTCCTGAGCAGCCTCAGTGCGGTTTTTCAGCGCAGGCAACTCAGATGCTGATGGCTTGCGGCAAGCGTTTTGCGTTCGTCGACATTCTGAGTAACCCGGAAATTCGCTCTACATTACCGAAAGTCTCCAACTGGCCCACGTTCCCGCAGCTTTTCATCGACGGCGAACTGGTCGGCGGTTGCGATATTATTACCGAGATGTACGAAAGTGGTGAACTGCACCCGATGATTGAGAAGGCTGGCGGTGAGGCCGAGCAAGCGGCTGAATCCTGATACTCCAGGCAGTGTTGCGATAACGTAGCGATGCTGTCAGTTGCAAAAAAGTTGCTTTAGCTTGTTATAAAAAGTATCAGGTCA
Organism: uncultured Gammaproteobacteria bacterium; assembly: GCA_913060975.1. Lineage (GTDB taxonomy): Bacteria > Pseudomonadota > Gammaproteobacteria > Pseudomonadales > Pseudohongiellaceae > UBA9145. The sequence goes on from CAJXVC010000001.1 coordinate 50,380, forward strand.
AACACTTTACGGCTCGCCGCTGAAAGGCGAGCCGGTTCACTAAAGCTTCAGTCGTTGCAATTTCTGATCGCCCGATCAACGCAGCGGCCAGCCTCCCAAATCTTTCCAGCGATTAACGATCTTGCAAAACAATTCTGCTGTTTTGTTGGCATCGTAGCGCGCGGAATGCGCCTCGTTTTCATCAAATTCAATCCCAGCGGCTGCGCAAGCGCGCGACAGCACAGTCTGGCCGTAAGCCAGTCCGCTTAAGGTTGCCGTATCAAATCCCGAGAAAGGATGGAAAGGGTTGCGCTTCAAGTTGTGACGCTCACTGGCAGCGTTAATAAACCCCTGATCGAAATGGGCATTGTGGCCGACCAGTATGGCGCGCTTGCAGCCATTGGCTTTGACCGCATCGCGAACCATTTTGAACATGGACTGAAAGACGTCTTTTTCCGGGCGCGCAATACGCAACGGATGATACGGGTCGATGCCGGTAAATTTGAGCGCGGCATCTTCGATGTTGGCACCCTCGAAAGGCACAATGCGCTGAAAGAATGACTGCTCGATACCAAGATAACCCGCATCGTCCATTTCCAGTACCACAGCACCGATTTCAAGCACGGCGTCAGTTTGTGAGTTGAAGCCGCCAGTTTCGACATCGACCACAACCGGAAGGAACGTACGGAAGCGCTCCGCCAGTAATCCATTGTTTTCTGGCGTCTCTTCGGAATAATCGGTCATTTAATAGTGGCCTGCGTTGCTGATTGAATGCGCCAGCGAACAGTTTCGCCAGCTCGGATTGGGACGACCGCTTCATCGTGAAAAGGAAATTGCTCAGGCATGGTCCATTCCTGCGCTAGTAACGTGATCTGCTCGGAATTGCGTGGCAATCGATAGAAATCGGCGCCATTGAAGCTGGCGAAATCTTCCAGCTTGTCGAGTGCATTGCGTTCGGCAAATACTTCGGCGTACAACTCTATCGCCGCTGGTGCCGAGTAAATACCTGCACAGCCGCAGCTGGTTTCTTTGCCGCTACGGACATGTGGCGCTGAGTCGGTGCCCAGGAAGAACTTTTTATCACCACTGGTGGCGGCTTCGATCAATGCCTGCTGGTGTGTGTCACGCTTGAGAATTGGCAAACAATAAAAATGCGGGCGTACACTGCCGGCCAATAAATGATTACGGTTATACAGTAAATGGTGCACGGTAATTGTGGCGCCGACATTCGGCCCCTGGGCGCGGACAAAGTCAACGGCCTCGCGAGTTGTGATGTGTTCGAGCACAATTCGTAAGTCGGGGAACTGTGTAACCAATGGTTGCAGCACGGTCTCGATAAAGCGTGGCTCGCGATCAAAGATATCAATATCGGATTGCGTAACTTCACCATGAATTAACAGCGGGAGGTTGTGCTCTTCCATGGCTGCCAGTGCCGGATAGACTTTGTCGATTGCGGTGACGCCGCTGTCGGAATTGGTGGTGGCGCCGGCCGGATAGTATTTGATGGCTTGCACAAAGTCATCGCTGGCAGCGTGGCCAACTTCGTCTGCGGTCAACCCGTCAGTCAGATAGAGCGTCATTAATGGCTCGAATGACAGCCCGGCAGGGACAGCGTCGAGAATCCGTTGCCGATAGGCGAGCGCGCTGGCCACACTGGTCACTGGTGGTTTCAGATTAGGCATGACAATGGCGCGGGCAAACTGGCTGGCGCTGTGTGGCACGGTGGTTTGCAGGGCAGCATCATCGCGCAGGTGCAAGTGCCAGTCATCAGGGCGGGTGAGGGTCAGTGTATCGGTGGTCATAGGCAGGAATCAGTCAGTCGGCTCGGGCGTTCAAAGTAGCGCCATTGTAGCGGAATAGGCCGGTTAGCTGAACGAGAGATTGCCCTGACAGTGGCAGATAGCGGATTTGGAGGCAGCGGCTGTGCAGGGGCAGCGATAATGCTAGAATACGCGTCCTTTTGATCGCGGACCGGTCTTGTGACCGCCGTAACGATGACTCTCCAGCCCGGTTGCCGGGGCATCCACTCGGAAGCGGAGTTGTCTTTAGTGAATTTTGGAGTGAAACGCATGGCAGGGATTAACAAGGTAGTGCTGGCCTATTCAGGCGGACTCGACACATCAGTGATCGCCAAGTGGTTGCAGCAGACCTATGACTGTGAAGTGGTGACATTTACCGCAGATATTGGCCAGGGCGAAGAAGTTGAGCCAGCCCGCGCCAAGGCGGAGGCCATGGGCATTAAAGAAATCTACATCGAAGATCTCAAGGAAGATTTCGTGCGCGATTATGTCTACCCGATGTTCCGTGCCAATGCGCTTTATGAAGGCGAGTACTTGTTGGGGACGTCTATTGCTCGCCCGCTGATCGCCAAGCGTTTAGTGGAAATCGCCGCCGAGACCGGCGCCGATGCTATCTCGCACGGCGCGACTGGTAAGGGCAATGATCAGGTACGCTTCGAGCTGGGTGCCTACGCGCTTAGCCCCGGCATTCAAGTGATTGCGCCCTGGCGTGAATGGGATTTAAATTCCCGGGACAAATTGCTGGCCTACTGTGCCGAGCACAATATTTCCGTCGAGAAAAAGCGTGGCAGCAAATCACCTTATTCCATGGATGCCAACCTGCTGCATATCTCCTATGAAGGCGACGTTCTCGAAGACCCGGCTGCGGCTCCCGAAGAAGACATGTGGCTGTGGTCAGTCTCACCTGAGAATGCACCAGATGAAGCAACCATCATCGAGCTGGATTACGTCAAAGGCGACATCGTCGCTATCGATGGCCAGCCGATGTCGCCAGCGGCTGTGTTAGCACACTTGAACAAGGTAGCCGGGGCCAATGGCATTGGCCGCGTCGATATTGTTGAAAATCGCTTTGTTGGCATGAAGTCGCGTGGCTGCTATGAAACGCCGGGCGGCACGTTAATGTTGAAAGCGCATCGTGCCATTGAATCCATCACTATGGATCGTGAACTGGCACATTTGAAGGATGACTTGATGCCACGCTACGCCTCGCTGGTTTATAACGGCTATTGGTGGGCACCGGAACGACACGCCTTGCAATCGTTAATCGATTATTCGCAGTTGTATGTGAACGGCAAAGTGCGATTGAAGCTCTACAAAGGTAACGTGATGATCATCGGCCGCGAATCAGACGACAGCCTGTTCGATGAAAACATCGCCACGTTTGAAGATGATGCCGGTGCCTATGATCAGGCGGATGCCGGTGGCTTTATCAAGCTTAACGCGCTGCGCTTGCGCATTGCGGCATTGAAAGGCCGTAAGTAAATTGTGCGGGCTGCCCGAAACCAGGTTTCGGGCAGCCTTTCCCATTTGCCAATGTAATTTACTCTTCAACCTTCTTTTTGTATTCGCACAGATCGTAGATCGTGCAGGCCCCGCAGCGGGGTTTGCGGGCCAGACAGACATAGCGGCCATGCAGAATCAGCCAGTGATGGGCGTCCAGTAAAAATTCTTCCGGCACCAGCCTGATCAGGCGCTTCTCCACCTCCAGAACATTCTTGCCCGGTGCGATACCCGTGCGGTTGGAAACGCGAAAAATATGCGTATCCACTGCCATGGCGATCTGCCGAAAAGCGGTATTCAATACGACATTTGCGGTCTTGCGACCGACCCCGGGCAGGGCCTCCAGTGCTTCGCGATTATCCGGTACCTGCGAATCGTGCTGCTCCACCAGAATGCGGCAAGTTTTGATGACATTCTCTGCCTTGGTGTTAAACAGCCCGATCGTCTTGATGTGATTTTTAACTTTGGCAACGCCGAGGTTTAACATCGCTTCGGGTGTTGGTGCCACTTCGAATAGTTTTTTGGTGGCTTTGTTGACACTGACATCAGTAGCTTGTGCCGATAACAGCACAGCAATAAGCAATTCGAAACTGTTACGAAATTCCAATTCGGTCGTTGGGTTTGGGTTGGCAGCGCGCAGGCGATTGAAAATCTCCGTGCGTTTAATCTTGTTCACGGTGGGTGGATTCCTCTGTTGCGATCGCGTCGGTCTCGCTAGTGGCTTGCTTGTGAAGTTTACCCGTCACACGTGCTCGTTGGACTGTTGGGGCTTTTGGTTTTAGCGTTTCAGACAACTCAGACACCGCTGCGCGGCGGTCGACAAATTGCTGCACAACATTGCCTAATGCCAGCAACAATCCCAGTAGAATTAATGCGAATGGCAGGGTCTTGCCCGGCGCTTGGTCGAGAGTAACCGGCATCGAGTAGATTAGCTCATAGCTGGAACTGTCTGGTAGCAAGATGCGCCAGTCTCTGAATAGCTGACCTGTGAAAATGATTTCTCGCAGTGCACCGAACAAGACACAGGCCAGTAAATAGCCGCCACTCAAGCGTAGCCCTCGAGCCAGCGCCGATTGTGGGGACGTAGCATTGCTAAACTCAGCAAAACTCAGCAGTACAATAAAATTGCTGCACAATAATACGATATAGATATTCAGTGCCGCGTAAATGCCGGTGAAGAAGTGGATGGTGAGCCACTCGAGCCCGGTGGTTACAGTAGCGGCAATGAGCAGGAATACAATATGGCGCCAGGGCTTGTCATTGCCCAGCTTCAGGAGACTGCAAGCCATAGCGCTGATGCATAGTGTGACCAGCGTAAGAACGCCGAGCGCCAAACCAGTCGCAGCGCTGTCGGCTACTGCGAGCAACGGCGAAAGACCAAACAGATGCACCAGTGCCGGGTTGCCTCGCCACAATGAGTTGCTGAGCTGAATGCGTGTTTGTAATTCGCTCATGTGTCCTCCGCCGCGGCCTGTGCTGCTGCGGTAGCTGAAGCAACACGTGATCTGTGATCCAGTAACGGGGCAGCAAGATTGGCAATGATGATGGCGCTGGCCAGGCCGTCGGGGACGGCACCGGACTGACGAATAAAATACACAACACAGCCAAAGATGACGCCAAACAGCAAGCGGCCGCGCGCAGTTTTGGCAGAGCTACTCAACTCAGTAGTTACCCAGAATGTGACCAGCAACAAATGGCCGGCAAACAAGTGCAAGCCGAGCAATTCCCCAGGCAGACTCAGGAAGCCGGTGCTGAGCAGGCAACAGAATAAGATCGAGGCAAGTGCCGCTACCGGTGCTTGCCAGGCAATGGCGCGTGTGTAGCACAAGTATAAGCCGCCACTGAGAAAACCAAGATTGATCAGTAGCATCGGCAGGCCAGCAGCAGTATAGAAAGTGCCGGTAGCGGTATTGAGATTGCCGGTAGCGGTATTGAGATTGCTGGTAGCGGCCAGCAGATCTTGCGGGGCGCTGGAATCAAGCTGTGCCTGCAAATCCAGCAGTGGGGTCGCCTGACTCAAGCCATCTACTAACGGCACCGGGTTCGGCAAGAGTACCTTGTTTGCCAGAGTAGACCAGTCAAACTGCAGTAGCCCATTCGCTTCTGGCCAGGCTAGCATCTGATCGCTAAACAACAATAGCAGGGCAAGATAGGCCACCATCGCAGGATGGAATGGGTACTGACCCGTGCCGCCCCAGAGTTGCTTGCCTAGCGCGACCATAACAACTGTGCCGACGACAGGGATAAGTATTGATGCACCAGGTGGAATTGCCAGCCCCAACACAATGGCCATGATAATCAAGTTAGTGTCAGCCCCTTTGCTGGTTTGCCGGGCCATGCCATTGAGCGCCCTGGCAGTCAGTAATCCAAGTACGACTGTTATAGCAATATTGATGGCAACGCCCGGGCCGAAAAACCACAGACTCAACAGTGCGCCTGGGAGGAGGGCTACCATTTGTTGCTGCGACCAGCGCTCACTGTTGTAACCACTGTGAAGAAACGGCGAATGTGTCACGCGGCTGGACTCGGCGTTGGCAGTGTTGGCATCAATCATGCTCACTGCTCCTCACCAGAGTGGCCAGATTTGCCAGTGCCTGTCGCGGCTTTGTCGCTTGCCAAGCGACGTGCCTTGACGCGGGCCACAGCATCGGCAATCTCGGACCGGGCCTGTTGGCGTGAAAAACCCGGCTCTGCCTTGGCGTTAGCTTGTTCCTTGCGCAGTCGCTGGGCTTCCAGTTGCTGCGTTTTTTCCTGGGCCTCGCGTGTTTGGTGAGCGTTGAAACGCTGCTGCCAATAATTGCTGCGCTGCATGCCGTGCTGGCGTAGCTGAAGCTCCTCGCGGCCCGCCCGGAAGGTCTGTAGCAGGGGCAGGTGACTGGGGCAGACATACGCACAAGCACCACATTCGATGCAGTCAGCCAATCCGGATTGCTGCAGTTGCTGCCAATCGCGCTTGATCGTCAGAGCGAGTAATTGATTGGGCTGCAGTGGTCGTGGGCAGACAGTAATGCAATGACCGCACTGGATGCAGGGTTCCGGTTCCTGGGGATTGGCCAGTTCGTCTTCAGCGCTGGCGATAAATCCAGCATGCCATTGCGCGATGGGTTCGTCCAGAGATTGCATGGCATAGCCATTGAGGGCGCTTTGGCTAACAACCGTTGTTGCCGCAATATCCCTGGCACCACACAGAGCTAGCAAGTGCTTGACTGGTGTGCCCAATGGCACACAGAAATTCTTGGGCGTCTGAGTTGCCATACCGGTGATTGTGGTGATGCGTGAGGTACACGGCTTGCCATTGCTGATTCGCTCACTGGCGGCCAGCGCGGTGTGCATCGCCAACCCGAGTACGCCTTGATTGACTCCATGATTGACAGTTGCTGGCGTTGAGCGGGTCAGCCCGCCGATAACCAGCCCCAAATCGTGTGCGGGGTACTGGTCGGGGGCTGCTATTAATTCGATGGAGCTGCCTGACAAGGCGCTTTGCAGTGCCGCGCGGCTTTCCTGTTGGTTGGCACTGATGGCAATGGCGCAGCGTGTTGCGCCAGTGGCTACTTGCAAAATGGCCGCGCCCTGGATGACCGCCTCTGCGTATTCCCGTGCAATAGCCGCCTCACTACTCATGTAAGGATCACTTTCAATGCCATTGATGACCAGTAACTCGACGTTGGTCTTTCTTGCTTCGGTGAGCAAAGTGGCAAGTGATTGAGTGTCTTTGCTTGCTGTCTCGGTATCAATGATGCCTGCTGAAGCAAGCAGGCTGCAGAGATCTTCCGGTGACAGTTGCCGATAATCATGGCCGCTCAAAGCCAGTGACTCATCACCGCCAGTATCGGTTTGCAGCACAAGACATTCGATACTTGCCTGTCGATTTGCTGCCACCGTGATGTGCTGCTGGTGCAATGCAATAACGGTACCGGAGGCCGGCGCGAAAACGGGAACGACGGCATCTGATTCAGACCCCGCCAGCAGGGCATACTTGCGCACGGTATCACCGACAGCGACCACTGGAATTGCTGAATCAGCCCCGACTTGTTGTAAGGGAATGATCAACTGTGCAGGTAAAGGCGTCGGCATGATCCGTGAGCGTAGAGACAATTCCTTGCGCGAGGGAATCTGGATGCCGCCAGTAACTTTGCTGAGCCGCAATTTGTTGGGAATGCTGTGACGCCTGCCAAACAGCATCAGCATATTTCCTGAAGAAGTCGTGGATGAGGTTCGGCTTCAGGTAAGGGCCAGGTGGCACTGTTATTGCTCACAACCACCATATCGATGCAGTCGACAGGGCAGGGCTCAACACACAAATCACAGCCGGTACATTCAGAAGCAATTACCGTATGCATGACTTTACCAGCGCCCAGAATGGCGTCGACCGGACAGGCCTTGATGCATTTCGTGCAACCAATACATTCATCTTCACGGATTACCGCAACGCGTTCCTCTTCATGGCTGCCGTGTGCCGGGTCGAGCGGTTGCGGCAAGTCGGCTAGCAGTTGTGCCAGGGCGTTAATAGTTTGGGGTCCGCCGGGTGGGCAGTGATTGATTGGCTCGCCTGCGGCGATTGCTTTGGCATAAGGCAGGCAGCCCGGGTGGCCGCATTTGCCGCATTGGGTTTGCGGCAGTAGTGCATTGATTTGCTCGACAAGGATTGTGGTTGAGTTGGCACTTGCGCGTTGCTGCGCGCTGCTGCGCAAGAGTGTGGCCACAAGCCAGGCCATTGCCATAAGCAAGCTGGGCCAGAGTAACAGGTGCAGCGCGATGTGTTCGGAGGGCAGTAGCGTTGGCATCATCAAATTCCGCTAAAACCCAGCAGGGCCATTGCTACAATACCGGCGCTGATCAGATAGCTTGGTGCACCTTGCAAGGCGGCAGGCAGTTGCGTCGCATCCAGTCTTTGTCGCAGGCCAGCAAATAGAAGTATTAATACTGACACCCCGAGTGCGCCACCCAATGCAGCGGCAACAATGTTCGAAGCTGAGAGTTCCATCAACCCCGTGCCCGGCAGCGTGATTAAAACGGCTAAACCCAGGGCGGCTCCATTGCCACTCAGAGTTAGCAGGGTCAGCGCCTGACGCTGTGTGGTCACTGGGAAATATCGGGTAAGCAGTTTCATTAACAAGAAGGTGAGCGAAGCGCTGATCAATACGAACGCCACGATGCGCAGCGAGACTAAATTCAGAGGTAATAAAACAGAGTAATAGAGGAACGCATTCAACAGTGCCGAGCTGAACAGTACTACGAAACTCGTCAATGCCAGAGCGATGCCGGTGCGCAACGAATGACTATAGGCGAACAGCGAGGACAGGCCAAGGCAATGCACCAATAACAAATTGTTACTGAGGGCAGAGCTTGCCATGATCGCAAAAAATGTAGCCAAGAGTTTGCCGCCTGAAATGCTTGCTTGGGAATATGGCCGCGACAGGGCAACACTGTGCTGACTGCGCGAGGCAACATGTTAACACGCAGTCGTTGCGGTAAAGAACCGGGAGCTGGCTTTGGCAGGCGAGTCGCCAGTGGCTTGTAGCTTGACACTGGAAAAAGTGAGTTCCAAGCCGCCTGCGAAGTAACTGCTATTCACAGCCGGCTGCCTCAGATTATTCCGGAAACAGACCCGGCGAATGGGCCGAAGGAATACGATAGCGTTCGAGAATCTCCTGCTGGGACTCCATGGCATCGGCATGATTGATGACCATCTGATAGCCGTTTTCGTTTTCCAGTACGACATTGTCTTCATCGTTATTGCGCAGCAGAGTTGCGAACTGATCGAAGTCACGAATGGGCTTGCCATTGATGTAATTGACGATCCAGTTGCGCCAGTCGTGGTAACCCAGGTTCACATCCGCAGCCAGCACTTGCAGCGCAACGACTAATTGTCGGCGTTCAGGCGAGCTCCATTCATTGCGTGCCTGTAGCAAACTGACTGGCGCGGTTCGGCTCCAGTCATTACCCCAACGTTTGATCAGATTCATATTCAATGGTACGAACAATACGCCTCCGTAAATATAGTATTCGGGTATTTCGTCGTACTGTTCGCTTGCCACCAGAGAGTAACTTTGTAGCGCCGGTTGTGCAGGCAGATCGATCTCTCGTTCCCGGCCGTCTCTGGAAAATGTCACGCGCACATCCTCGCCGATATGATGCATATCGATGGCATGTTTGAAATCCGTGAGCACGTCGTCGCTTAATTCGATAGTGCCGTCATCGGCAATGGCGAAGTCATCAATTGCCAGAATGACATCGTTCTCTTGCAGCAGTCCCTCGGCAGGCGAATCATCGAAGACCTGAATCACTAACACGCCGTTTTGGTGCTCGCTCAATCCGTAGGCTGCTTTGGCGGCTGGGCTGTCCAGGTTCTGAGTGCGAAAGCCCAGATCGGGAAAGCCGCCCAGTTGTCCATCTTCACTGTCTGTGAGGACATGCTGAATAATGCTTGGCGGCACAAAGTAGCCGAGATTTTCTGCCCGGCCCCCGGCGTTGGCCTGCATGACCACGCCCACAATTTGTTCATCGACGATGACCGGGCCACCGCTGTTACCAGGATTGATGGCCGCGTCGATCTGACCAGCAAGCAGGAAACTGCCAGCATGGGCATATACCTGTTGTTCCACTCGGGAGAGTATGCCTTTGGTAATACTCAAGGACTTGCCGCCAATGGGATAACCATAGACCGAGACTTCCTGCAGTGGTGCGGGCAGGTCGCCGATGGCCAGGGCTTCCAGATCAGCGAAGAACCCGGGTTCCTCGACGGTAATCAGGGCCAGATCGGCTTCGTGGGAGACAAACAGGACACGCGCCAGATAGCGACGCGGGTCATTGTGTTTTTGCGCCTGCACATAGCTGGCATTGGCGACAACGTGAGCATTGGTGAGTATACGATTGCCACTGATGACAGCACCAGAACCGCTGCTTTGCCGCGGCGTGAGTAAGCGCCATGGTGTGAAATAGTCAGGTTCGGCCTGGGTGGTATAGATCTTGATGACAGAATCCTGAATGGCACGGATTTCTGCGGTTTGCGCCTGAGCAGTGTTGCCCAGCAGCAAGCCAAACAACGGCAGGCAAATGCTGAACAGGAGATTTAGCGAGAAGCCGCGCGAGTGACGGTGTCGTGGCTGGCCTGACGAGCAGGTGCGAAGGGCGTGCTGTGGCGACGCGTTCGATGCGACGGTTTCTGTCAAACTCGGCATGAAGACTCCTGATGCTGTGCAGTTTACCGCCGCAAGCTTATAACGAACGCCGGGCCCAGACCAGTGGGCTCGTCGCATGTCTGCGCCGGACTGGGCGGTCAGGAAAGGCGGATTGTACTGCGAGCGGTGATCAGGAAGGTGCCGAGAGCGGCGGCCATTTAAGTGATGCGCATGCCCGGTTCGGCACCGCTGTCAGGTTGTAACAACCAGATGTCTTTGCCGCCAGGACCAGCAGCGAGAATCATGCCTTCCGAAGTGCCAAATTTCATTTTGCGAGGCTGCAGATTGGCGACCAGCACAGTCAGTCGGCCGATCAACGCCTTCGGTTGATACGCTGACTTGATACCCGACAAGACAGTCCGGGTCATCGGATTGCCGGCTTTGTCCTTGCCAATATCCAGTGTGATGCGCAAAAGCTTGTCAGCGCCTTCCACTTGTTCGGCATTAGTAATCAGCGCCACGCGCAGATCGACCTTGATAAAATCATCGAAACCAATTTCCGGTTCCAGACCTGTCTCAGCAGTTTCGCTGGCAGTATCAGCAGCAGGCTGATCTGCTGGCTTGTCGGCATAGGACTGTTGCGTGGTTTCAATCATGGCTTTGACCTTGTCGGCTTCAACGCGCGTGAGCAGCGGTTTGAATTTGCTGATCTGATGGTTGGTTAGTAATTCGCCGCTGTCGCGCCATTGTAGAGGCGCAATGGCGAGAAAGTCCTCGGCCTTGGCTGCCATAGCCGGCAACACAGGCTTGAGGTAGCACATCAACAAGCGGAACGCATTGATGCCCGTGCTGCAGATAGCCTGTAATTGTGGCGAGGTTTTGTCGGTCTTGGCAATGACCCAGGGTTCTTTGTCGTTGATGTACTGATTGGCTTTGTCGGCAAGTGCCATAATCAGACGCACTGCTTTACTGTATTCGCGTGCTTCATAGTGCCTGGCAATATCTTCACTGGCGGCCTGAATTTCCTTGAGCAAGGCCAGATTATCAGGCGTCTCGGACAGCATGCCATCGAAACCCTTGCTGATAAAACCGGCGCAGCGGCTGGCAATATTGACGACCTTGCCGACCAGATCAGAATTTACGCGCTGGACAAAATCTTCCAGATTCAAATCCAGATCATCGATACCGGACGACAACTTGGCGGCCAGGTAGTAACGTAAATACTCCGGGTCAAGTTGCTCGAGATATGTGCGGGCGTTGACGAAGGTGCCGCGCGACTTTGACATCTTGGTGCCGTCGACAGTCAAGAAGCCATGGACATAGACCGCTGTCGGTGTGCGATAACCGGTGCTGGTCAGCATGGCAGGCCAGAACAGCGTGTGGAAATTGATGATGTCTTTGCCGATGAAGTGGTAGACCTCGGCAGTGCTGTCTTTGTGCCAGTAATCGTCAAACTTGTAGTCGGTGCGGTCACACAAATTCTGCAAGCTGGCCATATAACCGATGGGGGCATCCAGCCAGACATAAAAATACTTGCCGGGGGCGCCGGGGATTTCGAAACCGAAATAGGGCGCATCGCGGCTGATGTCCCATTCCTGCAATTCTTCATCAAGCCACTCGCTGAGCTTGTTAGCGACCTGATCCTGTAGCGTGCCGCTGCGCGTCCAGGTTTTCAGCATGTCGCTAAATTCAGGTAAGCGGAAGAAGAAGTGCTCAGACTCTTTTTCAATTGGCGTGGCGCCAGAGATCACCGAACGCGGATCGATTAACTCAGCCGGGCTGTAAGTTGAACCACAGGCTTCGCAGTTGTCACCGTACTGCCCGGCAGTTTTACACTTCGGGCAGGTGCCGGTGATGTAACGATCGGCCAGAAAGAGTTTTTTCTCAGGGTCGAAGAGCTGTTTGATAGAGCGTCGTGCAATATGGCCATTGGCTTCCAGTGCCTTGTAAATGCTGGCTGATAACGCACGGTTCTCTTCTGTGTGTGTGGAATGGTAGTTATCAAAGCCAATGTGAAAATCTGCAAAATCCTGCATGTGCTGCTGTTTGACTTCGTCGATCAACTGCTCCGAAGTAATACCGCGCTTTTCGGCGCTGAGCATGATGGCAGTTCCGTGCGCATCATCTGCACACACGTACAGGCAATCGTGGCCACGCATTTTTTGCAGCCGAACCCAGATATCGGTCTGGATTGTTTCCATCAGGTGTCCCAGATGAATAGCGCCATTGGCATAAGGCAGGGCGCTGGTGACTAGGATCTTGCGTTGTTCCACGATGATGTCCTGAAGTTATTGATGTAGAGTCACAGTAGTTGGATTGCAGGTGCAGAGATGACAGCCCTGACGGCTTACATTTCCACCATTTCGAAGTCTTCTTTGCCGACACCGCATTCGGGGCACATCCAGTCGTCAGGGATGTCTTCCCATCGCGTTCCTGGCGAGATGCCATCTTCCGGAAGGCCAAGCTCCTCGTCGTAAATGAACCCACATACCAAGCATTGCCATTTTTTCACCCTGAACTCCTCTTTGAGATTCGAACTAGCCGGCGAGCCAACGGTGGATGGCTCAATGCTGTAGCTAGTCGGTGATCGTTTTTAAAAGACTCGTATTGCTCATGACGATAAGCAATTTCATCGCACGCGCCTGACCGGGTGGTGCGAGAAATACGAGCTGGATGGCTGCGCATCATACTGGAAGATGGCCCCGAATTCAGCCACTTTTGCCGCTGATTTTGGCCTGTACGGCACCTTGAGCCCGCCAAAATAATAGATGAATCACCAGATGATAAACATTATCATGCGCCTTTCTTTATTCACATTTTCGGGCAGACAGGGCGTTAATCAGTATGACAATCAAATCGGATCGCTGGATACGGCAAATGGCAGAGTCAGAGGGAATGATCGAGCCGTTCGAGCCGGGTCAGGTACGCACCGTGAATGGCGAAAAAGTGATCTCCTTTGGTACTTCCAGTTACGGCTACGATGTCCGCTGCGCGAGTGAGTTCAAGATTTTCACCAATGTGCACACCACCAATGTAGTTGACCCCAAGAATTTCGACGAGGGCAGTTTTGTTTCCATCGACGAGCCGGTTTGTGTGATCCCGCCCAACTCTTTCGCTCTGGCCCGCACCATCGAATATTTTCGCATCCCGAGTGACGTGCTGACAGTCTGTCTGGGCAAATCCACTTACGCGCGCTGCGGCATTATTGTTAATGTCACGCCACTGGAGCCTGAGTGGGAAGGTCATGTCACGCTGGAATTTTCCAATACCACACCGCTGCCAGCGAAAATCTATGCCAATGAAGGCGTCGCACAAATGCTGTTCTATCAATCTGATGAGCAGTGCGAAGTCACTTACAAGGATCGCGGCGGCAAATACATGGGGCAGCGCGGCGTCACGCCACCCAAAGCGTAACAATCTGTTTTTTCGCAAACCTGAGTTAGGCATCAGCATCGCGCTGCTGCGCTCAGGCGGCTGTATAGTTTAATTTTTATTCGGCGGTTTGAATTGCCTCAATCCCTTCTGCGATTGCCCTCCTGCTTGTCTCATTGCGCTCGACAAAAGCGCCAAATTTCCAGCGCTAAAAAACGCTCACCACTTAAAAACGCCAAATTTCTGGCGCTTTTGAGTGCCAATTCGCCAGGCCCTGGCTGGTAGAGTTTTTCTATAAGGGGGCAGACAGCCCAGTTTGCAGGGGGTGACGACGGTCTCTGGCGAAAAAGAGATGGTTTGGAACAGAACTTGCAATTGATAAAGCTATCCAGCGTCTTAGCACTGCCTCGGCAATGCGGACTTTTGGATAAGGCAGGGTCTGATCGCGCCAGCAACGATTTGTCAGCACGATCAATGCCCAGCCAAGCAGGTAATCGACTGCTCGAGTAGGAAGTTTAGTTTTCGCTGGAAAGTTTCAGGTGTCACGACACTGGGCCGTTACCAAGAGGCCTGAAAAAGAGCCCTGAGACAGCGGTAAACAAGACAAGCTGTAGCCAGCTAACTTGAGTTCGAATTGACTGCCAGGAATTCATAACAATAAACAGCGGACGAGAAACTTAAGACGCTACCGGGGACAACGAGTGATAGCGCCAAGCAGCATTCAGCGAATTGCAGTCGCCATGGGAACGGTTTTACTACCGTTTTCTGTGCAGCGGCACGCTATGCTGCCCTCAAAAATAAGTGTTCTGTTTTCTTCTTCCCTTCATCAAGCCCAACCTTATTTTCAATTGAGTGGTCAGGTAAATCGCTTTGTGTCGTGCATTTCCATCTACTGCACAACTATTGCACAACACCGGCATACCCGACCGATATTCAGAAGTTTGAGAGACAATTGACGGGATAAAAGTGTAATGATTTCAGCGACCGGTGTATCCGCGATCGACAATGCAGACCAGAAAGAGCTGACTGATGCCGATCTCTGCGAAGTCGTAGACCGCTATGCACCTCTGGTGAAGCGCATCGCCCACCACCTTTTACTGCGTATGCCTGCAAGCGTGCAAATCGATGACCTGATTCAGTCAGGCATGATTGGTCTGTTGGAGGCTGCGCGTAAATACGATGTCTCCAAGGGTGCCAGCTTTGAAACCTACGCCGGCATTCGTATCCGCGGCTCTATGCTGGATGAGGTGCGTAAGGGGGATTGGGCGCCACGCTCGGTGCATCGTAAATCCCGCAAAGTTGCCGAGGCGATCAAGGCCATCGAGGCACGCACAGGTAAAGATGCCAAAGATCAGGAAATCGCCAGCGAAATGGAAATCGATCTGAATAGCTACTACGCCATTTTGCAAGATGCCAGTGGCAGTCGCTTGTTCAGTTTTGATGACATCATGGAAGGCGACGATTCGGCTATTGAATTCTCAGCGGGGGAGTTGCCCGGCCCTTGCGACGGGCTGCAACGTGATACGTTCAAAGCGCATCTTGCCACCGCGATCAATGGCTTGCCCGAGCGTGAACGCCTGGTGCTGGCCCTGTACTATGATGAAGAATTGAATTTGAAGGAAATCGGCGAAGTGATCGGGGTGAGTGAATCCCGGGTCAGCCAAATTCATTCTCAGGCCGCTATGCGTCTGCGTTCCCGGTTGTCAGACTGGAACTGAGGTTTTCATCTACTGCCTTTATTTGTGCAAGCCCGCCAGTGAATTGTGGCTGGCTTGCGCATTCCTGAATGGTCAGGGCGCGCGCAAGCCGCTTTAACGCTATAATCCAGCCTCATTCATATTGACGCACTGGTGCTACCCGCCACCATTATCATGAGCCACGCCACGCAAGCATCTGAGTCAACTGACTCTGTTACTCCACCGCCAAATACCGAACTGCTGTTGGCCGCCCGCAACTTGTTCTGTGAGCGCGATGACCGCGTGTTATTCAAGAATCTCGATTTTGCGGTGCGGCCAGGTCAGGTCCTGCAAGTGCGGGGCAGCAACGGCAGCGGCAAGACCACATTGCTGCGCATCGTCTGCGGGCTCAACGACAGTTATGAGGGCGAGCTTAGCTGGTGCGGCGAACCAGTGGCAGACGTTGCTGATGATTTTTATGCCAATTTGCTTTTTTTAGGCCACCGCGTCGGGGTCAGCAAAGCACTCACGCCTCTGGAGAATCTGCGCTGGACCTGCACGCTGAACAGTGCGGTGGACGATGCAGAGCTATTGGCTGCCTTGGCGACTGTTGGTTTGCGAGGTTTCGAAGAATCCCAATGCTTTACCTTGTCTGCTGGCCAACAACAGCGTGTGGCGCTGGCCCGGCTGCTGCTCAGTCCGGCCCGTCTGTGGGTGCTGGATGAACCATTCACAACGCTGGATGTACGTGGTGTTACGCAATTGGAGGCGATGTTGCACAACCATGCTGCTCAGGGTGGGTCCGTGTTGGTCACCACGCATCACCCGCTGAATGTGCCGGATCTGGAGGTGTTGGATCTTGGTTGAACGCATTGACAGCAGGCCTCGCAGCAGTACTACTACTACTGCCTTTGTGGCAACACTGAAGCGCGAGCTGATACTGGCGTATAAAAGGAAGCATGATGTGGTGAATCCATTCATGTTTTTCCTGATTGTTGCCACGCTGTTTCCCATTGGTATTTCGCCGGAGCCGGAGCGACTGAGCCTGATTGCTGCCGGTGCGCTCTGGATCGCTGCGTTGTTGGCGTCACTGCTGGCGATGGATAACTTGTATCGCGCTGATTATGAAGATGGTTCGCTGGAGCAAATGCTGCTCTCACCACAACCGCTGTATTTTATGGTGTTGGCCAAGAACATTGGTCACTGGTTAGTCAGTGGTTTGCCGGTAGTGCTGGTCTCGCCACTAATTGCCTACATGCTCAGCCTGCCAGAAGGCTCGTATATGACGTTATTCCTGACTCTGTTGATGGGCACACCGGTACTGAGTTTGCTGGGCTCGATCGGCGTTGCGCTGACCGTTGGGTTAGGCAGCCGCGGCTTGATTCTGGCGGTGATCACCTTGCCGATGAGTGTGCCGGTTTTGATTGCCGGCACTATGGCGGTAACTGAAACCCAGAACGGCGCTTCGCTGGCTGGCTATCTGGCCATTATGGGGGCGCTTTTACTGGGCACTTTGACGCTGGCACCACTGGCCTCGGCGGCGGCTTTGCGCATCAGTGTCAGCTGATTGCCGGGCTGGGCTGCTATTGGTCTAAATTGTGGATTACCGCGTAATTACAATGAGTTACAATAAGTAACAGGGGCTAAATATGGCGCCATGTTATAGTGCAAAATCCGTGTTTAACTATTTGATAAATGTTGAATTATGTGGACTTGGTTCCATCAATTAGGCTCACCAAAGTGGTTCTATGAGTTAACAGGTCGGTGGCTTCCCTGGTTGGTCGCTGCCATGTCCTTGTTGCTGCTGGTGGGTATTGTCTGGGCATTGCTGTTTGTGCCACCGGATTATCAGCAGGGCAATACCATCCGCATCATGTATATCCATGTGCCCTTTGCCAGTATTTCTCTGGCCTTCTTCCCGTTAATGGCCATAGCCGGTACCGTGACGTTGGTGTGGAAAATCAAGTTGGCCGATATGATAGCCAAGACGGCAGCACCGCTCGGCGCCTGGTTCACGGCATTGGCATTAGCCTCTGGGTCTATCTGGGGTAGTGATATCTGGGGCACCTGGTGGATCTGGGATGGCCGGCTGACGTCTATGTTGCTGCAGCTGTTTTTACTCATCGGCGTTATCTCTCTGCGCTCCGCGTTGGAAGACACTGATGCTGCGGCGAAAGCCTGTGCTGTGCTGTCGATCGTGGGTTGTATTAACGTCTTTGTGATCAAATATTCAGTAGACTGGTGGAACACCTTGCATCAACCTGCCAGTCCGATAACCACCTCTGGTGAGGGCCCGAATGGTCCGGAGATCTGGGTACCGTTGGTTATTATGATTTTTGCAATTTATCTGTTTTTTGCGGTTGCGCTCATACTGTCGACACGCAATGAGATTTTACAACGCGAACGCCGCGCACAATGGGTTCAGGACTTGGTGCGCACAGCGTAGCCACAGGGCAGAGGGATGTTTGAAATACAGTTTGCGAGTCTGGGCGAATTCTTTAGCATGGGGAATTACGCGTTCAACGTCTGGTCCGTGTATGCCTTGTTTGCCCTGTTCTTTGTGATCAATATCTATTTCCCTCTGGTGCGGCGTAAACAAATATTGAAAGAACAAAAGCGTCGTTTGCTGCTCAATGCCGAAGCTGAAGAAAGCCGAACAGGAAGCAGTTAGATAGATAGTCTGAGAGACAGTAAGAGAGACAGTAAAAGAGATAGAAAGAGAGACAGTAAGAGACTAGAAATAACCAAACAATTGAAATAGCTCGCCCAATAACTGTTCTGTGGCCAGGCAAGAAAAAACAGCTGGCCAATAGCACTATCCAGTGAACGCGAGTCGATTAAGTAGCAGGCAGGCCGGAAGGCCTACGAGCAGAATGTGAATCGAATTAAAAAGTAAATAGCAAGCTGGGTAGATAACAACCCGCGATTCACAGTAAAGCCTGCAGCAACGCCCAATAATGGAGAGTACTCATGAAACCACAACGTAAGAAGCGACTCGGGATTATCCTGTTTATCGCTGCCGGTTTGAGTGTTGCCGTCGGCCTGACTTTATTCGCGTTAAGTCAGAACATAGATTTGTTTTATACGCCTACGCAGGTGGCCCAGGGAGAAGTCAATCCGGGGCAGCGCATTCGCATTGGCGGCATGGTCAAGGAAGGCTCGGTCCTGTCAGCCCAGGACAGTCTGCGCGTGGAATTCGCCGCAACTGATTACGCTCATGATGTACCCATCCACTACGAAGGAATCCTGCCGGACTTATTCCGTGAGGGGCAGGGTGTTGTTGTGGAAGGTAGCATCAATTCAGCTGGAGTCTTTCAAGCGTCCCGCGTGCTGGCCAAGCACGATGAAAATTATATGTCACCCGAAGTCAAAGCGGCGCTCGACGCCTCAGGCGCGTCATCGGCCAATCACCAATTGCAGCCGGAGTCTTAAGAGATGATTCCTGAAATTGGCTCGTTCGCACTGATCATCGCGCTTTGTCTCAGTGTCATGCTTGGCACAATACCACTGGTCGGCGCGCAAAGAGGTAATGTCCTGTGGATGAATCTGGCGCGCCCGTTGGCCGCCGGTATTTTTGTTTTTCTCGGTGTGGCGCTGGTCATTTTGGCCTATGCATTCATGACCGATGATTTCTCTGTGCAGTTTGTCGCCAACCACTCCAATACCTTGTTGCCATCACGCTACAAGTTCACGGCAGTGTGGGGCGGCCACGAGGGCTCATTCCTGTTATGGACGTTCATGTTGGCTGGCTGGATGTTGGCTGTGGGTATTTTCAGCAAGAGCATGCCGGTGGATTTTGTGGCACGAGTGCTTGGCGTGCTGGGATTGCTGGCAACTGCCTATATCCTGTTCATGCTGGCGACTTCGAATCCTTTCGACCGCATTGTGCCGCTACCGCCGAGTGATGGCGCCGACCTGAATTCGGCGCTGCAAGACATTGGCTTTATTGTTCATCCGCCGACGCTCTATATGGGCTATGTGGGCTTCTCGGTAGTCTTCGCTTTCGCCATTGCTGCCTTGTTGAGTGGTCGGCTTGATGCGGCATGGGCACGCTGGTCCCGGCCCTGGGCTAATGTAGCCTGGGCTATTCTGACTATTGGTATTGCACTGGGTAGCTGGTGGGCCTATTACGAACTCGGTTGGGGCGGCTGGTGGGCCTGGGATCCGGTTGAGAACCCACCCTTGATTACCTGGTTATTTGGTACGGCTCTGATTCATTCGCTGGCCGTCACAGAGAAGCGTGGTGTCTTCAAGAGTTGGACAGTCATGCTGGCCATTCTTGCCTTTGCTGCCAGCCTGCTGGGTACCTTTATTACCCGGTCTGGTTTGCTGACCTCTGTACATGCATTCGCCAGCGACCCCGATCGTGGCTTTTTCATTCTCGGCATTTTAGGCCTCGCCATTGGCGGTTCGCTGTTGCTATTTGCTTTCCGGGCACCAATGATGAAAGCGGATTTTGGCTTTAGCATGGTCTCGCGCGAGATCGCCTTGCTGATCAATAATGTTGTTCTTGTAGTCGCGGCGGCGTCGGTATTTCTGGGTACCTTGTTCCCGATGGTCTATCAGGCTCTGACTGATGACCTTATCTCGATCGGACCGCCTTACTTCAATGCCATCTTTGTGCCGTTGATGATGTTGTTGCTCGTCGCTCTTGGCATTGGTCCGATTTGTCGCTGGAAACGCACATCAACTGAATACCTGATCAAGCAATTGGGCAAAGTTGCCATTGCGAGTGTCGCCGTGGGTGTCGTGATCCCGTTGGTAGTGCTCCTTGGTATTTCTATCCCGGCCACAATCACCATGATTCTGGCGGCCTGGATAGTGTTGACCATGCTCAAAGATTTGCGTAACAAAGTAGCGAACAAGCCTACATTGGGTGCCGGACTTCGCGCACTTCCCGTGAGCTATTACGGCATGCAGGCTGCACACTTTGGTGTTGTGATATTGATGATCGGCGCGGCATTGACCAGCTACTTCAGTTTCGAGAAAAGTGTCTTGCTCTTTGATGGTGAGTCCACGCAATTAGGCAATTATGAATTTACTCTCGCCGGCAGCGAAGCAGTTAATGGCCCGAACTATGTGGGTGAAGAGGCTGAGATCATTGTTGCGCGCAATAGTGTTGAATTTACCCGACTGTATCCTCAGCGTCGAGTCTATCTGGCCAGCGGAACTCCCTCTACCGAAATGGCCATTGACGCAGGCTTCTTGCGTGATCTTTTTGTCACGTTGGGAGAGCAGAAAGAAAGTGGTGCCTGGTCTATGACACTGTACGTTAAACCGTTTATTCGTTGGGTTTGGCTCGGCGCGATTTTCATGGCATTTGGTGCATCCATTGCTGCCGCCGACAAACGCTATCGCCGGCTGCGTAGCAAGTCCGAAGCCCGCAATAAAACTGCCGATGCGCAAGCCACAACGCTTCAGCCAGCGACGAATGGGTAAGCCAAAATGCAGAGACTGAAATTTTTCATTCCCTTGCTCGCCTTCGTGGCGTTGGCCGGATTACTGTGGCGGGGCCTTTATCTCGATCCGGCGGAGCTGCCGTCCATGTTGATCGACAAGCCGATGCCAACATTCGCCATGACGACTGTCGAAGGTGAGACGATCGACAACGACGACTTGCCAGATGAGATGTTTCTGCTGAATGTATGGGGAAGTTATTGCTTGCCCTGTCTGGTTGAGCATCCCACTTTCATGCGTTTATCCGAAGAGGGCGAAATCCCGGTTGTCGGAGTAAACTATCGAGACCGTAAAAATCTGGCGCAGGATTGGCTGTTGGATAATGGCGATCCTTTCCAATTCAGCATTCTCGATGAATCAGGGCGTTTTGGTATTGATCTTGGCGTCTATGGGGCACCGGAAACCTATTTGGTGGATAAAGATGGCGTCATTCGCTATCGCCATGTCAGCGTCCTTGATGAAAGTGTGTGGCAAGAAGAATTCCTGCCCGCCATCGAGCAGCTTCGTGCAGAGTCTAATTGAGACCAGTAGAGACTAGTAAAGCGCCATGAAGAATCTTTTATTGATGAGTTATCCGCTTGTGCGAACCGTCATGCTCGTACTAGTGTTCAGTGCTGGCGTTTTGATTTTTAACAGTCCGGCGCTGGGGCAGGTAGACACATTTGAGTTCGACACCACCGAACAGCAAGAACGTTTTCGCCAGCTTTCCAACGAGCTGCGTTGTCCCATGTGTCAGAATACGAATTTGAGCGGCTCCACTGGCGGTGTTGCTGAAGATCTGCGCCGCGAAGTGCACCGCATGATTATGGAAGGCATGACTAATGCCGAGATAGAGCAATTCATGTTTGAGCGTTACGGAGATTTCATTTTCTATCGTCCACGCTTGCGGGCAGAAACATTATTACTCTGGTTTGGGCCATTAATATTTCTTATCATCGGCGGGCTAGTGGCCTATTCGATTTCTCGAAGAGCCAAGTCTGTTGATGAAACTGATTCCCATCTCGATTCTTCGCAACAAGAACGCTTGCAAGAGCTTCTTCACAAACGGTCCTGAAACGGGTCGTCTAACTGGTATTACATTTGTTCTGGATAATTACAGCTCTACTTTCTCTCGTCGCACTGCTATTCGTGTTTGTACCCTTGTGGTTGCGCCGCAACGCGCAAGATTTTACTGAGCATGAGCTGCGCAAGGCTGCCAATATTGCGCTGTTTCATGAGCGCAGTAACGAGCTGGAAGCAGAGTTGGCTGCTGGCAATCTTGAGCAGGCGCAATTTGATGCTCTGGTTGCCGAGCTGCAGCAGAAATTGTTGCGCGACGTTCGCGATGACGATTCCGCATCCGCAACAGATTCAGGTTCGAAAAAGCACTATTTGAAAGGCGGTGCTGCCGCCTCCAGCTCTAAAATGAGCTTTGCTATTCCACTGGTAGTTGCCCTGGTTATTCCGTTTGCCGCGTTTGTGCTTTATGAAGAATGGGGTTTTTTAGACGACGTTCAGTTAATGGACCTGTTCCAGCGTACGGTGAATAACAGAGACAATCCGGAAGAGGCGCGCGATCTGATTGTGGCTCTTGGTCAGGCCGTTCAGGAAAACGAAGAACAGCCCTGGGCCTGGTATTTCCTCGGTGAGAATTTTGCCAATATTGGCATGTTCAATGAGGCGCAAATCTCTTATGAGCGTTCCGCAGGCTTGCTGGAGGAAAACGGCGAGAAAGCCATGGTGCTTGGCCGAGTGGCAATGGCGCGTTACATCAATGCTGAATTTGCATTGACCAGTGATGTCGAAGAAGCGATCGAGCAAGCCCGGGCAATCAATCCCAACGAGGCGTCGGTTGTGCAGCTGTTAGCTGCCAACGCTGAGCAGAATCAGGACTATGAGGCTGCAATCCGCTACTGGCGTTTGCTGATACAAAATAATCCCAATTCTCCGCAGGCAGACGCGTTGCGCGCCAATATCGCATCAGCCCAGCAGATACTTGCGCAGGAAAATGGTGAAGCCGCCACAGGACCCAAAGTCCGAGTGCGTCTTTCACTAGCTGAGGGGTTGGAGATTGATCCGGCCACTTCGGTGTTCGTCGCAGCCCGCAATGCGGAGCGCGCAGGCATGCCACCATTGGCTGCAGAGCGACTGACAGTGGCGCAACTACCTGCCACGATCGAGTTGGACAACACTTCGGCAGTCGGTCCGTTCAATCTTGAATCGGCCGACACCATTACTGTTTCCGCGCTAGTATCTTTTGCCGGAACCGCAACTCCCCAAACTGGCGACTATCGAGTGCTTTCTGACAATTTCGCTCACAATGGCCAGAGTGCAGAAATCGAACTCGTCATTAGTGAGCGGGTAGAGTAACTCTTGATATTCTATTCTCAGTTATAAACTCACAAGACGGGCCGGCATGTACTGGAGTGAATTTCTCACAATCGCACTGGCCCACCTGCTTGCAGTGGCTTCACCAGGGCCTGATTTTATTGTTGTAACACGGCAGTCGATGACTGCGGGGACACGCTCAGCGCTTTGGACAAGTCTGGGTGTGGGGTCGGCAATTCTCTTGCATGTGAGCTACTGTGTTTTGGGTGTAGCGATCGTGCTTGCGCAATCGCCGCAATTGTTTCGGATAACCAAGTTCCTTGCAGCTGCTTATCTGGTCTATTTGGGAGTACAGGCACTGCGCAATGCCCGGTTCAGTGCCAGTAGTGTTACGCAAACAGAACCAGTGCGACCAGCAGTATCTGCAAAGCGCGCGTTCGCACTGGGTTTTTTGACCAACGGGCTGAATCCCAAGGCAACGCTTTTTTTCCTAGCCCTGTTCACTGCGGTCATTGATGACAGCACGCCGACCACTATTCAGGTGGCTTACGGCGTGTACATGGCGGTGGCAACATTTGTGTGGTTCGCCGCTTTGTCGTTGCTACTGACGACAGCACGAGTACGTGACTCGCTCATGCGAGCCGGAGTATGGCTCGAGGGCGGTATGGGCGTGGTCTTGATTGTGTTGGCCATTCAGATAGTCGCTACAGGGTGATCGGCAGTGGTCTGGACGGGGTAAATCCTGTGTATCCAAGGGCTTATGTGCGATATAGTCCGGGTTGGAGAGTATGATGACAGTTGAGCAAACACAGTTTCCTGACAAGTTGATTGATCGCTTTGGCCGTGAAATCGACTATATACGCCTGTCGGTCACCGACAGGTGCGATTTCCGTTGTGTCTATTGCATGACCGAAGACATGACTTTTCTGCCGCGCAAGCAAATTTTGTCGCTCGAAGAACTCTATCAAGTCGCCAAGGCCTTTACCGAGTTAGGGGTGAAGAAGATCCGCCTGACTGGCGGTGAACCCATGGTGCGCAGCGATGTGATGACTCTGATCGAACAACTCGGCGCATTGCCGGGTCTTGAAGAGTTGTTGTTGACAACCAATGGTGCTCAGCTTGGTAAATTTGCTGAGCCGCTCAAACAGGCCGGTGTCAATCGCATCAATATCAGTATCGATAGCCTTGATGCCGAGCGTTTCAAGCGTATTTCTCGAGTTGGCAAACTGGACAAGGTTCTGGCCGGCATCGATGCGGCTAATGCGGTAGGGTTTGACCGCATTCGTTTGAATTCGGTAATCATGAAAGGCTATAACGAAGATGAAGTGCTGCCGCTGACTGACTATGCATTGCAGCGCAACATCGATATCGCTTTTATTGAAGAGATGCCGCTGGGCGAAGCCTCGGACCACAATCGTGAAGACACCACTTGTAGCAACGAGTGGGTCAAGCAGGTGATTGCCGAAAACTACGAACTGGTAGAGAGTGCCGAACGCACTGCCGGCCCGTCACGCTATGTTCAGGTTATTGGCCATAACAGTCGTATTGGGTTTATCTCACCTGTGAGTCATAATTTCTGTGCCGACTGTAATCGTGTACGCGTCACTGTGGAAGGCAGACTGTTACTATGTCTGGGTAACGAGCACTCAATTGACTTGCGCGCCATCCTGCGCGATGGCACCAAGACTGAGGCTGATCTGAAACAGGCGATAGTAGACTCGATGGCAATCAAACCCGAACGTCATTATTTTTATGACAAGGATCATGCCCAGCCGGTTCGCTTGATGAACATGACCGGGGGTTAATCCATGAGAGCAGCAACACCACTTTCTATCGCAGTAGTAACTGTCTCTGATACGCGCACACCGGACACTGACAAGTCCGGTGATGTACTGGTCGCCAGTTTGCAGGCAGCTGGTCACACTCTGCATTCGCGGACTATTATTAAAGACGATATCTATCAATTACGAGCCGCAGTGTCGCAATTAATTGCCGATCCTGGGGTACACGCAATTCTGACGACCGGCGGAACCGGTTTCACCCATCGGGATAATACCCAGACTGCACTGCAACTCCTGTTTGATGTGCATATCGAAGGGTTCGGTGAACTATTCCGGCAGTTGTCCTATCAGGAGATTGGTACCTCCACAGTGCAGTCGCGAGCATTTGCCGGCATGGCCAATGGCAGTATTGTTTTTTGCTTGCCGGGCTCTCCTGGCGCCTGCAAGACCGGTTGGGACCAAATCATTGCCGAGCAACTGGATGCTGCGCACCGCCCCTGTAATTTTGTCGATAAACTCAATCTCGACTGAGTAGCTCGCTTCTTTCTCTCTTTTTATTTTGTACGGCCAGCTATTCTGCCGTGAACGGTGCGATTGTGCTGCGTTTTCTTGCGTGGGCAATTAAAACGGATCTGGTAGCAGTCTGTTGACCGCCAAGACAGGAAGAATGCGGTCAAAAACGCCAAGCGAAATGGCTTATAGAAGCGGCGAGAGAAGGGGAGTTGGTCGATCGCACCTGGGCGTGCACAGGGTGCTGCGCGAATCTCTGGTGCTTGGGCGGAAGGCTTGGTGTTGCGAGGTTTCGGGGACTGCGCATAAAGAAACACCAGCGCAATCCTGATTGGACTGACGCTGGTGTCAGGTCGTGCGTTCTACGGAAGGACTCGGCATGGTGCCCCCTTCTAATAGTTGTAGTTAGACAGCGATATAGATGATAGAGGCCGGTACTGCAAGAGCGGCAAGAACCATCACCACGCTTACTACAGTTGCTTCTACGATCGGTCGCGCTTTGATAAGTGCGTTTGTCATTTGTTTCTCCTTAAACGTTGAAAAATGCGTTTTATGTTGTGCCCTTCACAACATGGTGCGCATAGTAACACATAACGTCCGGAATGGTAACGTTTTTGAGTAGTTGGCACCCTGATGTCGCATAAAGTAACAATCTGTTGTCAATCTTGCGCCATTGGAAGGCTTAATCACGCCTTTTCAAGCACTTAAGAGTGCAATCAGGGGTGAGAATGGGTACAAACAGGGCGTTAGTTTGTGACGCTATGTCACGAGAATAGTAAGATAACCCCGATTATTAATAGCGTTTGCCGGGTTTTTACGGGTAACCTTGGTGTTACCTAACGTAACCTTAACTTGGTGGTCACCAGATTTAGGGTATGCTTTTGCACCACAAGACCTCGAGAGGTCGCCACAAAGTCGGCAGTGTGGGATGTACAGCGACACTAAACGGAAATACAGGTCAGCTTTATGTCTGAAAAGCACGCGATAGATTCACCGCTAAAGGCGCGCGTCATCGCTTTGCCTGAAAGTCGGCAGCTTGATGTGCTGGCGGCACTATTCGAGCGTCGTCAGGCCAAAGTCATCCGTGTTCCGCTGGTCAGTATTCTGGATGCGGCCGATCAGGTGGCTATCATTCGCTGGCTACAGTCATTCATCAACAACCCGCCAGATTATTTAATCCTGCTGACCGGAGAGGGGCTGCGACGCCTGCGTAGTACCGCAGAGCGCATGGCTATGCTGGAATCATTCGTACGTGCTTTACAGCAAGTCAAAACCGTATGCCGTGGTCCGAAACCCGGCCGCGCCTTGAATGAATTGGGTTTAAAAGCAAATATCGTGGCAGCCAGCCCAACCACCCCGGGAATTATAGAAACGCTTGGGTCTTTACCAATAAACGGAAAGCGCCTCGCTGTGCAGCTGTATGGCGAAGACCCCAATTTGCCGCTAATGGATTATCTGCAAACCATAAGCCTGGCAGAGTTAACTGTGGTTGCGCCATATCGCTATGGGGACGACAGTGACACCACGGCGGTGATCAAGCTTATTGAATCGCTAGCGGCTAATACTATCGACATGATTGCCTTTACCAGCAAGCCGCAAATCAAACGATTGGTGAAAGTGGCCAGGGACAACGATTTACTGGCAGCACTGCAGGCTGGTCTGGAGCAGATGCTCGTGGCCGCGGTGGGCCCGGTCGTGGCACAGGAATTACAAGCGCACAATCTTCCAGTTGATGTGATGCCAAATCAGTCCTATTTCATGAAGCCATTGGTGCGATCTGCTGAACTGGCTTTTGCTGAAAAAACACGTTCCTAGTCCCCAGCTCCTGCAACCGCTAGAATAGCCCGCTTACTGATTAACTTACTTTGCCAGCGAGCGGTTATTAGCATGCGTATTATGACATTCAACTGCAATGGTATCCGGGCCACTGCCAGAAAAGGGTTTTTCGATTGGCTGGCCACCCGCCAGGATGTGGACATTGTCTGTTTGCAAGAAACCAAGGCGCAGATAGACCAATTGACTGATCCGGTTTTTCATCCCGAAGAATTCGATTGCCACTATTTTGATGCCGAGAAAAAAGGCTATTCCGGCACCGCTATTTATTGTCGTAAAACACCCGACAAGGTTACCCGCGGATTAAACAATGCCATTGCCGATACCGAAGGTCGTTATATTCAAGCGGATTTCCCTGGGCTGAGCGTGGCGTCTTTGTATTTACCATCTGGTTCTTCTGGTGATGAAAAACAAGCGCGCAAAATGCAGTTTCTGGAATTCTATCTGGGTCATTTGCGGAGCCTGCGCCGCAAGCGCAGAGAGTTTATTATTTGTGCAGATTGGAATATCTGCCACAAGCCTATCGATCTCAAGAATTGGAAACCGAATCAGAAAAATTCAGGTTTTCTGCCAGAGGAGCGTGCCTGGTTGGATCAAGTCTATGATGAAGTCGGTTATGCTGATGCCTTTCGCTTGGTGAATAAAGAGGCCGAACAATATTCCTGGTGGTCCAACCGGGGGCAAGCCCGCGCCAAGAACGTGGGCTGGCGTTTGGATTACCATGTCATCACCCCGGGTTTGCAAGATAAAGTGAAGCATGCTGAAATTTATACTGCGGAAAATTTTTCAGACCATGCGCCAGTCATTATCGAATACGATCTTTAATGACTCGCCTGGATTACTTTAGCAAACGCTATTGCCAATCATTGCAACGGGAAACATCTAGCTAACATGAAGAAACCAATTCGCCATTTTCTCGCCTTATGCTTTTGTACTCTGGCACTGTGCGGTTTATCCGGAGCTGTCGCGGCGCAACCACTGGTTGCCATTTTTGATACGTCGGCAGGGGAGATTCGTGCCGAGCTCAATCCGCAAGCTGCGCCGACGACTGTTGCCAATTTTGTCAATCTTGCCAATCGCGGGTTTTATGATGGCCTCACGTTTCACCGCTATGTCCGCAACTTTATGATTCAAGGTGGCGATCCATTGGCGACAGGCACTGGTGGGCCGGGTTATCGATTTCGTGGCGAAATCATTCTCAAACATAATCGGCCTGGCATTCTGTCAATGGCCAATTCAGGCCCGGGCACAGATGGCAGCCAGTTTTTTTTCACACACCTTGCGACGCCACATCTTGATGGCTTGCATTCGGTGTTCGGGCGTGTGACTGCGGGGATGCCTGTAGTGAATCAGTTACGGCAACGTGACGTGATTAACAGTATTCGTATTGAAGGGGATATTGCTGCAGTCTATGCCAGACGCGAAGCGCAACTGGAGGAATGGAACCGCATTCTCGATAGTGAGTTTCCTGACCTGCAGCCAGTGCCGGAGTTTGCTGAGTAGTCGGGGTCGCAACCCGGGTGGTCGATGACGCTGCAGCCAGACCTAGAATACTTTCTTGAAAGGTTTGACGATGACGCTGGCATAGACGCCTGCGGCCATATACGGATCAGCCTCTGCCCATTCTTGGGCAGCTGCCAAAGAAGCAAACTCAGCAACCACCAAGCTGCCAGTAAAACCCGCCGCGCCGGGATCGTCAGTGTCGACAGCCGGGTGAGGGCCGGCAATGAGCAATCGCCCAGCCTCGGACAAGTCTGTCAAACGTTGCAAATGTGCCGGGCGCACTGACTGGCGTTTCGGCAAGCTGTCTTTGACATCTTCACTAATAATCGCGTAGTACATGGCCAATGCCTCCTGGCTAAATGGATTCCTTGGACTCGGTGTCCTGCTCGGCAGCTTCATCGGTTTCAATATACTTGGCGAGCATCGGCATCTGACCGATGACAAAAAGCATGGTGATGATCAGGTTGCCAAACACTTTGAATTGAATCCAGAGCGCTTCACTCAGCAGGAAGGCGACTGCCAAATTGATGATGCCGAGCGCTATAAAGTAAAAAACCCAGACGGTGTTGAGGCGAATCCACAATTCCCGCGGCGCATTGACCGCATGCCCCATCATGTGTTCAATGGCAGGCTTGCTGCCAATGAAACGGGAACCGATAAACACGGCAGCAAATATCCAGTTCACAATAGGCGCTTTCCATTTCAGGAAATCTGTATTGCGGAACAAAATGGTCGGAATACAAAACAGTACGACCGCGACCAGCGTAATCCATTGAAATTTATCCAGACGGCGTTGTGCCAGAAATAGCGACCCATAAGTCAGGATTGACGTGACCAGCAAGAATTCGGCAGCACTGAAAACGCCGCCGAGTTCGTACTCCATGCCGGCCACTGTGACCATTCGTTCATCCAGACTCCAGACGATAAAAAATACGATCAGAGGGATGTAGTCGATGAATTGTTTCATGGGCAAAAACCGCTGTTTGGGGGTTGTCTGACAATGCCGGCATGTTAAACCATTTGGAAATAGGTGTCTGCTTTTCCCGCTCGATGTAATACACTCACGGTCTTTTCAGTGGGGGCGATAACGCCCAGCCGAACGCAGTTGTCATGAGTGATTTTCTTCAGGTCCATCCCGAAAACCCGCAAAGCCGGAACATCCGTCAGGCAGTCAATGTATTGATGGCTGGTGGAGTAATTGTGTACCCGACAGATTCCACTTATGCGCTGGGCTGTCATATCGGCGATAAATCGGCATTGGACCGTATTCGACGCATTCGGCAGCTATCAGATGATCACAATTTTACACTGGTGTGCAGCGATCTTTCTTCGCTGAGCACCTACGCCGTAGTGAACAATAGTGCCTATCGAATTCTCAAGGCGTACACGCCAGGCCCATACACATTCATTCTCAAGGCCTCGCCTGAAGTACCGCGCCGCCTCAAGCATCCCAAGCGCAAGACTATCGGTCTGCGCGTACCGGACCATGCCATTACCCAAGCCATCCTGCAGATGCACGGTGAACCCATCATGAGTACGAGCCTCATCCTGCCGGGTGAAGACGAGCAGTTACTGGATGCCTATGAAATGCGCTTGAAGCTGGGCAATCTGGTGGATCTCATCATCGACGGGGGAGCCTGCGGGTTAGAGCCTACGACCATGATCGATCTGGTCGAAGGGGTGCCGAGTATCATGCGTGTGGGCAAGGGAAATACGGAACCTTTCGAATAATCATCTCGAGTAATCATCTCGACTGATCATCTGTATAATGACCGGCCAGACGGGCTGACCGAAGTAAAATGACAGCGACGGCCGGTATCAGGCGCGTTGCGCTAGCGAAATTTATAGGGAGTAACAGTTGAGTTCTGCAGTATCACAACGCCGAGTATTGTCCGGGATGCGCCCCACAGGACGATTGCATCTGGGGCACTATCATGGAGTGCTGAAAAACTGGATCAAACTGCAGCACGAATTCGAGTGTTTCTTCTTTGTTGCCGACTGGCATGCACTGACCACCCATTACGGTGAAGTGGAAATCTTTGAAAATCACGTGCTGGACATGGTGATTGACTGGTTGGCGGTTGGGGTCAATCCGGGCTCAGCCTCATTATTCGTGCAATCGAAAATCCCTGAACATGCCGAATTACACTTGCTTCTGTCCATGACCACGCCGCTGGGTCGGCTGGAGCGCGTGCCAAGCTATAAAGATCAGCAGGAAAAGCTCAAGGAGCGAGATCTGGGTACCTATGGTTTTCTGGGATATCCACTCCTGCAGGCCGCTGATATCCTGATTTATCGCGCTGGATTCGTGCCAGTTGGTGCTGATCAGGTCGCTCATGTGGAATTAACCCGCGAAGTGGCCCGTCGTTTCAATCACGTTTACGGTCGCGAACCCCGTTTCGAGGAAAACGCCGAAGCGGCAGTGAAGAAAATGGGCAAGAAGGCTGCCAAGATGTACACCCAGCTACGGACCGCTTTTCAGGAACAGGGCGACCATGAAGCATTGGGCAAGGCCCAGGCTTTGCTGGCTGAACAGCAAAATATCTCCCTGGGTGACAAGGAGCGGCTATTCGGGTATCTCGAAGGTAGCGGCAAGATGATTCTGGCGGAGCCGCAATCCCTCTTGACTCCGGCCTCCAAGATGCCCGGGCTGGATGGTCAAAAAATGTCCAAATCCTATAACAACACAATCTCACTGCGTGAACCGCTCGAGGATGTGGAGAAGAAGATCAGGACCATGCCGACGGATCCGGCCCGGGTTCGTTTGACTGACCCCGGGGACCCGGAAAAATGCCCTGTCTGGCAGTTACACCAGGCTTATTCCAGCGACGACACCCGCAAATGGGTGCAGGAAGGCTGTAAGAGTGCCGGAATTGGCTGTCTGGAATGCAAGAAGCCGGTGATCGATTCTGTCATCGCAGAATTGGAGCCAATTCAGAAGGAAGCTGAACAATACGAGAAAGATCCGACTATTGTGAAGTCTATTCTGGCGGAAGGCTGCGAAACGGCCCGGGAAGCGGCCAAGGAAACCATGGCCGAAGTCCGCTCGGCGATGGGACTGGGTAGTTGGTAAAGACGACGCTAAGCGTTGGTCAAGAGACCGCTATATCAGTTAAAATCCATGCTTAAATTACCCCTGTGTAGAATCACAATTTGACTGTCACCGCTATTGAAGAAGAAACCGAGCATCCTGAAGAGGGTGGGCCGCAAGAGCCCACCATGACAGGCGAAGACTCTGACTCCCCGCAACAGGAACTCCCATTTGCCATCGTCGGCGGTGAAGCGGTTACCGAGCTTCCCCAGGACCTCTACATCCCGCCTGATGCGCTGGAAATTTTCCTGGAAGCCTTCGAAGGCCCGCTGGATTTTCTGCTCTATCTGATCAAGCGCCAGAATATCGATATTCTCGATATCAATGTGGCAGACATTACCGACCAATACATGTCCTTCGTGGATTTGATGCACGCCAACCAATTTGAGTTGGCGGCAGAGTATTTGGTCATGGCGGCGACGCTGGCTGAGATCAA
Source organism: uncultured Gammaproteobacteria bacterium (assembly GCA_913060975.1). Classification (GTDB taxonomy): domain Bacteria; phylum Pseudomonadota; class Gammaproteobacteria; order Pseudomonadales; family Pseudohongiellaceae; genus UBA9145. Next base: position 82,745 of record CAJXVC010000001.1, read on the forward strand.
ATCTCGCTTGCTGTTGCCACGTCAGGAAGAAGAGGAAGTCGAAGAAGACGATCCGCGCATGCAGCTCATTCGCCGTTTGCAGGAATACGAACGCTTCAAACAGGCGGCCGAAGATATTGATGAGCTGCCACGTCTCGACCGCGATGTTTATTTGGCAGCGGCGGCTTTACCGGTCATTGAGCGCATTGCGCCCGACCCCGAAGTTGATCTTGATGAAGTGCTGCGTTCTCTGGCCAAGGTGCTCAAACGCGCAGATATGTTTGAGCATCACCACATCTCTCGCGAGACCTTGTCGACGCGTGAGAAAATGTCGGAAATTTTAGTGCGCATCTCGGAACACAAGTTTGTTCCGCTGGTGAGCTTGTTAGTAAAGGAAGAAGGGCGGCTGGGTGTCGTAGTGACATTTTTGGCCATCATGGAATTGCTCAAGGATTCGCTAATCGAAATCGTACAGTCAGAATCCTTTGGCCCTATCCATGTGAAATCAAGATCATGATTGTTGGTTGTGAATAAGCGTTATGAGTGAAGTGGATAACAAGGTCAAGATGATCGTGGAAGGTTTGTTGTTGGCAGCAGGTCGCCCTCTGAGTCTTGATAACATTTCCCAGGTGTTCAGCGATGAAGATGAGCCTCCTGAAAAGAAAGAACTGCGCACCGTCCTGGAGGCAATCGCTGAAAGTTGCGACGATCGCGGTTTCGAATTGATCGAGGTATCGTCTGGCTATCGCTTTCAGGTCAAGCAAGAGCTTGGCGACTGGGTCGCCAAGCTATGGGATGAAAAGCCACCGCGTTATACCCGTGCCCTGCTGGAGACACTGGCGTTGATTGCTTACCGGCAACCCATTACGCGTGGTGATATTGAAGAGATTCGAGGTGTTGGCGTGAGCGCCAATATTATCCGCACACTACTCGACCGTGAGTGGGTGCGAGTGGTTGGCCACCGCGATGTTCCTGGTCGCCCGGCCATGTTTGCCACAACCAAACAGTTCCTCGATTATTTCAACCTCAAGAATCTGGATGAATTGCCGCCGCTGGCAGATGTTAAAGAACTCGACAAGGTTGATGAGTCGCTCAAGAATAATGAGGACATGGCCAGTAATCAGCGCGTGATCGATTTGCCTGAAGAGGCGATGGATGAGGCCAGCTATGAACCGACTGAGGCAGAGAAAGCCGAAATGCTGGCCGAAGAAGAGGCCATTGAGCTTTCCAAAAAGCCGCTGGATGAAATCCTGAATCTGCCGACTGCGGAAGCAGCAGAGCTGGATGAGAGCGAGTTCGATGATGATCTGGCGTCTGACTCAGACGACGGGCTTGATGTAAGTCAGTTGGCCGATGCCGCCGATGCGTTTTCCGAGCATGCTACTGACAGTGACAGCGACAGTGACAGTGACAGCGCAGCACAGTCAGTCGACGAATCTGAACCCGAATCTGAATCAGAGACTGCGACAGAGGCACAGCTGGCCGAAGTCATTCCGATCACTACGCAGATCAACGCGGACGATACTGCGCAAGAATCAGATGCCGACTTTGGCGGTGAGTCAGAAGACGAACTAGTTGAAAAACCAAATGCAGAACCGGATTACAATGAAGCTGAAGAAGAGGATGAGCTGGCGGCGACAGATGCTGGCTATTCAGACTCAGAATCAGACTCAGACTCAGAATCAGAATCAGACCCAGACCCGGATTCTCAGGAACAGGATAGTGCAGAGTTTGAGAGCGCTGTAGACTCCGGTGATAGTGAGTTTAGCGACGAAGATGGACAGTCACTGGCTGACGACTTCGACGCAACTGAAGACGACGACCGAGAGTCCGAGCGCTAACACGCAAATTCAGGCATAGTACATGCCCCCAGCAATAATTCGGTAGCAGTGAGCTGCCTAACGCCTAAGTCCCATGCCAGAGCCTATGACAGAGAAACTCCAGAAAGTGTTAGCTCGCGCCGGTTTCGGTTCGCGCCGTGAAGTCGAGTCCTGGATTGCCGATGGGCGTATCAAGGTGAATGGCAAAGTCGCGCAGATCGGTGAGCGTGTCTCAGACGAAGATACGATTCTGGTGAATGGCAAAAAGCTGGCGCCGCAGCACAAGATCAAGGAAGAGCGCCGGGTCTTGCTCTACAACAAGCCGGAAGATGAAATCTGCACGCGTGATGACCCGGAGGGTCGACCGACAGTGTTCGCCAAACTACCGCCCATTAAACATGGTCGCTGGGTTTCGATTGGCCGACTTGATATCAATACCACCGGATTACTGTTGTTTACCACAGATGGTGAGCTGGCCAACAAACTGACCCATCCAAGCTCTGGCATCGACCGGGAGTACGCGGTCCGCGTCATGGGTGATGTGACACCGGAGATGGTGCAGAACATGCACAAAGGGGTGATGATTGATGGCCATCTTTGTCGCTTTACTGATATCCAGTTCTACGCTGGTGAAGGTCTGAATCAGTGGTACCACGTCGTGCTCATGGAAGGGCGTAATCGTGAAGTTCGCAAACTCTGGGAATCGCAGGGTTTGAAAGTCAGTCGTCTGAAACGGGTCAGATTCGGCCCCATTTTTATTCCCAGTACTGTGAGACGCGGTACGTTCAAGGAACTCTCCGCCAGAGAAATCGACAAGCTCGTCAAGCTCGTCGAAATGTAATAGCTGGCGTGGATTCCCGGTTGCGCTCGTGCGATTGCAATGAGTTCAATCGCCCCCTTTTAGTCAATTCCCGGTTTTTCAGGTACGCCAATTCGCTACACTATACTTGTAGCCGTGGTAGGTGTTTACTGTCTGGGTAACTTACTTTGCTTGGAATTCAGATGGATCGAAATCTCGTGCATTCAAGGCCTGGCCGTGAATATGACCACCTTGTGCGGAGAATAAATAGTGGTAAACCGGCATCAGCTCGTCGGCCGCAGGTTGGGTCGAAGGATCTTCGGCTGGGTAGGCGGCGCGCCGCATTGCCGTGCGGGTACCGCCAGGATTAAGGCTGTTGATCTTGATACTTGTAGTATTGCAAACTTCATCGGCGAGCGTCTGCATCAACCCCTCAAGAGCGAATTTCGATACCGCATAGCCACCCCAGTGCGCACGACCCTGCCTGCCCACACTGGACGAAATAAAAAGCACTCGCGCATCGTCTGAGCGAGTCAGTGCGGGCAGTAACACTTTGGTGAGGTAAAACGGCGCATTGACATTGACTTGCATCAAGCGATCCCATTCCTGTTCGGGATAGAACTCAATCGGCGTGCGAGCGCCGAGCAAGGCGGCGTTGTGAATCAAACCATCAAGTTGCGGAAAATGCTCATCCAGTGAACTGGCCAGTGTTTTATAGTCTTCGAAACTGGCATTGGCGAAATCCATTGGGTGGATAACTGCTTTACCAGGACTTATCGCTTCGATCTCGTCGTAGACACCTTCGAGTTTTTCCTGATCCCGCCCTAGCAAAATCAGATTCGCGCCAAACCTGGCAAGCGTTAATGCAGTAGTTTTACCAATGCCATCACTGGCGCCGGTAATCAGAATGGTTTTGTTATCGAGGTAGTTTTCAGCTGGAGTAAAAGTAAACATAGTTTAGGCAAACTGTAGCAAATTGAGGAGGTCGATGATGTTTTCCGGGTCTTTCAATATAAAGTCGGCGTACCAGTCTTCAGCCTTGGCATCAGGGCCGAGATAGCCGTAGCTCGCCGCGATGGCGATGACATCGGCGGATTTGGCAGCTTGCATGTCGCGTTGATGATCGCCGATGTAGACGGTGCGTTCAGTATTGCAAGCAACCTGCTGGCAAGCCATGAAAATTGGTTCCGGATGCGGTTTGCGAAATTCCACCTGCTCCGGGCAAATTAGTGTGCGGCAGCGCGACAACAAGGCCATGTTGGAAAGCAATATCCGGGTGTACTTTTCCGGCTTGTTGGTCACGATGCCCCAGGCAATATTTTGCTTGTCGCATTCGTCCAGCAGCATGGCCATGCCGGGGTACAAAGTCGCTTCCGTATTGGCCAGCTGTTCTTCATACAAATCCAGCAAGCGCTCACGCAGAGCAGGGAATTCATCTTCCCCTTCCTTGACAGCAAATGCCAATTCCACCAGTGCGCGGGCACCATCGGATACTGTTTGATAAATCTGTCTGTCCGTAGGCGCGTCGGTTTTTTGTTCGGCGCACAAGCGCTGCATGACCTTGATAAAGTCAGGCGCAGTGTCGATCAGCGTGCCATCCAGATCGAACAGGACGCATTCAATAGAGGTTTTTAGAGCCATGGTCAGAGCGCCGGACGCGAATACAAGGCAAGATAATTCACATCAACGTTTGTATGCAGGGAATAACGTTTATTGAGTGGATTATAGCCCATGCCAATCTGCTTGTTCAGATCCAGACCGGCGCCGCGTGCCCAGGCTGCCAACTCCGATGGCTTGATGAAACGCGCATACTCATGGGTGCCTCGGGGCAGTAATTGCAGAATATATTCGGCACCGAGAATGGCGAAGACATAGGATTTGGGGTTGCGGTTAATAGTCGAGAACACGACCGTACCGCCAGGTTTAACGAGGTTATGGCAGGCGCGCACAACGGACTCTGGCGAGGGCACATGTTCGAGCATCTCAAGACAAGTGACCACATCGAACTTCTGTGGTGCTTCCTCGGCCAATGCTTCGGCTGAGATCTTGCGATAGTCAATGTCGAGGCCGCTTTCCAGTTGGTGTAATTTGGCGACGGACAACGAGGCATCAGCCATATCGATGGCTGTTACCTTGGCGCCATGATGGGCCATTGCTTCGGCTAAAATACCGCCGCCGCAGCCAACATCCAGCACCGCTTTTTCCGCCAGATTGACATGCTGGCTAATGAAGTTAAGGCGCAGCGGATTAATCTCATGCAAAGGCCTGAATTCGCTGTTGGGGTCCCACCAGCGTGCAGCCAGTGCTTCGAATTTGCGGATTTCCAATTCGTCTACATTTTCCATGGTGGCACTAGGCTCCTGCCATTTTCTTAAGCCATTGGCTGGCTTGTTGTTTGATCGCTATCACGTCGAGGGTTTGCAGTTCGCCGTCCTGATAAAGCAGGCGGCCGCCACACCAGACATGGCTGACTTGTGAGGCTTTGCAAGCGTAGACAAGGTGTGACAGCGGGTTGTGCATAGGCAATGTATTCAGCGCATCCATATCAACGGCGGTGATGTCGGCAAACTTGTCGACCTCAAGGCTGCCGATAAAGCTGTCCATGCCCATGGCACGCGCACCATTGATAGTAGCCATTTCCAAGGCCTCGTGAGCGGGCAGGGCGCTGGCATCTTCGGCTACCGCTTTGGCCAGCATGGCAGCGGTCTGCATTTCACCAAACATGTCCAGATCATTGTTGCTGGCGCCACCATCAGTCCCCAGAGCCGTATTCACTCCATGCTGTTTTAGCTTGGCCGTCTCGCAGAAGCCGCTGGCGAGCTTGAGATTGGATTCCGGGCAATGCACAACATTAGCGCCGAGTTCGGCGAGCAATTCCATCTCAGTCTTTACCAGTTGAGTAGCATGTACGCACACCATTCTTGGTGAGATCAATCCCAGCTCATGCAGGCGCTTGATGGGGCGGCGCCCATCGCTGGCAACGGCGTCGCTTACTTCCTTGGCGTTTTCGTGCACATGCATGTGAATGGGGATATCGAGTTCATCGGCCAGTACGACAATCTTTTCCAGCGGCCCATCCGAGACCGTGTAAGGGGCATGGGGGCCGAATGCCGTGTAGACAAAATCGCTGGTGCGGAAATCATCATGCAGCTGGGTGGCCTTGCGAATGTATTCATCCGCATCCTGTGCCCAGGCGGTCGGGAAATCCAGAACCGGGCAGGCGAGTTGCACTCGCATTTGCGTGTGCTGGGCCACCTTGGCGACTTCGTCGGGAAAGAAGTAGTTGTCAGCAAACGTTGTGGTCCCGGAAGCAATCATCTCGGCCATGGCTAATGACGTGCCTTGCTGGACAAACTCGCGGCTGACAAATTTGCCTTCCAATGGCCAAATGCGCTGCTCGAGCCACTCCTGAAGTGGGACATCGTCAGCGATGCCGCGTAGCAAGACCATGGGCGAGTGTCCGTGGGTGTTAACGAGCCCGGGAATCACGGCATGCGTATCGAGGGCAAACTCTTGCTCGGCGGTATAGCGCTCATTGGCGTTAGCGGTTGGGCATAGCGCGATGATTTTCTTGTTGTGGATGGCAATGCTGTGCTGTTCAAGGACAGCGCCAGATGGCACAACAGGAATTACCCAGCGGGCATGGATCAGAGTATCAATTGCTTGCTTGCTGACAGAGTTCACTTCGGCCTCGTTTGCAGGTGATTCGGGCACGATATGCCACGCATTGGAAGGCCGCGATTATACCCATATTGGAAATAAAGTGCGCCCCTTGTAAAGGTTTTCCACAGCATGCCGAACTTGTTGAAAACAAACAGGTTTTTTAACGCTGAAAATGCCCTGACGGGTGTCATTTGGCGGCTGGGCTATGCTATAATTTCTCCCTTGTGACAGGGGTAATTGAAAGCGTTAACAAGACGCGATTTTTTACTCCGCAGCAGGCTGCTTATCAGTCAATTTCAGTATTTATGCGAAGTTCAAATCCATCGCCAACAACACCAACAAACGCCGCGAATCGAGTTCGTTCTCTACCGTCGTATCCCCAGGAATAAGCTAGTTTATGTCTGAATTTGCCAAGCAGGTTCTGCCTGTCGCACTAGAAGGTGAAATGCGTGAGTCCTATTTGGCTTACGCGATGAGTGTCATTGTCGGCCGAGCCTTGCCGGATGTGCGCGATGGCCTGAAGCCGGTGCACCGCCGTGTACTGTTCGCCATGAACGTGCTGTCCAACGATTACAACAAGCCGTACAAGAAGTCGGCGCGTGTGGTCGGTGATGTGATTGGTAAATATCACCCACACGGTGACTCGGCGGTATACGACACGATTGTGCGTATGGCGCAGAGTTTTTCCCTGCGTTACCCGTTGGTCGATGGTCAGGGTAACTTCGGATCAATCGATGGTGATGCCGCTGCGGCCATGCGTTACACCGAAATCCGCATGTCCAAAATCGCGCATGATTTGCTGGCCGATCTTGAGAAAGAAACTGTCAATTTCTCTGACAACTACGACGGCACCGAACGTATTCCCGATGTCTTGCCAACTCAAGTGCCCAATCTATTGGTCAATGGTTCCTCAGGTATCGCCGTTGGTATGGCGACCAATATCCCGCCGCACAATCTCAATGAAATCATTAATGGTTGTATCGCAGTGCTGGATGATCCGGACATCGATGTCGATGGCTTGATGGAACATATTCAGGGTCCGGACTTTCCAACCGCTGGTATTATTAACGGCAAAGCCGGCATTGTGCAGGCTTACAAGACCGGACGGGGTCGCATCTATGTGCGTGCTCGCGCTGAAGTAATTGAAGATGAAAAGACCCATCGCCAAACCATCATTGTTACCGAGATTCCTTATCAGCTGAACAAGGCGCGACTCATCGAGAAAATCGCCGAGTTGGTCAAAGAGAAAAAACTCGAAGGTATTTCTGAACTACGTGATGAATCCGACAAAGACGGATTGCGTATTGTCATCGAATTACGCAAAGGCGAAATGGGTGACGTGGTACTGAACAATCTGTATGCGCAAACAGCGATGCAGTCGGTGTTCGGCATCAATATGGTGGCACTGGTTGATGGTCAACCCAAGCTGCTAAATCTTAAAGAAATTCTTGAAGCGTTTATTCGTCATCGTCGTGAAGTAGTCTCACGGCGTACCACCTTCCTGCTGCGCAAGGCACGCGAACGCGGCCATGTTCTGGAAGGGTTGGCAGTAGCGCTGGCCAATATCGATGCCGTCATTGAATTGATCAAGTCTTCGCCAAGTGCGGCAGAAGCCAAAGAAAAGCTGCTTGCCCGGTCCTGGAAGTCGGACAGTGTATTGAGGATGTTAGGTGAGGTAGGCGCTGATGCTTGCCGTCCTGACGGTCTGGAAGCCAAGTACGGTCTGAAGGGTGGGGAATACTTCCTGTCACCTGATCAGGCGCAAGCTATTCTCGATCTGCGTTTGCACCGCCTTACTGGCATGGAAACCGACAAGCTCATCAGCGACTATCAAGAGCTGTTAAAACAGATTGCTGACTATCTCGATATTCTGGAAAACAAAGAACGGTTGCTTGGCGTTGTACGTGATGAAATGCTCGCCATACTGGACGAATACGGTGACGAACGCCGTACCGAAATTGTCGGTTCACAGCTTGATCTTACCATGGAAGACCTCATCACCGAAGAAGATCGCGTGGTGACAATTTCCAAGACTGGCTATGCCAAGACCCAGCCGCTTTCCGATTATTCCGCGCAGCGGCGTGGCGGTATGGGGCGCGCGGCAGCGAGCGTGAAAGATGAAGATGTTGTTGAGCACCTTTTGGTTGCCAGTACTCATGACACGCTACTGTGTTTTACCAGTGCCGGCAAAGTGTTCTGGCTCAAAGTGTTTATGATTCCAATCGCCTCGCGCACTTCGCGTGGTAAACCGATTGTGAATATATTGCCGCTGGAAGAGGGCGAGCACATTACCAGCATGCTGCCAGTGACAGAATATACAGATAATCATTTTGTCTTCATGGCCACCGCTAACGGTACCGTGAAGAAAACCGCACTGACCAATTTTGCGCGTCAGCGCAGCGTTGGTCTGCGCGCTATTGAACTGGATGAGGGCGATAGTCTGGTGGGCACTGCAATTACCGATGGCGAGCAAGATGTCATGCTGGTGAGCAGTAGTGGCAAAACAATTCGTTTTAGCGAAACCGATGTGCGCCCCATGGGGCGAACAGCGCGCGGTGTTCGCGGTATCAAGCTGGCTGGTGATGCACGCATGATTTCGCTGATTTTGCCGGATGCCGACAAGCAGATTCTGACGGTAAGTGAAAACGGTTACGGCAAACGTACTCAGAGCGTTGATTTTCCTGTGTACGGCCGTGGTGGTCAGGGCGTGATTGGTATGCAAACCAGCGATCGCAATGGTGCAGTAGTTGGCGCGGTTCAGGTTTATGACAACGATGAGATCATGCTCATTTCCAACAAGGGCACAATGGTACGCACACGTGTCGACGAAGTCTCCGTGCAGGGCCGTAATACGCAAGGCGTGCGACTGATCCGGCTCAAGGAAGGCGAGAAGATGGTCGGTCTGGAACGTGTCGACGAACCGGAAGAAGTCGAAGAGGATTTGACCGCAGATGCAGCAACCGCCGATCAAACCGCTGCAGATACTGCTGAGTCGCCCGACAATGCCGCCGATGCGACTCCGGATACGGATAGCGACGACGAATAATCCCGGCAAGCACCAGCTTGCCATTCAACAGCCAGACATTCCGCAAAGGCATTCACAGTGTCAGACACATTGACGGTGGCCTATCTGGGCCCGGCCGGTACTTACTCGCAAGCCGCTGTACTTGAGCACTTCGGTGCTCAATGCCAGCAGCTGGCTGTGCCTTCGATTGATGAAGCCTTCGTCGCCGTGCAAAACCATTCGGCAGATGCGGCGGTTGTGCCTATCGAAAATTCCACCGAAGGAATCGTCAATAACACACAGGACTGCCTGGTGGATGCAGCGGCCAGCATCATCGGCGAAGTGATTCTGCCGATTGAGCACCATTTATTGCTGGGTGAACAAACCAGCGAGGGTGAAATCACGACTATCGTGTCGCATCCGCAATCGCTGGCGCAATGTCGCCGGTGGCTCAAGATCAATATGCCCAATGTCGTTACGCGCGAAGCGGTTAGCAATGCTGATGCCGCTCAGCAAGCATTGAATACGCAAGGCGTCGCTGCTATTGCCGGCAGTCTTGCCGCGCAAACCTATGGGCTGCAGATTGCTCGCAAGGCGATACAGGATCAAGCCCACAACAAGACCCGGTTTATAGTCCTGGGTGAGGGTGATACTCAACCCACTGGTAGAGACAAGACATCCATTCTGGTTTATGCGGCCAACAAACCTGGCGCGCTGTTTCACGTACTTGAACCGTTTGAGAATTTGCAAATCAGCTTGACGAAAATTGATTCCCGCCCGGCGAAGAAAGCAGCCTGGGAGTATGTGTTTTTTATTGATTTCGAAGGGCACCGTGATGATGAGCCGGTGCAGGAACTGTTTCGCCGTCTGGATGGTTGTACCGAAGAAATCAAATTGCTGGGTTCCTATCCTGCTTGCGATAACAAAGCCTGAGACATAATTGAACTTGAAGATGTTGGCGCAATCACGAATTCTCATAGTTGGGCTAGGGCTAATCGGCGGCAGTATCGCGCTTGCGCTGCGTAAAACTGACCCATCTATCAAGCTGCTGGCGGTGGACAGTGCGCAAGATTCTCTGCATGCGGCGCTGGCAAGCAATGTGATTGATGAGGCGGGCACACTGGAAGAGCTCGTGCCGAGCGCCGATATAGTGATTGTTGCGCTACCGTCGTTGACGATTGCTACAGTAATTCCCGAGATTGCAAAATATCAGCGCGATGACACTGTCGTCACTGATGTTGGAAGCGTCAAGTCGCACATTATAGAAGTCGTTAATCAGCAAAAGCCTGATTTTATCGCTAATTTTGTGCCCGGACATCCAATTGCCGGTTCTGAGCAGAGCGGTTTTCAAGCGGCAATCGACAATTTGTTTGACGGCCGCAACGTGATTTTGACCCCGCAGCAATTAACCAGCGCACGAGCCATCGGCACTATCAATGCGCTATGGCGGGCATTAGGGGCTGATGTTCTGGGTATGTCGGTAGCCCGGCATGATGCGGTGCTTGCCGCGACCAGCCACTTGCCGCATCTGCTGGCCTTTGCTGTTGTCGACACCTTGGTCTCCCATGCCCAGAGTGAAGATATTTTCCGCTACGCAGCGGGTGGTTTTGCCGACTTTAGCCGCCTGGCATCCAGCGATGCGGACATGTGGTCAGATATTTTTGTGGCTAATGCGTCTGCCACAGAAGCCATGCTGGATGCATATATCGATAACCTGCAGGCTCTAAAATCTTTGCTGAAGTCACATGACCGCTCAGCGATGCGCCAGATATTCAAGCGCGCCAAATTCTCACGCGACGAATTTATCGCGCGTCACTTTAGTCATAAAAAGCCAAGTCTCATGCCAGAAAACAAGATCAGTTTTATTAGTAATCCGGGTACCGTATTGTCAGGCAGCATTCGTGTGCCGGGTGATAAATCAATCTCGCACCGTTCTGTTATTTTCGGCGCGCTGGCCGACGGTGTGACCGAAGTGAGCGGCTTCTTGCAGGGCGAAGATGCACTCAATACCGTGGCTGCATTTCGCGAAATGGGGGTCACGATTGTTGGCCCTGAAGATGGCAAGATGACCATTTACGGGGTTGGCCTGCATGGCTTGCAAGCGCCGCGTAAACCTCTCTACATGGGGAACTCCGGCACGGCGATGCGCTTGCTGGCAGGCTTACTGGCCGCGCAAACCTTTACCAGTGAGCTGACTGGCGATGAGTCGTTGACCCGTCGCCCTATGGCGCGCGTGGCGGATCCATTGCGTAGTATGGGGGCACAGATTGCGACCGCCGAGAAGGGCACTCCACCATTGCAGATTAGCGGTACAGCTCTCAAGGGTGTGCACTACGATATGCCAGTGGCCAGCGCTCAGGTGAAATCCTGTTTATTATTGGCCGGGCTCTATGCCGATGGGCAGACTTCGGTGTCAGAGCCGGCGCCGTCACGCGATCATACCGAGCGAATGCTGCAAGGTTTTGGTTACCCAGTTAACCGTGAGGAAGCCACTGCCACAGTGTCGGTCAGTGGTGGTCAAGCAATGACGGCGACAGCGATCGATGTCCCTGCGGACATTTCGTCGGCGGCGTTTTTTCTGGTGGCGGCCAGCATCAGTCCCGGCTCGGATCTGACACTACAGCATGTGGGTATCAATCCCACCCGGATTGGTGTGATCAACATCCTCAAAGCCATGGGCGCAGATATTACCCTCGCCAACGAACGCAACATTGGCGGCGAACCGGTGGCCGATTTGCGGGTTCGTGGCAGTGCATTGCAAGGCATTAGCATCGCTCAAGACCAGATTCCCCTGGCCATCGATGAATTCCCGGTACTGTTCGTGGCCGCAGCTTGTGCCAATGGCATTACTGAATTGCGCGGGGCTGAGGAGCTGCGCGTCAAGGAAAGTGATCGACTGGAAGCGATGGCGGTTGGCTTGCGTAGCCTGGGTATCTCGGTCGAGACGTTCGCTGACGGCATTCGTATCGAGGGCGGCACACTGACTGGCGGTACTGTGGACAGTTTTACCGATCACCGCATTGCCATGGCCTTTGCGGTGGCCGGCTTACGTGCGCAAGGCGCGGTCACAATCAAGGACTGCGCCAATGTGGCCACTTCTTTCCCGGGTTTCGTCGCTCTGGCGAATCAGGTCGGATTGCAGCTGACGGAGCAAGAAGGGTAACAACATGGCCAGCGCCCCGGTTATCACCATTGATGGTCCCTCAGGGTCAGGCAAGGGAGCTGTCTGCGCCGTGATTGCCGAGCGTCTGGGTTTTGCCTTGCTGGACAGCGGCGCACTTTATCGGGTTTTGGGTATTGCCGTGCACAAGGCCGGAGTCGATTTGGCGAATCATCAGGCAGTGGCCAAGCTAGCCGGTGAGATGGCGATTGAATTCGGCCGCAACGGTCCGGATTCTGTGCAACTCAATGGCGAAGATGTTTCGCTGGCTATTCGCACCGATCTGGGCAGTGATATGGCCTCCAGGGTCGGTGCTATTCCGGCGGCGCGGCAGGCTCTGCATGAGCGCCAGCTGGCATTCCGCCAGCCCCCGGGATTGGTGGCCGATGGCCGCGATATGGGCACCGTCGTATTCCCTGATGCCCAGCTGAAAATCTACCTCACGGCCAGTGTGGAAGCACGCGCGCAAAGGCGATATAAGCAGTTGATTGGTAAGGGTATTGATGCTATTCTGCCCGACCTTTTGCGAGACCTAAAAGAGCGGGATGCACGCGACAGCCAACGTCCAGTCTCTCCTCTCAAGCCCGCTGAGGACGCCATCTTGCTCGATACCACCGACATGACTTTGGAAAACGTCATCGCTCGGGTCATGGAATTCGTGCAGCAGCGTCTCCCGCAGGTCGCTTCGCAGTAAAGGATTAACCGTCGGGGCCTGAGAACAATCACCAGCTCGAGCAGTCCACCGACAAACATGAATAACCCCGTGATAGCTGGATCGCGGCAGTTGCAATGAACTTCAACTAACTTTAAAAGTTCGCTGTAACTATCTGAATATTGGACTATTTAATGAGTGAGAATTTCGCAGATCTGTTTGAACAAAGTCTGAATGAAATAGACATGACCCCAGGTGCAATCGTGATCGGCACCGTGATTGACATCGACGCGGACTGGGTCACCGTGCACGCCGGCCTCAAATCTGAAGGCGTAATCCCCCGAAATCAATTCCTCGACGAGCAGGGTAACCTCGCTCTCGAAGTCGGTGATGAAGTCAAAGTGGCACTGGAAACTGTTGAAGACGGTTTCGGTGAAACACGACTCTCCCGCGAAAAAGCCAAGCGTGCGGAATCCTGGATGGAACTGGAAGCCGCTTACGAGAAGAACGATATTGTCACCGGTATTATCAACGGCAAGGTCAAAGGCGGTTTCACTGTCGATCTGAACAATATCCGTGCCTTCCTGCCGGGCTCTCTGGTTGATGTCCGTCCTGTGCGCGATACGATGCACCTGGAAGGTCAGGAGCTGGAATTCAAACTGATCAAACTGGATCGCAAGCGCAACAACGTCGTGGTTTCACGCCGTGCTGTTCTTGAATCTGTCAGCAGCGAAGAGCGCGATGCATTGCTGGAGAAACTCCAGGAAGGCATGAGCGTCAAAGGTATCGTCAAGAACCTGACCGATTACGGTGCTTTCGTTGATCTGGGCGGTGTTGATGGTCTGTTGCACATCACTGACATGTCCTGGAAGCGCATCAAGCATCCAAGCGAAATCGTCAATGTGGGCGACGAGATTGAAGTTAAAGTCCTCAAGTATGACCGCGAACGTAACCGCGTTTCTCTGGGTCTCAAGCAGCTGGGTGAAGATCCATGGGTCAACATCAAGTCGCGTTATCCGGAAAATACCCGCGTTAAGGCCACTGTGACCAATCTGACAGACTACGGTTGTTTCGCCGAGCTGGAAGAAGGTGTGGAAGGTCTGGTACACGTGTCGGAAATGGACTGGACGAACAAAAACATTCACCCATCCAAAGTTGTACAGCTGGGTGATGAAGTCGACGTCATGATTCTCGATATCGATGAAGAGCGTCGTCGTATTTCACTGGGTATCAAGCAATGCTTCCAGAACCCATGGGATGGCTTCGCTGAGAACTTCAAGAAAGGCGATCGCATTTCCGGCAGCATCAAGTCCATTACCGATTTCGGTATCTTTATTGGCCTGGAAGGCAATATCGACGGTCTTGTGCATTTGTCTGACATCTCTTGGGATGAAGCTGGTGAAGAAGCCGTACGCGAGTACAAGAAAGGCGACGAAATCGAGACAGTTATTCTGTCTATCGACCCTGAGCGTGAGCGCATTTCACTAGGCATCAAGCAATTGGAAGATGATCCATTCATGAACTACGTGTCAGAAAATGACAAAGGTAGTATTGTGAAAGGGACGATTACTGAGATTGACGCCAAATCTGCTACGATTACTCTGCAAGAGGGCGTAGAAGGTGTTTTGCGAGCGTCTGAAATCAGCCGTGATAAAGTCGAAGATGCACGCAATGTATTGAAGGAAGGTGAAGAAATTGAGGCGAAGGTGGTCAGTGTTGATCGCAAGAGTCGTGTTCTTAGCCTGTCAATCAAAGCGATGGAAATCGATGACGATAAAGCTGCTATCGAACAGCACAAGACCAAGGAAGCTGTCGACACATCACCGGGCACTATCGGTGATCTGATTAAAGCGGAAATGAATAAGGAATAAGGAAACGCCAATTCTCGGTTTCTGAATTTCTGACAAGTGGTTGCAGTCCGGCCGAAATGGCCGGACTGATTATTCGGGTACGTAGGGAGATGTGCGCAGGGGAGGATTATGACCAAGTCTGAATTGATAGATCGCATCGCAGGCAAGCAAACCCAGCTGTCTTCCAAGGATGTGGAACTCGCCGTCAAAGCGATCATAGAGTACATGTCGCAAGTACTGTCTGAAGGTGGACGAATCGAGATTCGTGGCTTTGGCAGTTTCTCGCTCCATTACCGCGTCCCTCGTATCGGCCGCAATCCGAAAACTGGCACTCCTGTCGCTCTTAGTGGCAAGTATGTACCGCATTTCAAGCCAGGCAAGGAATTGCGGGATCGTGTTAATAACAGCATGCTGACGGACCAGCAGCTCTAGTTAAGTTTCACGAACATCCCAATAAATAGAAACGGCATGGCCTTTCCGGTGGTGCCGTTTTTTCTTATGCTTCATAAAACACTCAATTCACTGGCGATAAGCCACAGTTCCAAAGTAGCTCATGCGTAAGCTCAATCGATGGCTTTCGGGAATCATATTGGTACTGGTATTTATAGCCGGCATCATTTTTTCCTATTTCAATACCGAACAAGTGGCAATTGCTTTTGGCAATTGGCATTCCTCGGTTCGCCCGCTATCGGTATGGATTATCGGGGCTTTTGTCACAGGCGGCGTACTCGGGCTTTTGTTTGGCCTTGGCGTTTTCCGCCACTTTAAATCCCGCTCGGAAATTCGCCGTCTCAATAAAGAATTGGCCTTGGCTAAAAAAGAGGTCAGGCAGCTTCGCGCTATGTCGCTGAAGGATCTGGATTGATGATGGAAGAGATTGGGTTATATCTGGTTTTAATTCTGGCGATCGTCGCTGGCTGGCTATTAGGCAAATTCGGTCCTGGAAAAAACAAGGGCGCGAGTGAACTCACTCGTGAGATTTTTGATGAGTATTTTGTCGGCCTTAACTATCTGCTCAATGACGAGCCAGATGAGGCGATCGACACCTTTATCAAAGCGCTTGAGGTGAATAGCGAAACCGTCGAAACCCATCTGGCTCTTGGCGCGCTTTTGCGCCGACGTGGCAAAGTTGATAAGGCAATCAAGGTGCACCAGGCGCTGCTGGCTCGGCCCGGATTGAATCAAAGTTTTACCGATTCAACGCGAATCCAGTTGGCGATCGACTATATCGCGGCCGGGTTGCTTGATCGCGCCGAGCGCTTGTTGAATGAAATTCTGGAAGAAGATGCGCCGGCGAAATGGGATGCCTTGTTGCATCTGATGACCATTTATCAAACCGAGAAAGAGTGGAGCGAGGCTATCGAATGTGCTCGCCAATTGCTTACCAATCAGGCCATGCGCCGTGATCAGTCCCTGCGCACGGCTGGCGCCAATTTTTGCTGTGAGTTGGCCGAGCTGACGCTGCAGACTGGCAATGCAATTGATGCGCGACGACAGGCCCGGCGCGCGTTCGATTTCGACCGCTGGTCTGTTCGGGCGTCATTGCTTTTGGCGCGCATCGAGCAACGCCTGGGTAATCCGCAGGCGGTGATAAAAGAATTGCAGCGCGTGCGCCAACTCAGTCCTGAATTCACCGATGAATTACTCCCGGCGCTGTCACAAAGCTATGCGGAAATCGACAAGCTGGACGACTACGAAGCAATGTTGCGTCATGGCCTGAGCGAACGGCCTACAGCTGGCACAGTGTTAGCGATGGCGCGCCTGATACGTGATCGCGACGGGGACGAAGCGGCGATCGAGTTTGTCAGTGGCTTGATGCAGGCGCATCCGTCATTGCCGGGATTGGCTGAATTGCTCGGCATGCAAATTCCCCGGGCAAGTGATGATGTTGCCATCAGTATGCAATTGCTCAAAGCCGCCATTGAGCGCTTGATGCTCAAACAGCCTGCCTATCGCTGTAATCATTGTGGCTTCGAAGCGAAAAGCCTGTACTGGCTGTGCCCGAGCTGCCAAAAATGGGATCAGATTCGCCCCCTTGAAATGGCCAAAGAGATTAACTAGTTCGCTGCTTTAAAGGTAAAATCGTTCAGCTTGATGTCACTCGGCAGAAACTGGCTTTTACGAGCAGTCGACGGACCAACCCAAGACCAATATGGATATGGCACTGCCCAGATCACACCCCAGCAAGGAACCGGACACTATGGATAAGCCCATCATCATCGCACTTGACTTCAATTCACCGGAGCAAGCGCTGAGTCTGCTTGCGCAGCTCGATCCGGGGCAGTGCCGCGTCAAGATAGGTAAGGAGCTGTTCACGACAGCAGGGCCAGACCTGGTTCGTAAAACTGTCGATCTTGGCTTTGATGTCTTCCTTGATTTGAAGTATCACGATATCCCCAACACCGTGGCGAAATCGGTCAGTGCTGCAGCCAATCTTGGCGTATGGATGGTGAATGTCCATGCCTCAGGTGGGGCGGTAATGATGGAAGCGGCGCGAGAAGCGTTGGAGGGTGTTAATGGCAAGCGTCCATTGCTGATTGCGGTGACTGTGTTGACCAGTCTTGCCAAGGAAGACCTCGAACAGGTCGGCATCGCGGCGAACCCGGAAGAACAGGTCAGCAAACTGGCTTTTCTGGCACAACGCTCAGGGTTGGATGGCGTGGTATGCTCTGCGGCGGAGACAAGACTGCTACGTTCGCAGTTGTCGTCAGACTTCTGTCTGGTCACGCCAGGTATACGCCGCCCTGAGGACGCGACTGACGACCAGAAGCGTGTAGTTGGTCCTGTGCAAGCTATTGAGAATGGCAGTAATTATCTGGTCGTCGGCCGACCAATCACCCAGGCCGATTCCCCCGCACAGGCGCTGGACGCATTTAATTCGGCGCTGGCTGGCCTTTAAGCAATCCTTATCTACACTCTGGATCGTAGCGTCGCTTCCGGTTCCGTTAGCTTGCTTTTCGTAGTGGCATTGCAGTTTTAAATTGCAGCTATAAAAAGGTAGTAGTCTGACAAGGAAGTGGAGCGGCTTGTATCCATTTCTAGCGATAAGGAAATCACTATGTTCAGAATGCGACTTTTCCATGTGTTGTTGTTCAGTCTCGCCACTTGCCTGGCGCCAATCTCGTTTGCTGCACCAGCCCCTCAAGAAACGACAGAACAAGTTAACCAGTTGGACATCAATCATGCTGATGCCGCTGCTATTGCAGCTGCCTTGGAAGGTGTCGGCACCGTCAAGGCAGAAGAAATTGTTGCCTACCGCGAAATGTTTGGCAGTTTTACCAGCGTCGATGAATTGCTGGAGGTCAGTGGTATTGGTGCAGCCACACTGGAGCGTAACCGGGATCGCATTGTGATCGTCCAGAACTGATCATTCGATCCTCGCTCTTTACCGGGTGGATAAAATCAGGTGCTTTGCGGTCGAAAGCATCTGATTTTCTTACTGAAATTTCACCCCCGAAGGCTATAATTACGTTTGATGGCAAGCAAGTCAGGCGATTAGTTCATGTCCCAATGGGGATTCTTCACCGCAGTTTTTCTGTTAACACTTCTGGGCACCGGATTGTTCCGTCAACTTGCTTTGAAGGTGCAGTTGCTGGATCGGCCCACTAGCCGAAGCGCGCATGTTCAGCCAGTCCCCGTTGGGGGAGGCCTAATTATAGTGCTGTTGTTCGGTGCTGCTGCTGTCTATTTCCATCTCTCCGGCTTACTTGCCTATAACCAGCTTATGATTGCTATGGCGGCACTGTTTATCGGTGGCGTGGGTATGCTCGATGATTTTTGGTCGCTGCATGTGGCGTGGCGCGTCCCGCTGCAAACCCTGGCGGCAGTCTGGGTTGTGGCCTGGCTGGGTGGTGTAGGTCCTATCAATATGGGCGGCGTAATACTCGGTAATCAGCTGATACTGAGTATTCTGGCGGTGTTGGCGCTGTTGTGGCTGCTTAATCTTTACAACTTCATGGACGGCATCGACGGATTGGCGGGCTCTGAGCTGCTGTTTGTCACGTTTTTGTCATTTTCTCTGGTTATAAATAGTGGCGATCAGGTAGTCTCGGCTCTATCGGCGACACTATTCAGTGCCGGTGCCGGCTTTTTGGTCTGGAACTGGCCGCCTGCCAAGCTCTTCATGGGTGATGTGGGTAGCAGTTTTATCGGTTTTAGCCTTGGTATACTGGCCTTGTTTTCCATGCAGACTGGCAGTTTGTCCGTGTGGACATGGGTGATATTGCTGGCGGTATTCATTGCGGATGCCTCAGTAACACTGGCGCGGCGTTATCAGCGTGGCGAAAAGTGGTATGAAGGCCACGCCAGTCATGCGTATCAACATGCTGCAAGACACTACAAGAGTCACCGCAGAGTGACGATAACTATTACAGGCATCAACTGTTTATGGTTAGCGCCATTGGCCTGGTGTTCGGTGAACTGGTCGGAAGCGGCAATGTATATAGCTGTGTTAGCCTTGGCGCCATTGGTTGTTTTGGCGATTAAACTGGGTGCCGGCAAGAATAACTAAGCAGTGGCCGTGCAAATAGTGACGTGCAGTGAATTTTCAAGGCAATTGTCAAAGCAACAACCAAGCCACATAAAATAAGCTTAACTGGGGAATACAACGTCACAGGGTTCGCTATTGTTGATCTGAACTATCTGCAATATCAGAGGCAACAACCCACAGCAATCACTTTTTGGCTGTGCATCTTATTCTTTGAACCTGTGACTGACTAATTATGCTGCTCTATACAATCCCGCTCTCGAGATCTTTAAAACGCCTATTCATGATGCTGGCCGACAGTGTCATGATTCTGTCGGCCTTGCTGTTGTCGTTCATACTGCTTGGGCAGGATTTCTTCGGGCACGAGCAACGCTTCTATTTATACGTCGGGGCGATCACGTTATTGAGCGTGGCAATCTTCGCGCGCATCGGACTTTACCGCGTACTGGTGCTCTATATGGGTGTGCAGTCTGGCCTGGTAATAGTGCAGGGTGTCACGCTGGTGAGCGCTGCCTTGGCCATTGCGTTTTATATGTTGCAGGGCGACAGCATCGACGGTTATTCCGTGCTGCCTATCTTCTGGATTTTATCCCTGTTCTTCGTCGGCGGTAGTCGCTTCGTTGGCAAGCTGATGATGCAGAGTCTGATTCATAATTTTCGCCCCAAAGAACCAGTCATTATCTACGGGGCAGGTAGCTCCGGTATGCAGCTGGTGGTTGCCTTGCAAAACGGCAATCAATATTTGCCAGCTGCCTTTGTCGACGACAGCCTGAATATGATTGGCAGCACAGTGCATGGGATACGCGTTCATAGCCCGAATTCCCTGTTCGAATTAATTGAGACTTATTCGGTGCGCCAGATATTGTTGGCCATACCGTCAGCGACACATGCCGAGCGCAAGGAAATCCTCAACCGCCTGGAGCATTTGCCCGTCCATGTGAAAACAGTGCCAGACCTTTTTGATATGGTGTCAGGCAAAGCCGGTGTAGACCAGATCAGGGATGTGGACATTGAAGATCTGTTAGGGCGCGATATCGTTCCGCCAAATCCGGAACTGCTAGGCGCTTGTATCGAAGGCAAGTCAGTGCTGATTACCGGCGCCGCCGGATCTATCGGTTCGGAGTTGTGCCGTCAGATCGTAACAATCAAGCCCGCCCGGGTGATCTTGCTCGATAGCTCCGAATTTGGCCTCTATGAAATCGAGGGTGAGATACGAGCCAGTTTAAGCGCTATTGAAAATGGCTCCGAGATTGAAGTGATTGCCTTGCTGGGCTCAGTCTGTAATCCAGTGCAAATGGAAAACGCCATCAAGGCATTTGCTGTCGAGACGGTTTATCATGTGGCCGCGTACAAGCAAGTACCAATGGTCGAGAAGAATGTTGTCGAAGGTACACTGAATAACATTTTTGGCACGCTGGTGTCGGCTCAGGCAGCGGCAAAATACAACGTCAAAAATTTTGTCTTTATTTCCACTGACAAGGCAGTTCGCCCAACCAACTTTATGGGCGCGACAAAACGCTTTGCTGAACAAGTATTACAAGCGATGGCCGGGCAGGGCGGAAATACCCGATTTAGCATGGTGCGTTTTGGCAATGTGTTGGGCTCGTCCGGTTCAGTGGTGCCGCTATTCAGAAAACAAATCTCTCTGGGTGGACCAGTCACGGTGACGCACCCGGAAGTGACGCGCTATTTCATGACGGTCGAGGAAGCTGCGCAACTTGTGATTCAGGCTGGTTCAATGGCTTCCGGCGGTGATGTCTTTGTTCTGGATATGAATGAACCCATTCGTATTGTTGACCTGGCCAAGAAGATGGTCCACTTGATGGGCTACGATGTGAAAGATGAAAATTCCTATCGTGGTGATATTGCTATCGAATACACCGGCCTGCGCCCAGGTGAGAAGCTTTATGAAGAATTGCTGATCGGTGAATCTGTTACTGGCACGGTACATCCCAAAATCATGCGCGCCGAAGAAGAATTTCTGGAATGGGATGTGCTGGCGGGCATGTTAAGCCGCCTGGAACGTGCGTGCCACGAAATGAATATTCTCGATATTCGTGCTGTGCTTATGGAAGCCGTGGATGGCTTTGAGCCAAAAGAAGAAGCTTGTGATTTGTTGGGTATCGCCGTGGCGGATACCACGCCTGCGGACGTAGCAGCTGATGAGTCGGGCGCTACTGTATCCAAGGTAACGCCGTTGTTTCAGGGCAAGGCACAAGGCAAAGCACGCAGGGACGACTAAAGAACAGTCGCAAGTTGTCTGAGTTTCACCATCATGCGTCTACTCTTGCACGCGCTTGCCTGTATCTGGACGCGCTTTAGAAGTCTTGCCACCCAATTACTCCTCGACTATCAGTTCTGACTTTCACTTCTAACACTCAGTTCGGCTCCTCCAAACTCGTATTCGGATCTGCTATGCAGGCGGACTAGTGGGTAAGTCGGCAGTCAGGGCGAGAGAACCGTCCAGTCATGGGTCTATGACTGGCAGCGAAAGAAAGACAGAAAGCAGTTGGACTAATAGGGCTAATAGGGCTAATAGGACTAATAGGGCTAATAGATAGATCAGGCCAATAAATCAGATAACAAATAAATCAGATAATCAGATAATTAGATAATTAGATAATTAGATAAATAGGTAAGTAGGTAAATAAGTAAGGCAAACAAAAAAGGCTTTCAGGAATACTCGCGCAATACGGCAGCCTTGAAAGCCCTCAATGTGTATTACCCTGCACCAGTGTTTTTACTCACCGGGAAGCAACAAGCTCTCGCTCAATTGTTAGCAGTATCACCCTGAGCCTGCAGGGAAAATTTCGCTGCAGGCGCATGTGAAGCTGCCCGGTTATTCGCGACGCACAGACTCAATGATGACTGGCTCGGTGGGGACATCGCCGAAGCTGCGCACACGGCCTGTTTCGACCGCAGCAATGGCATCGACTACATCCATACCCTCGATGACTTCACCAAAAACCGCGTAGCCAAAACCGCTGGGGGTTTCATTAGTGTGATTCAGGAAGTCGTTGTCGACCAGATTGATAAAGAACTGGCTAGTGGCGCTATCAACGACCTGCGTGCGAGCCATGGCAAGTGTGCCGCGGTTATTGGGCTTGTCTGCACTGGCTTCGTTGGCGATCGGGTCGTAAGTGGATTTCTGGACCATGTCCGGGCTGAATCCGCCGCCCTGAATCATGAAGCCATTAATGACACGATGAAAAATCAGGCCATCGTAGTACTCGTTGTCGGTATAGCGCAGGAAGTTTTCCGCGCTAACAGGGGCTTTGTCGGCCCACAGTTCAATTCTGATGGTGCCCTTGTTGGTTTCCATGACAACCACAGGGTTGTCCTGGGCGACGACGGTGAATGACAGTGTCATTAGGGCGGCAATAATTAGTGCACGCATGAAGCTTCTCCCACTACTGTGTTAAGACGGATTTAATTTTCGCTAACTATACAATATCCGCCGCGATATTAACCATAAATGAACAATATCTCGGAAGTTAGGCGGGTGCGAGTGCGCTGGGTGTGAGTCAAAAGGCGCGGGGTAATATCTTGAGAAGCGTGTCTTGAGAAGACCGGCGCCTCAGGGATGGTGAGGCTGGAACTTTTTTGGAGTAGGTGTGGTGTGAGGTGTTAGAAAATGGCTGCCCAACCTGGACTCGAACCAGGAACCAAGTGATTAACAGTCACCTACTCTACCATTGAGCTATTGGGCAGCAGAGCTCTCGAGATATTAGTATAGCTCGAAAAGGCGCGTAGTCTAATGACTTATCCAGATGGGGTCAACACCGGGTGCGACTGTTGGGGCAATTTGCGGTACTCTAGCGGGTTTCGACTCGAGCGCAGCGCCTGATTCCATGAGCCAATCCTCCAGCAAACCAGCTAGCCAGGCTACTGGCAAACCTTTCAAAGTCCACTCCAGTTTCAAGCCAGCGGGCGACCAGCCGGCCGCTATCGCTAAATTGGTGGAAGGACTTGAAGACGGTCTCCACGCCCAGACCCTTCTGGGGGTGACCGGTTCCGGTAAAACCTTCACTGTCGCCAATGTGATTGAGCAGGTGCAACGACCCACATTGGTGATGGCGCCGAATAAAACATTGGCGGCGCAACTCTATGGCGAGTTCAAAGAATTCTTCCCTGACAATGCCGTCGAATATTTTGTGTCCTACTACGATTACTATCAGCCCGAGGCTTATGTGCCTTCATCGGACCTGTATATCGAGAAAGATTCCTCAATTAACGATCACATCGAGCAAATGCGCTTGTCTGCCACCAAGGCACTGATGGAGCGTGAAGATGTCATCGTCGTTGCCACCGTATCGGCGATCTATGGTCTGGGTGACCCGGGGCAATACTTGCAGATGGTGGTGCATCTGGACCGCGGCGAGAAAATGGACCAGCGCCAGCTCCTCAAGCGCCTCACTGAATTGCAGTACACCCGCAACGACATGGAATTGCGCCGGGCTACCTATCGTGTGCGCGGCGACGTCATCGATATCTATCCGGCAGAATCCGAGCGCCATGCTATCCGCATCGAGCTGTTCGATGACGAAATCGAGCGGCTTTCCTATTTCGACCCGCTAACAGGCAGTGTGACGCGTGAAGTGCCGCGCCTGACCGTGTTTCCGAAATCGCACTATGTGACGCCGCGCGATACGCTGCTTAACGCTCTGGATCAGATCAAGGAAGAATTGCGCGAGCGGCTCAAACATTTGCAGGACAATCATCGCCTGGTTGAGGCGCAACGTCTGGAACAGCGCACCCGGTTTGATCTGGAGATGATCCAGGAACTGGGTTATTGCACGGGCATTGAAAACTATTCACGTTACTTGTCTGGTCGGGAAGCTGGCCGGCCACCACCGACGTTGTATGACTACCTGCCTGCCAATGCCCTGGTTGTCGCTGATGAGTCCCATGTCTCCATTCCGCAACTGGGCGCTATGTACAAAGGAGACCGGTCGCGCAAGCAGACGCTGGTGGAACATGGTTTTCGACTGCCTTCGGCGCTTGATAACCGGCCCCTGCGCTTTGAGGAGTGGGAAGGTCTGACGCCGCAGATTATTTTCGTATCCGCCACGCCGGGGCCCTATGAGCAGGAGCATCAAGGTCAATTGGTCGAGCAGGTAGTCAGGCCGACGGGGCTGATCGATCCGGTGCTGGAGATTCGCCCGGCTTCGAGCCAGGTGGATGATCTGCTGTCTGAAGTACGTCGGGTCGTCGCGCTGGAAGAGCGCGTGCTGGTGACAGTGCTGACCAAGCGCATGGCAGAGGATCTGACTGACTATTTAGCCGAGCACGATGTCCGCGTGCGCTATTTGCATTCAGACATCGATACCGTGGAGCGCTCGGAGATCATTCGTGATTTGCGCCTGGGTAATTTCGATGTGCTGGTGGGTATTAATCTGCTGCGCGAAGGGTTGGATATACCCGAGGTCTCATTGGTCGCAGTGCTGGATGCCGACAAGGAAGGCTTTCTGCGCTCCGAGCGTTCGTTGATTCAGACCATTGGCCGGGCGGCGCGCAATCTCAATGGCAAGGCCATTCTCTACGCCGACAAAACCACGGGCTCAATGGAAAGAGCAATCAGTGAATCCAATCGCCGCCGCGACGCCCAGCTGGAGTTCAACAAAGCCAATAACATCACCCCTATTGGTGTCCGCAAGCGAGTGCTGGATATCATGGAGGGCGCCTATTCAGCGCCAGGGTCCCGTGCCCAAAAAGGTGGGCGCGGTGCAGCAGAAAAATCCGGGGCCTATGCCAAGCTGGATTTTTCCAACCCCAAGGAAGTGCAACAGCAAATCGATGCGCTGGAGAAGCAAATGTACGAGCAGGCCAAGAATCTCGACTTTGAGGAAGCGGCTGCTACGCGAGACCAGATTGGTCGCCTGAAACAGCAATTGTTAACGCAATGATTTGAATCGTCTTTTTGCTGATAAATTCGTCGACACCGGGGCTGGGTATTCCGTATAATCGCCAGTCTTTTCGAATGGGGCGAATTCGAGCCTGCCCGGCTCGGAATCAGGCAACTCGATAGGCGCGTAGCTCAGTTGGTTAGAGCGCTACCTTGACATGGTAGAGGTCACCAGTTCGAATCTGGTCGTGCCTACCACTTCATTCGGCACTGCAGTATCACCCTGTGCGAAATACTCACGAATCTGCTGCTAAAGGCAGGTTCTCAGTTTGATCGATTGGACCCACAATGCCCAAGATTACACTCCCCGACGGTAGCGTGCGGGAATTTGACAAGCCAGTCTCGGTTGCCGATATCGCCATGGACATCGGTCCTGGTCTGGCCAAAGCAGCACTGGCCGGGCGCGTAGCAGGCGAGCTGGTTGATACTTCCTATGTCGTCAGTGACGATGCGGAAGTAGCACTGGTTACCGAACGCGATGATGATGGTCTGGAAGTCATTCGACATTCCTGTGCGCATCTCATGGCGCAAGCTGTGCAGCGGCTATTCCCGAAAGCCCAAGTGACTATCGGCCCGGTTATCGAAGATGGTTTTTTCTATGACTTCGCCTTCGAGCGTCCTTTTACGCCCGAAGATCTCGAAGCTATCGAAAAGACCATGAAAGACATTGTGAAGGAAGACCTGCAGGTTGAGCGTTCGGTCATGTCCCGCGCTGATGCAGTGGCGCATTTCAAGAGCATCGGTGAAGAGTACAAGGTCGAGATTATCGAAAGTATTCCCGGTGAAGAAGAGCTGTCTTTCTACAAGCAAGGCGATTTCATGGACTTGTGTCGTGGTCCGCACGTGCCCAGCACAGGAAAATTCAAGGCATTTAAGCTGACTTCAGTGGCCGGCGCCTATTGGCGCGGCGATGCCAATAACGCCATGCTGCAGCGGATCTATGGCACTGCCTGGGGCTCCAAAGCGGATCTGAAGCTGTATTTGCAGCGTCTGGAAGAAGCAGAAAAACGCGATCACCGCAAACTCGGCAAGCAGCTGGAACTGTTTCACTTCCAGGAAGAAGCGCCGGGTATGCCATTTTGGCATCCGCGTGGCTGGATCCTGTATCAAGCGATTCAGGACTATATGCAGCAAGTGCAGCGTAAACACGACTACAAAGAGATCAATACACCGCAGCTGGTTGATTACTCGTTGTGGGAAAAGTCCGGGCACGCCGCCAAG
Organism: uncultured Gammaproteobacteria bacterium; assembly: GCA_913060975.1. Taxonomy (GTDB): domain Bacteria; phylum Pseudomonadota; class Gammaproteobacteria; order Pseudomonadales; family Pseudohongiellaceae; genus UBA9145. The sequence continues at coordinate 109,284 of CAJXVC010000001.1, forward strand.
TTCGCTGATGAAATGTTTAGCGTGGAATCGGACAATCGCATGTATGCGATCAAGCCCATGAATTGCCCGTGTCATATCCAGGTCTTCAATCAGGGCCTGAAGAGTTATCGTGATTTGCCCTTGCGTCTGGCTGAATTCGGCTCCTGCCATCGCTATGAGCCATCCGGCAGCATGCATGGCCTGATGCGAGTGCGCAGCTTTGTGCAGGACGACGGCCATATTTTCTGTACTGAAGATCAGATCCAGTCCGAAGTGGCCGAATTTATGGATTTGCTGTTCGCCGTCTACCGTGACTTCGGTTTCGACGAGATCCTGTTGCGCCTGTCGACGCGCCCGGAAAAGCGCGTCGGTAGCGATGATTTGTGGGACAAGGCCGAGCAGTCTTTGAAAGATGCGCTGAATGCCACTGGCCTGAAATGGGAGCTGTTACCCGGCGAGGGGGCTTTCTATGGTCCCAAGATTGAATATTCCTTAAAGGATTGTATGGGTCGCATCCAGCAATGCGGTACAATACAGGTCGATTTTTTCTTGCCTGAGCGTCTGGGCGCTCAATATGTGGCCGAAGACAGCTCGCGCAAGACCCCGGTCATGTTGCACCGGGCGATTCTCGGCTCGTTTGAGCGGTTTATTGGCGTTTTGATTGAACATTATGCCGGGGCAATGCCAACCTGGCTGTCGCCGGTTCAGGCTGTTTTGCTGAATATTACCGATAAACAGGCCGATTATGTGCTCAAAACCCAAGAAAACTTGAAAAACCAAGGGTTTAGGGTCGACGCGGACTTGAGAAATGAGAAGGTTGGCTTTAAAATCCGCGAGCACACGTTACAGAAGACCCCTTATATGCTGGTAGTTGGCGATAAGGAGGTGGAATCCGGCACTATTGCTGTCCGCACACGTGGAGGTGAAGACCTGGGAACGATGACAATTGACGAATTCAGTAGTCACTTGCGCCAGGACGTAGCCCAGTTTGGACGTAGTGGCGCACAGCTTGAGTCGGATAAATAGTAGTCAGTTGGAGGAATTGCATCGTAATGAGGTTTAAGCGTTCGCGCATATCATGAGAAGTAGTGCTAAGAAGCCCATAATTAACGAGTTTATTGAGGCTGAACAGGTTCGCCTGGTAGGGGCAGATGGTCAGCAGGTTGGAATCGTTTCAATAGCAGAGGCCAGAGAAGCGGCCGCTGAAGCGAAATTGGATCTGGTGATGATTGCGCCGGATGCCGACCCGCAAGTTTGCAAAATAATGGACTACGGTAAGCATGTCTTCGACCTCAAGAAGGAGAAAGCTGCCAACAAGAAGAAACAACGTCGCACACAGGTTAAAGAAGTAAAGTTTCGACCAGGGACGGAAGAAGGGGATTATCAGGTAAAACTACGCAACCTGACACGTTTCCTTCAGGATGGGGACAAGGCCAAGGTATCACTACGATTCCGCGGCCGGGAAATGGCCCATCAACATCTTGGCATGGAGTTGGTTACACGGATTCGCGAGGATCTGATTGAAATCGGCACTGTGGAGCAGGAACCCAAGATGGAAGGCCGGCAAATTGTCATGGTATTGGCACCGGTCAAAAAGCGCTAATTACTTGCAAGGGTCAGACTCTATTGATCCTGCTGGATCAATAGAGTCTGGCCTTTGTGCGTATTAGGTATTTATTCAAAAATCCCGAAATGGGATAAATGCGGAGTTCGAAAAGTGAGTTTAGGTAAATTAAAAACCCATAGTGGTGCCGCGAAACGGTTCAAAAAGACTGGTTCCGGTTACAAGCGCAAAAGTGCTTACAAGAGTCACATCCTGACCAAGATGACCACCAAGCGAAAGCGTCAGCTGCGCGGAACGAGCTCGGTACACCCGAGTGACGTACCAGCAGTAAAACGCATGCTTCGTGAAACTTAATTCTTAACCAGGAGATTCCCCAATGGCTCGAGTAAAACGAGGCGTTATCGCCAATCGTCGCCACAAGAAAGTACTAAAGAAAGCTAAAGGCTATTACGGTGCGCGCAGTCGCGTCTATCGTGTAGCGACCCAGGCTGTCACCAAAGCTGGCCAATATGCCTACCGTGACCGTCGCAACAAGAAGCGCGTATTCCGCTCACTGTGGATTACCCGTATCAACGCTCAGGCGCGTGAGAATGGTATTACTTATAGCCAACTCATCGCTGGTCTGAAGAAAGCGAATATCGAAATCGATCGTCGCGTACTGGCTGATCTGGCTGTACACGACAAGCAAGCCTTCACAGCCATCGCGGATCAAGCTAAAGCCAATCTGGCTGCCTGACGCTTAGGCACGGATTCGGCACATGGCAGACACCGATTCCCTGGTTTCTGAGGCATTAGCGGCGATAGCAGCATCCAGTGATGAAAAAGCACTGGATGCGCTTCGCGTTAACTACCTCGGCAAAAAGGGCGTACTCACCGCACAACTTAAATCACTCGGGCAATTGCCTCCGGACGAGAGGCCTGCTGCTGGCGAGCGGATTAATGTTGCCAAGCGAGAAGTGCAGCAAGCGATTGAAGCACGCAAACAATCATTGGTAGCGAGCAAGCTGGCGGAAAAACTGGCCGGTGAAACTATCGATGTCACGCTGCCCGGTCGTCGTCAGAACACGGGCGGGCTGCATCCGATTACCATCACCATCGACCGCATCACCAGGATATTCAGCACTGCTGGCTATGATGTTGCCGAAGGGCCGGAAATCGAAGATGAGTATCACAACTTTGAAGCGCTCAATATACCGGAGCATCACCCGGCACGTGCCATGCATGACACATTTTATGTGAGCCCTGGCACTGTTCTTCGCACCCATACTTCACCTGTGCAGGTGCGAGTCATGGAAACTACTGAACCACCCATTCGTATTATTTGCCCTGGCCGCGTTTACCGCTGCGATTCTGATTTGACGCACACGCCAATGTTTCATCAGGTCGAAGGCTTGGTGGTCGACAAAAACATTCGCTTTTCGGATCTAAAAGGCACTGTCGAGGAATTCCTTCAGTCTTATTTTGAAGCTGATCTGCCAGTCCGATTCCGGCCTTCTTATTTCCCGTTTACCGAGCCTTCGGCCGAGATCGACATGGGCTGTGTCAGCTGTGGTGGTAAAGGCTGTCGTATTTGTAGCCACACGGGTTGGTTGGAAGTCGGCGGTTGTGGCATGGTGCATCCGCGCGTGTTTGAAATGTCGGGTATCGACAATGATACGTACACGGGCTTTGCCTTTGGTATGGGTGTCGAGCGTCTGGCCATGCTGCGTTATGGCGTCAGTGATCTTCGCACTTATTTCGAAAACGACATTCGCTTCCTCAAGCAATTTAATTAGTCAGGATTGGCAGAGTAAATGATATTCAGTGACAGTTGGCTGCGCGAGTGGGTGGACCATGAGCTTGACGTCGAACCGCTAGTCGAGGCCTTGACCATGGCCGGCCTGGAGGTCGATGGCACTGCGCCTGTTGCCAATCAATTCAGCGGCATCATTGTGGCCGAAGTTATCTCTGTTGAGCCGCATCCTGATGCTGACAAGCTCAATGTTTGTCAGGTTAACGATGGCAAAAACACCCATCAAGTTGTCTGCGGCGCACCTAACGTTGCAGCTGGAATGAAGGCGCCATTTGCCACAATTGGTGCCGAGATTCGCATGGTCGGTGATGAAGAGAAGCCTTTCAAGATCAAGAAAGCCAAGCTGCGTGGTGTCGAGTCCTGCGGCATGCTGTGCTCAGCCGAAGAGTTGGGCCTGGAAGAAAAGTCGGATGGCTTGCTGGCACTGTTAAGCGATGCGCCAATCGGCACAGACATCCGCGACTATCTGCAATTGAATGATCTGGCCATTGAGCTGGATCTCACGCCAAATCGCGGCGATTGCCTGGGTATCGCAGGCATTGCCAGAGAAGTCGGTGTTATCGCGCGCAAACCGGTGCAAGTGCCGCAAGTCGAACCGGTAGCGGCCAGTATCGACGATGAATTTGCCGTCTCTATTACTGCCGATACAGAGTGCCCGCGTTATCTGGGCCGTATTATTCGCGGCATTAATCTGGGTGCGGCGACCCCTTTGTGGATGAAAGAAAAGCTGCGCCGCTCCGGTGTTCGCTCGATCGACCCTGTTGTTGATGTCACCAATTACGTCTTGCTCGAGTTGGGTCAGCCAATGCACGCCTTCGACCTGGCCAAACTCAAGGGCAATATCAATGTCCGCATGGCCGGCGCTGATGAAGAGCTGACGTTGCTGGACGGCAAGACCGTCAAGCTGACCAGCGACACGCTGGTGATCGCCGATCAGGACAAGGCGGTAGCAATGGCTGGCGTCATGGGCGGTGAGGCTACTGCAGTCAGTGATGCCACCGAAGATGTCTTCCTCGAGTGTGCATTCTTCGCACCCCTGGCCATTGCCGGTAAAGCGCGTAGCTATGGCATGCACACCGATGCCTCCCACCGCTACGAGCGCGGTGTGGATTATGAATTACAGGAACGCGCCATGGAACGGGCGACCCAGCTGTTGCTCGATATCGTCGGCGGTAGCGCTGGCCCTGTGACGACAGCGATCGGCACGCTGCCAGAGGCTGGCCAGATAAATCTGAAATTGAGCAATGTCGAGCGCATTCTCGGTATTTCCATGCCGGCAGAGGAGATTGCCGACATCTTCGAACGTTTGGGCTTCACGCTACTTGCGCAAAGTGCTGAGCAGATTAGCATTCGGGTCCCTTCGTTTCGCTTTGACTTGGCGATAGAAGCCGACCTGATCGAAGAAATTGCCCGCATCTACGGCTACAACAATATTCCCAAGACCAATGGTCTGGACAGTGCCAGCCTCGGCAAGCCCAAAGAAGGGCGTCTGCGTTTGGTGGCGTTGCGCGATGTATTAACGGCACAAGGCTATCAGGAAGCCATCACCTACAGCTTTATTGACCCGCAGCTATGTCAAAAAGTCATGGGCGACGAGCGCGAGACTATCGCCTTGCAAAACCCGATCTCCGAAGAGATGTCAGTGATGCGCCCTAGCATACTGCCGGGCCTGTTGGCGGCCTTACTGCACAACCAGAATCGACAACAGCAGCGCTTGCGACTGTTTGAGACCGGGCTGATCTTTAATAAAGAAGGCGGCAAGACAACTCAGGTAGAACATATCGCCGGCTTGATTTGCGGAACAAGATCACCCTCAAACTGGTTTAATAACAAAGAGATATCTGACTTTTATGATGTAAAAGGTCAGGTAGAAGCGCTGTTGGCCTTGAGCCGTAGCGGTGAGCAATTCAGTTTTCAGCCGGGCCAACACCCAGCCCTGCATCCGGGGCAGTGTGCGCAGATCAACGCCGCTGATGGTGACATTGTCGGTTACCTGGGAGCGCTACATCCTGCAGTACAACAGGCTTTGGGCGTGCATGGCGAGGTTTACTGTTTCGAACTCCAGACTGCCAGCTTGCTGGATAGGCAAGTCCCGGCTGCCCAGCCCCTGTCTAAATTCCCTGAAGTCAGTCGCGATCTGGCCATTGTGGTTGATGAGTCAGTGCCAGCCGGTGAAATTCTGGCCGCTATGCGTGAGCAAGCCGGTGAGTTTTTGACAGATTTACGAATATTTGATGTTTATCAAGGGGATGCGGTCGCAAAAAACAAAAAAAGTCTGGCTTTAGGCTTGACGTGGCAACATCCTTACCGCACTCTTAGCGATGACGAAATAAATGCAATAATTAGTAGCTGCGTCAACGCACTACACGAACTTTTTAATGCAAATTTGCGAGATTAGCCGGGGGATGGAACATGGCAGACGGAGCACTTACCAAGGCTGATATGGCAGAACGGCTCTTCGAAGAGCTCGGCCTGAATAAGCGCGAAGCGAAGGAAGTCGTCGAACAGTTCTTTGAAGAGGTTCGCGTCTCTTTGGAGCGTAACGAGCAAGTGAAGTTGTCCGGCTACGGTAATTTCGATCTCCGTGACAAGAAACAACGCCCCGGTCGTAACCCCAAAACCGGCGAAGAAATCCCCATCAAGGCCCGACGAGTAGTCACCTTCCGGCCAGGTCAGAAGTTAAAGGCAAGAGTAGAAGGCTATGCTGGAACCGAAGAATAACGACGAACTGCCACCAATTCCCCCCAAGCGTTACTTTACGATTGGTGAAGTAGGGGAGCTGTGCGCCGTCAAGCCACACGTACTACGTTACTGGGAAGCGGAATTTCCGCAGCTCAAGCCCGTCAAGCGTCGTGGTAACCGCCGTTACTATCAGCGCCAGGATGTTGTCCTCATCCGCCAGATCAAGAGTCTTCTCTACGAACAAGGCTATACCATCGGCGGTGCCCGTCAGAAGATGACTGAAGATCCGGAAGAGCTTAACAAGACCAACGTCAACGCCAGTGAAATCAAGTCTCTGGTACGAGATTTGGAAGAGGTTATTGGTCGGCTGTAGAGTTTCTGTAGCATTTGCAGACAGGTATTGGCTGACCGCGATATTTAGTGACTATTGTCTGGTCTCAAGCCTTTCAGGCAGGTAAAATTCCCTCCGCTTAAATTACTTGCAGATAATCTGGTTCGCTGAGCAATTTTGAGCGCGGCGCAGTCTGGTAGCGCACTACACTGGGATCTCCCAGCGAAAAGAAGTAAATACCAGAGCAGTTAAATTCATTGAGTTGCCTTAACTCTTTGAAGCGGTTTCAAATCGGGGATCTCCCCTTAAATAAATCGCCAGGCTGGTCGGAAGAATGGTATCCGACTTAGTCCACCAATAAATAGCGCAGTCTGGTAGCGCATTACACTGGGGGATCTCCCAGCGAAAAGAAGTAAATACCAGAACGGTTTAATTCACTGAGTTCCTTAACTCTTTGAACAGGTTTAAATCGGGGCGTAGCGCAGTCTGGTAGCGCACTACACTGGGGGTGTAGTGGTCGTGGGTTCAAATCCCGCCGTCCCGACCAATTTCTTTTTCAGATACAAATGAATCCTCTCTTCGCTCTCTGGCGAGTTGATCCGCTTCGATCACCTCCAGGTGTTCCAGTACCGCCTCCATCACATAGAACTGCCTGGAATACCCTGTTTTTAGTGTCAAAATATCGAGACGATCTTCGATCTCTTGCGGCAAATCCAGTTTGAGCATTGATCAAGCACCTTCAACTAAATCCGGTTTTAATTTAAGTCGGAATACTTCCTTGTATTCCCTGGAGCATCCTTGCTGATTTTTACTGTAGAACAGGAGAGTGAGTACGGAAACTTGACGAGATGTGGACAGCAAATTGACCAGACTTCTTTGATTGATTCAGCTGGCTTCGCAAGTAAGAATTTGCATACTAACTCGTACTCTTGAGAAAGAAGCAGAAGTATTTATCTGGGAATTTGTAGTGTGCGAATAGGTGAATAAGTGACTATGTGAGTAGGTTCGTAGATGAAAAGATTAGTAGATGAAAAGGTTAGAAGATGAAAAGGTGAGTAGTGTTCTATGACGAGACGACTGATGCCGGTTGCTTGACCTGAGCTACTAAGAATTACCCAGATCGTTTGTCTTGGTCGGCGGAGCAATATGCTCAGAGGCAAAGTAATAGAGAGCAAACAACGCCATAAAGGCCGTGAACATTATGGACTCTTTGACTTGAAAGATAAGTCCGAGCTGGCCTAAACATCCTAGAAAAAGTGAAATAGCAAGCAACAAGGACACGACCTTTGCGTCAGATAAACCACGTCGTTGAAGCTTATGGTGTAAATGATCATGGCCAGGATGAAAAGGGGACCGTCCTTGCAATGGTCGTTTGATTAGCAAGTTTACAGTATCCATCAGTGGTACTGCCAAAAACCATAGTGCGTGAACGGGAGCGAAATTAGCAGTATTTCCCTGACTATTTTCAATAAGCAGCCAGGCCAGAATAAAGCCGATTGTGGTGCTACCGGCATCGCCCATGTAAACGAGGGCTTTTTTCTTCCACGGGTAGCGGAAATTCAACACTAAAAAAGCCAAAATAGAGCAAATTAAAATCAAACTGAATATTGATACGTTACCAGGCCACGACGTAGCCAAGGCAATCATACCTAAAGTGATTACAGCAAACCCGCCGGAGAGGCCATCAATACCGTCGCTCATGTTGATAGCGTTAATGACACCTACTGTGGCAAAAACGGTAAGTGGAATTGATAGCACCCCGGTTGTTAAAGAGATTGAAAATATTAAATTGCCGAGGGAGTGTAATTCGACGCCGGCCAAAATTGGCATACAAAGAGCAATTAATCCGTGCCCGGCCATACGCAAATCTGCGGAGAGTTCTTTTGCGTCGTCAATGACACCGACAAATAGCACCAAGGCAGACAAACTGAACAGGGGGGCAAATTGTGTGAGTAGTCCGGGCGTGAATGTGACTGCTAAAAGCGTGCCCAGGAATATGCCAATACCACCCACCATTGGTGTAGCAGTGGTGTGATTTTTTCGTCCACTGGGTAGATCGACTAAAGATACGTGTGCTGCAATGGGGCGTAATGCTTGCAAGCAAAGGCCAGTCACTACAAAGGAAATCGCGAGTGCAACGAGATTCATAATTCTAGTTTTTAAAAGCCGTCATATAGCAAACACAAATATTAAGCTGTTTCACTGAGCCAGAATCAGCTCTGCGAAAAACCATATTGATTTTAAATATTATTAGAAATCAACTTCTTATGAGATCGTGCACTCGGTTGACCTTATTTGCGAAACTGCTAAAGGTGAGGTGCGGTATTTATTATTTCAGCGCCTAATCGCGATCACTATCTAAGATATCACAGTTATTTGAGAGAGTTTGAATGCTCTTTTTGGCTCGAAAAGGGTAGCCCAGCCCGACAGCTGCAAACCCGTATGGGGTTTCCGAAAATGACTCGCACCATCGGTGATGGAATTGCAGAATCTTGCCTTAAAACTGATTCGAATATCGATCTCCGATACGTCTCAAACGAGGCGATACCGAGAGGGCCTGCAGCCCCGAATAGAAGGGATTCCGCCGTTCAACGATCATGACTTGCTCTTGCTGTTTCGCAAAATCAGGCAAGTATTCGGTTTTTCCGTACTGCAATGCCAATCTTCGTCTGCCCGGGTTTGCGCTATCTCCCGCTAGTATTTGATTATTGGCAAGCAAGCTTTTCCGAACATTCAGATAATCAATAGTGTCATTGACAGCCAATCCTGCAATGGTGACTTCGAGTTCATCTTTAGTCGCTGTGAATGTGACCTTTGCCTGAATAGCTTCGCGGATATGACGAGGAGGCGGCCGGGTGATGGTGTTAATGCCGCGCAAATCGCGAACTCAATCAATTACATTCGCCGTTACCAAGGACGATATTCTTGCCGTAAATAGTGCTTTACTGAAGCGTATTGCCTGTTAATCAAACAAGCCGTGTCCATTCTCATTGTCTCGCAGGGTGAGCGGCGAGCTAAACCCAAAAACACAGCCTGCCAACGGTGACATGATTGTCATAAATCAGCTAAACTTCGCGCTTAGGAAAAGCAGTCATAAAGGCTGTCGCAGCATGCTGCGTTAATAACAAATCGTTGTAACATCGCTTGTATTTATTCACCTTTGTGCTTACGCCCGAACCAATCTCTGCTCACAATTTGCGAAGTGGTCAGCCAGCACTTGATTCAGAGTTACCTTCATGCGGCTGAAATGCATCAAGCTTTCGGGCTTTAAGTCCTTTGTAGACCCAACCACCGTCAATTTTCCCTCTGATCTGTGTGCCGTCGTCGGCCCGAACGGCTGTGGCAAATCCAATGTCATCGACGCTGTGCGCTGGGTGATGGGCGAGAGCTCAGCCAAGAATCTGCGCGGCGAAAACATGACCGATGTCATCTTTAATGGCTCTGGCGCCCGCAAACCGGTTGGGCAGGCCAGTGTTGAGCTGGTGTTTGATAATCAGGACCACCGGCTGACTGGCGAATACGCCAACTTTACCGAGGTGTCGATCAAGCGCCGGGTGGACCGGGACGCGCAGTCTTCTTACTTTCTTAATGGCACCAAGTGCCGCCGCAAAGACATTACCGACATTTTCCTCGGTACTGGTCTGGGCGCGCGCAGCTACTCCATCATCGAGCAAGGCATGGTCTCACGCCTGATCGAATCCAAGCCGGAAGAACTGCGGGTCTTTATTGAGGAAGCGGCTGGCATCTCCAAGTACAAGGAGCGCCGCAAAGAGACCGAGAATCGCATCAAGCGCACCATGGAAAATCTGGAGCGCCTCACTGATATCCGCGACGAACTGGAACGGCAGCTGGCACATTTGAAGCGTCAGTCGGTGGCAGCAGAGAAATACGGCGAATTCAAGAAGGAAGAGCGGCAAACCACGGCTAATCTGAATGCGCTGAAGTGGCGCGCGCTGGATACCGAGCTTAAAGCCAATCAGGAAAAGATCCACGAGCTGGAAGTCAAAATCGAATCAACTACCGCTGATCAGCGGGCGCTGGATGCCGAGATCGAGCAGAATCTGGCCGATAATGCCGACCTCAATGATGCCTTGGGTGAAGTGCAAGCGCGTTACTACAGTCTGGGCAACGACATTGCCCGCATCGAGCAATCAATCGAGCACCATGTCGAGCGGGTCGATCAGCTCAAGCTGGACTTGCAGGAAACCGAAGAAGGCTGGGAGCAAACCCGTGAAGAGCTGGATGTGGATCTCAAGCGCATCACTGAGCTGGAAGCGCAGGTTAAGGAACTCACTCCAGCGCTGGATGAAGCCCGTGAGCAAGAGGCCATCTCAACTGAAGAACTGGCAGAGGCTGAGCAGGTCATGCAGCGCTGGCAGCAGGAATGGGATGAATTCAATCAGCGCGCCGAAGAACCGCGCCAGATTGCTGAGGTCGAGCAATCCCGTATTCAGCAGCTCGAGCAAATCGTCGAGCGCGGCCTGACCCGTAAGCAGAAACTGGAAGAAGAGCAGCGGCAGTTCGCCGAGGCGCCGGTAGATGATGAATTACAGTCGATCTCTGAGGATATCTCGGAGCTTGAGCTGGATATTGCCGCCAAGCAGGCCCAGTCCACCGAGCTGGCGGGCCAGATTCAGGATGACCGTCAGGCGCTGAATCAATGCGGTGAGGACCTCGATGCGTCGCGTGAAGAATTACAGACCGCCAAGGGTAAGCAAACGTCTTTGGAGGCTTTGCAGCAGGCTGCACTGGGTCAGGACAATGAAGAACTGAATCGCTGGTTGCAGAACAAGGGGCTGGATAATCAGATTCGTCTGGGCGAGAGCCTGCACATTGAATCCGGCTGGGAGCTGGCAGTTGAAACCGTTCTGGGTGATTCCCTGCGCGCTATCTGTGTCGAGGGGCTGGATGAAGTCGAGCGCATGCTGGCTGATCTGCCTCAGGGCAAGTTGGCTTTCATCGATGTCAATGCCGGCCCGCGCACAGTAGCGCCAGGCCAGGGTCTGACGCCGCTCACCAGCAAGGTGTCCAGTGACTGGGAAATCTCTGAATTACTGTCCGGTATTTATATTGCCAGTAGTCTGGAAGAGGCCACCCGGCTGCGCGCCAGCTTGCGCGAAGGCGAATCTCTGATCACGCCAAATGGTATTTGGCTAGGCAAGACCTGGCTGCAATTGCGTAGTACTAGCACCCAGGAAAGCATCGCTGAGCGACGCAGTGTGATTGGCGACTTATTCAAAAAAATCAAGCAATTAAACGAGAAAGTTGAGAATTTAAATAATCAAAGAACCACGCTGCGTGAGCGCCTTGCCAACGCCGAATCCGAGCGTGAATCACTGCGTAACCAGATCGGTGACAAGACGAATGAATTGGGCGATCTCAAGTCCCGACTCAGCGGCAAGCGCGCCAAGGAAGAAGAGGCCACTCTGCGCAAACAGCGAGTGAGTCAGGAATTGGAAGATCTGGCCGAGCAATTAGCCGTGGAGCAAGAGAACACGGCTGCCGCCCGGGCACGCCTGCAGGAAGCACTGGATAGCATGGAGCAGGATGTGGGTGGCAAAGAGCGTCTGCAAGAAGCGCGCGAAGAGGCGGTGCAAAACCTCACTCGTTGTCGCGACAAGGCCCGATCTGACAAGGATCGCGCTCATGAGCTGGCGCTCAAGCAGCAATCGGTGCAATCCCAGCTGCAATCCACGCGGGAAACCATGGACCGCATGGCCAGCCAGGTACAGCGCTCCAAAGAGCGCATGGAATCGCTGCATCGCCAAATCGAGCAATCTCACGAACCGCTGGAAACCATGCGCCGTGAGCTCGAAACCCTGCTGCAGAAGCGCCTTGAGGTCGAAAAAGAACTCAACGAGGCCAAGGCCAAGGTTGATGCCAACGAGCACAAGATCCGTGAGCTGGAAAAGCAGCGCAATGGCATTCAGGATAAGCTCAACAGTATTCGCGAAGAGTTAATGCAAAACCGTCTGAAAAGCGAAGGCGCCACGGTCAAGCGGGAAGCGCTGCTGGACCAATTGCGCGAAGCCAAGTTTGACCTCGACACGGTATTGGCCAATCTGCCCGAAGAGCTTGATGTGGCGACTTGTGAGGCCGAGCTGGAAAAACTGGGTAATCGTATTCAGCGTCTGGGGCCGATCAATCTGGCTGCCATCGATGAATATCAACAGCAGTCTGAGCGTAAGGTATACCTCGACAAGCAGAACGATGATCTGGAGAAGGCGCTCGAAACCTTGCGTAACGCTATCCGCAAGATCGACAAGGAAACCCGGGCTCGCTTCAAGGAAACCTTCGATATCATCAATAGCGGCCTGCAGGACCTGTTTCCCCGCGTGTTTGGCGGCGGCCACGCCTATCTGGACATGACTGGCGAAGACTTGCTCGATACCGGTATTGCCATCATGGCGCGGCCTCCGGGCAAACGAAACAGCACTATTCACCTGTTGTCTGGTGGTGAAAAAGCCATGACCGCTATTGCGCTGGTGTTCTCTATCTTCCAGCTCAACCCTTCACCTTTCTGTATGCTGGATGAGGTTGACGCACCTCTGGATGACGCCAATGTCGGGCGTTACGCCAATCTTGTCAAAGAGATGTCGAAGAATGTGCAGTTCATTTTCATCACGCACAACAAGATCACGATGGAAATGGCCAATCAATTGTTGGGTGTTACCATGCACGAACCGGGTGTGTCCCGCATCGTTGCCGTGGATATCGACGAGGCTGCTGAACTGGCTGCCATGTAACCGGTTTGCTGTGCGACTTGATTGCCCCAATTTAAAGCTAAAGAAAATTGGGTAACTGCAAGATAACCTTAAAAATTTTCACATAAACGCACGTTTTTCGTGCAACGTTTACCGCGACCCTATGAGTCTTCGCGAATTAATCATTCTGCTTCTCGGATTGGCCATTGTGGCTGTCGTCCTGCGTGGCCTGTATGTCGCCATTCAGGCGCGGCGCGGCCAAATCCGTCTGGCTATCGACAAGAACATCCCCAATGACGTTGATCTTGAAGCGCTCGAGTTGTCTGAGCTGCCCAGTGGTGGCGCCCGGGTTCGGGCGCGCTCGGCTGCTGCTCAGGTTGAAGATCCGGCACTGGTGCGTGCCAAGGCACGCGCCTCGGCCATGGATCTGGGGGATGAGCAGGACGAGCAAATCCCGGTATTGATGGATGCGGTTGATCTGCACGATGCGCAGCAAGAAGAACCTGACGACTCAGGCAGTAATGTCGAACAGGATGAGCTCGCTGATTCTGATGACTGGGGCGAGTCCGACGATAGCCAGTTCGCGCCGCAAACAGCTTCGCCAGTAATAGACCCAGACAGTCGTGCACAAGATTCGGATCACTTAGCGACTGGCGATGAGTTCGCGGATGACTTTGCTGTCGACTCGCGCCACGAGCCTTCCATTTCAGCGCATGATTTTGTCGACGATGAAGTCTTGGCTGAGCCGGTAAATACTGACATAGACGCTCTGGACGACACGGAAGACAGCGATAACTGGGAAGACGCAGACGAAGAGCCGCCAGACGATGTGCTATTTGATTATGGCGATGCAGAGCAGGATGACAATACAGCCATGCAAAACGTCAGGGCTGATACTTCTGCTGGTTTTCATGGTGTAAATAGCGATGATTTAGATGACCATGTATTAGACGATGATGAGTTAGATGACGATCGCGATCAGGAAGATGCTGATCTAGGTGGTGGTTTGTCTGCGATTGCGCCGGACTACAGTGGCGAAGATGACGACGGTGCTGCTGATCCGGTCAGTTATGCTGATAGCGATACAACGGCCCAGAGTGACTACGACTACGAAGATGACCAGGCCCAGGACGACTGGGATGAGTCAGAGGACGTTTACGACGACAGCGACGAAGACGACGAGTATCTCGATGCAGATGAGCAAGCGCGATCGGCGCCAGCACTTGGCAGCACGGCGGCATTCGAAGAGTCGCTTGATGAATTCTCCATGTCCGCCGGTGAACGTATTGGTGGCGATCGACAAGCCGCCAAGCCAGCACGCTCAAGCAAGCTCAGCAAGTTAGACAAGGCAGAGCAAACACAACGCGCGGATTCAGCAGGCGATAACGAGCAGCCAGAATTATTCGACGCGGCGAGCGACGCCAAGCCGGCGGCCCCCAAACGCAGTCTGCGTGCATCCTTGTTCTCAGCCTTCTCTCGGAGTAAGAATGAATCAGAACCTGAATCAGTCAATCAGGAGAAGCCGCGCCAGGGACGTTCTGGAAAAGCATCTACTGGCCAAGCACCTCCTGAAAAGACATCTCCGAAGGCAGAGCCGCGTACCGAGCCACAACCACAACCCTTGTTTGCAGAAGAAAAACCAGTTCTCAGGCCGGTTGAATCTGACACCACTGCGCGCCGCAGACCAGAGCCAGAGTTGGACGACGCGGCGCCGGAATTGGAAGTGGCTGATGAAAGAGGCCGGGTATCACCAGCTGAGCCATCCGAAGTGCTGGTGATGAATGTGATGGCTCGGGAAGGCTATGCATTCAACGGTCATGACCTGCTGGAATCACTCATCACTTCCGGATTGAAGTTTGGCGACATGAACATTTTTCACATGCGCTCTGGACCAGATGGCAAAGGCCCGGCCATTTTCAGCGTCGCCAACATGCTCAATCCCGGCACATTCGATCTCAATGAGATGGAAGATTTTGCCACAGTCGGCATTAGCCTGTTCCTGGCCTTACCGGCACCAACCAACAACCTCGATGCCCTTGAGAAGATGCTTACCTGTGCCCGTCAGGTGCAAGCTGAGTTGGCAGGTGAGTTACGCGATGATAATCGCAATGTAATGACCAAGCAGACCATCGAGCATTATCGTCAGCGTGTGCGTGACTTCGAACTGCGGCGACTCAAGGCCGCTGGCAGTCGCGCTTGATAGGGCGGTAAGCGCTGCATGGCAGTCTCCAAAAAAATTCACGCAGAAGTGCAACAACTTCGCCAGTTAATAGAGCACCATAACCGGCTTTATTACACCTTCGCTGCACCCGAAATTCCCGATGATGACTACGATGCGCTGCTCGCAAGGCTGCAGAGTCTTGAGTCCGACTATGATCTGGTGACACCTGACTCCCCGACCCAGCGCGTCGGATCTGCGCCGCAATCCCAGTTTAGTCAGGTCACGCACGAAAACCCCATGTTGTCTCTGGCCAAGGTGAACAGTGAGGATGAACTGCGCAGTTTCGAGCAGCGACTGCACAAGAGTCTGGAGTCTGATGCAAACCTTGAATACAGCTGTGAACCCAAGATCGATGGCGTAGCAGTCAGTCTGCTCTATGAAGACGGCGTGTTGACGCGTGGAGCAACGCGCGGTGATGGCGTCACGGGGGAAGACATTACCCACAACGTGCGCACCATCAGCAGTATCCCATTACGATTGCAGTGTGACGAACCGCCGGCACGCTTCGAAGTGCGTGGTGAGATATTTCTTGGTAAGCAGGGGTTCGCGCGGATCAACGCCCGAGCGAGCAACGATGGCGGCAAGGTGTTTGTTAATCCACGCAATACGGCGGCCGGGGCAATCCGCCAACTGGATTCGCGCAATACTGCAAAGATGCCTCTACAGATGTATTGCTACAGCGTCGGCATTGCCGACGGCATCAATTTGCCGGATTCGCTCAGTCAGGTGTTTGCCATGCTCAAGGGCTTTGGTTTGCCAATCAACGATGATTTGCTTGTCGCCAAAGGCATAGATGAATGCATTACTTATTGTGAGCAACTGCTTGGCAAACGTAATGATCTTGAGTATGAGATCGATGGCGCGGTAATCAAGGTCAATCGCTTTCGTACCCAGGAAGCGCTGGGCAATACGGCGCGTAGTCCGCGCTGGGCGATTGCTTATAAATTTCCAGCTGAAGAAAAAACAACGACGGTACTTAACGTCGAATTTCAGGTTGGTAGAACTGGTACGATTACGCCTGTGGCCCGTCTTGAGCCGGTTTTTGTCGGTGGTGTGACAGTCAGCAATACCACCTTGCACAACATGGATGAGATCGAGCGTCTGGGATTGCATATTGGTGATACGGTCATTGTGCGCCGCGCTGGTGACGTGATTCCGAAAATCGTCAAGGTGCTGGATTCAGAGTCTGTTAAGAAAGGTAGTGGTAAACGTAAGGCGGTGGTGTTGCCAGACGGTTGCCCGGCCTGCGGCTCGGCTATCGAAAAAGACGGTGAAGTGCTGGTTCGTTGCAGTGCCGGTATTATTTGCCCGGCGCAACGCAAGGAGTCGATCAAACACTTTGCCTCGCGTACGGCGCTTGATATTGAAGGTTTGGGTAACAAGTTGATCGAACAGTTGGTTGATCTGGAGTTGATCAGCAACGTCAGTGATATATTCGCGCTCGACAAGCAGACCTTGGCTGGCATGGAGCGCATGGGTGACAAATCTGCCGACAATTTATTGGCAGCGATTAGCAAAGCCAAGAAGACGACGTTGCCACGCTTCTTGTTTGCACTGGGCATTCGCGAAGTAGGCGAGGCAACAGCGCAAGCACTGGCGAATCATTTTGGTGATTTGCCGGCCATCATCGCGGCCGATGCGGAAGCGCTGGAAGAGGTCGCCGATATCGGGCCAATTGTTGCCCAGCATATCGCCACGTTTTTTCGCAACAAAGACAATCTGGGACTCATTGCGCAATTACAGAAGCAAGGCATCGAATGGCCGGTTATTGAAGTTTCGACAATGGCGAAGCTGCTTGATGGCGAAACCTGGGTACTCACCGGAACTCTTGAACAACTAACTCGCAACGAGGCCAAGGCAAGATTGGTGGCCCTCGGGGCAAAAGTAGCAGGCAGTGTGTCAGCCAAGACTGATTGCGTCGTCGCGGGCCCCGGCGCTGGCTCGAAACTGACCAAAGCCGAGGAATTGCAGATAAAGGTTATTGATGAGGACACTTTTTTACGTCAACTTGAGAAGCTGGAGCAGCAATAACAAGGTCGTTTACCGTTGCGCTTGATAAGCTGCCAGCTACCTAAATCTATTGCCAGCAAAGTAGTCAATGAATTCATTTAACCTCAGACAATTCGAAGCAGTATTGCCGGGGCTTCCTCGTAGTACCGGCTTGCTGTGCAGAACGATTGCGCTAATGGCACTACCTGTGCTCACCGGATGCCTGGCAACTCAGCCGCGAGATATCACCAACGTGTGCACTATCTTCGAGGAGCGCCGCTCATGGTACAAGGCGGCCAAGAGTGCTTCGGAGCGCTGGGGAGTACCGGTAGCAGTCAATATGGCATTTATCTATCAGGAGTCCGGTTTTCGGGCGCGTGCCAAACCTGATCGGACAAAGATACTCTGGATTTTGCCAGGACCGAGACCGTCGTCGGCGTATGGCTATGCGCAAGCACTGGACAGCACCTGGGCAGAGTATAAAGTACGTTCTGGCAATCGCCGCGCATCGCGTGCTGATTTTGACGATGCGGTGGATTTTGTGGCCTGGTATAACGCGGGCTCGACACGGACCAGCGGAATTGCGCGCAACAACGCACAACATTTGTACTATGCGTATCATGAGGGTAATGGCGGTTATCAGCGTGGCACTTACCGGGAAAAGACCTGGTTGCAAAACGCGGCCTCGCAAGTACAGAGCAATGCCGTGCGCTTTGATGTGCAATTAAATTCCTGTCGTGAAGAACTGGAAAAGAACTGGTTTCAGCGACTCTTCTTCTAATCAATTTGTTTAACTTGCACCATGCCATGTAACTGAAGTTACTTAGCAGGTGCGTCAATTTGCGTGAGAAAGTGTATGGCATGGTGGGGCAAAGTAATGGGTGGCGCCTTCGGTTTTCTGATGGCTGGGCCACTTGGCGCATTGATGGGAGCTGCGCTCGGAAATTATTTCGATAACGGGCTTGAGGGCATTGAACAAAATGGTGGGCTGGGCCTGGGTGCCACCGAACGCGTGCAATCGGCCTTTTTTGCCGCCGCCTTTTCGGTCATGGGTTATATCGCCAAAGCCGATGGGCGAGTCAGCAAAGATGAGATTGCCATGGCTGAACGTGTCATGGATCAGATGCAGCTACAGTCGCAGCAGCGTAAAGTTGCCATTAACCTGTTCAACGAAGGCAAGAAAGACAATTTCCCTATTCACGAAGTGCTCAAGCAGTTCAAACGGGAATGTTATCGCCGCCAGAATCTGGTGCAAATGTTTCTGGAAATTATCACTGCCACGGCACTGGCTGACGGCAAACTGGATAGCAAAGAGCAGGGCATTTTAGAGAATATTGCGGCGGATCTTGGCTTTAGTCAGCAGCAATTCCAGGCATTGTTAACGCGATTGACCGGGCAGGCGCATTTCAATGAGCAAGGTTCAATCAGTGATCGCCTGCAGGCAGCCTATGAATTACTAGGCGTTGCCGAGACTGTGAGTGATGCTGATTTAAAGAAAGCCTATCGCCGTCAGATGAATCAGCATCACCCGGACAAACTGGTAGCCAAAGGCTTGCCAGAAGAGATGATCGAAATCGCGACGCAAAAAACCCAGGACATCAAAAACGCCTATGAGCTGATAAAAGAGCAGCGCTAAGGGCGGGGATAAAAGCCAGGGGCCGTGCGTTTACTGCACGGGGAGTGTGAGCTGCGCGTCGTGATGCTTGTGGTAGATGCGCAAGCGTGCGATACAGTTAAGGTCGGTCAACGCTTCAGTGAGTTGCCGTGCAGTTATGCTGGGCAACTCATCAATCTGTAGCATCAAATCCACTTCGATTCCGGTTTCCAGATAGTGTAGCGCCACGCGTTCGATATCCTTGTCGCTCAGAAAATTCTGCCAACGCTCGCGTATGGAATCCAACAACCATTGCCGTTCTGGCAAGTCACTGCGGCCATCACTTTCTGGCGCCGACGGATCGTGATTTTCTGAATCGATGTGGGTCAGGACTTCACTGATATCGCTAAAGCGGCCAATGAGCTTGCGGCGCACCAGTTCACCTAGTTGATGGCCTTCCGAAACAGAGATGCGTGGGCTAACCAGCAAATGTACTTCCAGCATCATTTTACCGCCAGACAAGCGGCTACGCAGTTCAGTGATGCCACGAATACCTTCGACAGAGAGTATACATTCGCGTAGCTGTTGCTGACGCGCGGGCGATACGGCGGTATCGACTAGCTCGCGCAAGCTGTCGGCACACAATTCCCAGCCAACTTTGGCGATTATGAGGGCTACGAAGGCGGCGGCTGCGGTATCCATCCAGGGATAGCCTTGCTGGGCTGCCACAAGCCCCACAAGCACGGCAATCGACGAGATGGCATCAGTGCGGCTGTGCCAGGCATTGGCCTTGAGCAGGCTCGAGTTCAGTTTATTCGCTACCCGCATCGTGTAGTGATAGATCCATTCCTTGCCGGCGATGGAGATCGCCGCTATGGCGGCGCCGGCGAGCTGAGGCGTGGGCAGAGTGGACGGGTCGCGCAGGCGCATCACGCTGTCATAGAGAATAATGCCGGCAGTAATGAAAAAGACGATACCCATGCCGATGGTGCCAAGGGTCTCGAAGCGGCCGTGGCCATAGGGGTGTTCAGCGTCTGGTTCGGCATGAGCAAAACGCGCTACGAGCAAGACGAAGACATCGGTGGCGGCATCGGACAGAGAATGAATGCCGTCGGTGACCAGCGCAAAAGATTGGGTCAGGAGGCCGCCGACTATTTTGCCCAACCCCAGAGCGATGTCCAGAATCATGCCAACGACGGTGACGCGGGTAGCTTCCCGCCGTGCTTTACTCAGTTCCATGATAAGTGGTCACACAATGCGCAAGAATGCGTGAAGGGTCTGGAACTAAAGAACGCGAAAGTCTCGGGCAAGGCATGGCAAACACAGCAACTGGTACGTTTCGGAGATTGGCGGATGAATAAAGCAAACGGATGGGCTAAGTGCTTGGGCTGACTAGGCTGACAAGCAATATAGCTAGGCAAGAAAAAAGCCCAACAACCAAGGCTGTTGGGCTTAAATATACTATCAAGGGAGAGATAAATGAAACAAAACCCACAATTTTGTAAACCATCTACCTACACTTAATCAGACTGCCTTGTATCGGGTAAGTTCCCGAATTCTACAAAAAAATTAAATAATCTTTTCCTTGCATGCAACTTATTGAAAAATCTAGAGATTTATTATCTCGATGCCCGAATCCGTGAGGCCATCCAGCAAATCTTTATTGGTAATCACACCGATACTGGCCTTGTCGGGTGCAAAATAGGCCTCGGCGACCCGGCGCAAGTCCGCCATGTCTGTCTCCAGCACCCGGGCGCGAAACGCCATGCGTTGCTCCAGTGTGCGCCCAGACAAGTGGTTATAAAACGCCTGCTTGGCTTCGCCAGCGGGCGACGTCGATTTATCCATGGCCGCGATGACACCCAGAATGGCTTCTTCGAGTTGGTGTGGTGAGTGCTCATCATTCATGACCCAATCGATGGCACGATCAAAATCGTCTAGAGTCTCTTGTAGTCGCGGGTCACGGTAGGAGAAGAACCGGAACGAGGCTGAGTTGGCATCCTGACCAGCGCCACCGCCGTACGCACCGCCTTGTTCACGAATGGCACGATGCAAAAAGCCATTGCGCATGAAGCCGGCCAGCACATGCAGCACGGCGTTATCAGCATGGGAAGAAGCGACGGTTGGATACGCCTTGGCGCAAAAGCTCACTTGCGTGGCTGTGGTCCAGGCCTGACGTACTTGATTGCGAATACTTGGCAGTTGCAATGGCTGCTCAATGGATGAACTGCTTGCTTGCGGCCAACACTCATTCAGGTCGGCCAGCATGTCATTACGATGGCTGGCTTCACCGATCAGCAGGAACTGCCGTTCGGTGCTGTTGACCAATTCATGCAGTCGTTTGAATTTCTCCAGCAGGGCACTACGTTCGTCTTCGTCAGCGACGCCATCGCGAATGTCTTTCAGCCACTTGATGCCTTGCAGACCGCCGAAGCGATGCGTCAATTGCGCGGTCGGGCTCATCTGACTGGAGGCCAGGTTCATCGCCAGGCTATGGCCTTGACCGGTAATGCTGCTTTCTTTGCGCGCACAAATTTGCTCCACCAGTTCCTGCAGCCGTTGCCCCTCGTCAAAACGCACGTCACTAATCGTGGCCTGTAGCAATTGTGTCAAGGCCGAGTGGTTACGTGTCAATGACTTGGAAGAAAAGCTGATGAGAGCGGAGGTATTCTGCACATCATCGACAGCGCTGCGAATGCTGCTAAAACAGTTAACACCGCCGCTGACCTGGGCTTGCCAGGTTTGCACTTCACTGTAGTCTTTGTCGCCAATACCAAATTCCGGCAAACAACTTGTATAGAGCGGCAAAATATCCAGCAGTTCACTGTCAAGTTCGGGCAAGCGCATGACGATTTGCTGATAGCTCAGGCCATTGGTGCCTTGCGCATAGAAACTGGCTGCTTCGCTGCTCTGCAATTTTAGCGCTTCGCGCTTTGGCTCTTCCAATTGCGCGGGCACATCCTCGAGGCCTACTTTAGGTAACAGGCCGGGATCATCAATCTGCGCCTGACGTTGCTGTAGAGCTTCAGTCGTAGCGGCGATTTCAGTTTTCTGTTCATCGGACAAGGTTGCCTGAATGGCTGCCAGCCGTTGTTTTTCAGCCTCCACCTTGCGGCGGCTGATTTCACTGTCTGGGCGCATGGTCAGCGTGATGCGGTGGGTATTATCCAGTAACAGGCGGCGAATAAGGCTGGGGATATATTGCGGATCTTTGACCTTGCTGCGCAGATCTTCCAATACCGGCTCGATATCGAGCAGCTTGATTGGATCACCACGATGCAAGGCCGTTGACAGACCGGTGAGAATTAACTGCAAACCATAAGGGAAACTGTCGCCGGAAATTTCGCGTTGGCTGAGCTCCAGTTGGTGCAAGGCGGCATCGACCTGATCTTGCGGCACGCCAGTCTCGGCCAGTGCTGCCAGAGTGTCGAGCACCAGCTTCTCAACCTGTTCAGTGGTTTCGCTATCGCAACCTTCCAACCCTGCCATAAAAGTCATTTCGCGGTTGGAGTCTTCCAGACCGCACATGGGGGATGGGGAGGCGCCTAATTCGGTCGTCTCGAGAGCGCGCAGCAGCGGACTGGCGGAATTATCCATCAGCACACCGGTTAGCAATTGCGCTTCGAAAAGCTCCTGCAAATTAGTGCTACGCCCCAACAGCCAGCCAACAACGATGTGCGTGCGACGTGGCTTGATTTCATCAACTGCATAAAATTCTTCTATACGTATAGGGGCCAGGTATCTTTTTTCATCGTCAACGGCAATGTTGACATCAAGCTTGTCGAATTTGCTTAACGCCAGTTCGTCAAATTGCTGCTGATGTTCGATTGCTGGTATATCGCCAAAGGTCATGAAAATCGCATTGCTTGGGTGGTAATGCGTTTTGTAAAAAGCGATGAGTTGATCGTAGCTTAAATCAGGAATTTCATCGGGTTCGCCGCCACTGTTGAAATGATACGTGGTGGTAGGGAACAAGTACTTGCTCATGGTCTGCCACAGGACGCTGTTGGTTGAGCTCATAGCGCCTTTCATTTCATTAAAGACGACGCCTTTGTAGACCAGCTCGCTGTTGGTATCGCTACTGTCACTGAATTCGAGACGATGGCCTTCCTGGGCAAAATCGAGAGGATGCAGGCGCGAGAAGAAGGCGGCATCAAGATAGACATCCAACAAGTTGTTGAAGTCCTTCTTATTCTTGCTGGCGAACGGGTAGGCAGTCCAGTCGCTGCTGGTAAATGCATTCATGAACGTGTTGAGTGAGCGCCGGATCATCATGAAGAACGGATCGCGCACCGGGTAGCGCTGACTGCCACACAGGGCGGTGTGCTCGAGAATATGAGCAACGCCACGAGAGTCCATTGGCATGGTGCGAAAAGCCACGAGAAAGACATTCTCGGCATTATCGCTGTGCAAGTGATAGTGCACGGCCCCGGTCTTGCGGTGCACATATTCTTCCATGGTCACATTCAGGGATTCGATGTGTTCACTGCGGCGCCATTCGAATGAAGAATGTGCGGGTTCAGCGGTCGAGGAGGGGGTGCTTGTGTTGCTGATTGTGCTTACTTCTGCCATGTATGCTGCCAGTTGACTGCTTTCGAAGGCTTATAGAATGAGCCTTGAGGGTGTGTTTAGCGCTCCTCAGGAGCCTGGTGAGGACTTTCAATAGCCTGCTCAGGATTTGCAAATGCCTGATCAGGATTTTCGAAAGAAAGTCTGCCAAGTTTACCTGAGCGTAGCTCATTAAGTAATAACTCTGCGACCTTGTTAAAGTCCGGCCTGCCGCCTCTGGACAGGGCGCCGCGACCGGCAGCAATGCCTTCGAAAACGGCTTCCGCCGAGGTGAGCCCCGCGGGCAGGCCATAACGCTCGCTCAGGCGCTCGGGATACAGGTTCAGTAGCACTTCGGCGGCGTACCAGCCCGCATCTTCGATATCCAGCGCGGTTTGCCGGATAGTGCCTGTCATGGCCAACAAATAAGCCTGATGTTGATCCTCCAGCTTCGGCCAGAGCAGTCCGGGTGTGTCAATCAGGGTCCAGTCATCATCCAGTTTGACGGGTTGCATGGCTTGAGTGACGGCGGGCTCATTGCCAGTTTTGGCCACTTTACGTTGGCAAAGCAGATTGAGCAGCGATGATTTGCCAACATTGGGGATGCCGGCGATAGCCAGCTGTCGACGTTTGCGTCGGTTTGATTCGGCTTTGGGTGTCAGTCTGGTAGCTGCAGCGGCTATTTGCCTGGCCTGCAGATGTGTGTCGCGACCATTGACCAGACAGGCGCAGCGTTCTTGCTGATTTAACAGTTTTTGCCAGCGCTGGGTGATTTCAGCGTCGGCCAGATCGGCTTTATTGAGGATTAGAATCACTGGCTTGGTGTCGCGCAGAAACTGCAGCCGGGGGTTCATGCTGGCTCGCGGCGTGCGCGCATCGAGCACCTCGATGAGGCCATCAATGCGGTCGGCAAGCTTGGCCAGCTCTTTGCTGGCCTTGTGCATATGTCCGGGGTACCAGGATATCGTCATGTCAAAGGCAGATGCAGCGCCAAACCGGTGGGTAAACTCGTTGGCTGCCGAGTCTACAGGCTGTTGGGGTCCGGGGGAATACTGTAAAATCGTGAAGCACAGGTAAAGAGCACAGGTAAAGAGCCTTAAAGCGTAGGTAAAGAATATCTAAGATGCTTTTTTGTCTCAGGTCATAAGGTAAAATTTGCAGAACTGATGCATTCTATTCAGGCTTGGCAATTGCCGATACAACAGTCGGTGCTATGATTATTGCAATGATTATTGCCAAGACGATCACTGCCAAGGCAGGTCGAATCCAGCAGATTTTCACTAACTCAATAAAAGGGGTCGGTTGTAACAGATGACGATGGAAGCAGTAATTCGCGGCAAACTGGAGGCGGCGTTACATCCGTTGCGCCTTGATGTCGTCAATGAAAGTCACAACCATGGTGGCCCGGCGACCGAGTCGCATTTCAAACTGACTGTAGTCGCCGATGCCTTTGCTGAATTGAACAGGGTTAAGCGGCACCAGAAGATCTATCAACTATTGGGTGAGGAATTGCAGGGCAGTGTCCATGCTCTGGCGTTGCATCTTTATGCGCCGTCTGAATGGGTAGAGAGTAGCTCGCAAGCGCCAGACTCACCGGATTGCCGCGGTGGCAGCAAAGCCTGATCGCCCTCAACGGCGTGGGATTTGCTTCTGACAAGCCCGTCAGCACCGGCCCGGATTGACGCTTACCGGGAATCCCAACTGGGTCACGAAAATGCTATCTCGGAGTGGCTAAAATGGCCGATAATGAGTCAGGGATCGCTGAATATCATCGCGGCCTGTTCAACGATGGCTTGCGCAGTCTGGGACAGAGTCGCGAAATACTGCAGATCGAATCATCAATTAATTAATTCAGTTAAATTTAATAAGCAATAAAAACAATAAAAACAGGGAGATAGAAAGCTCCAGACGTTTTTGGCAAGCCCGATCAGTCCACTCAAGGCTAAACGGCTTTAGATTATTGTTAATGAGGTTTATTGCTGTGCAAACCTACGATGCTACACGCAAAGGAGAGCTAGGTGTTGCTGCCCTCACGGGTTTCGGCATGGTTTTGCTTATCGCGTTTGTAACCAGTGTCGGAACCCAATTACATCCCCCAGCTCCCATTTTGCAGCCTATAGCTGTACTTCCCGATTTTGCGGCTATCAATCAGGTCGATGTCAAAAAACAGCAGTTTTTCGATTACCTTGAAGATTATATAGTCGCCGAGAACGAGGCAATTGCGGCAATACGCAGCGAACTTCAGGCCTATGCCGGGGTGGTGGCAAGCGGTGCGGCTTTGAGCCCTCGGGAACGTGACCGGGTAATGGCGCTGGCTGAGTTGTACCGTATTGAGACTGAAGAGCTGAGTGAGCGCGGCATTATGGATGTGTTAATGCGCCGTGTTGATGTCCTGCCCGTCTCGCTTGCTTTAGCTCAGGCGGCAAACGAATCAGCCTGGGGGACCTCGCGCTTTACACTCGAGGGCAACAACCTGTTTGGGCAATGGTGTTATGAAGAGGGCTGCGGCATTATTCCGCGTCGACGCCGCGATGGGGCGACTCATGAAGTGAAAAAATTCAACTCAATTGCGGAGGCGATTGAGGCCTACCTGCTTAATATCAACACCCATCCTTCTTATCGTGAATTGCGCGATATGCGCGAAACCATGCGCCGACGTTCGAATAAGCTGGATCCCGTGCAACTGGCTTTAGGTCTTGCCGAATATTCGGAACGCGGTGAGAACTACGTCGACGAAGTTCAGACCATTATCGAACAAAACAACCTGCAATCCCGGGATCAAAGCGCGTATTACTAGTCGTTCTGGCTACTTGAATAGCTGCCTGATTTTCTCTTTCATTTGCGCTCAAGCTACTCTCAATTACCGCCGACTTGTGGGTTAATCCATTGCACCGAATACCAAAAGTAGCGACCGCTGCCGGGTAGCGGGGCGGTGCAGATATAGCGCCACCGGCGGCCATTGAAGGCTTTTTGCGGCGTAATCTCCAGCAACCCGGCCTCCTGATCCTGCCAGTTCATGGTCACCGCTTCACCGTCGGCAAAACAGCCTATCTGTGCGAAATTGTAGTCGCCGGGTGAAAATTGCAGCGTCGCACTCGGGCTGCTTGAGTTGGTCACCGGGCTATCCGGGCTTAGCTGTCGTACATCGAAGGCCAGTGACTCTAACTTGGTCGTCGCCGTTTCCAGATTGGCGTAGATACTGGCAAGCGGAAAGCGCGGGACGGCGAGAAAATCAGAGTGGAACCCAACGGCGCCGGAGTTTTGTGCCAACCCGACAAACTCTTCTTCAGCCAGCATCGCTTTTAATTCTGCGTTGAATTCACCATAGGGGTAAGCCAGCAGGCGATGACTTTGCCCGGTATGTTCTTCAATGCTGCGTTCGGCCGCGAGAATTTCGCTGCGCCGCCGTTCCAGCCAGTCGGAGTCGCTCTCTCCAGGGTCTCGATCAAGCATGTAGGGATGTTCCACGGTGTGATTGGCGATAATGACACCGGCCTCGGCCATTTCAGTAATCTGCGCCCAGCTCATGTAGTTGGGCTGATTTCGATCAATAGGCCCGGTGCTCAGGAACAGCGTAAATGGAAAGCCAAACTCCTGCAGCATCGGAAACGCTGTCTCATAAATGGAGCTGTAGCCGTCATCGAAGGTGATTGCTACGGCGCGGTCACTGATGGCTTCGCCCGCTTGTAGCTGACTCAGCATTTCATCCAGTGGCATTACGGTGTAATCATTGTCACGCAGGTATTCCAGATGAGCACGAAACTGTTCAGGTGAAATACTCGTAGAAGGGGGAGTATCCGTTGCGACATGATGATAAGCGGTAATAACCCCATGCTCGGCGGCCTCGCTGCTACACGCAGCTAACGTGCCGAGAAGGCTGGCGACGAATATGGTGAAAAATGACCTGATCCCTGGTTGCATGACTAACTCCCACTGCATTGGCTTCAATAGCGTCAATAATAGCGGAATAGGGGTAGGGGTTGTCATCAAGGGCGGGTTCTTAATCAGACGTGGTAACGTTATAATGCGGCCCCCGGAGGGCTAAAGGATAACGCCCGAAACTATTGGAGGCAGTGATGATTTATTCAGGCAAGGCGCTCAGCGTCAAAGAGTTGCCGTCTGGCATTGCGCAACTGACATTCGATCTCGAAGGTTCGTCAGTCAACAAATTCGACCGACAGTCTCTTGAAGAGCTGCGTCAAGCGGTGGAAGTGCTGCAATCAGCCGATGTCAAAGGTGTGATATTCGCGAGTGCCAAACCCGCCTTTATTGTCGGCGCGGATATTACCGAATTCACTGCCATGTTCAGTCAGCCAGAAGAGCAAATACTGGCCTGGCTGGTAGAGGCGAACAAACTATTTACTGCGATTGAAGATCTGCCGATGCCGACAGTGACGGCGATTCAGGGTATGGCGCTGGGCGGCGGTTTCGAGTTGGCCGTGTCCACCGATTATCGTGTGGCGACATCAGATGCAGTTGTCGGTTTTCCGGAAGTGAAGCTGGGTATATTGCCCGGCTTTGGTGGCACAGTACGACTACCGCGTTTGATCGGTGCCGACAATGCCAACCAATGGATCAGTAGCGGCGCACAGATTAAAGCGGATCAGGCGTTCACTGAAGGTGCACTCGATGCAGTGGTAGAGGCAGACAAATTGATCGCTTGCGCCGAAACCATGATCGAACAATGTGTTGCCGGCAAGCTTGATTACAAGGCGATCCGCAAGCAGAAAACTTCTCCCTTGAAGTTGCAGCCGATTGAACTCAACGTCGCCTATGAGACTGCCAAAGGCATGGTGATGTCGAAAGCTGGGCCGCATTATCCGGCTCCTATTACCGCCGTATCGGTGATGCAGGAAGCCGCCAGCAAAGATCGTGAAGGCGCCCTGCAGTTAGAGCATCAGGGTTTTCTCAAGCTGGCGAAAACCGATGTTGCTGCCAATCTTGTTCAGATGTTTCTGAACGATCAGTATCTCGGCGGCAAGGCCAAGAAATACATAGCCAATGCGCAAGAAATCAACAAGGCGGCAGTCCTGGGCGCTGGGATCATGGGCGGCGGCATTGCCTATCAGTCTGCGCTCAAAGGCACACCTATTATCATGAAGGATGTTGCGCAGGAAGGCCTGGATCTTGGTATAGCCGAGGCGAAGAAGCAACTGCAAAAGCAAGTGGAACGCGGCAAGCTGAGCACTGAGAAAATGATAGGCGTATTGACCACTATCGATCCGACGCTTCTCTATCAGGGGTTTTCGGAAGTCGACATTGTTGTTGAGGCAGTTGTTGAGAACCCGGATATCAAGAAGAAAGTATTGGCCGAAGTTGAGCAGCAAGTCGATGCCAATACCATTATCGCCACTAATACCTCGACGATCTCTGTCGATGATCTGGCAACGGCTCTGCAGCATCCGGAGAACTTTTGCGGTATGCATTTTTTCAACCCGGTGCCAGTCATGCCATTGGTCGAAGTGATTCGCGGTGAAAAAACCAGTGAAGCGACTATCGCCACGACAGTGGCTTATGCCAAGAAAATGGGCAAGACGCCTATCGTGGTTAACAATTGCCCTGGCTTCTTAGTGAATCGAATTTTGTTTCCCTACTTCGGCGCCTTTTCTCAGCTGTTACATGATGGCGCTGACTTTGCGCAGATCGATCGTGCCATGGAAAAATTTGGCTGGCCAATGGGCCCGGCATACCTGCTTGATGTAGTGGGTATCGATACGGCCGTGCATGCCCAAAAAGTCATGGCGGCCGGATTCGATCGCATGAAACTGGATTTTACTTCTGCTATCGACAAACTGTTTGAGAAAAAGTGTCTGGGTCAGAAAACTGGCAGTGGTTTCTATCGCTACGAAGCCGACAAGCGTGGCAAGCCGAAGAAACTGCCAAACCCGGATATGGCTGAAGTGCTTGCGTCGGTGCAAGCCGGCCAGCAAACTTTTAGCGACGAGGAAATCGTCAACCGCATGATGACTTCCATGTGTCTGGAGACGGTGCGTTGTCTGGAAGATAACATCGTCAGCAGCGCCATCGAAGCAGACATGGGTTTGATTCTCGGAATTGGCTTTCCAGCATTCCGCGGAGGCGCGCTGCGCTACATCGACAGCCTTGGTCTGGACAAGTTCTGTGCAATGGCAAATGAGCTTGAATCGTTGGGGCCAATGTACGAAGTCACTACTGAATTACAGCGCAAAGCCGATGCCGGCGAACGCTACTACGGTTAACAGGAGAATATGCGATGAGTATGCAAGCCAGAGATGCCGTAATAGTTGATGCAGTGCGCACGCCAATGGCGCGCTCCAAAGCCGGCGCCTTTCGTAATGTGCGAGCTGAAGAGTTATCAGCGTATTTGATCGATGCATTGTTCGAGCGGACGCCAGAACTAAAGCCGGAAGAGACCGAAGACGTAATCTGGGGCTGTGTGAATCAGACCCTGGAGCAGGGCTGGAACATTGCCCGTAATGCAGCATTGTTGACGCGACTACCGCATACAGTCTGTGGTCAAACCGTTAATCGTTTATGCGGTTCATCCATGTCGGCGCTGCACACTGCGGCAACGGCAATCATGTCCGACAACGGCGACCAGTTTATTATTGGCGGTGTCGAGCACATGGGCCATGTCGGCATGACTCAAGGTATCGACCCGAATCCTCGCGCGTCGGTGCACTTTGCCAAGGCGTCGTGGATGATGGGTGTCACCGCCGAAGTGCTGGCCAAGATGCACGGTATTGATCGTGAGACGCAAGATGCATTCGCGGTGCGCTCGCATCAGCTGGCAGACAAGGCGCGTGCCAATGGTGAATTCGCTCGAGAAATCGTCCCTATTGTTGGTCACAATGGCGACGGCTTTAAAGTGCTGATCGAAGACGATGAAACAATTCGTCCTGACACCTCTTTGGAAGGTCTGGGGCAACTGCGGCCAGTCTTTGATCCTGCCAATGGCACGGTGACTGCAGGCACCTCATCACAGATTACCGATGGTGCGTCGGCCATGATGATCATGTCGGCAGAAAAAGCCCAACAGATGGGTTTGCAGATCAGAGCCCGCATCAGATCGATGGCTTACGCTGGCGTGGACCCTTCTATTATGGGTTATGGTCCTGTGCCTGCTACATTGAAAGCGTTGAAGAAAGCCGGCTTGTCGATTGGCGATATTGATTGTGTCGAGCTCAATGAAGCCTTTGCCGCGCAATCATTGCCGGTATTGAAAGACCTCAAATTGCTCGATGATGTGGACACTAAAGTGAATTTGCGCGGCGGCGCGATTGCGCTGGGCCATCCACTGGGTTGCTCCGGTTCACGTATTACCACAACTCTGCTGAATAACATGGAAGACCGGGACGCCACCTTGGGTCTGGCGACCATGTGTATCGGGCTGGGGCAGGGTATCGCCACTATCATCGAGCGCGTCTAGCTTGCGCGCCGGAATTTCTGAGATGACTACAACAGCCAAAGATCAGTTTAAACTGAATCGTTCGCGCAAGAATCTGCGCCGTGATGTGGGCAAGGCTATCGCCGATTTCAATATGATCGAAGATGGCGATCTTGTCATGGTTTGTCTGTCTGGCGGGAAGGATTCCTATACGCTACTGGATATTCTGATCAATCTGCAGAAACACGCTCCGATCGAGTTTCGCTTGCATGCTGTGAATCTCGATCAGAAACAGCCCGACTTTCCCGAGCATGTGCTGCCCGACTATCTTGAGGCGAATAAGGTCGACTACAAGATTCTTGAGCAGGACACCTATTCGATTGTGACTGACAAGGTGCCGGAAGGAAAAACCTATTGCGGGCTTTGTTCACGCCTGCGTCGCGGCATTCTTTACAATTACGCTGACTCTATCGGGGCAAGCAAAATTGCGCTTGGTCACCACCGCGACGATATTGTTGAGACGCTGTTTCTGAATATGTTTTACGGTGGCAAGCTGAAGGCCATGCCGCCAAAATTGCTTAGTGACGACAAGCGCAACGTCGTGATTCGCCCGCTCGCCTACTGCAAGGAAAAAGAAATTGAACGCTATGCGGCGATGATGGATTTTCCAATCATCCCCTGTAATTTGTGTGGCAGTCAGGACAACATGCAGCGCCAGGCGATCAAGTCAATGTTACAGGAGTGGGATCGTCAGCATCCTGGTCGGGTAGAATCGATTTTTCGCAGCATTGCCAATGTGTCGCCTTCGCAGTTGGCTGACAGCAAGCTGTTTCCATTTAGCGAGTTACGCGTGCAACAGCCGTCGTCAGACCGGGTGGAAGTGGTTGAGCTGGTTTAGTGACCGATAGTTGCAATTATATTGACAGTCTTAGTGAGCGTGTTACTGAGAAAGTCACTGAGAGAGTTATTGAGAGAGTTTGAGAGAGTTATTGAGACTCGTTTTGAGAGTTCGGGAGCAATCCCGAAAACGTCAGGTTGCGAAACGTTAAATCAATGCTTGAGAAATACACGAGTACTGTCCCGCTCGCGATTGCCGAGGTAAAGATTGGAAATTTCATATCGCGATTTGTCTGCCGATGCCCTGCGCGGGGTTGTTGAAGAATACATAACGCGTGAAGGGACCGACTACGGCACTCAGGAATACTCATTCACTAGCAAAATTGAACAGGTCATGCGGCAACTTGAGCGTGGCGAAGTAAAGATTCTGTTCGATGCTGAAAGTGAAACCTGTACGCTGGTGTCCGCCCGGGACTAATATCGAAGTCAATGGCGTCTGACTTGTTGTCGAGATGACCATTACAGATAATGCATAGCTATGACTGAAAACGACGATAACAACACAGCAATCGATGCCGACATCACGGCCGTAGCCGAACTGGATGCTTGCGGTTTGTATTGCCCGGAACCAGTCATGATGCTGCACAACAAGATTCGGGAAATCGACGCGGGCGATGTCCTGCGTTTGCTGGCAACTGATCCGTCAACGACGCGGGACGTGCCGAAGTTCTGTCTGTATCTGGGTCACGAGCTAGTGCAAGAGTCGCAGGACGGGGACAAGTATCTCTACCTGATACGTAAAAAGGAATCCTGATGCCCTGTGCCGGCTTGTCGCATGCGCACACAGAGTCGGACTGGTTGCCAGGATACCATCACAGTTGTCTCGGGATTAACGGGGGCAGGGATCAATTGCTAAACTCCGCTAGAGCGTCTCAGCCACTTATTGTGACCTTCAATAAGACTTTCAATAAAACCAGCAATCGGATCCGCAATAAGACTCTCACCAAGAACTATAATAATCCCATGCAAAATCGTGAAGAGCCACACGCGTGACCCAGTCCGAGCAGCAACCTGTTTATCTGATCGACGCCTCGATCTATATCTTCCAGGCGCATTTTTCACCCTATCTTGAGATTCAGGACAATGACGGCGACGATTTGAGCGCACTGGCTGGCTATACCCAGTTTTTATTGCAGTTCCTGCGCCGCAATTCGCCGCAACATATCGGCGTTGCCCATGACGAAAGTTTATTCTGTGGTTTTCGGCACCGCTTGTGTGAGAACTATAAATCCAATCGTGAATTGCCCGATGACAATCTGGCGCGGCAATTGGCCGGTTGTCTGGAGCTGGGTGAAATATTGGGGTTGGCGTCTTTTGCCAGTAAAGAGTTTGAGGCTGACGACATCATCGGTGCGTTATCACACAAAGCCCGGATGAATGAAGATGCGAAACTGGATGTACACATAGTTTCGCGTGACAAGGATCTGGCGCAATTATTGGCCGCCGATCAGGATTGCCTGTGGGACTACAATGCCAATCGTAAACGCTTTCGCGCCGATATCATAAATGAACTGGGAATTCTGCCCGAGCAGATTCCGGATTATCTGGGTTTGATCGGCGATAGCGTGGATTGCATCTCTGGCGTGCCGGGAGTCGGGCCAGTCAAAGCCAAAGCCCTGTTGCAACGTTTTGCCAGCATGGAAAGCATATACGCCAATCTCGACAAGGTGGCTGCCATGGATTTGCGCGGCGCCAGGAAGCTGGCAGAGAATCTCGAGTTACACAAAGAGCTGGCCTATTTGAGTAAAGAACTGGCGACGATAGTATGTGATATTCCTGATGAGCTTGAACGTTTCGGTCATGTGACTTTGCCAGAGCTAAGAAGGCAGACAGTGCAGGTCGACCGTTTCGCTGATTTCCTTTCGCGCTTTGGTTTTGCCAAACCAGAGGCTCGACGCTTACTGGGTAATGCGCGAGTGTTGGCAGAGCGCCTCTGATTCAGCTTGCTGTAGACCGCGACAATACTCCCAGGCCCCATTCACTATTGAAGAGAGCAAGTGTGCAAAAACGATTAACGACATTGCAAGGCAACGATGCGAATAGTTGCTGACAGTCAGCTCGTGGGGGTGGAAACCGAATTCGCCAGTACCGGTGAGTTGGTTTTGTGCAAAGCGCAAGACATCTCGCCTGAATTAGTGAGCCGGGCTGATGCTCTGCTGGTGCGTTCTGTGACGCAAGTGAATGAGGCGCTATTACAGGGTAGCTCAGTACGCTTTGTCGGCACGGCAACCAGCGGCATGGATCATCTGGATCTGGCTTATCTGGACAGTCAAAAAATCAAAGTGGTCCATGCGGCAGGGAGCAATGCCAATGCCGTAGTGGATTATTGTCTGACCGCAATAGCCAGCGCCATAACTGCCGGGTTGCTGGCTGCTAATGATGTTCGCGTTGGCATTGTCGGCGCGGGTCATGTTGGTAGCGCGTTAGCCAGTCGCTTGCAGCGCATGAACATCCCGGTGGTAGTTTATGATCCTCCGCGCGCTAGCAATGAGCCGCTGTTTGTCTCTGCCAGTCTGACAGAGGTCTTGCAGTGTAATGTTATTTCCCTGCATGTGCCGCTTACCCGCAACGGAGAGTATGCAACCCGAAAGCTGTTTGACGCCGCTGTGTTGCAGCAACTTCAGGCAGATACCGTGTTGCTGAATAGTTGCCGCGGTGGTGTTGTGGATGAGTCGGCACTCTTGGCATTGTTATCAGAAGGACGGCGCATTCATTATGTCGCCGATGTCTGGGAGCAGGAGCCGGCTGTCTCGGTTGCGTTGGCGCGGCGCTGTTTCATTGCTACTCCCCATATTGCCGGTTACAGCCAGCGCGCAAAGCGTCAAGCTACCAGGGCGTTGCGGGTGCAATTTGCGCAGTGGGTTGCCGATGCGCCAGTGACGCGAACTGCTGGCCAGGATGAAAAACCTGGTCCGTCAGACTATCTTGTCACTGCGGATGATACTGTCTGGTCGTTGATGACGGCGCATTTGCCACTAGAGAATACCAGCAAGCAGTTTGTTGCGGCGCTAGAGTCGGGCAAGGGGCGGGCGGCTTTCGAATCGATTCGCCAGAACATGTTGCAGCGCAGAGAATTTTGCGAGGTGAGCCTGGCAAAAGACGGGCTGCCTGAAGCGGTTCAACAACAGGCAGCGATGCAAGGGTTTCACTGCCTTTGAATCGGTGTTGGGTACCCTGAGCCTATGACCGTAGTGAAAGACACTGCGAAATCAGCTGCGGTATTGGGCCAGTACGGTACCGATCTTCTTGACGGCAACTTCAAGCTCGTCTTCTCTGGGTAGAAAGACCAGTCGCAGATGCTGGCTATCGGCAATATTAAACGCGCTGCCTTGCACAACCAGTATCTTTTCCTGTTCCAGGATATCCAGTACCAATGCCACGTCTTCCTTGATGGTGTAGACCTTGGGGTCCAGTTTCGGGAAGGCGTAAATGGCGCCGCGTGGTTTAACACAGCTGACACCGGGGATTTTAACCAGTTCCTCCCACATGCGATCGCGCTGATCTTTCAGGCGGCCACCGGGCAGGACCAGATCGTTAATGCTCTGGTAGCCACCTAACGCAGTCTGAATAGCAAATTGTGCCGGGACATTGGCGCACAGGCGCATATTGGTGAGAATATCCAGACCTTCAATGTAGCTGCGGGCGACATGTTTGGCGCCACTGAGCACCATCCAGCCACTACGAAAACCGGCCAGTCGATAAGACTTGGACAGACCGTTAAACGTCACGACCAGTAAATCATCGCACAAGGACGCTAACGGGATGTGTTGCGCATCGTCATAGATGATCTTGCTGTAAATCTCATCGGCAAACAGGATCAGGCTGTGTTGGCGGGCCAGCTCGATCAACTCAAGCAAGACATCCTTGCTGTACACCGCACCCGTTGGATTGTTCGGGTTGATAATGACCAGCGCCTTGGTATGGGGCGTTATCTTGCTGGCAATGTCTTTGACGTCAGGATTCCAGTCAGCTTGTTCATCACAAATATAGTGAATAGGCGTACCGCCACCGAGACTGACCGAAGCAGTCCATAGCGGATAATCGGGAGCCGGGATAAGCACTTCATCACCATCATTGAGCAGCGCTTGCATCGCCATGGTGATCAGTTCGCTGACGCCGTTGCCGAGATAGATATCGTCGATCTCGACATCGGCTATCTGTAAGCGTTGGCATTCCTGCATGATGGCTTTGCGAGCGGAGTAGAGCCCCTTGGAATCACTATAGCCCTGGGCGTTGGCAAGATTGTGAATGACGTCGTAGAGAATCTCGTCAGGTGCGTTAAAGCCAAAAGGCGCCGGGTTGCCTATGTTCAGCTTGAGGATCTGATGGCCTTCTTCTTCAAGACGCTTGGCTTCTTCCAATACCGGGCCGCGAATGTCATAGCAGACATTGCTCAGCTTTTGCGACTGGGCAACCTGTTTGGCTTGAAACTCTTTTATCGATTTAACCTGATCCATTTCTCATTGCCGGTAGTAAATAGGTGACTGAATATGTATAGCTTGTGTCGGCCAATTGGCTTGAAATCCTGAGTGTGAGCCTTATGTTCATAAACATTCAGGTGACTCGGATGTGCTGATTCGTGCTCTGGAGCAAACAGCGCTTGCTGCTCGACAGACTCAACAGCGCCACTGGCGGCCCGACGGGCAGTCATGGCATTCTACAGTAACTTGTAATGGGCAGAAATGCTCAACCCACAAAATTTAAGGCAGTCGTTAGCGGAGTACGACCATGAGTGAACAGACACAGAAAGACAGCGTAGCAGACGCCAAACTCGATAAGTCAGAGGATGAATGGCGCGCGGAGTTAGCGCCGGAGGAATACCATGTACTGCGCGAGAAGGGTACCGAAAGAGCTTTTACCGGCAAGTACTGGGACCTTAAAGATGATGGCATGTATTTGTGTGCCGCCTGTGGTGAACCGTTGTTTAGCTCGGAGACAAAATACGATTCCGGATCGGGCTGGCCGAGTTTCTATCAGCCCGCCGATTCAGACAGCGTCAATGAGCTGGCCGACCACTCACACGGGATGGTACGGACCGAAGTGGTTTGCAAGAAGTGCGAGTCGCATCTGGGGCACGTTTTTCCTGATGGCCCGAAAGAAACTGGTTTACGCTATTGCATTAACTCCGCCTCGCTGGATTTCAAAAAAGCGGATCAGGAGTGAATCAAGCTAACTCTTACCAAGTCTAACGGCGAAAACCATGTGTGACAAAAGGGGCGTATTGCCCCTTTTTTATGTGTTGTATTTTATGGCCGAGGTTTACTTCTCGATGGTGTACAGACCGTTCACTTCATTAAGCGAGTTGATCTGATCAACCATTTCGAATCCGCCGACAAAGGCTTCACCAGTGTCGCCAGTGAAGACACCGCCAAGGTCCGCTTCGATGGCGTTGCTGATGATGCCACCGGGATCGGAGAGTGTGCCACCCAGCGCGTTCAAGTCCACCATGCCGCCAGAAACCGTACCAGCGAAATCCACATTCCAGGCTTGTGAGCCAGCCACTTCGACTTGCAAGGAGCCGTCACTGATAGCGCCACTATTGAAATCCACGTGCATGCCAGCAACCACATCAGTGACAGCGCCAGCACTACCGGTTCCGACAAAGTCAGAGGCGAGGGTAGTGCCATAGTTGGCAGTCCCTTGTAGATTGGCCACCGGCGTTGGATTGACTGTAGCCAGAAAATCAGACGTTTCTACTGTCATGTTGTCTGCGTCACCAGCCTCTACCACGACCCAGTTTTCTTCGATCGGGTTATCCCATTGGCCCCAACTGATGTTATGGGTTTCGGTACTACTCTCAGGTAGAGAGAAGGTGGCAACAGGGGGAGTGACTACTGTGCCATTGCCATTGAGCAAAATTGTTCCGTAGAGCGAGTGATTCTTGCCATCGGGAGTTGTCGTGTTAGCCAGATTGAAACCCAAGGCGATGCCTTGCGCACCAGTACTGCTTGCTGAGCCAGTGAAATAACCCCCAATTTCGCCGCCAATCGCGCCACTGTTAAACAATAAAGTGGCAATATTATTGAAGTCATACAACCTGCCGGCGACATTGCTCATGGTGAGATAGGCGCCATCCAAGGCGCCATCAAAGGTGCCTTTCCAGGCGACGGCGCCACTGGACAGCAGGAATTCGCCGTCGGAGATATCGCCGTTGCTAAAGTCGATATCAAACTGCATGTCGCCGCTGTCGCGGATTGTGGCAAATGTTGGAACTCCTGAACCGTTGCCCGTAGAAGTTGAATAGCTGCCTTGCAACTCGGCGATAGTGCTGTATCGATAAGTGCCGGATGATGGCAGCGTCCCTGACGTCGGGTCAGCAATAAACCAATAGCCTTCGTGTGCGTTGCCATTGTCGGTCGTGTTCACTTCCGAGTTTCCAGACTCCTTATCGTATTTGGTGCGCGGAAACGATGAATTGTTCGGATCGCTGAAGGTTGACCAACTTCCCCAGGTAGTTACACCCAGAGAGCCGGCTTCGGCTGCCTTGTTGGCCGTACCGGGGCGTAACAGACTCTCGGTTTCAAAATCGAAAGTATTCTTGAAAGTAGAGTCATCGAAATCCCGGGCGACAAACACCGGCTCAGCAGTAGTGCCGGTAGTTCTCACCGGGCCGCCAAACAATTCACTGTAGTGGTGATCGGAATTAGCCGGCGAGCCGGAAACCATCACGCCATATTTCGGCGCGCTACGCAGGTCTTTGATCTCCTTGGCGGTAATGAAGTTACTGTCATCCCACAGGAATGTGCCTTGCACCCAGTTTTTGTTGGCTGTGTCATCTTGCAGGCTAAAGCCGCCATTGAAGGCATAATCGCCGGTGCCGGCGTTTATCAGGATGCCGCTCATCTCGCCGCTCACCTTGTCGCCGGTGACGGTGACGCTTTCCTGAATGTTGCTGTCAGTAATAGTGAAATCGCTGAGATAAGTCGCGAGATTAGTTTCGCCAGAGTCTGCCACTGTTGACAGGGAGCCGGTGAAATCCAGCGACCAGACCTTGAGCGGGCTGCCGGATTTGGTCATTTCCAGTCGCAGGTGGCCATCAGAAAGGGCGGCGGTTGCAAAGTCCACATCAAAGCGACCTTTCAATGCAGAGACGCTGTAGCCAGTAAAAGAAGTGGTGGCGTAGTATTCCGAATCATCCGAACTGCCAATGAACGTCGCGGTGCCGGTGGTCTTGGCGGTGTAGTTCGTGGCTTGCACCATGATCAGTTCATCTGACAAAGTAGCAGCACTATAGGAAGCTGGCGTGGCTGCATTCTTGTGAACGGTATGCGTTCCGCTGCTGCCCCAGTAACTCCAGCCAACCAGGCTTGAGGTGCCTTCGCTCTGCGCGGTGCCATCGCTAACCAGGATATAAGTCGGTTTCTCTTTAAACTGGGTTTCGGCAGCTGTGCCGGTGCCATCAAAGCTGATGAGACTATGGGGCGCGGTCGGGTTGTAGTTGCCGGTGATCAACCCGTCTTCAAGGCCGCGGGAGATGGCAATACCAAATTTGGTATGAGTATTTCGATAGGCGCTATTGTAAGTAAACGGCGGCGTAATCGAGCCCTCAAACAAAGTTGCGCCAACAATGTTCTTACGATTATTACTGACTTCGCTGTCACCGTTTTCATTATTAAGATCAAAGCCCAGTACAAAGCCCCATTCGTCATCAGTACCTCGAGTCACGAATCCGGAAATAGTGCCGCTAAACGTATCGTAGTTGGAGTTGCCGACTACCGAGCCGTCTTCGTAGAGGGTGCCTGTCACTGACTGACTACTAATCACACCGTAGCCATCGCTGTCAGACACGGTGCCATTGAAATTATTCAAGCGCCATTCCTGATCGGCGGTACTGCAGGCGGCACTGCCAAAACAGATGCTGAGCGAACTGCTGGTAATCGCGGCGTTTGCCAGATTCATGGTAAAGCCGCCTTCGACTTTCTGAGCATTGCTGCCATCGGAGCGGCGGGCGAAATAACCGCTTACGGTATCAAAGACGACTGAACCTGACAGGTTGCTACCGGTATAGGCAGGGTTGGCTGAAATGAACACAGCGCGATTCGTAGTGTTGATGTTTTCCAGGTGTAGCAGCGAGCCGGCTTTATCGAATACCGTGTATTGATCTTCACCGCCAGAGCCATCCCACAATCCCCAGCTAATACTGTATTTGCTCAAGGCGGTAGTGCCGCCTGGCTCGGTCTGAACTTTGAGGCTGTCCTTGAATTCGAAGCCAACGTCAAACGAATTAGTATCAGTATTGTAATAGTTCTTGCCCAGAGCAAGTTGCGTATGAGCCTCGTTGCGATCGCTGCTGCTCAGTAAGTAGGTCTTGCTGTCATTGCTGCCGGTCCAGCCGAATATCGGGCCGTCCAGAGTACTGTCAGAACGGTTCAGTGTTAACGCATTGTCCATCATAACCAGGCCAAAGCTACTGGCGTTACCAACAGCCTCGCGCTCAGTGGTAGCAATTCGGTCGACGTCGTCGAGCAATACCAGACCGGAAACGAAACGCTCGGTGTGACTGCCACCGTCGCCGCCGAACATGAAGCCGGTAGAAATGTCTTTGGCCTCACTGCCCACAAAGAAGCCGTAAATAGAGCCATTGAAATTTTCGGGTTCTGAAGGATTGGCTTGCTCAGTGACCTGGCCGGAGACATTGAATTTAAAGATGGATCGGTCGGCGGTGATTGATGAGCTAATGCTGTTGGTGACCCACTTTTGATCCCAGTTGCTGGTCGAGCAAGATGAGGCAGAAGCACACCCGTAAACGCTAAAGAAGCCCTCAACGTCATCGTCGCCAAAATCGAATTCCAGAACCGAG
The DNA here is from genome assembly GCA_913060975.1 of uncultured Gammaproteobacteria bacterium. GTDB lineage: Bacteria > Pseudomonadota > Gammaproteobacteria > Pseudomonadales > Pseudohongiellaceae > UBA9145. The sequence continues at coordinate 149,751 of CAJXVC010000001.1, forward strand.
TCCACAATGTACTTGTTATAGCTGGAATTGTTGCTCTTGATGTAAGTGGTGTTTTCGCTATCGGAATGCCATCGGAACCATTGTTTGGAGCCTGTCAGGGAGGCTATATGGCTTTCCGGAGTGCCAGTTCCTGTCGCAAACCAGACACCGGCATTCGGCCGCATCTCATTGCTATTGGTAGTTTCATAACTGGCGTTATCTATGAATAATGGTGTGCTGTCAGCAGATGCGGATGATTCCCAGCGCCCCCAGGTCAAACCGGTATGATCTCCGACATCCTTCGATAAGGGGAAATCACTGCTTAACGTCGCATCGTTGCGACGCACCAAAGCGTAGCCGTTGTTGGTGATTAGCGAGCTGTCGAGATGACTGCCACCGCTGTTCTGCACGATAACGGCATTGCCTTCAACACTGCTGGTTGCCGAACCAATTATGCCGCGATATTCAACACTGCCAGTGCCTTTCACAGTCGGGTTCTGCGGAAAGAGAGCGATGCCTTTCTTCGATAAATCGGCGTTTTCGGAGCTGGACACCAAATCGGACTCGCGATACAAGATTGCGCCACTGGTTGAGCCGGACGCCGATGTAGCGCTGAATTGATACCCGGCGACAAAGCCTTCGGCCGAGGTGCCAATAAAGCTGCCTTTGACGGAGCCGGAGAGTGTTTCGGTTGTGCCGCCGTTTTTATAGCTACCAGCCAGGCTGCTAATTAACACAACACCGTCGGTGCCAATACTCAGGTCATCTTTTTCGGTTATTTCCCAGTATTCGGTGGGTGTCGAACTACAGTCAGTGCTGCACACTTTTAGTCGAAAATTGTCGATCTGATTGTTGTCGAGGTCGATATCGAAAAAGCCGGTGGCATCAAAATTGGCTGAGCGGCCTAATATTTCACTGGCTTGAAAACCCACTGAGGCGGCGAGCTTGGAGCGGGCAGCGGGAGTGAAAGAGGCAACGATAATGTTGTCTTCAATAAGGCTGTTTGCGTCATCATCGTAGGCATTGGAGTAATAAGTCGCTGCATTGGTTGATTGCGCATTCCAGACGCCCCAGACGAGCTGTAAGTCAGAAAAGGTTTCTTTATCTGTCAGGTTGGTAGGGTCAGCATCGTTGTTATTCTTCAAAATATTGAAATTGGCTGAACTTAGACCGTCGTCGTAAGTCGAGGTGGTGGACGTGACCATGGCATAAGCAGAGTCTATCGGATAGGCGCCACCGAACAGGAAACCGCCGTCGGTATCGCCTGTCTTGGTGCTCAATGCAAAGCCAAGTTTGGTAAAGTCGTCACGCTGGCTACTAGTGATGACATAGTCGGTTGCGGTGCTGTTAAACAAAATCGAACCATTGATTGACTTGTCTGGCGCCAAGCTCGAATTACCTGTGATTTCCGCAACGCGAGCCGAGGCTGTCTGACTACCGCTGTTCCAGGTAAAACCGGCCGAGCTGAAACTCAGCACAAAGCCTTCTGCGCCACTGCCCAGAAACTGACCGCTTATATCTTCAGTGCGAATAATAAAATTCGTTGTACTTGAGGCGGCATTGGTGACCGAGCCTTCGCGCTCGAAGATCAGGTTATTGTTGTTAGTGAGTGTGAATGTGCCTTCAGCACTGCCGAATGAAGCCAGCGGCCAAAAGTTACTGCCGAAATTGCTGCTGTCACAGGCGCCAGCCCCGGTGCAGAGATACACGTTTGCGGCAGTGATCTGGCCGAGGCCGAGATCAACATAAAAACCGCCATTCACAGAAGTGAGTGAGTCACCGCCGAAACCATTCAGAGTCAGCAGGTAATCGCTGCTGGTGGTGAATTTCTTTTGACCAGTCAGTGACGCGATGCTTTGCGGCATGCCGCTCATGAACACCGCGCTTTGCGTAATCTGTGTGGTCGTTGGTGACGAGTCGCTGCCACTACTGTATTTGTAAACCGTAATTGGGCTGCCTGCAGTGGCGTTCCATAAACCCCAATGCAAATTATAGCCACCGACATTGCTTGCAACATCAGTAGGGGTGAGGCCGCCAAAATCGATGCGCTCTGAGGCATTGCTGGAATTGACGTTGTAGGGGGCTGTCTTGCTGGTGGATACGAAACGTCGAGTGGTAGCGTTGGTGGCATTGGTCGCGCCGCCGTAGAGGGTGCGTCCGCCGTGGGTCAGAATGCCGATATAGTCCAGCTCATCGATCTGTGTTGATGTCAGACCAAAGGTTAACGTGTTTGTGGAACCACCGCCGCCACCACCAGGTTCGGGTTCGGGTTCAGGTTCGGGTTCTGGCTCAGGTTCAGGTTGCGGCTCTGGCTCTGGCTCGGGCTCGGGTTCGGGCTCAGGTTCAGGCTCGGGTTCTGGTTCAGGCTCTGGCTCTGGCTCTGGCTCTGGCTCTGGCTCGGGTTCGGGCTCATCGTCGTCGTCTTCGGGGCGACAGGCCGGGTTAGTCGAATTCAAGGTACAGGCCAGCGTGCCATCACCGCTGGTTTCATTCGGATTAACTTCCACTTCGTTGTTCTGATCAGCTGAATTACTGCCGCCTGTGTCAATGCCCGTGGTAGTTTCAGTGTCATTCGGCGTGAATTGAGGGGCGTTCAGATTGGCAGCACCCGGGTTGTTGTCACCGGCATTTCCGCCACCAGTATCGCCGACACCAGTGTTGCCGCCGTCATTCCCTGCAGCCCCGGCATCGTTGCCTGCACCGGTGTCGTCACCGGCATTGTTATCAGTATCGTTCGCGGCAGGAGTGTCATCGTCGTTGCCAGCAGCATCATCGCCGCTATCGTCGTCATTATCGTCTGGCGTATCGTCGCCACCAGCGTCATCGTCGCCATCGTCATCGCCGGCGCCACTCTCATCGGGATCATCCAGTTCGGCTTCTTCCTCTCCTTCGTCTTCATCTTCTTCGGGTTCGGGAACCGTCAATACCGGGATATTGCCCAATTGTGTTGGTTGCAGGATAAGGCCTTGGGGTGGGGTGTTGTTGTCCAGGGCGCGGCCGAAATCATAGTCAGCGCCAATACCAAGTTCCAGCGTGCCGGCATTGTTGCTCATTTCAGTACCGCCGTCATAAACACCGGCATAGAGCGCATCCGTTATCACCAGCTCGTGGTCAGTACCGCGGATACCAATAGTGGCGAACTCGGTTTCGATTGAATAGGCGTCACGATTAGCCTCACCAATTTGACCAGTGATAGTGCGCAGCCCGCCTTCAATGAGACGCATGGTAGACACATCACTGTCCGGATTGCCTTCATAGGTATAAGCGAGAATTTCAAATCGGCTCAATTCCTTCACACTAATAATGGCTTGGTCATCCATGCGCACTTGCGCGAAAGAGGAAGCCTGAGTCACCACCGTATCGCCAACGTTTAGTTCAGCACCGCGTCGTAGCGCTCGCGTTGCACCTGACGAATCAACAGCCGTAACCTGACCCCGCGTGATCACGACCAGGCCAGCACGGGATTCATCCTGAGCAAGAGAGGCAGGAGAATAGAGCGCCAGGGAAAGCAATAGAAATTGAAAGCAAAAACGCTTGAAGACTGTGGTTAGTTGCGTGGGCATTCTCTCAATACATCTCGACTAAAAAATGAAGTTAAAACTGATACCTGAATCCCGCCTGATACTTAAAGCGTGTGTAATCGAACAGGGGAATATTACTGGTGTTGTTGGTGTAGGCTGTTTCAGCTGTGATCATCAAATTTCTGCGTAGTTGCCAAAACCAGCCTAATGTGACGCTATCAGTATCATCTTGACGAACAGTATTGAAAAACACCGGGTGGGTACTGTCATGCTCAACATCCTGTGTTGAGGCACGCAGAAACGGTGTGTTTTGCGCATTGAGTCGGTACAACACGCTGTATGCCAGCCCTGAGAATTCGCGGCCGTTGTGCGAACCGCCAGTACTGTTTTCCGGACTCTCATCAGCGGTATACAAGTTCAAGGAATGGGTAAACGGGCCAGCGACTTTGGTCATTCCACCAGTAAACAGCACTTGATCGACATCGCGCAGGGAGTTTCGTGTTGTTGCGGTGTCATCGTAACGAATTTGCGAATAAGCCCCAGACAGGTTGTGATACCAACCGTTGCCGTAACTGCGTTGCCAGGAAGAATTCAGGGCCACTGAATCCTGAAAGCCAATACCGTCCAATTGCACAGTTGTCAGCGCGGCACCATGGCGGAAGCGATTGATGTCGTTGCCCCAGCCATAAGTCAAAGAGCCGCGCAGGTTGTCGATATCGAATTGGTCAGTATCGAAATTATCCAGATGTACGAAACTGACGTTTGCGGATAATGACCGGTCGCGAGTGAAAGGATAGACATAGGCCATAGTGAGGGTCGTATTTGAGAAACTGTCCTCAGTTTGCTGACCGTCGGGATTCAGTTCGATTTGTCCGACTAAAGGCGTGTCGATCAAGCCGTTGCTGGTGGCACTATTGATATTGTCATCGGACCCGAGGACTGAGGCTATAGTCCAATTGAAAGTAGGTTCCTGCGAATTCTGACGAGTCTCAATGAGCTGCAAGAAAGCTTCAATATTTTGTCGCACATTGGCTGGCGGATTATTCTCCAATACAACATTGAACAGATTTTCGGCGGCAGTAAGGTTGTTGGTTACAAAATAGGCGCGTGCGAGTTCAAGTCGGGCGCGTTCGCGTAGTACGCCGTTGCCAGCGGTTGCCGCGGCTCGCTCAAGGGCGAACACGGCTTCATTGGCGCTGGAGCCACCGACTTCCAGGCTGGCCAATCCGTAATAGAAGTCAAATTGTGTATCGCCTTCCCACTCCGCCCGATAGGGAGTTGCTTCAGCTACCGCTTCCTGATATCGCTGCGCATTCACCAGACGCTGAAGCTCAGGGACAGGGGATTCACTATCAGCTCCCAGAGCGGCGCCGGCGATTCCCGCGAGCACGGGAGTCAGGACAAGTAGTCGGAGGATATTCATGATGCAGCCCGTTGTAATTTTTCTGATTATGGTCTTGTCTCCACCACGACTCGTATACAGTGCGACAGGGACGCGTGACAGTATTGTCAAACTCATCGATTGTACCAAAATGCTCCCGTCTTTCTCACTTTACGCGCAGTATTTTCCTGATCAAGCGTGATAGATTCAGGCAATGACGGAATTGTGACCTGGGTCCAATTTCGGCGCAATTTTGTCAGAATCGTCCGCATCTTTACGGCATCACGGGTAGTTTCGATAAGATTATTTTGCGGTGGATTCAGGTAGCATTTAGTGACAGGTGCTGCAAACTAGCGCACAGCACAGCCTGAAACGCGGAAAATCAGCCAATATGACGAATGATTTGGCAAGCGACACGAGCTAAAAAGTAAATAGTTAACGTCAAAAGTGAAAAGGAAAAAGAAAGGAGACAGCGGCATCAAGACGGTCCTCAAAGCAGCCGGACAGAACGGCCAGGGTAGCAGCCTGACAAGAGTTTCAAAAACAGTTTTGGCCCCATCATTGGCGCTAACTTTAAGACAAATGGCGCTGACAGCGTTGCTGTTTGGCATTTCCACTCATTTCGCTGTGGCGCAACAAGCTGGCATTGAGCAGGCGCTGAGCATCGGCGGCTATTTCGCCCGTGGTGATTATGGCGAGGCAGTGGATACGGAAATCAAGTATGTGCCCGTGACTTATGAATGGAATGCTGGCGAGTGGGGTTTGCAATTCACGGCACCTTATCTGCAAGTGACCGGATTGGGTAATGTGCTGGTCAATGTCGGCGGTGTTACTCAGGCCGTGGCGGGTGCGGAAGTGACGACCTCGAGTGGTCCAGGAGATGCCATCGCTTCACTTATCTACCGGGTGCCGCCCTGGGCGGAGAGTGTGCCATTCGTAGATCTGCGTCTCGATGTGAAATTGCCTACCGCGGATGAAACCAAGGGCATGGGAACGGGAGAGGTTGATGCCAGCGTGCAGATCGACCTGAGCCAGGACTTTTCCGGAATCGTTGGTTTTGCCACGCTGGGCTACACCTGGCGCGGGGAAACAACCCTGTTTCCCGGCTTGGCAGACGCCGCTTTTGCGCAGGTCGGCCTGGCGCTCCCCATCAACAACCGCGTTAATATTGGCGCCTATTACGACTATCGGGAAGCTGCCAGCGAATTCAGTGCCGAGTCACACGAATTGTTGCCCTATGTGAACTGGCAGCTCAGTGAGCAATGGTCAGTCACAGGCTTGTTATCAACCGGATTTACCCAGGCAAGTGCGGATTTTGGGGCACTGGCCCAACTGCGTTACAGCTGGTAGCCCATGCACAAGCCAATCTATCTGTATTGCGGATTCTCTGGAAGGCAGGACTTTGCCCGTGCCTGAATGGCCAAGCGAGATTTTTATCAGTTGCCTAGAGCTGCAGCGGTTTCACCCGCGGTGGCAAGATAGCCGCGCGCTGGATCGGACGAACACGCTGAACCGGCGGTAGCTCGGGGCGCTGCAGCCGGTCAGGGCGAGCATTTCGGGAATCGGCAGTGGGGTCGCTAGCGTCTTGGTTGGTCTGGCTTGTCGATACTATCTGCGTGTCTACATGCGTGGCCAAATAATCGGCGACACGGTTCCAGGTCACTTGTTGAGTCGATTGCTCAGTATTGGCTTGGTTGTCGCTGGCGTGTGAGGCCACAGTAGCTGACGTATCCTCGGTCAAGGAGGCAAGCTCATTGCCAGGCGCTGCTTCTGCTGATGGCGCAGCAGCTTGTGTCGCCGGTGGAATCGGGGCGCTGCTGGCGATGTCACTCGAACCCTCTGATGCGCCGCCCTTCATGTGTTTATGCAGCTGCTCGAAATAGAGAGAATTAACCTCTATATCTCTTTGAATTTTTTCACTTATATCAATTTCTGAGCGATTGCTGCTTGGGGCCGGATTAAAGGCGACATCCACCAGGGCCGGACGCGCCGGGCGCGCTACACGCTGTTCGGGTTCAGGCATAGGGCCAAGTGCCGCAGTAACGGGTGGCAGTTCGGCGCTAAACTCTGTGTCAGTATTTGCCGATGGTGATGCGAAAACCTCGCCCTGTATCTGCAATTGCGCGTCGCTGTTTAAGCCAAGATAGGGTTTGAATCCTGTGCCGCCCAGACCGCTTTCGCCTCTGGGTACGGCCATGCGTCCGGTACCGCCAATCCCGCTGCCTTCGTCATCGCCGCCGCGGGTGCGCCCGGCACTGGTAAAACTCAGGCTCAATGCGAGCACCAGCAACAAGGCCAATACCGCCAGATTGAAGCGGTTGGAAGAGGGCAAGCTGTTGACTAAAGTTCGCATGGTCAGGCTATTGGCTCATTCAGCTCTCTGGCTGGTCATCATTGTCGCCGGCTAATTCGGCATTGTAATTGAAAATTCCGAAATTGATGCGGTAATTCGCATCCGGCTTACTGCGATCTGCTGCCTGGTGTGCCAGAGCAGCTTTGTTCATGTCGGTAAGTGCCTTCATACCCAGTTCATCGGCAAGTGCGGCCAGTTGCGTCAATGAATCCGCACTCAGGCCATCATAATACACACTCCGATCAAAAAACGCTGGTTTGTTGCCCAGCAAGTTGTGCTCGCCGGCAGCAATGTGGTCTTGCAAGTTCTTGCCGAAAAAGAACGCCTTTTCTTCAAAGCCTTTGTCGGGCGTAAATGCCCCGGTATGCAGGCTAATACGGTTGTCGGCGATGCTGGCGACGCCCAGCCGTAGCCATTCATCAATAATGACACGCGGTCGAATATCACCCTTGCAGACTGATTCGACTAGTTGGTCAAACTCAGACAATGCGGTGGATTCGGGCTTGATGGAGAGGGCGCGTGGCTCGCCATTGGCGTCAAGGTAGTCCGGGTTGCCGAGCCAATGGCCGATAATCTGCGCACCAATAGAGGCTGACTGCGGTGAATTAGGGGATTGCTGTTCTTCAGAGCGCAGGCGTTTAACGTCCTTGCGATGGACGCCGGTTAGCAGATTGATGCGGCTGTCTGACTGGCGTTTGTTTCCTGCTTTGAAATCCTTCTCGGCCACATCGACATAGATCGATTTGAGCATCACGATCAGCTGTGGGTAGGTAATCTGATAGGCGAGCATAAGCCTGATCAGTGGCCGCAACAATTTCTCTATGGCGGCAACTAATCCGGGCGGCGGTGCACCGGGAGGGCTGTTGGATGGTGCGCTCATGATGCTGAGTATACTCGACCCGTTATAAAAGTTTCGGAATTTGACACTATAGTAGCAGGGATTGATTGACGTGGGAATATTTCCCACGTACTATCTTTGTCAATCACTATTCAGGCCTGAATAGCAGTACCCATTTACCGGCGGAGGCGGTGTGCAATGACAAGCTTTTCAACTACTTGTCCAGCAACAGCAGCCATAGATGCAGTGGCAGTTGCCGATTCACTTGGCACGCCAGCTAACCAGCATCCGCGCCCCACAAAACAATCCCGCTCCCGTGCCTGTTCATCGTTTCAGCTAACTGATGAGCGGCAACTGGCATATCAGGAATATGGCTTGGCCAATGGCCGAGCAGTGCTTTACTTTCATGATATCGGCAGTTCACGACTCGAAGGCAGTCTGTTTGATGAAGCTGCCCAAAGCGCAGGGCTACGACTGATTGCCATCGACCGGCCTGGCATAGGCGGCTCCAGTTTCTTCAGCACTTCGCCGCGACAATTCGCCGAGCATGCTGTCGCTCTGGCGGCGTCTTTGGGTATCGAGCGATTTGCTCTGCTGTCGTTAGGCGGCGGAGGCATTTATGCGCTTACCCTGTCGCGTTACTTTCCACAGCACGTGCAAAAGCATGTCAGTCTTGGCGGTGTGCCAGGCAGTGCGTTTAATGAAACACCGGCGAGTGGTTATCTTGCCAATTGCTGGAATGAGTTGACCCCGGTGCTGTTCAAGATGGTGGTGCACGTCAAGCATCAGTTTTTTCCCGATGCTGGTCCACAGGATTCACTCAGTCGGTTGGAAGCGCATCTTTGCTGGCAGGACCGCAAGGTGTTGCAAAAACCAGCTATCAGACGATTGTTGAAACGTGATCAGTTAGAAGCGCTAAGACGTGGTTGTCACGGTGTCGCTCAGGAAGTGTCGGTGTGCTATCGCAAGTTTGATTTCAAGTTGCACGATGTATCGGTACCGACTGTAGTCTGGCAAGGCGAGGCAGATCAGCTGTCGCGCCGCTCTGACTGTGAATATTTGGCGGCCCGCATGCCCGATGCACGCTTGAATCTGGTCTCAGGTGCCGGGCACTTTTTCTTTCTGGAAAAGCTTGGTCAGGTCATGAACAGTTTCGCTGTCGAGGATGCCAGGGTCGCGCGGCTAGCCGCCTGAGTCTACGCTGCCATTCAGTCCGCTTTGTGACTGTGGTCGTGATGATGATCCTGCAAGTCATAGTCGCAAGGATGATGACTGAATGCCTGAAAATCACTGCTCGTAGAATATTCCTTGCCATCAATTACCTTGTAAACCTTGGCGTCGATGAAGACATCGACCAAATCTTCTTCCAATAGACCCTGCTTGGCTTCTTGTACAAGAATATCGATTGCCTGTTCATAGTTCATGGCCGGTTTATACGGGCGGTCAGATGCTGTCAGCGCATCATAAATATCACAGATGGTCATGATCTTGGAGGGCATGGGTATCGCCGCGTCTTCCATGCCGTTAGGGTAGCCAGAGCCGTCCAGTTTTTCGTGATGGGCGCCGGCAATAGTTGGAATATTACGCAGTTCCTTGGTCCAGGGAATATGGTTAAGAAAGTTTTGCGTATGCACGACGTGAGATTCGATTTCTTTGCGCTCGGCGGGAGATAAACTGCCTTTGCTTATTGTCAGTAACTCCATTTCATCGGCATGAAGAATTTCCAGTTCTTCTCCCAGTGCATCCTGGCCTGCGAAGCGGTATTCGTAGATGCGATCGAGGATAATGCGGTTGTCTTCATTGAGCATGGTCGGCTCATTGGCTGTTACGATTGCTGAAAAGAATTCGTTCAGCCGTTCAATGTCCTGCGCCAAAGCGGTATCAATCTGTTTGACTAGTTGTTCATCAACCGCGCCGTTTTGATACATGCCAAGCTGCCTGCGTAAGGCTTGGGTACGCAACCGTTCTTGCGCTAACAGAATGCGGTATTGAATATTCTGCAGGCTGCCGTCGCGTAATTTTTTCTCTTTAACGAGCACTGACTCGCGCACCCCTACTTTGCCAAAATCGTGGAGCAGGGCGGCGTAGCGTAATTCCCGTACTTCGGTTGCGCTAAAACGAGTGTTGCGCAGGCGGCTGACGCTGGATGACGATACTGATTCGGCCAATTCGACACACAAATCGGCTACTCGGAATGAATGGCCGCTAGTTGTTGGGTCGCGTTGTTCGATCGCGGCTACAGAAGCATTCACAAAACCTTCGAACAATGCCTTGATATCGTTTTGTAAAATTGTATTTTCAATGGCAATACCGGCCTGGCTGGCCATGGCCTGCAAAAGAATGTTGATATCGCTATCAAAAGGTAGTGTGTACGCCGACGCTGATTTTTCATCAGTTATTTTCAGAGCCCGGGCTTTTTTGCGATTAATGAACTCGAGCACACCGATGACTGATTTCTGTTTGTTGGTGAGGGGAATGGCAAGAATCGTTTTTGTACGGTACCCGGAGTGCTGATCAAACGATTGATTAAATTGGTAAGGAGCATTTTTCGACAGCTGATAAGTGTCAGGTATATTTAATTCTGAATTAGTGCAGGCGACATAGCCGGCAATTGACGTATTGTCTAGTGGAAAACGGGACTCTTCAAAAGCAAAGTCCATCGAATCGTTCTGTGTCAGTTTAAATACCAACTCTTGTTCTTTGGCTTCGTTTTCGCGAATAAGGAACAGTGACGCGGCATCGCAGCAGGCAATGTTTTGACCTTCAGTCAAAATCTTGCGCAGCAACGTCATCAAGTCGTCCTCTGCAGATAGTGAAATGCTGATGTCTGCGAGTTTATTGAGATAACGTATGCTTGTGTCCTGCATCTTGGCCCGATCATTCTTTTCGGTTTTTACGAGCCATTGATAGCAGGCCATCTCCAACATTTTGCAAGTGGGGCTGTAAGAAAGGCTGTTGGACAGAATCAAATCTGAATCACAATTCATAGACTCGATACTGAGCAAGATCGCGTCGGGAAATTCCTCACGCCATTTATCCAGCGGCATTTCATGCAGCAGATGATTGTCGAGGATGATGAGGGCAGGGTTGTAGCGTTTCGCGGTAGCGTAGGAAACCAACTCGGTCGGAATAAGCAGTTTGGATTTGAGATCTGGCCAGATCTTACTGCTGGCATAGGCAGGTCCATAACCGATGGTAATGGTGCGCTGTGTGTTGGCGATAGAATTCATGCTGCAACTGGTTTGGAAGCCTGTTCCGCCAGTTTAACCCAGCCAAGGAGACGAGTGATAGTTTTCCGGCTGTGAAGGGGGAACCACGCTGCCTGTAGATGTAACCCGGGCAGCGCGGTTGGATCTGAAGCGTTAGCTGTCCTGACCTTGTTGGGAGAGAAAACGTCCCAGGCCAGTTTCCGCTTCCGAACGATATCGGAAAGGGCCGATTTCATCGCCATCGAATGTCTTGAAATACCAAAGGTCGCGATGACTGAAGATCAGGCTATCGGTTTCAGACGTAGAGCGTGAGCGATCGGAATTAAGAAAGTCTTGTTGCATAGACAAAGTCTCATTTCAGGGGGCCAGCGTGCGGCCGATTTATTGTGACTATTGTTACCACTAAATGATTTTGCCAAACCGCCACCGCTGCAAATGCAGCCAGTGTTGGTCTCCGCCAGCCCCCCGCTGCAGCCGATAGCTCGGTCTGAATTGGCAGCGGGAGACTGACGAGTTCGGTAAGTTAACTCCGGTTTTTGCTGCTGGAAAAGGGCGCAATTACTGTGCCATTTAAGTGTTCAGAATTTGAGCACAATGCCGTCACTATCGAGTTAATTCTATATAAATCAATGTGCTGCGATAACTAGTTGAGAGTGAACTATTTTGCTTTTACTTGTCCTGGCAATGACTTAGCGGGCAATGCTGAGAGTTTGATTATGACAAATAACACCCGTAACTGACGGCAGGGAGCAATGCTTATGGGGGCTGGTCAGCAGCAAGTATGAGCGTATCGTGTGATGCGAGATAAACTGCGGGCTAGGAACTGATTGCAGTTAAAAAATCGATATGGGAAAATCGCGCTCCTTGCGAATTCGGCTGTGTAGTTAACTTATTGAATTTGCTACCTATCAGTCTGTACCTAACGTACCCAATCAGTCAGTACCCAGTTCCGGGCTTCTGCCCGTCGGTCAGGACGTACAGCCCTGAGTACACAGGATTTTATAAGAGAGCCATTTGTGGCTCTGTCAGGTTAAAAGAGGTTTGACCATGCAGGTTTCCATCGAGACAACTCAAGGACTTGAGAGAAAAATGACCATCGCCGTGCCCAGCGAACAAGTGGATACGGCCGTCAATGCACGACTGCAGGAAGCAGCCAAGAACATTCGTATGAACGGTTTTCGCAAGGGCAAAGTCCCCTTGAAAGTTGTTAAAGATCGCTACGGCAAAGGTGTGCGCCAGGAAGTGGCAGGCGAATTGATGAGTCAGAGCTATTACGAAGCGCTGAATGAGCAAAGCATCAAGCCAGCCGGTCAGCCTCGCATTGAGGCGACCAAGCTCGAAGAAGGTGAGGATCTGGAATTTACTGCGGTATTTGAGGTCTATCCCGAGATTGAATTGCCCGACTTCAGCAAGATCAAGGCTGAGCAGTTACAGGCTGATGTTGAGGATGCAGACATCGACGAGATGATCGAAACTCTGCGCAAGCAACGCCAGACCTGGAGCGAAGTAGACCGTGCCGCCGCCGACAAGGATATGGTCAATATCGACTATGTGGGTCGTAAAGACGGTGAGGAATTTGACGGTGGCAAGGCTGCCGGTACCAATCTGGTGCTTGGATCCGAGCGCATGATCCCGGGCTTTGAAGACGGCATTATCGGCAAAAAGCCCGGCGAAGAGTTCACGCTGAAGCTGACTTTCCCTGAGGAATATCAGAATGCGGATCTGGCTGGACAGGAAGTTGAATTCGATCTGACTTTGAATACGGTCAGCGAACAAACCCTGCCGGAAGTGAATGAAGAGTTCTATGCCAGCTTTGGTGTGGAAGAAGGCGGTATGGAGGCATTTCGCGAGGAAGTTGCCAATAATATGCGCCGCGAGCTGAAAACCGCGACTCGCAACAAGCTGAAGAACAAAATCATGGACGAGTTGCTGAAACTTGTCGATGTAACAGTGCCGGCGGCCTTGATTGCTGGCGAAGTGGACCAATTACGTAATCAGGCGCTGCAGCAAATGGGCGGTGGCCAGAATATCGACAAGAACATGTTGCCCGATGAGCTCTTCCGCGAGCAAGCCAACCGTCGCGTAGTGCTAGGTTTGGTGCTTGGTGAAGTGATTCAGGATCAGGGTATGAAGGCTGATCCGGACAAGGTCCGCACCGCTGTTGAAGAACTGGCGTCTACGTATGAATCACCGGAAGAGGTAGTCAATTGGTACTACGGCAACGAGGAGCAGCTGTCAGCTGTGGAATCGTCTGTCATGGAAGACCAGGTCTTCGACTACATTATCGAGCAGGCTGCTGTGGCAGAGAAGAAAGTCTCTTATGAGGACGCCATCAAACAGGAGCCTCGCGAACCTGCTGCCGACCAGTCAGATGCTGAGTCGGAAGAGGAAGCGGCCAAGGAGTGATGACTCCGGGCCGATAGCCCAAGGGCATTACTCAATCTCGAAAGTGAAACAAGGATACAAATAATGGTAGCAAACAGCAGTTCGCCGAGCGCCGCATTAGTCCCCATGGTTGTTGAACAAACCGCCCGGGGCGAGCGTTCCTATGATATCTATTCGCGTCTGCTCAAGGATCGCGTGATTTTCATGACTGGCCAGGTCGAAGACTACATGGCCAATCTGATTGTTGCGCAGTTGCTGTTTCTCGAATCCGAGAATCCTGACAAGGATATCCACCTCTACATCAATTCTCCTGGCGGTTCAGTGACAGCCGGACTGTCGATCTACGACACAATGCAGTTCATCAAGCCGGATGTCAGCACCATGTGTATTGGTCAGGCCGCCAGCATGGGTGCCATGTTGTTAGCTGGTGGTACCAAGGGCAAACGCCTTGCGCTACCCCATGCGCGCATGATGATTCATCAGCCCAGTGGCGGTGCCCAAGGTCAGGCTTCGGATATTGAGATTCAGGCCAATGAAATCATCAAGATTCGCAAGCGACTCAATGAACTGATGGCACACCATACAGGGCAGACAGAAGAGACTATTGAGCGTGATACCGAGCGCGACAACTTCATGAGCGCCAGCGAGGCCCTGAAGTATGGTCTGGTTGATAAAGTAATTGAGCAAAGAGTAGATAAAAAGGTGAAGAGCGGGGCGGAATCCGAGTAATTTGCCCGGTATGACTTGCAATTAGTCGATATTGCCTTCATTTTAGTCAGGAAACACCCGCCACCTGACGTATAGTAGGTTGAAGCCCCGGAAAGACTGGGTTGCGGACCTGCTTCCCGAAGCGAATGGGTAACACTGACAGCCATCTGTCACGTATTTTAGGCATCGAATTATCATGTCAGACGATCGATACAATAAAGGAGATGACAACGGCAAGTTGTTGTATTGCTCCTTCTGCGGAAAAAGCCAACACGAAGTGCGCAAACTGATAGCCGGTCCCTCGGTCTTTGTTTGTGACGAGTGTGTGGACTTGTGCAACGACATTATTCGTGAAGAGATTCAAGACAAGGAATCTGAAACCACGACACGCAAGCTGCCTATTCCCGAAGAAATCAAGAACACGCTGGATGAGTACGTTATCGGTCAGGAATCGGCCAAGAAAGTGCTCGCCGTGGCGGTCTACAATCACTACAAGCGGCTCAATTACGACAAAGCTAACGGTGAAGTCGAACTGAGCAAGAGCAACATTCTGATGGTCGGGCCCACGGGCACCGGTAAAACCTTGTTGGCAGAGACTCTGGCGCGCTTGCTGGATGTGCCTTTTACCATCGCAGATGCCACGACACTTACTGAGGCCGGCTATGTTGGTGAAGATGTAGAAAACATCATTCAGAAGCTGTTGCAGAAATGCGATTACGATGTCGAGAAAGCACAAATCGGTATCGTCTACATCGACGAAATCGACAAGATTTCCCGCAAATCCGACAATCCTTCAATCACCCGTGATGTGTCAGGGGAAGGTGTGCAACAAGCATTGCTGAAACTGATTGAAGGTACTGTTGCCTCTGTTCCACCTCAGGGTGGGCGCAAGCATCCACAGCAGGAATTTCTGCAAGTCGACACGGCTAACATCCTGTTTATCTGTGGCGGTGCCTTTGCCGGGCTGGACAAGATTATCAGGGATCGCAGCGCCAAGAGTGGGATCGGCTTTTCTGCCGAGGTGCGATCTAACGAAGATGAGCATCGCGTTGGCGAGACACTGCGTGATGTCGAGCCAGAAGATCTGGTGAAATACGGGCTTATTCCGGAATTTGTTGGTCGCTTGCCAATGATCGCCACACTGGATGAGTTGGATCTGGATGCGTTGGTGCGCATTCTGAAAGAGCCCAAACATTCTCTGACACGACAGTATGCCAAGTTGTTCGAGATGGAAGGGGTGGAAATTCAATTCCGTGACGATGCGTTACGTGCCATAGCTCGCAAGGCGCAGGAACGTAAAACCGGTGCTCGCGGCCTGCGCTCAATTACTGAGGCGGTGCTACTGGACACCATGTACAACATCCCGTCATTGGATAAAGTCAGCAAAGTCATTATCGATGCCGCGGTTATCGAGGGTGAGTCCGAACCCTTGCTGATGTACGAGAATATCGATCAGCCCAGCAAGTCTGCTGTTGACGAATAATCTCGCTGCCTGGGCTTGAAGTTCGCGGTCCAGGCACCATTTCTTTATTACGCGCTATCGGAGTAATACGAGACCATCTATGAGCATGCCTGCGGACGAATCGAACCAGAATACATTTCCTCTTTTGCCATTACGCGATGTAGTGGTTTATCCCCAGATCGTCCAGCCTCTTTTTGTGGGCAGACCTAAATCCATCAAAGCCCTCGAATTGGCAATGGCCAGTGACAAGCAAGTTTTGCTGGTGGCTCAGAAGAATGCCTCCGATGATGAGCCGGCAGCCGATGATCTGTTCTCAATTGGTACTGTCGCCACTATTTTACAGCTGATCCGCCTGCCTGACGGGACTGTCAAAGTTCTGGTGGAAGGCCTGGACCGCGCCAAGATCAAGAATGTCGAATTCTCTGAAGATCACTTTCGTGCTGAAACCAGCTTGTTGCAGCCTGAAGAGGTGCCCGAGAAAGAGTCGGCTCTATTGATTCGCTCCTTGTTGTCGCAATTTGATCAGTACGTACAGCTGAGCAAGAAAATCCCGCCTGAGGTGATGACGTCTATTTCCAGCATCGACGAACCTGGTCGGCTGGTCGACACGATCGCCTCGCATATGTCTCTGCAGCTTCAGGAAAAGCAGAATCTGCTTGAGCTTGCCGGTCTGCAAGCGCGCATCGAGCATTTGATGTCACTTATCGAGTCTGAGATCGACCTGTTTCAGGTGGAGAAGCGAATTCGTGGCCGTGTCAAAAAGCAGATGGAGAAAAGCCAGCGCGAGTACTATCTCAATGAGCAGATGAAAGCCATCCAGAAAGAAATGGGTGAGCTGGATGACGTGCCCAATGAAACTGAAGAACTCAAGCAGAAGATCGAAGACGCGGGCATGCCTAAAGACGCCAAAGAAAAGGCGCAAACCGAATTGAACAAGCTGAAACTGATGTCGCCTATGTCATCAGAGGCGTCCGTCGTGCGCACTTATCTGGATTGGATGATTAGTATTCCCTGGAAGAAGCGCAGCCGTGTTCGTATGGACCTGGCCAAAGCCGAAGAGCAATTGGAATCCGATCACTACGGTTTGAAGGACGTCAAAGAGCGTATTCTCGAGTATCTTGCGGTACAAAAGCGCGTCAAGAAGTTGAAAGGGCCGATTCTGTGTCTGGTAGGTCCTCCTGGTGTAGGTAAGACTTCATTGGGTGAATCAATTGCCAAGGCAACCAATCGTAAATTTGTGCGCATGGCACTGGGTGGTGTGCGTGATGAAGCTGAAATCCGCGGCCACCGCCGGACGTACATCGGCTCATTGCCCGGCAAATTACTGCAAAAACTATCCAAGGTAGGTGTCAAAAACCCGCTATTCTTATTGGATGAGGTTGACAAAATGGGCATGGATCACCGTGGTGATCCGGCTTCAGCTTTGCTCGAAGTGCTTGATCCGGAGCAAAACCACAACTTTAACGATCACTATTTGGAAGTCGACTACGATCTGTCCGAGATTTTGTTCGTTTGTACGTCCAACAGCATGAATATTCCCGAGCCTTTATTGGACCGCATGGAAGTCATTCGAATTCCGGGTTATACGGAAGATGAAAAGGTGAATATTGCGCAGCGCTATCTGATTCCCAAGCAGTTAAAGAACAACGGCATGAAAGAGGGTGAGTTGGTATTCGGTGAACAACCAATTCGCGATCTGGTTCGCTATTACACTCGCGAGGCTGGCGTGCGTGGACTTGAACGAGAGATCGCCAAGGTCTGTCGCAAGGTTGTGAAAGAAAACTCTCTGGATAAAAAAGCCAAAAAAATCGATCTAACATCGGAGCTATTGGAAAACTATTCCGGCGTTAGAAAGTACGATTATGGCAAGGCCGAAGAAGAAAATATGGTTGGTCAGGTTAATGGTCTGGCCTGGACTTCCGTCGGCGGCGAATTGCTCACTATCGAAGCAATTGCCGTTGAAGGTAAGGGCAAAACAACCAAGACTGGCTCGCTCGGCGATGTCATGCAAGAGTCGATTCAAGCTGCTTTTACCGTAGTGCGAAGCCGTGCCAAGGCATTAGGACTGGATCGTAATTTCCATGAGAAATTCGATTTACATATTCACGTTCCAGAAGGGGCGACTCCGAAAGATGGTCCGAGTGCGGGGGTAGGAATGTGTACTGCGTTGGTTTCTGTGCTGACCAATATACCGGTGCGAGCCAATGTTGCCATGACTGGTGAAATCACACTGCGCGGACAAGTCTTGCGTATTGGTGGGCTTAAAGAGAAATTGCTGGCGGCTCATCGCGGCAACATTAAAACCGTTGTGATTCCAGCCGATAACGAAAGAGATTTGGCGGAAATTCCTGACAATATCAAAGCTGATCTGAACATCGTGCCAGTACGCTGGATTGATGAAGTACTGGAACACGCATTGCAATATCAGCCGACCCCGTTGAGTGATGAACAAAAAGCGGAACCCGAGAAGGACGCAAAGCAGGAAGAAAAAGCTCAAAGTGGTGACGAGAAACACATAAAAACCCACTAATGGCGCGTGTTTTCGGTTGACACGGCTTTCCGGCGCTTGGTATAAAGATTCGGTCTTATGCCATAGTAATAATGCCTTCAGGGACTTATTAATTACGAAAACCAGTTAGTCATTTTTAGTCTTCATTCGCTGTTATTTTTTAAAGTTAGTTAGTGGTCGAGCCGAAAGCCAAAACTAACAGGCCGTGAAAAGACAGGTAGTGAAAAAGAGACACGACCTTCACTGAGTTTTTGAAAACAACGTCAAATCAAAAAGGGGAAATTGTGAATAAATCAGAACTTATAGATGCAGTAGCTGCAAGTGCGGACCTTCCTAAAGCGGCTGCCGGTCGTGCCATAGACGCGATGATAGACGCTATCACTGATTCACTGAAAAAAGATGATCCGGTTGTGCTGGTAGGTTTTGGCACTTTTGCAACGAAAAATCGAGCAGCGCGTACTGGGCGTAATCCTCAGACAGGTGCTCCGATTGAAATTAAAGCAGCTCGCGTTCCAAGCTTCAAAGCGGGTAAAGCACTGAAGGATTCAGTAAACGCTTAAGCAATCGATACTGATTAGACTGCCAGTTCAAAAACTCAGAATTGTGAGAATGAGTTGGCAGTATAATCAATTCGAAAGAGTGAACACTTAATTCAAGTTCAATCAGATTTAAGCAGTTTTCTCATAGCAATTTCAGGGCGCATCTTTGATGCGCCTTTTTAGTTTGAGAGTAATCGATAATTCGAGCGCGATTTTCAGTTTAAAAACCAGTTCCAGACCAGACGTTAAATAGATTAATTAGAAAGACAAGTGCGAATAGATCGGTACAGTAGCCCGTTACAATAGTATTTCGGGGCGGCTAGTCGGGAGAGCGCTCACAGGAAAAATTATGCTGCAAGACATTAGAGACAATTCACAAGGCGTCATCGCCAAAATCATTATCGGCCTTATTGTGGCCGTGTTTGCGTTGTTCGGTGTTGAATCCATTATAGGCGGATTCATTACCTCACCTCCTGTGGCTGAGGTCAATGGCGAAGAAATCACCGAGGCCCAGTTACAGTCCGGCACTCAAAGCCTGATGAACTCGCTGGGCGGCACAGCCCAGGGCCTTGATCAGGAGCTTCTGGAGCAAGTAGCCCTCAATCAGCTCATCGAAGAGACTGTTCTGCGTCAACGTGCCCAGTCTGGTGACATGGCAATCTCCAGTGACCGGATAGACCGCGCTATCATTGAGACGCCACAGTTTCAAATCGGCGGGCGATTCGATTCCGATCTGGCGCTGCGTACGATGGCAACACAAGGCTTCACTGCAGGCTTGTATCGCGAGTCCTTGAGTCAGCAAATGCTGCTTGGGCAGTTGGCCAATGCTTTTTCGAGCTCCAATTTTGTCACCGATTCCGAGTTGGAAAGAGTGGCAGAGCTGACTCGTCAGACGCGGGATTTTCGCTATCTGTCAATTCCAATGGGGACCCGGACGCTGGACACACAGATTACTGATGCCCAGATCAGCGAATATTATGAAGCCAATCAGGAAGACTTTCGCGAAGACGCTTCGATTGTAGCCCGCTATGTTGTCCTGGATCAGGCGGAGATTGCCGAAGAAATTGAAGTGCCTGAAGAAGAATTGCGCGCCCAGTATGAAGCTGAGCAGGAAGCGTTTGAAGGCGCATCCGAAAAACGTGCTTCGCATATCCTGTTTGAAGTAGGCGCGAATTTGAGTGAAGACGAAGCTCTTGCTCAAGCCACCCAGGCGAAGGCCCGGCTTGATGCTGGTGAAGATTTTGGCGATCTGGCTCAAGAGCTATCCTCGGATACAATTTCAGCGCGTGATGGCGGTGATATTGGCTATACGGATGGTACAGCGTTCCCTGCTGCAGTAGAGGAAGCACTGGCGTCGCTGTCATTGGATGAAGTATCTGACCCGGCAGTTTCCGAGTTTGGTGTGCATCTGGTCAAACTGACTGAAGACAACGAAAGCACTTTTCAGCCCTATGAAGAAGTCGTGGACCGCATTGAGCGTGAATTGAAGAGTGCGGAGGTTGAACTCCTCTATGCAGAGCGTCTTGAATCACTAAGCAATCTGGCGTTTGAAACCGGTGAGCTGCAAACCATATCAGAACAGTTGGGTTTGGAGGTGCAAACCAGCGCAGCTTTTACCCGTAACGGCGGCGGTGGCTTGTTCAGCAATCAACAACTGGTAACCGCAGCATTTTCCGATTCAGTGTTAATTGACGGCAATAATAGCGATCCTATTGAGTTGGCGGATGGCACTCGTGCAGTGGTACTGCGAGTTGAAGAATACAATGAATCAGCGATACCGCCGCTGGAAGAAGTCGAGCCTCAGATCGCTGTGTTGTTACGTGCCGAAATGGAGCGTGAAGCCGTTCAGGAATTAGGCGGTCGTGTTTTGCAGGCCGTGCAATCCGGTAATGGTCTTGATGAAATCCTGACTGAAAATAATCTCGATTGGGTGGCATTGGATAACGTTAACCGGAATGCCACTACGGCGAATCGGCAGGTTGTAGCCGAGGCATTCTCACTGCCAGCTCCTGAAGGCGGCGAGAGTGAGATGACGACTCTGACGCTAGCCAATGGCACCTATATTCTAATCGAGTTAACTGAGGTGACGCCGGGTTCATTGGCGACATTGAGCGCCGAAGAAGCTCTTGATCTGACAACTCAAATGGCCTCAGACCATGGTAGCAACGACTTCCAAGCTTATCTGAATACACTGCGCGCCAATGCCGACATTCAATCCAGAACAGTCGCGCCAGTTGATGAGTTCTAGTCTACAGGTATTCCGGTCCGCGCCTGACGCTGCAAGAGGTAGCCGATAGCCAGAACAAAGAGATCAAAGAGATCAGAGAGATCAGAGAGTATAGAGAGTATATTGCAAGGTAAGAAAAGGCTGAGTGGTACTGTTTAACAGTAACAACTCAGCCTTTTTTATTTCTGCGCGCATAACCTTCTGAAAGCAGATTTGGTCAACGAGCCGCATTGAGCTTGTGGCTTACTTGCTAGCTTCAGCTGCTTCCAGTGAGCCCATCGCCGTGGAATTGAAACCACCATCCACATAGAGGATTTCGCCAGAAATACCAGAGGCGAGATCCGAGCACATGAAACTGGCGGCGTTGCCGACTTCATCGATCGTGGTATTTCGGCGCATGGGAGTTTGCGCGGCATTGTAGTCGAGCATCTTGCGGAAGCTCTTGATACCGGATGCTGCCAAGGTGCGTATAGGGCCCGCTGAGATGCCGTTGACGCGAGTTCCTTCCGGGCCAAGGCTGGCAGCCAGATAGCGCACATTCGCCTCGAGACTGGCCTTAGCCAGGCCCATGACGTTGTAGTTCGGCAGGGTACGCACAGCGCCCAGATAGCTCAGCGTTAATAGTGACCCCTGGCGGTCCTTCATCATGGGTCTGGCGGCCTTTGCCAGAGCGCCGAAACTGTAGGAGCTGATTTCATGAGCCGTCATAAAGCCCTCGCGTGTCAGCACATCCACATAGTTGCCATCGAGTTCGCCACCCGGCGCAAACGCCAGACAGTGCACCAGGCCATCGAGGCCGTCCCAGGTCTCTGACAGGCTGGAAAAGAGGTCATCAATCTGCTGATCCTTGGTCACGTCGCATGGATAAACACGGTCGGATCCCCATCCCTCGGCGAACTTAAGGACACGATCCTTGAGTTTGTCGTTCTGGTATGTGAAAGCCAGCTCGGCACCTTCACGATGCATGGCCTGAGCAATCCCGGAGGCGATAGACAATTTACTGGCTACGCCGAGAATTAGTATTTTTTTACCTGCTAGATATCCCATTGGTAAACCTGTTGATTCGGTGTTCTTGAGGAGGCGCTAGTTTACTGAAAACCGCGCTATTACGCCAAAACTCGATGGCGTTTTTTACTTGATGCCATGCATGAAATGACGCAGCAACGGCACTACCAGCAAGGCGATTGCACCAGCAGCGATACTGTACCAACCGGCTGTGGTGTAGACGTCTGTGTAGTTGGCCAGAGCCGCGGCAGGGTCGGTGACTTCCCCGGCGATAGTATCGGAGCCTGTCATGGCAGCAATCGTACCTGATACATAATTGCCCGCGGCGGATGCGAGGAACCAGCAGCCCATCATCATGCCGACAACCTTGGGTGCAGACAATTTCGTTGTCATGGACAAGCCAACAGGAGAAATACAAAGTTCGCCAGTGGTGTGGAACAGGTAGAGCAGGACAATCCAGATTACAGCGACTTGAGTCGGATCAGTAGCAATTGAGGCACCATAAACCAGAAACAAAAAGCCCAAGCCAAGCTGGATCAGTGACAGCGCAAACTTGGTCGGCGTGGAAGGTTCCCAGCCGCGCCGCGCCAAACCAATCCACAGCATGCTGAATAGTGGAGCTAATGTGATGATGAAGAAAGCGTTGACTGACTGGAAAGCAGCAGCGGGTATTTCAAAGCCAAAGATCAGGCGGTCCACGTTTCTGTCAGTCATCAGGTTCAAGGAGCTGCCGGTTTGTTCAAACAGCGACCAGAACAGAATCTGATAACTCATTAACACCAGTGCCACTATCATGCGATTGCGATCGTGCGGTTCACATTTGGCAAACGCATAGCTGATCACAATGAAAGTCATGATTATGAGTGAGCCGGCCAGAATGCCGCCGACGATAGCTCGATACTGCATTAGCTGCCAGAAAACCAATACTCCGGCCAGCGTGAGAAGATAAATCCACCATTCGCGGTTGATGCCTGGCAGGACTGGTTGTTTGAGAATTTCCGGATGATTTGGTTTGGTCGCTTCACCGAACAAGTGCTGGCCACGCAAGAAAACCAGCAAGCCAAAGAGCATGCCGACGCCTGCGGCACCAAAGCCCCAGCTGAAACCATAGTACTGCATCAGAAAGCCGCAAATGATAGCCCCGAAAAACGAGCCGGTATTAATGCCCATATAAAACAGCGTAAAGGCACCGTCTCGCCGCGGGTCGCGCCGTTCATACATGGAGCCGACCAGTGTCGAAATATTGGCTTTCAGAAAACCAACTCCCATGATGACAAACGCCAGCGAGAGATAGAATATTTGCAAATAGAAAGGGTCGCGTTCGACAACACTGGTGCCATTGATAATGACTTCGGTGGCTTGCGAGCCTTCGATGGCCATGCCCGAGTGTCCGGCTACCAACAGTAGGGCGCCAAGTATCACTGCTTTGCCAGGGCCAAGATAACGGTCGGCGACTACGCCACCTATAACTGGTGTGATATAGACGAGCGAGATATAAGCGCCATAGATACCGGCTGCGATCTCGTCGGAAAACAGGAAATGCTGAGTAAGATAGAAGATTAGCAGCGCGCGCATGCCGTAGTAGCTGAAGCGTTCCCACATCTCGGTGAAAAAGCAAATGACGAGGCCTTTGGGGTGCCCCAGAAATTCGCCGCCTGGCAAACTTGGTGTGGTTGCGTGCGCTGTTTCTGTCATAGTCAGGGGTTCGCTATAGGCTGGGCAACTCGAAGATTGTCGCCCGGATAGATGATGTCGTTGGCACTAAGATCATTCCAGTTTAGTAGCTCGGCAAGTGGGACGTCGAAACGGCGCGCAATAGTAGCCAGAGTATCACCGCGGCGAATACGGTAAGTTTGGGGGCTATTGCCCGGCGTGGATGCTTGCGCCAATGCGGATCTGGGTGCGTCGTTGGCAAAGCTCAGATCAAGTTCCTGACCAGGCATTAGCAAGGCATCACCGTTCAGGCCATTGTGTCGGGTGATATCCGCGACACTAAGGGCAAAGCGTCGGGCGATTGACCACAAATTATCACCGCGTCTTATAGTATAGGTCGCTGGCGCGGATTCGATGCTTCGCTGCCTGCTCAATTGGGGTGGCGTACCGACGATCTGGCCGCTGCCACCGTCGCGAGGAATGAGTAGCGGGTCTCCTGCGACAATCAACGAGCCGCGTAAATTATTGACCTGACGCAGCACATCTACGGTAGTACTGAATCTGCTGGCGATGGCGCCAAGTGTGTCACCTGACTGGATTTCATAATGATCCCAGGTCATCAGCGAGCTTAGATCGACTTTACTCAGCGCGGCTTGCAGGGTTGCTGCATTGTCAATTGGCAGATAAAGGTGTTGCGGTGTGTCCGGGTGGGTAGCCCACTGCCGGTATCCGGCATTGAGCATACGCAGTGTGTCGATATCTATCTCGGCCAACCGTGCAGCCTCGGCGAGTTCAATCTGGGTGCCCAATTCAATGCGAGCCAGTTGGTTTTCATTAGCAAGTTCTGGCAATTCGACAGCGTATTGTTCGGCGTTGGCGATAATAGCAGCCACTGCCAAAATACGCGGGATATGCACTCGAGTCTCATTGGCTAGAGGCAGTTCCCAAAAATCGATACCCGCTTCGAGGCTCTGTCCGCTGCGACGAATGGCGCGGCGTAAATTTCCGCCGCCAGTGTTGTAGGCGGCCAGGGTCAGCAACCAATCGTTGTCGAATTGATTATGCAACACTTGCAGGAAATCCAGGGCAGCAGTCGTCGACGCCAGCGGGTCGCGGCGACCGTCGTACCACCAATCTTCCTGCAAGCCGTAGCGCTGGCCTGTATTACTGACAATTTGCCACAAGCCGACCGCGCCTTCGCCTGATGCGGCGTTAGGATTAAACGTACTCTCAACCACCGGCAAGAGGGCAATCTCGAGCGGCATCTCCCGCGCTTCCAGCTCTTCGACAATGCTGAACAGGAATGGTTGTGCTCTTGCTGTGACTATTTCAAAAAAGCGTGGGTCGGACAGATAGTTATCGATATGCTCCAGGACGTTGGGATGGTCGTAAAAGTCCTGAAGAGCAAAACCGCTCTGCATTCGGCCCCAGAGATCGACTGGTGCGGTAATGGTCGGGGTAATCAGTTCGGGGCTGCGGAGCGCAACTGCTTGAGTGCGGTTGGCTGATGCGGCTGGACTGTTGCTGGTGCGACGATCGGAGTCAGTAGCGGAATCTGGCGGGACAGTCTGACAAGCGGCAAGAATGAGATTAAGTCCGGTAACAAGGCAGATTCGCCGCAACCGGTGGCGGTAATAGTTTAGAGTTGTCATTTTAAAAATTATCTTTCCAGCGGCGTACGGCCGCGAATACTTCTACTTTAGTATCGACAGCGTGACCGGCATATTGTTCCGCAGCAGCCTTGATTGAAGGTGTTGCGCAACGCATGAATGGGTTGGTGGCAAACTCGAGTGTGAGATTGGAAGGTAGCGTAGGTTTGTCAGCATTGCGCTTTGCCTGCTCAGTTTGTACTCGCACTAACAAATCCTGATTGTCTGGCTCTACTGCGCTGGCAAAACGTAAATTGGCCAGCGTGTATTCATGGGTGCAGTAAACTTGCGTCGCAGCGGGCAGGGCGGCCAATTTCTCCAGCGAAGCGAGCATGGTTTCTGGTGTGCCTTCGAACAGGCGACCACAACCGGCAGCAAAAAGTGTATCGCCGCAAAATAGAATGGGAGTCGTATTCGAGTCGGAAAAATAGGCGATATGGTCGAGAGTGTGACCCGGCACCTCAATGACGGAAAAATCCAGGCCGAACACTTCTATGCGCTGGCCTTCCTGCAAGCGTTGGGTAATGCCCTGAATACGCTCGTTCATCGGTCCGTAGACAGCGGGTGAGTAGCGCTGGGTCAATTCGGCAATGCCGCCAGTATGATCAGGATGATGGTGTGTAATCAGGATGTCGGTCAGGGCCAGATTATTTGCCGTGAGGTAGTCAATCACCGGGGTCGCATCACCCGGATCAACCACGCAAGCACGCTCTTCTGACGCGTCGATTAGCGTCCAGATGTAATTGTCGCTGAAGGCTGGAATTGGATGTATTTTCAACATGATAGATTGTACTGTGCTTGCCTGTCAGATAATGGGGCCAAACCCGACATCATATAGAGAATACTTGCTATTTCAAGCCGTTACGTCGCATTTGGAGGCTTCATCTGGCTTCCAAACCAGTGGGGCGTTACAATCTGCTCATCACTCCAAACGGCCTGCTTTGACACTCCAATGAACCTGTTTTCCAAACATGAGACCCGACGCCGGATTCTGAGAGGTCTGGATGACAGTGACATGTTGCAGATGTTGGTGGGCCAGTGGTTGCAATCGCCCCAGGGAGCCCAGGTGCTGGCGGCGGAGCAGGCGCTGGTGAGCCCCATTGTCAGCCGACTCTTTGGCTATCATATTCTGCAGGTGGGCTGTCATGAGGATTATTCCCTGATTGAAGACAGCCCGGTCGGGCATAAAATCATATTTTCTCCTTCCTGGCGGCCTGGTGAACAACAGGCGGTGGCTGATAACGAAGAACTACCGCTGGCCGCTGATAGCATGGACGTAGTCGTTGTACACCATGCGCTGGATTTTACCGAAGACAGCCACCGATTATTGCGCGAGGTGACTCGGGTCCTGCGTCCGGGCGGCCATATGCTCATTGTCGGCTTTAACCCGCTTAGTACGTGGGGGCTATGGAAGTATTGCAAGCGTCGGGTGAATATTCCCTGGCGGGGGCGCTTTATTTCGCGCGGTCGCCTATCTGATTGGCTGCAACTACTCGACCTGCAAGTTGAAAAATTCAATTATGGCCTACACTTTCCGCCATTGGCTATTGCTCGGTTGCTCAAACATGCCGGGCGTTTCGAAAATCTTGGTACAAGACTAAACAGTCCGTTTGGTGGCGCCTATGTCGTGCAATGCATCAAACAGGTAGCGCCAATCACGCCGATTCGACCTCGCTGGCAGCCGATTCCAGTGCGCCCAGCGGCATTTCCGGCCACCGAAAATGTACGGGCCAAGCGTCTCCACTAGCCAGCAATACAATTACTCACTGTGCTCGACAACAGCACGCAAGGAAGCGGACAGATATCACAATGCGATATACACAAGGAAGGCTCTTCGATTTACTGAATTCGCTCCAGCGACAACCCGGGGGATGGTCTCATGGTTGTTGAGATGTTTACCGATGGGGCTTGTCGCGGTAATCCTGGCAAGGGAGGTTGGGGCGTATTGCTGCGCTATGGCGATGTCGAGAAAACCTTGCATGGCGGAGAGGCCATGACGACAAATAACCGTATGGAATTAAAAGCCGTCATCAAAGGGCTCGAAGCACTGACCAAGCCTTGTGAAGTAAAAGTGACCACCGACTCCAAATATGTGCTGGGCGGGATCACCGAATGGTTACCCAACTGGAAGCGTCGCAATTGGAAAACAGCGAGCAAGAAACCAGTGCAGAATGTTGAACTCTGGAAGGAGCTGGATGCTCTGGTTCAACAACACAAGATCGACTGGAATTGGGTTAAGGGGCACAGTGGTCATCGTGAAAACGAGATTGCTGATGCGTTGGCTAATCAGGGAATTGATGAGCTCGAATAATCATTGTGTTCGTCTATATAAGATAGACCAAACAGGATAGTGAAACAGGCATGCGACAAATAGTACTTGATACAGAAACTACCGGTCTGGATCCGCAGCAAGGTCATCGTGTCATCGAGATTGGCTGTGTTGAAATTGAAAACCGCAAGTTGACCGGAAATCATTATCACTGCTATCTGAACCCTGATCGGGATATAGACGAAGCAGCAGTGGAAGTCCATGGCATTACCAGTCAATTCTTAGCTGACAAGCCACGGTTTAAAAAAGTCGAGCAAGAATTCCTCGATTTTGTAAAAGGCGCAGAATTAGTGATTCACAATGCGCCATTTGATATTGGCTTCCTCAATGCTGAATTAAAACGGGTTAACTCCAAAGTCGAGTCGATGGGCGCGATATGCTCGGTGCTCGATACTTTGCAATTAGCGCGTGAAAAACACCCCGGTCAACGCAACAATCTCGATGCGCTATGCAAGCGTTACGGTATCGATAATACGCAGCGGGATTTGCATGGTGCATTGCTGGATGCGGAAATTCTCGCCGATGTTTATCTGACAATGACCAGTGGTCAATCCAGTTTGTCGTTACGCGAAGAGCCCAGTCACGATTCCGGGGCGAATCAGCAGATACGCGAGATCGACCCTAATCGTCCACCACTGGCAATCCGAACTGCGACGGCAGAGGAATTGAAGCTACACGAACAACGTCTGGCGGCAATCGATTCCAGTAGCGAAAATGGCTGCTTGTGGTTGCAGTTGGATAATGATTCTGACAATGGCGATGCGGCGGCAACTGCCGGTGACTAGCTGTCTGGTCGTAGAGCTTTCATGATGACGCGACGGCATTTCATCCTTAGTCCGGATCATATTCAGTCTGGTGATCAGCTTATATTGATCTATCAGGGCAACCTGCTTACTCGCGGTGATGATTATCTCTGGCAAGCCGCAGATGTGGTTGCGCATTTACAGGTAAATACGCAGTTACATTTGATCGATGAGCAGAACAATAACTTGTTCGCAGCGCACATTGACGAAGACGTCGTTGCAGGGCTTGATGCAGAGCAGCGCAGTTTGCGCGGTTTGGTATTCTCAGGAAACGACACAGCACTGATTGACGCAGGCAAGGCAAATCAGGTGCTTGACTGGTATCGCGCGCATCGCTTCTGCGGTGCTTGTGGTTCTCCAACCGAAGCAGTACTGGCGCAACGGGCAGTATTTTGCTCGCACTGTGAGAAACAGTATTTTCCGCGCATTAACCCCTGCATAATTGTTCTTGTCACCAAAGGGCGTGAAGTTCTATTGGCGCATCATTCACGCTACCAAAGCAAATACTATAGTTGTCTGGCCGGCTTTATTGAGATGGGCGAAACAGCAGAACAAACGGTACAACGAGAAGTAATGGAAGAAGTGAATGTCAGTGTCGACAACATCCGCTATGTGAGTAGTCAGTCCTGGCCATTCCCATCGCAGCTCATGCTGGGATTCTTTGCCGACTATAATGGCGGCGACGTCGTACCGGATGGAGTAGAAATCGAGGATGCCAAATGGTTCGACGTTGCACAGTTGCCGCAACATCCATCAGCCGGGATCAGTGTCGCCGGGCAATTGATTCGCCGGTACGCTGAACTTGTAGCGTCTGGCAAATTTTGAATAACAATGTACAGGCAGGCAAAATGCCTGCTGCTTCGCTGCTCTTATGATTGCGCGAAGCTTGTCTTAACAAGGAGATTTCCAATTGGAATATTTGATTGACTACGGCCTGTTTCTGGCGAAGACCGCGACCATTGTGTTCGCAATCATTCTTATTTTGGGTGCCATTGCATCGGCCGGACAGCGACAACGCAAGGACGGCAAGAAAGGGTCGCTGAAGATAACAGAATTAAACAGTCACTATGAAGATATTCGTGATGATTTGCGCCAAGAGGTGTTGAGTAAGGAAGAATACAAGCAACTGCAAAAACAGGAGAAGAAAGCAGAGAAGGCAGAACGCAAGGCTGAAAAGCAGGCCGTCAAGCAGGCTGATTCTGACGCTGAGTTGGCAGTTGAACGCAAACCGAGAACATATGTATTGAACTTCAAAGGCAACATCGGTGCCGATGCTGTGGCGTCGCTGCGCGAAGAGATTACCGCCGTGCTGTCTTTGGCTGAAATATCCGACTCCGTCATGTTACGACTGGAAAGTCCAGGCGGCATGGTGCATGCCTACGGATTGGCGTCATCACAATTAGTGCGCATCAAGAACCAGCAGATCCCGCTGACGATTTGCGTCGACAAAGTGGCGGCCAGTGGCGGTTATATGATGGCTTGTTTGGCCGACAAATTGGTGGCCGCGCCATTCTCTATTATCGGATCTATCGGTGTGCTGATTCAGATGCCTAATTTTCATCGCATTTTAAAGAAGAATGATGTCGATTTCGAAATGATCAGTGCCGGTGAATACAAACGCACATTGAGTACGTTTGGCGAGGTCACGCAGAAAGGGCGTGATAAAGCTCAGGAAGATGTCGAGTCGATTCATCAAATTTTCAAAACCTGGGTGAAAGACTATCGGCCGAGCATTGATATCGACAAGATTGCTACCGGTGAAACCTGGTTGGGTACACAGGCCAAGGAGCGTTACATGGTTGATGAAATCAAGACCAGTGACGAATGTATTCTCGAGGCTTGCAAAACCAGTGATGTATTCGAAGTAGAGTACGAGTTCAAAAAATCACTGCAAGAGAAACTTGGTAATGCCGCGTCGGCGGTCGTCGATAGCCTTTACAACCGTTTCATAGCAGAACCGAACAACGATAAGTATCAGTAAGACAGAGCTGGATTAATCATAGAATCAGAGTAACAGGGAGAACAGTCTTGAGTATTTATAAGGCCTATCAAGTCGAGGAAATAAGCGAGAAAAACTTCGCAGGAAAAGTTGTGGAGCTTGATACTAATGACTTGCCAGCAGGGGATGTGCTGGTTCGGGTTCAATACTCTTCATTGAATTTCAAGGATGCCCTGTCAGCCAGTGGCAACAAGGGCGTGACACGAAACTTTCCACATACCCCTGGCATTGATGCGGCCGGTATTGTGATTGAGTCGACTTCTGCGGATATAGAGGTAGGCGCCGAGGTCATTATCACTGGTTACGATCTGGGCATGAATACAGCTGGCGGTTTTGGTCAGTTTGTTCGAGTACCTGCAAACTGGATTGTCCACAAGCCGACTGACCTGACGCTTTACGAGTCTATGGTATTGGGTACGGCAGGCTTTACAGCGGCGCTTTGTGTAGACAAGTTGATTGGCGCAGGACTGCATTCTGAGCAGGGTGAGGTATTGGTCACTGGAGCCACCGGTGGCGTCGGCAGCATCGCGATTAGCTTGCTGCACAAGCTTGGCTATAGCGTTACCGCCAGTACCGGCAAGAGCGAAGCAGAAGGCTGGCTAAAAGAGCTGGGTGCCAGCAACGTCATCGCCAGGCAAGAGTTGTCCGAGCCGAGCACGCGGCCGCTTTTAAAAGAGCAGTGGGCGGGTGTTGTTGATTGTGTTGGCGGGCATACACTGTTTAATGCCATCAAGTCTTTGCAATATGGAGCCAGTGCTGCTGCGTGTGGTTTGACCGAGTCGACTGATCTTCCCGCGACGGTCCTTCCCTTCATTCTTCGCGGCGTCAATTTGCTCGGTGTGGATTCAGTCGAGCTCCCTTTGGCGCGCAAGCGATTTGTCTGGGAATTGCTGGGCACATCCTGGAAACTTGAAGGACTCAGTGACGTGGCTGTGGATATCAAGCTTGATGACTTGTCACGCTGCTTGCCAGAATTGCTGCAGGGCAAAGCACGTGGACGTTATGTGTTGAGCCTGGGCGACTAGGTCAACCGCGCACTGACGCGAAGCAGCAACAAGCATGTGGGGAGCAAAAGCAATGTGAGAGTGAGGCGCGAATACTTCGCCAACTAAGCGAAGATCTAGTCGCGCCGCAAGCGGCTATTGGTGGCAATCGGTGTGGGGCAGTACATAACCACGATGTAGGACGACACCAGAAATGTCACGACCGCTGCCGCCTGAATAGTCAGCGATGCTTGTTCACCGATGACATTGGATTGTACAGCGACAAAGGCGATCAATAAGGAAAATTCACTGATCTGTCCCAGTCTTAATCCGGCATCCCAGGCCAGTCTGTTGCGCTCGCTAAACCGCAACAGGAAATACCGGAAAATAAGTGGCTTCAAACTCAGGGCCAGCAGTGCCAATACCATGGCGGGCAAGAATATTTCGCCGAGTAAATTGATATTGAACTGTGCGCCTAACGAGAAGAAGAACAGGATCAGGAAAAAGTCGCGCAGTGGTTTCAGGCTCTGGGAAATAAACAGGGCAATGGGGCTTGTGGCCAGTGAAACGCCTGCAACAAAGGCACCAATTTCGGCAGATAATTCCATCCAGGACGCCAGTGCGCTGACGCCCAGGCACCAACCAATAGCCAGCAGAAAGATATATTCCTTGAAATGATCAAACCTGGCGATCAACGCAACCAGCACATAGCGGGTCGTGAAGTAGGCGAACGCCAGTAGTACCGGAAAGGCCAACAGGACTCGTAAGGCATGGGTTTCTTCAATGCTGCCGCTGTCGAGAAAAGCAATCAGGAATATGGCCAAAAAATCCTGTAACAGGAGGATGCCAACCATCAACTCACCCATATGCTTCTGATGCAATACCGTCGTTGGCAGTAATTTGATGCCGATGATCGTGCTCGAAAACACCATGCTGAAGCCGATAACCAGACTTTCTATGCGCGTGAATGAGAACAAAAGCCCGGTGCTGTAACCCAGCAGGAAAAACGCGACGGCACTGGCCAAGGTCACCAGAAAAGTTTTCTTGAGTGTGACGAAAAGCTTGCTGGGCTGCATGTCCAGGCCTAGCAAGAAGAGCAGGAAGATGATGCCGAACTCGGCAATGTCTGCCAGCAGTGAGGCTTCCGACACATAGCCTAATCCATAAGGCCCCAGCAAGACGCCCAAAAAGATATAGGCAACCAGCAAAGGCTGCTTTAAAAACAGGGCGACAGTGGACAGCAATGCTGCGCCACTGAAGATGAGGAAAAAGGAAAAGAGTAGGGAATCAGGTTCCATAGGCGCCTGTTGTGCAGGTCAAGACCAACTAGCGGCGCCTGAACAAAGGTGTGGGCTCGACGACACTAGCCTGATAACCGGTGTGAAAATCATTGAACGCCTGCAAACACGCTTCCGCATCCTGATCATGGCGCAGAGCAAACGCATCGAAACCGCAGCGTGACATGAAATAAATCTGATCGCGCAGGACATCACCAATGGCGCGAATTTCACCTTGATAGCCGAATTTTTCGCGTAGTTCACGGGCCTTGCTGTAGGCACGGCCATCGGAAAATACCGGGAAATTCAAAGCAATAATCGGCATGTCATTCAACAGATCACCGATATCGTTAACGTCTTCATCGCTATCCAGCCAGAGCGCTTTCTCGCCATAATAGTCTTGTAGCTCGTTGCCGTAGAACTTCCAGAATTTCAAAGGTGCGATGAAGTTTTTACCAGGCACTGTCGTCAGCACTTCCGGCCCGGTGGCTTCTTTCAAGACGGACCAGTGGTCGTCGACAATTTCCCCGTTTCTAATCAGCTTTGGCATAGACCTTCTCCTTGAACGGCTCAATGCCGATGCGCTGATAAGTTGAGAGAAATTCTTCATCGCCATGGCGATTGGCTTTGAAAACTTCAATCAATTTATGCACAACCGCGGGTATTTCCTCTTGCGAGAAAGAAGGGCCGATGATCTTGCCCAGGCTGGCTTCGTGTTGTGACGAGCCGCCCAAGGACACTTGATAGAATTCTTCGCCTTTCTTGTCGACACCAAGAATGCCAATGTTACCAACATGGTGATGGCCGCAGGCATTCATACAGCCGGAAATATTGATACGAATATTGCCAAGCTGTTTAAGTTCATTGATGTCTGGAAATTCACGCTGAATAGATTCAGCGATCGGGATAGATTTGGCATTGGCCAGGGCGCAGTAGTCACCGCCAGGGCAGCAAATCATATCAGTGAGCAGGCCAAGATTGTCACTGGCCAATGATTGCTGATTGAGTTTCTTCCACAAAGTATAAAGCTGGTCCTGACGTACATCAGCCAACACAACATTTTGATGGTGAGTCACGCGCACTTCACCGTAGCTAAATTCCTCTGCCAGATCCGCGATGTGATCCAGTTGCGTGTCGGTCACATCACCCGGAGCTACGCCAGTCTCTTTCAGACAAACTGTGACGATGGCATAACCCGGCTGCTTGTGAGGAGTAACATTCTGATCCACCCAGCTGGCGAATAGTGCATCGCTGCCTAGCGGATCGCTCAGCGCGGCAGGGTTGTCTTCAAGAGCAGCATAGTCAGGTGCTGTGAAAAAGCTCTTGCAGCGATTTATCTCGTCGTCAGTTAATGTTTGCGCGCCATTTTTAACTTGCGCCCATTCATGCATGACTTTCTCGCGGAAGGCTTCTACGCCAGTTTCTTTGACAAGAATTTTGATGCGCGCTTTGTATTTGTTGTCGCGTCGACCTTCACGGTTATAAACGCGCATAATCGCTTCGAGTGCAGTCAGCAAATGTGCTTTTTCGACGAAGTCGAATATCTCGACTCCGATTACCGGCGTACGACCCAGGCCGCCACCGGCAAGAATACGGAACCCAACTTCACCGGCAGCATTTTTGGTGAGATAGATACCAATATCATGCACCTGCGTTGCAGCCTGGTCGATTTTGGTACCGCATACTGCAATTTTAAATTTACGGGGCAGGAAGGCGAACTCCGGATGGAAAGTCGACCACTGGCGTATGATCTCGCAGTAAGGGCGAGCATCTTCCAGTTCATCAACAGCAACACCGGCGAATTGATCGGTTGTCGTGTTGCGAATGCAGTTGCCGCTGGTCTGGATGGCGTGCATTTCGACTTCTGCCAAATGGGCAAGAATGTCTGGCACATCTTCCAGGGCGGGCCAATTGAATTGAATATTCTGGCGGGTCGTGAAATGGCCATAACCTTTGTCAAATTCACGCGCAATCAGGCCCAGCTTGCGTAGCTGTTTGGCTGACAACATGCCATAAGGCACAGCGATGCGCAGCATGGGCGCAAGGCGTTGCACATAGAGGCCATTTTGCAGGCGCAGCGGCAGAAACTCGCTGTCGCTGAGCTTGCCATCCAGAAAGCGATTCGTCTGATCACGGAATTGCGCGACGCGGTCGGCGAGCATTTGGTGATCATATTGGTCGTATACGTACATTTCAGTTCCGTTAGGGTCAATTCAGGCGCAGATTGTAAACAATGCGCGTGTGCTCCACTAGTCGAGATTTGGTGCCAATAACTTGAGCAAGCCGGCGGGTTCTTCACCCTTGCGAGCTGCCAGATCGTTGACCTGATCTTCGGTGATTTTACCCACCGCGAAGTAGCGTGCATCAGGGTGGGAGAAATACAAGCCGCTGACACTGGCTGCCGGTGTCATGGCATAGCTTTCGGTGAGTTTCACGCCGATAGCTGCCTCGGCATCAAGTAATTCGAAGAGCGTTGTTTTCTCGCTGTGATCCGGGCAGGCGGGGTAGCCAGGCGCCGGTCTGATGCCTTGATAACGTTCCTTGATCAGGTCTTCATTACTCAAAGCTTCGTCTGGCTGGTAGCCCCAGAATTCCTTGCGAACACGCTGGTGCAGATGCTCAGCGAAGGCCTCAGCGAGGCGATCAGCCAATGCTTTGACCATGATCGCGGCGTAGTCATTGTTCTCAGCCCGGTATTTTTCAGCTAATTTTTCAGCGCCGAGACCGGTGGTGACCACAAAGCCGCCGATATAATCAGTGCGATCTTCCAGCTCTGGCGCAATGTAATCTGCCAGACTCAAATTGCTGAGATTTTCATCTTTTGGCATTTGCTGGCGCAAGAAATGCAGTTTGGCCAATGGCTTTTTGCTGCCATTGGTCTGATATAGCTCGACATCATTGTCAGAGCTGCGCTGTGCCGGCCAGAATCCGATGACTGCGCTGGCTTCCAGAAGCTTGTCGTCGATGATCTCTTTGAGCATCTTCTGTGCATCGGCATACACATCACGGGCTGCCTGGCCGACCTTGTCGTCTTCCAGAATTGCTGGAAATTTGCCTGCCAATTGCCAGGTGATAAAGAACGGTGTCCAGTCAATGTAGTCCACCAGATCTTCAATTGGGTAATTCTTCAGTACCTTGGTGCCGGTAAAACTTGGCTCAGTTGGCTTGAAGTTCGACCAGTCTGTGCTCGGTGCGTTGGCATTGGCATCGCTATAGCTGATCAAAATACGTTTTTGTTTGCGGTTCGCGGTGCGTTCCCGTACTGCGGCATATTCCTCGCGGATTTTCTGGCAGTAATCAGTCTTGTTCTTGTTGAGCAAATTACTGACCACGGACACGCTGCGTGAGGCATCGGGCACATAGATTGTGCTGTCGTTGGTGTAGTTCTGTTCGATCTTCACCGCCGTATGGGCTTTGGATGTAGTGGCGCCACCGATCAGCAGAGGAATCTTGAAATCAAGACGCTGCATTTCGCTGGCCACGTGAACCATCTCATCCAGTGAAGGGGTAATCAGACCGCTCAGGCCAATCACGTCAACATTTTCGTCCTTGGCGGTCTGCAAGATTTTCTCACAGGACACCATGACGCCGAGATCGATGACATCGTAGTTGTTGCAGCCAAGCACAACCCCGACAATATTTTTGCCGATATCGTGTACGTCGCCCTTAACCGTAGCCATCAGAACCTTACCTTTGCTCTGCACTTCGCCTTCGGTTTTCTCGGCTTCGATATAGGGCAGCAAGTAGGCGACCGCCTGTTTCATCACGCGAGCGCTTTTAACAACCTGCGGTAAAAACATCTTGCCACTACCAAACAAGTCGCCGACTTCATCCATACCACGCATCAGTGGCCCTTCAATGACTTCGATAGGGCGCTCAGCATTTTGGCGCGCTGCCTCAGTATCCTCTTCTATAAAGCGGGTAATGCCTTTGACCAACGCATAAGAGAGCCGGTCTTCGACAGTCTTTTCGCGCCAGGACAGATCTTCCACTTTTTCTTTCTCGGCGCTGCCGCTGAAAGATTGGGCAACTTCCATCAGTTTTTCAGTCGCTTCATCATTGCGGTTCAGCACGACGTCTTCGACTGCTTCTTTCAAGTCTTTTGGGATCTCATCATAGACGGTCAGCTGACCGGCATTGACAATACCCATGCTCAGGCCGGCTTTGATAGCATGGAACAGAAATACCGAGTGAATCGCTTCACGAACTGTATTATTGCCGCGAAATGAGAAAGAGACGTTACTAATACCGCCTGATATTAAAGCGCCAGGTAGATTCTTTTTAATGAATTTGCAGCATTCGATAAAATCGACCGCGTAGTTGTTGTGCTCGTCAATACCGGTAGCAATGGCGAATACGTTCGGGTCGAAAATAATATCGTGGGCCGGGAAGTCCAGTTTCTCGCGCAGTAAATCATAGCTACGCTTGCAGATCTGGTTTTTACGTTCCAGTGTGTCGGCCTGGCCGTCCTCGTCGAAGGCCATGATAATGACCGCCGCACCATATTTCAGGCACAAGTCAGCTCGAGCGAGGAATTCTTCCTCGCCTTCTTTCAGGCTGATTGAGTTAACAACCGCCTTGCCCTGAATATTTTTCAGGCCGTTTTCAATAATCTCCCACTTGGATGAGTCGACCATGATAGGGACGCGACTGATCTCCGGTTCCGAGGCAACCAGCTTGAGGAATTTCTCCATGGCAGCTTCGGAATCCAACATGCCTTCATCCATGTTGATATCGATAATTTGCGCACCGGACTCGACCTGATCGCGGGCAACATCCAAAGCTTCTTCGAAGGCTTCCTCGCGAATCAGGCGTGCAAAGCGGGCCGAACCTGTAACGTTGGTGCGCTCACCGACGTTTACAAACAGGCTGTCCGAGGTGATGTTGAAGGCTTCCAAGCCACTCAAGCGGCAGGCCGGTTTGATTTTGGGCAATTGACGAGGCGCGAGGTCGCTCACGGCATCGGCAATGGCTTTGATGTGCTCCGGGGTAGTACCGCAACAACCGCCGATGATATTGATCCAGCCTTGCTCGGCGAAATCCTTGATGATGACCGCCATTTCTTCAGGCGTTTGATCATAGTCACCGTATTCGTTCGGCAAACCGGCATTGGGGTGCGTGGATACGTAACCGGGAACAATGGCAGAAGCCTCTTCGATATGGGGGCGTAATTGCGCCGCGCCGAGGGCACAGTTGAAGCCGACCGACAGCGGGTTGGCATGGGCAATTGACGTGCAAAAAGCTTCGACTGTTTGGCCGGACAGGGTGCGGCCGCTAGCGTCGGTAATCGTGCCAGAAATCATGATCGGGAGCGATTGTCCCTGTTCTTTAAACACCTTGTTGGCAGCGAAAATGGCTGCCTTGGAATTGAGCGTATCAAATGCAGTTTCGATCAGAATAATATCGGCGCCGCCAGCGATCAGGCCGCGAGTAGAATTGGCATAGTCTTCAACCAGCAGGTCGTAGCTGGTATTGCGAAAAGCAGGATCATTCACATCAGGAGAGATCGACGCTGTCTTGCTTGTTGGCCCAAGCACCCCGGCTACAAAACGGGGTCGGTCAGGTGTTTCAGCTGTGACTTCATCACAAGCCTCACGGGCCAGTCGTGCGGCTTCGGCATTCAGCTCTTCGGTAATGTCTTCCAGGTGATAGTCAGCCTGTGAACTGCGTGTTGCATTAAACGTATTGGTTTCGACGATGTCTGCGCCAGCACGCAAGTATTCAAGGTGAATCGCTTTGATTACCTCGGGCTGGGTGAGGGTCAATAAGTCGTTGTTACCGGACAGATCATGCTCAAAGTCCTTGAATCGGTCTCCGCGGAAATCAGCGTCGGTCAATTTGCGGGACTGAATCATAGTGCCCATCGCACCGTCGAGGACGAGGATGCGTTGGTTAAGTGATTGGCGAAGCAGGTTTTCTGAGTCTTTGATTTTCATAAAGTCCGGTTTCATTTAGTCCTATTGGTGAGTAAGCGCGCAATTCTAACAAATGCAGCGAAACCCGGCATGTATTTATCTGACTATTTTACTCAGGTATTCAAATTGACGCTGGAATACAGTAAAATCGAAGATATACGCTCAATGCACGAGGCTCACATGGTTACTATTACTGAATCCGCACAAGAATACCTGCAGGAACTGCTGAAAAAGCAGAATGTTGAAGGCATAGCCGTGCGAATTTTTATACTGGACGCAGGCACCCCGCGCGCGGAGACCTGCATTTCGTTTTGCCGTCCCGGAGAAGAGAAAAAGGACGACGAAGTGAACGAATATGAAAGCTTCAAAGCCTTCATTGACAAGCCCAGTATACCGT
Source organism: uncultured Gammaproteobacteria bacterium (assembly GCA_913060975.1). GTDB lineage: Bacteria > Pseudomonadota > Gammaproteobacteria > Pseudomonadales > Pseudohongiellaceae > UBA9145. The sequence continues at coordinate 188,872 of CAJXVC010000001.1, forward strand.
TTCTCGAAGACGCGGTGGTAGATTTTGCCAAAGATTCCATGGGTGGTCAGTTGACTATCAAGGCGCCTAATTCACGCTTGCCGAAAATCTCCGAGGACAGTTCCCTTGAAGAGCGCATCAATTACGTGCTCTACAATGAAGTCAATCCTGGTCTGGCCGCACACGGTGGCATGGTGACGCTCGAAGAGATTTACGAAGAGTCGGTTGCCATTTTACGTTTTGGCGGCGGTTGTCAGGGTTGCGGCATGGTCGATGTAACACTCAAAGACGGCGTGGAAAAGACCTTGCTTGAACAGGTACCGCAATTAACTGCCGTACGCGATGTGACTGACCATAGCAATCGCGAGAACGCCTACTACTAAATTCCACACAGAACGTTCTCCAAATCTCCAAATCTCCAAAAAAGGTCCAACACAGATGGCCGGGTGATTCTCGGCCATCTGTCAATTCAGTATTAGTCAGGTGACCTTCCGGCCGGGCTAGCGCTTAAGAGGGGTAAGCGGCACTTAGGGCGGTATAGATCTGATCCTTGAAGTCAGCCGCTTTGGCATCCAGTTGGTGAATGATATCGACCAGATGCTCGTTATCTTCGCGGCCATGCCAGACTTTATTATAGGCGCCAGTCTTGTAGCCATTATCCTGGCGAAACATATTCAGTACATTCTTGCCCACGTACTGACGAAACAACTCCGTCCAGTCCATGTCACAGTCAGCGATAATTGCAGCAAACACGGCCAGCTCAATCCGCCGGGCTGCCGACAGGGCAATCAATAACTCGAGCTTGCCTAGCAAATCAATTGCGCTCAATTCATAGGGTTGACCATCAAATTGAATGTGCGTTGTGCTCTGGGCTGACTGCAGATCCGCCAGCAGATCAGTCAAGGCATCATTGCCCTCGGATGCGCTGCGCAGCAAGAGTTCAGATAGCAGGAAGTGCCAGATATCGATCAGCTCCATTTGCAGCTGTGGCAAGTCCTTGTCCTGTTTTTTCCACCATTTCCAGCCGTGATGCTCGATTGCTTCAGCGCCTTCGATGGCAACGGCACGCAGGTAGGGGTAGCGTGACTGGACCCAGTCAGGGTCTACTTTACTATTCATGCTCGCTTGCAGGCCGAGCATGGTGGTGGCCTGTTCCTTGGTCAACATAGAATTGGGGGAGGTCCTGCGTAAGGCGAATTATTTGCTGGCTTGCATTTTAGCCTGTTGGGTCAGGGAACTCAGCATTTCTTTTCGGCTACGCAGCATGTCGGAGTAGGATTTCCGCGCTGCTTTCACCTCGACATCTGTGTCGTTGGATTGCTCCAGCTCTTTCAACCAGGCTTCCAGCACATTGATTTCGCTGGTCAGTTGCTCTGTGCCTTCTTCAATAAGCTTCTGGTCGATGCTGATGTCAGGCTGTGCGCTAATGGAGGTTGCTCGATCTTCGCCCATGTTCCATTCCTTTTTATAGGCCGATGCCTGATTCGCCTGCGCCTTCTTAGTGGGCGATTTGAAAAGGTCGAATCAACTTGTTTTTACATTGCTTGGTATCGGCAGCTTTTCAGGATGGCATAGTCAAAATCTTCGGTCAAGAACGGGCCAATGGCGTATTAACCGCGCGTTATCAAGTAGTTGGGCAATTGGCGGCAAGATTTCCGGAGCGCGAGGACGGGCACAGCGCAGAGGAGGTGCACCGGGGCATCGGATTGGCTAGACGATGTGCCGGGTAAACGATTCCCACCAGTCCTGGCAATAGTCGCGAGGCAGGCCGTGCTCATGCACTTTGCCCCATCGGGCTTGCATCAGCTTGATGTCACTCTTACGAATTAGCCGCAAATGCGCATAGCCGATTGCATCGTAGGAGAATTCCAGTTCTTTAAGCGCTGTCAGATCCAGTTCTTTGAGCTGGGTTTGCGTGTAATGTGCAGCTTGTGGCGATTTGTCGTGCAGCAATTCAGCGGTCGCGGCCAGTCGATAAAGGCGGCCGAGAAGGGCGTTCTCATGAGTGCTGTCGGCGGTAGCGTTGCGGATCTGGGTACGCAATATAATGCACGCCTGATTGTAGGCGCCCCAGAGCGGGAATTCGTCTTCACACAAGGCTAGTGCCTGATCCATATCACCGCTCTTCTTCAGGGCAGCGACGCGCTCCAGCCAGTTTTCCGAGCGTGGTTCGGGGGGTGGTTCTGGTTTGCTGGCTGACAATCTGGGCGCCGGCGGCGTTTCGGGTTCTTGCGCTTGCCTTGGCACTTGCTCAGGTGAAACCTGAACAAGTTCATCATCCAGTGGTGGCAAGGGCATGGAGCGGTCGACGGTGTATTCGACTTCCATGGTTTGATAGCGGTGTAAACCGTAGACGGTGATGCCGAGAAGTACGACGGTAATTACAATAGAAAAGAAAGCAATCATTGTTTTCTGGTAGAAGTTACCTGACTCGCTGGTCTTGCGTTAAAAAAACGTAAAGTGTCTGTTGAATCGTTCAGTCAATGTGATGGCAATTGCTACATACTGCGGTAAATCTACCGGCTCGAGGTGCTGAGTCTATCAAATCGTAGCCACAGCGGTCGATTTAGTTCGCTTCTCGGCGCTGATGCGATGCCAAAGATGTGCTGCCGTTCACTCACTACATCAGCTACTACGACAGCGAAAGCGATTTCATTGAAGCAGACTGACATTTAGATGCCGCTTGAGGGGGAATTAGTACAAAATCCGCTTGACTGCATCAGCCAAGCTTCTTAGAATCCCCCGCTCGCTAAAACTGCACCTTTAGCGATACCTCAGTCCCCTTCGTCTAGAGGCCTAGGACACCGGGTTTTCATCCCGGCAACAGGGGTTCGAAACCCCTAGGGGACGCCATATTTAGCAACAAAAAGCCCGGCTGATGCCGGGCTTTTTGTTGTTGTGGCACAATCCCCAAGCGGCAGCACACTCTGTCGTCATTTGCCAAGAGCCTGAGCACAAGACATACTCCGGCCTTTTCCGAACTTCACACTACCTAATCTATGACTATCGCTATATCAATTCGCGATCTGCAAAAGACCTACGCCAACGGCTTCGAGGCGTTGAAAGGCATTTCGCTGGAAGTAGCCCAGGGCGATTTCTTTGCCCTGCTGGGCCCTAACGGTGCTGGTAAATCCACGACGATTGGTGTTATCTCCACGCTGATCAATAAATCCGGCGGCGCCGTCGAAGTATTCGGTCGCAATGTGGACACCCACGTCTTCGAGACCAAATTTGACCTAGGCATCGTGCCTCAAGAGGTGAATTTCAGTCTGTTCGAAAAAGTAGGGGACATAGTCCGTACTCAGGCTGGCTATTACGGAATGCCGCGCCAGCTTGCTGCCGAGCGTACTGAGAAGTATCTGCGCAAACTCGGGCTATGGGATAAACGCGACGAGCGCTCACGCTCGCTATCTGGCGGCATGAAGCGTCGATTGATGATTGCTCGTGCTCTGGTGCACGAGCCCCGCTTGCTGATTCTTGATGAGCCCACTGCCGGTGTAGACATCGAACTACGTCGCTCAATGTGGGAGTTTCTTACCGAGATCAATAACAACGGTACGACGATCATCCTGACCACACATTACCTGGAAGAGGCGGAGCAACTGTGCCGCAATATCGCCATTATCGATGAAGGGCGAATCATCGAAAATACCAGCATGAAGAAGTTGTTGGCGGAGTTGGATTCACAAACATTTATCCTCGACACCATTGATGAGCTGCCAGAGTCGCTGGATTTCACGATTGATTCAACACCTGTGCGACGCATCGATGAGCATAGTCTTGAAGTTACGCTGTCTGCCGGCAAGGACGTCAATGAGATGTTCTCACTACTCGATGCCAAGGGGCTGAAGATTGCCAGCTTGCGTAATAAAACCAACCGGCTTGAGCAGCTGTTCATGTCGCGATTGAACGGAAATTAAATGGGTTTTTCAGCAATGCGCGCAAATCATAAATTTATTGCTTTCGAAACCATTGTTATTAAAGAGATCAGGCGCTTTACGCGCATCTGGTTACAAACACTGGTGCCGCCAGCGATAACAATTGGACTCTATTTCGTCATCTTCGGTAATCTGGTCGGGCGTCGGATCGGTGAGATGGACGGCTTTCAGTACATGGAATTTATTGTGCCGGGCCTGATCATGATGGCAGTCATACAAAATTCCTATTCCAATGTGGTGTCGAGTTTTTTCTCGCAGAAGTTCCAACGCAGCATCGAGGAACTGCTCGTATCACCGGTGCCTAATTACGTCATACTGACCGGCTTCGCTGTTGGAGGCATGGCGCGTGGTCTGTTGGTTGGCTTGGTCGTGACAATTATGGCCATGTTGTTTACTGACTTGCAAATTCAACATCCGTTCATCACGGTCAGCGTGATACTCATGACATCCATGGTGTTCTCACTGGCAGGGTTCATCAATGCGGTATTTGCCAACAGCTTTGATGATATTTCTATCATTCCCACTTTTGTATTGACCCCGCTCATTTATCTTGGTGGTGTGTTTTATTCGGTGCAACTGCTGCCTTCATTTTGGCAAGTCGTGTCCAGCCTAAATCCAATTTTCTACATGGTGAATACGTTCCGCTACGGTATTCTTGGCACTTCTGATGTCGATATTTACTGGGCGTTTTTGATTCTCGGTGTTTTCATTGTTGTGCTCTATGGTTGCTGTATCTGGCTGCTGCGGCACGGTACTGGCATTCGCAACTAGGAACAGGGCATGGCAGGTAATCCTCTCGGCGAAAACGTTCCGTCTCCCAGCAAGTATGATCCTGGCATTCTCTATGCCATTCCGCGCTGGGCCGCACGTTCGCTTCTGGATATCGACAAGAAGATCGCCATGCACGGCATCGATCACTGGCATGCCTATGAACTGTCTTGGCTAACCGACAATGGCAAGCCGCAAGTCGCCGTTGGTGAATTTTATTTCGACGCCGACTCGGAAAATATCGTTGAATCTAAATCCCTGAAGTTGTACCTGAATTCGTTTAATCAAGAGCGCTTTGAAAGCCGCGAAAAACTGGCTGAGATTATTGCTAACGATTTGTCTTCCATTAGCAAGTCGCAGGTACGAGTGGAATTAATCGATGTGGCTCGTCACGGTACCGATCATCAACCACGCCGCATAAAATCCATCGACGATCAGGATATTGAAATCACAATCTTCGAACCGGCACCGGAACTACTCAAGTGTCGGGACAATGCTGTGTTTGATGAAGAGCTGGTATCTGAGCTATTCAAATCCAATTGCCCGGTAACCGGCCAACCAGACTGGGCAAGTGTGGAGATCTGCTATACCGGAGCACAAATAGATGAAGCCAGTTTACTGGCCTATCTGTGCTCTTTTCGTGGTCACCAGGGCTATCACGAAGAATGTGCCGAGCGCATTTACCGCGACATCATGCAGCAATGCGCGCCGACAGAGTTGAGCGTAGTCATGAATTTTCTACGCCGCGGTGGTCTGGATATCAATGTCTACCGCAGCAGCGAGCCCATGGCCTCAGACAGGGTAAATGCGCGCCGCCCACGGCAATAGTAAACTTGTAATCAGCGCCCCCGTGGGCTAGAGTACGCGCGTTTCGTGCCCCGCAGAGCAAAAGGGCCGCAAATTGAAGAGAATACGGTGAGGTGTCCGAGCGGTCGAAGGAGCACCCTGCGGGTATGCAAGCACACACTGGAAAGTGTGTAGTCGGCAACGTATCGAGGGTTCGACCAGCACGTAAGTGCGCAGGACGCGCTGGCAAGCGCGCCCCGCAGGGGTGAGCAATCTGGCTTAGCCAGATAGCGAATCCATCCCGACCTCAGGCTTGCGCAGCAAGCCTAAATCAGCATGCAAAGTGCTGATAGAAAGTAGCAAAGTTGAAGAGAATACGGTGAGGTGTCCGAGCGGTCGAAGGAGCACGCCTGGAAAGTGTGTATACGGCAACGTATCGAGGGTTCGAATCCCTCCCTCACCGCCACTTCAACCCAACTAAGCACCACCCTCCAACCAAACAACTCAATCAAAAGATTCGCAGACCTCGAAGGTGAGGGTGGGTGAGAAGCCTCGCGGTTCGACGAGCGCGCAGCGCGAAGGACGCGCGATAGCGCGCCCGAAGGGTGAACATTCTGGCTTAGCCAGAATGTGAATCAATCCCTCCCTCACCGCCACTTCAATCCCCAAATCCCACAACCCTAATCCAACCTCGAACACAGCCGACAAAATTCACATTTTTGTCCCCTTAATTCCCCTACAGCCCCCACAACCTGTGCTATTATTGCTCTGGTCCTTGTCGGTCCCCGCGCAATGATAGGTTATAAACCCCGCCAGGCCCGGAAGGGAGCAACGGTAGTAGCTGACTCATGTGCCGTGGTGTGGCTGGCAAGGGCTTTTATTTTTGCCTGCCACAGCGACTGCCATCCGGAATTCGGTTACGCTTGAGCAAATTCATCTGGAAGCACTGAACGAGACGCATGAGTTATCAGGTCCTGGCGCGCAAATGGCGACCGAGCAATTTCACGCAAGTTGCCGGGCAGTCCCATGTCCTGAAATCCCTTATCAATGCGTTGGACAATCAGCGCCTGCATCACGCTTATCTCTTCACTGGCACCCGCGGTGTCGGTAAAACCACGCTGGCGCGTATTCTGGCCAAATGCCTGAATTGCGAAGAGGGCATTAGCTCCACTCCCTGCGAAAAATGTGATTCCTGTAACGAGATCAATCAAGGTCGATTTATTGATTTGATCGAAGTGGATGCGGCCTCACGAACCAAGGTCGAGGACACGCGCGAATTGCTCGAAAACGTGCAATACACCCCCACGCGCGGGCGCTACAAGGTGTACCTGATCGATGAAGTACATATGCTGTCCAATCACAGTTTCAATGCCCTGTTAAAGACCCTGGAAGAGCCGCCGCCCCACGTTAAATTCCTGTTTGCCACTACTGATCCACAAAAACTGCCAATCACAATTCTGTCGCGCTGTTTGCAGTTTAATCTCAAGAATTTAAGCCCGGAATTGATCGTCAATTATCTGCAGACAGTTCTGGATAGTGAAGAAATTGCTTATGTCGAAGAGGCGCTGTGGCAAATTGCGGCAGCCGCTGCCGGTAGTATGCGTGATGCCTTGACTCTGGTTGATCAGGCTATTGCCTACTGTCAGGGTGATATCAAGGCGCAGGGCGTGATTGAAATGCTGGGTGTTCCCGAGCAGCGTCAGGTCTATGAACTACTGGAATGTATGGCGCAACGTGATGCGTCGCGGTTGTTGCAGTTGATTACGCAGATGGCCGAGCAAACTCCGGACTATGCCCATACGTTGGATAGCCTGCTAACGACCTTGCACAGGATTGCCCTGGCGCAAGTCGTCAAAGACGCTATCGACAACAGTTACGGTGATAAAGAACAAGTATTGCAACTGGCCGGACAATTCAGCGCCGAGGATATTCAGTTGTATTACCAGATCGGCAACAAAGGTCGAGATGAGCTGCGAATGGCAGCTGACTTGCGCGCCGCATTTGAGATGCTGCTGCTACGCATGCTGCTTTTCTCACCAGACTATGAGTCAGGCAGTGTCGGTGAAACTACTGCCAATAATGACGAGGTAGCACCCGGCGCTGGGATCGCCGAAAAAAAAAAGACTGACGAGCGGCTAGAAGCAACAACCGAGCCGCCGGTTTCGAGTCAAGTAACGCCGGCCAGTGATGCGACTGATCAAGCTCCTCGTGATCAAGAGGCTTCCGAGCAGATTGCTGCCAGTACAATGGCTCACAGCGAATCCCGTTCGGCGCAAACCACAACTAGCCATCTGGCTACGAACGAAGTGGCGAGAGCTGAAGCTAAAGATGAAGCGAAAGATGTGGCGAAAATACAAGCTGCACCCGCTACCGAAGCCACAAACAGCGCAGTGGGTACAGATACCTCTGTTGATACAGTACCCAGTGTTGGCAGCGGCGCGACGCAATCGGCAGCCAGCAATCAAGCAGCGCCAGCTCCTGCGGCAGACGTTGCTAAGAGCGCTCCCGCAATTTCGGAACCGATTACGCTGGCGATGCTGGCGCCAGAAAATTGGGTGTCCCTGTACAGCCAGCTTGAAGTAACCGGAATCGCGGCCAATGTGATTGCCAATACTGAACTACTGCAGGTCGATGGCAGCCAACTGTCACTGCGACTGGATGAAACACAAAGTGCTGTGTACAGCGATGATATAGTGCCGCGAATTAGCCAGGTGCTCGCCGCACATTTTGCCGAACCTGTTGAGTTGTCGATTGAAATTGGGCAAGTCGTCAATGAAACACCAGCGCAGCAGGGGCAACGAATCCGGCAAGAGACCTATGAGCAGATGGTCGACGAATTTGAGCAAGATGAACATGTTCAGGAACTAACCCGGCGCTTTTCTGGCCGAGTCGCGCGAGAGAGCATTGCGCCGTTAGAAGATTGAGGTAAGTAATGACAGATTTGAATGAGTTGATGAAACAGGCCAAGCAGATGCAAGAGCAGATGCAAAAGGCGCAAGAAGAAATGCAAAAGCAGGTCGTCCATGGTGAGTCCGGGGCAGGTCTGGTCAAAGTAAGCATGAATGGCCGTCACGATGTCGTGAAAGTTGTCCTTGGGGATATGCTGTTAAGTGAAGACAAAGAGGTGGTTGAAGATCTGATTGCGGCCGCTATCAACGATGCAGTCCGTAAAGTGGAAGACAAGAACAAAGATGCCATGGGGAACATGGCGGGGGGATTTAAAATGCCAGAAGGGTTCAAGTTTCCTTTCTAGTTTTTAACTCTCAATACCGATGCCGAGAACCTTTGTAATCTGAATAAGCATTAGCTATGAATTCCAGCCCACTAATCGATCAATTAATAGAAGCCTTTCGGTGTTTGCCCGGTGTCGGACCAAAATCGGCGCAACGTATGACTCTGCATTTGCTGGAGCGGAACCGCAACGGCGGGCAGAACCTTAGCAAATCATTGTCGGAAGCATTGGACAAAGTCAGCAACTGCCAACAATGCCGAACACTAACCGAAGAGCCATTCTGTCGTATCTGCAGCAGTCTTTCGCGTAATCGGAAAATTTGCTGTGTAGTGGAGTCACCGGCTGATATTTTTGCGATAGAACAGTCAGGGAGCTACAAAGGTGTCTATTTCGTATTGATGGGCCACCTGTCACCGATCGATGGCATAGGTCCGGATCAGCTTGGCATTCAGCGCCTCGTTGAGCGTGTCGCCGAAGGTGAAATTGAAGAAGTTATCATTGCCTGTAATCCAACAGTGGAGGGCGACGCCACTGCCTATTACATCGCCGAGCAACTGCGTCCGAATGGCATTGTTGTTACCCGCATCGCGCACGGCGTACCCGTGGGTGGCGAACTCGAATATGTGGACGGCGGCACTCTCACTCATGCCTTTACAGGGCGCAAGGTCCTGGAGAATATTTAATTGCTGTTTGATGCCGACGGGATGCCCGTTTACTACATAGATGACGATAGTCAGCTTGCAGAGCTTTGCGGCCGACTGGCAGAAATTTCGGTGATTGCCATGGACACCGAATTTGTTCGCACCAATACGTTCTATTCCCAATTGGGCCTTTTGCAGATCGGAGATGGCGAGGCCTGTTATCTTATTGATCCTCAGGCAATTGCGGACTGGGATCCATTCCGTACGCTGCTCAATGATGCCGACAAATTGTTTGTATTGCATTCATCCAGCGAAGACCTTTCAGTGTTGCTGACACGGCTTGGATGCCTGCCAAAGAATTTGTTCGATACTCAACTGGCCACTGCGTTTCTTGGTGAAGGATTCAGTCTCAGTTATCAGGCGTTGTTGGAGTTGCTGCTGGAAATTACGGTTAGCAAAGAAGAGACGCGCTCGGACTGGTTAAAGCGGCCATTAACCGACACACAACTGCATTATGCCGCACTGGACGTACGTTACTTGCATGCCGTTCATGCCCAGCTAAGCGAGCGTCTGGCTGCGGCCGGTAAACTGGATTGGTTTACCGCAGACTGCACACAGCAAATCCAGAGTGCTTTTCTGCAAGAAGATGAGGCGCAGTGGGATTCACTGTTCGCGGCTATCAGTAATTCGTGGAAGTTGAACGACCAGGGCTTGAGTTATTTACAAGCGCTTACCATCTGGCGAGAAAGAGAGGCGAGGCGCCGTGATCGGCCACGCAGTTGGATCGCCAAGGATAATGAATTGCAAGCGATTGCTTATTGCTTGAGCAAAGGCAAAGTAGACTATTCGCTCAGTGGCCTTAAAGAGATCAATGACGTGCCCGGCAAGTTTATCGATCGCTATGGCCGCGAACTTTTGAATTTGATGAGTACAGCCAGTCAATCTGGCAGTCAGCCAGATCGGATACTGCTCAATCCACCATTAGAGCCAGCCCAACGCAAACAATTGAAAGCCTGTCAGCAAACCGCGCGGGCAATCGCCGAAAAATTGCAAATGGCGCCTGAGTTGCTTGCCAAGAAAAAGTATTTATTAAACCTGTTGCAGCGGGCCGAGTCCGGCGCCGAGCTTTGGTACGGAGAACGCGAAGATTGGCGCAGGGCGTTGCTGGAGTCAGCTATAACCCCCATCCTGATTAGCGATCCTGAACATGAGGCCTAGCGACAACAATAGTGGCGCTGTTCGCGACAAGTTTTGGGAGCTGCCACTGGAACAACTCAATGCGCAGGAGTGGGAGCTTCTTTGCGATGGCTGTGGGCGCTGCTGTTTGAAAAAGCTGCAAGATGAAGAAACTGAAGAGTTAGCCTGGACCCGGATCATTTGCCGCTATTTCGATCAGTCCAGCAGTCGTTGTCAGTGCTACAGCGACCGGACGCGACTAGTGCCAGATTGTCTGGACGTCAGCAAGATGGATATCGCCGCCGCCCAGTGGATGCCAGAAACGTGCGCCTATCGGCTGCGTTTCGAGGAAAAACCGTTATTCTCTTGGCATCCATTACTGGCGGGTTCGCAAGATGCGATGGTAGAGGCCGGGATCAGTGTTGCCGGCCGCGTCCTGAGCGAAGAGAATGTGCATCCTGATGGTTATGAAGAACACATCATTCGTTGGGTACAGAGTTAGGAAAATAACGCATGGAAGCTGAAACCAATTACTGGCTGATCTGGGTAGTTTATCTGGGCGCCAGTGCTGTGTTTTTCCCCATCTACTGGCGACTTACCCGCTTTGGCCGGCTGCGCTGGCTATCCTACTCGGCGCGCGCTCTCATGGCGGCGCTCATCCTCACGCCGTGGTACGCCAATATACAGGGCAATACCATGGCTCCGGCACTGATGGTGATGACGCTGGATGCCATCACTATTGGCACTGAATCCGCCACACGCGCACTGGTTCCGCTGTTATCCGGGATGCTGGTCGCTGAAGTCATCGCGACAGTCTTTTGGATTTCTCGCAGAAAGCGCAAAAGAGCTGGCAAAACAGAAGCATAACGCGCTGATTTAATGCAAAATAGTGCATTGGATTGTCCTGAGGTCAGCTGTCGACTGGCGCTGAATCGGGCCTGTATTTCATAAAAATACTTTACTAAACAAAGAGATAGAACGACGGGGTTTGATATGGGTTACTTTACCTCCTTGATTTTCATCATGATTCTGGTCGGTGCAGCGGGCGGTGTCATTAACTTTTATACCGTAGGCAACCGCCGTCAGGCCGATATCGCAGTATTAATCCGCTACTGTCTGTTAGGCATTTTTGTGACTTTCCTGGTGCCTTTTGTGCTTAATATCTTCGGCAGCACATTGATTGTGGACAGTGAAGGCGACCCGGCCAACATGCTCAATTACGTGGCCATTTGCCTGGCTGTGGCAATTCTCCCGCGCTTTTTCATGACCAATGTGGCCGACAACATCTTGCTTGAGACACGGGCGACCACAGAAAAAGTAGAACTGCTGCAGTATCAACTACGCCAGCTACAAGAAGAGTTATTGCCACTCATCGATACCGAGACTGAAGATGACGCACTTGCCGATACCGTCTCGCCGATCGATGAGCCCAATGCGAACGAATTGGACGCTACTTCATCGGAAGTGCTCAAGACGCTGGGTTGTGGTCGATTTATTTACCGGTCACTGACTGGATTGTGCCGTGAGTCAGAGACCGATGAATCAACCATGGTAAAAACTCTGGGCTTTCTGACATTGAAATCGCTGGCCGGCAAGGTTGGTGGCCGCAAAGGGGTACGTTGGTATATTACCGAGCGCGGCCGGCGGTTGATCGAGCTGAACGCCTGAACTAAACCTTGAGCTGATAGTCCTCATAATCTCCAGCCGGCTGGCCCGCGCGCTTTCCTGCGCGGGGCAACAGGCCATTCGATAGAGCTCGTTTTGGGCTGTTACAATGCCGGCTAAGCTAACCCGGAAGCCATGCGCATGAATTTCACTGGAACCGAGCAATACGTTGCTACCAACGAACTACAAATGGCTGTTAATGCGGCCATTGCCCTGCAAAAACCACTTCTGATCAAAGGCGAACCCGGCACTGGCAAGACCATGTTGGCGGAACAGATCGCCGCTGCTCTCGGGCTCGAGCTGATTCAATGGCACATCAAATCGACTACCAAGGCTCAGCAGGGGCTTTATGAGTACGATGCCGTATCACGTCTGCGCGATTCACAACTGGGTGATGACAAAGTTCATGACATAGCCAATTACATTATCAAAGGTAAAGTCTGGCAGGCGTTTGAATCTGACAAGCAGGCGGTGTTGCTAATCGACGAGATCGACAAGGCTGATATCGAATTCCCTAACGATTTGTTGTTGGAACTGGACAAGATGGAGTTCTATGTTTACGAGACAAAGCAAATTATCAAGGCCAAGCAGCGCCCCATCATTATTATTACCAGTAACAATGAAAAAGAATTACCAGACGCGTTTCTGCGCCGCTGCTTTTTCCACTACATCGAATTTCCCGATGCGCAAACAATGGAGAAAATTGTTCAGGTGCATTATCCGGACATCAAAAAAGAGTTGATCAGCCGGGCGATGGATATCTTTTTCGAAGTCAGAAAAGTACCTAGTTTGAAGAAGAAACCCTCGACATCGGAATTAATCGACTGGCTCAAGCTGTTGATGGCCGACGACATTCCTGTTGATATTCTCAAAGACAAAGATTCACAAAAAGCCATCCCGCCTTTGTACGGTGCCTTGCTCAAGAATGAGCAGGATGTCCATTTACTTGAGAAGCTGGCATTCATGCATCGCGCCAATCGCTAATGCTTATTAATTTTTTCATGACGCTGCGCTCAGAGCGGTTGCCGGTCACGCTGACCGAACTGTTCAGTCTACTGGAGTGTCTGGAGAATAATTTTGCCTTTGGTGATGTGGACGAGTTCTACTATTTGTCGCGCATGTGTCTGGTTAAAGACGAGAAAAACTTCGACAAGTTTGATCGCGCCTTTGCTAAATATTTTGAAAACGTCGAGTTCATTGACCAACTGACGAATGCTGAAATTCCCGACGAATGGTTGCGCAAACAGATCGAAAACATGCTCAGCGAGGAAGAGCGTGCCAAGATCGAAGCCATGGGCGGGCTCGACAAGTTGATGGAAGCGTTTCGACAGCGCATGCAGGAGCAAAAGGAACGGCACGAGGGCGGCAACAAATGGATAGGTACAGGCGGCACCTCACCCTTTGGCGCCTATGGCTACAACCCTGAAGGAATTCGTATCGGGCAGGATGACAGCCGGCATCAGCGAGCAGTGAAGGTCTGGGATCGGCGCAATTTTCGTGATCTGGATGACTCTGTCGAAATAGGCACTCGCAATATCAAAATGGCGCTGCGCCGACTCAGAAAGTTCGCCCGAACTGGCGCGGCCGACGAGCTGGATATGGATGACACCATTTCTTCGACAGCGCGTAATGCCGGGCTACTGGATATCAAATTGGTACCGGAGCGCCACAATGCGGTGAAGGTGCTGCTGTTTTTTGATGTGGGTGGTTCGATGGACCCGCATATTCGGCTATGCGAAGAATTATTCTCTGCCGCGCGATCTGAATTCAAACACCTGAAGTATTTCTATTTTCATAATTGCCTGTATGAATCAGTCTGGACCAAGAGCCGCAGAAGGCACGCCGAAAGCACTTCGACATACGACATTATTAACAAGTACAGCAAGGACTATAAGGTTATCTTCGTAGGCGATGCCACCATGGCGCCCTATGAAATTACCCATGCTGGTGGCAGCATAGAGCATTATAATGAAGAGCCTGGGGCAGCCTGGGTCCAGCGACTGGTTGATGTGTTCGATCATTTCGTCTGGATCAATCCAACTCCAAAAGATTATTGGGAGCACAGCTATTCCGTTCAGATCATGCGCGACCTGATTGATGATCAGATGTTCCCCATGACCGTCAAAGGGCTGGAAGAAGCTATGGTGTCACTCACAAAATAACTCGGTACTGTAAACTCATGGAACAGCTTTCCCCGGAACTACAACACACGCAATTCCAGTCGCTACGCTCAGTATTCAGTCGGATCGTCAGCCAGCATGGTGACTTGCCAGCTTATACCTGCCTGGGTAAGACGCTGAGCTACGCTGAGGTCGATCGTCTTAGTGATGCTTTTGCCACGTGGCTATGTCAGCAGGACAACTTGTCACCGGGTGATCGCATTGCCATTCAATTGCCGAATTTGCTGCAATTTCCAGTCGCCTTGTTCGGCGCACTCAAGGCTGGGCTGGTTGTCGTTAATACCAACCCCTTGTATACAGCACCTGAGATGTGTCACCAATTCAAGGATTCGGGTGCCAAGGCTATCGTCATTCTGAGCAGCATGTGTAGCAAGCTGCAAGAAGTGCTACCTGAAACCGGAATCGAAGTAGTCATTGTGACCCAATTGGGTGACCTGCAAGGCGGGCTTAAGCGCATAGCGTTGAACGCTGTGGCGCGCTACGTTAAAAAGATGGTGCCAGCCTATCAGCTTCCTCAGGCACTGGATTTTGAAACGCTGTTAAATACCCCAGTGAATAAGTCGTTGTATCCTGCCGAAGCCAATCCTGATGATTTGGCGCTGCTGTTATATACCGGGGGAACGACTGGCGTGGCCAAAGGTGCAATGCTGAGCCATCGCAATCTCACGGCCAACATGATGCAGCTGCGCTCGCGCTGTTTGTTGATCATGAAAGACCGTGAGGAAACTATCGCGGCACCACTACCGCTGTATCACAGTTATGCGTTTTTACTGCACTGTCTGGCGATGCCTTTTGCCGGGATTCACAATGTGTTGATTCCTGATCCGCGCAATATCTCTGAGGTATTGCAGCTGTGGAAGAAATATCAGTTTTCCGGTTTTGTAGGTATCAACACCCTCTATTTGGCATTGATGCGCAATAAAGCCTTCGATGAATTGAACTTTAAACCACTGACGTTCTGTGGTGCTGGCGGTATGGCGATGTCGACCTCAGTGCTTAGCGAATGGAAGACGCGCACTGGATGCGAAATCATCGAGGGCTATGGCTTGACCGAATGCTCGCCCGTGGTGTCTGTCAACGTTCCCGGTAAAGTAAAGCCTGGCACAGTCGGGCCTGTTGTACCCGAGACAGAGGTAAAACTTGTCGATGATGAGGGAAAAGATGTTGCGGCCGATGATCGCGGCGAATTGTGGATCAAGGGCCCGCAAGTGATGAAGGGATACTGGCAGCAAGAAGCCGCGAGCGCGGAAGCACTGACAAGTGATGGCTGGTTCAAGTCGGGAGACTACGCAACGATCGACGGCGATGGCTATATCAGCATTGTTGATCGCAAGAAAGATATGATTCTGGTGTCCGGCTTCAATGTGTTTCCGAATGAGGTCGAGGATTGGGTCAACACTCATGATAAAGTGATGGAATGTGCAGCTATCGGTGTTGAGAATGAGCGTACAGGTGAGGCGATTAAGCTATTTGTTGTCGCAAGAGATAAATCTCTGACTGCTGATGAGGTGATTGCCCATAGCAAAGCAGGTTTAACGGCTTACAAGATTCCCCGAGAAATTGTTTTTGTTGAGGATTTGCCCAAATCCAATGTCGGGAAAATTCTACGCCGCGAATTGCGTGATGAGAACTAATGCCATAGCGTGATAGCTGCTAAACTGCTTGCGGCACACACTCGACTACTCTAATGATTGATTCCCTACGCCAACAACTGGCTTCTTGCCAGATCGCTGACGCGCATCGACTCGCGCGTAAACTCAATCAACTGTCGCGCAAGCGCGATCAAGGTAAGTCGGTTGCTGAGGCGCTGCGACATCTGGAGCAAGAAATCACGCGCTCTGTGCAATCGTGCGAGCTTCGCGACAGGCAAATTCCGGCTAAATTAAGTTATCCCGAGCAACTTCCTGTGAGTGGCAAAGCCGATGAGATAGCGGCTCTGCTCAAGGCGAATCAGGTCATTGTCGTCGCTGGCGATACCGGCTCGGGCAAAACAACCCAATTGCCGAAAATCTGTTTGCAGGCGGGGCTGGGGCGAAGGGGGCTGATTGGTCACACCCAACCGCGTCGTCTGGCTGCAGTTTCAGTGGCCAATCGCATTGCTGAAGAGTTGGGCACTGAGATTGGGCAGGGCGTTGGCTATCAGGTTCGCTTTAACGACAAGCAGAGTCAGGGAACCTATTTAAAGGTTATGACTGACGGCATCTTGCTTGCGGAAATAGCCCACGACCGATTTCTCAATCGCTACGACACGATTATTATCGATGAGGCACATGAGCGCTCATTGAACATTGATTTTCTATTGGGTTTTCTCAAACAACTCTTGAGCAAACGCAAAGATCTAAAGCTGGTGATTACCTCGGCGACTATCGATCTGGAAAAGTTCTCCCGGCATTTTGACAACGCACCGATAGTCAAAGTATCAGGCCGCACCTATCCTGTTGAGACGCGTTATGTGCCACTCGATGAGCAGGAGCAAGATGGTGGCGATGTGCAAACTGATGCCATCGTCGAGCAGGTGCGCGGCATTTTGCAAAGCAAGGGCGAAGCGCAGCCAGGCGGTGACGTTTTGGTCTTCTTGAGTGGCGAGCGCGAAATTCGCGAGACAGCGCAGGCATTGCGTAAAGCCAAACTGAGGTCTCTGGAAGTTTTGCCTTTGTATGCTCGCCTCAAACAATCTGAGCAGACGCGCATTTTCCAGCCGCACAAGGGCCGCCGTGTGGTGCTGGCAACCAACGTGGCAGAGACATCGATTACGGTGCCAGGCATCAATTATGTGATCGATACCGGCTTGGCGCGTATTAGTCGATATAGTTTGCAAAGCAAGGTGCAGCGGCTTCCCATTGAAGCAATCTCGCAGGCCAGCGCCAATCAGCGCAAGGGGCGCTGTGGTCGTCTGGCGGGCGGCATTTGTATTCGCCTGTATGACGAACAAGACTTCGAGGCACGTCCGGCTTTTACTGACCCGGAGATACGGCGCACGAATCTGGCTTCTGTGATACTGCGCATGAAGCATCTGCGCCTGGGCGAAGCAGAACAGTTTCCGTTTTTGGAGCCGCCGGAAGGCAATGCCATCAATGAAGGAATAAAACTCCTTCTTGAGCTTAATGCCTTAACTCCCGATCGCGAACTAACCAAAGCCGGTAAACAGATGGCGATGTTACCGGTTGATCCGAAGCTGGCGCGAATGTTGGTCACTGCCAACGATGAAGGTAGCCTGCATGAGTTATTGGTTATCGTGAGCGCTCTGAGTATTCAGGACCCGCGGGAGAGTGGTAATGATTCGCGGCAACAAGCACAAGAGGCCCAGCAACGGTTCCTGCACGAAGAGTCAGATTTTCTGACCTTGTATAACATCTGGGATTTCTATGAGCAGCAACGTCAAAAATTGACTCAATCACAGCTGCGCAAACTCTGTAAATCGCTATTTTTGAATTTCATGCGCATGCGCGAATGGCGAGAAACCCACAGGCAACTGCTATTGGCTTGCCAGCAACAAGGATTAAAAGCCAATACTTCACCAGCCAGTTACGAA
The DNA here is from genome assembly GCA_913060975.1 of uncultured Gammaproteobacteria bacterium. GTDB lineage: Bacteria > Pseudomonadota > Gammaproteobacteria > Pseudomonadales > Pseudohongiellaceae > UBA9145. The sequence continues at coordinate 206,769 of CAJXVC010000001.1, forward strand.
CAAGTGCATCGCAGCATTATTGCCGGTTCACTTAACCAGATCGCCTGTCAGCAAACCGGCAGGGTGTATCTTAACAATCGCAATCGTAAATTCACGTTGTTCGGTCATTCAGTATTGGCTTACAAGAATGCCAAGTGGATCGTTACCGGAGAGCTTATAGAAACGGCGCAGACGTTTGCGGCGATGGCAGCCAAGATTCAACCGCAATGGGTTGAGCAAATGGCTCTGCATTTGGTGAAGCGGGAATACTTTCAGCCGCATTGGAGTAGCAAGCAACAACAAGTTCTGGCCTATGAAAAAGTGCAGCTATATGGCCTGACCATTCTGGAAAAGTCAGTCGTTCGATATGCGCCGATTGACCCGGTGGCGGCCCGCGAGCTTTTTATCCGAGAAGGCCTGGCCACTGGTGAGGTGCGTACGTCGCAGCCATTTTATTCGGCCAACGCAAAGTTGATTGAGACGCTGGCCAAAGAAGAAGAAAAGATCCGGCGCCCGGAATTTATTGTCTCCGAGCGGGATATCATTCAGTTCTACGAACAAAGAATCCCGGCTGATATTGTTTCAACCAGAGAGCTGGAACACTGGCTGAAGCGCAACAAGAAAGAAGGGCGTGAACAGCTCACCATGACGCGTCAGGCGTTGTTGGGCAAGGACAAGGACGACGCAGCGACCGCCCATTTCCCCGATCAAACCGCGATTCAGAGTAACACGCTGGCGATTGACTACGTCTTTGATCCGGGTAAGGAAGAAGATGGAGCAACAATTACTGTGCCACAAGCCATTCTGCATCAGGTGTCTCAGGGGGATATTGACTGGGCGGTGCCAGGTCAGCTAAGGGACAAATGCATTAACTTGATAAAGGGTTTGCCTAAAAAGCTGCGCAAGAATTTTATTCCCGTAAGCGGGTTTGTTGATGAAATTCTGCCCCAGATGGCCAGTGGTGATGGTGACTTGATTGCGGCGTTGCAAGCGCAGATTCGCCAGCGCAAGCAACTCAATTTGCAGCGCGAAGAATTTGCCAATATCGAAACCCCCGCTTATTTGACAACCAAGATCCGAGTGGTCGATAGCGATGGCGAGGAGATAGCACGTGGCGACAGTTTGCAGGAGTTGCAGGGCCTGCATAAGATCCCCGAAGAAAGCCGCCAGGCCGACAGTGCCGCAGGTCGTTATCAGCATTCGCTCGAGCAGCAAGGATTGAAAGATTTTGACCTGGAGGTGTTTCCAGAAGAAGTTGAAATTAATGAAGGCCTGGTATTGGTACGTTACCCGGCTCTGGTTGACCAGCAAGATTCGGTGGCTGTGCAACTGTTTGCGGAAAAAGTGACTGCAGTCACTGCCACTGAAGGCGGTTTGGTACGATTATATATGCTCCGTAGCCAGCAACAGCGCAACATGCTACGGAAACAGTTTACTCGTCTGGTGAACAAACATGCGTTGATAGTACCGGCGCATCTGCATGACTTGGCAGAAGATGCCGTTGAGGCTTGTTACCGGATTGCCTTTGCGGTCGATACGCAGGTACCACGTAGCCGGGCTGAATTTGATGACAGCCTGAACCGCGGCAAATCACGCTTGCACGCAACAGCCATGCAGTTGGAAGAGTTATTGGATTCGGTGTTGCGTGATTGCTGGGCGATAAGGCTTCAGGTGAAAGAGTTAAAAATTGCTGATCTCAAATACATGGTGGATGATATACTGAGCCAGTTAGAGACGTTGTTGCCGGAGAAATTCCTACTTTCGACGCCAGAGCAATGGTTGCAACAATTTCCCAGGTATCTTGATGCGGTCAAGGTACGTCTGCAGAAAGTCCCGCATATGGGGCCCCGCGATAAACCTAACACCGATGAACTGGCGCGCCTTTGGCGTCGTTATGAAGACAAGGCAAATGGATTTGCAGAGAAGTCACCCGAACAGGTGATTGCGCTGCGCTGGATGTTGGAAGAATATCGTGTCTCACTGTTCGCTCAGCATTTGGGCACAGAAATCCCAGTATCCGCCAAACGATTGGAAAAGCAGTTTGATGACATAGAGCGTTAGCGCTTTATGCCGATAGACAGGCCTGACAAGTGGACTTTCAGGAATAGTGCGACGTTAATACAGTGAAATCACTCATACGCAAAGCAAGGCAAACAAGGATAGCTGCACTGATGCTGCTGGTGGCCTGTATGGTACCAACACAAGCGCTGGCTCAATCCACCACGCCTGTCGACCCCTGGCGCGAAACCAATCAGCGTATCTTTGCCTTCAATGATTTCTTCGACCGCATCCTTGTGCGTCCTATTGCTACTACTTACATGACCTTTGTGCCGCGTGTTGCACGCCAGGGCATTGGTAATTTTTTCAGTAACATCAATGACATCAATGTCTTCGTCAATGACTTGCTGCAGCTCAAATTTGGTGATGCCTTGACCGATTCGGGGCGCTTCGCCATTAATTCGACCCTCGGCGTGGTTGGTATTATTGATGTGGCCAGTAATCTGGGGCTAGAGAAAAACGAGGAAGATTTTGGCCAGACGCTAGGCTATTGGGGCGTTGAAAGTGGGCCTTATGTCGTGCTGCCGGTTTTTGGATCGTCCAATGTGCGTGATTCCTTCGGGCTGGTTCTCGATACCTTGTTCAATCCGATTCAATACCACGATGAAGAGTCTGTGCGTCTGACTTTGTTTGTTGTTGCGGAAACCGATACCCGCGCTTCGCTGCTGTCACTTGATGAGCTGGTGTCAGGCAATCGTTATCTGTTTTTCAGGGAAGCGTATATTCAGCGGCGTGAATATCTGGTCAACGACGGTCAAGTTGAAGATGAGTTTGGCAGTTTCGGCGGGTTCTGACTCAGGTTTTACTGTCTCGTACTTTTAGTTTGGTTTTGATGAAGTCGCTGTGAGTCACATAAATCAGCTCGGCGATTTTACGAATCAAATGATCTTCGTATTTGTCCAATTTATCGTCTGAAAAGGCAATGCGCCACATGTTTTCGATCAACGCGCATTTTTGGGCGTAGTTATAATGATCGTTTATCAGCTTTGTGAATTCGTATAATGAAGTCGCTTGTTCGGCTTCTTCTTCAGCCAGCCCTTTCAGTTCATTCAAGTCAGTGTCATCGATATTCAAGGTCTCTTTCAAGACGCTGATAAATTCCTCGGATTCCCGGTCGTCCAGATCGTGGTCGGATTTCATCACTTCAATCAGTAAAGCCGCCGAAGCGAGATCAACGGCAGGTACGAGACCTTGCTGCTTGTCTTCGTCGGCCACGTCGAGCCGTGTATCAAAAAATGTTTTTATAGCATTGAGCATAGTCGGTGTTTGTCCAGGAATCTTTTTCGATTGCGAATAGTCAGCTTACATAAGCCATGGCATCTTGCAAGACTTCAATGCCGACGTTGGGACGGTGACTGTTTTCGCTGAGATGACGGCGATATTGCCGGCCGCCTTTCTGGCCTTTGAACAACCCCAATACATGCCGTGTCATATGGTTAAGAGGAGTGCCTTTGGCCAGTTCTGATTCTACATAGGGTAGATAGGCTTGCAGATAATGCTGGCGAGAGGAGGCTTGTTCTTGCGCCGAAAATAACAGGCGATCCACATCGGCTAACACGTAAGGGTTTTGATAGGCCTCACGCCCCAGCATGACCCCATCGACTTCTTTTAGCAGTTCCTGACTCTGGGCAAGCGTTGTAATGCCACCATTGATAATGATTTCCAGATCAGGGAAGCGTTGTTTGACTGCAAATACTCGCGAGTAATTCAGCGGCGGAATTTCGCGGTTCTCTTTTGGGCTTAGGCCTTGCAAATGGGCTTTACGGGCATGAATGATGAAGGTCTGGCAGCCCGCATTCGCCACTGTTTCGATAAATCCCATGAGATGTTGTTCAGAGTCCAGGTCATCTATGCCGATTCGGCATTTGACGGTAACCGGAATAGCGATGCGTTGTTGCATCGCGCTTACACAGCTCGCCACCAATTCAGGCTCAGCCATCAAGCAGGCGCCAAAGGCGCCAGATTGCACACGGTCACTCGGACAGCCAACATTGAGATTGACTTCATCGTAACCGGCTTGCGCGCCAAGATCGGCAGCGAAAGCCAGTTGCTGTGGATCGCTGCCGCCTAGCTGAAGCGCCACCGGATGTTCGCTGGGATTGTATTGCAACAGGTAACTGGCATCGCCGTGTTGCAACGCGGCGCTGGTCACCATCTCTGTATAGAGCAGGGCATGACTACTCAGCAGACGCAGGAAAACCCGGTCATGGCGGTCCGTCCAATCCATCATCGGGGCAACACAAAAACGGCGATTTAGCTCAGTCATTCTCTTGGGCACTTTGTCTGATCAGGGCGGGTTTTTAGCCAAATCTGCGTGGCTGGTCAAGCCCGGGCTATTTTAACGCGCCCCGAGCATTGCTGCTTGCTTGATTCACGGAACCCGGACTGAGCGTTAGTCCGTGGGAATCGGCGAGCATTCGCGTATAATCGGCGCCTAACTTTCGTCCAGCTGTATTCGGTAAATTATGACCAACGTTCGCACTCGCATTGCGCCATCACCAACCGGTGACCCCCATGTAGGCACGGCCTACATTGCCTTGTTTAATCGCTGCTTTGCCCGCCAGCATGGCGGTGAATTCATTCTGCGTATAGAAGATACCGATCAGGCGCGCAGCACTGACAAGTCTGAACAAGACATTCTGAATTCTCTACGCTGGCTGGGTCTGGATTGGGATGAAGGGCCGGGCTGCGAAGGCGATTGTGGTCCCTACCGACAAAGTGAGCGCGCCGACATTTACCGCGAGCACATTAAAGTGCTATTGGACAAAGGCCATGCCTTTCCCTGTTTTTGTACCTCCCAGCGTCTTGATGAGCTTCGCGCTGAGCAAATGGCCAACAAACAGCAGCTAGGCTATGACGGCCACTGTACCAATTTGTCCGTGGAAGAGGTGCGCAGTCGTATTGCCGCGGGCGAGGAGCATGTGATTCGCATGCAGGTCCCCGAAACAGGCGAATGTGAATTCGATGACATGCTGCGTGGCAGTGTCAGCATCGCCTGGTCGCAGATCGACATGCAGGTATTGATAAAGTCGGATGGCTTGCCTACTTACCACTTTGCCAATGTGGTCGATGATCACTTGATGGGAATCACCCATGTCATCCGCGGAGAAGAGTGGATCAATTCGGTGCCCAAGCACGTATTGCTGTATCAGTATTTTGACTGGCAAGCACCTGTGTTTTGCCACATGCCGCTGCTACGCAATCCTGACAAGAGTAAGCTCAGCAAGCGCAAAAACCCAACCAGTATCAACTACTACCGGGATATGGGCTACTTGCCGCAAGCATTAACCAATTATCTCGGAATGATGGGCTGGACGATGCCGGACGGCGAAGAGAAGTTTTCTCTGCAGCAAATGCAGGAAGCATTTGATATCACCCGGGTCTCTTTGGGCGGCCCCATTTTCGATATTGAAAAACTGGATTGGCTCAATGGCAAATACATACGCGAAGACCTCAGCGATGAAGAGTTTGTTGCCGAGTTCGCCAAATGGGCGTTTCAGGAACATAAAGTGGCGCGCATCATCCCTTTGCTCAAGCAGCGAGTAGAGCGTTTTAGTGATGTTGCCGAGTTGGCGCAACCTTTTGTGTCGGGTGTCATCCCGCTCAATGCTGAGACTTTTGCGCATAAGAAGCTGGATGCGCCTATGCTGCTGAAGATTTTGCAGTTCAGTCTCTGGCGACTCGAAGAGAGCGCAGGTTTTGGCCGCGACCAGGTCGAAAGTGTGCTTCAGGAACTGGCAACCCAGCTGGATCTGAAGATACGTGATTTCCTGTTTCCGCTCTTTGTGGCAATGAGTGGCAAGGCAGTTGCTGCCTCTGTCATTGAAACCATTAGCGTGTTGGGCTTGGACATCACCAGAGCGCGGCTGCGTAACGCGTTGGATGTGCTTGGGGGCATTTCCAAGAAGCAGGCGAAAAACCTGGAAAAGGAATATCGGCAGTTGAATTGAAGTAGCAATGCCACTTGCGATTGACAGGGTAGGAAGGGGTGCTTAGAATGCGCCTTCTTTTGATCCCGCACCAATTATGGGGCCTTAGCTCAGCTGGGAGAGCGCAACGCTGGCAGCGTTGAGGTCACCGGTTCGATCCCGGTAGGCTCCACCAAATTCTTGATTTTTTCCGCACCAAAAGAAAAAGCCAGACATCTCTGTCTGGCTTTTTGAGTTGGCTCGCATGAAAGCACCTGCCGGGATCGGCAGGCAGCAGATCTATGCTGGATAATCGCGCTTCGGATGCCCTTTATAGAGCTGACGCGGGCGACCAATGCGGTATGAGTCACTGAGCATTTCATGCCAGTGGGCAATCCAGCCTGGCGTGCGACCGGTGGCAAAAATGACGGTAAACAAGCTTGTTGGAATACCAATGGCCTTGAGAATAATGCCGGAGTAGAAGTCCACATTCGGGAACAGCTTGCGCTCGTTGAAGTAGTCGTCTTCCAGCGCAATCTTTTCCAGCTTCTTGGCTATGCGAAACAGCGGGTCGTTCATGCTGCCAAGTTCTTCCAGTACCTCATCACAAATGCCACGAATGACAGTCGCGCGGGGATCGTAGTTCTTGTAAACGCGGTGACCAAAGCCCATTAGTCGGAATGGATCATTCTTGTCTTTGGCGCGGGCAATGAATTCTTCAATGCGAGATTCATCACCAATCTGATTCAGCATGCGCAGTACAGCCTCGTTAGCACCGCCGTGTGCGGGCCCCCAGAGGGCTGCAATACCCGAAGCAATACAGGCGTAAGGATTGGCGCCCGTGGAGCCAGCCAGTCGTACAGTTGATGTGGATGCGTTCTGTTCGTGGTCAGCGTGCAGCAGGAACAGGGTATCCATAGCCTTGGCAAGGGTCGGGCTGACACTGGCTGGTTCGCAAGGCGTACCAAATGTCATGTGCAGGAAGTTTTCCGCCAGTCCCATGCTGTTCTGTGGGTACATAAAAGGCTGGCCGATGCCGTGCTTGTAGCACATAGCAGCCAGTGTCGGCATTTTTGCAATGACACGGTGGGCTGCCAACAGGCGATGTTCCGGGTTATCGATATCCAGCTTGTCGTGATAGAAGGCCGACAATGCTGCAACCGAGCTGCAGAGCATGGCCATCGGGTGCGCATCACGCGGGAAGCCACGGAAGAACTGGGCAATGCCTTCGTCGACCATGGTGTGATAGCGGATGGTGTTTTCAAATTCGGATTTTTCGTCGGAGGAGGGGAGTTCGCCGTTCAGAAGCAGGTAACAGGTTTCGAGAAAGTCAGATTTCTCGGCTAGCTGCTCAATTGGATAGCCGCGATGCAGTAACACGCCGGCTGCGCCATCAATATAGGTAATTTCGGATTCACAGGCTGCCGTGGAAACAAAGCCTGGGTCGTAAGTGAAAACTCCCTTGGATACGAGTCCGCGCACATCCACCACATCGGGACCAGTACTCCCTTTATAGACGGGTAGGTCAATGCTCTCATCGATCCCGTCAATAGATAACTGGGCCTTTTTCTCGCTCATGCCAGACTCCTGCAATTCTTAAGGTAAAAATTAATGTCTTGGATTACAACTGCTTAAGCTTTTTAGGCGCACGGAAACTCAGCCTGGCCAGCGCTCTTACAGGGACGGCAAGCATAGGTAGAAGGTGCTTGTTTTGTCAAATGTTTGTCGGATTGCCATGTGGAGCCTGACCATAGTTCAGTTGTCATAAAATAATGCTACAGTTGTAGCCGCAGCATCCGATAAAAATCCTTCTGTATAGACGCCGAAATCACACTTGGAAGAGTGGGTTTGTTGGCCTCCTTTTGCCCCGCTTTTAGAGGTTGACATAATATTGTCATTAATCCCTCTGGGGCGGGTGGATTTATTGTATTTAGGGGGCTCGGGCCTTATACTGCAAGGCGTTTGAGTCCCCCAATTTGTGTAATTAATTCAATTAGTTTGCAGGCATAACTCGAACTGCAAACCGTGTTGGTTCCCTACCCGGAAGCACACGACTCCAATATCGGAAAACGCATTGTGAAAGACACCAGACCCGTCAATCTTGACCTGACTTCGGTCAAATTTCCGCTTCCGGCTATTACTTCAATTCTGCACCGTATTTCTGGCGTCGCTATTTTCTTTGGCGTTGCCGTACTGCTGTACTTGTTGCAATTGTCGTTGGCATCCGAAGCAGGCTTCGAGCAAGTACAAGAATATTTTACCAATCCGTTAGTTAAGCTTGTCGTCTGGCTATTGCTCTGCGGATTACTCTACCACCTGATAGCGGGTGTTAAGCATTTGATCATGGATTTTGGCATCGGTGAGACCAAGGCGGGTGCCAAAACGGGGGCAATTGTCACAATAGCCCTGTCGGTTGTTGCGTTTGCTGTTGCGGGGGTGTGGATATGGTAACTAACGCTACAAGTTTTAGCCGTTCCGGTCTTACAGATTGGTTGGTGCAACGCCTGAGCGCGGTTGTGCTTGGCGCTTACATGCTTTGCATTCTGGGCTCTTTTGTAGTGCACCCGGATATGGATTATGAGCAATGGCGTGCGTTATTCGCTGCTGACTCAATGCGTATATTCAGTCTCTTGAGCCTCGCGGCTTTGTGCGCCCATGCCTGGATTGGTATGTGGACGGTTGGCACTGACTACTTGACTTCGCTTCAGTTCGGAAAGGGCGCCACGTCTATCCGATTGGCATATCAGGCTATCTGCATCTTGTTGATTGCAGTGTATCTGATCTGGGGCATACGGATTTTTTGGGGAACGTAAATGGCAGCTGGTGTGAGAAGTATTTCGTTTGATGCAGTAATTGTTGGTGGCGGCGGTTCAGGTATGCGCGCTGCGTTGCAGTTGGCGCAGTCCGGTTACAAGACGGCGGTCATTACCAAAGTATTCCCCACGCGTTCGCACACGGTTTCGGCTCAAGGTGGTATTACCTGCGCGATCGCCAGTGATGACCCCAACGATGATTGGCGCTGGCACATGTACGATACGGTGAAAGGCTCGGACTACATTGGTGATCAGGATGCTATCGAATACATGTGCAGCGAGGGGCCCCAGGCCGTATTCGAGCTGGAACACATGGGTTTGCCATTTTCGCGCACCGAGAATGGCCGTATCTATCAGCGCCCCTTTGGCGGGCAGTCCAAGAATTTTGGCAAGGGTGGTCAGGCAGCGCGGACTTGCGCGGCAGCCGACCGTACCGGCCATGCCATGTTGCATACCCTGTATCAGGGCAATTTGCGCAATAACACTGTCTTTTTCAACGAATGGTTTGCCGTCGATCTGGTGAAGAACCAGCAGGGCGCGGTGACGGGTATTATCGCTATCTGCATGGAAACCGGCGAGACAGTTTTCGTGGAAAGCAAAGCCACTGTGCTGGCAACCGGCGGTGCAGGGCGTATTTACGCATCAACTACCAATGCACATATTAACACCGGAGATGGTGTTGGCATGGCTTTGCGAGCGGGCTTCCCGGCGCAAGACATGGAAATGTGGCAGTTCCATCCAACCGGTATTTACGGTGCAGGCACACTGGTTACTGAAGGTTGCCGGGGCGAGGGTGGCTACCTGATCAATAAAGATGGCGAGCGTTTCATGGAGCGCTATGCGCCGAATGCCAAGGATTTGGCTGGCCGCGATGTGGTCGCCCGTTCCATGGTATTGGAAATTCTCGAAGGTCGTGGTTGTGGTGAAAACGGCGATCACGTCAAATTGAAGCTGGATCATCTGGGAGAAGACGTACTCAACGCCAAGCTGCCGGGCATTCTTGAATTGTCCCGCACCTTTGCGCATGTCGATCCTGTGAAAGAGCCAATTCCGGTAGTGCCGACCTGTCACTACATGATGGGTGGCATTCCAACCAATGTGCATGGTCAGGCAATTACCCAGGACGCTAGCGGCACAGACACGATCGTGCCGGGCTTGTTCGCCGTGGGTGAAACAGCCTGTGTGTCTGTCCACGGTGCTAACCGACTGGGCGGTAATTCGCTGCTCGACTTGATTGTCTTTGGTCGTGCCGCAGGCAAATTCCTGGAAGAGCACCTGCGCACGGCGCAGGAAGAAACGCCCGCCAGCGAGAGTGATTTTGAACAGTCCATGTCGCGTTTGAATCGCTTGAATAACTCTGAGTCCGGTGAGCCTGTGCATCTGCTGCGTCAGGAATTGCAAGGCATCATGCAGAATACTTTTGGCGTGTTCCGTACTGGCGACAACATGAAAGAGGGCATCGCCCAGCTTGCGGGGTTACGTGAGCGTGTCGAGAACGTCCGGCTTGAAGACAAAAGCCAGACCTTTAATACCTCACGCATTGAAGCACTGGAACTACAGAATTTGTTCGAAGTGGCTGAATCCACCGCGATTGCCGCCGAGATTCGCACCGAAAGTCGCGGCGCTCATGCGCGCGATGATTATCGTGAGCGAGACGATGAAAACTGGCTTTGCCATTCGATCTACTTTCCGGCGGACAAACGTGTCGGTAAGCGCGATGTGAATTTCAAGCCGAAAACAGTTGATACATTTGAACCTGCAGTTCGCAGCTATTAATTTTGACGCCGAACAGGCAGCAAGGTGAACCGTGTTAGTTAGTATTTATCGCTACAATCCTGAGACAGATGCCAAGCCATCCATGCAGGAGATTGAGGTAGAAATCCCCGCAGATAAGGACTTGATGGTCCTCGACGTGCTGGAACTGGCCAAACAAAAAGATCCGACTATTTCCTATCGTCGCTCTTGCCGTGAAGGCGTGTGTGGCTCCGATGGCATGAATATGAACGGTACCAATGGTCTGGCCTGTATTACGCCGGTGTCAGAAGCGGCAGGGCCAGGCAAGAAACTGGTACTGCGACCATTGCCTGGCTTACCGGTCGTGCGCGACCTGGTTGTCGATATGTCGGTTTTCTATAAGCAGTATGAAAAAATCAAACCCTTCCTGATCAATGACAATCCTGCGCCTGCCATAGAGCGCCTGCAGTCTCCAGAAGATCGGGAAAAGCTGGATGGGCTCTATGAGTGCATCCTGTGTGCGTGCTGTAGCACCAACTGTCCCTCTTATTGGTGGAACCCAGAGAAGTTCATTGGGCCGGCAGGATTACTACAAGCCTACAGATTTCTCGCAGATAGTCGTGATACTGCTACTGCCGAGCGTTTGGCAGAGCTGGACGACCCGTTCAGTGTTTTCCGTTGTCGAGGCATTATGAATTGCGTTGCCGTGTGTCCGAAAGGTCTGAACCCGACCCGGGCTATCGGTCATATTCGCAGCATGTTGCTCGCACAAGGTACATGACACGAGGCTTTTAACCCCTATTTGTAACCTGATGGCCGGGCTGGCATAGCCGGTAGCGCCTTCAGAGGACTGGAATTATGCAAAACAGCATCATGGAATTAATGTGGAGCACTGGACACCTTTCAGGTGGCAATGCTGATTATGTCGAGGAGCTCTATGAGAACTTTCTTGACGATGCTGAATCTGTGCCACAGGAGTGGCGTGATTTCTTTAAATCGCTCCCGGCGGTCAATGGCGGAAACAAGGCCGATGTTTCACACGGCCAAATCGTCAGGCAATTCGAAAAAATCGGCAAAATCAGCCGCTTTTCCCAGGTTCTGACCAATGACGATATCGTCAATTCAGAACACGAACAGAAACAGGTTCAAGTACTTCTTCTAATCAGTTCCTACCGCGTACGTGGTCACCAGAAAGCCTCGCTCGATCCACTCGGTATTATGCATCGTGAACGCGTACCGGATCTGGAATTGGAATTCCACGACCTCTCGCCTATTGATTACAACACCGTGTTTCAGACTGGCTCGCTGTTTATCAGTAAAGAGAAAGCCACTCTGCGTGAGATTGTCGATACACTGGAGCGCATCTACTGTAATTCGGTTGGTTACGAATTCATGCACATCGTTAATCTCGAAGAGAAGCAGTGGATTCAGCAACGCATCGAGTCCAACGATGGCTACCCGGAATTCCCCAATGAAGTGAAGCGCCATTTGCTAGAGCGACTCACAGCAGCAGAAGGCCTGGAAAAGCATCTGGATTCCAAGTATCCAGGGACCAAGCGTTTTGGTCTGGAAGGTGGCGAAAGTCTGATCCCGGCATTGGATGAATTGATTCAGCGCTCTGGCAAATACGGTGCCAAGGAAATTGTGCTTGGCATGGCGCATCGGGGTCGTCTCAACGTACTGGTGAATATTCTCGGCAAAAACCCTGCGGATCTGTTTGACGAGTTTGAGGGTAAGGCCAAATATCAGAGCTCAGGTGATGTGAAATATCACCAGGGGTTTTCATCCAACATCATGACAGCCGGCGGTGAATTGCACATGGCGCTGGCTTTCAATCCTTCGCACCTGGAGATTGTAGCTCCTGTAGTGGAAGGCTCTGTGCGGGCGCGTCAATCACGCCGCAAGGACAAAGACGGTAAGCAGGTTGTGCCAATCATCATTCATGGTGATGCGGCTTTTGCCGGGCAGGGCGTTGTTATGGAAACGTTCCAAATGTCCAACACGCGAGCGTTCTCCACCGGTGGTACTGTCCATATTATTATCAATAATCAGGTAGGTTTTACCACCAGCCGTCAGGATGATGCGCGCTCTACAGAATACTGTACCGATGTGGCCAAAATGGTTCAGGCGCCAATTTTTCATGTCAATGCCGACGATCCTGAAGCGGTGCTGTTTATCACGCAACTGGCGCTCGATTTCCGCTACGAATTCAAGAAAGACGTGGTTATCGACCTGGTGTGTTATCGCCGCCGTGGTCACAATGAAACGGATGAGCCGTCAGCGACTCAGCCGATCATGTACAAGGCCATCAAGCAGCACAAGTCGACTCGTACACTCTATGCTGAGCGTTTGGCTGCAGATGCAATTGTCTCAGCTGAAGATGCTGACACTATTAACAGAAACTACCGCACGGAACTCGATACTGGCGAGCACGTGGTAAAGAGTCTGGTTAAAGAGCCATCTATCGAGTTGTTCGTCGATTGGAGTCCATATCTTGGCCACGATTGGAGTCCTTTCTATAACACTTCAATGCAGCTGGATACTCTAAAAGCATTAGCGAAAAAAATCACTCAGGTGCCCAAAGACTGGAATGTGCAGCGCCAGGTTAAAAAGATACTCGACGACCGTGCTTCAATGGCCGCTGGTGAAATCCCTTGTGACTGGGGCTTTGCTGAAACCCTCTCCTACGCCAGTATCCTGACTAGCGGTAACAAAATTCGCATTACCGGTCAGGATGTGGGACGTGGCACGTTCTCGCACCGCCATGCGGTTATCTACGATCAGAATACCAACGAAGCGTATCTGCCCCTACAACAACTTCGCAAGGATCAAGGTGATTTCACCATCTATGATTCTTTACTGTCTGAAGAAGCTGTGCTGGCATTCGAATACGGCTATTCGACTACAGCGCCCAATGCTCTGGTAATCTGGGAAGCGCAGTTCGGTGATTTCGCCAACTCGGCCCAGGTGGTAATTGATCAGTTTATTACCAGTGGCGAGAACAAGTGGCAGCGTTTGTGTGGCCTGACATTACTGTTACCGCACGGTTATGAAGGTCAGGGTCCGGAGCATTCCTCCGCACGACTTGAACGCTTCCTGCAATTGTGCGCCGAGCACAATATTCAGGTTTGTCTGCCCACCACGTCAGCACAGGTTTTTCACATGTTGCGCAAGCAAGTCTTGTGTCCACTGCGTAAACCGCTGGTGGTGATGTCGCCCAAGAGCTTGCTACGCCACAAAGAAAGCGTTTCCTCACTGGAAGAAATGGCCGAAGGCAGCTTTCAGGTTGTCATCGACGAAACCGATGGGTTGGACAAAGAAAAAGTCCGCCGTGTTGTGATCTGTAGCGGCAAGGTTTACTACGACCTGCGCACTGAACGCCGGGCTCGTAATATTGATGACATTGCCATTATTCGATTGGAACAACTTTATCCGTTCGCGCACGACGAAGTTAAAAACTGTCTGCAACAGTATAGCAATGTTGAGTCAATTGTTTGGTGTCAGGAAGAGCCAATGAATCAGGGTGCCTGGTATGCCAGTCAACACAATATTCGCCGTATATTGCAGGAAAACTTTCCAAACATCTGGCTGGAATATGTCGGACGAGAGGCCTCTGCGGCAGCAGCGGCTGGCTACCCCGCGTTACACTTGAGCCAACAAGAAAAATTTATTGATGAGGCACTGACTTTAGAATCTGATTCTAAATAAAGCCCGGGATACCGTAGGACAAAAACATGAGTATCGAAATTAAAGCACCAACATTACCCGAATCCGTACCAGACGGCACGATTGCAACCTGGTACAAAAATGTCGGTGACAGTGTTGCCCGGGATGAACTCCTGGTTGATATCGAAACAGACAAAGTAGTCATCGAAGTCGTGTCACCGACCGATGGTACTTTGAAAGAAATTCTCAAGGATTCCGGCGAAACTATCGTCTCCAATGAAGCAATTGGCAGTATTGAAGCAGGCGAAGCAGCAGCACCGTCCAAAGCTGAATCAAAGCCAGCATCGGAGCCAGAACCGGAGTCAAAGTCCAAGAGTGAAACTGCTGCCGAAGCGGCGCCAGCTTCTGCAGATGATGCAGACAGCGATGCGCCCATAAGCCCTGCGGCCAAAAAGCTCATGGAAGAAAACAAGCTTGATGCTGACAGTGTCAAAGGCACAGGTAAAGATGGTCGAGTGACCAAAGAAGATGTGCTGAAAGCCATCGAGAGCCCGGCGCCCAAGCAATCGTCTCCGGCGTCATCAGGCGGAACTGCTGACATTCCTAAAGGTCGCGTCGAAGAACGCGTGCCGATGAGCCGCTTGCGCGCCAAGGTTGCTGAGCGTCTGCTGCAAGCAACTCAGACAACGGCCATGTTGACGACCTTTAATGAGGTCAACATGAAGCCGGTCATGGAAATTCGCAACCGCTATAAAGAAGAATTTGAGAAGACTCACGACGGAGTACGTCTTGGCTTCATGTCCTTTTTCGTGCGCGCCTGTATCGAAGCGCTGAAGCGTTACCCTGCTGTCAATGCGTCTATCGACGGTGATGAGATCGTTTATCATGGCTATCAGGACATCGGCGTTGCAGTATCTTCACCGCGTGGCTTGGTTGTACCAGTATTACGCAATGCTGACAGTATGGGTCTGGCGCAGATTGAAAAAGATATTCGTGCGTTCGGTGAGAAAGCTCGTGATGGCAAGCTTGCTATCGAAGAGATGACAGGTGGCACTTTTACGATATCAAATGGTGGCGTATTCGGCTCGCTGTTGTCGACGCCAATTCTGAATCCTCCGCAGACTGCAATCCTTGGCATGCACAAGATCCAGGAGCGTCCAATGGCGGTCGACGGTGAAGTCGTTGTGTTGCCTATGATGTATCTGGCGTTGTCCTACGATCACCGCATGATCGATGGCAAGGAAGCAGTGCAGTTCCTCGTCACAATCAAAGAGTTATTGGAAGATCCGACACGGCTTCTTCTGGAAATTTAAGGAATACCTGAGAGACCAATATGGCTGATCAATATGATGTAGTAGTAATCGGCGCGGGCCCGGCAGGCTATGTAGCTGCCATACGCTGCGCCCAATTGGGTTTCAAGACAGCTTGTGTCGAGAAATGGATTGACGAAGACAACAATCCGGTATTGGGCGGAACTTGCCTCAATACTGGATGTATCCCATCCAAGGCACTGCTTGATACCTCACACAAGTTTGTTGAAGCGCAGCACGATTTTGAAGTGCATGGCATCAAGGCCGGCAAAGTCAGCATTGATGTGCCGGCGATGATCGATCGCAAAAGAAAAGTTGTTAAGCAGCTGACCGGCGGTGTTGCTGGCCTGTTTAAAGGCAATAAGGTTGATGGCGTAAGTGGTGCAGGCAAGGTCGTGGCCAAAGACAAGGTTGAAGTTACCGACCATGAAGGCAAGAAAACCGAGCTGAGTGCCAAGAACATCATTATTGCCGCTGGTTCCGTACCAATCGATATACCGCCGACACCGATTGATCAGGATGTGATCGTCGATTCAACGGGTGCGCTGGAATTTTCCGAAGTACCCAAGAAACTCGGTGTGATCGGTGCTGGAGTAATCGGCCTGGAATTGGGTAGTGTTTGGGCACGTCTGGGAGCTGAAGTCACAGTACTGGAAGCGATGGATGATTTCCTGCCTGCTGCTGACCGACAGATCGCTAAAGAAGCCCTGAAGCTTTTTACCAAACAAGGTCTGGATATCAAGTTGGGTGCCAAAGTTACCGGTAGCAAAATCAGTGGCAAGGGCGCCAAAAAATCAGTCAATGTTGAGTACACGGACTCGGAAGGCGAACAAAAGGCACAGTTCGACAAGCTGATTGTGGCCGTGGGTCGTAAGCCTTATACCGAAGCACTACTGGATTCATCAGTGGGCGTAGAGTTGGATGAGCGCGGCCGCATCAAGGTTGACGATCAATGCGCCACCAACATTCCTGGTATCTATGCCTGTGGTGATGTTGTGCGCGGCCCGATGCTTGCTCACAAGGGCATGGAAGAGGGCGTCATGGTTGCAGAGCGCTTGGCGGACAAGAAGACTCAGGTCAATTACGATCTCGTTCCTTCAGTGATCTACACGCATCCGGAAATTGCCTGGGTGGGTAAGAACGAGGAAGAACTGAAAGAAGCGGGTGTGGACTACAATGTCGGTAATTTCCCGTTTGCTGCCAGTGGCCGAGCTTTAGCAGCGAATGATTCGGACGGCATGGTCAAAATGCTGGCCGATGCCAAAACTGACCGTATTCTTGGCTGCCAGATTATTGGCCCCAGCGCTGCAGATCTGTTGCAGCAAATCGTTATCGCCATGGAATTTAGCGCCAGCGCTGAAGATATCGGTTTGACGATGTTCTCACATCCAGCCCTGTCAGAAGCAGTTCACGAAGCTGCTTTGGCGGTGAATGGTCACGCTATTCATATCGGCAATCGAAAACGCCGCAAGTAACAAGAACGTTCAGCTAACGGAGTTGCAATGAATTTACACGAATATCAGGCAAAGCAGTTATTTGCCGAATATGGCTTGCCTGTATCCAAGGGAATAGCCGTCGACACGCCGGCAGATGCTGCCAAGGCGACAGCGACAATTGGCGGCGACAAATGGGTCGTCAAAGCACAGGTTCATGCCGGTGGCCGCGGTAAAGCGGGTGGCGTGAAGCTGGTCGATAGCGCGGCGGAAGCAGAAGAATTTGCGGCCCAATGGCTCGGCAAGAATCTGGTGACTTATCAAACCGATGCCAAAGGTCAGCCAGTGAGCAAAATACTGGTGGAATCGTGCACGGATATTGCCCAGGAACTTTATCTTGGCGCCGTCGTTGACCGCGGGACACGACGTGTCGTTTTCATGGCATCAACCGAAGGTGGAGTTGAGATTGAAAAGGTTGCCGAAGAGACACCCGAAAAAATCCTTAAGGCGATTGTTGATCCGTTGACTGGCGCACAGCCTTATCAGGGTCGTGATCTGGCTTTCCGTCTTGGTTTGCAAGGCGATCAAATCAAGCAGTTCACCAAACTCTTTCTGGGCCTGGCCAAACTGTTTGAAGAACTGGACCTGGCGCTGCTGGAAATCAATCCATTGGTTATTACAGATGAAGGCAACCTGCATTGTCTGGACGGCAAGATCAATATTGATGGCAATGCCATGTATCGCCAGCCCAAATTGCAAGAGATGCACGACCCATCGCAAGAAGATGAGCGTGAAGCGCATGCTGCCGAGTGGGAACTAAATTATGTCGCTCTGGATGGCAATATTGGCTGCATGGTCAATGGTGCTGGTTTGGCCATGGGCACGATGGATATCGTGCAATTGTTTGGCGGCAAGCCGGCCAACTTTCTGGACGTGGGCGGTGGCGCAACCAAAGAACGTGTTACCGAAGCCTTTAAGATTATTTTGTCCGACGAAAATGTGGCCGCCGTACTGGTTAATATTTTCGGCGGTATTGTGCGCTGCGATTTAATCGCCGAAGGCGTCATAGGCGCGGTTGAAGAAGTGGGTGTTAAAGTCCCGGTTGTTGTCCGACTGGAAGGCAACAACGCCGAGTTGGGCAGGGAAGTACTGCAAAAGAGCGGTTTGAATATTATCGCTGCAACCAGTCTTTCCGATGCAGCCGAAAAAGTCGTTGCTGCAGCTGGAGGTGAAGCATGAGTATCCTGATCGATAAGAACACCAAAGTAATCTGTCAGGGCTTTACTGGCTCACAAGGTACTTTTCATTCCGAGCAAGCCATTGAATACGGCACAAAACTGGTTGGTGGTGTAACGCCGGGCAAGGGTGGTCAGACGCATCTGGACCTGCCGGTCTTTAACACTGTCAAAGAAGCCTATGCAGCGACCGAAGCGGATGCCACGGTGATCTATGTGCCGGCGCCATTCTGCAAAGATTCGATTCTTGAAGCTGCTGATGCCGGTATTAAACTGATCGTTTGTATTACCGAAGGCATTCCAACACTGGATATGCTGATTGCAAAAGAAAAGTGCGACCAGGCTGGTGTGCGTTTGATAGGTCCGAATTGCCCGGGTGTAATTACACCGGGTGAATGCAAGATCGGTATTATGCCAGGGCATATTCACTTGCCGGGTAAAGTAGGTATTGTTTCACGCTCCGGTACCTTGACTTACGAAGCGGTCAAGCAAACAACTGATTTTGGTTTTGGTCAGTCCTCTTGTGTTGGTATTGGCGGTGACCCGATTCCTGGTTCCAACTTCATCGACATTCTTGGTATGTTTGAAGCCGATCCCAAGACTGAAGCCATTGTCATGATTGGTGAAATCGGTGGTACTGCAGAAGAAGAAGCGGCTGCCTTTATCAAGGCTAATGTTTCAAAGCCGGTGGTTGCTTACATTGCTGGAGTTACTGCGCCGCCAGGTAAACGCATGGGCCATGCCGGTGCGATTATTTCCGGCGGCAAAGGTACAGCGGATGATAAATTCGCAGCCTTGCAGGATGCCGGCGTTAAAACGGTACGCAGCCTGGCTGACATCGGTAACGGCCTGGTTGAACTGACCGGTTGGAAATAAGCTAAACAACGCTGTAAAAAAACGCCGCCATTGAGCTAATCATGGCGGCGTTTTTGTTTGTCTGAAATCTCCTCATAGATGATTAAATTTCATTTATGATGCCGCTTGTAACAGGCCTTCTTTTTACCTACCAAAAACCTACCTCTGGCTGTCTCGAGCGCTTGCACTACGGCGCTTTCCGAGGAGTTCGCCGGGGCTTGTCCTGTGCTGAACTTTTGTTAGTTAAAAGGTTCTAAATTCTTTAAGTAGTGTGTTACGCTTACTCGGAAATTCAGCGTTAAAGCGCTGAATTTCAGGGACTAATTGGAGATGTTCAGCAGTGAAAGTCTCCGGGTCGCGCAAAAAGTTACCAACCTTCTCATTTTTTTATGATGTGAGTAGATCGGTAACTTTCGCTCGGCCTTTTTCATGGAAAATTGCCCAATACGAGCGGCTGGAAAAGTCACGGAATGCTCGGGCAATAAGTGGAAGGGAAGTTAAGGACAATACATTTAGTTTTCCGTGTTTGGTTGTCTCGGGTAAGTGTCTCCGCAATCCGAATAACCAAACCTGATTTGTAAACAAAAAATAGGATGGCACATGAAAAACCGTCGAACTACTACGATGAGTATGTCTGCACTGGTACTACTCATTTCTGGCTTTTTGGGATCTGCGCAGGCTGCTGAAATTCTAGTCGACAGCAGTCTTCTCGATGAGGCCATGGATGTGGTCGCTGAGAAATTCAGCGAATCAGCTGAGGCTCAGGAAGAAATCACCAGACTTGCTAATGAAGTCAGCTCAACCTTTGAAGAATTTAAGCGCGCCAATGACAACCTAGAGTCATTGCTGGTTTTGAATGCAGGCTATCGCCAGCAGATTGCAAACCAGGAACAGCAAATTGCAACATTGAATGAATCGATTGAGTCAGTTGAAGAAGTGACTCGTGAAATTCCGCTTCTGATGGAGAAAATGCTGAGCGGACTGGAACAGTTCCTTGCGCTGGACTATCCATTCCACCCGGACGAGCGAGCAGCTCGTCTGCAATTCGCACGAGATGCCATCGACAATCCCGACGTTTCAATCGCAGAGAAATTTCGACAGGTTCTGGTTGCGTACCAAACCGAAACATCATACGGCCGCACGTATGAGACTTACCCCGAGACAATCAACCTGAACGGTAGTGACCGTGATGTCACGATTGCTCGAATTGGTCGCGTAGCTTTGCTGTACCAAACAACTGACCGACTGGAAACAGGTGCCTGGAACAACAACACACGCACGTGGGAGCCTTTGCCCCCGGGTGAGTATCGTCAGGCTGTTCAATCGGCTATCCGTGTAACATCCCAGTTGGATGCACCACGTCTTCTTGAATTACCAGTACTTCCGCCGGAGGCAGCACAGTGAAAGATTTAATTAAAAAGGCCGGAATAGTTGCCTCTACTCTAACTATTGCACTTTCTACTCCACTGTTTGCCCAGCAAGCCAGCTCGCTGGCTGATCTGTTGAACATGGTGGAAAACGACCGTGTAGCGGAATCTGACGCGTACCGTCAGCGTTTGCAGGAGTTCGAACAGAACGCCAATCGTCAGGAAGAAATCCTGACCACGACTAACGAGCGCATCACTGCAGAAGAAGCCACTCAGGCGCAATTGAGTGATCAGTTCCAGGCGAACGAAATCACCATCGCCGACTTGCGCGGTGTACTGCGTGACCGTCGCGGTGACCTCAACGAATTGTTCGGTACCCTGCAGGGTGTTGCCGGCGATTTCCTGAGTAACTTCCAAAACTCATTCGTCAGTGCCCAGTACTCTGGTCGTAGCGACGAACTGGAAAGCATTATTGCTCGTGCAGGTAGTACTGTTGAGCAGTTGAACGTGGCTGAAATGGAACGTTTCTGGTACTTCATGCATCAGGAATTGACTGAATCCGGCCGTGTTGTTCAGTACAACGGCGACGTAGCGCTGCCAAATGGCGATACTGAAAACCGCAACATTGTGCGTATTGGCCTGTTTGGCGCGGTATCAGAAGGTGACTATCTGAACTACAACGGTGACATCGGTCACCTGCAAGTGCTGCCACGTCAGCCAGCTGCAGATATCACAGGTTCTGCACAAGCATTGCAAAATGCGACATCCGGTTTCACCAAGGTCGGTATCGACCCAACTGGTGGTGTCGGTAGTCAGGTATTGGCCAACCTGGTTAACTTCCCGACTGTGGAAGAACAGGTTCGTCAGAACTCTGGTGTGATCGGTTTCATCATTATCGGTGTCGGTATCGTGGGTATTCTGCTCGCGTTCTTCCGCTTGCTGATGCTGACTCTGGTTTCTGTGAAAGTACGGTCGCAGCTGAAGAGCGACAAGCCTGCCAAGAACAACCCACTGGGTCGCGTGTTGATGGTTGCCGAAAACAACCCGAACGCCGATACCGAAACGCTGGAGTTGAAACTGGGCGAGGCAATTTTGCAGGAAACACCCTCTCTGGAATCCATGCTGACGCTGATCAAGATGATCGCGACAATCGCGCCTCTGGGCGGTCTGCTTGGTACGGTGACTGGTATGATCCAGGTGTTCCAGCAAATTACAGTATACGGTGCGGGTGACCCGACTATTATGGCGGGCGGTATCTCCCAGGCATTGATGACAACAGTACTGGGTATTGTTGTAGCGATTCCGACGATCTTCATGCACACAGTAGTGAAGAGCCGTGCGGATAACATCATTCATATTCTGGAAGAGCAGGCAACCGGCATGATTGCGCAGAAAGCAGAGCGCTCAGCCGGCGGTCAGTCCTGATAATCAGGAGTAACGCATGTATTTTGCATTTCTAGATATTATCGATGCAGTAAACACCTTCATGCTGCGCGGTGGTCCAGTTCTCTGGATCATCGCCTGGCTGCTACTGATCAAGTGGTCGCTGGTGTTTGAGCGGGTGTGGTATCTGAACACAACGCACAAAAAGAATGTCAAAAACACCCTGGCAGAATGGAACGCCAGATCTGACAAGTCCTCATGGAGCGCGCACCAAATCCGTACCATGATGATTTCCAAGATCTCGCTGGACGTTCGCAACACGCTGCCGATCATTGAAGTATTGGTCACAATTTGTCCGCTACTTGGTTTGATTGGTACTGTGACCGGCATGATCGAAGTATTCTTCGTGATGGCCGTGAGTGGTGGTGGCGATGCGAAATCCATGGCAGGTGGTGTATCGAAAGCAACGATTCCGACTATGGCCGGAATGGTAGGCGCGATCTCCGGCATTTTTGCTTCCAACTATTTGAAAGCAAAAACTGACCGCGACATCGAGCTGCTTGAAGACCACATGCCTTTGGCGCATTAAGCGCGGGTAACTGACACATAGGTTAATTCATGAAACAAGGATTAATGAAAAAGAAGGCCGAAGAAGAAGCGGGTGAGATTGACCTCACGCCGATGCTCGACGTTGTCTTTATCCTTCTGATCTTTTTTATTGTGACTTCGGTGTTTGTGACCGAAGCCGGCATCGAGGTGACCAAACCGGTTGCCTCAACTGCCGACGACACATCCGGTGACTTGATTTTGATCGCTGTAGGTCCAGGTGGAGACATTTGGATCGACGGTGACCAAATCGATCCCCGATTCATCCGATCTCGCTTTGAACTGCGTCTGGCTGATGCACCGAATTCATCGGTAATCATTCAGGCCGACCGCACTGCCAACAATGAGCAAGTAATGCTTATTTTACGGGCGGCACGGGAAGCGAATATCGCAAACGTTTCAATTTCAGCGGAGGCATAAGCAATGATACTAGTCAGATGGGCCATCTCCATGGCAATGGCTGCCGGTATTACTCTGGGGCTGTTCTATTTCATGCAGTTCCTGATCGCGACCGGTGAAGCTCTTGATGAACGTGTCAACGTCGTCAAGATTGTCGACGCGACCATGCCAGATATTGAATTGGAAGTTATCGAAGAAATCGACCGACCAGAGCCTATTGAGGAAATTCAGCAAGAAACGCCTGATGTTCCTGATAAGCAAGTCAGCCTCGATGCTGGACCTGCGCTGAATATTGAGCGTGGCAGTGTTGATCTGGACAGTGGTTTGGATATTGGCACACAGCAGATCTCCGCGACTGATGGCGATTATCTTCCGTTGGTTGCGATCGCGCCGCAATATCCTACCCGTGCTGCTCAGCGTGGCATTCAGGGTTGGTGTCTGGTGAGTTTTACAGTGGACGGACAAGGCAATGTAATCGAAGACACTATTGAAGTTGTTGATGCAGAACCTGCCAACATTTTTGATCGTTCGTCGATTCGTGCCGCTGCTCGCTTCAAGTTCCAGCCACGAGTACAGAGTGGTCAGGGCGTTGAAGTGCCCGGCGTTCAGTACCTGTTTCGCTATCAGCTCGAGGAGTAATAATGACTGCAGTAAACAAGCTTAAACTTGGCTTTCTGGTCAGTCTGTTAGCGTTTCCGCTGATGCCAACATTGGTATTGGCAGGGGAAGAGCAACGAGCTCCACCAGAAGCCCGTACGGCAGGTACCTTATCGGAACCTGTCATGCGCGCCATCAGTGACATTCAGGAACTGATGAACCCGGAAGATGAAGACGACGAGGCAGATTTGCCTCAGGCCAAGATAGAGTTGGATGAGTTACGTGAACGGCGCTGGGATCGTATGAACGATTTCGAAAAGTCGACCTTGCTTAACTTCTACACTAACTACTATCTAACGGTTGAAGACTTTCCCAATGCTCTGATCACTTTCGAAGAGATTCTTCTCATCGAAGAGCTGCGTGAAGAGACTCGCTTGCGTACTTTACGTTCGCTTGGCCAGTTGTATATGGCAGAAGAGCGCTGGAACGAAGCTATTGACGCGTATCAGCGTTGGCGTGATCGTTCTCCGGAAGAGGACGTAATCGTCTTTCGTGGATTGTCGTATTCCCACTACCAACAAGAAGAATTCACCGAAGCCTTGCCATATTGGCTGGACTACATGAATCTTTCTCTGGATACAGGTGAGGAATTAGGGCGTGACGACTATGCCTACCTGAACGGTATTTACTTCACGCTGGAAGACTTCGAATCAGCGTTGGAACTCACCAAGACCATGATCATGCTCTTTGATGATCGTACGGACTGGATGAACCTCAGTGCTGTTTACGCGAGCCTGGATCAGGAAGAACGACGCGTTCAGTCATTAAATGTTGCCTACTTGAAGGGCTTTGTTGATGATGAGACACGTTACCTCAACCTTGGTCAGTCCATGGGTGGTATGGAACTTCCTTATAGCGGTGCCAGGATCATTCGTGAAGGCATCGATGAAGGTATTGTTGAAGCCAACGAAGATAATCTTACTTCGCTGACCCAGATGCGTTTGATCGCAGCTGACTATGAAGCTGCTCTTGAACCTGCTCGTGAAGTCGCTGAAATGTCAGACAGTGGTGATGGTTACGACAATCTGGGCTATCTGCACTATGTACTTTTTGAGTATGAAGAGGCAGCAGAAGCCTTTCAGATGGCGCTGGACAAAGGCAATCTGAGCAACAGAGCAGATACCTTACTGTTTCTGGCTCGCTCTCTGCTTGAGTTGGATGACTTTGAAGGCGCACTCGCTGCTGCCAGACAGTCTGCTGACGCTGGCGATGAGAATGCCCGTAATTCAGCCAATAGCTACATTACTTTTATCAATGGTGTGCGAGATCGCTATAACATTATCGCTGAGCGTCGTCAGAACGCGATCGATTTTTATCAGCCTTATCCCTCATTGGTACCTGGTTACTAAGCGATTGCCAAGCCGCTACAGCGGTTGAAAAATAACTTGGAAACCCCATATCAAAACCCGATCACTGCGAAGTGGTCGGGTTTTTTTATGCGTTGATTAATCCGAGACAAGGGTGCTGGTATGACCACTGAAACACAACAGGAAACACGGGGATTTGAGACTGAAGCCAAACAGCTTCTGCACCTCATGATCCACTCCCTGTATAGCAATAAGGAGATTTTTCTCCGCGAACTGATTTCCAACGCCTCAGATGCAGCTGACAAGCTGCGTTTTGAGGCTGTATCGCAACCGGAGCTCATGGAGCTGGAATCGGGCCAAATTGAGCCCAGAGTCCAGATTGACTGCGATAGCGAAAAGAAGACCGTGACGATTGCTGATAACGGCATAGGCATGACTCGTGATGAGGTCATTACCAATCTGGGCACAATCGCCAAATCTGGCACCGCACAGTTCATGCAGTCATTAACTGGCGACCAGAAAAAAGATTCGCAATTGATCGGTCAGTTTGGCGTGGGTTTCTACTCTGCCTTTATCGTTGCCTCTGAAGTTGAGGTGTTGACCCGTAAAGCCGGCACAGCAGCCAATGAAGCCACTGTATGGCGCTCCAAAGGCGAAGCCGACTACACCATCGAAGCCGCCGAGAAAGCGGAACCTGGCACAACGATCACGCTGTTCCTGAAAGATGAAGAGACAGAGTTCGCCGAGGCCTTCCGGTTACGTAGTATCGTCAAGAAATACGCAGACCATATCTCAATTCCGGTATTCATGGAGAAGCAGGATTTTGCTGCTGAAGCGGAAGAGGGTGATGACAAGGACAAGCAGGAAGAGAAGGCTACCGAATACGAAGCGGTGAACGAAGCCAAGGCCTTGTGGACCCGCTCACGGACTGACATAAAGGAAGATGAGTACAAGGAATTCTACAAGCACATCAGCCACGATTTTGAAGACCCTTTGCAGTGGAGCCACAATCACGTTGAAGGCAAGCTTGAGTATTCCAGTTTGCTCTATATCCCGTCTCGCGCGCCATTCGATCTGTGGAACCGTGATGGCGCCCGTGGCTTGAAGCTTTACGTGCAGCGCGTTTTTATCATGGACGAAGCAGAGCAGTTCCTACCGCTGTATTTGCGCTTCATGAAGGGTGTGGTCGATTCCAATGACATCTCGTTGAATGTGTCACGAGAAATTCTTCAGAAAGACCCGGTTGTCGATTCCATGCGCAGCGCGTTAACAAAGCGTGCACTGGATATGCTGGAGAAACTCAAGAACAAAGATAAAGAGAAGTACGCCAAGTTCTGGGAAGAATTTGGTCAGGTTCTCAAAGAAGGTCCCGGTGAAGATTTCGCTAACCGCGAGAAGATTGCCAACTTGCTGCAATTCACGACGACCGCGTCGGAAGGCGACAAACAGGATCAGGGTCTCGCTGACTATGTTGAACGCATGCAAGACGGTCAGGAAAAAATCTATTACATCGCTGCTGAGTCTTTGAAAGCAGCGCGCAATAGTCCGCACCTGGAAATTTTCCGCAAGAAAGGGATCGAAGTTATATTGATGCACGATCGCATCGATGAGTGGCTCATGGGTCACATGAATGAATTCGATGGCAAACAGTTACAGGATGTGGCTCGCGGTCAACTTGATCTGGGTAAACTCGATGATCAGGAAGACAAGGAAGAGAAAGAAAAGACTGAGAAGGAACTGGCCGGACTGGTTGAGCGAGCCAAGACGTTCCTTGGTGAGAAGGTCAAGGATGTTCGACTGACCCATCGTTTAACAGATTCGGCTGCCTGTTTGGCGATTGATGACCATGACATGGGCGCGCAAATGCGCAAGATCATGGAGGCCTCTGGTCAGGCGGTGCCTGAAGTGAAGCCTATTCTGGAAATCAATCCGGAACACCCGCTGGTCAAGAAGCTGGACAAGGAGGCTGATGAAGATCGCTTTGGTGATTTGATTTCAGTCTTGTTTGGCCAGGCCAATCTCGCCGACGGCGGTCAGCTGGATGATCCAGGCGATTTTTCAACACGCTTGAACAAGCTGCTTTTGGAAATGACAGATTAGTTATCAAAACAGCTAACAACCGTTGCAAAAGATAAAGCCGCTTATTTCATGTAAGCGGCTTTTTTTATGCTCAAAATTAATCTCTCGAGCGCGTTGCGCAGTGTGTGTTGGTCTACATGCGTTCGAGAGTTTCGATACCGAGCAGATTGAGCCCTTGTTGCAGTGTCTCTGCAGTCAGCGCCGCCAACGCCAAACGTGACTGCTGTACGTCTGGTTCCGCTTTGAGAATTGGGCAGGATTCGTAAAAGCGCATAAATGTGCCGGACAATTCGAACAAATAGTTACACAGCTGATTGGGGAAACAGTCTTCGCCAACGGCTCTGACAATTTCAGCCAGCTGCAGGGTTTTGATTAATAGCTGGCGTTCTTCAGGGGCGTCCAGCGCGACAATACACAAGCTTGTGTGTTCGGCGTTTTGCTTGCGCAAGACGCTCTTAATACGTGCATAGGCATAGAGCAAGTAGGGGGCCGTATTGCCTTCGAAGCTCAACATGGTCGACCAGTCAAAAATGTAGTCGCTAGTGCGGTTCTTCGACAGATCCGCATACTTGACTGCACCGATGCCAACTACCTGGGCAATGCTCTTGCGAGCTTCTTCGTCAAGATCCGGATTCTTTTCTGTCACCAGATCGAATGCGCGACGCACGGCTTCATCAAGCAGCTCGTCGAGTTTAACGGTGTCGCCAGAACGCGTTTTGAATGGACGGCCACTTTTATCCATCATGGTGCCGTAGGCGATGTGTTCCAGTGACAGAGATTCTCTGGCCATCTCGGCAGCCTTGGCAACGGCAAAAACTTGTTGAAAGTGCAGCGACTGTCTGGCGTCAACAACATAGAGGGAACGCTGGGCTGCGAATTGCTCGGATCGCATTTTGATGGCTGCCAGGTCAGTAGTGGCATAAAGATAGCCGCCATCCGATTTTTGGATGATGACTGGCAGAGGCTCGCCTTCCTTGCCAACAAATTCCGGCAAGAACACACACAGCGCGCCTTCGGATTCACTAAGCAGACCTTTGCTGCGCAGTTCATCCACAATAGGTGCCAGGTCGTCGTTGTAACGACTCTCGGCGTCGAGATCGTCTCTGGTCAGAGTGATCTTGAGTTTGTTATAGACAGCTTCACAGTGGCTGAGAGACTCATCGATAAACTGTTCCCAGGCCTTTACGTATTCAGGGTCGCCACTTTGCAGATGTACAACACTCTTGCGCGCGGTGGTAGCGAATTCCGGGTCAGCATCAAAGCGCTCTTTTGCGGCACGATAAAACGTCTCAAGGTCTTTCAATTGCGATGGTTTGTCATCGGCAGAATCGCGCAGTTCACGCATATAGGTAATCAACATGCCGAACTGGGTACCCCAGTCACCGACATGATTTTGGCGAATGATGTTGTGACCGAGCTTTTCAAACACGCGTACCAGGCTGTCGCCGATAATGGTGCCGCGCAAATGTCCGACGTGCATTTCCTTGGCCAGGTTGGGCGAGGAGTAGTCCACCACAATGGTCTGCGGAGTGTCGATCACGCCGATTAACTCATCGGGGTCAGACAAGGCAGTATTAGCCCGTCGCAGCAACGCGCTATTGGCCAGATGGATATTGATAAAACCGGGGCCGGCGATTTCGAATTTGTCGATCAGCTCATGCTGCCTGGCTTGCAATACAGCAACAACTTCCTGGGCGAGTTCCCTTGGATTACGTTTGGCTTGCTTGGCTACTGCCATGACACCATTGGCCTGATAATCGCCAAATTCTGGTCGTGAAGCGGTTATAACGTGTCCCTGCAGGTTGTTCTGCCCGGTGACTTCAGTGAGGCACTGGCTAACCAGTGTGTTCAGTGTCTGCTTTATAGTATCCAAGGTATTTAATATCCGGGGTGTATTCTGTTTGCTCTGATTCGCTGTCTGAAACGGGTTTAAGCCACTTCAGGGGGTGTAAAAAAGGAGGGGATTGTACACCAATAAGGCTTTGGCGTTTGTTGTAGAATGCCGTTTTTTCTGAGGAAATGCTCATCAAGCTCGTAGCTAACAGTGACAAGGTCCAGTTCATCGAAGTAACTGAGCTCCATGACGGCCAGCGTCTGGATAACTACCTGATGCGCTCACTCAAGGGCGTACCGCGTTCGCGCGTCTATCGCCTGATCCGCAAAGGCGAGGTGCGAGTTAATAAAAAGCGCTGTAAGCCTGAGCAGCGCCTCGAACCCGGGGATACTATCCGTATACCGCCTTTTTTTGGTGTTGAACCAGCCGCGCCAGGCATGATCACCGAAGGATTGAAGCAACTCCTGATCAAAAGTGTGATCTGGGAGGAAGAGGGGGCGCTGGCGCTGAACAAGCCCGAAGGGCTGGCAGTGCATGGTGGCACAGGAATCCGTCTTGGCCTGGTGGAGGCACTGCGCCAGATTCGTGCGGAGTGGCAGCATGCCGAGCTGGTACACCGCCTGGACAGGGATACTTCAGGCGTCTTGTTAGTGGCTAAAAACCCTAAATATTTAAAGGACTTACAGGAACAATTTAAAGCTAGAACTGTAAAAAAGCAGTATCTGGCGTTAGTGCATGGCGCCTGGCCTGCAGAGATAACCGAGGTGAATGCACCGCTACGTAAAAATGAAGTCGCCGGTGGTGAGCGAGTGGTGAAGATTGACTCGGATGGCAAGCCCGCCAGAACCCAATTTCAGGTGCTGGAACGTTTTGCCCATGCCAGCCTTATCGCGGCCCACCCGGAAACCGGTCGCACTCATCAGATCCGTGTGCATTGCCTGAGCGCTGGTTGCCCGATTGTCGGGGACCACAAATACATCCATAGTGCGCATGAAGGCAGTGACACTGCGCTCAACAAGGCTAAATCCGTGTGTCTGCACGCGGCCAAACTGGACTTCAGGGCGGGTGAGAATGGCCCTTCAATGAGTCTTGAAGCGCCGTTGGGAGGCCGCTTTTTGAGCCTTCTCGAGCAGTTACGGGGCAATGCCGAAATACCCTAGTTAAGTTGCTGATTTCAGCTGGATTATTGTCACTTAAACTTTGACAGCCGGGGGCTGGACGCCTATTATTGCGCGCCTATGTCAGGCAGCACTGTCCCAGCCTATGTTGACACCCGCAAGGTGTTCCAACAGGACGCTAAAATCAGCGGAAATGTCGCTCTGGATCGATTGCCACGTTTTCGGGATTTACTGGCGGATGAACAGGCTGATATCCAGATTGATCTGGATTTTGTGCTGAACAGTGCTGGTCGAAAATTGATCAGCGGCCATCTCCGAGCTGAAGTCGATGTGCAATGCCAGCGCTGTCTGGAAGCTGTGCGCATCACGCTGGATGATGAGGTCAGACTGGCTCTGGTCAGGGATGAGGCGGAAGCCGGCAGGCTTGAAGAAGACCTGGATCCCTGGTTGAGTGAAGATTACAAGCTGGATTTGGCGCAACTCGTGGAAGAGCAGTTAATACTGTGTATGCCCATTGTGAGTTACCACGCCGACGCCAGTTGTCAGAACGCATTGGGTTATCAAATTCCTGCTGAACCGGTCGATACAGAGCCGGAGGGCGAGGTAGCTGAAAACCCCTTTGCAGTTCTTGAAAAGCTTAAGAAAAAAGATTGAACTAACTGAAATTAAAGAATTTATTTAGTATTGGAGGCCAGTCATGGCAGTTCAAAAAAGTAAAGTATCGCGTTCCAAGCGCAACATGCGTCGCGGTCATGATTCCCTGAGTGGGCCTACTTTGTCAGTTGATAAGACGACTGGTGAGGTTCACCGTCGCCATCACATCACGGCTGACGGCTTCTACAAAGGCAAGAAAGTTCTGGATCTCGGCGAAGACTAAGGTTTGTCGTCTCTCAAGCGCATAGCAATCGATGCTATGGGCGGTGAAGGAGGGGCGGCTTTGACAGTACCTGCAGCCCTGCAGGCGTTGTCGCAAGACCCAAGTCTGTCCCTCACACTGGTTGGCAATCAGCAAGAAATTCAGCCCATGCTGCAAGCGGTGCCCGCAATGGCCTCGCGGTGCAGCATTGTGCATGCGCAAAGCCTGGTAACGGACGCCGATGAGCCTCGCAATGTGTTGCGTGCGGGCCGCGACAGCTCCATGTACAAGGCCGTTGAGCTGGTACAGCAAGGCGAAGTAGAGGCGATGGTCAGTGCGGGCAACACCGGCGCACTGCTCATGATAGGCCGTCACTTGCTGAAGACGATCCCTGGCATTCAAAAGCCCGCGATTGTCGCTACTATCCCGGGAGCGGCTCGACAGAGCTATTTGCTTGATGTTGGTGCAAACCCCGAATGTACGGCACAGCAGTTGTTTGAATTTGCGGTGATGGGCTCGGTATTGGCCGAGTCGCTCAGTGGCAATGCCGCGCGAGTCGGTTTGCTGAACATTGGCTCCGAGCAATACAAAGGCACTGCTGCAGTCCGCGAAACAGCAGCGCGCCTGGAACGCTGCCATAGCATGGATTACATGGGGTTTGTGGAAGCCAACGACCTGTTTGAAGGCGATGTCGATGTCGTGGTCTGTGATGGCTTTGTTGGCAATGTGACTATCAAATCCAGCGCTGGAGTGGCCAATGTGGTTAAGCGACTGCTCGATGAGCAGCTGGCACGCATCCATGCCAGTGGTGATATGGCAATCAGCGTCGAGCTGGTGGATAGCCTGACAGCGCAAATCAATCCGCAACGCTTCAATGGCGCGAGTTTGCTGGGTTTGCAGGGCAGTATTGTCAAGAGTCATGGCAATGCCACCGCTGAAGGCTTTTGTTACGCCATCCGCCAGGCTGTCAAAGAGATCGAGCGGGAAGTCCCGACATTGATTGCCACGAAAGTTGCTGCCATTATGGCGGCAGCCTGACAGCTAACTGATAGCTGATATTAGAAATAAACAATAAAATCAAAATGATAGCGATGCTATCTTATTTAAAATATAAGCACTAACGCAGAGTTTGAGTGAAGTTGAGATAGCCCATGAGTAAATTTGGATTCGTCTTTCCCGGTCAGGGATCACAAAAGCTGGGAATGCTGTCAGAGCTGGCTGGTGAGTACCCAATCGTCGAACAGACCTTTGCCGACGCGTCCGCTGTGCTGGGACAGGATCTGTGGGAAATTGCCCAGCATGACAGCGGTAACATCCTCGATCAGACCCAAATCACCCAACCAGTTCTACTGACAGCGTCCTATGCGATTTGGCAACTATGGCAACAGCTGGGCGGACCGGCACCTGCTTTACTGGCCGGTCATAGTCTTGGCGAGTATTCCGCACTGGTTTGCGCAGGCGCTCTTCAGTTTCAGGATGCCGTACGTATCGTGCATGCCCGCGGTCAATTCATGCAGTCAGCTGTGCCGTCAGGCACAGGCAAAATGGCAGCGATTGTCGGTTTGGAGAATCAACAGATTAATGAAATCTGTGATGAGGCCGAAGAGCAACAGACAGTATCAGCAGCGAATTTCAACTCACCGGGGCAAACAGTCATTGCCGGTAATGCCGAAGCTGTGGACCGGGCTATTGCGCTCTGCAAGGAAGCCGGTGCAAAACGGGCCTTGCCATTGAATGTCAGCGTGCCTTCACATTGTGAGTTGATGCGCCCAGCCGCCAAGCAATTGTCTGACATGCTCGATTCGGTCGCTTTCAATGCGCCACAAATTGGCGTAGTACAGAATGTGAACGCTGAGATAGCTACGGATCCTCAGCAGATCAAAGCGAATTTGATCAAACAGTTATATGCGCCGGTGCTCTGGGTGGATTGTGTGCAAGTCATGCACAAGGCCGGTCTGGACAAGATTGTAGAGTGCGGCCCTGGTCGCGTACTGTGCGGGCTGATCAAGCGCATAGAGTCAGCACTGCAATGCTGCGGTAGCGATGATTTGGGCGCGCTGGAAAGTGCCCGCGCTGAAGTAACCGGTTAAACCGGCAGCAAGTCAAGAATATCAGAGTACAGGTAGAGACAGACATGACGCAGACAAGCAAAATAGCGCTGGTGACAGGTGCCAGTCGCGGCATCGGCCGAGCCATCGCCCTGGCGTTGGGCCAGCAAGGTTTTATCGTGGCCGGCACGGCTACTACTGATGATGGGGCGCAACGAATCAGCGATTATTTGGCTGAGCATAAGATTAGCGGGCAGGGATTTGCGGCAAACGTGAGTGATGATGACTCTGTTGCACAACTTTTAACTGCCGTGAGTGAACAATTGGGCGCGCCGGTTGTCGTAGTGAATAACGCCGGTGTCACCCGCGATAACTTGCTTATGCGCATGAAGTCGGAAGAATGGGATGCGGTGATAAACACCAATCTGACGTCCATATATCGCTTGTGCAAAGGCGCGGTGAAAACCATGACCAAGGCACGCTGGGGCCGCATCATTAACATCAGCTCAGTAGTGGGCTCGTCTGGCAACGCCGGACAGACCAACTACTCGGCATCGAAAGCCGGTATAGAGGGTTTTACCCGCTCACTGGCTCAGGAAATCGGTTCACGCGGCATCACCGTTAATGCAGTGGCGCCCGGTTTTATCGATACTGACATGACCCGGGAGTTGCCAGAAGCGCAAACCCAGGCACTGTTGGCCCAGATCCCTTTGGGGCGTCTGGGGCAGCCAGAAGAAATCGCGTCTGTAGTGGCTTTTCTGGCCTCAGAGCAGGGCGGTTATATCACTGGAGAGACAGTCCACGTAAACGGTGGCATGTACATGGCATAAGCGCGAGTATTGACTTCGCGTCGGCGTCAGCAGCTTGTAAATCAGGAAGCTGACAAACTGGGGTAATTTAAGCATTACAACGTAATCAAATAGAGGTAAACTTGCGTCTCTGAATTACACGGTGGTCTGGCTGCGACGCGACCGTGACAGAGAGGCTCTCTAAAAAGCCTTTAGAAACATAGTACTAGGAGCTAATAACAGATATGAGTAGCATTGAAGAGCGCGTAAAAAAGATCGTTTGCGAACAACTGGGTGTTAAGGAAGACGAGGTCAAACCCTCCGCTTCCTTTGTGGAAGATTTAGGCGCTGATTCTTTAGATACCGTCGAATTGGTCATGGCTTTGGAAGAGGAATTCGAAACTGAAATTCCTGACGAAGAAGCAGAGAAAATTACAACAGTGCAGCTTGCTGTTGATTACATCAACCAAAACCTGTAAATCCCAAATCAATGCTAGGTTCCGAAGCTACTCCAGGTGACTGGAGTAGCTTTTGTTTATATGGCTGACAGCATTTCAGCGGGAGCGTATTTGTGAAAAAGCGTCGAGTAGTCGTCACTGGTTTGGGACTTCTTACTCCGTTAGGCAATGATGTAGCCACTTCGTGGGACGGCCTGAAGAACGGTAAGAGCGGTATTGATACGATCTCCCATTTCGATGTGAGTGAGTTCAGCACCCAATTCGGTGGTTCTTTAAAGAATTTCGATTGTACTGATTACATGGAACGGAAGGATGCCCGCCGCATGGATGTTTTCATGCAGTTGGGAATCGCTGCCGGCGTGCAAGCAGTGCAGGATTCGGGATTGGAAGACAGTACCTTTGATGCCGATCGAGCCGGTGTAGCCATTGGTTCCGGTATTGGTGGTATTACGTCGATTGAAGACACGACACTGCAAATTCGCAAAAGCGGTCCTCGCAAAGTTTCCCCCTTTTTCGTACCCGGTTCGATCATCAATATGATCGCTGGCAACCTGTCGATTCGCTTTGGCCTGAAAGGGCCCAACATAGCAGTCACGACTGCCTGTACAACCGGCACACACAATATTGGCCTGGCCGCGAACATGATCATGAATGATCAAGCCGATGTCATGGTCGCCGGCGGTGCCGAATCTGCCACGTCACCGGTAGGCCTGGGTGGCTTCTGCGCGGCGCGAGCCTTATCTACTCGCAATGATGATCCACAGAAAGCAAGCCGACCCTGGGATCGGGACCGCGACGGTTTTGTGCTGAGCGACGGTGCCGGAATCCTGGTTCTCGAAGAGCTGGAGCATGCCAAGCAACGCGGCGCGACTATTTACGCTGAGTTGGTCGGTTTTGGTATGAGCGGCGATGCGTATCACATGACTTCGCCGCCAGCAGGTGGTGCGGGAGCGGCGCTATGCATGAAGAATGCCTTGCGCAGTGCGCAGATGGACGCCAGTCGGGTCGACTATGTGAATGCTCATGGTACATCGACCAGAGCTGGCGATATTGCCGAAACCGATGCCATCAAGTCGGTCTTTGGCGACCATGCCAAATCATTGTCTGTCAGTTCCAGTAAATCCATGATTGGTCACTTGCTCGGTGCCTCTGGCTCTGTAGAAGCCATAATCTGTGTGCTTACTCTCAAGGATCAGGTTATTACTCCCACGATCAATCTGGATAATCCTGACGAAGGTTGTGATTTGGACTATGTGCCGCACACGGCTCGCGAGCAGGAAATCAACGTCGCGTTGAGCAATTCGTTTGGCTTTGGCGGCACCAACGGCAGTTTGATATTCACGCGCTTTAACTAGTTCACATTCGCCCTACAGACACGTGCAGCTGCTGGCTAAAGTGCTAGAATCCGAGCCACTGGCCGGGCAATCTGCGACCAGCACAGACCGGAGTCAGACAGGGTAGCGATGCAATTTCTGCGCGATTTACTAGCACGACTGAGCTTGCCAGTTCGCCTGATTCTGGGCGCTGCCGTTATCTTCGTCTTGCTCATCATCGCCGCCTTTATCACCCTCCGACCGCTTTACCAGCCCGTGGATTCCCTGCGCACGCCAGTTCGCTATACAGTCACTGCAGGCAGTTCGCTGGTCGCAGTCGCCGATCAGCTCGAACAACAAGACATAATTCCTTCAAGTTTCCTGTTTTCGCTGCTGGCGCGTTGGCAAGGCGTGAGCGCTGCAATCCGCGCCGGCGAATATGAGTTCCTGCCGGGTTACTCACCCAATGACATACTCGCCAAAATGGTCTCCGGGGAGAGTGTTCAATATCGTCTTACCCTGGTAGAGGGTTGGACTTTTCGCGACGCACTGGATGCCATTTGGCGAGCAGAAAAAATCAATGCCACACTGCGCGGACAATCATTAGCCACTATTGCACAAGACATGGCCATTGACCGGGATAATCCCGAGGGGCTGTTGTTTCCTGACACGTATTTTTATACGACCGGCACAACAGATCTGGAAATTCTGCGGCGCGCACATCAGCGGCTGCAATTGGTACTGACTGACAGTTGGGACAAACGACTGGGCGCATTGCCTTACAATGACAGTTATGAAGCACTGATCATGGCTTCTATTATCGAAAAAGAATCTTCAGTGGGCAGCGAGCGCGGACATATTGCTGGCGTATTTATTCGCCGCTTGGAACTTGGCATGCGCTTGCAGTCTGATCCGACGGTTATCTACGGGATGGGCAGTGACTACGATGGCAATATCCGTCGCGCTGACTTGCAGACAACGACACCGTACAATACTTATCGGGTAAACGGTTTGCCGCCTACGCCTATTGCGTTGGCTGGCGAAGAATCGATAAGAGCCGCCGTCAACCCGTTGTCTTCGGACTATTTGTATTTTGTGTCTCGCGGTGATGGCAGTCATTATTTCTCGAGCACACTCGAAGAACACAACGCCGCCGTAAATCGATTTCAACGCCAACAAGAGAGTCAGTAGTGAGCCAGGAAGGACGCGGAAAATTTATTACCATTGAAGGAGTCGAGGGAGTTGGTAAATCGACACAACTTGCTGCGATTCAACGACTGTTGGAAAGTCGGGGTATTGACTATCACCTGACCAGAGAGCCGGGTGGCACACAGATTTCGGAAAGCATTCGCGAATTGATTCTCTCACTGAGCGATGAAGACGTGGATGCCAATTGCGAGCTGTTGCTTATTTTTGCCGCGCGAGCACAGCATATCGCACAAGTCATCGAGCCCCGATTGGCAGCCGGACAATGGGTTTTGTGTGACCGATTCACCGATGCCACCTACGCCTATCAAGGTGGTGGCAGGCAGTTAGGCGTCGAGCGCATTGCTGAGTTGGAAGCTATGGTGCAGGGCGAGCTTCGCCCTGATATCACCGTGCTGCTGGATCTGGAACCGCAGATTGGCTTGGCTCGCGCCGCCCAACGTGGTGCTTTGGATCGTATCGAAAGTGAGCAGGCCGATTTTTTTACTCGCGTGCGTGATACCTACCTTGCCCTGGCGCAACAACACGCAGAACGCTTTCTGGTTATTGATGCCAGTGCAGAACTTGTCGATGTCGAACAGGAGCTGCTTGCTCGACTTACCGACAAATTGGGGTTTACTGACAATGAGTGATCTCGCACCACTCGATCAGGCGACGCTGTTGGCAGCGATCCCGCTGCCGTGGCAGGTCAGTCAGTGGCAACGACTATTGACGCGCTATCATCAGGATCAGCTCGCCCATGCCTATTTGTTCAGTGGTGCCAGCGGCACTGGCAAGACCTTGCTGGCACAGCGCTTTGCCGATTTGTTGCTGTGCATGGCGCCAGAGCAGGACCAACCCTGTGGGCACTGTAAACACTGCCAGGCCGGTGGCAAATCCGGACACCCGGACATCCTGCAGATCGCGCCCGAAGAAGGCAGCCGTGATATCAAAGTCGAACAAATTCGCGCTATTACTGATTTCACCTCAAGGACAAGCTTTGCCGGCAATGCCAAAGTGGTGTTAGTGAAGGCTGCGCATCGCATGAATATCTCGGCCAGCAACGCGTTACTGAAAACACTTGAGGAACCCGGCAAGAAAACCTATCTGATTTTAATTTCCGACCTGCCCGGTTACTTGTCCGCCACCATTCGTAGTCGCTGTCAGCGCGTCCAGTTTGCAGCGCCAGGATTAAGAGAATCGGAAGCCTGGCTGCAAACACAGATTACTGCGGATATTGATGCCGCAGGTTTGCTTGCTGCCACTCACAATCAACCGATGCGGGCGCTTGAGTTGGCGGCCACGGATGCCGTTGCCGATCAGCGCGATTATTGGGAACAGCTCGCACAAGTCATCTCTGGCGCATGCAGCCCGCAGCAACTGGTAAGCCGTGGTTTAAAACTTGGCGAATTGGCTGCGGTTGAGTATTTGATGCTGGCTTCAACTACACTGGTAAAACTTCTGGTGAGTGCGGAGCAATTTGGTCATGCGCAGCAGGGAGTAGGGGAAGGGGAAGGGAAAGAGAAAGGGAAAGGAGATGCAGCGCCACAGACTACGGCGAATGAAGCGGATGGATCAAATGGATCAAACAAAGCGCAGCGGCAAACGCTGGCAAATTCGTTTGGTTCATTGACTCAAGTCGTACCAATCAATAGCGGTAATGTGACATTGACGCGGCAGATCCTGCGTCTGTATCAGGATGGCCTGGCAGCGCGACAG
The DNA here is from genome assembly GCA_913060975.1 of uncultured Gammaproteobacteria bacterium. Taxonomy (GTDB): domain Bacteria; phylum Pseudomonadota; class Gammaproteobacteria; order Pseudomonadales; family Pseudohongiellaceae; genus UBA9145. The sequence continues at coordinate 244,877 of CAJXVC010000001.1, forward strand.
CAATTGCTCAGTGCATCCAACCCCAATCCGCAACTATTGCTGGAATCGCTAGCCTATCGCTGGAGCCAACTACGCTACTGATAGCGCGATCGTTTGCCCGGGCACTTTGCTTGTCCTGAGTATATTTACTTACCTGCGAGCGCATCATACATACAAAACAATGGCGGCATAAAAAGCTTGGCAAGCGTTGCGAGCCAATTGCGCGAAACAGGGTAGAGCTATTGCGATGTGGGATGTGGGGATCAGGGGCTAAGGGAAAAAGGGAAAAAGGGAATAAGGGAATAAGGGAATAAGGGAATAAGGGAATAAGAACATAGGGCTAAAGAAAAGCCGAAAAAACAATAATGAGAGCAGGCTAAATCCAGGGAAGCATTAATGGCCGCATCCAACAAACAGTTAAGTAGCCGTTCGTTATTCAAGCTAACTATTGAAAGTGTGGCGGGGCTGCAATCGAGTTACATGCCCTTTGTAGATAACGGCGGCTTGTTTATGCCGGGTACTGCCAAACAACGCATAGGCGACGAAGTCTTTGTTATGCTGCGCTTGCCAGATTGTCAGGAGTGGTTGCCGTCGCTGGCCCGGGTAGTCTGGAAAACACCCGAAGGTGCGCAAAATGGTTTAGTCGCAGGGATTGGCGTGCAATTTGTGAATCCCGATGACAGTGCATCAGAAAAAATACAGAACATGCTCTCAGGGCTTGGCAGTGATCAGGATCATTGTGACTCAGAGACTGCGCCAAGTCTCACATTATAATGGCTGAACCTGTTGGCAACGCCCCTCAAGCACAACAACTATTCAAGCCGTAAATTTTATAACTGATCAAGCAGTCTTGTAGTTATCAATTCGCCGATCGCCAGACTCGCAGTCAAACCCGGTGACTCGATGCCAAATAACTGCACGAGCTCTGCATCAGTTCTCATTGTGCCGCTATGCTCGTCGGCAGCACAGTCTTGGGAAAACTGAATGACAAAGTCCTGCGCGGGCTCACCGGCAGCGGATAACTTGGGTCTGATACCAGCATAAGAAGGCTGTAGCTGTGCGGCATCTATTGCCGGGAAATAGCGCTTGATGGCTTCTGCATATTGAGTGGCCTTGGCTGCGCTGACATCGTAATTGATTGCATCGACGTACTGGCTGTCCGGGCCAAATCGGCATTGCCCGCCCATATCCAGCGTGGCGTGGATGCCGAGCCCGCGGGTATTTTTCTCTGGCAACGGATAGACGAGATGGGTGAACGGATTGCCCAGATTGTAGTGAAAGTAATCGCCCTTACACAAATACAGCCGTGGCGCTTCGCGTTTGAAATCACACTCAATACGCTCAGCAACATTCATCGCATCCAGTCCTGCACAATTGATCAGCACACGGCACTCAATATCGTAAGAGTCGCTTTGCTGGCCCTGAAGTGTCTGAGTGGTGACTCGAAAACCATTGTTCGCAGAACATGCTTTTTCAATGCGCGTCTTGCGGACGAAGAGGGCACCTGAACTTTCAACTTCATTGAGTAGTGACTGCATGTAGGCATGGCTATCGATAATTCCCGAGGAGGGTGAGAACAACGCAGCGCTGCCCGTGACTTGCGGTTCCATTTGTTGTAATGCGGCGGCATCAATAATTTCTGTATCACTCACACCATTGCGCATTGCTTGCTGTTGCAGTGTTTCCAATGCAGCAATTTCTGCATCCTGAGCAACGACTAGCTTGCCGGTTTTCCGGTGCGGAATGTCATGTTGCGCACAATACTCGTAAAGCAGTTGTTTGCCGCGTACACACAGCCTGGCTTTTAAAGAATTGTCCGGGTAGTACAACCCGGCGTGGATGACTTCGCTATTGCGGCTACTGGTATGCTGGCCAAAACTGGCTTCTTGCTCCAGTACGAGTATTTTGTCCACGGCAATTTTCCCAGATGTGGCTAACTGACGCGCAACAGCTAGCCCAATCACACCCGCGCCAACGACACAGATCTCGAAGCGCTCAGTCATCGGCGGCACGCTCGCCCGGCGCAGATGACGTTTGTTGTGGCGATAGTATCTGACGAAAAGTCAGGTTGATGCGCGGTGCAGATAAGGTTTTGTCTTTGGGGATCTGATGTAACCAATGCTGCTGTACATGTTGATCCATAACCAATACCGAACCATGTTTGAGCAATATCTGACATTGGCTGCGCGGCGTGGCGACTTTGGGCTTTAACTGAAAGCGCCGCTCGGCACCGAGACTAACCGAAGCAATCACCGGAGCCGGGCCTAGTTCAGCTTCATCATCGGCATGCCAGGCAACACTGTCCTGACCATCTCGATACAGATTAAGCAACACGGAGTTGAAGGATTGGCCGGCTAACCGCTCAACCAGTGCACGGATACGCTGTACATCTTCTTGCCAGGGTTCTGGTTCGAGGCGCATGCCGGAATAACCGTACACACTATTGGCATCGCCCATCCAGCACTGCAGGCGTGGTACGGGCAGGGTGCGTCCAGCGATACGCAAGGATTCCTGGCGCCAGGGAATAACCTTCAAGAGTGTAGCGAATAGTTGATCGGCCGTGTTTGCCAGTAATGCAGCCGGATATTCAACAAGACTGCCTGATGGCTCGGCGCGAGCGCTTTGCTCATGAGGGAGCAAATGCTGCAAATCGTGCCGGATGGGCTCACTACCGATTGCTTGTTGGTCAAATAAACTGGCTTGCATAGCGCGGGGGCGGTGTTTAAGCGAGTGGTGCTGGGGCATAATGCCGCTTTGCTGGCTTGCCAGCACCTCATTCAAACCGAAAGGATACAGTAAGTTGCAGGATTTTGATTTCGATTTATTTGTCATTGGCGCCGGCTCCGGCGGCGTCAGAGCCAGTCGTATAGCAGCAAGCCATGGTGCGAAAGTGGCCGTCGCTGAAGAACGCTATTTTGGGGGAACCTGCGTCAATGTGGGTTGTGTGCCGAAAAAGCTGTTCAGTTACGCCGCGCATTTCCACGACGACTTTGCCGACAGCGCCGGGTTTGGCTGGACTGGGGCCACAAAAGCAACTTTTGACTGGCCTACTTTGGTGCGCAATAAAGACATTGAAATCAAGCGATTAAACGGCATTTATAAATCAATACTTGATAATAATGCTGTGACAATCTACGAATCCAGAGCCCGCATTAGTGGCCCGAATAGCGTGGTCGTTGATGGTCAAACCGTGACCGCAAAATACATCATGGTCGCTGTGGGCGGCTGGCCCTGGGTGCCTGAATTCCCTGGCTCTGATTATGCCGTCAGCTCCAACGAAATCTTCGAACTCGAGCAGCTGCCCGAACGCATTGTCGTGCTTGGCGGCGGCTACATAGCCGTAGAATTCGCCAGTATTTTTGCCCGACTGGGTGTTGAAACCCATCTTGTCTACCGTCGTGATCAGCTTCTCAAAGGCTTTGACGACGAAGTTCGCGAGTTCATAACCGCCGAAATGAGCCGTGACATGACTCTGCACATGTCTGACGACATTACGCAAATAGACAAGAATAACAATGAGTTACAGGTAAAGCTTCAAAGCGGCGGCGAAATACGCGCCGATCTGGTGATGGCAGCAACCGGGCGCCGGCCATTGACGTCCGATCTGGGCCTGGACAACGTCAATGTACAGCTTTCCAGCACTGGCGGTATTGAGGTCAACGACGACTATCAGACCAGCGAGCCCAGTATCTACGCAGTCGGTGATGTCATTGAACGCATGGAACTAACGCCTGTAGCGCTCGCCGAGGGCCAATTAGTGGCCAGAAAGCTGTTTGCTGGCGCTAATCAGGCGCTGAGCTACGACAATATTGCCACAGCGGTGTTTTGCCATCCCAATATTTCCACCGTTGGCTTATCCGAGCAACAGGCAGAAAGCGCCGGTTATCAGGTGGATTGCTACGTGAGCCAATTCAGACAGCTAAAGCACACGCTCAGTGGTAATGCCGAGAAGTCTTTTATCAAGCTGGTTGTTGATCAGGAGTCAGACCGGGTACTCGGCGTGCATGTCGTGGCACCCGATGCCGGAGAAGTTGTTCAGGGCTTCGCCGTGGCATTGAACTGTGGAGCGACCAAGGCCGACTTTGACCGCACGATAGGCATTCACCCAACCATGGCCGAAGAGCTGGTGACCATGCGTACGAAGCGTTAGATCTTGATCTGACAAGGAGATATTCGTACGTGCTAACGCAGCAGGAGGAAACAGCAGGAATCGGCCACAAGCCGGATACTGCAAGGCATAGGGCCAAACCCCCCATAATATAGCTATTCCATTATTTCCGGTAATAAAGATTACCGGAAATAAGATATGGCAAGATTACCCCCTCGCCAGTCCTCGCTGGATTCACTCGTTGACCAGGATGCTCTGCGGTTCACTCTCGACCTCAATGACCGTGAATGCCCCTTCGGATGTGAATACCGCACTGCTTGGGATTTGTTCACCAGTGAGTGTGAGTTTGGGTATTGTCAATACGCCCGGCTGCTCAGGCGTCACTGTGTAATGAAACTCATAAACGCCATAACGGATACCTGCTACTGTTTCTTCATATTGCTCAGGCGCAGACCTTTCCGAGACCTCAGCCCCGGCGATATTGAGTAGCGAAAATACCGGGCTGCGGATACAGCAAGTGTCATAGCGGAAACTTACTGTTAGCTCAAATGGCTGGCCAACCCGGATAGCACTGGCATCAACGATGGTGCGCAGCGTGAAATCCGCCGCGTTAACGGGCATAGCAACCAGCAAAAGCAGCAACAATGTGCTGTGCCTGATCATGATATTGACTTGCTCACTGATAATGCCCTCGTTAACTCGACTCTCCGCTTACGATCGAGCCTACCCTTAATTAGGACCAGTTCTCAATTCAGATCAGCTCTAAATTCAGATCAACTCTAAATTCAGATCAACTCTCAATCCAGCCAATTCCCTCACGTCGACCATAGCGCGCTGCTGATGATGTGTTTGCGCAGGCAATATCGTCCAACGATGCGAGTGGTGCCCGGTCTTTCGGATTGAAGAAAGCGCCGCAAGTTTTACTCGCCCTTTGCTGTGCGTATAGATCTCAATTCCCTTACCATTGTGCATATATCTAAGAGTAACTGTGAGGATTACACGCTAAGCTGTTAATTTGTAGGAATATTGCCAGTTACAAGCTCGAATAGTGAGTGTTAGTATCGGCCTCATTACAGGTGTTATGAAAACATTTGACTGTTGTAACTCGAGTAATAAAAGGGGGCTAATTGTGGAATTGCAGACTTACCAGCAACGGAAGGTCATGAGCATGGCGCAAATCTATTCCGAGACTGATAATCAACGTCAGGTGTCCCGGTTTACAGTAGTCGGGGACGTGGTATCAGATGAGATAGCCGAGTATCTGAACAATATGGACTCGGCACGCCTCAAGCAACTGGCAATTTGGGATATGACCAAGGCGCATTGGCATCAGATTTCAACAGCCAAGTTATTGTCCCACGTAGATGCAGCGCGGGCTTTCGACTTCCCTGGCAAGCGTACCGCGTTTGTATTTTCTTCTGACGCTGATTACGGAGTTGGTCGTATGCTCGAAAGCTATGCCTCAGCACGGGATTTTGTCGGTGGGCTACGCTCTTTTCGTGATCTGGCCAGCGCCGAGGCCTGGTTGTTCGGCGGCGATTAATATCTGCGGCTGGCAGCAAATTGCTACTGACTCTGAAAAGCCCGATCATTCAATTGCTTGGCTTAACCTCCACTTGGCCCTCCACTGCGCCGATCGCCACCCATAGAAACATGGCAGTTGGCTGATGCCACAGCATCCGCAGCCGGCAGGCTACCTACTCTATCGTAACGATCGCAGCTGTCCGCCTCTCAAGTTCGCAATCTCTGCACCTCTCAACCACTCAACCTCTCAACCACTCAACCACTCAACCACTTAACCACTCAACCTCCCAAACTCTCACGCTCCCAAACCTACTCCTGCGCCCTGCTGTTTATGTGCGCTGAAAAAATGCCCAGCCCGATAGTAAAGTAAGCGCTACAGATTCCGACATCCTAATAGACAAACAGTGTTAGATCAGGATGTTAGTAGTTGCTTCGTTCAATTCTCCCCTGCCCTGGCTCAATGAATTTCATTAACTAATTGTCTATTAATAATATATAGTTAGGATAAATTACTAAGATAACTAGTTAACTAAGAGCGTGGATTAAATGCAAAGCCCGGTGGCTTTTTTCGATACTTTGGAAGCGATGCCCAATCCTTTCAAGCAACCCGTCACTACCTTGACCCATCTGGTTCAGGAAGCGCCCGAGGATGCCATCAAGGATTACCAGTTTGCCAGTGAATTCATCTTCAGTTATCGCGGCAGTCCTGACACTTTCAGCACATATCGCCGCGAGATCGAGCATTTTCTTCACTGGTGCTGGCTTGTTGCCAAAAAATCGCTCACTGAAATCAATCGTGAAGACATTGAAGCCTATGTCGACTTCGCTCGTCAGCCTCCAGCAACGTGGATCGGGGACAAGAATGTTTCGCGCTTTTTTGACCGTGGTGGTGAGCGTATCCCGAACCCGGAATGGCGCCCGTATGTCACAACCGCCGGTGAATACGTGGCCTCACAGGCCGGATTGCAGTCCCTGTTTAGCGTGCTGAGCAGCTTTTTTAACTTTTTGATCCAGGAATCCTATCTGGCAGCGAATCCGGTTGCGCAAATTCGCCAGAAGAGCAAATTTATCCGTAAGCATCAGGCCCAGGGCCGGATTCGTCGCTTATCCCCGCTGCAATGGGATTATGTCATCGAAGTTGCGGAAACCATGGCCCGGGAAACGCCAGGGGTCCACGAACGCACCTTGTTCATCATGAATGCGCTGTTTGCCATGTACTTGCGAGTTTCTGAATTGGTGGAAACGCCGCGCTGGCAGCCACAGATGGGCCACTTTCAGGCGGATCAGGAAGGCAATTGGTGGTTTATCACCGTTGGTAAGGGCAATAAAGAGCGCGAAATCTCGGTCAGTGACGCCATGTTAGGCGCGCTCAAACGCTATCGTCAGTCACGCGGTCTCCCTACTCTGCCCAGCCCCGGTGAGCCCAGCCCATTAATACACAAAACTCGTGGCAAAGGCGGCATCACCAGTACGCGACAAATTCGTGGCATTGTTCAGCAAGTGTTCAATGTTGCTGCTGATAAAATGCGCCGTGAAGGCTTTGTGGAAGAAGCGGAGCGACTGGGTGATGCCACAGTGCACTGGTTGCGCCACACCGGTATTTCCGAGGATGTGAAGCACCGGCCGAGAGAGCATGTCCGCGATGATGCCGGACACGGATCCAGCGCGATTACTGATCGCTATATCGACGTGGAAAGGGCCGAACGCCATGCCTCAGCACGTAATAAAACGATTCGCTAGTCGCTTCGTCTCATGTGGTACTTGAATATAGGAAAATTGCACAAAATTACTTCTCTAAGGCCGGAATTTGGCTTAGGCTCAGTCACTGCCCTAGCCAGGCGGATTCAGGATAATCCGAAGATTGTAAGAGTAATGCACGTAACGAGTAACACAAGGACCACACTAGGACGCGCAGACACACATACGAACTCACAAGGAATTTGCTAACCCACGAACCCCACATTTCCTGTGACTAAATGATGAATAGAAAAGTTGTGGAGAATTATGATTAACAAGATCAACGCATTTGAGTTATCACGCACCTTCAAAACACTCCTCTTGTTAAGCTGCACAAGTCTGGCTACCGGGGTTTTCGCTCAAGAAGATACCCGTCATCTCAACACAGTCCTCGACATCGATGCGCTTTACTCACCGGTCGAAAGCCGGGAGGTTCATGGTCAAACCGCCATGAGCCTGTTGGAAGAACTGCAAACCAAACACTACGCTGATCTGGAGATCGACGATAATTTCTCATCGCTTGTCTTTGACAGCTTGCTGGACACGCTGGATGGTTCCCATCTGTATTTCCTGAAAGAAGATATCGATCAGCTAAGCGAATACCGCTATGCGTTAGACGATACCTTGCGACTCGGTAGCGTTGAGCCCGGCTACGAAATTTACAACCTTTACTATCGCCGCGTACTTGAGCGTTTGATCTATGCCATCAATCGCGTTGAGAACAATGTCGGAGATATGGATTTTTCCATCGATGAATCCATCACCATCGATCGCGAAGATGCACCTTATGCAACAACCTCTGCCGAGTTGGATGAGATTTGGCGCAAGCGTCTGAAGAACAGTGTGTTGAGCCTGCGAATTGCCGGCGACACCAATGAAGAAGCTGCCGAGAAATTGGCCAAGCGTTATCGCAATCAGCTTAGCCAGGTGCTCAAGACCAATTCCAAAGATATCTTCCAGACTTATCTGTCTACGGTTGCCAAGGCGGTTGATCCGCACACGGATTATTATTCCCCTCGCGATTCAGAAAACTTCAATATGCAGTTGTCGCTATCCTTGCAAGGTATCGGTGCACAACTGACAACGGAAGATGAATACACAAAAATTGTTGAGTTGATTAAAGGTGGTCCGGCCGAGCGTGGTGAAGAGCTGCGCGCTGGCGATCGTATCATCGGTATTGGTCAAGGCCCTGACGGCGATATCCAGGACGTGGTAGGCATGCGTCTTGATGACGTGGTCTCGCAGATTCGCGGTGAAAAAGGCACAGTGGTACGCCTGAACGTGATCCCTGCTGATGCCGTCGGTGAAGCGGCAGCGACTTTGGTCAGCATCACTCGCGATACCGTCAAGCTGGAAGATCAGTCAGCCAAGAAGGAAGTTCTCGAACTGACTTACAACGACAGCGACTACAAAATTGGCGTGATCAATTTGCCGACCTTCTATTTCGATTTCGAATCAGCGCAGGCCGGTGTCGAAGATTATAAGAGCTCGACTCGCGATGTGCGTAATTTGCTGGAAGAGCTGAAAGCGGAAAACGTTGATGCCGTCGTCATGGACTTGCGTAACAACGGCGGTGGCAGCTTGAGCGAAGCCAATCAGTTAGTCGGATTGTTTATTGAAACGGGCCCAACTGTGCAAATTCGTTATTCCGGAATTCGCAATGGCTTTGTACGCTCTTTCGGTGACAACGATCCCGAAGTTGCTTACGCTGGACCACTGGCAGTATTAGTGAATCGAACCAGCGCCTCCGCGTCAGAAATTTTTGCTGGTGCCATTCAGGACTATCAGCGCGGTATCGTGCTCGGTGGTCAGACATTCGGTAAAGGCACTGTGCAAGAAATTATTCCGATGGACTACGGTCAGGTCAAAGTGACGCGCTCGAAGTTCTACCGCATCTCCGGTGCCAGCACTCAGCATCGCGGTGTGATCCCGGATATTACTTTCCCAGATTTGTACGATGCTTATGAAGACATCGGAGAAAGCAATCTGGATGGCGCCCTGCCCTGGGATACGGTTCGCCCTGTTGAATATCGTGCTTACCATTCCATTCAGGCCATGCTGCCGGAGCTGCGCAATCGACATGACGAACGCGCTGAAGACTCACCTGATTTCATCTACATGCTGGATCAAATCGAGCGCACGCGAGAAGCGCGCGAGCGTGAAGTTATTTCTCTGAATGAAGCCACGTTGAAGGCTGAACGTGAAGCTGATCGTCGCGCGGAATTCGATGCTGAGAATATGCGCCGCTTCATGAAAGGCCTGCCTCTGCGTGAATGGGTAGATGCCGATGCTGAAGAAGAGGAAGAAGAAACTCTGGCCAGCAATGACGCAGACGCTCTGCCCGCGGCTGATGATGACTCAGAAGTCGATGCGGAGGATGAAGAGAAAGATCCACTGTTAATGGAAACTGGACGCGTGCTGGCTGATTACATCGGCCTGACTGAGCGCCGCTTGTCCCAGGTTGATAGCCTGCCTAACAACCGTTAACACCAGAACAGACTCCTCACCGCAAAAAAAAGGCCCTCTGGGGAAAGAGGGCCATCAAAGCGGGTCAAGCTCGAGGAGGAATCAATCAATTTGCAGTTGATTGAGTGTTTATTAAAGCAAATGAATCTGACTCCGGGCTTCGCCGAATAAGGCGATCTCGGGGTTAATTGTGTCTGGAATGTGGCTTTTGGGGTTGAGTGGGGTGTGAGGCTGCACTGTGCACGCTATGCTTTTGCTAGGGAGGCCTTATGAAAATTCTGTTGATTATTGCTGCTGCGGGTGCGACTTGGCTTGGCGGCCAGCGAACTCCCCTGTCGCCCTTAGAAGCTGAAGACCTTGGCATTAACATTACGGCAGTAAACCACGAGGAAGAGTCTGATCACCCTTACCCGCAATATGCATTTGTCGTTGAGTTAGGTCAGTTTGATGCCTGCAAGCTTGGCGGCGTGTGGGTAAGTATTCTTAATGACAGCGATCAATTAGTATACAGCGCCAGCATTCAGGGTGAATCCGGTAGATACAGTTTTCAACTGCTCGAGGAATTTTTGGCAACTGCAACTTTGGGAATTATCTGTGATGCCGGGCCGGATGTGTTGGATCCTGGCTATACGATTGAGTTGGGGGGATATTTGACGTCGGGTGTTGGGCAGTAGAGAGCCTTGGTGTTTTGAGGACATCCTATCAGCTGAGACTGCAGGATATTGCGGGCGTTGATGAGCGTGCTTGCTGGTGGGTTGTGGAGAGATAGATTCGCTCTTGAGCTTAGCTCAAGTGCTCACCCCTGCGGGGCCGCGCACTGGCGCGGTCTGCGCCGCTGACGCGGCTTTGACTCGCTTATTGGCTAAGCCAAAATCGTCGCCCATACGAGCCGCTAAGCAGGTTCTAACTTGAAGTTTACTTACGAGTTTGGCTGAAGCGCTTTGGGCCGCGTTCCGCGGTCTGCGCTGCTTCGCAGCTGTCGAACTGCGAGAGTTCTCATTCTCCTCCTCCGGGACTTGCGGCTAAGGAGATCTTTTCGAGGTCGATGCAGCAAGCGGATCTGCACGATAATGCCGAATTGGCGGAGGAGGAGAGATTCGAACTCTCGGAAGGCTTTCACCTTCGCTGGTTTTCAAGACCAGTGCATTCAACCGCTCTGCCACCCCTCCGCAGCAGGGGCAGAATCTTACAACAATCCGGCATTCAGTCCAATCGTCATTTGCCCTGCAGGCAAGGTTTTTTCACGTTCTTTGCCTGATGAAGGTCTGCTGCTGATGGGCCAGGCAAATCAGGCCTGTTTTATGTGGCAAAACCGGGTTTGGGGGCGTAATTGACCCGACAGACGAGCACTGGGGCGATCAGGCTGCTCAGGAGCGGATCTGCGCCCTGCCGCCGCTTGGGAGGATCCTCGGCAAGGCCCGTATTGCGGTCCTCTCCAGCCTGTCTGAAGGGGCCTGAATCGCGCCGAAAAGCATTGATTTTGCCTGCGGGGCAGGTATGATGATTTCAGCTATAGCCGCCCTTCCCGGGCCTTCAAGACATTGAAATTACAGCAATTACCCCAATATTACTATTCGGGTTGCCAGTAACCGCAAGCGTGGCTGAAGCAACATTTTTCAAACTGATTTTTAACTGATAGCTGGAGAGTTTTTGATGAACCAATATGATGTGAGTACTGCTCACCGCCAGGAATCGTCTGTCGCTGTCAATAAAGTGCTGAAAAACACTTATTGGCTGTTGGCCCTGACATTGGCGTTTAGTGCTTTCACTGCAATGCTCAGCATGAATGCGACGGTTCAGATCAGCCCCCTGATCTTTTTGGTAATAGCATATGGTCTGCTATTTGCTACCCACAAACTCGCCAATAGCCCCTGGGGGCTGGCCACGACTTTCGCTTTCACTGGCTTTATGGGTTATGCCATTGGCCCGTTGATGGGCTATCTGATGGCCAGTCAGGGTGGCAGTGAAATCGTCATGACCGCACTTGGCGGCACCGCATTTATCTTCTTCGGTCTGTCCGGCTGGGCGCTGGTATCACGTAAGGATTTTTCATTCCTGAGTGGATTTATTGCGGCTGGTGCGCTGGTGTTGATCGCCGCGATTGTAATCAGCCTGATCTGGCCAATGCCTGCACTGCAACTGGCCATGTCGGTAGGCTTCATGTTCTTCTCGAGCGCAGTAATTCTCTTTCAAACCGGCCAGATAGTGAATGGCGGAGAGCGCAACTACATTCTGGCGACCATCACACTTTACGTGTCGCTTTATAATATTTTCATGAGCTTGATCCACTTGCTCATGGCATTTTCTGGCGACGAATAAGTCGCTGCTGGTCTAAAAAAAGCCCCGGTTCAGCTGGGGCTTTTTTTGTGCCACTTTTTATAAAACCTATTGCGCAATTCTTTTTTAAATTTTTGTAAAGACGGCCAGTAACGAATTATCGTGAAATTTTGCATTGTGGTGTATGCCGCTCCCTACTCTAGCGAAGCGGCTTCCACAGCCCTCCGCTTCACCAAATCCCTGCTGGAAAGTGGGCACGACATCACGCGCGTGTTTTTCTTTTCCGATGGTGTTCATAACGCCAGTAGTCTGGCGATCACGCCTCAGGATGAACCCAGTATACAAATGCAATGGGATAAACTGATCAAACAGTATGATCTGGATGCGGTGGCCTGTGTGTCTTCGGCCATCAAGCGCGGAATTATCAATGCGCAGGAAGCCAACCGCTACGACCTGGAGAGTGTCAGTATTAACGACAGCTCAGAGATTGCCGGTCTGGGCCAGCTGGTTGATGCGGTATTACTCAGTGATCGCACGGTGAATTTTGGATAACACCATGAATCAGGGCGCTATCAAAAAACAATTTACTTTTATCGCACGCTCGGCGCCCTATGGCACGAATCGCCCCCAGCTCTGTCTTGATATGGCGCTGGCAACAGCCGTGTTCGAACAGGAAGTAAACTACCTCTTTATGGGCGATGGTGTGTACCAACTGCTGAGCGGACAAAATGCAGAAGGCATAGCGAGCAAGACATTAGGCAATGCAATGGAGACTCTCGATCTCTATGGCATAGACAATGTCCTGGTTGAACGTGAGGCGCTGTCACAGCGCTCCCTTACTGAAAAGGAATTGCTATTGCCGGTCACGCTAGTAGAGCCTGACGATATTCAAGGGCTTTTGCAGCGCTCTGATTGCGTATTCAACTTGTGAGCCAACTAGCCATATGAGCACCTTACACACAATTAGCAAACCACCAAGTTCCGAGCTGTTAGCGCAGTGTTTGACCGCTGTCAGCGAAGGTGATGCGATCTTGTTTCTGGAAGATGGTGTTTATTATTGCGCAACGGATAATTTGGCATTACCCGCATCGGATATCGCTGTCTTTGGTTTGCGCGAAGATATAACCGCGCGCGGTATCCAGAAACGTGTTTGCAAGAATATCCGGGCAGTGACGATGCGCCACTTCGTCGAGCTATGCTGCACGCACAGTAAAATTATCAATTGGTTTTAGCGCGCAACAGGATGGTCATGTCGCCGAACTCTTTAACACCCATGACGCCAGTGCCAGTCGACAAGGAAGGTTACCTGCGTGACCTGACAGACTGGAGCGAGGCTGTGGCTGTTGACTTGGCAGAGTCAGAAGCGATACGTCTGCTGCCGGCTCACTGGGAAGTTCTGCATCTGCTGCGCGCCTTTTACCAGCGTCACCAACTTTCGCCGGCCAATCGGGCTCTGGTTAGTTTGGTCAAGCGTGAACTGGGGCCTGAAAAAGGCCGCAGTGTGTATCTGATGAAGCTCTTCGGTGGCAGCCCTGCCAAGATGGCCAGCAAGATAGCCGGCTTGCCGAAACCGGATAATTGCCTGTAAGCGTAAACTGAGTCAGTGCGGTTTTTCTTCGTACCAGGAAAGTTCGTCACGCAGCGTAACTACATTGCCGACGATAATAAGAGTTGGCGCCTGTAATTCTTCTTGTTCTGCCAGCAATGGCAAGTCACTCAAAGTACCAGTTACCACTTTTTGATTATCGGTCGTGCCTTGTTGAATTATCGCGGCAGGTGTATCGGCTCTTTTGCCATGAGCGATCAGTTCTTCGCATATTTTTGGCAGACCTACCAGCCCCATGTAAAACACCAGAGTTTGTTGTTCCTGAATCAGACCGTCCCAGGGTAAATCGAGAGTACCGTCCTTAAGATGGCCTGGCAGGAATTGCACCGATTGGGCGTGATCTCTGTGCGTCAGCGGTATACCAGCATAAGCTGCGCACCCGGATGCCGCAGTTATACCTGGCACAACCTGGAAGGGAATCTGGTGCCGTGTCAGTTCCGAGAGCTCCTCACCACCGCGCCCAAAAATAAATGGATCGCCGCCTTTGAGGCGCAATACCCGTTTGCCCTCTTTGGCCAACGCCACCAACATTTCATTGATGCGACTCTGCGGCACAGTATGATTGGCGCGTTGCTTGCCGACATGAATGCGCTCGGCATCAGGACGTACTTTTTGCAAAATAGTCGGGGAGACCAGACGATCATACAAAACTACATCGGCTTTATGCATCAAGCGTAGAGCACGAAGAGTTAACAAGTCAGGATCACCAGGACCAGCACCGACAAGATACACTTCACCAATGGCCTTGCTACTGTCGTTGTTTGCCAGCTTTTCCTGCAACACGGCTTCTGCGCGCCCTGCTTCACCACTGTAAACCAACTCCGGAATCTCACTGTCCAAAATGGCTTCCCAGAAGCGGGCACGGTCAGCAAAGCTGCTAATGGTTTTTTTAACCTGTGGTCTATACCGGCGCAATAAATCACCTAGCTCGGCAATACGGCCAGGTATCATGACTTCGTTCAGTTCTTTAAGTTGGCGAGTTAGTACCGGCGAAGCGCCACCGCTGGATACGGCAACTACAATAGGTGAGCGATCAACTATGGCAGGCACGATAAAACTGCACAGATCCGGCTGATCGACAACATTAACCAGAACACCAGCAGCTTTGGCCAGCTCGCTGACGTTGGCATTGACGTCACGATCGTCGGTAGCAGCAATCACCAATGTAGCGTCTTGCAAGCAGTCTGCGCTAAAGGCTGCCAGAGTGACAACAGCGTTACTGGCCTCACACAGCTGTTGTAATTCAGCAGAAATCTTTTCGCTGACAACGTGAAGTTGCCCGCCAGCTCGGACCAGCAGTGTTGCCTTTCTATGTGCAACTTCCCCTCCCCCGACTATCACACATTTTTTATCTCTGATATCCAGAAACAGGGGTAGAAAATCCATTACTGCAGGTACTCGATTCCATTCATGTAAGGTGCCAGTGCCTTCGGAATTTTAATGCGGCCCTGCTCGTCCTGATTGTTTTCCATGATCGCTACCAATGTGCGGCCAACGGCAAGACCAGAGCCATTCACTGTATGCACCAGCTCAGGTTTGCCGGTTTCCGGATTACGCCAGCGGGCTTGCATGCGGCGGGCCTGGAAATCGGTAAAGCTGCTACAGGAAGAAATTTCCCGGTAGCAGTTCTGGCTAGGTAGCCAGACTTCAAGGTCGTAGGTTTTGTGCGCAGAAAAGCCCAGGTCGCCGCCACACAACAACACTTTGCGATAAGGAAGATCGAGTAATTGGAGTATTTTTTCGGCATGGCCGGTCAGCTCTTCCAGTGCTTGCGCGGAAGTCTCAGGCTTGACGATTTGTACCAGCTCGACTTTTTCGAACTGGTGTTGACGGATCATGCCCTTGGTGTCTTTACCGTAACTGCCCGCTTCTGATCGAAAGCATGGAGTATGGCAAGAGAACTTCAATGGCAATGCGCTTATATCAATAATTTCATCGCGAACCATGTTGGTCACCGGCACTTCAGCGGTCGGTATCAGATAGTAAGGATGATCACCTTCCAGCTTGAACAAGTCTTCGGCAAATTTAGGCAGCTGACCAGTGCCTTGCAAAGACTGGTTGTTGACGATGTAAGGTACATTAATTTCGGTATAGCCGTGATCCTGGGTATGCGTATCCAACATGAATTGAATCAGTGCGCGATGCAGCCGTGCGGTCGCACCCTGCATAACTACAAAACGAGACCCGGTTAGTTTGCTGGCAGCAGCAAAATCCAGCCCGTGCTGCAGCGCTTCGCCAAGCTCAGCGTGATCTTTAACTTCGAAACCGTATTTCGCAGGCGTTCCCCACGTACTGACCACCTGATTGTCCTCTTCACTATCGCCATCGGGCACGGCCTCGTCTGGCACATTGGGTACGCCAAGCATGTACTCGTTCAATTCATCTTGCAGTGCCGAAAGCAGTTCTTTCTTGCTCTCGAGTGCCTCTTTCAAAGAATCCATGGACTTGAGAATATCGCCAATGTCTTTGCCTTCGGCTTTGGCTTTGCCGATTTCTTTGGAGCGGGCGTTGCGTTCGTTCTGCAGTGACTCGGTTTCCAATTGGATCTCGCGTCGTTTGGTATCGAGTTTGGTGATGTGGTCCACATCGAGTGTAAACTTCTTTTTGCGAAGTCGCTGGGCCAGTGCATCAGGTTCAGAACGAATCCATTTCGGGTCAAGCATGTCGAGTTTCCTGCATTTAAATAAGAATCAGTCTGGCGAGTTGCAGACCGGCGAATGCCGCAATCAGACAAACAAACACACTGCTGAGTATGTAAAGAAGCGCGCTATTGTAGTGGCCCTGTTCAAGCAACAAAAGCGCATCGAGTGAGAAAGTTGAAAAGGTGGTCATTGCACCTAGAAAGCCAATGATGACTACTGCGCGCCATTGCTCGGCGATCTGGATTTTCTCCACGAAGACGACGAAGGCAATGCCAATCAGGAAGCTGCCCAGCACGTTTACCACCAGGGTGCCAAGCGGGAAGCCACTGACCGAATAGCGTTGCACAGACGTATGCAGAAAGAAGCGCGTCACGGCGCCCAATGCTCCGCCCAGCGCTATTAGAAGAGTTGTCTGCATATCGGATGTGGGCTACGAAGTCCGGTAGATTGAGTGGTCAGGTTGGCAGTGATCAATTGCTGTAATTGTTCTGAATGATTTCAATGCCGCTCGGCGGATCGAAATTAAACAGCTGGTCGTCGAGTCTATGATTGCGCTCTATTGCACTAAACTGCCATACCGTCTGCTCGCCGTTTTTACTTTCCAGATGAATCATGTCCAGTGTCTGATCATTGAAATGAATGGCGATTTCCGCATAGACATTATCCGAACTCAGCGGCAGCAAATTAAACACAGTCAGTGCTTTGTCTTCACCTGCCCAACTCACCGCATAATCTTCTTGTAATGCAGAAGTGTCGCCACTTAATAACTGTGCTGCCAGTTGCGAACGATCGCTATTCCAGTCTTCGATGACTACTTGTTCCAAATCGGGTTGGTAGTTCCAGAGCGTTTGGCCGTTAGTGACGATCAATTCCGGAAACGGCGTCAGGGTTTCCCAGTAGAAACCGCCGGGCTTTTTCAGATGCATGCGAATACTGCTTTCTTCGAGCACCGCGCCATCGGATTCAAGAATCAATTGCGTCACGTCAGCAGACATGGTTTGTACGCCATTAAGGCGCGCATCAAGGCCAGCTATGGCAGTTTCCTGTCCATGAGTCGCGGTTGCCAATGTGAGCAGCAGCCCTGTGCATAGAGCGGCCGCAGCGTGCTTAATCATCATTAACTCTCAGTGTCAGTCGCGTGGCGGTGGTGGCGCGATCACTTCGCGGGAGCCATTGCTGCCCATCTCGGAAACAACGCCGGCCGCTTCCATGGATTCTATCATACGCGCTGCACGGTTATAGCCGATACGCAATTTGCGCTGTACGGCGGATATGGAGGCCTTGCGCGATTCAGTCACGAAGCGAACCGCCTCGTCGTAAAGCGCATCATCCTCCTCAGCATCGTCTCCCCCGCCGGAACCGGCGAAGTTACCCATGTCGCCATCATCCGCGCCCTGGGTAATGCTGTCGATATACACAGGCTCGCCGCGCTTCTTCCAATCGGCTACCACCCGGTGCACCTCTTCATCACTGACAAAGGCACCATGAACTCGTGTCGGAACACCACCGCCGGGTGGCAGGAACAGCATGTCGCCATGGCCAAGCAATTGTTCGGCACCGCCTTCGCCAAGAATGGTGCGGGAGTCTACCTTCGATTGCACCATGAATGACAAACGCGTTGGTACGTTGGCTTTGATCAGGCCGGTCAGCACGTCGACCGATGGCCGCTGCGTGGCGAGGATCAAGTGAATACCTGCCGCGCGCGCTTTCTGCGCGATGCGGGCAATCAGCTCTTCGACTTTCTTGCCAACCACCATCATCATGTCAGCCAGCTCATCAACGATAACGACGATGTTGGGCAAAGGTTCCAGTTCCGGAGCTGATTGCTCTTCTTCGAGCAACATGGGGTCGGCTTTCCAGATCGGATCGATAATGGGGCTGCCGGCTTTTTTGGCGTCCCCTACTTTCTTGTTAAAGCCAGCCAGATTACGTACGCCAAGCGCTGACATCAATTTGTAGCGCCGCTCCATCTCTGCCACGCTCCAACGCAAGCCATTGGCCGCGTCTTTCATGTCGGTGATGACCGGTGTGAGCAGATGCGGAATCCCGTCATACACGGACAGCTCCAGCATTTTCGGGTCAATCATGATGATGCGCACGTGTTCCGGCGTCGACTTGAACAGCAAGCTGAGAATCATGGCGTTGATACCGACTGACTTGCCCGAGCCGGTCGTACCGGCAACCAGCAAGTGCGGCATCTTGCTCAGATCGACAATCACGGGTTTGCCGACGATATCGTGTCCCAGAGCCATACTCAGCGAAGAGCTGGCGCGGTCGAATTCTGGCGAAGACAGTACCTGGCTCAGATAGATTGTCTCGCGTTTTTCATTGGGAATTTCGATGCCGATGACAGTCTTGCCGGGAATGACTTCCACAACACGCACCGACACCACTGCCAGCGAGCGCGCCAGGTCCTTGGCCAAACCGGTAATGCGGCTGGCTTTTACCCCGGGTGCTGGCTGCACTTCAAAGCGGGTAATTACCGGTCCGGGGTTGACCGCAGTCACTTCGATTTCGATGCCGAAGTCCTTGAGTTTGAGCTCCAGCAGTTTCGACATGGCCTCCAGTGATTCCTTGGAGAAACCGGATTCATTGGTTTCCTGCCAGGCATCGAGCAAGCCAATGGCGGGCAACTCCTTGACCGAGCTGGCTGCGAACAAGGTGCCCTGCCGTTCCTTTTCAACGCGCGGGCTCTTGGGTGGAGCTTTCCGGGGTGGCTCCTGAATTGTCGGTCGCACGCGTTTCTTTTCTTTCTCGATGTGAATGTCGAGCACTTTCTTGCGGCTTTCCAGACGTTCCTTGGCCGCATGAGCTTGTTTGCGCTCTTCCAGCCATTTCTGCGAGCGTGCCATCACGCCGGTATAGAAAGCCAATGTCCAGCCACCAATGCTGTCCACTACGTGCAACCAGGAGATGGTGGCCGTGATCGTCAGGCCAAACAGAAATACCGCCAGCAACAGTAGCGTACTGCCCAAAGTAGCCAATACCGGTACGCATAAATCAGCCACCAGTGACCCGATAACGCCGCCGGCCAAATAGGTCACATTCGCGGGGATTTGAAAATGTAGCGTTGCCAGCCCACATGCCGAAATCATCAGCAGCAGAAATCCCAGCGTCTTGAGCCCGAACAACGGCCACGAGAATGGCTCTTCAAGAGCTTCTTCGCGGAATGAGGTATAGATCTTGTAACCGAGGAAGGCCGGAAAGCCGTAAGCTAGATACCCCAGCAGGTGTAGCAAGATGTCAGCCACCCAGGCGCCATAGACGCCAACCGCGTTTTGCACGGCATCGCTATTGCCTGTCGTGGTGAAGCCCGGGTCATCCGGGGAATAACTGACCAGGGCGATAAGGAGAAACAGGGCCAGCAGGAAATAGACGATAAGCGAACCTTCGCGCACCACCCGTTGCATCAGGGTGCTGACTTCATCTTCTGGTTCGGCTTTGCTCATTTTCGTATTCATTAATAGTTTCAGTGACCTGCGACTATTTTATCTCATCAATTCTAGATTAGTTAGTCGATCTGACAGGTTTTTCAAATGGATTCAAATGCTCGCCTGCGTGGGTCTTTGCTGGCAATAACGCTTACTATCCTAACGTTATCGGGCAATAGACCCAGAGTATTAAGAATCGCCTGAACTTGAGCTGACTTACTTCGCGAATTAACAAATTGCCAGCAAAAGCATTCCAGGCAACCGCTGGCGGGTGAAAAACAGGTAGAATGCGCGCCCTGTGACTTTAAATTCTGCGCACCGCCTTCATTATTAGAAGCATTGACAAGATAAGGAACGATTCATGAACGACGCTGTATCTCATCACCGCCTGATCATTCTGGGTTCTGGCCCAGCCGGCTACACTGCGGCTGTGTATGCTGCCCGAGCCAATCTCGACCCGGTGGTCATCACTGGCCTGGAGCAAGGTGGACAATTGACGACCACGACTGACGTGGACAATTGGCCTGGTGATGTCGAAGGCCTGCAAGGTCCTGATTTGATGGACAGAATGCGTCGTCATGCCGAACGCTTCGATACCAAGGTGGTCTTTGACCATATCAACACTGTGGACCTCAAGCAGCGCCCTTTCCAGCTAAACGGTGACAGCGGTGCCTATACTTGTGATGCCCTGATTATCGCCACTGGTGCTTCGGCGCAGTATCTGGGCCTTGAGTCTGAGCAAGCTTTCATGGGCAAAGGCGTGAGCGCCTGCGCTACCTGTGATGGTTTCTTCTACCGCAACAAGAAAGTCGCGGTGATTGGCGGTGGCAATACTGCCGTGGAAGAAGCGCTATACCTGTCCAATATCTGCTCACACGTCACAGTCGTGCATCGCCGCGACAGTTTGCGCGCCGAGAAGATTCTGCAGAAGAAACTTTTCGAGAAAGTCGAGGAAGGCAAGATCACCATGGCCTGGGATCATGAGCTGGATGAAGTCACCGGCGATGAGATGGGCGTTACAGGCATCAATATCAAGCATGCCAAGACCGGAGAACTGCAAGCCCTGGATGTGGATGGCGTCTTTATTGCCATCGGACATATCCCCAACTCGGAGATATTCAAGGACCAGCTGGAAATGCGCAATGGCTATGTCGTCGTCAATACTGGCCTGGGCGGCAATGCCACCGAAACCAGTGTGCCGGGCGTCTTCGCCGCTGGCGATATCGCCGATCAGGTCTATCGTCAGGCTGTTACCAGCGCCGGATTCGGCTGTATGGCTGCGCTGGATGCGGAGAAATTTCTGGATTCCTGACGCCAAGCGAGCGTTACTATGCCCCTGCCCTGGCTGGATGCTGAACCTGTAGAGTTTCCTGCAACGCACACCGCCCTTGATGATCCCAATGGCTTGCTGGCGGCAGGCGGCGCGCTGACTGCCGATTGGCTGGAAACCGCCTATCGGCACGGCATATTCCCCTGGTTTGAAGAAGGCCAACCAATCCTGTGGTGGACGCCTGACCCACGCTTGGTGCTATGGCCCGAGCAACTGCATCTCTCCCGCAGTTTGCGTAAATCATTGCGCCAGACCGCGTGCCACTTCTCCATGGACACCGCCTTCGCAGAGGTCATGACTGCCTGTGCCGAACCGCGCGACGACTATGGTGGCACCTGGATTACTCTGGATATGCAACAAGCCTATGAAGAACTCCATCAGCGCGGCCTGGCCCATTCCCTCGAGGTCTGGGACGGCAAGGAACTGGTCGGCGGTCTGTACGGCATCGCCATAGGCCGCGCCTTCTTCGGCGAATCCATGTTCTCTCGTCAGACAGACGCCTCAAAAATGGCCCTGGCCCGACTGGTCAAACAGCTGCAACGTTGGGGGTTTGAGCTGATAGACTGTCAGGTATCCAGCCAACATTTGCTGTCACTGGGCGCTCAGGAAGTGTCTCGCGAGTTATTTGAAGGCAAGCTGGCACATCTGACCCGCGCAGAGGGACGTAGTGGATTTTGGCGACTGGATGCCGATTTAATACAATGTGACGATGCAATCTAATTCGAAAGTTATCAGTTCGGTCAGGCTGTTCCGCACCTCACCTCATCCCTGTAGTTACAAGGAAGAGCAACAAGCGGCGACAGTATTCGTCGACCCCGATCTGGTCGTCGACAAGACTCTCAACAGCAAGCTGAGCGAATTAGGCTATCGGCGCAGCGGAGCCCATCTGTATCGCCCGGATTGTGATTTCTGCTCCGCCTGTATCTCCTGCCGAATTCCCGTCGATGAATTCAAACTGAAACGCCGCTACCGCCGCATTCTCAATAAAAATAAGGATTTGCATGTTGAGGAACGTACTGACCTGACGTGCCAGGCCTCTTATGATTTGTACCGCCGTTATATCGATACGCGGCATCGAGACGGCGATATGTATCCAGCCTCCAAGGAGCAATTCGAAGCGTTTATCAAGACCAAAACAGTCGATACACGCTTCTTCCTGTATTTCGCCGGCAACGATCTTGTTGCCGTGAGTGTGACCGACTTTCTCGAGCAAGGTCTGTCAGCGGTGTATACCTTTTTTGATCCCGATCTCGCGCATCGCTCATTAGGTAAATATGTCATCCTCTGGCAAGCACAACACTGCCGCAACTTGAATCTTCCCTACCTGTTTTTGGGCTACTGGATCAAAGGTTGCGAGAAAATGCAGTACAAGAGTGAGTTCCGGCCCCTGGAGTTGCTCATCGATGGCTCCTGGCTGCGCCTCAAATAAGCCCGCCACACCGCACAACTTCTTTGCCAAAGCACTGAAAATACGTCACAATGCTGCCCGCTTAACTCTAGCAAGGAGACCTAATGGCAAAAGAAGACCAGATTGAAATGGAAGGCGAAGTCGTCGACACGCTTCCTAACACCATGTTCCGCGTAAAACTGGAAAACGGACACATTGTTACGGCACACATCTCAGGCAAGATGCGCAAGAACTATATTCGTATTTTGACTGGAGACCAGGTCCGTGTGGAATTAACGCCATACGATCTGACTAAAGGCCGTATTACCTACCGCGCTCGTTAATTCCTGTTGCCGGTGCTAGCCGGCATGAAAACGGGATAACTCTTCGAGCTGACTTCGTAGTAAGCAACCTTTCGGCAATGTCAGCCGAAGCAGCCGTCAACCTTCATTACAGACCAGTGAAAAGCTGACCGGCGTCACGTGCGCGCCGAATCAAGCTCTTCTTGCTGTTGCTTTTTCTTGCCCTGAATATTCAGCTTGATGTCGTCGTTCTCGACGGTGACATTGACATCGCCCCCGCCATCAGACAACTCGCCAAAGAGAATATCTTCAGCCAGCGCCTTCTTCAGTTTTTCCTGAATCAAACGCGCCATTGGTCGTGCGCCCATGGCTTCGTTATAACCATGTTGGACGAACCAGTCGGTAGCCAATTCATCGACATGCAACAAGACGTTCTTGTCATCAAGCTGTACTTGCAGGTTGACCAAAAATTTGTCGACCACAGTTCGTATCGTAGCAGGCGTAAGCGCGCCAAACTGGATAATGCTGTCGAGACGATTACGGAATTCCGGAGTAAAGGCTTTCTTGATGATCTCCATACCGTCTGTCGTATGATCCTGTTCCGTAAAACCAATACTGGAGCGCGCCATTTCCTGGGCACCGGCGTTGGTAGTCATGATCAGAATGACATTGCGGAAATCGGCCCGTCGACCATTGTTGTCAGTCAATGAACCGTGGTCCATTACCTGCAATAACAGATTGAAGACATCCGGATGTGCTTTCTCGATTTCATCAAGGAGCAACACACAATGCGGGTTCTTGGTGACAGCTTCGGTCAATAGACCGCCCTGATCAAAACCGACATACCCGGGCGGCGCACCTATCAATCGCGATACGGTATGGCGCTCCATGTATTCGGACATATCAAAGCGCACCAGTTCGATACCCATGATCTTGGCCAACTGACGGCTGACTTCGGTTTTACCGACTCCCGTAGGACCAGCGAACAGGAATGAACCAATCGGCTTTTCTCCTTCGTTCAAACCAGCACGCGAAAGCTTGATCGCAGTCGACAGTGAATCGATTGCCTTGTCTTGACCAAACACCACCATTTTCAGATTTGGCTCGAGGCTCTTGAGTGCATCGATGTCAGAATTGGAGACGTGTTTGGGTGGAATCTTGGCAATCGCTGCGACAACTTTTTCCATGTCCTGAACCTGGATAAGCTTCTTGCGCTTGCTGACTGGTTGCAGACGTTGATAGGCACCCGCCTCGTCAATAACGTCAATCGCCTTGTCGGGCATATAACGGTCGTTAATATAGCGGCCTGCCAATTCTGAGGCCGCCTTCAAGGCACGATCGCTGTAGCGTAAATCGTGGTGCGACTCGAAACGGGACTTGAGCCCTTTCAGAATACGGTAAGTAGTATCGACATCGGGTTCGTCCACATCAATTTTCTGGAAGCGGCGCGACAACGCCCTGTCCTTCTCAAAAATACCGCGGTATTCCTGATACGTGGTCGAGCCAATGCAACGCATGTTGCCAGAGGTCAGAACCGGCTTGAGCAGATTGGAAGCATCCATGACCCCACCCGAAGCAGCGCCGGCACCGATAATGGTGTGGATCTCGTCAATGAACAAAATCGCATGTTCGTTTTTCTTCAATTCGGCTAGCAGTGCCTTGAAACGTTTTTCAAAGTCACCGCGGTATTTGGTGCCGGCCAGCAAAGCGCCGAGGTCCAGAGAGTAGATGACACTATTGGCCAGAACTTCCGGAACCTGCTCTTCAACAATCAGTTTGGCCAGGCCTTCGGCCACAGCAGTCTTGCCGACACCGGATTCACCGACTAATAACGGGTTGTTCTTGCGGCGCCGTGACAAGACCTGAATGACGCGCATGACTTCGTCTTCACGTCCGATCAGTGGATCGATGCGGCCCTGTTCAGCTTCGGCATTAAGATTAGTGGCAAAACTCTCCAGCGGGTTGCTGGAGGCTTCTCCGCCCGCCTCCTCTTCTTGCTGCTCATGGCCAGGCTCATTGGGCGTTGTTTGGCCCGGAATCTTGGAAATGCCGTGGGTAATGAAATTCACTACATCAATACGGGCAACATCTTGCTGCCTGAGGAAATACACAGCCTGGCTTTCCTGTTCGCTGAATATGGCGACCAGCACATTGGCGCCGGTGACTTCGCGCTTGCCGGAGGACTGCACATGGAATACGGCACGCTGCAATACACGCTGAAAACCCAAAGTGGGCTGCGTCTCAACTGCGGCTTCGGCTTCGGGGATCAGCGGCGTAGTGGCATCGACAAAATCAATGAGTTCAGCGCGCAAACGCGCCAAATCACAATCGCAGGCAACCAGCACGCTGGAGGCGACTTCATTGTCGAGAAGTGCCAGCAAGAGGTGTTCAACGGTCATGAATTCATGACGTTTCTGACGCGCCCCCTTGAAGGCGTAATTGAGAGTTGCTTCGAGGTCTTTACTTAACATAGTGCGCCTTTACTGAGGATCGGCGACTACCGATCTGTTCTATCTGTCGACTTCGACAGAACATAAAAGTGGCTGCTCGCATTCCCGCGAATAATCGTTGACCTGGGCAGCCTTGGTTTCGGCGACATCCTTGCTATATACGCCACAAACACCTTTGCCTTCGGTGTGGACCTTCAACATGACTTGCGTGGCTTTTTCCACATTCATATTGAAGAATGAGCGTAGCACATCGACGACAAAATCCATCGGGGTGTAGTCGTCATTAATCAACACCACCTTGTACAGTGGTGGTTGCTTGAGCTTGGGCTTTTCAGTTGTGGTGGTTGTGCCAATATCAGGATCATTGTCACTCTCATCCCCGGCGTTGCGAGGCCGCATGGGAAGCTGGGTCATGCCGGTCTGTAAGCCAATTTTATTCGTCATACCTGTACTACTAAGAAACGATCAAATCGTGGTTAAGGATTACTTGCTTGACCATGACAGAAGTTATTTTGCGCCAGATTTTCTGTCTTGGGAAGGGTTGATCTATAGCTCTATTTGGCTCTGACAGCCAAGCAAGCCTGATTGAATATGGCGCTAATTCATCATTTTTCAAGGGTTTGAGCGGCAATTCGCAGACAATAAATCAAGACATATTTTTGACATCGGCCAAGCACTCCTGTATAGGATTATTTGTGGCTAATTGTCACGCCTTAATAATTACAAGAAATAATAACAGTACGGAGTTTAGAATGAGTACTGGGCAAGTAAAATGGTTCAACAATGCAAAGGGTTTCGGCTTCATTCTTCCTGACGATGGGGGTGACGATTTATTCGCGCACTACTCGGCCATCGGGATGGAGGGCTATAAAACTCTGAAAGCTGGTCAGTTAGTTTCTTTCGATGCGATCGAAGGGCCCAAGGGGTTGCATGCTGCAAACATACACCCTCTCGCGGACTCTGAAGGCAGTGCACCCAGCACTGACAGCGTCGAAGGGGCAACAGGAAGTTCAGAGGAAGCTGCCAATGCGGAGCAAGCTTCTGACTCACCGCCCATAAGCGAAGAATCTGCCGCACAAACTGGATAGTCTTCAGCTCTGCTGAGCTGGGCAGTTTGCCGTGCATGTAGCCTGGGCAACCAGGCTACCACTTCATCACAGCAGTTCCTTGTGAGAGCATGCTACGCTCTTTTTTTGACTAAACTCTTGTTTGATTCACAGGTGTTCAAGTCACAGGTGTTTAAAGCACTGGTGTTTAGACCTGTGGGGTTTTAAGCAAAAGGGTTTTAAGCAAAGGAACTGGCGTGGCAGCAATTATTCTTCTGAACAAGCCCTATGGGGTGCTCTCTCAGTTTACTGGTAGCGAACAGGAACAAACCCTGGCGCAGCATATTGATGCGCCCGGGTTTTACGCGGCTGGCCGACTGGATAAAGACTCCGAGGGGCTGCTGATTCTGACCAGTGATGGCAAGCTGCAGCAACAGATCAGCAATCCCCGCTACGACAAGAAGAAAGTCTATTTGGTGCAGGTCGATGGTGACATTGATGCGACTGCTATCAGCAAGTTACGCGTCGGTGTCCAACTCAAGGATGGCATGACGCGCGCGGCAGAGGCCGAGAAGATTGCCGAGCCAGCGTTATGGCCAAGAACCCCGCCAGTTCGCTTTCGAAAACACATTCCCACCTCATGGCTCAAGCTCACTATAAGTGAAGGTAAGAATCGTCAGGTGCGGCGCATGACGGCAGCGGTTGGCTTCCCCACTCTACGTCTTGTGCGCACTCAGGTTAGCCAGTGGCAGCTAGACGACCTGCAGCCAGGCCAGTGGTGCTACGCCGATGCAACCTAGACGTAGCAAAAGGATTCTTCGAAGGTGAAAAAGGTCAGCTAACCGTTCTATCTTTGCGGCGCTCGTAACGAAGAATTCGGCAAGCCGTGTTTGCCATCAACAAGATTTTTGCCAGCGCGCGATAGCGTCGTCATCTGATTGCCGACTATCCACCCACTCGCTGCCGTTGGGCGTTTCCTGTTTTTTCCAGAACGGCGCATTGCTCTTCAAATAATCCATAATGAACTGCGCAGCATCGAAAGCATCCTGACGATGGGCGCTGGCAGTAGCTACCAAAACAATCTGGTCTTGCGCCTGCAATCGGCCAACTCGATGAATGATACGTGTGGCCAGCAAGCGCCAGCGGGCATTGGCCTGATCGGCGATGTCCTGTAAACACTTTTCAGTCATGCCCGGATAGTGTTCCAGTGTTAGCGCAACAACTGATTCGTTTTTACTCTCGCTCCCACCTTCGCTCGCTGTCTGGTCATAGACTTCGCGCACGAGTCCGGTAAATGTGACAATTGCCCCGGCATCGCCTGCTGCGATTCGCAGCTCAGCTTGTTCGCGACCCAGATCAAAATCTTCGGTTTGAATGGAAATCATACTCCTAACCGCCAGTCATTGGTGGGAAGTAGGCCACTTCATCGTCATCATGGACCGGATGATCCGCACCAACAACGGTTTGATTCACAGCGGTAAGCAATTTGTTTTCATTGCTAACCAGCGCCGAGAAATTCTCATCCTGCAGTGCGAGCAAATCTGTGAGGTCTGACACTTTCTGTATTTTATTGGTGAGCTCAATCTCATCTCTGTCGCGGGACAAGGCTTCTCTAACGCTGGCGAAATAATGCACAGTAATCATGATTACACCGATTCCAGTCGTTTGTAGTGGCCACTGCGGCCACCTTCTTTTTCCTGCAGACAGATATCACCGATGACCATGTCTTTATCAACAGCCTTACACATATCGTAGATCGTCAGCGCCGCCACCGACACGGCGGTCAACGCCTCCATCTCGACACCAGTCTGACCGCTGACTTTGCAGCGCGCCTGAATCTCAACACAGTGTTGCTCGTTATTGAGTTGCAGTTGCACATCAACCGAACTCAACATCAACGGATGGCACAAGGGAATCAGGCTGGAACACTGCTTGGCAGCTTGAATGCCAGCAATACGTGCCACGCTCAGTACGTCCCCTTTCTTGTGCCCGCCTTCGGCTATCAAGGCAAGGGTCTGCTCAGACATGCTGATCCTGCCAGCCGCAATGGCAATGCGCTGGGTGACGTCTTTGTCACCAACATCGACCATGTTGGCGTTCCCTTGTTGGTCAATATGGGTCAGTTTACTCATGCGGGTGTGCTGCCTTTGTCGGCCAATTGTCGCCCACTGACGACATTCGGCTAGGGTTTGCTTGGGTGGCGATATTATCCATGTTTATGGCGCTGAGCTAAAGCTGGGCTTCGCGCTTGCAGCGTGAATCCTGCTGTAGCTATTGAATAGTCGCAGCACCAAGGGCTAGCATTGCATCCTTTTGCGGAAACCCCATGCGTCAATTACCCCATGTCACCGTTGCCACTGTTGTTGAGCGCGACAATCACTTTTTGATGGTCAAAGAACACTCCGACGGCGTCGTGGTTTATAATCAGCCCGCCGGGCACCTGGAAATTGGCGAGTCGCTAGTCGCAGCGGCAGTACGTGAAACGCTCGAGGAAACCGGCTGGCATGTCACTGTGCACAACCTGCTGGGCATTTATCAATACACTTCGCCAGCCAACGGCATTAGCTATGTCCGGGTTTGTTTTATCGCTGAGGCCGATCATCAGGAGCCCAATGCCACATTGGATGCAGAAATCATCGAAGCGATTTGGTTACCGGCTGCGCAAATCCACAATCTTGGCGCGCAATTGCGTAGCCCCATGGTGAGCCGCGCAATCACGGATTACGAATCCGGCACGCGCTATCCACTCGAACTGATACAGCTTTAGCACAGGAAGTCACTCCCTCAAGTATGATTGCAGACCCCGCAACAACCCGCGTTATCGTCGGTATGTCCGGTGGCGTTGATTCATCTGTCGCCGCCCACCTTCTCAAGCAGCAAGGCTACCAAGTAGCCGGCCTGTTCATGAAGAACTGGGAGGAAGACGATGGCACTGAATACTGCACTGCCAAGGAAGATCTGGCCGATGCGCAGTCAGTTTGCGACAGTCTTGGCATCGAGCTGCATGCCGCCAATTTCGCCGCCGAGTACTGGGACAATGTGTTCGAACACTTCCTCAGTGAATACCAGGCTGGCCGTACCCCGAACCCGGATGTCTTGTGTAATCGCGAAATCAAATTCAAGGCGTTCCTGGAATACGCCCAGGAGCTCGGCGCCGACTTGATTGCCACCGGGCACTATGTCCGAAAACAGGCCAGCGGTGACCACACGTATCTGCTGAAAGGCAAAGACGACAACAAGGATCAGAGCTATTTCCTGTGTGAAGTGAATGAAGCCTGTTTGGCGAAAAGTCTGTTCCCGGTTGGCGAGCTACCCAAGAGTGAAGTACGGCAGATTGCCGCCCAGCTAGGCCTGCGCACCCATGACAAGAAAGACAGTACGGGCATCTGCTTTATTGGTGAGCGTAAATTCAAGGATTTCCTGCAGCAGTACTTGCCCGCCCAGCCCGGCAGCATTGAAAGCACTGATGGCGAGGTAATCGGTCAACATGCCGGGCTCATGTATTACACCCTTGGCCAGCGTCAGGGGCTGGGCATCGGCGGCATTGCCAACCGCCCGGAAGCCGCTTGGTATGTGGTTGAAAAGGATCTGACCCGCAACGTGCTGGTCGTGGGTCAGGGAAATGCCAATGAAGATCTGTATTCGTCTGCGCTGCTCGCGCAGCCCGCCAGCTGGGTCAATTCACCCCCGCCTGTGCTGCCGCTGACCTGTCATGCCAAGGTGCGCTATCGTCAGGCTGATCAACAATGTACGGTGTCAGCGCGTGACGACGGCCGGCTTCATGTGGCCTTTGGCAAACCGCAGCGGGCAGTCACCCCGGGGCAATATATTGTGTTTTATGATCAGGAGCGCTGCCTTGGCGGTGCGATAATCGATAGCTATGAGTAGTCAATTTACCCGCTGGGAAAACCAGAACATTGCCCTGGCTGCAGTTACCCAATGCGCATCACTGGTGCAGAGTCTGGCCGTATCCGGGCAGGCGCCGCAATCGGACCTGCTAGCCTGTATTAACCCATTGATGGTGCTCAACCCGGATTCGATCGACGCGGTCTATCCACAGGTGCCCGAACTCACCCGCGGGCTGCGCACCATGCAATCGCTGCTGGGCAGTGAGCGGTCACCGGAAAATGCCGATATGGTGCGCTACATTCTCGGCATGTTGCTGTTGCGCAATAAACTCGACGGTGATTCGGCCATGCAATCCACGGTACGCGATCGCCTGGCGCGCATCGAACCAATACAGGCCGTGCCAGAGGATTTTCAGGATCTTGATGAACGTGAGCGTCTGCAGGCTGCTCAAGATCGGTCCTTTCGCCAGCTGGCTGGTCTGTATCAGGATACAATCAGCACCCTGTCGTATCGGGTGCAGGTGCAGGGCAAAGTCGAGCACCTGAAAGACGAACAGGTTGCCAACCGTATTCGCGCCCTGCTGCTCGCCGGGATTCGTTCCGCTGTGTTGTGGCATCAACTCGGTGGCCGCCGCTGGCGCCTGCTGTTTTACCGTAAGAAAATTCAAGAATCTGCTGGAGATATCCGGCGTAAGTTATTGTCATCTGTATAGGAAATACGCATGTCGAACGACACAAACAGCCCGCTGCTGGCACTCTCGCCACTGGATGGTCGCTACCAGAGTAAATGCCGCGAACTGGCTCCCTTCTTCAGTGAATTTGGCCTCATGCGCTACCGCGTGCAGGTCGAAGTCAAATGGCTGCAAGCACTAGCCGGCGTTGCACAAATTAGCGAGTTGCCGGCTCTGACAGCCGCCGAAAGTGACAGCCTCGACAGCCTGTTTACGGATTTTTCACTGGCCGATGCTGAACGTATCAAGGCTATCGAAGCCACCACCAATCACGACGTCAAAGCAGTTGAGTATTTCATCAAGGAAAAACTCAGCGGTCAGGCCAATCTGGCAACGCATCTCGAGTTCGTGCATTTCGCCTGCACCTCAGAGGACATCAACAACCTCGCCTATGCTCTGATGCTCCGGGAAGGTCGCGACCAGGGCCTGTTGCCGGTGATGCAGGAAGTCGTGGCTGCCTTGCGTGACAAAGCACTGCAATTCGCCGAGCAACCGCTACTGTCGCGCACCCATGGCCAGCCAGCGTCACCTTCCACCGTCGGTAAGGAGTTTGCCAACGTGGTTGCGCGCCTGGAGCGGCAACTCAGCAGCTTCGCCAATAACGAGATTCTGGGCAAAATTAACGGCGCCGTGGGTAATTTCAATGCTCACTACAGCGCCTACCCGGAAGTTGACTGGCCCACCGTGGCCCGGGACTTTGTCACATCGCTGGGGCTGACCTGGAATCCGTACACCACGCAAATTGAACCCCATGACTATCTGGCCGAAACGTTCGCCGCTCTGGCCCGCTTTAACACCGTGCTGATGGATTTCGACCGCGACATCTGGTCGTACATTGCCCTGAATTACTTCCGCCAAAAGCCGGTGGCTGGTGAAGTGGGCTCCTCCACCATGCCGCACAAAGTCAATCCTATCGATTTCGAGAATTCGGAAGGCAATCTTGGTCTGGCCAATGCCCTGCTGACCCATCTTGGCGAGAAATTGCCGGTATCGCGCTGGCAGCGCGACCTGACCGACTCCACGGTACTGCGCAACATCGGCACGGGGCTCGCTTACAGCCTGATTGCCTATCGCGCCACCTTGAAAGGTCTGGGCAAGCTGGAATTGAATGCCGCGGTCATTGACCGTGATATCGATAATTGCTGGGAGATTCTTGCCGAGCCAGTGCAAACAGTGATGCGTCGCTACGGGGTTGCCGAACCCTATGAGAAGCTCAAGGAATTGACCCGTGGCAAGGGCATTGATCAGGACACGCTGCAGACCTTCATCGCGACCCTCGATATCCCCGAGTCCGCGAAGCTGGAGTTGCAGCAGCTGACCCCACGCACTTATCTGGGTAATGCCATTGCACAGGCCAAGGCGATTTGAGCGACTTGCAGCGCAGTAGCGAGTTTGATGTTCAAGAGTTTTTGACAAACTATTGGCAGCAAAAACCGCTACTTATCAAGCAATTCTACAGTCATTTCCATGACCCGGTGAGCGCTGAGGAACTGGCCGGCCTGGCCTGCGAAGAAGCGGTCGAAAGCCGTCTCATCAGTTGTTATGGCCGCAGTACAAGCGGTGCAACGGCAGCTTGGCAATTGCGCCATGGGCCCTTTTCAGAGGCTGACTTTCTGGCCACCCCGGAAGCGGACTGGACCCTGCTTGTGCAAGCCGTGGATCAATGGCAAGAGGCAGTCCATCAGATGCTGGAGGCCTTTGATTTTCTGCCGCGCTGGCGCATCGACGACATCATGATCTCCTATGCCACGCCCGGTGGCGGCGTTGGCCCGCATTTCGATTACTACGATGTATTTCTTGTCCAAGGCGCCGGGCGTCGTCGCTGGCGTCTCGGTCAGCGCTGCGATGCCCAGACAGCGACCGTGGAACGCGCTGGTCAGGCGATCTTGCCTGACTTCGAAGTTACCGCCGATTATGAGCTGGAACCGGGCGATGCGCTCTATGTGCCGGCTGGTGTCGCCCACTGGGGTGAATGCACGACCTCTGGCTTGTGCTACTCGGTCGGCCTGCGGGCACCATCAGAGGCGGAAATGATCGCTGGAGTCAGTGATCTGCTTGTGGATAGCAGTGATCCGGCCCGGCGCTATCAGGACCCGGCAACGAGCCAGCCGCCAGCTCATAGCGGCGAAATCATGGCGTCAGCTACTGACGGCCTTCAGCAAACCCTCTCAGAGCGCCTCTCAGACCCTCTATGGCTAAAACAGTGGTTCGGCATGGCCGTAACGCAACCGCGCTATCCAGAGCTGCTGGAGCCTCTGGAGCAGCCCGTGGAGTTCCCAGCCTTGCTTGCTCTGGTCAAAGAGCAACCACTTACGCGACACCCGGCTTCCCGCATGGCCTTCACGTATCTGCCTGCAGCAGATCAGGTATTGCTGTTTGTCGACGGCGAGTGTTTCGCCCTGCCTGCGGCCGAGCTTCAACTTGCCCGGGAGCTTTGCCAGCCAAGCCTCGGAAACCTCGCGGATTTGTTGCCACAAGTGAAGAGCCCGGGTGCGCAACAATTGCTTGCCCACCTGGTCAGCAGCGGATCACTGTATTTGGGTGACGAAGAGCGCTGAATACCGTGGTGATACTCTTAACTTGTAACCTGATATAAGCCTATTAACCGTTTGTTAAATAACAATATCGCGCTGACTGGCAGAGCAGAATTGTGCCTGTAGTTCCGGGTAGGTGTGCACGGCCGGAAACTGCGGGAATTCAGCGATTACATTGTCAGGCGACTTGAACAGGATGCCAGCGTCGGCTTCACTCAACATGGTTGTATCGTTGTAGGAATCGCCCGCGGCTATCACCCGAAAGTTCAGCTGGTGGAAGGCTTTGACGCACTGTCGCTTGGGGTCTTCCTGGCGTAGTTTGTAGTCAACAATCATGCCCTTCTCATCGGCGATAAGGCGGTGACAGAACAGCGTCGGAAAGCCTAGCTGGCGCATTAGAGGATGGGAAAACTCATAGAAAGTATCTGATAAAATAATAACTTGGAAGTTTGACTTCAACCAGTTTATAAAATCGACCGCACCTTCAATTGGGGCCATCGTTGCGATGACTTCCTGAATATCCGGTAGTCCCAGCTTGTGCTGCGCCAACAGATCCAGCCGTTGGCGCATCAAGACGTTGTAATCCGGAATATCTCGAGTTGTGGCCTTCAACTCATCGATGCCGGTTTTCTCTGCAAATCCGATCCAGATTTCCGGGATCAATACACCTTCCAGGTCCAGTGCTGCTATTTCCATGACCAGATACTTCCTCGAGACAAAAGAGCCAATTTACCAGATCATTTGAGCGGCGAGAAGCTGTGACAGTGCATCTGTAACCGGGACCAAGATATGGTGTAGGTGAGTAATCGCCTAACCCATATTCTGTGTAAAATTATAGTTTAGACAGTCTAACTCATTAATTTAATTGAATTTTTTCACGTGGAACATTCATCTAAAAACCGCCGTCAGAAGCATGGTTAACAAGCCTGAACCGGCAAGCCTTTACCACATGCCGTAAATACACGAGAATGTTCGGCCTCTGGCAGCATGGTCTGGCCCCTGCTCCAAGCGCCGGCACTCTTGTCTGGCTCTAATTGTAAGGACCCAATTGTAAGGCCCTAAACATCAATACGGATCGCTGAATGTTGTCACCTGAACAAATCAATGCCTTGAACTCCGAGCTTCAAGACGCCCACCCCAAGCAGATCATGGCCAAAATCCAGGAAGTGCTGCCCAATACTGCACTGTCCTTTAGCGGTGCCGAAGATGTCTTGCTGTTGCACTTTGCCAGCAAGATGCCTCAGCCTTTGCCAGTCTTTACGCTGGATACCGGCCGACTGCACCCGGAGACTTACCGGTTTATCGAACAAGTGCGAGACCACTACGGTATCGCTATTGAGGCATTGAGTCCCGATGCGGACGCATTGCAGGCCCTGGTCAAGGCCAAGGGGCTGTTCAGTTTTTATACAGATGGGCACAGCGAGTGCTGCGGCATTCGTAAAGTCGCCCCGCTGCGCCGCAAGCTGCAGACTGTCGATGCCTGGATCACTGGTCAGCGCCGCGATCAAAGCCCGACGCGGGCCGAAGTAGCGGTAGTCGAGCTCGACAGCGCGGCGTCTACGTCCGAGCATCCGGTGATTAAAGTGAATCCCCTGGCCAACTGGTCATCTGCCAAGGTCTGGGAACATATCCGCTTATTGGAAGTGCCCTACAACCCCTTGCATGACCAAGGCTTTATCAGCATTGGTTGTGAGCCCTGTACTCGCCCGGTTGGCCCGAACCAGCATGAACGCGAAGGCCGTTGGTGGTGGGAAGAAGCAACCATCAAGGAATGTGGCTTGCATGCTGGCAACCTGCACGAGGCGCCCGGCGAGTAACTAGTCCGCCACGGTCAGAAGATCTGCATAACGCGGCACTGTCAGCTCAGCCAGCAACGCCTTGCGCTCTTGCGTATTCTGAGTCAAAGCGCAGCTCTCGATCACTCCCCTGCTTAAGTGGGGCGCAAACATTTCAATAAATTCAATCATATAGCTGCGTAAGTGCATGCCCCTTCTAAAGCCTATGCTGGTCAGGCTCGGGGCAAACAAGTGACTGGCATCGATGGCTATCAGGTCGCTGTCCTTGTCGGCCTCATGGGCCATGTCAGCGACAATCCCGACCCCCAGCCCTAGCCGCACATAAGTCTTGATGACATCCGCATCCGCAGCCGTGAACACCACGTTCGGCGCCAGGCCATGTTGTTTGAAGGCTTCGTCCAGTCTGGAGCGCCCGGTAAAGCCAAAGGTGTAGGTCACCAGCGGAAACCGGGCCAGATCGGCAATGCTCAGTGTGCTGCCAGCTGCCAGAGGATGGTCGCGCGGCAACAGAATCGCCCGGTTCCAGTAATAACAGGGCATCATCACCAGGTCACTGAACTGCTCCAGCGCTTCCGTGGCGATGGCGAAGTCTGCCGTACCATTGGCTGCCAGTTCGCTGATTTGCACCGGCGACCCCTGATGCAGCTGCAAGGCAACGCGCGGGAATTTGCCAATAAAGCGCCCGATTACCGGGGGCAACACATAGCGGCTCTGGGTATGGGTCGTGGCAATGCCCAGCGTGCCTGCATTCTTGTCGGCATGCTCCAAGGCGATGGCCTTGATGGCCGAGACTTGCCGCAAGACCTCGTCGGCGTGCGCGAGTATGGTCTCCCCGGCTGCTGTCAGATGACTCAGGTGCTTACCACTACGTGCAAAAATCTCGACACCCAACTCTTCTTCCAGTTGGCGGATCTGCTTGCTTACCCCGGGTTGCGAGGTGTGCAGCGCCAGTGCCGCCCGCGAGATATTGAGATGTTGTTTGGCAATTTCGCTGACAAAGCGTAGTTGTTGCAGTTTCATAGTATGGCCAGTCATCATTAATAACGAATAGCTATTAAAATATAATTAAATATTCTTTTAAAGAATAACATTAATCACGTAATGTCGATTCCCTTTTGCAGGCAGGCTGAAACTGGCCGATTACTGAGCAAGCATGGATATTCTGTTACATATCATCGCGGGCGCTGGCGTCGGCTTTGCCGTTGGTCTGACCGGCGTCGGTGGCGGTTCCTTGATGACCCCACTACTGCTGTTGTTTGGCTACCCTGCGCCCGTGGCGATTGGCACCGACTTGCTTTATGCCGCGGTCACCAAAGCTGGCGGCGCCTGGTCCCATCACCGTGCCGGCAATGTCGAATGGGGCATCGTCGGCTGGCTGGCATTGGGCAGTATTCCGGCCTCTGTTTTTCTGCACTGGGTGCTGCAGGGCAGCGGTTTTCAGGAATCGGAGGGCTACGCCGAACTACTGACAACCAGTCTGGGCATCATGCTGATCATCACTTCTGTCATCCTGCTTTCCCGGGACCGGATTCGCTTCAGTGCTGTGCAGGATTCTCCACCGGCTTTGCTGAGCTTTCTCCACAATCACCGCACCGCCATGACTTTTGTTATGGGGGTATTGCTGGGTATTTGCGTGACCTTGTCGTCGGTGGGGGCTGGAGCCTTCGGCGCAGCCATATTGCTCACTCTGTACGCCCGTATTTCCACGGTTCGTATCATCGGTACCGATATCGCCCACGCCGTGCCGTTAACCCTGATTGCCGGTTTGGGCTACTTGCTGACTGGCTATGTGGATTTCCAATTGCTGGCGGGATTATTGATTGGCTCGCTGCCGGCGATACATTTCGGATCACGGCTGAGCAATCGGGTGCCGGATAAAATACTGCAGCGCTTGCTGGTGGTCGTGCTGCTGACACTGGGGATGTTTTACACGCTGGGCTAAGCCCGTTGCATAAAACGTAGCAGCCTTATTTGTTGGCGACGCCGTGTGGCACATGGCCTGTCGCCACATGATTGCGAGCTGATTCGCAATGGCCTTCCTGATCATCAAAGAAAACGTCGGCATCAAAAGCCTGCAAGAACTGACCTTTGTCCAGCCCGCCAAGAAATAATGACTCATCAATGCGGATGTTCCAGGCTCGCAAGGTACGGACCACGCGCTCATGGGCCGGTGCGGCGCGCGCAGTAACCAGGCAGGTTCGCAGTGGCGCCTCGCCGGGTGGAAACGCGCCTTGCAGTTGTTGCAAAGCCGCCAAGAACGGTTTGAAGGGACCGCCGCTGAGCGGCTCATTGGCTGCTTCACGTTCGTTCTTGGTAAAGGCCTCGAGGCCGCTATTCTTGAAGATGATTTCTGATTCATCTGAAAACAGCACGGCATCGCCATCAAAGGCGATCTTCAATAATTCATGGGGCGCCTTGGGCTTCTTGGAGGGCAGAATGGTTGCTGCCGCCACACCCATTTCGAGAGCCTGCCTTACATCCACGCCATCGGTGGACAAAAACAGATGACAATTAAACGGCGCGATATAGCGGTACGGACTGTCACCACTGCAAAATGCAGCCCGGGTAATATTGAGGCCGTAGTGCTCAATGGAATTGAAAATACGCAGCCCGGTGTCGGCGCTGTTACGCGACAACAGAATCACTTCCACTGGCGATTCGCCTAACAAAGTATTCAGTTTTAACAGTTTCTGAACCAGCGAAAAGGCGACGCCTTCCTGCAATGGCTCGTCTTCATGTTCAATCTGGTACTTCTGATAGGCATCGAGCCCTTCTTCTTCGAATACCCGATGACTTTCGGCCAGATCGAAAAGCGCTCGCGAGGAGATCGCAATGACCAGCGGATCAATGGCAGGAATTTTCTTGTCAGTCATGGCAGACATCCGGGAATTTTGCCGACAACCCTCAGGGCATCGGCGCAGTTAAGCAACACTGAGACAAGTATGCCACTACACCGCTCAGCAATATAGAGCAATGGGGTATTCGCCGTTACGGCGGTCACATCTTCCAAGCAGGTGTATTGCTCATTCAGCAAGCCCGATATAGTCTGGCTATCAGTCAGCTGACAACTAATGGATTACGGCAGCAGCAAAGTAATGACATGGGAATATTGAAAGAGGAACAAAAGCTGCGCACCGGATTGATTCTCTCCGGTGGCGGTGCCAGAGCGGCTTATCAGATCGGCGTGCTGCGAGCTATCGCCACACTATTGCCGAAACACGCTCCTAATCCGTTCAATGTAATTTCCGGCACCTCAGCTGGTGCCTTGAATGCCGTGTCACTGGCGACTCATGCACAGCGCTTGCGAACCGGTGTGCGGTCACTGGAGTTCATCTGGAAAAACCTCACCAGCGATCAGGTTTACGACCCTCGCTCCAGCAATATGCTCGGCAGCTTGTCCAATCTGGTCGTGCCGTTACTGGGCAAGAAAAGCACTTCCAACTCGATCGCCCTGTTTGATTCGGCACCACTGGCCAATCTGTTGGGCCGGGTACTGAAATTCGAACGCATTCAACGCAACATCGATATCGGTCTGCTCGATGCGATAAGCATTACGGCCAGCGCCTACAGCACCGGTGAGTCAGTCTCTTTTTATCAGGCCGTTAAAGGCATTGAAGATTGGGAAGGGCCGCATCGAATCGGTCGCCGTGATACGTTAACACTCGATCATTTACTCGCCTCATCAGCAATACCGGTAATGTTTCCTGCCATTAAACTTGGCGACCAGTATTTCGGCGATGGTGCCGTGAGACAACTGGCACCTACAAGTACCCCTTTGCATCTCGGGGCACGACGCATTCTGGCAATCGGTGTAAGCGGTAATCGAACCAAGCGCCCTTTGGAAGACGAGATGACTGAGCACCCTACCCTGTTACAATTGTTAGGGCACCTTCTCAATAGTGCGTTTGTCGATACGCTGGAGAACGATCTTGAATTCCTGCGGCATATGAACGAAGTGCTGCCCCATGTGCCGAAACGTGCCTTACGCAAGTACGGCATCGACATGACTGAAGTAGAGTTGCTGGAGATTTCGCCTAGCCAGGAATTGAACGTACTGGCTCAGGATTTCTACGACGAACTGCCGAAGCCGCTTTCGCGTTATATCAAACCGGAAACTTCGGGCAGTATGTTAAGCCTGATTTTATTTGAGAAAGGTTTTTGCTCGGCACTGTGGCGCCTCGGTTACGAAGACGCCATGAACAAAGAAAACGAGATTCGCGAATTCTTCCGCGTTCAGGAATAAGCGCGCCTAGTCTTGCTCTGGCCGATAACACGCGCCGGTGCCGGCAAGCCCGCAATAGCCGCCCGGGTTCTTGGCCAGATACTGCTGGTGGTAATCTTCCGCATAATAGAATTTTTCCAGCGGTTTGATTTCCGTAGTTATCTGCGCATAGCCTTTTTCATTCAGTGACTGC
This sequence comes from uncultured Gammaproteobacteria bacterium, assembly GCA_913060975.1. Lineage (GTDB taxonomy): Bacteria > Pseudomonadota > Gammaproteobacteria > Pseudomonadales > Pseudohongiellaceae > UBA9145. Next base: position 284,486 of record CAJXVC010000001.1, read on the forward strand.
TGAAATGTTTTGGCGCTTTGCTCGGCGGCTTTCTGTTGCTGCTCATTGGTCGCGTAAATCGCCGAACGATACTGGGTGCCGCGATCGTTGCCCTGACGCATTCCCTGAGTTGGATCATGGGCTTCCCAAAACTGCGCAAGCAATTCCTGAAAACTGATTTGGGCAGGATCAAAAAACACCAACACTGCTTCGGTATGCCCGGTCATGCCACTACATACATCTTCGTAAGTCGGATGCGCCGTCAACCCGCCTGCATAACCAGCTGCTGTGCTGAACACACCAGGCAATTCCCAGAACAGCCGCTCTGCTCCCCAAAAACAGCCCAGGCCGAAAATCGCTTTTTCAAGATGGGCCGGCACGGGTTCCACAATGGGGTTGCCGTTGACAAAATGCTCGGGAGAAAAACTGAGTGCTTGCTCGCGATCCGCAATGGCTTCTTCGCGACTCGGCAATTCGACGGCTTTTGCTTGGCGACTGAACAACATGGTGGGCCTCATCTATTGAGTTCGAAATTGCGCACTTGCTCGGTGCGCAGACGCCGTGATTGATTGAATCGGTGTCTTGCATACGGCAAGATGCAGACACAACAATGATAACGGGTATTGTACGATATGAACCGGATAATGCATGTGCCTTTACTGACGCTCAGAGCAGCAATTTTTCGTTTTGGCGGTTTTCTCCCTCGGCTCGATTGCCTGCCGCCTGCCAATTCCCTGTTGGCAGTATGTCTGCTTTTTAGCGCCGGCAGTGCCTCTGTCACTCTGGCGAACCCCGCGTCAGTGCGTAGCGATCTCGACAATCCAATTCTACAGCTGAGTACAGTCATGCCCCAAACCCCGGACAAGACAGCCAATAACCCTGCCATTCAGCCCTTTACGATAGCCATTCCCGACAGCGCGCTGGAGGATTTGCAGTCGCGCCTGAGCAATACACGTTGGCCGGATCAATTAACCGATGTGAGCTGGGAGTACGGTACCGAGAAATCTGCACTGCAAGAGATCGTCAGATACTGGCAAGACGAATTTTCCTGGCGTGAACAAGAAGCCACCCTGAATGCCATGGATCAATACACTACTGAAGTGGATGGTCTCGACATGCACTTCATTCATCAGCGCGCCGCGAACAGCGACGCGATTCCCCTGCTTCTGGTACATGGCTGGCCTGGCTCTATTGCCGAATTCACCCACCTGATTCCGCAACTCGCAAACCCCGAAGCGCACGGCGGCACAGCTAGCGATGCGTTTCATGTCATCGCTCCGTCCCTGCCCGGCTTCGGCTTTTCGGAAAAGCCAGCCACTGCAGGCTATAGCCCGGAGCGTATCGCATTGGTGTTGGCCGAATTAATGGCTACTCTGGGTTATGAACAATATGCCCTGGCCGGCGGCGACTGGGGCGGCATTATCAATCGTCATCTGGCCAATCATTATCCGGAGCGACTGATTGCCTTGCACAGCAACTTTGTTCTCGCCGCGCCTCCTGAAGACCCGGCCCAGCGTGATCAAGCCACTGCCGAGGAACTGGCCTTGCGCGAGAGTCGTGCTAACTTTATGCGCAATGAATTGGCCTACCAGCAAATTCAGGGCACCAAGCCGCAATCATTGGGCTATGGCTTGAATGATTCCCCGGTGGGGCTGGCAGCATGGATAGTGGAGAAATTCCATGGCTGGACCGACATGCCGCAGGGGCCTGATGGTGATCTGGATGACTATTTCGCTAAGGATGACTTGCTGACCAACATCAGCATCTACTGGTTTACCGAGACGATTACCTCCTCGATGCGCATCTATTACGAAAACCGCAATACCCCGACCATCAAGCCCATGGAATACATCTCGGTGCCAACCGGCGGTGCGATTTACCCGGCGGAGATGTATCAAACACCGCGGGCCTGGGCCGAGGCGTCCTACAATATTCAACACTGGACCGAGATGCCGGCCGGCGGGCATTTTGCAGCTCTGGAGCAAACCGAAACCTACCTGCAGGATTTGCGCCGCTTCTTTCAGGCATATCGGCCCTGACAGCTGGCACAGTAGTTCTGCCAGGGACCGTGGGGTGAGGCATTTAGCGGAGAAATTAGATAAGCTTCACGTCACTATTATTCACGTCATTACAATAAAGAGTTGCCTGTAGCCATCGGCTGGGCAACGCGCACAAACGGGAATGGGAAGCCATGAGTGAAAGCACGCAAAGCACCGCCGCAGAAATGAAAGGCATACTGGCCTGGATCGAACGCTCAGGAAACAAGTTACCCGACCCGGTGTTTATCTTCTTGTGGTGTATTGCCGCGGTCGTTGCGATCAGTGTCGTGGCAGCCTTGCTTGGTGCCCAGGCCGCTCACCCTACCCAGGTTGACGCCGCTGGCAATGCTGTGCTGGTGCAAGCCCAGAGTTTGCTTTCCGGCGACAATATTCAACGTTTACTGGTCAGCATGCCAGCCACATTCACCAGCTTTCATCCGCTGGGTTATGTGCTGGTGGTCATGCTCGGTGCAGGCGTCGCTGAACGCTCCGGTTTGTTTGCCGCGGCAATGAGTGGTGCCGTTGCCCGCGCGCCCAAATTCTTGCTAACCCCGGCAGTCGCTTTGATTGGCATGATGGGCAATCTGGCAACGGATGCTGCCTATGTGGTCTTGATTCCTATTGCCGGTGTGATCTTTGCCGCCGCGGGTCGCCATCCAATCGCCGGTATTGCCGCCGCCTTTGCTGGCGTGTCCGGCGGCTTCTCAGCCAATCTGCTGCCCGGTCAACTCGATGCCTTGCTATTCGGTATCACCGAGGCTGCGGCTGAAACCATTCTGCCGACCTGGGATGCCAATATTGCTGGTAACGCCTACTTTATTATTGCCATGACTTTCGTTTTCCTGCCGGTCATCTGGTACGTCACGGACAAGATGATCGAGCCGCGATTGGAGCCCATCAAGCCCGGCGAGATGGAAAGCAGCAGCGCTGGCATGATCAAGGACCCTGATACAAAACTGTCTGATGTTGAACGCAAAGGCTTACGCAACGCCGGCTATGCTTGTCTGGCAGTCATCGCTCTGTGGGTGTTTCTCTGCGTTGGCCCCGGTACCCCTCTGGTTGATGAGAGCGCGGCGCCAGAAGCGCGTTTCAATCCTTTCTTCCAGTCACTTGTCGCGGGCTTTTTCGTTCTCTTTCTCGCCGCCGGTTGGGCCTATGGCGTCGCCGCCGGCACAGTGTACTCCCACCGCGATATCGTGAAAATGATGAGCGGAGCCATGGGTGACCTGTCCTATTACCTGGTATTGGCCTTTGTCGCCGCTCATTTTGTTGCCATGTTTAACTGGTCGAATCTTGGCCTGATTTTCGCCATCAAAGGCGCCGCCTTTTTGGAAGGCGCCAATCTGCCGGATTCCATTTTGCTGTCATTGATCATTTTGTTCGGTGCCTTCATCAATCTGTTTATCGGTTCAGCCAGTGCCAAGTGGGCTCTGCTGGCTCCAGTACTGGTACCTATGCTTATGTTGATCGGGATCAGTCCGGAGATGAGCACAGCAGCGTATCGTGTCGGTGATGGTGCAACCAATATCATCACACCGTTAATGCCCTACTTTCCGTTGATACTGATTTTCTGTCAGCGTTGGCAAAAAGAATTTGGTCTGGGCAGTCTGGCGGCCACGATGCTGCCCTACTCGGTGCTTTTATTAATTGCCGGCTTGGCGATGACCATTATCTGGGTCGTCATCGGTATACCACTGGGGCCAAACGCGCCAGTCGGTTTCAGTTTGTAGTAAGTTTTTAGAGGATTTAAGTATGCGAAGTACGATTGCCAGTTTGTTGTTGCTGTTGATGCCAGCGGCGTCATCGTTAGCACAGGACATCGACTATCCCGAAGGCTTTGGTGAGCCCATGCGTCTCTATACGGAAGCCATGGGTGATTTCCATTTTCCGATTTCAACCGATTCCGAAGAGGCGCAGGCCTATTTCGATCAAGGCTTTCAGTTGATGTATTCGTTTGCCAAGGAACCGGCTGCTCATTCGTTTCGCGCATCGCAACTGGCAGACCCGGATTGCGCGATCTGCTATTGGGGCGAAGCCTGGGCATGGGGCTCCTATCTTAACGGTGCCATGACCAGTGCTGACGCACCCCGCGCATGGCACTCACTACAGGAAGCGCTTGCGCGTATTGAACAGGCCAGCCCGAAAGAAGCCGACATGATCCGTGCTCTCTCAACACGCTATATTGAGGACTATGAACCGGAAAACCGCCGCGAACAAGACGAAGCTTATGCCGATGCCATGAGTGACCTGGCCGCCAAATACCCGGATGATTTGAACATCGTCACACTGTATGGCGATGCCTTGTTCTTGCTGGAAGAGCGTCGTGGCTATCGTTATCTGGAAGACCCAGGCACCGCACACTTACACGATATATTGCTCAGTGTTTTGGAAAAAGACATCCGCCACCCTGGTGCCTGTCATTTGTTAATCCACGCAACCGAATCTACACCGACACCGGAACTGGCAGCTCCTTGCGCACGTTATCTTGGCAACTCCATTCCCGGTGCCAGCCACATTAATCACATGCCCAGTCACACCTGGAATGAAATGGGCTTGTGGCACGATGCGGTTCGCTCCAATACCCTGGCCTGGCATTCTGACCAAAAAGCCGCCTATGACCTGGGCTTTACCATCTACCCAACGCACAACCTGACCATGCTTTATTACGCTGCCAGCATGGGTGGTGAGTCTGCCGCTGCCGTGCAAGCAGCCAAGGATCTGGCCAAGCTCAATGGCAACACTGCCATGCTGGCAATGGCCATGCTGCGCTTCGGTCGCTTTGATGAAGTGCTCGAGATTGATCAGCCACCGAATGGCGAAATCAATCGCGCCATGTATGATTTCTCTGTTGGCTACTCGGCGTTGAAAGAAGGTGACAACGACCAGGCACAACGAATCGCCACTGAGTTGGCGCAGCTGACAGAAACCACGACAGCGCGTTTTCGCTTCCACGACGGCGCAGACATTATTGGTACGCTGGCAGGTATTCTTGAAGGCGAGATTGCCTGGGAATCCGGCAACATCGAAGCGGCCGCGGCAGCCTTTCGCAAGGCAACCGATTATTACGATAATTTAAACTACGATGAGCCTGAACCACTGCCCTTCTCACCGCGGCACTGGCTGGGAGCAGCCTATATGGAACTCAATGCCTATGACCGTGCTCTGGCTGAATACCGCCAGGATTTATCCGAACATCCGCACAATATCTGGAGCCTGTTTGGCGCCGAGAAAGCACTGGAGGCTCTGGGCCAAAAAGATGCAGTGATAAGCCAGGATCTTGACGAAGCGTTCAGTTACGCAGATATCTGGTTGCTAAACACCAAACACTAACTGCTTTCGCTGTTTCACAAAAAAAGCATCTCTCGGCAAGTACCGTGAGATGCTTTTTTTATGCCTGTACTTTTTATCCTGCTTTTCCTTCCTATCTTGCCTTTGTTGCTTTTCCTGCCTTCCCTGCTTTTTGAATTTCAAGCAGAATTGCGCGAGGCGTTAATGTTACCGAACAAGCTACGCACAACCATCTTTTCATAGACTCGGGTCTGTTCTTTGTCTTCATCGGCGCTGCCAGCATTCTGACGAATTTTCATCAATGCATATTGCTGAATCAACAACAGCGGCAGCACCACGCGTTGACGCAGTGCAATGCTGTAACGACTACTTGGATTGTCTTCCAACAACACAGACTGACCAGACAGTTTCAATACCATTGCTTTGCTCAGCTCAAACTCGTCATGGATCATGCCCCAGAATTCACCGAATTTGGGATCATTCTTCATGTAGGCAGTTAGCATAAAATTGGATTTGCACATGCTCTGCATGCTGTTTTCGATAAGCGCCGCGAAGAAACGTGAGTCGCGATACAACGCCTGACATTCATCCCATCTGCCATTGTCTTCCATCGCCCTGAGCGCCGAACCGAGGCCATAGTAGCCCGGTACATTTTGCTTGAGCTGCCCCCATGCGCCGACAAAAGGAATGGCACGCAAGTCTTCAAACTTCAATTCGCTTTGCCCGCCACGTTTGGCCGGACGGCTGCCGATATTGGATTGCGCGTAATAATGCAGCGCGCTCATCTCCTCCAGATACGGCAAGAACAAATCATGCTCTTTGAAGTCGACATACTTTTGATAACTGTCGGCAGCCAATTGCTCGATCAGCTCACGCTGCGGCGTAGTGAGTTCGCGCTCTGGTCGATCATAAAGGTTGTTCTCCAATCCGGCCGCGATCAGCTGACACAAATTGAAATGGGCAGCGCCACGGGTCCCATAATAAGAGCTGATGGTCTGCCCTTGCACAGTTAGCTGAATCGCATTGGATTCAACCTGCTTGCCAAGCGCCGAATAAAATTTGTAAGTATTGCCGCCACCACGTGCGGGTGGACCACCGCGACCGTCGAAGAAAGTCACCTCAACACCTGCTGCACGTGACGACGCGGTAATGTCTTCCTTGGCACGATAGATCGCCCAGTTAGCCATCAAGTAGCCGCCATCCTTGGTGCCATCAGAAAAGCCCAGCATCACGGTTTGTTGATCACTACGTTGCGCCACGTGTTTGCGGTAGTCACTAACCGCATACAACTCAGCCATGCTCTCGCCGGCCGCGCGCAGATCGTTTACAGTTTCAAACAAGGGCACGAGATCGACAGTAAGCTGTTCGTCCTGCCAGCCTGCCAATCGGAACAGGGCAACCAGGTTTGCTATGTCGCGTGCGCCCCGGCAATTACTGATGATGTAACGGTGGCAGCCAAGCTCGTCATTGCGTAGTTGGATATCCTTGATCGCACGCAGAGACTCTATCGTGTCTTCCATGAGCGGGTCATCGAAAACATCAAGGGCCACGTCACCCTTGATATTCAGCAACTGCTCTATTTGCTGTAGCGGTTGCAGCTCATCAAAATCTTTACTGATCAGGATTGGGTATTTGGCCAATATGGTCTCAAGCAGGCGGCCAAGCACCCGTGAATCCTGGCGAATATCCAATGACGCAAAATGAAAGCCGAAAATGCGCAGCTTGCGCTTGAATGCAAGCAGCTGGTCGAGATACAGGCCACGATGCTTCTCGCGAATAATGACTTCCAGTTTATCCAGACGCTGCGTTATCTCATCTATACTCGCAAAGCATTGCTCGACCTCTCCGGCCAGCTCCAGATAAAACTGGTGTTCGATAGCTTCCAGTTCTTCATACACTTGTGCAAAACTGAGATTGCGTTTCAGGTCTCTGACGTTCTGGTGATAACAAGCAATCATATTGGCGCGCAGTTTTTCTGAAACGCGTCGCGTGATGTCGGCAGTAACAAAGGGATTGCCGTCGCGGTCTCCGCCCGGCCAGAAACCAATGCTGAGAATCCCCTCGCTGGTTTCCTCGTTGACGCCCGGTACATCGGCGAGTGCATCGAGGATGTCGCCAAACACTGGGTAGAAGATGTGTGTTAAATACCAGCTCAACTGCACCGCTTCATCGTAGGGCGACGGCTTGTCCTTTTGATAAAAAGGCGTATTACCCAGCTGCTGCAATAAATCGCGTACACGTGCTGCGTCATTGCGTTTGATGGCACGCGTCAGATCCGTGATGATGCCGAGCACCGGGCCTGGATAGAACTGGGTTGGATGCGCGGTAAGGATGACGCGACTACCGAACTTCTTGAGCAACTCACTAAAAGGTGCCTGCAAGCGATCGTTGCTGACCTGTTCCAACAGTTTGTTGAGCTGGTTGTGGGTTGCTGTCTGATGCACCTGATTGAAGGCGGCGTCTTCCAGCGCATCGATCAGTACAACCTGCCGTTCAACATACTGAATCACCTTGAACAGGAAATTGACCTGCTCTTTTTCGCTCATTCCAGCACGATGCACCTGCATGAAATCATCGATGATCTGCATGGGGTCAGCACCGGCATCAAGCCCCTGACTCGCTGCTTCGTCCAGCAAGGGCAGAAGCAAACCGGTCTGTTCCACCGCGTCGAGCTGCAGAGTCAGAAAAAGACTGTTATAGAGTTGATACTTGAGTTCTACCTGATTTTCGTAGGCTTCTTTAATGACTTCCTGTTTCACTACTTCCTGATCCTGAGCCATCGCCTGCCTGCGCTCTGGAGCGAGCCTTGTCAGGGATTGGCTGTTAAATGTCTTAGGGGCAGAGGCACACGCTGCTGCCGGAGTGAATTGTCTCACTCCACACCTAATCTATCGACATCTCCGCCAATGGCAATAGGATGACATCGGGCCAAGGGTAAGAATTACGTTGCTCAGTGCTTTATACCAATGCACAGGGGTGTTCTAATCGCCCTGCTCGACCTGTGCTCCAGCGCCAACAGCGAATGCCGGTGGTTTTAGGAACATTGAAAATACTGGCAATAGTCAGAGTCTTGCAGACTTTGAAGGTCTTGAGGGTCTTGAAGGTCTTAAAAGTGCGCCAGGAATTAAACCGAGCCCAAGAGAAGCCAAGTACAGCCAGAATAACGATCGAGAAGGTAAGCAGAGCGCACTACGAATGAAGCACCGCCAAGTCACCACAAAACCGTCAATAGACGGCCAGGACACAAAGAATCCGGATATGCCCCGAAGCCAAGCAGGAAAGACCACAAACCAACCTTCAATTGCCTACCACGTAGCCCGCTGCGCGCCATTTCGCGCCATCAGCGGCCTATTCGCATTGGCCTTCCCCGGCTTGCTCTGGGCTGCACAGGCCAATGACGCCGCCGGTAATGCAGAGCTGATCTGGAATCTGGTAATTGCCGCCACCGTGCTGGTGTTCTCCCTCGCCAGTGCCGTCTTGCCGGTTGCTGCGATCCGCCAGTGGCAAGGCGCCTGGCGCATTTCCGCTATTCTGCCGCTGCTGGCTTTATTGGCGTGGATCGCCCTGATTGCGATCAGCAAGAGCATCGATGCCGACAGCCATCGCTTGTGGCCCTTCGAGATCTTTGCCTGGTCCATGCTCAACATGATTTACATGGTCTCCGCCATGACCATCAAGCGTATCTTCGAAAAGGCCGATCAGGAGAAGCTGGAACTGGCCAGGCAGCAGCAAGACGGCAGCAATCACAGTTAGAATGGTATTCAGGAATGTGCGGCAACTCGTTGATACTTAATACTGTTAACGACCACTAACATGGTGTAATCCTGCTCTGGCTGCTGGCGCAGTCAGGCCAGACCTATTCTGGCTGTTCGGCTCTGTATCTAGATCTTGTAGATAGCCTCAATAGTTAGACCTTTTAGTTAATCCGGCCTCTAGCGTGTTCAGAGCTAATTAGTTTTCCTCAGCCCAGGCCTCAAAGCCGCCGTCGAGGCTAAATGTTTCATCAAAACCCTGCTCGGCAAAGTAAGCTGCGGCGCTCTGGCTCATGTTGCCGTGGTAGCACACGACCAATAACGGCTGATCGAGTTCCGCCTCATTGATGAATTCCTGCACATTGCTGTTATGAATGTGTTTGGCGCCCTCTATATGACCGCCGGCATAGGACTCCTCGTCGCGAATGTCGATGATCTGGAGCTTGCCGTCACTGCTGGTCATTAAATCCCGGGCTTGCTGACAACTGATTCGCGTAAAACTCATGATTATTTGGCCTGACTCCTGATGGTTAATGCTAATTTTTGAAAACGATATAGTGCCTGTCTCGCAATGTAGCGTGGCAGCAGTGGTCAACCCACGGCCGACCATGTCAGCGCGAGAGCAATACTCTATCAGACTCTCCGGTCAACCTGCTCACTCAACCACAGGAAATTCCTGCCAGCCACCGCCTCATGTTCATTGCAGAAGCAACTCTTAGACTGTCTAGCTGTCTTACCCTACAGCCCTAGACAGCTTAGTTATACTGTTTGACTTCTCTTGGACAGCCTAATTATACTGCCTGAACCACTCGGCAATTAACGCGAAAAACAGGCACTATCATGCTGAATTCAAAGCAATTAATGGAAGTTACCGGGATATCCAGAGCAACCCTGAACAACTATGTTGCCCAAGGCATTCTCCCTAACCCCGTGGTTCGTGCGCCCTCAGGCGAGCCCGGCCGGGCCACCCGCTTGGGCTATTTTGATGAGACCGCCGCTGACATAGTCAATCAGGTACAGCAACTCAAAAAAGAGGGTCTGAGCATGGCTCAGATCGCGGACCTGATTGGTACAGGGAGCGCGTTAGCCAATGAACAGGGTGCGGCGCAAAACGCCGCTGGAGCCGAAACATCAATCGCGCAGCGCGGCACACCCCGTCTGCAATCTACCTCTTCCCCCACGCCAGCGCCTGCCAGCCCCTTTTCGCCCCGCTCTGCCGGTTCTACACAACAGTCCGCACCGATCAATCTCAACAATCTCAACTTTGAAGAATCCACTCAGAGCTTCCCCGGGCCAGCCTACATGGTCAATAACAACTTCGAGCTGATCTGGTGGAACGACAAGGCCACCAGCGCGTTTTTCCAGGGTCAGGACAGCCTGTCTGGCAACCTGGAGTCTCGTAATCTGCTGAAAATGCTGTTTACCACGTCCTCGGCCCGAGACCCCGACACCATGCGCGACTTGCTCAAGCCCCATTTGGCGGCCGGCAAGCAGCGCTTGACCCAGCAAGCACTGGTCAAGATTTACTCGGCGCTGAATGCCGAACAATTGAATATTTTCAATAATCTGTATGAAGAAGTTGAAGCGCTGGGTAAAGAGCCTGTGGTGCACTTCCCGACTATTCTGCCAGCGCCCCAAGGCGGCCATCGTGACGCTTCCCTGTTCAATCTGTACGTGAGCTTTTACCGAGAAGGCATTTTGTTCGCCTATAGCCCGGTGCAACTAGCAGACGACTTCCTGCTGAAATTCCTTGGCAAGCGCGATCACGTCATCAATGAGCTACTTAACAAGCGCAAACCCTGCCTGACCAATGTCGCTGTCATGGTGGCCGACATCCAGGATTCGCGCCGCATTTGTTCGGAATTGCCCGCGGAAGAGTATTTCGAGCTAATTAACAATATCTGGCAGGAAAGTGAGCCTATCTTCCAGAAATACTACGGAACCTACGGCAAACATGCTGGCGACGGCATGGTTTACTATTTTTTTCCCCGGCCGGAGTGTGATTACAAACTCAATGCCATTCGTTGCGCATTGGCGCTACAGCAGATGATGCGTAGCATCACGCAGGATTGGCAGTCCCGTAAAGGCTGGTTCAGTGATCTGCATCTGAACATCGGGCTGGATGCAGGGCAGGAATGGTTTGGCAGCTTCCATGCCGGCGCACACGTGGAATTTACCGTGCTGGGCGAAACCGGCAACCATGCTTCCCTTATCAGCGACTTTGCCCGCCATGGCAGCATCTGGGCGACCAAAAACATGGTCAACCAGATCCCCTCGCCGACGCGTCAGAAGATCAAGTTTGGCATCGCCCGCCAGACTCAAAGCCAGGAATCCTTATTCGTAAATGACACTTATGCCAGCCTGGGTTCCTTACTGGAAGATGAGCGCGAAAGCGGCAACAAAGTCATGGATCTCGGCATGTTGCCCGTCACTGAAATCCGCGGTGTTGACGACTGACAACCCGCATGTCGGAGGTTAGATGGACTTTTGCATTCGAATGTTTTGGGCATCGCCCAGCCTTCGTTAGTCCATTTTTCCTGAGAGATTTGCCCGCCCCTGACCACAATCTACACAAACAGCCTTGATCCAAGGCGCGAAGCCTGCACTGATTTCCAATTACAAACTACTGTATTTTTACTCTGTTCCCATCTGCTTTCTAGAGCAGTTCCACTCCAAATCCTTTCGCGGCTAGCGCCAGCAGTCCGAAACACACCAGTGTCAAAAGCGCACTCAATCCTAAAGTAGTCCAGAAACCAAACCGTGACAGCAAGGCGGGAAATAAAACAAACATGGGCAAAGTTGGCAGGACGTACCAGAAAGTATAAAACGCATGGTCAGACAGCCGTTGTTGCGGCTGGCCTTCCAGATACATCCAGATAAGTACCAGTATTGTCACCGTCGGAAGCGCAGCAATCAATGCCCCGGCCCGTGGCAGATGCTTGGCCACTTCCGAAATAATTACGACCAGAGCAGCTGTTACCAGATACTTGGTGGCGAGAAAGGAAAGAGACCCCATAATTATTCTCCGAAGCTACGAATTGACGGCTACTCTCCCTTCCCTAAAGTGCACCAGTCGGTACAGTGCCGGTAGGACGAACAGTGTCAGGATAGTCGAGGAGATAATGCCACCAATCACTACAGTCGCCAGTGGCCGCTGCACCTCAGCGCCAATCCCCGTATTGATCGCCATGGGTACGAAACCCAATGAGGCCACCAGCGCTGTCATTAATACAGGACGCAGGCGCGTCAACGCACCTTCAGTGATAGCTGTATGTAAATCTTTACCCTGATCATGCAGGCGACGAATAAAAGTCAGCATCACTAGGCCGTTCAATACGGCGATACCAGACAATGCGATAAAGCCAACTCCGGCGGAGATCGAAAACGGAATACCCCGTAGAACTAGCGCCAACACACCGCCGGTCAATGCCAAAGGCACACCGGTGAAAATAATCAGGGAGTCGCGAATCGAACCAAGTGCCATGACTAGTAGCGTGAGAATCAAAAAAAGTGTTACAGGTACCACTATCGCGAGACGCTGCGAAGCTGACTGCAGCTGTTCATAGGTTCCTGCGTATTCGACGAAATAACCCGTGGGTATTTCAACATTGGTTTCAATTGCACGCTGCACATCTTCGACGAAGGAGCCCAGGTCTCTTCCCCTCACGTTTGCCGCTACCACGACGCGGCGTTTGCCGTTTTCTCGATAAATCTGGTTATAGCCATTCTCAACGCTAATATTGACCAGTTCCCCCAGAGGAATGACTTCCCCTTTTGGCGTGACCACTGGCAGATCTATGAAGGTATCCGGATTTTCGCGCTGCTTGACAGTTTGTCTGACGACTATGTTGGATCGTCTGTCACCCTCATAGAAAGTCCCCGCCTCAACGCCGCCGAGCGCCGCCGCAACGGTATCCTGTACCTCAGCCAGGCTCACACCATAACGTGCCATCGCATCCCGCTTCGGCGACATGGTCAGGACTGGTAGGCCAGTGGCCTGCTCAACAGCCACATCTGCCGCGCCGGGCACAGCCATAATTGCTTCTTCCAACTGACCTCCCAACTCAATCAATTGATCAAAGTCATCCCCGAATACTTTTACAGCCAGCTCGGTGCGTACACCTGCCAGTAATTCATTGAACCGCATCTGAATGGGCTGCAGAAACTCATAGCGATTACCGGGCACCGGAGTCACCAGTGCCTCCAATTCTGCAACGAACTGCGATTTGGGCTTGTTGGGATCAGGCCATTCTTCCCGAGGCTTGAGCATGATGAATGTGTCAGCCACACTGGGAGGCATCGGATCGGTGGCCACTTCCGCCGAACCAATTTTCGAGAACACCCGTTCCACTTCCGGTAGATTGCGAATCTCTTCCTCGAGAATGAGTTGCAAGTCAATGGCCTGTCCGTACAAATCACCTTCTGTGACTACTTGATTTATGCACAACCTAAGTGAAGGAATCACGTCCCAAACAGTTACTCAGATATCCCGGCTCACCAGGATCGCTATTCCTATATGTTTCATTTCAAAATTGGCTTCACCAAATTGTTTGTGGCCCAGGTTGGCTAGTCGAATGTTGCTCTTTACGCAATCATAGCAGCGCCGAGTAGCAGGTAGTAAGCAATTCCTGGCAACGCACTGACAAAAATCACCGGCAACATTCCCACCTTGAAGCGTAATATGGCTATTAATGCACCCAGAGCCAGTACGACACTGACGACTTGGATACTGCCCCATCTGGGAACTAGTAGTTGCATGCCAAAGGTTCGAATCGTATCCACCTCGCCGAAGGCGACATGTAGCGCGAACCAGATAGCCAGGTTCAGCATGACGCCCACTACAGCGGCAGTTACAGCCGACAACGCCGCACTCACCGCCTGATTCCCCCGCAGCCCTTCCACGTAGGGTGCGCCCAGGAATATCCACAGAAAGCACGGTATAAACGTCACCCACGTCGCCAGAATTGATGCCAGAATACCCGCCGTGTAGGGATTGAGCAGACCGGCATCCCGGTAAGCTCCCAAGAAGCCCACAAACTGTACCACCTGGATCAGAGGGCCGGGTGTAGTTTCGGCCATGCCCAGGCCGTCCAGCATTTCGCCAGGCGCAAGCCAGCCATAATTCTGCACGGCCTCCTGGGCCATGTAAGCCAAGACCGAGTAGGCGCCACCGAAGGTGACGATCGCTAACTTGCTGAAGAATAGCCCGATCTGGGTAAATACATTGTTATAGCCTGCGGCCACGAACAAAACCACAAGGGGTGTGAACCAAAGCGGTAGCCAGACCGCAAGCACCTTGAGTGCCCGTTTGCGCGTTGCCCTGGTGTGGTGGGCGGCACCACCATCCATCATGGCATCGATTGTCCGTCCGGCATTTCCGGGTGTGTCATGCCCTTTGATGACCGCGAAACGCTCCGGGTCCACATACCGTCCCAGCAGACCGAACAGCCCGGCGGTCAGGATCACGAGCGGAAAGGGCATGGCAAAGAAGAAGATTGCAACGAAGGCGGCGGCTGCCAATGTATACATATAAGCATTATTGAGGGCGCGTTTGCCGATTCGGATAACTGCCTGAATCACGATCGCCACTACCGCGGCCTTGATGCCGAAAAACAGCGCCTGCACCAGGCTTGCTTCCTGGAAGCCGGCATAGAGCACGCTCAACGCCAGTATGCTCAGGAATCCTGGGAGCACAAACAGGCCGCCTGCAGTCAACCCGCCCTTGACGCCATGCAGCAGCCAGCCAAGGTAGGTAGCCAGTTGCTGGGCTTCCGGCCCGGGCAGCACCATGCAGTAGTTCAGGGCATGAAGGAACCGGCTTTCACTGACCCATTGCTTCTCATCCACCAAAATACGATGCATGACTGAAATCTGCCCGGCGGGCCCGCCGAAACTCAGGATCGCGACCCGCAGCCACACGCGCACGGCTTCCCCAAACGAAATTTGATGACCAAATTCGCTGTGAATGCCACCCGACAACACTGTTGTGTCTCGCTGAGCCGTGTAGGGTGGCGAGGTCGAGTGGGGGGACTCCGGCATGATGACTTACTCTTATATGCAAATAGCGCCGCTACGCTCGACTACGAGCTGTGTCAAGGCGTTGGGCCAGCGTGTCCCAGTGAATATTACGGACAAAAGCGTCGATATACCGCCCCGCTGCAGCGCCATAATCCATGTGATAGGAATGTTCATACATGTCCAATACCAGGATCGGCTCGACATAAACTGGACAGTGCAAATGGTCCGCCATCCAGTAATTCTCTAATGTACCGAGATGGTGATTCCATGCCAGCATGACCCAGCCGGAGCCGCCCCCCAGCCCCGCGGCGATGCGGCGAAACTCCCGCTCCCATCGGTCTGTGTTGCCAAAGGCGACAGTTAATGCCCGGTCCAGTTCGCCATTACGACCGCTTGGAGGCGCCATATTGTCGAAATACAGTTCATGCAGGACGACGGAGCCGGTGCGCATCAGGTGTTCGCGCTTTAAGTCGTTATAGACGAAAGCGGGAATATCATCATCTTGTAAGGCAGCTTCCAAGCGAGTCTTTATGATATTGAGCGCGCGGACGGAGCCAGCGTAATTATTCTCCCAATGAGAGACAATGATGGCCTCGGATATCCCGTCCAGTTGATCGGGCTGAAAATTCAGCGGTTTGATAGCTATATCCGCCGCAAAGGCCGAACCGACACTGGCAAGTGTCACCGGCCTTTGGGCGCGTGATTGATGTGCCCCGCTTGCCAAGGCGAGAGCGAAGGTGCCAGCACCGATTACTTTCAGGGTGTCACGTCTATTTGTCATTGTTTTCTCCGAAAAAAATACCAATTATTGTAACTTCCAGCGAAAGCCCTACTACTGATCTCTAGCAAGGCTTAGGGTATCAAATTGCAGAATCTGAAAAAGCCAGACAGTCCTGACGAAGGTACGGTTGAATACTTTAACGAACAATGACGGCTTCTAACGCCAATCGATTGGCTTTCTATATAAATGTCAATATCCAAAGTTTCAGCGATACTATCAGTGCTGCCAAATTCATTAAGCCCAAAAGTTTCAGCGATACTAGTCAGTGCTGCTAAATTCATTAAGCCCAATGCAGCGGACCCGGACCGCTGTTATCACGCCAGCCTAGGAAATATCCTCAGCTTGCGGCTTCTTGCGATAGCCCGCTTTCGTCGCTTTAAAATCCTCATCGGACACCACCGGTGAACGTTGGTTAATGAGGTCAACTAGTTGGAACCCTGCCAAAAGCAAGGTCAGATCGACGCTCCCACCGGTTATGCTCAAGCCCAGTGGACCTCATTAAGAATAGCTATGAAGGCAAGCATGGCTGTTTGCCAGCGTTGATTCAGACTTATGTAGGTAACAACAATGAGCCCAAAATATTCAGACAAATAAGCAATCTCCTTGCCGATGGCTGCCAATTCTCGCGACTTCACCGACCGCTGTATCCTGCTCTATATTTATAATCGAAAATGCAGGTAGGCCACGATGACCCGATTCTTGTTCTCAACCATATCGGTCGGCCGTCGGGCATGTATATAGTAAACTTGCTGAGTGGCTGACTCCTATATAGTCAATGGCGCTTACCGAAAAGGCATGAAAATTGATAAGCGATGAAAAGCTAGCAGTTGCGGCATTACTTTAATCTCTGTGAAGCAATGATTCCAAGGTTAGTATCACACTATTCTATTAACACAATATTAACCCGAGCCGTGGATCAGCAGGAACTGGAGCGTATTTTCGTTAATACTGCCTTAATGAATTACTGGCACACTGCATGACCACATGTAGCCCCGTAGTTTTACATTGAGTTACTCAGGATAGTTTTATTATGCGCCTGCTGATTATTGAGGATGAGTTAAGGCTTATTCAGGAACTAACCACCGCACTAAAAAAAGCAGGCTTCGCTGTCGATAGCGCTGAATGCGTCAGCGACGCGCAGCCAATGCTGGACAACATTCAATACGACGCCGTGGTGCTTGACCGCGGCTTGCCCGATGGTGACGGGATCAATCTGCTACAGTCGTTACGGCAGGCTGAAAATCACATTCCTGTATTGATTCTGACAGCCAAGGACGAAGTGACCGATCGTGTGCTAGGCCTTGATCAGGGCGCTGATGATTACCTCGTCAAGCCGTTTGCCAATAGCGAGCTCATTTCTCGTATCAAGGCCTTGCTTCGGCGGCCTGGGGGGGCACTGGGTACTGTTCTTCGTACCGGCAATCTGGCATTGGACACCACTGCAAGAGAGTTGAGCATTGATTCGAATCTGGTTCGCCTGCCACGGAGGGAATTGGCATTGCTGGAGCACTTATTGCGACGCCTTGGCCATGTTGTCCCCCGACAGTTGTTGGAGGACCGCCTGTATGGCCTTGGCGAGGAAATCGAGTCCAATACGATCCCGGTTCATATACATCATCTGCGCCGCAAATTATCTCAACATGGTTCTTCAACAATCATACATACAGTGCGGGGGGTTGGATACTTGCTGACGGAAGCAAGATCTTGACTTGGTTTCGCACTCAATCACTGCAACAGCGTCTGGTACTGCGTCTCGGCCTGCTTTTTGTGACGATAGGCATCGCAATGGCGGGCCTGTTGTTATACCAGACACTACAATCAGCCCAATCGATGAGTAATCAATGGTTATTACAACGGGCCCGAATTCTGGCCCTCGGTACCAGTGCATCAGGCGAATTTGAACTGCCGATTTCCCTACAATCAACGGCTGAATCCTTTCGATTCGTTATCCGAGGATCTAACGGGCGCGTTATTTCTGCATCCTCAGAAGAGATGGCTATTTGGGGTCAAGGGCGTGGCCCCGCGGCGAAAGTGCCTCGTTTCTTTTACTTACCAGAAGCTCAAGGGAGTGACAGAGAGCTATACGCGGTTGATGTCTCTGTAGATACACCTATAGGAGCTGTTTCCGTGCTGGTTGCCGGATTGGATGAAGGCGGTGAGGCTCTGACTCATGCCATGCTGCAGGAGTTCTTCTTAGAGATTGCATGGGTAATACCGCTGTTTATTCTAATTACACTGGCGGTGGGCGCGACCGCTATCCGCAGCGGCCTGCGGCCACTGCATGACACGGCCACGAAATTGGCTACTGTGAAGCCGGATTCGTTGTCTACACGTCTTGATACGAACAAGCTGCCGGACGAAATCAGACCATTGGTGACAGCTGTCAATAGTGCCTTGGATCGGTTAGAGGCAGGATTCGAGAGGCAAAGAGAATTCACTGCCAATGCCGCTCACGAATTGAGGACTCCTCTTTCCATTATCAGCAGCACCCTCGAAAATATGAATGGAAGCAATGGATATTTCCAACTTCGCCAAGACGTGTCTCGAATGAGTCGGTTGGTAGCACAACTGTTACACGTGGCGCGCCTCGATAGTACGCACTTGGACATGTCATCAACAGTGGATTTGTGCACCTGCGCCAGAGAGCTGACACAAGCCATGGCACCACAAGCGATTGCCGCTGAGTGCACACTTTCTCTGGATGTTCCTTCGCAGCCGGTGCTGATTACAGGGGATTATCATGCGATTTATGACGCTCTACGTAATCTGGTTGAAAACGCCATTACCTATTCGCCTGCGGAATCAGAAATCCAGATTCTGGTTAAGGTGCCGGGTAGAATTCAGGTGATTGATCAAGGTCCAGGCATTCGGATTATCGAGCACGAAAAGGTTTTTGAACGATTTATGCGCGGCCAGGAGACGCGGGGAGAAGGTGCAGGCTTGGGCCTTGCCATTGTCGGGGCAACTATGAAAGCACACGGTGGCAGTGTGGAAATTGATAAACAGCGAGCTAAAGGGGCTTGTATCACCTTGCTCTTCCCTCAAGCTCCATCAAGACAATGACAACAGAAATTCGAACTACTACCTGAGATAGTAGAAAAAGAAAGTCACGCAATGCAAAGAGAATAGACAAGGAGATTACAAGAATGACAGTAATACGACGATCGACATTCCCATTTATCGTGAGCGCTAGCTTCCTACTCTGCGCCCCGACGGTGTGGAGTCAGTCAGGTACCAGCGTCTATCAGGGGGATTGGCCGGATCACAACGGTAATATGGCAGCCCAAAACTATTCACCGCTCGAGCAGATTAACGCACAAAACGTCGGCTCACTGGAAATCGCTTGGCGCTTCAATACTAAAAAATTTGGCCCTTCCCCTGAATTTAATAACCCATCCAAGCCACTGGAAGTGGACGGTGTGTTATATGTCACTATGGGCGCTACGCGAAACGTGGCGGCGCTTGATGCTACCAGCGGGCAACTACTGTGGTTGTGGCGACCACAGGAAGGCGAAAGATACGACAGCGCACCACGCAAGGGCGCCGGTCGCGGGGTCGCATTCTATCGCAATGATGACGAAGCCCGAATCCTGACCATTACACCTGGCTTTCAGCTGGTGTCACTAGACGCCAAGACCGGTATCCCTGATCCGAATTTTGGTGACAACGGCTATGTGGATATGTTCACTGGATTACGGAATGCCTTTGAAGATGGTTATGACGACATCGATATTGGCTCCTCCATGCCACCCTTTGTTATGAATGACGTGATTGTTGTCGGACCAGCACACTCGGTAGGAATGCGCCCTCGTTCCAAGACCAATGTGGTAGGAGACGTGCGCGGTTATGACGCAATAACCGGCGAACATCTATGGACATTTCACACCATCCCTGAACGCGGCGAAGTGGGCTTTGAAACCTGGCTCAATGATGGCGCGGAATTTACCGGCAACGCTGGCGTCTGGGCACAAATATCCGGTGATCCCGAGCTTAATCACGTCTACCTGCCGGTCGAATCTGCAACTGGTGATCGCTTCGGAGGTGACCGCCCTGGTGCCAACCTGTTTGCCAATGCTCTGGTGGCGCTGGACATCACCACTGGCGAACGCCAGTGGCACCATCAATTGATCCATCATGATATTTGGGACTGGGATAACCCCTCGGCGCCGGTTGTGGCAGATTTGCCCAATGGCCGCAAGGTGGTCATGCAGGT
This sequence comes from uncultured Gammaproteobacteria bacterium, assembly GCA_913060975.1. Taxonomy (GTDB): domain Bacteria; phylum Pseudomonadota; class Gammaproteobacteria; order Pseudomonadales; family Pseudohongiellaceae; genus UBA9145. The sequence goes on from CAJXVC010000001.1 coordinate 304,556, forward strand.
GTCCAAGCAATCCTGGGTATACACGTATGACCGGAGGACCGGTGAGCCAATATGGCCGATTGAGGAGTTGCCAGTTCCTTCTGGTGACGTTCCAGGCGAATGGTACTCTCCAACCCAACCGTTCCCGACAAAGCCCGCACCGTTTGATAGGCAGGGAGTTACCGAAGAAGATTTGATCGATTTCACACCGGCACTTCGTGCCGAGGCCCTCGAAGCAATCGCCGATTTTCGCTTGAGCCCGAATTTGTATACGCCGCCATCGCTGGCGGATGCTCCTGACGGCACCAAGGGCACACTTAGCCTGCCATCCGCCACGGGCGGTGCCAATTGGGAAGGTAGTGCTCTAGACCCTGAAACTGGCATCATCTATATCCCGTCAAGAACAGCCTTGACTGTACTGTCGGTGGCCAAAGATGAGAATTCCGATCTCGATTTCAGCGCCGCTTTCGGCGTTCGCGTACCACGAGTACAAGGTCTGGAGATTGTGAAGCCGCCCTATGGCCGAATTACAGCAATCGATATGAATACCGGTGAGCATCTGTGGCAAATCGCCAACGCCGATACGCCGGACAGCATTGCCAATCATCCGGCTCTGAACGGCATTGATATCCCTCGTACCGGCGTACCGACTCGAGCTGGGCTAGTACTGACCAGTACGCTGTTGTTTCAAGGCGAAGGTGGCGGCGGCCCTGGCGCCAGCCCGATATTCCGGGCGCTGAACAAGCAAACCGGTGAGATTCTCGCCGAGATTGAATTGCCCAACAATCAGTCGGGGGTACCCATAACCTACGAGCACGACGGCAAACAATACATCGCCATGTTCGTAAGCGGTGGCGGTGGCGATACCGAGCTTGTTGCTCTGGCTCTGCCATAAATTCATTATCAGGAGAAAAGTAGTATGCGAACTTTCATTTCCCGAGCGGTATTCGTGCCGCTCTTGTTTTTGATCGGACTGTCTGCCCAAGCTGCCGAGTGGAAGCTGGATCCACGCGAGTCCCAAGTTATTTTCAAATATTCCTATGAAGGCGCTCCCTATCAGGGAGAATTCAGGAATGTACAGGCGACTTTCGATATCGACCCCATGAGCCCGGATTCCTGTGAATTCGAAGTCACCATTCCCATTGCTGATATTCTGGTGGACTCTCCTGAAGTTCTGGATTATCTGCTCGACATCGAATTGTTCGACGTCGACCAGTTTCCGACCTCAACCTTCACTGCCGAGAACTGCCGCCTTGAGTCCATGAATTCGTTCGTGGCTGATGGAACGCTCACCATTCGTGATCAGACTCATCCTGTCAGTTTCCCGTTTGAGTTTGATATTGACATGGTGGATGGCCAGGTGCGTTTTCATCTCACCAGTGAAGTAACTATCGAGCGTCTGAAGTATGGAGTTGGTCAGGGATACTGGGCGAATACCGCCGCCATTCCCAACGAAGTGGGTATTGAGGTCGACGTTTATGCGATTCAGCAGTAGTTATTCAATTCCCATGGCCAATAGGTTGTTTTGATACTGGAATTTACACAATAATGGAAACTGCGATAATGAAAGCACTCAGGCTGACTCCTCCCGCCCTGTTGATTACCCTGTTGATGACGGCCGGGCTCACTGCTTGTGACAGCGACGATAACGGGATACCTGACAGACCTGAAACGGCCGATGTCGGACCAAGCTTTACTGGCCAGGCCGAGCCCGGGTCGGAACTCTATGCCACTGAGTGCGCTGCCTGTCACGGCGATAATCTGGCTGGCACACGCTTGGGGCCGTTACTGTCCGGTTCCGCTTTTATGCAGCGCTGGGGGCAGCAGTCTCCGGCCCTGCTGTTGGGAAATATCCAGGCCAATATGCCCCCGGGCGGTGGGAACAACCTGAATGATGAGGATTACCTGAACATCACCGCTCACATTCTGAATGTCAACGGCATGGATAACACCATCGGGCCGTTGACGCCAAATACTGATTTCACCATTGCGGATAACATACTGGAATTCGCGGAAACCAGGGAGTTACCAGAATCAGCGACACCACAAGGGCTGGCGGTGGTCGGCAATACTGAGGATTTCGTACCTTTCGTGCCGCTCACAACTACGCGCATCAACAACCCGGATCCGGCGGACTGGCCGGCCCACCGGCGCAATCCTCACGCCCACAGTTACAGCCCGCTCGACCAGATCAACACCGGGAATGTGGGCAATCTGACTCTGGAATGGGTGTGGAACATGCACGAGGGCGATTCCGAACCAGCACCGCTGGTGTATAACGGCATCGTCTATATGATAAACCCCGGCAATGTTATCCAGGCACTGGATGGTGCCAGTGGCGAATTGATCTGGGAACACTGGACCGGGCCAGCCAACGGCCAGGACATGCGCAACATTGCCATGTACGAAGACAAGATTATCCAGGCCACCACCGATGCTCGACTAGTGGCCCTGGATGCCCGAACCGGGGAGAAAGTCTGGGAGACCGCAGTGGCTGACAACAGCAAGGGTTTTTCCAATTCTTCCGGTCCCATCATCGCCGACGGCAAGATAATCTTAGGCTTGGCAGGTTGTGCCCGCTATATCCCGGAAGATTGTTATATCAGCGCCCATGATGCCACTTCTGGCGAACTTATATGGCGCTTCAACACCATCGCCAAGGCCGGTGAACCCGGTGGCGATACCTGGGGCGATCTGGACAACATCTTCCGCGCCGGCGGCGAAACCTGGGTTACCGGCAGCTATGACCCGGAGTTAAATCTGACCTACTGGGGTACGGCCCAACAAAAACCCTGGATGCCGGTAAGCCGGCATCTGAGTATTAATGATGCTGGCCTTTTTACCAATTCCACAGTAGCGATTAATGCGGATACAGGGTCACTGGATTGGTATTTCCAGCACGTGCCAGCTGAAGCTCTTGACCTCGACGAGGCCTTCGAGCGAGTACTGGTCAACCGCGGCGATCGGCGGCTCGTATTCTCCATCGGTAAGTACGGGATTTTGTGGAAGAATGACCGGGTCAGCGGCGAATTTCTTGGCTACAAGGAAACTGTATTCCAGAATGCTTTCACGCATATTGATCCGGAAACTGGAGCGGTAACCTATCGCGAAGACATCCAAAATGCCCAGCTTGACCAGTGGATACCAGCTTGTCCGTCCAGTACTGGCGGCAAGGACTGGCATTCCATGACTTATCACCCCCCGTCCGGGTTAATTATTGCACCATTGAGTCAAACGTGCCTGGAGAGCGCAGCACGAGAAGTCGCTCTGGTTCAGGGCGGCGGCGGCTTGGCGGCTAGCCGCCGATTCTTTGAAATGCCGGGTACGAACGGCAATTTGGGCAAACTCGGCGCATATAACGTGGACACCATGGAGGAGGTCTGGAATTTTCAACAGCGTGCTTCCTATCACACTGGAGCCCTTTCTACCGCTGGCAATCTGGTCTTTGTGGGAGACCTGGACCGTTATTTTCGGGCGCACGAGATCAATACTGGAGAAATCCTGTGGGAAACCCGGCTGGGCACTTCCGTGCAAGGACATCCTGTGTCTTTCGCAATCGGTGGCAAGCAATATATCGCAGTCACCGCGGCTCTGGGTGGCAGCAGTCCTCGCACGGTGCCCAGCGTGATCGCTACAGAAATTACATATCCGGATCATGGCAACGCGCTCTATGTTTTCAGCCTGCCGAATTCAGATTGACAGGTCAAATGGCTTTTGCTGGTAAGATAAAAATGAAATGAGTGATTGTCCGGGTTTCGTGAGCTAAGAATCCGATTGAGCTTATTATTCGACCAATTTCCTAAGGGAAGCAATTGCTTTATATGAATTAGTTTGGGCCAAATCTGACACCGCTCTTGAAAAAGTGAGGGTTACCGGTTTTGATTGAAGGTGACAAAACCCTAAATCAACCGAAACCAAGAGGTAACCTTCATGCTCCATACTAATGACAAGATTGTTAAACACAAGGTTGGTCTGCTGAATTTAGCAGATGAGCTGGGCAATATAGCGCAAGCCTGCAAGATGATGGGCGTGCCCAGAGATACGTTTTATCGCTACAAAGAAGCCGTTGATGATGGCGGTGTAGAAGCACTGCTGGATCGTAATCGCCGTGTTCCCAACCGCAAGAATCGAGCCGATCCGATGATCTAACTGGCTGTTGCAGTGTTTGCCATTGTGGAGCTAGCTCATGGCTATGTCTCAGCCAATGGAAGTTCGTACAAAAATTCAAGACGCTGATAATGCTTAAAGCAACCCAACACCAAAGCTTTTCGCCACCAATCCCAATAACCCAAAGCAAGCCACGGTCAACATTGTGCTCAATCCCAGGGTAGTCCAAAAATCAAAACGTGACAGCAAGGCGGGAAATAAAACAAACATGGGCAATGTTGGCAGGACGTACCAGAAAGTATAAAACGCATGGTCAGACAGCCGTTGTTGCGGCTGGCCTTCCAGATACATCCAGATAAGTACCAGTATTGTCACCGTCGGAAGCGCAGCAATCAATGCCCCGGCCCGTGGCAGATGCTTGGCCACTTCCGAAATAATTACGACCAGAGCAGCTGTTACCAGATACTTGGTGGCGAGAAAGGAAAGAGACCCCATAATTATTCTCCGAAGCTACGAATTGACGGCTACTCTCCCTTCCCTAAAGTGCACCAGTCGGTACAGTGCCGGTAGGACGAACAGTGTCAGGATAGTCGAGGAGATAATGCCACCAATCACTACAGTCGCCAGTGGCCGCTGCACCTCAGCGCCAATCCCCGTATTGATCGCCATGGGTACGAAACCCAATGAGGCCACCAGCGCTGTCATTAATACAGGACGCAGGCGCGTCAACGCACCTTCAGTGATAGCTGTATGTAAATCTTTACCCTGATCATGCAGGCGACGAATAAAAGTCAGCATCACTAGGCCGTTCAATACGGCGATACCAGACAATGCGATAAAGCCAACTCCGGCGGAGATCGAAAACGGAATACCCCGTAGAACTAGCGCCAACACACCGCCGGTCAATGCCAAAGGCACACCGGTGAAAATAATCAGGGAGTCGCGAATCGAACCAAGTGCCATGACTAGTAGCGTGAGAATCAAAAAAAGTGTTACAGGTACCACTATCGCGAGACGCTGCGAAGCTGACTGCAGCTGTTCATACAATAAGGGGACAGATTTATTTTTTAACAAAGTTTAGCCAATAGCATTAATTACAACTATAAAAAAGCAGTGTCTCATCAATAAACGCTGCCAACATGCCTCGCACAGCTCGCATAATTTTGCCGCACACTCCTCATCATATCGTTCAACGAGGCCATAATCGCAGTGCTGTTTTCATTCAAACTAAAGACTATCTCTATTACCTCAACAATCTGATCGAATGGTCGGCCAAACTTCAGGTAAAGGTACACAGCTACTGCCTGATGACCAATCATGTGCACCTGCTACTGGAGCCTGAGGAGGATATATGTACCATCAGTGAGCTGATGAAGCGCTTGGCTGCTCGACAATGTCGTTATGTGAACAAACTTGAGAATCGCACAGGTAGTATCTGGGAGGGACGGTTCAAATGCAGCCCTATAGAACGCGACACTTATCTCCTACAGTGCTGCCGCTATATTGAGTTAAATCCGGTAAAAGCCAGGATAGTCACTCAGCCAGAAGACTACGCCTGGTCAAGCTATCGACATCGAGTGGCATCAACACTGCCAGCCTGGATGCAGCCGGACAAAGTACTCTCTTTACTGGCAAATGATGCTAGCCAGGCAGCTGAGCTATACAAGGGTTTCGCGGCCAACGGATGCCCTGATCAGGAATTCATTCAAGGAACTACCAGCCGCAATCAGCTATTGGGTTCACCACGTTTTGTCGACGAAGTTGAGCAGCGCACCGGAAAGAGGATTGAGAACCGAGCCCATGGGCGGCCTAAAAAATAAATCCGTCCCCTTTTACAACGCCACCAAGCCCACAATAAAGAAACCAACAGTAGCGATGCCCGCACTGATCAGCGCATACGGCAGTTGCGTCCGCACGTGATCGATATGATCGGTCGCCGAGGCCATGGAAGAGACCACCGTGGTATCGCTAATCGGCGAGGCGTGGTCGCCAAACACTGATCCTGAGAGCACAGCGGCGAGGAACAATACCGGTGACAAATCCATCGCCAGCGCGATCTGCATGGCCAATGGAATCATGATGGCAAAGGTGCCCCAACTCGAACCAATAGAAAAGGCAATGAAGCTGGAGACCAGAAACAGCAGCGGCAACATTAGCGGAACGGGAATCGAATCCTGAGCGACCTGCGCCACATAAACTCCGGTGCCAAGCAAGTTGGCCACATCACCCAGCGCCAACGCAAACAGCAGAATCATGGCGACCGGTAACAAGCCCCCTGCTCCTTTCAGAAACAGCTGCATCAACTCTTCAACATTAGCCCGGCGATGCGCCAGAGCCAATCCCCAGGCAGCGCCCAGCGCAGCCAGAACAGCCCACAACACCGATGTTGAACCCGAGCCATCGCTCAGCACGCCATTGCCTGTGACATACAAGCCCAGCGGCATGGCGAGCACCATGACAGCAATGGGTACCAGCATGAAGCGCGCCAGATCCTGACTGCTCACATTGTCCTGCTCTTCAAGAATACTGGGGTCCACCATGGGCGTGGCATTGCTCCATAACAGCTCGCCTTTGTCTGTGCGGGCTTGCGCCTTGGCCATGGGGCCAATATCGATATTGCGCCAGATCACCACTGCCGAGACTGCCAGGACGGTCAGCGGATAGAGGTTTAGCGGGATCGTAGCGATAAACACTTCGACAGGATTGATCACGCTGCTGGATTCCAAAAGGCCAATGACTACGGCTCCCCAGGCGTTCAGGGGAATCAGAATACAGATGGGGGCCGAGGTGGAATCGATGATGTAGGCCAGCTTTTCCCGAGCGATGCGATAGCGATCGAACAAGGGCCGGGAAATGGCACCAGCGACCAACAAGGTGATGTTGGATTCAATAAACACCACTACCCCGGTCAGATATGCCAGCCATTGCGCGCGCTGTCGATTGTTGACCCACTGCCGGTTCTCCAACAAATGGATAAAGCCACGTACGCCGCCGACCTTCTCAATCGTGCCAATCAGGCCACCGATAATGAGCGTAAACACCAGCACCCGGGTATCCCCGGCGTCGCTGAAGACATTGATGACGCCGTCGATGGCCAATCCGAGCCCGGACACCGGATTCACTGCCTCCAGCAGGCAAAAACCTATCCAGATACCAATACTGAGCGAGATGATGACCTGACGGGTGACAATGGCGAGGATAATAGCCAGTAATGGCGGCAAGACCGACATCCAGTTGGGTTCTTGCATACAGTGCGTGTCCAGGCTGCGGTGAGTAGCCTGCAGTATAAGTAAAATCGGGCGCTGGAGACAATTCGTACAAACCGCCTGCGGCCAGCAACCTAAAATACTGGCGCAAGCAATTACGCTGTGTTAAATCTAGAGCTGCCCGGTGCTTGAGTTAAGCAGTAGCCCCGGTCCGTAATTCTCCAATTAAAAATCAGCATGCTGCCAAGCATGCAATAAAAAAACAGGAGGAGACCCCATGGACCGAAACACACCCCGCAAGGAATCTTGCCGCAAGCTATTCAGTCGGCAACTGCGAACCGCCAATCAACCTCTGGGTTATTGGTCCATTCAACGTGGGCGACCCGCATGGTCAGCACCCGTTGAGCAAACCCATCGACACAATCAGCTCTGAACCAGTAATTACCGACAGGCAGTGAGCAACAACGTTCACAGCAGCCCTGTCGCGACCAACCATGATTACCTGGAATCAGGATGTTGATGCCTACATCGCGGGACTGCCCCCGTTACGCCGGGCGGCTGTGTCACATCTGCGCGAAGTGATCATCAACAATTTACCCGAGCCGTTTCAAGAGTCATTCGATGGCATGCCCGTCTATGTGGTCGATGCCAACGTTATTTCTACCGTGCATCAGCCCGACGGCGACGAATCTGTGTCAGCTGGCACTTCCTCCCTGCCCTGTTTGAGCTTTATCAACAAGGAAAACTGCGTGTCCCTCTATCATGTCGGACTTGATCGGGATGTAGATCTGCAACGCTGGATCGAAGAACACTGCCGGGCCAGACTGACGCCCCTGCCGGAGATCGAAAACAACTGGATTCATTTTCGGCAACCGCAGAACATCCCCTTCGAGCTGGTGGCGAATTTGATCCGTTTGCACTCAGTGCCAGACTGGGTCGGCAAACCAGCGCTGCGTGCGGACAGCGATAGCGAGGGCAGCGACCGTTCTGCGACAAATTGAGCGTAGCTGGGCTGAATTGACTCTTTAAAAACGGCAAAGTGCCGCCATATTATCCTGGTATGTATTTGTGGCGCGCATGGCCGTGCAGGAGTGGTAAATGAAACGTATCTTTTTGTTCGTGGCGACCAACTTTGCGATTATGATCGTGCTTGGTATCGTCCTCAGTATCCTGATGCCTATGCTGGGCCTCGACCAGTCCAGTTATTCCGGCTTGCTGTTTATGTGTGCCATCTTTGGCATGGGCGGCTCGTTTATCTCTTTGCTCATGTCCAAATGGATCGCCAAGCGCAGCGTCGGCGCCCATGTGATTGAGTCTCCCAACAGTGCCGAACAGCGCTGGTTGCTTGAGACGGTTCGCCGGCAGGCGCAACAAGCCGGCATCGGCATGCCTGAAGTTGCCATTTACGACTCCCCGGAAATCAACGCCTTTGCCACCGGTGCCAACCGCAACAATGCGCTGGTAGCCGTGAGTAGCGGTTTGCTGCGCAACATGACCCAGGATGAAGCCGAAGCGGTGCTGGGCCATGAGATCAGCCACGTCGCCAACGGTGACATGGTGACGCTGACCCTGATCCAGGGCGTGCTGAACACCTTCGTCTATTTCTTCGCACGCGTAGTCGCCAACGTCGTCAACCGTGGCAGCAACAATGCCATGGTGTACTTTATGACCGTCATGGCCTTTCAGGTTATCTTTGGCATGCTGGCCAGCATTATTGTCATGTGGTTTTCACGCTATCGCGAATTCCGTGCTGACAGCGGCGGTGCCATGTTAGCCGGCAAAGAGAAAATGATCGCCGCCCTGCAGCGCTTGCAAGGCAATCAGATGGAGAGTCAGCTCGATGGCAAACTGACCGCGTTCGGTATCAATGGCAAACGCGCCATGGCGCAATTGTTCATGAGCCACCCGCCGCTGGCCAAACGTATTGCCGCTCTGCAGAATGCCTAACTGCAGTAGCTGGTCAAGAAGAAGCTACCAAACAGGAACAGCTAAACAGAAACAGCCAGATAGAAACAATTGGATAGATAGAAACAATTAGATAAAAACAACCAGGCAGAAACAACAAAGCCGCAAGACACTGACTGTCTTGCGGCTTTTTTTGTGGGCGGATTAAGCGGGGTGGTTAGCGTGCCCGGATTCTGGCGTCACCGACACCCACTTCAACTTCGATCGTGTGTTCGCCATCACCGTAGTAATAGGCATCGGCTCCTACCAGCATACTGCGCTCATTATCCGTGCCTTGGCCAAAACCGCGAATCACCGCATCGCCAACACCAGCCGTGGCGACGATTTCACCGTAGTTGGTATTGGCCACATCCACCTGAACCGCGCCGACACCAAGCTCCAGCTTCAGGGAATTTTCAAGGTCCGAGATTTCCACCTCACCGACACCTAAATCAATCTCCAGTGCCAAATGCGCAGGTATTCTGACTACCCAGGTTTGATGGAGATCGTCATCATCAATGCCCAGATAAAGCGAATCGCCGCGCTCGCGCTGCTCAAGCTCGATGTCATCGACATCGTCGCGGCGCAGTGAGAACCAGCGCCGCTCAGCGATCAACTCGATCTCCAGCTCGATGGACTCGCCATCATAGATCTCGATATCCATTTCACCGATGGACATCTCCATCTGCACGTCGGTAAACGAAGCGGCATCGATGCTGTAGGTAACGTGCTTGGAAGAAGCCGCAAACACGGGGGCTGACAGCAAGATATTGCCGGCGATCAGGAAGGAGGTCAGGGTTTTCATGAAAGGCGCCTTATTGATTGGTTGAACTGGTGACAGGGTTGAAAACGGCATAATGCCGCCCTTTTCTGTCATCTATTAATCATAAGACGTTGGGTGTTGTGGTTTGGTTACAGTAATTTGGCAATAGAGATATTTTATAAACTAATTCCTATTCTCCCGGCGCAACGTCTTCCAGCCGGTAAATATCTCTGATATTGCAACGCTCACGACCAATACCGGGACTGTCGACCAGAACCTCACCGAAGTTATCGACTCTTGAAGTCGGCGAGGATAAGCCAACAAATATTGCGCTGTTGAGACTTAGACAAGGACTCACTAACTCTATCAGGTATTCATCATCCACACCGGAGCGAATGATCAGGTGTTCGTCATCAATAGAAGACCAACTGTTAATCGAGTAGTTGAGCAGGCGCTGATCGCCTGGGCCGATGAGATAGCCCCGATCGGCGAGTCGCTCTTCGGTACCGGGTTGTTCAGTTGATGTGCCTGAGCAGGCTGTGAGAGCGCCTGATATCAATATGGCAGTTACGTGTAAGAAATTCCTCATCGCTCTAACTCCTTGGCATGGTGCTATCTGAATAGCCGTCCTGCCTGTTTGAGTGAATTGTGTGTTTCTTAAGTATGTATTTGGGGGCTTGTTCGGGATTAACAAGTGTCGAGCTGGAAAGTCGCGTGAAGCTGTACTCTGCATCAGTTTCGAGAAGACTGACGAGAACTCAATTAAACACGTTATAAGCGCTGAAAAAAGGCAAAGTTCTTTAGTGTGTTAGGTGGCACCTTAATGCTTATACAGCACAGAGATGAACCGGTCGGTTTGCAGTAAAACTGACAAACAATGATAAGTTGGTGCCCGGGACCGGAATCGAACCGGTACGGTGTTTCCACCGAGGGATTTTAAGCCCGTTGAAGCCTCCCATGCCGCGGCAATGAAGCTGCAAATACCGGGACTAGGGTGAATTATTCCGAACTATAAAGGCGCAAAAAGGGTAACACTTAGGGGTTACACCTATGAGCGACTTGATGGATCGAATTGATCTGCGTCATGACTTCATTGCAACCAAAATGGCGCAGCATGTAATTTCAGATACAGGGTGCTGGGAATACACCGGCTATCTGAAAGAAAACGGCTACGGGACCATGAAAATCTATGTTCGTGATTTTTACCCCAAGAAGCGAACATTTCTTATCCATCGCGTTTCCTACGCCTATTTCAATGGCGAAGACCCCGGCGAATTATTCGTCTGTCACAAGTGCGACAACCCTTCCTGCATAAACCCTGATCACCTATTTCTAGGGACGCCATTAGACAACACTCGGGATATGTGGAACAAGGGTCGAGCGGCCGACCAAGGCGGCATGAACAACGGGCGCTGCAAGCTCTCAGAGGACGTTGTAGAGCAGATCGTAGAAAGCATCAAGAACGGCAAGAGCAACACAGCAATAGCTGCTGAGCTGCCTGTCACGCACTCTCAAGTGAGTCTGATCCGCGGCGGGAAGTCTTGGAGGTGGCTCACCGAAAAACTTGGATACAAGCCGGAGGACTATTACCGTAGCCGGGCCGCGTGAGGCTTGCTATGAGAAATCTCGCCGCGGCATTACTACTCCTGCCCACCATTTCCCTCGGGCAAGTCTCTTACTACTTCGATAACTCAGTGCCCTATGATGAATCTGAGGCTGAGGAGTATATCTACAGCATGTTTCAGGTTCGCCCTGGTGATGACTGTAGGGTCAGCTTCTTATCTGCTGGCGAGTATGAGAACAGGTATGGCGAGGACAGCAAGGCCATACAATTTGATTCACCCTGCCGAATCTATTTCAATGGCTGGTACTACCCACCCTTATTCGGGGTAAGCGAGCATTTCTACGCCCTGTTAGCCCATGAAATAGGCCATGCTCAAGGGTTAGAGCACAATCTCGATCAGCCTGAATCGATCATGTATCCCACTGTAGGGCCTGAGAGCGTAATGACAGTGGCTGATAAGATTAATCTATGGCTTCTGAGGCGGGGCCAGTGAGGGTGTTTCCGGGCCACCCGACAGTCAAGTCAACCTTTTCCAGCGCGGGGATATTCTTAGCACTATTTATACCCCTTGAAAGCGCAGCGTCATTAGCTCGCACAGCTCGAATATGCTTTGCCACCGCGTCATTCAATTGCTGAGCTATCGCTACAGTAACTGTCAGCACCGAACCCGATCGGGTAGCTATATCCTGTGTGGGATCAACCTCACCAGCTGCAGCTCTGTCTTTCAAGTCATCGAGTAATGATCGAATTTCACTCTGTGCTTGGGGGGTGGTTTGAATAACTGTCCCGGACACCGTGACACCAGAATCTCTGGCCTTTTCAAATAGACGACGGAGCTCGCCTCTCATATTGGCTTTAGCGCGCTCTAAAGGTAAATCGACAACGGTATAGCCAAAAACCCAATCATCACCCTGCTTGGTTGGCTCAGTATTTTTGGTAATCGATTTGGTCATCCAGTTGTATTCTGGCTTGTCACGAACACCCTTGCGAACAATATCACCACCACGATTGTTCACGACCTTATCGCTTAACTGGGCGGGCAAAGTTACTCTGGGAAACAACTCTCGAAACTGCTGCTCGTTGACTATATTGCCTGTCTCTCTAATTCTGATTTCCACTATATTTCCTCCGCCCTTATAACCATGTAAATGTAATCCTGGCTCGCGCTGAGTGAGCTGGCTGTAATGGTGCCGCCCGATTCAGCCAGTCTTGCAACAGTGGTTTCTGCCGCGGTTGTATTTGCTACTAAAAGATCATCACTGCCAGTAAAACCGGGGGTTCTTGCGGTATCGTAAATCTCCCAATTTCCAGTGGTCCCCGCAGCCTTTAGCTGAAGGTACTGAGAGCCATTATCCCAGCCTGTCGCTATCTCGCCCTCACCACTTCCGTCAGTCGTAAATTCTCCGCACTGAACAATTCCTTCCTCATCATGTGCCCACGCATAGATGCTATAAGTACCTGTCGGAGCAGAACCGCTAAGCGTTGCAGTGGTGCCGGATACGGACAGCCATGCGTCCGTGGAGCTTTCAGCCGCTGTGGTGTTGAGGCGTAGGTTATTACTGCTTGTGAGGCTGCGATGCCACACAATCCAGTCGCCAGTGGTTGTGGTGATCTTGGCGGCCACCATGCCGACAACGTTTAGTGTGGATAGATCGGCATCTGTGGTAGCGCCGTTGGTGTGGGTGATTTCGGTAACTTTAAAGAATCCGGGTGAATTTCGGAAAGTCCACGCTGCATAATTAGTCCCGCTACCGTTTCCAAGCCCGCCGTTAGTTCCAGAAACCGTGAACCCAGAAGCCCCGAAAGCGGTGACTCCTTGCCCAGACACTGATTGACTTGGGCTGGTATATACAGGTGAAAGGTATTGCTCAACGCCTCGCTCGGTATCCCATAGTGCGTGCAGAACCGCCACATTCCTGCCTTTAAACCAAACCAAGCCGCCTTCGCCATCGAGATCAATACCATTATCAATGCTTTGAGAAGTAGCATTACCTGTATAAAGATCAGTGCTGAACACGTCACTCACGTCAACACCACCACTGGGCAAAGGCCTGCGCCCCATGAGAGTCAGTAAACTAATCATGCTGCAAAATTCCCGTAGATGGTTGTTCCTGCATCACGGGCGTACAAGATGAAAAAATCTGTTCCGCTGGTCTGTAGTGCTGTTCTACCAGTTTGAGCGGCTAGCCATGTGGCGAAAGTAGTCGTTGTCGTGCCGTCTGGCATAATCCAATTGATAGTAGGTAGGGTTATATCGTGCGCTCCGAAATCTACTGCTTCAAGAAGCAAAATTCCCAAGTTACCAGTGGGTGGCCAGTTGCTTGTGGTAATGGTGAAATCGTCAGTAGCGACAATGCGTTGGTGGCTGCCGGCAGTGTAATCCAAATCCTGAGTTGTTGTGCCGGAGTTACCCAGATCGTTATAAACAAGACCTGAATCGATCAAGAAAGCCTTGCTTATCTCGTTATCATCGCCATCGAGATTGCCGCCGAGTGTCGGAGTCGTGTCATTGCTTACATTGTCAATGGCGTTGGGGTTTGCTGTAGCACCATTAGCAACATTGAGGATTGAGCGGGCATTGGTAGGGGTAAGGCTTTCGACTACGCCTGTACTTGCCGACACGCGGCCAAGAAATCGACTTGTGGCGATTTGCTCAATCTTGTTCAGGGCAATTGTCTTGTTATCGACATAGGCTTTTGTGGATTGTTGGCTTGGCGGCTTAGTTGCTGAATCGCTGGCGAAGTCATCTTCATCGAGCAGGCCGGGAAACACCGCCCCCAGTCTAAATAGCAGATCCCAGTCTGAACCCGTGTAGAAAATCATGTCCCCTACTTCATAATCCGTTGCAGAAATGGTTCCGGCTACTGATATTCTCCATATATCCCCGCCAGACGGTGTGGCAGGGTAAGAACCTGTAGATGCGTCATGCTCGCCTTGGTATTCTCCGCCAACGCTTTCGATTGTCTGGAGAATTTGATCAAGCTCGTTGTATGAATCCTCAACGGCCTCAAGCATGTCATTCAGCTTATCTACAAGCTCAAGGGTATCTCCGATATCAATTTCGTATTCCGACAAATCAAGTGCTGACATTAGTTTTCCTCCAGCGCCAAGCCAAAGCTATTAATGTTGTAAGCTGTTTGAATGAACCCTGTGTCACTAGTTCGGCGATATATTGAGGTTCCCTCAAAAAACAAAGATTGTGCGTCGTTAGGGTCGGGGGTAATAAGCAAGTCCCCGCCCTTCTTTGCTCGGTCAAGAATGTTTCGCAATGTGTGGCGCTCTGCATTAACCACGAGAGGAAACTCTAAAAGAAGCGTGCGATAGGCTTCACGTTCTACCGTATCCATGCCGCCGCCCGGCTTTCGGAAATGCTCGGACATATCAATCAGTTCGCTACCAAAGTCTCTGCGTGGGCCGTGTGTCGGGGCGTAAGCCCACCCCAGCCACAGCTTATCGACTGACAAAGTGTCATTAGTCGGACTCGGGCAGCCAATGTCGATCTGTGCTGACTTGAATGTGACGGTATCGAACCACAGGGAAAAATGAGTTTTCATATTCCCCTCATCTTCAAAATAGCCGCCTGCAGGATCAATACCTGCAATTGATGAACCGAAGGGTATTGCGTGCGGCACATCGGTCGCTGTTGAGTCATAGACCGTTGTCCCGGTCTGACCTTCACCAGAAAATAACCGCAGTCTTATGGTCGCATCGGAGGCCAGGTTATGATTATGGAATGCAAAACAATTGGCCGCTCTTTCGGTGGCTGATGAAAAAGTCCATTCAACCGTTGTGTCAGAAGTCATATCCAGAACAGTTAATTCATTGGCGTTCTGGTTCTGCATGTTGGTCAGTGGGTAGGCGGATTCGGCAGACACGTCTGATGTGATCGTGTATTCCGGAATGTAGTTTTTCCAACTGATATGAAACTTATCTGGCAGGCTCATCTGAATACCCTTAGCTCTCGCTCATCCTTGCTCCAGTTAATCCGCTCTCGAATTACCTGAACCTTGTCATCCTCGGAAAACTCCGGGTGCTTAATATCCCCAACCACATTGATAATGCTGCCAATGCCAAAATTGGATAGCAGGGTCTGCCAAGAGAGGTTGGTGTGCCATGTGTAGACTTGACGGTCTGCTGACCAGAGATCGGCAATGTAATCCCGAACATCTTCAGCTTCTGATTGCTGTGAAAGAAATGTGTCGAGAATCATATCCTCCGGGTCAATATAATCTGTCAGCGAATTCGTGACGGTGGCAGTTTCATAAGGCCTTGAGTAGTAGGACTTGTTGGCCTCGGTAACTCCAGAAGCAAGCTCTGATTCGTTCTGCACTGTGAAATTTTTGTCATACCTGATAGTGATCTTGCTTTTTGCTGAATCGGTTGAGATGTGCCTAATGTGGTCGCCAGTTCTGTTTCGGAAAGCTGAAATATCAATGTTGTAAACATCAACCCAGTCTTCTAGAGTTGCGTTGGGATTTTCTAATCTAGCCGTGAATATCCCGCCAAGCCTTCCAATGGAATAGTTGGCACCTACACTTCTTACAAGGTCTGAGATAATTGCTCCAACTCTCACTTCTCGATTGTAGAAAACCCCAGCCAAGAATGAATCCTGATCTGCGGTGTAGCTTGACCTTATCAACTCAGCAGGCAGCAAATATCCGCTTATTCCGCTGAACTCAAATACTTCAGAAGAAGACATGACGCCAGTTCTTACTGTTAAATAAAACTTATCTCCTGACGATCCAATGTGGAAGCTGAATGGGGTTTCAGTATTGTATTTCGAGAACTCATGAGCGAAGTATGACTTAGCTATCTTGAAGGAACCCTCCAAATCGAATTCGCTAACGCAGGCATATTGAATGGTTGAGTAGCTGCCGGATTGCTGAAAATAGGCATACCGACCATCCGGCGAGAAGCGCATGTCCTGAAAGTCAGTTCCATCAAAAGGCTTAAGTCGGAGAACTACTTTCGCCCCGGTGGCAGTGCTTATATCGGTAGATGTGTAAGATAGCTTGTAGACAGTGCCATCTTCGTGCAAGACGTAAAGAAGGTTGAGTGATGGTATTACAGCAAACCCTCTGCAGCGACCAGCCCCTCCAAGTAAAGAGGTTGTATCGAATGCCGTTCCGCCGTCCCCCGCATCTATATCCCAATCCACAAATAATGTCAGGGGCTTTATATTTGTTCCGTCTGAGTAGCAGAAAAAATTCGCCGACACGGCTTGGAGGGCAGTATAAAACCCGCTGGCGCTTGATATACTCCTGCTCTTGCTGCTCGCCCCCATCGTGCCAACTTCGCCAGGGGTGGACATAGTCCTTTGCCTTATTGCGTTACTCGACGCGTCGATATAATAAAATTCAGCATCATCGTCACCAAAACAGGTTCCAGCGCTGTTTGCCGTGATGTACTCAAACGAGTCATCACTTTCCGGATAATCAGAAACCAGATTTTCAACGCAAACGCGAAACGCAGCTTTCAGTATCTCTCTGTCCGGATTAACAAAAGAATCGGCGGTTAATTGGCCGTCCGGTTTTGAATCTAGGTCAACTTGAGTTAGAAACCATCCTGTTGGCTCGCCTTCAGCTACTCTTGTATAGTCGGACCCGTGAGCAAGCTCAACCCCCTTATCCCTAACATCAAAATAGGAGTTTAAGTAGCTGGCCGACTTTGTGCTGAATCTGTATTTAAAATCTCCTGCATCGACCAAGACGGCAGGCAAGTTTCTATGGCTTCCGCCATAATGGATTGGCTCATCAATCGACCCGATCACATTATCTAATTTGTACTTGATCGGAACACACCCAAGCACAATTTCATCAACATTGACCGACACGGATTTAATCTGGCCAAGGAAAGCCTCAACAAAGCGGTACGGGTAACTTGTTTCCATCAGAGACCATGATTGATCGCCGCGCAGCATTGTGAATCGGTGCCCGATAATATTTTCACCAGAAAGAAGCGAATTAAATCGGCCATCGCCATTGAATAAAACAATGTCATCAATCCGGGTGCTGTCGAAACTTTCATCGGTAACGAGATCGGATTTAATGCCCTGAACTGGTGCCGGGTAAGTGTCGTGGTATTTTGTGCCGCCCACCCCTTTGTCATAGTAAGGCTTGTCAGTCAGGGTTAATCGATTGGCAGCAGAGCCGTCACCGCGATCAATCTGCATGACGTGAACTCTGGTTTTAGAGCCTGTGCGCTCCCACTCACGATAGATTTCAAGCGGCGTTGCGGTCATTGTACTTCTTGCCTCCTACGCCACTGTCATCCACGCTGTTGCTGATCTTCTCAAGAGTGCTGTTGGCTTTGTCCTGCTGCTTCATTGATTCGTGCTTACCTAGCATGTAGAAGCGCTCAATTCTTGCTAGACGGTCATCGAGCACGGAAATTCCTTCTCTGAACGAATCTTTCAGTGAATTAAAGTCATTCTCTGGAACGGTTATTTCTTTTCCGTGGTGCATGGTGAGGTAGCCAGACGCGGGACCGTCAGACCATCCGCCATCTTTAAAGCCGGGGATATTCAGCTCACGCCCAAGCGCTGCGATTTCATCGGCAGACGCATTAGCGCCGGGATTAGCTGCATTCCATGAGTCGGCCAGTTGCTGCGCGCCCACTTTATTATTGGCAGCCGCAATCAAGATATTTTCAGCCGCTGTCATGAAGCCGGGGTCGTTCTCTGTTAGCGCGCCTACAGCATCAAACTGACCTTGAGCAAAGGCGGCAATGTCGCTACCGGCCAAAGATTCATTAACACTGGTCATTGGATTGAATCCGGGGATCGCGTTTCCGCCGTCACCGGAGGGAACAGAGCCGCCGCCCACCATCGACCGAATGACAGACGCCAACTGAGCAGGCAACTGACTCAAAGTGAGATTCATTTTCAGGAAGGCGTTGACCGAATCGACCCGGATTGCGTCTTTAATGTCTTGCAACTGTGAATCCAGTTGATTCAATTGCTCGATCATTTGCGCATCGCCGGGCGGTACGAATGTGCCCGGATTTTGAGCCGAACCCAAAGCACCCTGTACGGACTCCAGACGGCCTGTAACAACGTCAAAGATTTCCTTGAACTGGGATGATGACGCGTACATTTCACGCGCCAGCGCAATCACAGTGCTGCCAGATTGGGTAAGTTGAGAGGCAGCGTTGTTATCGCCATTCACTGCGCGTTGTGACAGGTCGAAAAAGTCTTGTTTGGCGAAGTCGAGTTTCTGCTGAGTCGATAGCGCCGAATCGCTGCCGGTCATTATTCCGGCCAATCCGCGACCGATATTGTCAGCCAGGCGCAATTGTTCCTCGTAGTTTCTAACCGCCGCTTGATGGACTTGTTCTGCAGCTCTGACTTCTTCGCTGTAGCTGTCGATCAGGTCTTGGCGCAGAGAGAGAATGCGTTGAACTTCATTCTGGGCTTCTGGGCTGGTTGCGCTGTCAATCAAATCAATCATGCTGAGATTGGATTGAATGTAGGCGTCTAGCTCCTGAATCTTGGAATCAGTCAGTTGTTGTGTTGCTCTTGCCGCGTCAGTGGTCGCTTTTTCTTGGCCTTCGAGTGATTTCTTATGCTCTGCAATGGCGTCATTGAGAATGGTCATTATCTGCTCAACAGAGCCTGCAGACCTGACCGTATTCATAAGCTCAGCATCAAGGCCGTCGAACTTGTTAATCAGTTGCGAGGCATAGGAGAACAACTGCTGGATAAATTGATCATCAGTGGTTATGTCAGACCGACCAAACAGCGTGCCATTGCCTGTACCATCAAGACCAAACCCATTCAGGCTGCCCGGATTGCGAACATTGCCACCCAATTCGAGCCACGCATCAACGATGGACTTATCAAGGTTGCGGAAAATATCAATCAGGGTGTTGGCTTGCTCTCTTGATACTGGGCCATCTGCAAAGCCCGTTGGCGCAAATCCAGATGCAAAGGCGTCGACACCGAACTGAGATGAACTTGGGGCGCCAGGAGTATTACCAGACAGGAAGCCGGCAACGCCACGGTGACGGCCGTCAGGGTCGTTTGTGGCGTCGTGGATGACTTTACCGGCAATGGCTGCCATAGCAGCGATACCAGCAGGAGATGTTAGGAAAGCCCCCATACTGGCGCCCATGCTCGCTGATTGGGTCATTGGGCCCATGAAACTGGACGCGCCCTGCCCGATCCCGAATAAGCCTTGAGCAAATCCGCCCGCACCACTGGCAAGCGCCGCAAGATTGCCGCCGCCACCAATGCCAAGCACAGTTGAAAGCAAATCAGCAGAGCCAGCTTCTGACACCGCCCGCATGCCGCCTTTGGCAATAACATCAAAGAAGTCGCCAAAGTCTGCGCTGCCAAGCGTGTTAATCAGGTTCGCCCATTCACGCTGAAGGTTTTCAACCATATTGCGTTGAATGTCTAAACGACTGGTCAGGCCATCCATTGCGATGGTGGTAGAATCGATTGTCTTGGCGCTCGCTTCCTGCGCCTGTTCTGCGTCCTGAAGGGCTTTTTCTTGGTCGTAGATTCTTGCGGTGACTTCGACAGTTTTTGCAATCTGATCAGGCAATGAGTCACGGCTAATCGCGTCCATTGTTGCCATGTAGATCACGGCTGCGCGTTCTGTCATGCCGAGGGCTGTAAGCTGTTGCTCAAGAGCGACGATATGCGCGTCCACCGACTCTTTGGTTTTTCGATTAGCCTCGCTTGCCGAAATCATCGCGTCAACATGGGCATCCATTGCCACCACTGCTTCGTCGGCGGCGGTATTGGCTTCTTTTTGGGCGGCGCGCTGAAGCTTCAGGGACTCTGCATAACGCTCCATCTCTGCGACAAGTTCGTCAACACGATCTCGTTTTTCCTGTACGCGCTTGGCTCCCGCGTGAGCCATGTTCTCGAAGGCTTTGAGCTGCTTGCTTGCCACCAAAATCTCTTTGGCAAGCTCAGCCATGCGCAATTCCGTGGATCGTATGCCGGCTGTATGCAGGGCAAACATGCTTTCGCGGGCTTCATCGACTCGATCTTTAAGCTTGATGTATGCCAGCGCCAATGCACCAACACCAATGGCAGCGGCGCCCAACGGACCTCCCAGGAGCGTAAGAGCACCACGAAAGGCTGTTTTTGTCGCTACAAGTTTTGAAGTGGCCATTGCGTGAGCGTTTGTTGCGGCGGCCGCCCTTATTTCTGCGGATGTTTGAGCATTTATTGCAGCCGTCAGAGCGACACTATTGGCCGCCAACTGCTGCCGAAGCACGGCTTGCCTTGCTGTTCCTGCGGCTTGCTGCACCTGAGACGCAAGCGACGCCTGAACGACTCGCAGATAAGCTGTTTCAGAAGCGGCGGCGGCCGCTGTTGCTCGGGACTGGTTCATGGTGTGCAGTGCATTTTCTGCAAGCGCCTTACCATGAGCGGCTGTAACTGCGCTCGCTTTTACAAATGATGCAGAAGACAGCGCAATGGAAGCGGCAAATTTCCCGCCGTAGAAAGTAGCAACCCCTATTCCAGCGGCTTCCAAGAGCTCGATGTTTTCAGTCATGAACAGAATGGCGTTGCTCGCAATATCAACAGCGCCAGCAAGCGTTGAGTTGTCGCCGCTCCCACCAAACGCTAAGGCCAAGGCCGTCAGGTTGTTTCCCAACAATTTAATTTTGCTATCGAGAGTTTCGTAAGTCGCTTCTGCCTCTACATTCAATGCAGTGGCGTTTTCTACTTCAGCATTGGCGAGGCCGAGAGTCTTGGCGAATATCTCGGTATTGTTGGAAAGGGGAATGATTGCTTGAGCCAGACGAATACCGCCCAGCCCTGCATTTTCAAGCGCAAGGCCAGCGCCATCGCCCAGTTGACCGACTTGCTCAAGGAAGTATTGGAAGCCCGCAATCTTGTCATCGCGGTATAGCTGGGCAAGCATGTCGCCATTCAGCCCAAGGGCTGCGGCAAACTCTTCTAATGCAGGGCCACCAGCCGCAACAGCGTTATTGATACCAGAGAACGCTTGACCGATAGCAGTACCGCCCGCCTCTGCCTGTACGCCCACTGAGGCCATAGCAGCGCCCAGGGCAGCCGATTCCGCGCTTGATATTTTGAACGCACTTGTGGCTTGAGAAACACGGGTAGTTATTGCGGCAATCTCTGATTCAGTGGCCGCCACGTTGTTACCGAGCGAGACAATGACAGACGCCAAAATATCGACTTGGGAAATACTCTCGCCCGAAACATTAATGATTCGAGCAAGAGCGGTTGCAGCTTGCTCGCCAGCAAGGTCAGAAGCACGGCCCAACTTGGCGACGGTTTCGGAGAACTTTTGAAGGTTCGCTGACCCGGTGACGCCCATTTGACCGGCAGCTTGAGAAAGGCTTAGCAATTCACCCGTACTGACAGGGATTCGCTGAGAGAGCTTGATCATTTCCTGCGAGTACTTGCGCAGCTCTTTATCAGCAAGGCCAGTGGTTTTGGCAACGCCTACCAGCCCGGTTTCAAACTGGCGCAGATCACGCAGAGCTGCATTGAAGACACGGATACCGCCATAGGCGACAAGTGCGGTTCCAGCAGCCTTGATAGCTCGCTCAGTAGTCAAAAACTGCTTGGCAGCGCGTTCGTTTTCACGATTCATACGCTGCGTTGCAGTCTCTGTTCTCCGGGCGCTGGTAGACAGGCCATCAAGCGACCTCTTACCTTTGTCAACGCTTCGGCTATCGGCGACTAAACTAAGTTCTGCAACATCTACCACAGGCTTTACCTTTTAGATTTCGGGGCTTGCGATTCTTTTCGCGCCCGAACACCGCGCAATTCATCTGCATTGGCTGACATAAATGCGTTATCCATTTGCGTCAGCATGTCGATCTCTTCGGGGTTGATGTAGATCCGCATTCCCATTGCCCACGCTGATATTTCCGTAAATGACAGGGGCTGCGGCCCACTATCGGACCCTGACCGTCTATTGCTTATTGACCAGAACCAATTCCATACATGACTAACGACATCGGGAAACTCCGCCTCGGGGCCAGGTTCGACCCCGAAACGCATGTTGTATTCCCGCCGCGTCTCCGGCTCTGGTTTGCCGAAATCTCGCGGGACGTCATAACGAACAGCGATTCGCACCGCTTCGCATAACTCTGCCGTTAGCCCTGATAAAAAGATTCGCGGTTGTTGAACTCATCCATCAGTTGTTCACGAATGAACACCGCCTGCTCCAAGACTTTGCGAACGTTGTCTTCGGTGAATTCAGGCTTCTCGCCATTGAAGTCTGCTTCGCCGTACCAGTCCCAACCATCAACGGCAGCCACAAGCTGCTCAAAGCTGTTGGCCTCAAGTTGTGCTGCAGTCAGTTTCAATTTGCGCTTGGCAAACTGCTTGTCCTGGACGGCTCGCTGAACTTTTTTGACCTTCGGGTCAGTATCCGGCAGCAAATTAATGCGCAGACCGATTCGCTCTTCGGTTTCCGGGTGTACAATTTCGACTTTGCGAGAAGTCGCTTTGATGTTTGTAATATCCATTGTTTGATCCTTATGAATTGATGTGATCCGAAATTGATTGCCACACAGCCACCAGAGCGAACCGGATCAGATTCCGCGCTGGCTGTTACTAGCTGTGTGGCAAATTCAGGGGTTATGGAGAGGCGTCTTTGTGGACAGGCGCCTGGACAAGGCCGAGGGTGAACATATGAAGATCGAAATCCTCATTCCGTCCGTTCGGGCTTACCGGGCCAGTACACAGGCCGCGCAGGTAGTCGATTGAGCCGTCTTGACGCAATACCTTGTAGGCATAGGAATCGTAGACGGTCGGGGCGCCAGCGGTGCGCATGGCAGTCTGACCAGCGTCATCATCGTCACGAGCGCACTCAATAGGCGGATCGCCTGCGTTGGTGATGCCCTTGGCTTTCTGTGCGACAACCGTGTCAAGGGTGTCGTAGGTCAGCATGTTGGTTGTGATACCAAACTCACCGATAGAGCCAACTTTGCCAACTTGAGTAAAACTCAAGCCATCAAAGCCGGATTCATCGAGGTCGGCATTTTGCGCGGTGGTCGAAATATAAAATTTGTCACCGGCATGGCTATATATTTGCGACATAGCTTTGCTCCTTTTTTTGGGTACAAAAAAACCGCCACTAAGGACGGTTTGTTGGTGAACCGGGGCTACCGGCGTTATGGGGTTAATCCCCGTTCAATAGCTGCGCGGTCCAGCCGCCCAAACTCTTGACTTTGCCCCTGAGTTGCGGGGCGACTTCGATCCAAGTCTGTTGATATTTTTTGGCGTCATGCCATTTGCTGGGGTTGTAGATGTGCGGTGTTTCATCCATACCGACACCGGCCAAGATAATTTCATCAGCTCCCAGCTTTTCGAGTGCGTACTTGGCGGCGTACAAACCGGAGCTTCCAGAATTGGCGCCGATTCGCCACAGGCAGTCGAACTGCTCATTGACGCCCTTCAGCTTTATATGGCTGACCATGTGGGCGACTTTCAGGCTTGCGAAGTCTCGCGGATGCAGTGTCAAATGGTAGTCGACAGGGCCGTACAGAATGGCCGCTCGGTTGACGCCGATAATCACATCAAAGTCATCACGGTTGATCTGGGCCAGCTCGTTCTCAACGTTGTGGCCTGATCCGATTACCAGCACTCTCATTGAAACTTTTGCCCTAATGTTTCCCAGAATACGCCCTGCGAAAGCTCTCCTTTCTGCCACTGGCAGTAAGCAATCTTTCTGCCCCACTCTTCACGATCACCCAGGTCACGATCATCCCGCCAGCCATGACCGGCGATCTCATAAACCATTGAGCCATCGTTTTCGCAGGTCACCCGCTTTCCCGCCATCGCAGCCAATACACCCACGTTGCTGTTGTAAGTGATGACTGAATCACATTGGACTAATGCTTGTTCGAGTGTTCGGCTCTCGCCTTGAAAGGGTTGTTTCTGTCCGCGCTCAATGGCTGATGGATGCGGTCGGAAAGACCACTGAACGCCCATTGCCGATAATTGTTTGCCGACATCCTTTGCCCATCTGAGCAGATCGACGCCAACTGTTGCCATGTCGCCTTGAACCTGGCCGATTAATAAAACACCTTCGCCGGTTGATTCAGGCTGCATTTGATCGCGCCAATACTTTTCCCATCGATCAGATGGCGCATTGGTGTTACAAAAGTCCGCCTTGCCGTTCAGCCCGTTCCAGCCCAGCGAGAGCCAGTTAAATCTATCTCCGAGATAAGCCCGCTCCATGACTAAAACGTTATCGCAGTAAAGGAATGGCTCGTTTGCCCTGACACCCCATGTGATAGCGAAATCAGCTTTTGTCCGGGGCTCCACGATCTTTACGCCGTGGCGTGACAACCCATCAAGAACAGGCTTGACCCACTCCTGTTGGCGCTGTGATCGCGCCCAGTTTGAACAGGTAATCATGCTGCAGGAAATATCAGCCGGGTTTCAGGCTGGCCGCCTGCGTTGAATATCTTAGAATTGAACGCGGCATAATGGTTTTGGATCTTGCCTTGCGCTTCTTTCAATTCTGAATCTGAAAACCGAAGCGGATCAGGAGTACCCCTGCCGTAAAAATGGGTCTTTCCTGATTTGTAAATCATGTCACACCCGGCCAGATGCACTTCTAATTCACACCCATCCAGTAATGCTTCGTTGAGCATGTGTGACAGCGCGGAGAAA
Source organism: uncultured Gammaproteobacteria bacterium (assembly GCA_913060975.1). Taxonomy (GTDB): domain Bacteria; phylum Pseudomonadota; class Gammaproteobacteria; order Pseudomonadales; family Pseudohongiellaceae; genus UBA9145. The sequence goes on from CAJXVC010000001.1 coordinate 329,743, forward strand.
ACTATGGTGGACGGCTTTCTCACCCATAGCGGTCGGTGTATCCAGTTGCCTTCTTTGTTGGTTGCTCTCGGGTATCCTGGATGATTGTTCGGGATATGGTCTGCCCGGCACTTGCCCTGATAGTCGTTAGGAATAAGCCACAGATGCAAATCATCACCAGCCACTTCACAGGCATTGTTGACTGCGACAATCTGAAAGCCTTTGTTCAGGTATTTATCACGATTCGATGCCCACCACTGCGGCAGGTAGTCTGCAGAGCCCAGCAATAGCACCTTGCGAACGGTTTTAACGGATTTATCTGTTCGCCAATACTTGTGAAAGGCTGACTTGTGGCCGATGCTTGCTCTGCCAGCGCGGTAGATTGAAGGCAGATCAATCACAGGAATAGTTGAGCCTGATTCGATATGAGCCCACTGTAAACAGAGCTGATCCCATTCGCCGGGGCGTTTCTCAACCATCTCTACCCAGGCATCCATCAACTGCATAACCTCGGGCGAGCGCCGGATAGACATCACGCCTGAATTCCACATACCGTGCTTTACCGCGTGATAACGGTAGCGCTGCGCAAACCATCCGGGCTTGAACTGATCAGCCGTGACGATGTGTAAGCGGATTCCATCGTGAGGCTTTAGCAGGTCATCGATTGGCGCCTGAATTCTTGCGTCAGCATCGAGGAACAAAACCTGCTCATACTTTTTCAGCGCATCCCGAACTACGCGGGACTTCATGGCGCAATTCGCTTCCCAGCCTCCCTGCTCTTCAATGGCTGTTATCTCGATTTGATAACCAAGCCTTTCAGCCGATTGCCTGAGCGCGGCCGCCTCTTCGGCATAACCTGGTGTGTAGAACGAAATAATCACAGCAGGTCTTTCAGGAAGTCCAGTTTCATGGTGTTGCTTACAACCGTTGTCCACGGTGCGTAGCGCTTCCACTCAACCCGGTATTTAAAATCCTTCAATGCCGGCTCATAGCCATAGAGTCGATGTTCTGAGTCATGGCAGACAATCAGGTCGGCTTTATTGGCTAATGCGCGAACACACTTGGCGCGATCTGCGGCCGGGGCATGATCAACCAGAGCAACAGACCATTTGCGATTCAGGTGGTCTGCAGGTTTACCCAGAATGACTGAATGAGTACCGCAGTCGTACTGCTTGAATCGTGAAATCCATTCCTTATTGCTTTCAACGCTGACCAGATCCCGGTCAAAGCAAAGCGCATGCAGTATGGGTGTTGAATACAGGCCGCAGCCCAATTCCAGTACAGCCCCGTCAGTGGCCGCGACACAGCGGGCCAACAACGGCAAGTGGGTGCCGTAGGCGTCAATTTTCATAATGTGATCCTAGATTTTGTCGCGGATGTAGAAGTCGCCCGCGTAGATGTCTCGAACTATTTTCCGTAGTTCGTCGGTGTAAAAATCTTCAACGTTCAGGCCGGTCTTTCTGTCGTGGCTCAGCTTTGGCAGCCAGTCGTACTGCTCCATTAAGGCCTCCCACACCTCACCAATCTGGCCCAATCGATAGATGGTGAAGTCAGGGCGATAAAACTGTGCCTGAGGGATAGTGTGGACGTTGAAGGCGTGTAGCTTTGGCAGTAATCGAACAAATCCCGCAAAGTCGCCGACCGGGAAGCCCAATGCAATTAGGTTTTTCTGACCTATCGTGTCATCCGGTGTTTTCAGCTTATCCGCCCATGCCGACAATGTTCTGGCATAGGGGTCGCGGATAAATGAAATAGTCCCTTCTGGCGCTTCGGAAGGGTTGCAGAGATTAAGACTTGCAAAATCGCCAGCGACACTGAGCAAGGCATTGGAAATGCTCGTGGTGCCACACTTTGTTACCCGGCTGATCGATAACCCTTTGTACCGAACAACACAGTTCAGATTTACAACAGCATCTGACCTCATTGTTATCGCGTGGCTCGCCAGTAGATTGTCACGGGAATCATTAGCCAGGGATCATCTTGAATCGGGCCTGTTATCTCCGGCGCCCTGTCTGTTCTGGCAACGTTAAATGTCGTGCCTTTGGGAAATGCCGTTGCAATCAGTTCGGCAACTGCTTGCGCGGCTGACTGGCCTGATCCTGCTGGTGCATTGACAATAATGCGAAAAAATCCACGCTCAATGCTCGGGCCTGAATCGCTCATGCCGTAGTTTTCATTGCCGTTCCAGAAGGTGCGGAAATCCAGCCACATTCCTTCGCTGGGTGGGTCAAAATTCAAATTGGGGTAGGCAACAGGTAATGCCGGTGATAGCCCGGCCGCAAAGGTTGTTACCAGTGGCGCAAAGGCGTTGTAAATGTCGGTGGTCAAACTCATCTGATTGTAGCCTTCGCCTCTATGGTTGCCATTCTCACGAACTGCGGCCACTTCTGGGCAGCGGCATCGCGGAAGCCGTTCTTTGCGTTTTGTACTCTGGAATAGTTGGCTGACCAGCCAAGGGTTATTGAATCGCCGATCTGGGCTTGAGCAATGACCAGCAACACATCATCGGAATTGCCTGCCGGGTCAAATCTTGCGTCGCTTGGGCCGTAGACATCGCCATTTAGTGCAGCGCCAAACGAGTTTTGTAGAAAGCCGGTATCCTTCGGCAGTCGTCCGCCTTTGGTAGCGTCAGTATTGGCCTCAATAGCCATGTTCTGAACAGCGGTTTTGAATATGGCGTCAAGTCTGTTGCTGGATTGTCTGGCCCACGCTTCGACTTGCGCACTGAAGCTTTTTGGCATATTTCACTCACAAAAAAGCCCGCACTTGGCGGGCTTGGTTGGCTTGGTTGGCTTTAATTGCTTGCTTTAGTCTAGCCAGCCCCACCCTTGACGAAGAATGATCTTGCAGACTTGCTGGGGAGATATTGAAAACATCTTGCCAATTTCTCTGTAAGATTTAACACCTTTCAAGGAGCGAATTCTAACAACCTCGGATCTTTTTAGTTTTGAGGTCGGCTGCTTCGAACCTCTTAACTGAGTTCCGTGCTCAGTTTTTTGATGGTTGTTTTCTGATTTTGATGCCCAGCAGAGATGGCGAGGGTTTACGCACCCGCTATCTCCCCTGCCGCACAAATGCGCCGCCTCATGGTCGGGTGTAGGGGGTTTTCCATGAATTAGCTCGCACATTACTCTGTGTGCGTTTTTATACCCTCCAGCCCATTTGCAGTTTCCGTAACCAGCCTTGTTTTTAGCAAAAGGCCACTCAAGACAGGAGTCGCCATCATGCGCCTTGTTATTGAGCAGCCATTTTTTTATTTCCCCAGGCTTTGCTCTGGGCTTTTTGTGTAGAATGGTTTTAGCCATGCTTTCCTCCTTGTTAGGTTGGCTTGGTGAGGGCCGATCTGGTGTTGGTAGCACCCTTTCGGCCCGATTATTATATCACGCCGCCCTTCTGGCGGCCTGCTCAATGAAATTATATCTTTGGATTCTAAAACACCTGCAATTCAACAAATCTTCTGGGCCCGCGCCTAGACTTGTATCGCCGGGAAACATCATTCTGGCCCCGGTAGATGAGACAAACGGTTCGCCCTGCATTCGCTTCTGGCCGTCCATGAATAAGTGTGAATCACGAGTCCTGTCATCAGAAGTCGCATCCCATTCGCCTTCCATCAAATCAGAGCTGATAACTCCCTCATCAATGGCCTGCAAAACCGCCTCATCGCGTCCGGCATTCAATGCGCCAATGCTTTCTGTTCTGGCTATGGCATCCCCACGGGTCTTTAGTAACCGGTCAGCATAGCGACCAGTGAGCCGGTCAACGTCTTTGGTTGAAACGGGCCTGCCCTGCTCGATGGCGCGATTAACAATGCCGTCAAAGCGTCTGTCACGGCGGGTGCGGTTGAAATACTGGCGCATCTGCCGCTTGTCGCCACTCAGAAGCTGTTCGCGAGCGTTGGCGACGTACTCGGCCTGAGTTTCAGACAAGCCGATAATCCCGCCTGTGCGCCGCCCTGTTGAGCCCATCCGACCGACAATATCAAGCGCGGTCTGTCGTGGGTTTCTGCCCAGGCGCATGTTTGATTCAAGCGTGATCTGTATGCCTTGACGCTGGCTTTCGGTGATTCTTGTCACCAAGCTGCTTGATTGATTGCGAAGCCAGTTTTCTGCGCGGGTGTTGCGAATATCGAATGTGATTCGTGCTTCAGGGGCTTCAAACTGACCGCCGCGAAGGTAAGCAGTGCGTATCGCTTCATTCACGCCGGTTAACGCGCCAGCCCCTACACCGATATCCCGCAAGGCATCTGCTATGGCTGCCGACTCAATTGCTCGCTCAATCTCAGCAATAGTGGCAACCCCAACAGCGATGCGCACGTACTCAAGGAATTCGCGCTCAATGGGATTAGCGACGTCATCGAGTAGTTGCAGGTATTGTCTGCGGGAGTTTGGCATTGACTTGGTTACTTCCGGGCCAGAAACGTATACATGACGACAGTCCCGCCAACTCGAACAGGTTCAAGATCAACAAAGCTATAAGCCACGCCGTCATCAAGCTCGATCTCATCGGCCATAGTCGGAACAACATCAATATCAGGGGATAAAAGCCCCGCTCTGTCGCCGACCTTTACCAGAGATTCTGGGCGATTGGACAGGTTGAGTTTGTCATCGACAATCCAGCATTCGTGCTTGGCTGGCACTCCCGGTTGCGGGTCGTGCTCTGGGCCTGTAGGCGCTCCCTCTCTTACGATATAACCGGAATACCCATTCTCAGGGTTTTCAATCTGGCGCTTCGCTAGAGCGTAGAATCGTTCGGCTTTTGTCGGCATTATCTTTAAACAACTCTCACGGCCGGGTAGTCGTAACGAGCAACCAAAACAGGCGCAATGATTTCGTCAATCTCGGGAATGATTGGCCGGTTCGGTGTTTCCACGCCTTTCGGCATGCTCATTTTGGCGGTGTCTGAATACTGCACCTCAATCGGGCCGACTTTCTCTTTTGTGACCTGTTCGGTCATGGTGTAGTCAGGAGAAAGACTGCCGGGGCTTGCCGCTTCTCGCAGCGCAGCTTCATACGTGGCCTTCTCGACCTCTGTCGGCGTTGTGCCGTCAGTGATGGCTAAACCTTCATAGTCGGTCGCGTCGTCGCGGGGCCACTCTCTGTCCTGGCTGCGGCCTCCGGTTTTCGTGCCACTGAACATTGACACCCACCGGCCAGACTTCAGGTGTTCACGGTAGCGCTGATCAACATAATCAGAGCCACGAGTAAGCGCGGCTTCCTGCTGGGCCGGGGTATAGCCAGTCCATGCAGAATTACCACGGGCGTCATGGTAAACACCCGCGTCAGTGAGTGTGCCGTAATAAGCCATTATTCAGACTTCGCTTCATCCAATAGTTCGCGCAGCTTTTCAATGCTGGTGCGACGGTCGCGGTTGACGCCGAAGGTTTTCAGCTCGGCAATGATTTCGTCCTTCTCATCCATCTCAGATGAATCGTCAGACTCTTCTTGCTCGGCTTGGTCTTCGGGCTCTGATTCGCTCGCCTCAGTAGCAGGCTCATCGGTTTCAGATTCAGTGTATTCCTGCTCTACCACTGCGGCAGGCTCTGAATCATCATCGGCACGACTAACTGTTAGAAACCCTTTCTCAACCCAGCCAGCAATAACCTTGTTGTCTGCCAGCTCATCCCAATTGAAGCAGTTGATTGATTCGCCAGCCTCAAGCAGTGGGTTGCCGGGAATACCAAGCGGCGATCTGCCTGTGTTTGTCAGTTTGACTTTGTTCATTGTGTGATCCTCGAATAAGTAAGGCGGGTGATCCAAGCCCGCCAAAAGGGTTTAAATGCCTTCGATGTAAGCAACTTCTTTCGGAAGTCGAATGTCGAGGCCTCCCAGACGGAACACGCCAGGCACCTTCCATGACAGACCATCCCATCCCGCAAGTTGCGTTAGGAATCGGTGAGGCATTGGGATATGCAGTTTTAGCACTTCCGGTGCGCGTCGATAGCAAACCATACGGGGTTCGCCAGAGCCGCCTAGGGAATCCAGACCGCGAATACCGCGAATCGTCAAAGGGTTCCCGGTTGTGGCGGTATATACGTTGTTGCGTCGCAGATAGCTCAGAACAGTTTCATTGCTGTCTGTTAGTCGCTTGGTGCTGATCAAATGGAATCGAGACCAAGGCAGCAACAGGGTGTCGGCCATAGCAACCGTGTTGGTTGCCGTGACATGAACGTATGCCAGTCCGTCATTGATATCCTGCAAAATCTGGTCTGGAGTTTTATTTGTCCATGTGCCGTTTGTCGATGCTACGGTGGGAACCGCAGAGTGATTCAGCAGGCCCTCAAAGCCTTTTTCTGTGTCACCGTTCATCGCAACGCCGTCAACATGCTCTTCATAAGCACGGCGGGCAGCCATCGCGTCATCGGCTGGCAAATTGTGGCCCAGCATTTGAGCCTGCATGATTTCTTCCCAGCCGTGAGAATAACCAATGCCTGCCATGTGAACGGCAGTCGAGTGTTTGGTTTTTTCCGTGCCGGCTAAAGGGACATCATCGGCATTGCCGTTGATCCATCGAGCAGAGCCGAACTTGTCAGAACTGTAGTACTCAACAGTTTTGGCGAATGGGTGGGCTGTAGTATCAACCGGAATCAGGTTCTGATACTGGATATCAGCGTACCGGATCTGGTAGACCTGCGTCTCCACATGCGCGGTTTGCGATGTTACAAATCCGGCTGCGGCCTGTGCGTCAAATTGACTAACTTTCATGATTTACTCCTTAACCGAGCCGAACGATGGCCAAAGCCTCGCCGGTAGTTGATGTGTCCCATCGAGCGCCAGCAATCTGAACGGCGGACGATGCGCTTGTTTTGGCGAATGCGCCAGTGGCAGGAATCACGTACACCGGATCGCCTGCGTTAACTGCAACGCTTGCCATCACCCATACTGGGCCCTTGGTGATTAGTCGTGCAGCCTCATACTGCGCAAACTTGTTGGGCGTGTTCGGGTCTACAGAGCGTTCACGGCAGGTGATGCCAAGAATAGCTGTATCACCTGAGCCGAATGCGGTGCACTCGTTGTCCTCTGTGCCTTGCGCGGCTGCAATTCCAAACCCAATACCGGCAGAGTCTTCAACAGTTCGACTGATGAGGGTTGCGTCTATCAGGTTTGCAATTTGACCGGCGACGGCTGCATTCATCGTGGATGAATAGGTGCTTTGAACAGTCATTAGTGTGTCTCCTTGCTTTCACCCTTCCAGGCGTTGGTTAGATGGTCGTTGTTTGCCTCATACGCAGAATCAGCATCAACAACGTGCGCAGATTGGCGCTGATGATTGACAGCCGTGCGCACCGGGTCTTGAACGCCCGACTCGACCAGAATGTCGAAACGCGCATCGATGTAGTCCTGCGACTTGTCTTTGATTGACTCATCGCCGAACTTGGCCGCAACCACGGCTTTGCGAATATCTGCATCTGATTTGCCGGTGTAGTCGGCGTCATGCAGAGACTTCGCTTTAGTGATCAGGTCAGCACGGGCTTGGACCTTGGCATCCAGATCAGAGTCGGAAATCTGCTTGCCCTTCAGGTCGTCGATCTCGGCGTCCTTTTTGGCAATTTCCTTGTCTTTGGCTGCAATATCGGTCTTGTGAGAGTCCGTTGCTTCGACGTAAAGCTTCTCCGCGTCAGCAAGGTCTTTCTGCAACTTCTCAATTGCTTGGGCGCCCGCGTCAGTTGTCTCGACGGACAGCCCATCGACCAGGATGGTCCGGGTTTTAATGTCACTCATGGTGGATTTCTCCTTAATGGATTGATGGTTGTCGTCGCCGATTCGTAATTGATCCCCGCCTCGCGCCCGGTCGACAAGCGCAAGGTGGTTCATTCGTAAATTGGTTTGAATGGCGTCGTATTTCTCGCCGTCAGGTGTTTCACCGTCACCGAACACAATGTCAGCGGTGTATCCCATTGATAGTTCACGTTTGCCGTCTTCAAAGGCTTTGATTGCTGCTGAGTCCATGAGAACCAGCGGGACGCGGACAAATTCACCGTCTCGTGCTACGTCTTCGCCGGTCTGACCGATAGCAAGGTCTTTCCAGTTATCAGCGTTCACCATCTCTGCTGGGTGATTGTCGGTCATTGGGCGGTGTGCATAGCTGTGCATGGCATCGCGTGAAAAGACTTCATTTTCGGGGCGGTACACACGCACGCGGTGCACTCCAGGACGGCCTACCTCAGAGCCCAAGTATTCCTGAATGCCGGTGCGGGCTACTTTTGCATCAGCCACGAGGTAGCCGTCAGCGGTCCGCCGGGTTTGGCCGGCAGCCACATAATCAGTGAATTGCATGTGATTACTCCTAAGAGGGGGTCTTGCCTGAATCTAGCGCCGACAACAGGTCGTCTTCGCTGTCTTCTTCGCTGGGAGCGCCAATATCGTCAACTGCTTGCTGGAGTCCTGGCATTACGCCAGCCTCTGAAAGCGTTGTGATTGCGGCTTGAGAAAGCGCGTCATGGTTAATCAGTTCGGTTTCTGACACCTTCTTGATCATGTCAGCGATGTTATTGCCGATCTCGGCGCGCTCCTTGTCAGTGCTCTGCCATAGGCTTGACCAGTTGTAGGTAACGTCTAGGTCGTTTTGACCCAATGCGTTGAAGACGATCAGCTTGTCCAGGATTTCAAGCGCTGGTTCGACCTCAAGCTCCTGCATGGAGCTGATGCGGTCATAGTAATTGCGAATATCGTTATCGCCGGTTGCCTGTAGTCCGCCAGGGGACTGACCAAGGAGGCGTGTTATTGGAATATCTGCGGCGCCGGACACAACCTGCATGAACGAAAATATAATGTCTTTCAGGTTTGAGAAGTTGGCGCTCTTTTGTTCGTACTCTTCTTTGGCGTCCAGTAACAATGCGCCGTTGATGCCTTTTGCGCGGGCCGCTAGCTCAAGTCTTGTGAGCATTTCTGTTTCAAAGGCGGGGTCGGTGAGCTTATCCATGAAATCAGGGATCTTGATCACGTCGACCTTGGCCTCAAAGATCAGGCTTGCCACGTTGGCCGTGGTGCTGTCTGCGTCTTCAATAGCCTTGAATATGGCTGTCAGGACAGAATCGCCCCACCCGAATTCTTGGCCTGTTGCCAACTCTTCGTCGGGCAGCGGTGCTCCCTTGAAAATCACAAGCCGTGAGGGATGGATAATCTGCGCTGTGTTGGCAACTGTGTAATTCTCTGGCTGCCCGTATCTCGATGACTCGCTATCTTCAACCAATTGCCCAGGAGTAAGCTGCCGGCGGATAAAGACGGTCAGGTGCTTTATCTTCGCGGTTTCGCTGATTGGCCTTGAAGGGTCCGCATCGCCTGTGCCAATGTAGATTGCAGCACCACCAAACAATCTTGACTTGGTCAGCGCTTCAAGCACCTTGCCTTTAACACCCAATTTTTTCTCAAGCAATTCAATCTTTTCGATCTGCTCTTTGTCGGCCTGCCACTCACGCCACTTGCGACAAGCATCGAGCGCCGGGATATCAACAATCTTGCGTGGCAGCCAGGCGCCTCGGTAAGCATTGATAAAATCTGCGTCGGTATAGCAAGGCATCGTATAGGCGTTGTGGTATGACTTGTCACGACTCGTGCCAATATTCGCAACAATGTTGCTGAGCGAGTCTTTGATTTTTCCGACTATCGTCATTTGCCTATAGTCCTGCCAGTGTGTAGGTGCTTGTTACAAGGTGCGGGCAAGCACCCATGACAAAAGCATCCGCCTTGTTGGGTGATGAAATGCCGCGCTTCGAAAGCTCTTCTTTGGTTTCAACCATATCCAGCCCGCGCTTGCTGTAACGCTTCCGAGGGGTGGATAGCTCGATCTTCAGTTGCTCAATATCTTTGATGTCGCTGGAAATGCTGAGCAGCTCATCAAGATCAAACTTCATACCCTTAGTCACGGCGTTGTAGGTATTGCGAAACCGGTCGGCAACGTCCTGCCATGCTTGTGCCTTCAGGTTTTCGAACTTTTCTTTGTTTGTTATGCCGGGGGCGTAATTCTTCTCGGGCCTGATGATTGCCCCGCCTGCATTGAATTTGTAAAACCCTGTCCGAACCTTCATGGTCTTCAGGGTTGAGCCTACGTGAGCCCCGACACCGATTGAGTCGTAAATCAGGCGGCCATTCCGAACCTTTGCCCAAGCCCGGCGAGTTGATTCGTTCAGCTCATCCTCTGGTGCTGACCATTCATCAATTTCTTTGCAGATACCGCCATCAAACACCGCGCAGGCGTTGTTGTCTTCGCCGCCGTCAGCAACGTCATAGCCAACAGAGCGTGCGCCCGATAAATCCAGCTTGAGCTTTTTGTGCGCATCGATAGCAGCCTCAATCCAACTAAACTTGATCACCGCCGCATCGTCGTTCGACAGCGGCATGCCAAGATAGATATGGTTGTAGGCTTCTTGGTCTACCTTCTTCAGCCGGAGCGCTTTTTGCTTCGCTGTGTCCGATAGAAAGGGGTTTTCCGGGTAGTTGATGTGGCGGATTAGACAGCTATCGCCAAGCAGCTTGGGCAATTCAGCCTGAACAAAATCTGTTATCAGGTGCGGGTTCCAAAGAATCCAAACCTCTGCACCTTCTTTTCGAATGGTCGGGTCAATGATTGCCCATTGGTCTTTGGTTAGACCCTCGCCCTCTTCGATCCAGCAAATATCGACACCTTCCGTGCCTTTGATTTCCTCAATATTCCTGGCGATACCATAGAACAGGAATTCTGAGCCGGTTTCCTTGTGGCGTATGGTTGATACACCAATATCAAACTCATCCCGCCATCCTGCGTCGATGATCTTCTGTTTAACCACTGTGTAAACAGAATCTGTAATCCTGCTCTGGAATTGGCGCAGACAGAGAAAGCGAACAGAGAAATTGCGCGCCAAGAACGCTGCCATTCCCCCGGCGTCCTGCGTCTTCGACGAGAACCTTCCTCCCTTGAGTAACTTGTAGGGTTTCCGGGTATGCCAGAAGTCTTTAAGGTTTGGGTTTAGCTGATACATCAGCTTCCCGGTAAAAATCGTCTAGGCTTCTGCCTTTGGGGCTCATGCTGCCATCTGGAGAAAAGTGCTCGACCTTTTGCCTATTGGTGTACTGCTCGCCCATTTCTTTAGCCGCCTGCTCAACAAGGCTGGCTGCCAGGGCGTAATTTTTCATGCTCTCGGCAGTTGTCGCCATGCGTTGAAGTGTTCGCAGCCTGACGGACTTGTGGCTGATAGCAATATCGTTCGTGTCTTCGAGAAACTGCTTTCTGGTTTCATTAAAAAGTAGTTTCCAGCGCTTTGCCAAGACCTTGCCGGCAGCCTTTGTCGGGTCATGCTGTTCGACTGCCTGACGGGTCACTTCTACTCCCAGGTCTTCCAATACAGCCTTAGCAACTACCGAAGGGGCGTCAAAGCACGCCACACGCTGAACAATGTAGGCTTTTACGTCTGCGGTTAGTCTTGCCATGATGATCCGTTGCGTCTTGGTCTGTATTGATAAAGTGTTTCATTCAGGCAGCGGCCTTCAAGCAGGTTCCGCACGCCTTTGCAATATTGGCGGCGCCAATTTCAGGCTTTGACTGGGCTGCTTCTACCAGTGCTTTTGCTTCAGCTCCTGCAGCACCGACACCAAACCGGCGAACCACAGAAACAAATTCTTCAACGTCGTGGCCGCGCATGGTGAAAGTTGGCATTCCGGTCTGTTTGTTAAACTTGGGCATGCCGAAGGCGTCACGGTCTTGTGCACAATGTGTCAACTCATGGTCAACCAGTGCGAGAAAGTCCACGTTCGGGCATACAGCGCAGTAATTAGCGTCAAGGGTGATCAGGAAATCAGGTATCTCGCCGAACCAGTCTGCAAGCTGTTGCATTACCCTGGCTCTCAACCATTTGCCACCCATTGTGCTTTTGGCCGGGATCTCGGCTTGGCCGATGATTGCCCTACCCTGTCTGGTGTTGGGTTCGGTAGACCAGAGAACACCGATACTGGCGTGTTGTAAGTGGTCATGGTCATCCGAATACAGCGGGCCGGTGTCTTCGATATAATTGGTGTATATCCATTCCCGGAGCTCTGGGTCGGGGGTCATGCGTCCAAACGATTCCAGAACAGCTTCGCTGGGATAGGGGCGCTCAATGTTCATGTTGTGCCGCCGAATGGCTTTGTTCCGATAAAGACCCCGCCCAATCTCTTAGCGGGGTTGCGTAATGTACCTGCACTGCGCTCAAGGGGAGAGATGCCGTGGCAGTGTCAGTGATCGCCGCAAAACTCTTTGATTTGATCTGCTGTCCAGTTATCAGGGGCTTTGACAATAACTACTTCGCCCTGTGTGTCGGTCAGATAGCCTTCCACATGCAGAGTGCCGCAAGCGTGAGTAGCGCCTTCCAGCACTTGCAAGCCAGTAGAGGTGCAGCTCAGCATTAGGAGTGACAGTGTGATGACGATTAGTTGACGCATGGTTTACTCCGGCAAAAGCTGGGGCGCATTCTTTTTCACCCATTTGCAATTGATGTTGATTTTGCCTTTCGCTAAGCGGCGCTCCATTTTTCTGTGCTTGCGCTGGTTTTGCTTGTCGTTTTGATGAATCATGATTTGCTCCTTGCGCTCCCAATCCGGTCAATTGTTTTGCCGGATGAGTTTTCGATAAAGGCCATGTCGTATCTGTAAGGGATTTGGTCTTCTCTCGACCATTGGGCGCGGCATAATGGTTCGCATTGAATGAGTTGGATCGCCCTCAGTCATGGCTCTCGGAACTATTTCAACCTTTTCGTTGCTGTAAACCACGGAATAAGAAGGACATGAAAGAATGTCTGCGTCTATGATGCTTCCGTCTTGGTTGTATCTCATTAATTTAATAGTGAACATGGTGTTGCCTCATTGGTTGGTTAGTTGGTTAGTTGATTTGCCGTTTGAAGTGTTGGCTTCACTTGAAAATCTTGTTTTTTACGCCTTTGGCAAACTGATAAGTCCTTACCGGGAGCCACAACCCCCAGCGCTGATAGCCCTTAACCCCGCAGACTTTCAGGGCTTCGCGGAATACAGCGTCTGCTTGGCTTTGAGTGATTCCGTAACTCTTCTGGACCTCGGGGTCGCAGAGATAGTCATGCACTACCGCGGCCTTGCGGTTTTTGCCGGTAGCCGTGGGTACGATGAACTGGAGTAATTGAGGAACACTGGCCAGATCAGTAAAGAATCCGCTTGGTACCACTACCCGGCGCTTGAGTAGCGTTGAGTAATAGACAAACTCCCTGGTCAGCAGCCATCCTCCCTCCACCATCTCGGTTTTGAGTGCATAAGGGAAAAAGCTCATTGGATTAGTCTCTGGGTAGAATAAACTCGCCGACCAGCTCGTAGTGAGGCAGGTCGATAAAGGTCTGGTCATCAACTTCAGTGTCACGATCCCAGTCGCCACCCCATCTCAGGTCATGCAGGATCTTGCCTTCTTCCCTCAGGCGTCTGGCAACTTCCATCACCCTGCCGGCGAAGTAGTAGAATCTGTTGGTGTCACCCCAGTCTATATTGCGGATGGTGGCGTCATAGGGCGCTACATCGACCGCTAGAGACGGGTAGGTGTTGTGATTGGAGTTTGGGTACTGGACTTTACTTAATTGGGGTTTTGCGTTGTATGCCGCCTGCTGGTCGGCTTCATTGCGGTGGCCGCAGACTATAGTGCAGTCCATCACCTTAATAACTTCATTGAATATGGTTTGTAGATCAGGGTGGCAAGAGCAGAGTCTGGCTGTGGAAGTCTTGCCGAAGCGGTAGCTCACTTATCTGCCTTCCCTTCCAGCTTGCTTTCTATCCTGTCCAGCTTCTTGAATATCGCATCGGATAGCTTGTCGATGTCTTCACGTTTGACGTAATTGCCTGCAACCATTACTTCGATGCGTTGAACCTTGTCTGTAAGCGCCTTGTCCTGTGTTCTCAGCTCTTTTACAGCATCGCGGATGTTGTTTAAAAGCCAGCCGCTAAGGCAGCAAACTATTGAGAACAGGCCGTTAAAAAGCCACTGGGGGTCAATCTCAGACATTTCCTGTTTCCATAACGAAAGAACCCCCGGCCATTTCTGGTCGAGGGTTCTGTGAGTTTGGTTTGCGGGTAGTTCCCGCAGGATAGGTTCTAATTTTGTAACAGTGTTACAAGGGAGTCAAGGGGTAATTTTTATGAATTCCCAAACCATATTTTTTCAATTTCTGGCCTCTCGTTTTCGGCCAGATGGTCAAAATCTATATTTATGGTGTCGCCGACATTTAAGTCGAATACAGTTCCAATATCTGATTTTCCAGCCCTAGCTAATACTGGCTCGCCATTTATAAAAACTTTTACCAACCCGGTCGAGAAATTGATTTCGCGACCAATGATTACATGAGTTTGCCGGGCTTCTTCGGCCCATTGAGCTACAACGCTCTTTTGGCCGCCTTGTAATGGCTTCAGGCCCAGTAGCGCACCACCACCGAATATGGCTGTATTGGTCAGGAACTTTCTTCGGGATTGTTTCATTTGAAATCCAGCTTGTTAGCTTCACTCAGTGATTTTGAAAACTTGCGCACCCTCTCTGCAACCTGCTCGGCAGGCTCTCTCATGGCATCAAAGAACATTTTTGAGGCGTGGTTGATATGTTCACAGGTTTCGTTCGTGGAGCCAAATAGAACTACCCTGCGGCCTTCTACGCGGCATTCTTGAAGTGCTTCTTGAAAAGTGATCACTGGGCTACCCTCAAACCATTTCCTTATCACTCAGCATACCATACAGAAAGCCCAGCATTGCATTCACATCCTCTCGGAGTGTGTGGCGCTTCTTGCCTTCGATCTGGGCCAGTCGGCTCAATGGTATCCGGTAAACATAGTGCTTGATCAGTGTTTTCTTGTCATTGGGGTTGCGTCTGCCCAATGCGCAAATTGCTGCATCCAGAGTCATGGCGTAATCAGGGTCGATTGAGCCGATTAGTTCAGAATCTTTCGGGGGATCTGGATAGGCGCGTTTCATCTGCTGAATCCAGAGAGGGTAGACTTTGCCGTTTCCTTCCCAGGCCCACTTCCCCCACTCTTTGATTTGCAGGGCTTCTTCAAGGGATTGCTGGTTTAAGCTGACAATGCTATTCACGCTACTTTCTCCAATGGCGGAAATTTTCGCCAGTCTCGGGGTTGGTTTCTATTTTGGTGCTGCTCAAGACTTGACTCCTTTAAAGATTACGCAGAGAAATTCCTCGCTATCAACGCAGTCCTTGCACCAAATAAATTCAACCTCCTCATTCTCCATATCAATCCACGGCAGAAAGCCCTTTTCACAGTTCGCGCACCGATACTCCTCATTAGGGTCGATATAGTCGTAGTGTTGCCATATCTCCTCTTTGGTCATTTCGCTCATACCCGCCCTCCAGTTGCTTTATGGGTATTTTCTCCAGTCTCGGGACGGTTTGCCGTACTGCTCAATGTATCGTTGTTCTGCTGTATACATGGCGCGCATGATGCGTAATTCATCACAGGTGTAGTTAGGCATTGGGTGAGGCCCTTGCAGCCAATCAACAGCCTCATTGCCTATACGATCGCGCAGTCTGATTTCATATTCTTTGGCGACCAAAGCAGGATTCTTGCCCCGGTTCATTTTCCTGCTGCCGGCTTGGTTACATGGCCGGCACTGGCCGTGGATATTGAGCAATTCAAAGCGAAGCTCTGTGCATGAGCCAACAGATCGGAAGTGGCCGGCCTCCAATGGCGCTATCTCGCCGCAGCTAATGCAGGTCTTGCCTTGGTCAGGCATTCTCACCAGTTTGTTGCATTCGATTCTGGTTAGCTCAAGCTGGTGCGGCTTATGGTTGTGGAGAAATTCCCGGCGCTGCGCCCTGCTCTGCTGTTTTTCCTGCTTCTCAACCTTAGCCCTTGCCTTCGGCGCCTTGTCTCTGGCGTACTTCACAGCTTCATCCATGTTGCAAAAAGGGGCGTTATTGATAATCACCATGTCTTCAGGCTTTCCGTATTTAGCTGGTCTGCAGTATCTGCATTTGCGTTTAGAGTTTGCCATTCTTTAATCGCTTGTATTGCTTCTTGCTCTTGCTGGTTAAATGCCAGTATCCACATTGATTGCAGTGGTAGGTTCTAGCCTTGTTGCCTTTTGCTTTGCGATGATTGGTCGCATTTAGCAAGGCTTCTTTGCGAGATAGATACATGATCTTTCTGCACATGGTTAAAAGGCGACCCCATCCAGTCGATAACTTATGCCTTCAAATCTTCCGTCAGGGGTCATTAACTGGATATCCTCTGCTTCATCAGGTTCTGGAATTCAGGCTTATCGGTATGGAAATCCCCAGCTTTTACTGAGCGCGCATTCATCTCAATAACTCGGTGATAGACAATCGTTTCCATCTTTCCATTTTTCGGAATCCTGCGCCTCTTGAAATACCACTGAAGCAGTCTGAATTTATCTCCAAGAGGTTTTAACTGTTCTGACCGATACCGCCTACCAACATAATCATTCATCGCCGGCTCTCTTGTTTGCGCTCCCACGTCTTAATTGAGTGGCAGTTAGCGCAACGGACAACGCACTCCCCTCTTTCAATTTCTGCTTCCAGCCTCGCAATACTGCTTCTTGCATCCGCAATTTCTACGCTTTTTTCTCCTTCATGATCTAATTGTAGTGCCGCGTAGTGGTCGCTATACCCGCAGTCCACGCACCCGTGTTTTAATTTGTATTGAGCCAGCCACTCTCGAGCCCGAGCTCGATAATTACGACATCCAGCTCTATGAGCAGCCATTCTTTCTGGGTGTTTCTTTGTTTGGTTATATGATCGCACCCTGGCGTTTCGAAGTTGTTCTGGTTTTGTAGATTTTAGAACCGCTCTTTTGCGCCTGAGTTTGCATGTGTTTGTGCAGTATCTAGCGTTATATCCACCAGGTTTGGGCAGGAATGGCTCACCGCATTCTCTGCACTCCCTCTCACTCAAAACCTTTAAGTTTCCCACCCGCTGATCATTCATGATGAGAACCCCATTGTCTGGAGTATGCAGCGCTCCGCTTCCTGCTCAGTCATCCCGGAAACCTTGGATAACACCAGCTGCCAAACAACATCGAATACCGCCTTGTAGACATCCTGAAACCGCTCGGGGCTCATATTTGCAAAGCTGATGGACTCAGCCTCATATCGAACCTCATTCCGGATATTCACAACCATCGTTCGATAGCCTGCGTATATCAGCAAATCCTTTCTGAACCGCTCCCTATTCTTCTCAGGAGTGACGAACTCACCCGGCCGGATCTCGACAGGCTGCGGCTCCCAGTAGTCAAATGCAAAATTCACCATGGCGAAAAACCGTTTGTGAAACTCATAATTTCTGGGTTGTGTGAATGACACCTTGAGCGTTGCGCCATTGCCAACACTCTGCATCAGATCAGAATCTGACTCGCCGGCAGGCTTCAATAAACCTCCTGGCTGCTTCACCATGAACACTGAACTTGCCATCTATTGCCCTAAAATGGGATGTCGTCGTCAAAGTTATCGAAACTGCCTGCCGGTTGTGGCTGTTGACCTGTTGGGTGTGACCCACCCCCGGTATCCCTTCCGGGTTGCATGGCGGGTGATGCACTTTGATTGGCATTAGCATAGCTTCCTGCTGTGTCCTGCCCTCCGCTGCGTGTATCCAGCATCTGCATCTCACTCGCCACAATTTCAGTGCTGTAGCGCTTGATGCCATCCTGCTCCCAGCTCCGAGTCTGAAGCCGGCCTTCCACATACAGCTTGGCGCCCTTGCTTACATACTGCTCAACGATTTCACCCAGGCGATTGAAGAACACCACGCGATGCCATTCAGTGCGCTCTTGCTGCTCGCCAGTATTCTTGTCTTTCCACGATTCGCTTGTTGCGATCGACACATTGGCAACAGCGTTACCATTGGGCATGTAGCGCACTTCAGGATCGTTGCCTACATTGCCGACCAAAATAACTTTATTAATGCCTCTGCTCATGCTTACTGCTCCTGATTAATATCTTAGCGATCCGAGAGTCGCCGCATAGATAGCCAGTCTCTGTCGGTTCCTGTGTTTGACTCGCTGCGCTGGCGTCATGTTTGCCAGCCGCTCTCTTTCCCTCGCATCCCTTTCGGCTCGCTTCTTTGCGCGAATAATTTCCTGCTCTTTGTGGCGCTCGATCGATTCGGCCTTTCTTTTATCGAATGAGCCGCGACGCTTTGCTTCACCCATTGGAATAATCCTTTAAATTCTCACTATGTTTGTTTCGGATTTACCATGCTGCGGTCTTACCATTGGTACCGATAGCCATTTTTGATTAAGCTCTCTATCTTTCCGTTTGCCCTCACCAAGAATCCTTGACAGCTCATCGTGGTCGGTTTCTAGCTGCGAGAATTCAGAACCGGTGGCAGTCTCCATCTGGCGCCGCTTTGATTCCATTGCGTATCTAACGAAATTCAGATCAATCATAGAGCCATCGCTTGTTGTGCTGTTTCGTCATGGAAGCGCTTAACTGCTGCTGTGTAGTAATCCGCGTCAATCTCGATACCAACAAAATCAAAGCCGCCGTAATGGGCTGCTATGGCGCTGGAGCCGGAGCCGAGATGGGTGTCAAGGATTCGGTCGCCCGGTTTGGCGTAGTGCTCAAGAATCCATTTGTATAGCGCTGTTGGCTTCTGTGTTGGGTGAATCCTGAGCTCGTTCTTAGATTTGTTTCCACAAAAACCCTGAATCATTCCATTCCACGGATAGCTAAATTTTCTAACTGCAGTTTCAAATGACGTGTAGGCCAGCTCACAGTCAGCAAAACCACCAGTGGTATGCTTATCCCATACAAGCCAGCATGGGCTGCAATTACCGATCAGGTCGGCGAGATGATTGCCGCCCCAAATAATTTGATTCTGGCTAACTCGCTCAAGCTCTCTAAAATACTCGGATATTGGTCGCTCCTGATCCCATAGCGCTTTGTGATAATTCTTGCTCGTCGCTAGTTTGCTTCGATTGTTTTCGCGGTGGCCGTCTTGTCGAATACCATAAGGCGGATCAACAATCGCCAGCTCAAAGGCGTTATCCTCAAGCTCTCGCATGTAGTCCATGCAGTCCATGTGGAGCAGATCAATCATCAAAGCTATCCCCTTTCTCAAGGCAATTAATCGTCTTATTCGCCCTCACCAACGTCTCAGCATTCATTGACGGCATGTAGTGCTCGATCAGTGCGATTGCACAGCCTCTGTGATCATTTCCGTACTGATCGGCTATGGCCTCAACTTCTGGGCTGCGGTCGTTTGTGCCGGACGTCTGAGTGTCTGAGTAGTTGTTAATTGCGTTGTTGATTTGATTGAGTGCGCTCATTCGGCTAACAACCTTCTGGCGTTTTCAAGATGTTGTTTGGCAACGCCGGGAGCGGATACGGGTTCTGGTTTTTTCACCAGCGCCAGGTTCTCGGGTGTTTGAAGATCATCGCCGGACATAACTTGTTTGACTCGTGCTGAGTAGTGCTGGAAATATTTTTTCTTCATCACGCTTTCCGGCTGGCTGCGTAGGTCAAACCATCCTGTGTCGGCTCCAGCGTGGTATACGGCAGGATGGCTCCACTTGTGCTGGGTGACTGGGTAAGGGGCTGTAGCGGCTTCACGGTAGGCTTGTTCGGGTGATGGTAGGCCGAGGTCTTCGGGTGGGACGCGGCACATTTCGCGGAACGCTGGAACCGTCCAGAATCCAAAAAAATCCCGACACCGCAAGACGCCATGCGATATTTCAGCATCGGAAAGATCATTGCAGCTTCTGGCCCATGTGAGGAATTCGGGGGAGCCCGGCATCTGGTGAACCAGTTTCAACCGCATAAGTTCCTTCCAGTTCGCTACCATGAACTCCTGCCTCGCCGCTTGTGCTTGCGAGGTATTCGGCTGCTGCGCGTTCGATTTCGTCATCTCGGTTGCGCTTTCCAGAGCCTGATTGATTTGCTGCATTGCTGTTCCTCCGATTTTGGAACCAGTCGAATTTAAATCCCGACCATCCAGCGTCGAGCTGTTCGGCTAAACAATCGTCAACGCTGTATCCGGCATCTGCTGCCAGTTGTAATTGCGTTGCCATTTTGTTGATCACGGTTTGAGTGATTGGTGATTTTTTGGCCTGCCGGTGTTTTTTGAAATCCTTCCAAACTTGCTCGCTTGGTAGTTCAGGCCATTTTGTAAAGTCCAGGTCGCCAAGATATTTGGCGTCACGTGGAACATCTGATTCAGAATCCGCGTTATTACTATGGTCTGATACTGGTATGTTATTGGTCTGTTTATTGCCCGTAACCGAACTGGTTACCGTAGATGCACCGGAGTGGTTACCGTTGTTGGCACTGGTTTGGTTACCGTTACCAGACTGGTTACCGTTACCGATTTGGTCACCGTTGTTGTAATCTTCGGTGTCCGGACTGGTTACCGTTTCGTCTTCATCTACCGTAACCAGATCGGGCACCGTTATTCTGTATTCGCATGATTTTGAAAAACCGCCCTTGCCCGCTTTTTCGAGCCAGCCAAGTTTGACCAATTGAGTGGTTACTCGGGTAATGACCCGCTCGTTGTATCCGCAGCGCTCTGATATTTGAGAACGCTTGGGCCAGATCGTATCCGAGTTCTTGGCGCGAAAAGAAAGCAAGGCTATCAACACCCTCAGTTGCATTTTCGTTAGCCTCGGATCACTACAGACTTCCACGGGCACTATTGAAAATGGTGTTGTCATAAATACTCTTCTGATTCTGATTAGTTGGCCCCTTGCGGGGGCCGGTCTATTCCAACTACAAACCCTCGGGGAAGTAAGGGCTTGACCCTGGAATAACGGGTCAACTTGATTTGGTGCGGTGGCAGGTGCTGCTTTTCCTGCATAGGAACGACCACATGCTACCGAGATAGCGGCCAGACCTTTTTAGCTATCGACCACGTAATTGCACGTCAGCCCGTGCATTCACCGCATAAACTTGTTAAAAGTCCGGGCAGTGTCACGCCTCCCGGCTCACGCTGTGTCGGCCTACCCCTGATCTGTCCGTGACAACAAATTCAGAGGATTGGTACTGCTCCTCTAGAACTACCCACGGCCTCTCGGGGTTGATTCGTTAAACCGGGCTTATCCCAGCACCGTAGACAGTCTGGTACTCGGGTAAGCCCTTGATCGTTAATCCTCAATAAAATTGTGCTGCACGGCGCAAAGAAGAGCGAAAGAGAGGACTGCAAAGCAGGCGCTCAAAATTGCATCCAGACTAGAGCCAAAGAAACAGCCACCAGCAGCCCAGCCAACACAAAAACAAACCGCTCTAATTAAATAGTTAAGCCTCACCCCGTAACCCCTCCATTGCCCGACTTCATGATCGAAAATTTCAGTGTTGTTATGCCGTAGCCTCGCGCTTGACCGCCGCCGTCATCGACACTGTATCTTTACTGATAAAAACAGGGCCTAGTGCGTGATAGAGCTTCCCGCTAAGAGGCGACCGCTGAGGCGTCGTTAACATCACTACGCGTCCAAGAAGGTCATTAATATCTAGGTCTTCTGCCCATTCCAAAACGTCCTCCCAAAGCTGGTTGTCTTCCGGGCGATCACCAAACTTCTCCGGGTAGGCGGCTACGAGCAGTTCGTATAATTCAAGCTCAGTTAATGGTTGAGTCTTCATCCTTTTTCCCTCTCTGACGCGGCGCTAGTGGCCGTCCTCATTTGACAAGCCTTCGGCACCGTTCTCGAATGCTGTCGCTGCCACCTTGTCTAGCATTTTGTGAATTGCTGTTGTTCCGTCCTCTTCCTCGCTCTTGAGGTAATCGACAAACTCAAGAAAGAAGGTTTCAGGGTCGTCAATCCGGCATGGGCCAAATGTGTCTGCAAGCCCGTAATCGAGACTGTGTTGCAGAATGTCTAAGCCGATGGATATTGATAGAACGCCATCCACAATCTGAATATTTAACTGCTGGTCTCTGCTCATACCGTCACTCCCCCATTGCCCGAACCTGGCGCTTTAGATAAGCAATCTGATCATTTGGAATCACCGCAACAGACACCAGTTCCCACCCGTCATCGCCAAGTGCGTCTAGTTCGCTGATGTGGTTGAAGCGGGTTTCCATGTATTCCCATCTGGGAGCGCAGAAGTGTAGTGGGAATGTGGTCGCTTTCTGCTCATATCCTTCTGATAGCGATGTTTTGTTGTTTGCGTCTTCTTTCATACCCTTCCCCTGTTCATCTCTACACGCCCAATGGCGGAATTGACTCAATGTTCTATAAGCTGTAGCCAGCGAGCCCCACCACTAAGCAGGTGGCGCAACCTCTGTTATGCTGTGATTGCGAAATACAACACACAGAGGAAATACTATGATCGGTCTATCAAACCCCGCGTACTTACAGGGCGTTCTCTATGCTCAGCAAACTCTTTTGGTCAGCTTGCTGGTCGGAGAAGCATCACAATCGCCTGATCCCAAAATGCACTTACAAAATCAAATCGATTATTTACTTACCGAAATACCCAAAAGAGACAGCTTTAATAGCCTTGACCAAGTAGGCCAGGATGCAGCCATTAATCTGTTTCAAGGCATTTACGAAACCGCGATTTTCAACGCAGAGACTCGGCGGACGGACTAGCTCGCTGGGCCCCGGGCCAATAGCCAAAAACGGGGCTCTGCTATTTCCTGTGAATTGATTCATGCCTACTCCTGTCTTTCTCTACACGCCCGATTGGGTCTGGTAGGTGAAAAAAATCCCGATATGATTCGGGACTATGGAATTAATTGTTAAGCGGCTTGGTTGTCTTCGGAATTAGAGCCAGAGCCACACAACTCAGAGGTGATTACTTGGTCAATCTGGAACTGCCGAAGCTCGGGGATTTTCCCGCCCCACTGATAAATAGCCTGCGGCTTAATCCCAAGGCGGCGAGCCATTTCGGCTGGCGATCCGAAGTGCTTAATAGCTTCCTGATATGAATAAGTTGTGTGCATAGCCACAATGAAAGCATACTTTCAATAATGATTGCAAGCACACTTTCAGAAACTCCATGTAAGATTACTTACATGGAGCTATCAAAAAGAATTGCCGAAATCAGGGCAGAGACAGGGCTAAACCAAAGTGAATTTGGCCGCGCTCTGGGAGTAAAGTCGCAGGCGGTAAGCCAGTGGGAGAGCGGTAAAACAAAATCAATTAAGCCGGTCATTCTTGAAAAAATACACCGGCTTTACGGGTACAATCCTTGGTGGGTAAGTAATGGGCGTCTTCCAAAGAAGATCCCTCGCGGCCGGGTTGTGGGGGTTGCTGATTCTGCCACAGGATATGACGACGAAGGGAGGTCCGGGATCACTATCAGAAGCATTTCTGTCAGGGCGTCTCACGACTCGGCGCTGGGGTTTGAGGTCCAACACACCGAAGATGACGACCAAGGAGTTGCCTACTACCGCAAAGACTGGCTTGAAAAAAAGGGTTGGCGAGAAGAGGCTTTAAGTATTCGGCCAGTTTCCGGGTCAAGCATGGAGCCCGCCCTTTATGATGGGGATCAGGTTCTAATCAATGAGGATTTGCGGACACCCAGGCACGGCATGGTATTTGCGGTTGCCAGCGACGGGCACCTAGAAATCAAAAGATTACAAAAGCGCGGGAGCGAGTGGTGGATAACCGCAGATAACCCGGCGTATTCCAGATTTGATCAACGATTAGAATCTCTGGAGCACATAATAGGGCAGGCCGTCGATAAAAACAGCAGTGTTATTTAGGCGCACAAAAAGGGGTTAGAAAATGGCTATTTTTGGATTACTTGTGATGATCTCGGGGCTCGCTCTTCTCGTCATTCCTGTCGGCAACAGCGACATCATTAACTTTAACGTGCAGTTCATTGGTATGACGCTGGGGATCAGCGGCTCAGTGATTTTTGTCGGTGGTTTTCTCCAAGACAACCTTGTTTTGATTCGGAAGGCTATAGAGCCCGCCTCCGGTGAAATTGCTCAACCCCAAGAAGTAAAGCCCAGTGAGAGCACTGACGGGTATATGCTAGCCACAGAGTATGCGGAATCGAAAGGACTGGGCGTGCCCGACGTCATTTACAAGATAAATAACAAGCAGCTGGAAGGACAGATTATAAACCAAAAGTGGTATGTGAAATCTTAATTCAAAAGCGCCCCTCACGGACACCAAGGAAATCGCGGCCCACCCTTTAATGATTCCTGTAATTCTTCTTCTGGTTGATCCCAGTCGATGGAATCTAGCCACTCTTTTTCTCGTTTTCGCCAACGAGCAACACGCCACTCGGCGCTGCGCTGACCCAAATACGCGCAAGGAATTGAAACGAGCAAGGATAGGAAAATGCTCATCGCCACGACTAGGGCCTTCTCATGTTCATATATGAATTCCTCCAGCGCAACATCGAAAGCATCGTCATCAGCATCGTTCTGTCCACTGCGGTCACCGCCTACGTCAACCACCGCTTCAACCTCTGGCGCGACCGCCGCATAGAGTTTAACAGGGCTGCGGACAGACTCTTCCTCGCCTGCCGCCCCGATTCCTTCCATCCCTCCCCAAACGACCTTGAGATATTCAGGCGGCGGTGCCCAAGGCGCCGGCTCCGCCAGTTCGAGGCCGCCTGCAGCCGATACGCCGCCGCCGTAGAAGCTCACGATAAGCGCCAGGAAAAGCCCTGGAACCCCGAGCCCAGAGGCCCGGAATTTAAAGAGATTGTGAAAGAAATAAAGCACTCCCTGCGGCCCCTGTAGCCCCTCTTTCCCCGCAACTCCCAGAACCATAGCCGTCTCCTACCCAAATAAATTGTTTGGCTAGTATAGCGACTAGTGGAAATAATTGTAAGCATACTTGCACACCTATTGAAAGTGTGCTTTCATTAGACCATAGCTTGAGGAACACAGTTATGGAAATGCAGATAAGACAGCCCACAAAAAGAGAGATTCATTTAGTCCTGCTTTTAGCCAATGGCTTCAAATACAAAGGGGCGGCTGAGGCAATGGATATCTCTACCAACACGGTCAAGGGCTACCTCAATAACCTGTTCTTCAAAACAGGTGCTACCAACACCGCCAACTTGATCTACATCCTGACCAAGCAGGGGCTATTAGCAGTAGTGCTGACAGTCTCCCTGTTGGGCACTGATACCGATAAGCACCGACGACATACACCGCGCCGAATTAGACCGGCCGCTGTTTACATAGCCAAAGCATAAACGACAGAAAGTCCTACAAGGCCCATAACGGGCGACATTGGGTAAATATTTAGGAGAAGAGAGATGGAAGATAAGCAATTAATTGAAGTAAACGGAATCAAGTTAGAAGTGGATATGCGCTACGCAAAACGAGTCGATACTTTTCGCGTCGGCGACCCCGTGAAGCTGCTAGTCAAAGACGGATACTCCGGGCTTAAAGTCTGCGCGGGTATTGTTGCTGGCTTCGAGCCGTTCCAGTCAAACCCCACAATCATTATCGCTTATATCGCTGATGACTACAGCAGCGCCGAGCTTAAATTCGCGTACATCAACGAAAGCAGCAAAGAGAAATACGAACTGGTTTCAAGCATGGATAACGAGCTTCCCATCGAGAAGGCTTGGGTTATCGAGAAGATGGAAAGCGCCATTACAAAAGCGGAAGAACAGGTCAGAGACTTGAAGGCAAAGAAACGGCTATTTCTTGAAAAATTCGGTCGGCATTTTGAGGCGGAAGAAACAGCAAACGCCTAACCACTCCCATTTACATCGCAAGGGGTAACGCATGAACACAGAAGATCTTCCATTAAATATTCGCTTTTTTGAATCCACTGCCAAACGCGGTGAAACCATCGCCAACAGCGACACGGTTCAAGATGAACTACACGAGATCATTCAGGAATTGAAATCAGATTCATTCCACAAGCTGGGCTTTGCTGATCACGAAAAGATGCTGAAAAAGTTCGGTGAACGATTGGTCAACGCAGTCGAATTGGTCTGCGAAACCCGCCGCGATGACATTGGTTCAGAGCAGCCCATTGATGACATGGCAGAGGCAAAGCAAGCAGATGATCTGGCGCGGCAACGAGATGTTGATTCAACAAGACTCAGCCTAGCGATAGCGAGTGGTGCAGCATGAACACCCTTATCAACAAAGCCAAGCACATAGCCAACGACATTCTTTGCTCAATGATTATATCTGGAATGATTGGGTTTGTGCTTTGGAATTTCTTTTTGGGATAGGCATTCAACGCAGGAGATAGAGAGATGGAAAAAGAAAGCGAAAAAACACAACTCAAAAGGCTTGGTTCATTAATGGATGATCTTGAATCTGCCGCCCACAAGCTACGATTTGATGGAAATTCTTTTGTTTTAGAGGATCGAATCGCCGGGCATCTGGATTTGGTTGACGAATTCAATCTTATTGATTGGTTGGATGAAATGCTTAGTCCAGTACAGTTTGAGGTTAAACGGCGTATCGGCGAGCTCAAATAATCCCCAACCAATTAGGAGAAGGCCAATGAACCTCCCCACCACAGACCAAGCAAAAACTATGAGCAAGCGCGGCTTAGATAGATTGGAATTCGGCATCATCAACTCCAGCGCATTTAACTGGGGAGTAAGGTCATACAACTTAGGTTATCCAAAGTCTGACAACCCATTTACTCCAGGTACTGACAATTTCACTCACTGGGCAAGTGGCTGGTTAAGTGAACACGCAAAATTCATCAACACACTAAAGCGATTTAGTGCGAATACAAAATAGAGCCATAGGGGGTTTTATGAATCAGGTAGCAGAGCAAGACGCATCGAAAAACATGAGTGTCTGGGAACAAGTGCAGAAAACAGATCCCGGCCAAACGAAAAACTACAAAGGTCAGGGCGGATTTGAGGGAACGTCAATCAACCCTACCTACCTTATCCAAAAAGCAACAAGGCTTTGGGGGCCGCTCGGCGATAAGTGGGGGTACAATATCCTTGAAGACCGCTTTGATATGGGCGCTCCGATTATTGACCCGGATACGTCCGTCCCCACCGGCACATGCTTTCAAACACACACGATAAAACTGGAGCTATTTTACCCCAAAGCAGGCGGTGAATCAGCAACGGTTACGCACTACGGCCACACTCCTTTTGTGTTCAAGAACAAATACGGAATACAGATGGATTACGAGGCCCCCAAAAAGTCATTAACAGACGCGCTCAAGAAGTGTCTGACCATGCTTGGGTTCAGTGCTGACATTATGCTTGGGGATTTTGAGGATGCCGACTACCGACAAGAACAGGAAGAGCGTGTTCGCGTCGAGAAGGCCGAGGACAAGATCAAGGAAATCGAAACCATCAAGTCAGAGCATCGTGAGTGGCTAGACAAGCACTGTAAAACGCTTGAGACGGCCGCCAGCCTTCACGAGCTTGAAAAGGTGTTCAAGATCGTCGTGCGAACCCTCAAGGGCCGAAATGACGAAGACGGCATCAAGCGGGCCACCAAGATCAAGGATACGCGAAAAGCAGAGCTTGATAGCAAGCAGGAGTCTGCGGCGTGAAAGAGCACCTATACGAAATATCCAAAGACTTCATGGAGCTTCAAGAAGCGGCCAACAACGCGGAGAGCGTGGACGAATCCATGATGCTGGCCCTGAAAGACACAATGGAGGGATTGCAGCTTAGCTTTGAGGAAAAGGCGCAGAACATTGTCAATGTGATGAAAAACGTAGCTGTAAACGTTGACGCCATAGATGACGAAATCAAGCGCCTGCAAGCAAGAAAAGCCACCATCAAAAACAAGGAAGAATGGTTCCGTGAATATCTCAGAAGCAACATGGAGAAAACCGGCATCAACAAAATTGAGTGCGAGTTTTTTACTATCACCCTAGCCAAGTCAGCGGCGAAGGTTGAGATAACCAACGAATCACTGTTGCCAGACGATCTGATCGACATTGAAACAAAGATCAAGCCAAGGCAGGCGCAGATAAAAGAGCGACTAAATTCTGGCGAAGACGTGCCGGGGGCAACGCTAATCGACTCCAAACGACGACTAATCATCAAGTGAGGTCAATATGAACAAACCAATAACCACTAGCCAATTCATCGGCTCACTATTCGGATTAACTTCTATTGTTCTGGTGTTGATAGTGCTTCCGGTGTTGGGGGTGTTGGTATGAGTGAGGCTAAGTTTACAGAGGGGCCGTGGAAGTGCATTGAATGCGAATTCGGGGATTATGAAACAGGAAATGTCGCTTTTGTCGTTTCTTCCGAAGCGGAAATCATGGTTGGCAGCGTTAGCAATTGCTCTCTAATCGCAGCCGCGCCGGATATGTTTGGCTATATAGCGGAGATGCCATGCCCAAATAGCTGTACTCCATGTAGAGGAAAGCCATACAACCCAGATGAAGTTTACGAAGGCTGCCCATTTTGCGTGAAGCGGGCAGCGGTGCTCAACAAAGCAAGGGGCGAGCAATGAACCACTTCCAAGACTCACTATCAGCCGCTCTAAAGCAGAATAAGCAATCACCTGACGATCTTATCTGCGAGGTTATCGGCAACTTCATGGAAGCCTCAGACCTTGATAGAGCTGCTGTAAGCATGACGATAGCCTCGGAAACTCCAAGCACTGAAACCTGTAACGAGCAAGATGCAATAACTGGGTCTTTGTTTAGAAAAGCTATGGAGAACTATCTAAGCAAATATCACAGCATGGAATGGGAAGCGATGCCTGGAATTGACGATCTCGAAGACAACGAAGCAGAAGCCAGAGCGGGAGAGTTAAAGGATGCTCTCACAACCCAGCGGGAGTATCGGGAGGCGTCGTGATTGGCGTCGAATTGATACCGGAATTAGAAGCAGCCGGTAAAGAGTAATACCGGATAGAGAGTGAATTATGAGCTGCAATCACGTTACCGAGGTTAGTCAAGAAGTGTTTGAAAATCTGCTAGCCGAAATTGAAGAAAGCAAGGCCAAAAGAGCTGAGAAAATGCCAACAGAGAATGATGCATTTAAGCAAATGTTTGAAGCCTACCAACGGTTACAGGAGCTTGGCTGGAAAGATGCGATGTATGCCCCTAGAGGTGGCGGCGATAGATTTGAATCTTATTATCCGGGCAGCACAGCTAAAGCTAAAGATACGCACAGAGATGAACAGGGGCGTTTTTGGGTTTTTGAGGCTGGCGATATTTGGCCCGCCATGCCAGCACTAATAAAGATTCCAAGTAATACTGACGCCACTTCAGAGTAATACAGGAAATAAGGTGAATTTATGAGTGACAAAAATCCGGACGCTGTGAAAGAAATTCCAGACTGCGCTTGGTGCGGTGGGGAATGTGAGGACGAACACAGGAACAGGGGCGGCGAAATATTTTGCTCAAAGAATCATAGGTCTGCATCAAATCGCGCATTGAAAAGATTTGTAGACCGAAGCGCAACCGCCACAACAGAGTAGCACCGGAATTAGTAACGAATTATCGGAAATAGACATGACACACAGCGGCGGCAAAAAACACAATGTTGGTTATGTGCGACAACGGTTTGAAGTAAGAGTATTTGACGAAGATAGCAAGGAAGAAATTGTTGTTGGCTGGAGTAATTCTGAGAGTAGTGCAAATAGCTGGGCAGCTTCATTAGATGCTCGACCCGGCTGGCGAGATGGTCGCGTGATAGACCTTTTTGCTACCGCCACAACAGAGTAATACCGGCTACAAGGAGAAAGTTATGAGTGAGACAAAACTTTGCACATGCGGTAACACAACCAAAAAGAGCAAGTGCGGTAAGTGCGGGCGGCCACTTTAGAGTAATACCGGCAAGAGGGTGAAATTATGAGCAATAGATCGCCGCAACAAGAGCAATTTTATCGCTGGAAAGACGATGTTTTTGAGATGGAATACAAGTGCCCTGAGTGCGGGAACTGGACTGATATGGACAACGCCTCGCCTGTTTACTTTAGTGACCGTCCTGCTTGCAACAACTGTTTCCAGGTCATTCTGTCACTCACCAAAACACCATAAAACGCTACCGCCACTTCAGAGTAGCACTGGAAATAACGCCGGATTACCGGCAATAGGAATCGAAATGGCAATACTGAACTACACGACCTCAATCGCCGCCGAGAAAACAGCGAGCGAGATTCAGACCATGCTGGCAAAGGCCAAGGCGCAAGCTGTGCTCTGTGAGTACGACGATGACGCGGTTATGTGTGCTATGTCATTCAGAATAATGACGCCTCACGGGATGATATTTTTCAGGCTCCCCGCTAACACGGACGGTGTATTCAGATCGCTTAGTAAAAGCCCCAAAGTCCCGAAGAGGCTCAAAACTAGAGAGCAGGCGGCTAAGGTCGCATGGCGCATCCTGAAAGACTGGATTGAAGCGCAGCTCGCCATAGTTGATGCTGAAATGGCACAGATAACAGAAGTGTTTCTGCCATACGCGCAGAACGAATCAGGCCAGACGGTTTATCAAAGCCTTGAGAGCGGCGGGTTTAAGCAATTGACTCACGATTGCTAACCCCACTTCACAGCAATACCCATAAAGGAGAAAGGGATGGACGATAAACAGAAAGAGTTTAGAGAAGCAGCAAAACCAATGGTTGATTTTTTGCGAAAGCATTCTAACCCGCATTGCACGGTCACTATCACGCAGACTGATGCGGAATTGTACGAGGGGAAAATGTGTAAGCTGTTTTACGAGGGAGAGGAAAATTCTATACACGACCCCTGCTACGTCGCAGGAGAAGGATTGTGACTGATAAAACAGACCTGGAAAAGAACTTAGACAGCGCAATTGAGAAAGTTGGCAATGATATGTATTCGTTCGTTTCAAAACCACTGCTCATTGAATGTCGTGACGTACTGATTGAGAACCAATCCCTCACATCCCGTATAGAGGGGCTGGAGAAAAGCAACGCTGAACTAATAGATTGCATCGACCATCTTTGCGATGACATAAAAATGAATTGCCGGGCAATGATGAATTCCGATTCATATGGAGAAGCTAGCGGCTTACTCTCCAACCACAACACAGGAGGCGGGGATAATGGGTGATAGATACCAAGCAGTAATAGGTGGCAACGGAATCGAGCTTATCGAGAATACCAGCGCTTGCTCTTATACAACGCTCATAGAATCCGGCAGCGCTTCGCTTCGAGACTGGCAAAAGATAGCCGAACTTCTTAATGGCCGCCCATTATCGGGCCAGCTTTGCATATCAAAAGAAGAAGGGGAGTTGCTGGATTTTGTGAAGAGCGTGTTAGCAGCCCAAATAGAGAGCTGCAAATCCTCGCCCGGCAGCCCACCTGAATGTAACAGATTGGCTCGCAGCATTAACGCCATTTCTCGCGCCACCGCCACCCTCTCAACCAAACCAGAAGCAGATAGGGGGTAGTGGTGAAAAAAGTCAATGGCATTAAATCAAAAGTGCGCCTTAGTGTGTTTGTTGAGGATGGCTGCAATCCAGAGGAAGAAGAATACTCACTAGAGATAACCGGACTTATCGGAACAATTAACATTACCGGCGTCGGCGGCGAATGCGACATTGATTTGATAAAAGAGTGTTTCGAGGAAGACTGTAAAGAGCACGTTAAGGAGTGCGGCATCTATTACTTTGACTTGATAGAAAGCGGCGAACAGCAAGACGTGTTTTTCAATAAGTTCTATGAGCTAGAAAGCTGGGAATTCTGCCAGCTATAGCCCATAACCCACAGCGTATAAGGTAGGAGTGATTGGATGAACGAGCAAGAATTTAGAACACATCAGTGGATAAACACGAAAACCGGAGGCCCTGTGTTTGGAATACAGGCCAAGGTAAACGGGAAGTGGCTGCATTGCTGCGCCAACAATGAGCCGATTTTATTCGGTAAAAAATGCGAGGCAGAAGCCAAGATAAAGTCGCTCAAGGACCCTAACCCCCACTAAGCAACACAGAAGCAATATGAAGAAGCTCCTAACCATAGCTCAAGCCGCAGAATCTCTGGCGGTGTCCCCGGAACACTTCCGGCGAGCATTCGTCAATACTGGCGAAATAGCGGTTATTGGGCTTGGCAAGAGCGGCAAAGGAGATAGAATCGACCCCCTTGACATAGAAAAACTAAAAACCAATCGGAGGACGCAGCGTTGCTGTACAAAAGGGGAAACATCTGGTGGGTCAAATTCAAGGCCAAAAGTCGTACCTATCAACGATCCACTGGGGAAACCAGCAAGCGGGAGGCTCAGAAGGCGGAGCGTCGGATAAGGGATGAAGTCGCCAAAGAGCTGCACCTTAAGCGGATCGGACC
This sequence comes from uncultured Gammaproteobacteria bacterium, assembly GCA_913060975.1. Lineage (GTDB taxonomy): Bacteria > Pseudomonadota > Gammaproteobacteria > Pseudomonadales > Pseudohongiellaceae > UBA9145. Next base: position 361,810 of record CAJXVC010000001.1, read on the forward strand.
GAAATCCAAGCGCACCTACGAACAGGCATTATTGAAGTGGATAGACTCCGGCGCACCCAAAAGCATGTGGAGCCACGCCAGAAACACCCGCCCCTATCTCGATCACGTCTTGCTGCATGAAGTGGTGCCCTACGCCCACGAAATGAAATCATCCATGTTGAAGGACGGGCTATCGCCACAGACAATAAACAGAAGGCTGGCAGTCGTTCGCAGAGTGCTGAATATGGCATTCAAGGAATGGGAGTGGATAGAGCAGCCACTGGGCCAGAAGATCAAGCTATTGTCAGAGAAAGGGTTTTCGCGGGAATTCTATCTATCGCAAGAGGAAGTGGAGAGCCTGGTCAACTATGTTGATGGTGAGGAAGCGAGGAAGGTAATAAAATTAGCGGCCTACACCGGATTGCGCCGCGGCGAATTGCTCGGGCTGAAGCCTGAGAATTGGCAGAAACCCTATATCGTGCTAAGCAGTCAGACCAAGAGCAAGAAGCCGAGAACGGTGCCGGTCATCAAAGAGCTGCAAGAGCTGGTTACTCCGCCATTCCAGATTGACGAGCATGAGCTAAGAATAGCTTTCGAGGATGCGCGGGACAAACTGGAGCGCCCAGACATCCGCTTTCATGATCTGCGGCATACCTACGCAAGCTGGCTGGCAAAGAATCCAGAGATACCACTGACCACGATCAGGGACTTGCTGGGCCACAGTAATTTGACCGTGACAAGCAAGTATTCGCATCTGAGAAGTGATAGTTTTGATGCTGTGTCGAAAGCCCTGAAGGGGTGACAGTGAGGGTTACAAAATACTGGTGCGACACACTCGAACAATGCTATAATTTAACACGTAAAACGTTGATTTTGTTAACAATGGTGCCCGAGGCCGGAATCGAACCGGCACGCCTTTCGGCGAGGGATTTTAAGTCCCTTGCGTCTACCAATTTCGCCACCCGGGCATTGTAGAGGGTGGAACAGCAGTCACTCACTGGGGAGAACTGCGAGGGGGAAATGGAGGCTAGGGTCGGAATCGAACCGGCGTTAACGGAGTTGCAGTCCGCTGCATGACCACTCTGCCACCTAGCCTAAATCTTGTTACTTGGTCTGTTTCTACTGTTTCTGGTTCCTTGCCGGGGTTACCGGGTCGGATTGATTCACTATTGAGCTTAGCTCAATAGTTCACCCTATGGGGCGCACTTCGTGCGCTCTGCGCTGCTGTCGCAGCTTTGACTCGCATAAAAGCTAAGCTTCTATGCTCGCCCTACGGGCCGCGTGCTTCGCTCGCGGTCTGCGTTGCTACGCAACTTTCAAACCGGCGTTAACGGAGTTGCAGTCCGCTGCATGACCACTCTGCCACCTAGCCATCACTATCTCTTGAACATCTTGCTGAGATAAATCACCTCGAGAATCCAGTGATCTGGAGAGTGCTTCCCGAAAGATCGCGCACTATACCAAAACTCTCGCGCTTGAGCATGTTTTTATTGGCTTTTTTGTCCTGTGAGCCGCATTCTTGCTGGCCTGCTTGCTATTTAGGGTCAGGCAGCGGAATGAACTCTTCGGCATCATCCGGTACCACCGGAAAGCGCCCTGCCTGCCAGTCATCCTTGGCCTGCTCGATGCGCTCTTTGCGGCTCGAGACGAAATTCCACTCGATATGGCGCTCGCCAAGGTTTTCGCCGCCGATCAACGCGATGCGGCTGTCTTCGGTGGCGGTTACCGTCAGCCCTGAGCCGGGCTCCAGCACAGCCATGCAGTGATCGGCAACCGCCGTTTCAGCGATCTCCACCGCCCCGCTCGCCACATACACTGCCCGTTCGGCCGTGTCTGGCAGCTCCAGAGTCTGTCCGGCGGCCAGAGTTGCTTCGAAATACAGCGTCTCGGCAAAGGTTTTGACCGGCGATGTCATGCCGAATGCGCTGCCCATCATGAGTCTGACCGGCACGCCATTGATCCGGGTTTCCGGAATATCGCTGGCTGGATAGTGATAAAAAGCCGGGTCGATCTCTTCATCGGCTACCGGCAGCGCCAACCAGAGCTGCAAGGCATGCATCTTCGAGCCGGATTCGCGCAAGTCATCCGGCGTGCGTTCGGAGTGCACGATGCCCTTGCCTGCCACCATCAGGTTGATATCGCCTGGCTTGATGACCTGGGTCGTGCCCAGTGAATCGCGATGCACGAAGGCACCTTCGAAAAAATACGTCACCGTGGCCAGATTGATATGGGGATGGGGCCTGACATCGACGCCCTCGCCCGGGCCAAATTCAGCAGGTCCGGCGTGATCAAAAAAGATCCAGGGGCCGACCAGCCGTTGGCCTGGATGCGGCAGACTGCGGCGTACCGAGAACCCGCCCAGACTCTTCTTGCCGGGTCGGATGATTAACTTGATCGCAGCGCAGGGCTTGATCGTTTCATTCGCGTCTTGTTCGGCGGTGTTGTTAATGCTCATGCTCCAACCTGGGTTTTAATTGAGAGGTTTAATTAAGAGGTTTAGTTGAGAGATTTGTTTACAGGCCCTGATCAATTGGTTTGTTCGACAGGTTTAATCAAAAGCCGCATTGAATAGTACCGATAATGACGCCAAGCATAACCCAGACAGGCTGAGGAGACGATATTCGGCCACGGTCTGGGCATAATGCCAGGGACCGGAAAACAGAATCTAAGGGTTTTGGAGTGGAGAAGATTGGAGCGGGAAACGAGATTCGAACTCGCGACCCCGACCTTGGCAAGGTCGTGCTCTACCAGCTGAGCTATTCCCGCGTAATCGGTTTGATAGGACGTATTATCTCTGGCATTCAGTGTCTTTGGCAAATGTTGCCGCTAACCTTTTTCGCGTTGCCCGCTAGTCGAAACCACCGTGCGAGGCGTGAATGCCGCCGTCCTCATCAAGCAGACGCGTATTCTAGTCACGTGGCGGCTGGAGTCAAGCGGATAACGCCCTAATTCAATGACTTGAAGCATTTTCTTTAGCTTGTGCGCCTCTGCGGCTTGTTTGTACCGGGATAAGCCCGGTTCAGGCCTTGGGAAACAGCACGTGGGAGGCATTGCGGAAGTATTGCAGCATGGACCAGATACTCAGAATGGCGGCAATATTCAGCAACAGGAAGCCGCCGTTATAGAGCATTGGCGGGAAGAACGGGTCAGCCAGAATCAGCGTGATGATGGCGATCATCTGCACGGTGGTTTTCAGCTTGCCGGAGAATGCCACTGCTACCGCGTCGCGCTGGCCTTTCGAGGCCATCCATTCACGCAGCGCCGAGATGAGGATCTCGCGGCCGATAATCACACCGGTGGCCAATAACAGGCCAGGATAGGCGGCGACCAGCATGATCAGGGCGATGGCAACCAGCAGCTTGTCGGCTACCGGATCGAGAAAGGCCCCGAATTCGGAAGTTTGGTTGAGGCGTCTGGCGAGATAGCCATCCAGTAAATCGCTGAGGGAGGCAATACTGAACAGTGCAGCGGCCCAGACATTGGCATACTCGATATCCGCGTTGTAACACCAGACAACAGCAGGTATGAGCAAAAGACGCAGATAAGTGACGAGATTAGGCCAAGTCATGCTGTTGTATCGTCCATTGCGCGAATCTCTTGCATCTTATTGTTTCTTGTCAGCTGCGGTTCAAATCGTTCCGGCTATTTACCCAGCCTGAGGCCGGGATACTTGACCTGCGTCGGATCAATCGTCGAGTCAATGGCCCGAAGTGTACAGCATTCGGGGCCTATTAAACGAGATTGAAATAGTCGACCAAGTATGTCTGCAGATGAGGCTTTATCAATGCGAATGCAGGTGGGCATAAATGGTCTCAGCCAGTTTGCGACTAATGCCATCGACCTTGGCCAATTCCGATTCACTGGCCTTGATGATCTCCTGCTGACCGCCGAAATAACGCAGCAATTCGCGGCGGCGTTTGGGGCCAAGGCCGGGAATGGCTTCCAGTGGTGATTGCTTACGAGCTTTGGCCCGGCGTTGGCGGTGCCCGGTAATCGCAAAGCGGTGCGCCTCATCGCGAATCTGCTGCAACAAGTGCAAGGCCGGTGACTGGGTATCAATGACGACTTCGCGAAAGCCGCCTGCCCAGGGCACGAATAAAGTCTCCTGCCCCGCCCTGCGGCTGATGCCTTTGGCGATGCCCAGTAGCTCCACTTCCGGCAGACTGAACTTTTCCAGGATCGTGCGCGCCTGCGTCAACTGCCCTTTACCACCATCGATCAGCAGGATGTCCGGGATCTTGCCTTCGCCTTTGCTGAGACGGGTAAAGCGTCTGTCCAACGCTTGCTCCATGGCAGCGTAATCATCGCCCGGTGTAATGTCCTTGATATTAAAGCGCCGGTAGTCACTCTTTACTGCGCCTTGCTCGTCGAACACCACGCAGGAGGCAACAGTGCCTTCGCCGCTCGTATGGGAAATATCAAAACATTCAATGCGCGCAGGCCGCGACTCCAGCTTCAATGCTTCTTGCAAGGCAATAAAACGCTTTTGGGTATTTTGTTTGTTGCTGACAAACCCCTGCAAGGATTCGCGCGCATTAGTCACCGCCATTTCCAACCACTTGGCACGATGACCGCGCACTCGGGATGCCAGTTTGACTTTGCGCCCGGCCAGATAGCTCAGCGCTTCCTGCATGTTTTCAGCGTCTTCGAGCGCCTCGGGAATAATAATTTCTTTGGGAATCGTCGTGGACTTGTCTTCGCTCAGATAAGTTTGTGAAATAAACGCGGCCAATACTTCATTAGTTTGTGTAGCCAAACGAAAACGCGGGAAGAAACTCTTGCTGCCAATAATGCGACCACCGCGCACATAAATCGCATGCAAACACACATAGGGTTGTTGCAAGGACGCGGCGATGATATCGGCATCGTCACCCTGGTTGGCAACCGACTGATCCTGCTGAATACGGCGCAGATCAATAATCTGGTCGCGCACCTTGGCCGCCTTTTCGAACTGCTGGGCAGCTGCCGCCTGTTCCATGGACTTGTTCAACTCATTGATCAACTGATTGCTCTTGCCCTGCAAAAACATCGTCGAGTAGCGCACGTCGCGGGCATAATCTTCTGTGCTGATGAGATCAACACAAGGGCCGGTACAGCGATCAATCTGATATTGCAGACAAGGCCGCGACCGGTTCCGAAAATAGGAATCTTCACACTGCCGCACGCGGAATACTTTCTGCAGAACCTGCAAAGTCTCGCGCGTGGCGTGGGCACTTGGATAAGGCCCGAAAAAACGCCCCTGCTTGCCTCGGCTGCCACGATAAAAAGCCAGGCGCGGATAGCTATCGCGATCGGTCAGCAATATGTAGGGATAGGATTTGTCGTCACGCAGCTGGATGTTATAGGCGGGACGGTGCTGTTTGATGAGGTTTTGTTCGAGCAGCAGTGCTTCGGTCTCAGTGCTGGTGACCGTAATGCCAATGTCGGCGATCTTGTTGACCATCGCCATGGTCTTGGTGGCCAGGCCGGAAGCGCGAAAGTAGCTGCCTACCCGGTTTTTCAGGTTGCGGGCCTTGCCAACGTAAATGATTTTGCCATCAGCATCGAGCATCTGGTACACGCCGGGGCGTGTACTCAAATGACTCAGGAAAGTCTTGTGGTCAAACTGACTGGTGGAGTCCTTGGGCATAGCTTCGCACATTCGCCCATGGTGAGCGGGGAATCAATGCCGCAGGAGAGTAGCGGATGCCGGCACAAGGCTCAACCGGCAAAGCGCTCCAGTTGCTGTAATTCGTCCAGTTCCCGGGTGTCATCAGCCAGCCCGTGACGCACGGCGAGAATTGTCAGCTCCACATCACTACGGATACCCAGCTTTTCGAATATGCGATAGCGGTAGCTGTAGACTGTTTTCGGGCTGAGATCAAGATAGCCGGAAATCTGCGAGACCTTCTTGCCGTCGGTGAGCATCTGCGCGATCTGCAACTCTCGGCGCGACAGCTTGTCGAACAACGACTGGCCGCGTTGGTTAAACGGATCGACAGCCAATTGCGTGGCGGCGTCGGCACTTACGTAGTGCTGCCCCAGATAAACCATGCGGATGGCTTTGTGTAGCTCTTCCACTTCAATGCTCTTGGTAATAAAGCCTTGGGCACCAGAGCGCAGCATCTGGGAGGGAATAACCCCGGAAGAGACTGTGGAGATACCAATAATCTTGGCACCCGGCGCCATATTCAGTAACTGGCGCGTGGTCTCGATGCCGCCAATCCCGGGCATACGGGCATCGAGAATAATAATGTCTGGCAGTTTTTCAGGGCTGTTTCTGGCGAATTCGATCATCTCTTCGCCACTAGCAAACTGTCCAATAATGCTGATGTCTTCAGCGTCGGCCAACAAGCGGGCAATTCCTTCCCGAACAAGGGCGTGATCATCTACCAAAAGCACAGAAATCTTGTCACCTGGCAATGCGTCCATGACTATCTCCAATAGCGGTGTGTACTTACGTTGATGTACTTATCGTTGGTGTACTTACGTTGCGGTTATCCTGCCCAATACTCAACCATCAAACAGGTCATGAAAGGTGAATAGGTATCGGTTTGGGCTAGAACGCGATGGCCTGACGTTCAGGCTCACGTTCAAGCTAAGTAGGCACGGATAAATTACCCGCCGATTTAAGGATTTTTATCACGCGCCTGTTGTGTCGGCAAATTTGAGGCGTGAAAACGGGAACTGGATCACATAAATAAAATTCGCGGCTGGAATTCAGGCCCCAATTAGCGTTTTACCCATGAATCAGACGGACTTCTGGCTGTAAGGCGACCCCGAATTTATTCAGCACCGAAGCGCTGATTTCCTGGGCAAGCAGGAAGATTTCTTCACCCGTTGCGTGACCGTGATTGACGATGACCAGTGCATGTTGCTCATGCACCCCCGCCTGACCGCGGCGTTTGCCTTTCCAGCCTGCCTGCTCTATCAGCCAGGCTGCCGGCAGTTTCACCAGTTTGGCGCTATCGGTCGCAAAATGGGGCACATCGGCGTGCTCGGCTTGCAGTGCCGCCAGCTTGTCAGCAGAAACCAGCGGGTTTTTGAAAAAACTACCGGCATTACCCAACTCAGCAGGATCCGGCAACTTACTGCGGCGAATAGCGCAGACCGTCGCAAATACGGCCTTTGCCGACACCTGGGCATCCCCCTGCTCCGCCAATACCTTCTGTAAGGCGGCGTAGCTGGTATCTGGCTGATCTTTGGCCTGCAGTTGCAATGTCACCGACCAGATGAGCCACTGTGTCTCAGGGTCGCTCTTGAACAGGCTGTCACGATAGCCAAATTCACAGGCCGCCTTGTCCAATGTATGGTGCTTGCCGGTTTGCAGATCAATGGCTTCCAGCTCCACAAACACGTCTGCCAGTTCGCGGCCATAGGCCCCGATATTCTGGATTGGCGCGGCGCCCACCAGCCCGGGAATCAGAGCCAGATTTTCAAGGCCGTAGAAGCCTCTCTCAATACTGAGACTGACAAAGTCATGCCAGTTCTCGCCGGCTGCGACAGTCACCCGGCGCGAGTCATCAGACCACTGTATGCCGCGATTGGCCACGTGCAATACCAGCCCGTGATAGTTGCCCAGGAAAAGAGTATTGCTACCACCACCCAGTACCAGCAGTGGTAGTCGCTGCTCGGCGGCAAAATCCAACGCCTGCTGAAGTTCGTCGGTATCACTGATACGCGCGAAATGGGCCGCTCGGGCCGGGACACCGAAGCTGTTCAGTGCAGTTAGGTCGGCATCATGCTGGACGACAGTTGGCATCACGAGACAGGTCTATCCAGGCTATATTCGTCTTGCAGGGACTCCAGCAGCTTCTCGCAAGCATCTTCGACCAGATCCAGTACTAACTCGAAACCCTGGGCTCCGCTGTAATAGGGGTCGGGCACAGCATCGTGACTGCCCGAGCCGTAATCGAGAAACAGTTTCAATTTGTGATGATGCCGGGTTGGACACTGGGCCCGCAGATCTTTCAGATTCGTACGGTCCATGGCCAGAACAAGGTCAAACTGGTCGAAATCTTCGGCGCAGACCTGACGCGCCCGCAACGCTTCCAGGTCATAGCCCCGCAGTGCGGCCGCTGCCGAGGAGCGTTTGTCGGGCGCCGCTCCAATATGCCAGTCACCGGTGCCCGCTGAATCCACCGCAATACGCTCTTGCAGGCCGCGGTGCTCGATCAATTGCTGCAACACACCGTGTGCGGTGGGCGAGCGACAAATATTGCCCAGACACACGAGCAGGATGCGCACAGCAGGCTTGGCCAGATCAGTTTTGTTAACCATCTTTGCCTATTCCGCGAGTAATTTGCGGACGGCGGCCAGGTCGGATTCGGTGTCGACGCCGGCAGGAATACGTTGGCTGGCCACAGCAACGTGAATTTGTACACCGTTATACAGCGCGCGAAGCTGTTCCAGTTTTTCAGCCACTTCCAGCTCCGCTGCCGGCCAGCTTACGAAGTCATGCAGTGTCGCCACGCGGTACGCGTAGATGCCAATATGGCGAAAACAGTTGCCTGCAGAAGCGCTGCCATTGTGAGGAATGACCGAGCGAGAAAAATACAACGCCTGCCCGGTTTTACTGATGACTACCTTGACGGCATTGGGGTCAGCGATTTCATTCTTGCTGGTCATGGTCTCACACAAAGTAGCTATGCCCATGTCTGGATTGTCAGCCAGATTACTCGCCACCTGATCAATGACTTCGGGCGGAATCATGGGCTCGTCAGCCTGCACATTGACAATGATCTGTTCATTGGCAAGCCCGAGCTTGGTCACGACTTCCTGTATGCGGTCGGTGCCGGAACGATGCTCGGCGGACGTCATGATGACATCGGCCCCAAAGGCTTCCGCGGCTTGCTGGATGCGCTCATCATCGGTGGCGACATACACAGCCTCGGCGCCGCTGGCGCAGGCACGCTCCCAGGTATGTTGCAACATGGGTTTGCCGGCAATATCCAGCAAGGGTTTACCGGGTAAACGCTGCGCGCCGAAGCGAGCCGGGATAATGGCGACAAAACTCAACGATATTGCTCCGTTTCATCCAGCGTCATTTCTCGTGCCTCGCCACTCAACATCACCGGCACATCATCCTTGATTGGAAACGCTAGTGCATCTGGCAGGCAAATGAGTTCCTGGGCGGGTTTATCGTAGTGCAAATCACCTTTGCATACCGGGCAAACAAGAATGCCCAAGAGTTTTTGATCCAGCATGTGATGATTCCTTGTTAATGCTTCTTTTGTTGAATGAGGGATTGTACTTGCTCGAGGAAATTCTGCAGAAATTCCTTCGGAAGTTTGACATCTACCGACAGCGCCCAACAGTTTCCGGTGATACCGCGCGGCCATTTTATCGCATCCTTGTCGGTCATGACGATGGGTTGCGATAAATCCACGCCAGCCTTCTGCAGGTCGTCTTTGCTGATTTTTTGATGATCCGGAAAAGCAAAGCTCTCAATGGGGTAAGGCAGCTTTTCCAGCAGATCGAAAAAGCGTTGCGGGTTACCAATAGCGGCGACGGCTTGAATGCGCTTGCCCATCTGAAAAGGCGCACCGGCAAAGGCTCGGGTTTCGCAGCTATCGAGATTGCGTAATTGCGAGGGCGACAGCCCCATGTGTACGGCTTTGGCTAATGCAGGATGTATTGGGGCTTCTGCATTCTCATCAACCTGCGCGCCATTGACGATGACACAATTGACAGTGCGAAGGCGTGACAGCGGTTCGCGCAAAGGACCTGCCGGTAGTGTCATGGCATTGCCAAACAAGCGTTTACCATCGACGACCGCAATCTCGTAATCCCGTGGTAAACGGTAGTGTTGCAGACCATCATCACTGAGCACCACATCGACGTTGTGATGGGTTAGCAAATGATTCAGAGCCCGACACCGGTCCGGATCGACAACCACCGGGATGTCGCATGTTGTTGCAATCAGTTTGGGCTCATCACCTACCACATCGCTGTCTGATTGCGCGGTGACGGCTAATGGATAGCTATTACTCTTACCACCATAACCACGACTAATGACGCCAGGCATGATGCCATGATGCTTGAGATGATTGCTGAGCGCCATGATGATGGGCGTCTTGCCTGTTCCACCCACGCTAATATTGCCAACAATGACAACTGGCACTTTATTGGCAGCCGCATCCGTTTCTTGCAGTTTGCGCCGACAGAAACTCAAGCCCCGAAAAAGCATGGCCACCGGCCACAACAAATACAGCCATGCGGCGCGTTGATACCATGCGTTTGCTAGTCGACTCATGAGTTAGTCGCGATACGAGGCTCGGAAAACTGCATCTGGTGCAGTCGAGAGTAAGCGCCATTGGCAGAGATCAATTCAGCATGAGTGCCACGCTCAACAATTCTGCCCTGCTCCATCACCAAGATCTGATCGGCGTTTTCGATCGTGGACAATCGGTGGGCTATAACAAATGTTGTACGGCCTTTTATGAGTTGCTGTAACGCTTCCTGAATATGCTGTTCGGATTCCGAATCGAGTGCTGATGTGGCCTCATCAAGTATCAGGATGGGCGCGTCTTTAAGTAACGCCCTGGCAATTGCGATGCGCTGGCGCTGACCACCGGAAAGCAAACTCGCATCATCGCCGACCTGAGTATGAATGCCCTTGGGCAGGTGTTGAATAAATTCCATGGCATGAGCGGCTTCGGCGGCAGCGATAATGCGCTCTTCGTCGATCGCTTCTTCCCCATAGGCAATATTCTCGGCCACCGTGCCATTGAAGAGGACAACCTGTTGGGTAACCAGGGAAATCTGGTGGCGTAAATTCTGCAAGGTATAGTCACGCAGCGGCTTGTCATCCAGCGCGATTTCGCCGCTGTCATAATCGTAAAATCTGGGAATAAGGCTCACGAGACTGGATTTACCGCTACCCGATTTGCCCACCAGTGCAATGGTTTGTCCGGGCTCAACAGTAAAGCTGACGCCTTGCAGTGCCTTGCTATCCTGATTGTAAGCAAAGCTGACATCGCTAAAGCTCACACGCCCGGCCGCCCGCCCTACCGTGTGGCTGCCAGTGTCCGGTTCCGGCGGCGTATCAAGCACTTCAAAAATACTGTGCGAGGCAGACAAACCGCGCTGGATGACCGCATTGACTTGCGTCAGCTGACGAATAGGTTTGGCTAGCAATCCAGCTGCCCCGAGGAAGGCAACGAAGTCACCGGGCGTCTTGTCAGCGAAAAATTCGGGCGACATAGCCAACCAGACCAGCAATGCCAGCGCCATGGCGACAATACATTGCACCAGCGGTGTACTGATGTTGCGGGTTAATTCCATCTTCATGTTTTGGCGTCGATTGCGTTCACTGGCATTGACCAGCTTGGCACTGACAAAATCTTCGGCATTGAAAATGCGCACAACCCGGTTGCCCTTGATACTTTCGTTGGTGATCTGCGTAACCTCACCCATGGAATCTTGCATCTGCGAGCTGTAACGACGGAATTTTTTGGAGGCAAAGGAAACGATCAGGCCAACCAGCGGCGCGATCACCAAAAAGGTCAAACTGAGTTGCCAATCGATATAGAGCAAGTACGCGAGCAAGCCGATAACTGTAAAGCCTTCGCGGAAGACAACCGCGATCGCATCGCTGGCCGCACCGGCAATCTGGGTAACATCATAAGTGACCTTGGAAACCAGACGCCCGGTCGAGTTGCGATCAAAATAGGTGGCTGGCAAACAGACGAGCCGGTCAACCAGTTGGCAGCGCAGTTTGTGCATGACCAGATTGGCCAGGCTCGCCATGGAGTAGCCGCCGAGGAACGAGCCAATGCCGCGACCAAAAGTGATCGCAATACAAATCAATGGGCTGAGAATGCGCAGGGACTCGTAATTATCACTGGATAATGCATCAACGGTCCAACCGAGCCACCAGGTCGCGGCTGGCGTACTGGCAGCGAAAATAACATAGCCAATCAGCGCCAGGACAATTGTCATCTTGTGGGCCAAGACATAGGAGAACAGTCGCTTGTAAAGCTCCCAACCCCCTGCGTCAGCGTTTGCTGCTGCTTGACTGTTTGTCGTGTGCGCCGTATCCATTACGTTACTTTAATAAGTGCCCTGTCTGCTGATGGTGGGACAATCCGTTAATTCGGATTGAGCTGCGTACTGTTCGGGTCGTTTTCTACAGGCCGTTGCGTGGCAATATTCAGGCGCTGAAAGCCCGACTGCCCTATGGCATCCATGGCTGTGACGACGGACTGGTGCGTCGCTTCCGCGTCAGCAATCAATAGCACGGGCAAATCCAGATCACCACCGGATTCAATTTCCAAACCACTCATCAACGTCGCCATGCGACTGTTAACCAGAGTGCGACCATTAATAGAGAAATTGCCTTCCCTGGTGACCAGCACTTCAATCTGCTGCGGTTGTGCCGCGGCCAGGTCGGCATTGGCCTCAGGCAGGTTCACCAGCAACCGGGTTTCCCGACTGAATGTCGTAGTGACCATGAAGAAGATCAGCAACAAAAACACCACGTCAATTAGCGGCGTGATATTGATTGCCAGTTCTTCGCGATTAGTGCGTTTGAATTTCACCGTTTACCTGTCGTGCTTTGCATGTCGTTTTTGCTACTGGTTTTACCTGTTTCGCTTCCTATTTCACTTCCACCTTGCGATCACTGTGCAGTGCATCGACCAGCTTGATAGATTCCTGCTCCAGATTGAGAACCAGCGAATCCACCTTGCGCGTGAAGTAACGGTGAAACATGTAAGTCGGAATGGCGACCGACAAGCCGGCCGCAGTCGTGATTAGCGCCTCGGAAATACCCCCGGCCAAAGCATTGGCATTACCGGTACCTTCCAGCATGATTTCACTAAACACATTGATCATGCCCACCACTGTACCTAGCAGACCCAGTAAAGGAGTGATCGCGGCGATCGTGCCCAGCGTATTGAGGTAGCGCTCCATATCGTGAATGACTTGCGCCGCGGCCTGCTCAATACTGTCGATCATGGCGTGACGACCGTATTTGGAACTCAGCAAGCCGGCCGCCAATATCTGCCCAAGTGGCGATGACAGCCGTAGTTCCCGCAATTTGCCGGAATCCAGTTCGTTATTCTTCAGCCACGTCCAAACCTGCGCCAACACATATTTGGGGGTGATTCTGGCCGCGCTAAGGGTCCAGAACCGCTCGATGATGATGGCAATGGCGACAATTGAACACAGGAGTATTGGCAACATCAGCCAACCACCCGCACTAACGATTTCTACCACAAACTTCCTCCGTCCAGTCAGCGCAGCAGATTAACATAATCACACTACCTCGTATCTGTTTGTATCGGCACTATTGCCCATACCCTGACGCCCGCCAGTAGCGTGGATTGGCCTGTCTGGCGGTAGTAATGTGCAAACTCCCAGCAACAGGGCTGAGCAGAATACGCACCGCCCCCTGCCTGGCCGTCGACCACTGAGCAATACCCAGCGTCTGATAGCGTGCCGTGACGTCTTCAGCCGGATGACCAAAGCCATTGCGATAGCCGGCCGAGAATATCACTGCCTCCGGTTGCACTGTTTTGAGAAAAGGAAAACCCGAGGAAGTATTGCTACCGTGATGCGGGGCAATCAGCACATCGCTTCGCAAATTGTTACCCAGCGTCAGGACCAGTTCGCGCTCGACAGCGGATTCAATATCCCCCGGTAGCAACAGAGTCTGACCCTGAGTTGCGACCTGCAAAACACAGGACTGATTGTTAGGGCTGGCATTGCGAACATCGCCGGGATGCAGAACCGCAAACTTTACTTCATCCCATTGCCAGCGCTGCCCTGTCCGGCAAGGCTCACCGGCAGGCTCAGTAGCGCCAATAGCCTGCCCAGTGAGTAATTGTAAAACGTCCACATTAGCCAAAATACTGGTCACGCCCCCGGCATGATCATTATCGCCGTGGCTGACCATTAACAAATCCAGCGCTCTAATCTGTTGCTTGTTAAGCACCGGCACAAGTACGGAGCCAGCCACACTGCTGCCAGCATCGCCTGCCCCGGTATCAAAGAGCATGTTGTGCTGATGCGTTCGCACGAGAACGGCCAGGCCCTGCCCCACATCAAATACCGTGACTTCCGCATTGCCAACTGCGGGACGCCACACTGCAGGCCAGAACACCGGCAATAACAACACTGGCGCTAAAAACTTGCCGGGAAAGCTTCTGGGCAACAGAATCAGCAGCAAGCCAAGCATGGCTAACAGCATCACTGGAATGTTGGCCGGTGTGACAGCCAACTGTAACCAGGTTGAGGCAGGATCGAGCATCTGTAATCCAGTGAGCAGCCACTGCAAACAGCGGTCTGCCAATACCAGTAACCAGCTGGCTGCTGCTGCAGAGAACAACGCGCACAGTGTGCCAAGCAGCACCAGCGGCACAATCAACAAGCCGACAAGCGGAATGGCCAGCGTATTAACCAAAGGTGAGATGACGGTGAAGTAACCGATTTGCGCAGTCAGCGGAATCAGCAACAACAAAAAGACTACCCATTGCGGTCGCAGGATCGACTTCAGCATTGACGTCAACATTGACCCGATACCACTATCGGCCGATCGACTATTTGGCGGTGAACCTGCAAAACACAACAAGCCTCCTACGGCCAGAAAGGACAACCAAAAGCCAATTGCTGTCGCCGCCAGTGGATTGACAAGCAACACTACTAACAAGGCAAGCTGAAAACGAAAAGACAATGGCATGGCCCGCGCGAACAAGTGGCTCAACAAGAATGCGGCGGTCATGATGAAAGCGCGTTGGGTCGGCAACGTTATCCCGGCGAGAATGCTGTAAAGCCCGGCCGCGACCAGCGCTATCAGCACGGCTGACTTTTGTCGCGGCCAGCATCGACCACTGCCAGGCACAATCGCAAGCAGGCGATTACCCAGCCACAGCGTCGCCACCGCGACGAGGCCGATGTGCAAACCCGAAATCACAAACAAATGATTAGTGCCGGTGCGACTGAACAGGTCCCACTGCGCTGGCGATAACTGCCCTCTGTCACCAAGGGCCAGCGCCTGAATAAGCCCGCCCTGGGGCAAGTGTTGAGTGATTGGTTGCAAGCGATCGCGCAAGGCTTGTCGCAGAGTGGTTATTGAAAGCGGTATTGAGAACTGTAATGTGTTCGACAATACGTTCGACAAAGAGAGCTCAGTTGCTGGCACACTAGCGCTGTCAATGTTATCTCGCACATAGCCTGTCGCCACCAGCTTGTTCTGCAGTAACCAGCCAGCGAAATCAAAACCCGCCTCATTCACCAGACTACGCGGACGCTTCAGACGTACCACGAGCGAGTGTTGGCTGGCACCTTGCCAATTACGACCGCCACCGTAGTCGGTGAGTAACAGTCGTCGCCCGGCAAGCCAATCGCTATTGGCGTCACTCCCCGATATCTGTGATTGCCCGACGTTGTCGGCGACACTATCAAGCACTTGAAATTCGAATTGCGTCCCGTGAGGCAGTTGCCTTGGCAGACTGCCGACAAAGCCCTGCACATAGACATCCCGGCCTTCCAGCGCCAATGGCAGTCGCCCTTGCAGCTGATTGTGCGCCCACAGTGCGTGATAAAGCACACCCAAACCTACACCTAAGCCCACAGTCACACTCACGCCCACTGTCACACCCACTGACCGAGCCCACTCAAAAGCCGCCGTGGAACTGCGCCTGAGCGCCAGCCAGTGACTCCCAAAACAAACCGAGCCAACCGTCACCACAAGCAATAGTGCCATGCCAGCCAGCATGCCGTGTATTGGCGTTGGCATCCAGGTAGCCAGCAAGATACCGGCACTAATGCTCGGCAACAGCAGGTGCAAGGCTTTCTCCATTTAGCACTGGATTTGGTTTGAGCTTCTGCCTTTTTAGAAAGCAGTCAAAGGGCGTGCCCATCCAAGCGTGCCCGACCAGATTTACCTATCCAGGTGTACCTATCCAGGTGTACCCATCACTGTAGATGGCAACAGGATTAATGCCAGCAAGAGCAGAAGTTCAGTAAAGAGAATTGAGAAGAGTTAACGAGAGCTAACGAGAGTTTTGGCACCTAATCGGCACGCAGGGCTTCAGCTGGCTGGATTGCCGCAGCACGTCGGGCCGGAAAGTAGGTGGCCAACAATGATAACAAGAATACGCCAATCAACACCGAGACGATGTCGCTGATGCGGAGCGCAGATGGCAGAAAATCGATTGGATAGACATCGGCACTGAGTAATTGCAGATCAAACACCCGCTCGATAAAGCTGGCGAAATTGGAAATCTGTAACGCACCGATCACGCCAAGCACCAACCCTATAGCCATGCCCATCGCGGCGATAAAACCGCCCTGCCACATGAAGATGCGACTGATCATGCCGGGGCTCGCTCCCTGCGTACGCAAAATGGCAATGTCGCCGCGTTTGTCGCGCACAATCATGATGAGACTGACGACCAGATTGAACGCAGCCACACCGACCAGCATCCACAGCATCAGGGAAATAATCGAGCGGGAAAAGCGTATGTTTTCGTAAATGCTACCGTACTGCCGCGTCCAGGTGGTAAGTGACACGCTGTCTGGCAAATCACCCCTGAGTCCATCGGCAACCGAATCAGCAACCAGCACATCATCCAGCCGTACCCGCAAACTGTTATACGGTGTCCGCAGTCGAAACAATGCACGGGCTGACTCAATATTAACCAGCACCAGACGCTCATCAATATCCTGATTACCCACCGCAAAAATACCACTCACAGTGAAGGAGCGGTAAGTGGGTAACGGCGTTAAGGGATTCAGGGAAATCGCTGTTGAAAACAGGTCCACCTGATCGCCCACGGCAACGCCAAGCTGTTCTGCCAAGGTGGCACCGATTGCGATATTCCAGCGCTGTTCCTGTAAAGCCTGCAAGCTACCACTGCGAAAGAAACGCCCTATCACCGAAAACTGTAATTCATCATCGCCGGCCACGCCATTGACAATGACACCCTGACTGGCAGCCGGGGTTGCCAGCACACCACCGGTCTCTATCAATGGTGAAGTACTCTCCACTTGCGGCTGACTCTCAGCAATCGTTTGTATCTCCTGCCATTGCCCTGCATTGAGATTGGCGCTGCTGCTGAGTGTCAGGTGCGGCACAATGCCCAATATATTCTGGCGCATTTCCTGGTCGAAACCATTCATGACTGACAAGACCGTAATCAAAATAGCGGTACCGAAAGCCAGACCACCTATCGCAATGGCCGACATAAACGACACCAGTTGGCTGCGCTTGCCGACACTGACATAACGAGCAGCAATATGGCGTGGCAGATTGATACTTTGATTACTCATCTATTTTTTTTGACTTACTCAACCAGGCAACCATCACGTATAGTTAATTGGCGCGACATGGCACCTGCTAATTCTTCCGAATGGGTCACTACCACAAAGCTGGTCTGCAGGGTGTTATTCAAGTCTGCCATCAATGCCTGAATTTCCAGCGCCGTCGAGCGATCCAGATTACCGGTTGGCTCATCGAGCAGGACACAACGCGGCTGGGTCACCAGCGCTCTGGCTATTGCCACACGTTGTCTTTCACCGCCTGACAGTTCTGACGGCTTGTGTTCAACCCGCTCTTTCAGACCGACCTTTTCCAGCATATGCTGACTGGCCGATTTGGCTGCTGCGATTGATTCACCGCGAATCAGCAGCGGCATCGATACATTTTCAAGCGCTGAAAATTCACCCAGCAGATGATGAAATTGATAGACAAAACCCAGATAGCGATTGCGCAACTGGCCACGCTCCACTTCGCTCACCGTCGCCAGGTCTTTACCTGCTACTTTGACGCTTCCCGAGGTTGGCAAATCCAGACCGCCCAGCAAATTGAGCAAAGTAGTCTTGCCTGACCCAGAGCTACCAACAATGGCAATCTGTTCGCCAGCATAAACACGTAAATTCAAATCCCTCAGCACCTGGACTTTTTGCGGCCCCTGCGCATAGGTTTTTTCGAGTTGCGTGCACTCGAGGACAATGTCGACTTGGGCTTGTTGATCTGAAGTAGTCATGAGTAGTTGTATTCTATTCGTAGCGCAGCACTTCGGCAGGCTGTATGCGACTGGCGCGATAAGCCGGATAAAGAGTAGCGATAAAACTGATTGTTAAGGCTGCCAGACACACGAGTCCAACTTCGCCCCAGTTAATTTGGGTTTGCAGATGCGACAACAAATAGATATTGCCATTGCTGATCATGGCGTTGATAGCCCGCTCAATAACGAGACTGACACTCGCGACATTACTGGCCAACATTACACCCAGCACTGCACCAATAGCCGTGCCAAACAGGCCGGCAAGCAACCCCTGCACCATGAAGATTGCCATGATGCCGTTCCGGCTCGCCCCCATGGTTCTTAATATGGCGATGTCGGCACTCTTGTGAGCAACGACCATCACCAGTGTCGAGATGATATTGACGGCGCCGATGATGACAATCATCAAGAGCATGAAACCGGTGAGGATTTTTTCCATGTTTAACGCATCGAACAGGCTGGCTTGGGCCACATTCCACGGTACGATCTGATAATCCTGCCCGGGCCTGGCCTGCGCCAATGCCGCGTTGGCAATCTCACCGGCCTGGTAGACATCAGCAACCCGCAAGCGCAATTGCGTGCGCGGCGAAGACTGCCCCTCCCAGAGGGTTTCTGCCGAGGCCAGATTAACCAGCGCCAGATTGGCATTGCCATACATGCCAAAATCGGCAAACCCGACTACTTGCAGTCCTAGTGCATCCTCGACGCGTCTGGCTAACAAACTGTGCAATGCCGTCGCACTGACATTGCCACTGCCATACAAGCGCAGATTGCCCGCCAGCCTGGCCCCGAGAATAATGCCATTGTCTGTGGCAGCTAATTGCTGCAGCAAGGTGCCAAAGCGCGGATCGGCAGCGTCCATGACTTCAGCTTCTGCCATTGGGTCAATACCGCGCAAGCGAACGAATTCATCCTGCCCCTGATAACGCAGCAGTGCATCACCTTCCATAAAGGGCGCGCTGGATTGCACACCCGGCGCCGTGTTCAACACAGGCAACAGCGATTGCCAGTCATCTTGCAGATTGCTGCCAGAGACTGTGACATGAGGAACGGATTTGAGCGCTTCTCCGCGCAAGGTGGCGATAGAGCCGTTGATCACGGCCAACGCCACAATCAGGATCAACACCCCGAGACTGATACCCAGCATGGAGATCAAGGAGACGAACGACAACAGCAGGTTGTTTTTACGCGCCAGCGTAAATCGCAATCCGACGAACAGGGAAAACGGTTTTACCATGATGCCATCACCGCAAGCTCCTGATGCTCACATGCGCCTTGCCGCGCATGTGGACACCTGTTCGCCCGGGACACAAAGCCTAGCTGTGTAACTGATCGGCGTGTCTTTGCAGAAGACGCTGAACTGTTTTAAAGCTGATCGGCATAACCGGGGTTGAGACTTCATTGGAAATGGCACGCAAGGATTTGCCTTGCTTCTTCAAATCCATAATGCGTCGCAAGACGCGCTGTTCCATCGGATTTTCAATCAGACGGCCGTTTTCATGAATCATGTAGCCAAATGGCCGGCTGCCGCCGAGATAGCGACCCTGCTTGCGCTGGCGCTGTTTGACACCCTTGATGCGTTCGGCTGATTTACGTTTTTCCAGCGAAGAGAACAGGCGCGTTACTTTTTCAAATGGCACGTTAAACGCAGATGACGTGATATCGCCACCAAGTTCCACCACATGAAGACCAACTTGTCGTTCACGAAATTTGCCAATCAGCTTCACAGCTTCCTGACTGGAGCTGACGATGCGCTCCAGTTTGCTGACCAGCACCACATCCCCGGTACGCACCATGCTCAGCAGGCGCTTGCCGTTGGGCCGTTTGTGAAACTCTTGAGTCCAGTTGCAATCTGAATCCCTGACGGATTCAGTCATGTACCAGTGCTTCTCCAGACAGTACGTCTGCACGGCCAGCATCTCAGGTTCGAGAATAGCCTCCAGCGCTTCTGAGTCCATGGTGGCTTCCAATTCAGAAGTCCGGCAATAAGAATAAATTGTCATCGGTGTCCCCGCCCCTCACTTGTCTTACCAGTGCGGTGTCGCAAACCTGGCCCGGCCAATCTACTCAAATTCCAGCGGTAGTCAGAGCGCTCCCGTGCGCTGCTCAATTTGAGCTACGCCACAGAGAATGCAGCTGCCTGGATCCGTCTGAAGTTTTCCCCGAGTAAACCCTGCCCTCATCGCACCCCCTCTCATGGGTGGTCTGAGTCTTCGGCACAAAAGCTTGGCGAACAACTGTCATCACGACAGCCACGCACATAATCACTAAAATGATATCGACCTTGATATCCCCGTTGCGGCTCATGCCCTGTCGGCCAGCAATACCCATTGCCTGAATTTGTTCTACGCCTGCGATTCCCCATCGTGACGCTAACTTCTTATTTTCAATCTTCCGACGTTTCAATTTTGCGATCTTGCAATTTTCCGATTTTTCAATCGTCCAATCGTCCAATCGCCAGGTCGGGCCCGGTCACTAGCACCGGTTAACGGGTATTGTGTCTGTGTTTCGGCAAAGCCACGTAGCGCCGTATTTTAACCACAGGTATTTTAGCAAGGCAAGGTAACTGCCCGGCTTGTGCATGACTTGTGGATAAATACAGGCACTTTTTCAAGTGCCCTCCGCAGGCCTTTGTTTTTTGGAGAGTTTTTTAGCTCATTTCCCACACAATTAGTTGAGCACCCCAGGGAATACTGCTATATTGCAGCGCAAGGCAGCGTAGGCCCCTTTGTAGCCCCCTGCTCATCGCGTCTGGCAAGACCCCAAAAGGATGTCCAAGCCTGTAATTCCCGCGCGATTACTGCGACACCGGCACCCGCTTCGGACCTGACCCGCCTTACAACCGACGTCAGCTGTACTAAATAAATCCGGATCGGAACCGACACAGCACTAAAGTGTCAATTTAGATATTAAAGAGACAACGGCCACGTGGCCAAAATGGCAGGCAAGCAACATCATAAGACTCGCCTCAATCGCCAGCAGATGAACTGCTGCCCCTGCCATCAAAGATTAACTAACCGCCATGCCCAATTGGCATGGTCATAGAACCAGATTGAGATTCTAGAAGACAAAATTCGAACAACCCGGCTCGCCAGACCACGTCTGTAGCCATAGCGGGGTTAAGCAGAACGATACGGCAAGGCAATTTTAAGAGAGAAAACAATAAGTTATATGCAATACAGGAACTGTTCTCCAAACTGAAAACCGCTAGACGACCCACTTGTATTGGTTGTCCTGGCGTCCTGTGCGTTGGCTTGCTATCCCTCCCGGCCTGTTGAGATCACTCCGGAACCCTGTCGCAGGGGCCCTCCGTCGCGAATCATGTCCCCTCCGAATCCCCTTCTGGTCACACACATAGAAGTGATGACTAATGAAGAGAATGCTGATCAATGCAACCCAGGAAGAGGAACTCCGGGTTGCCCTCGTAGATGGCCAGAAGCTGTATGACCTGGACATCGAAAATCGCACCAGAATCCAAAAGAAAGCCAATATCTACAAGGGCAAAATCACCCGCGTAGAACCCAGTCTGGAAGCCGCATTTGTGGATTTCGGCGCAGAACGCCACGGCTTTTTGCCACTGAAAGAAATTTCCCGCCAGTTTTACGCCAAGACCCCGAAAGGCAATGACAAGAGCTCCATGAAGGAGTTGTTACCGGAAGGCACCGAGGTCATCGTTCAGGTTGAGAAGGAAGAGCGCGGCAACAAAGGCGCTGCACTGACAACCTACGTCAGCCTCGCCGGCCGTTATCTGGTATTGATGCCAAACAACCCCAAGGCTGGTGGTATTTCCCGCCGAATTGAGGGTGATGAGCGCACCGATATCCGTGAAGCCCTGCGCAGCCTGACTATTCCGGATGGCATGGGCCTGATTGTCCGCACCGCCGGTGTTGGCAAGGAACATGAAGAACTGCAATGGGATCTGGATTACTTGCTGTCCCTTTGGGACGCCATCATGGAAGCCGGCCAGCAAAAAACGGCCCCGTTCCTGATTTATCAGGAATCCAATGTCGTAATCCGCATGATCCGCGATTACCTGCGCAAAGACATTGGCGAAGTCCTGTTTGATACCAAGGACTCCTTCGAAGAAGCAATTACCTTCATCCGTCAGGTGATGCCGCAATATGAAAGCCGCATCAAGCTCTATGACGAGAAGCTGCCGCTATTTAATCGCTTCCAGATTGAAAGCCAGATCGAAAGTGCCTTCGAGCGCGAAGTGAAATTGCCTTCTGGCGGTTCCATTGTTATCGACCCTACCGAAGCGCTGATTTCCATCGACATTAACTCCTCACGCGCAACCCGTGGTGCGGACATCGAAGAGACAGCCCTGAATACCAATCTTGAAGCCGCCGATGAGATTGCCCGTCAATTGCGCCTGCGCGATATGGGCGGCCTGGTCGTCATCGATTTCATCGACATGAGCGCCAACCGTAACCAGCGCGAAGTGGAAAACCGCATGCGCGATGCCCTGGAAAAAGACCGGGCACGTGTTCAGGTAGGTCGCATCTCGCGCTTTGGCTTACTGGAGATGTCACGCCAGCGCCTGCGCCCATCACTGGGTGAGACCAGCGCCATCGTCTGCCCCCGCTGTAGCGGTCAGGGCACGATCCGTGACGTGGAATCTCTATCCTTGTCCATCCTGCGAATCTTGCAGGAAGAAGCCAACAAACAGAAAAGCCAGGAAGTGCGCGCCACTGTACCGTTGATCGTGTCTTCCTACTTGCTCAATGAAAAGCGCAGTGACCTTGCCGAGATTGAGCAGCAAAGCCAAACACGCATCGTGATTCAGCCTGATCCGGAGTTGGAAACACCCCACTACGACATCACTGGCGTGAATCGCAATAAAGAAACCTACGAAGTTGAGTCGCATTCCGAACCGGAACCAGCGCCAAATATTCGCAAGCCTCAGGCCGAAGCGGCAGCCGTACAAAGCCCTTCTGTAGCAGCTCCGCCACCACGCGCGGAAATGCCGAAAGCGCGCAGCAAACCGGCGCCCAAGAAGAAAGGCCTGCTGGCACGCATTGCCGCGGCATTGTTCGGCAGCTCCGATGCTGACGACTCCGGCAGCGACAAAGACAAGAAGTCACAAGGCGGTCAAAACCGCAGTGGTGGCCAGGGTAATCGCAACCGTCGTGGCCAACAGTCACGCAGTGGTCAGACAAGTGTTCGCGACGATCGTCGCAAGCGCGATGACAGTGATCGTCCATCTGGTCAGAAGCGTCGCAAGCAAGGCGCCAGCAATAGAGATGACGACCAGGCGTCCGGCAATAAGCCGCGTAAATCTGGCGGTCGCAAATCTGGCGGTCGTGGCAATGCCAATAAAGACCGTCCGGCCGATCAGAATGCCAAGTCTGATGCACCACAAGGTGACAACGACAACCAGGAACAGTCTTCCGACAAGCCGCGTCGCCGTTCTGGCAACAAACGGCCGCGCAATACCGCACAGCGCCGCCGTGGGCCACGTCCTGATCAAAACGAGCAACAGGCAGATGGCAATACAGCTAACGCTGATAATCAGCAATCTAAAGACAACAAGCAGCCGAATCAGGCAAGCGCACCAGCCACCGCTGATACGCAACCGGCGAGCAACCAGCCGAACGAGCGCGGCAATCGTCAGGAGCAAGCCAGCGAGCAAACCCAGTCTCGCTCTGGCAATGAGCAAGTAGTAAAAAGCGAAACTAGCGAAAATACAGAGCAGCAGTCTGCCGGCGACACGCAATCAGACAACAACGAGAGCAACACACGTAGCAAGCGTCCACCCCGCAAGCGTCAACCAAGACAACGTGGTGGCCGTGGTTCCGGTGGTTCGCAGACTAATCAGGATACGGCAGCGCCAGCTGACAACGCGGCTGATTCCAGCAGCAATGCCAGCAACGACAATGCTCCGGCAGCTGCGGCAGTGAGTAACGAGCGGCCAACTCGTGCACCGCGAGCGGGAAAATCCCCAGAGCAAGTGCAAGACACTGCTCAGGAAAAGCCGCCAGTGGCAGCAAAAGCCCCGGATACCAAGCCTGAAAGCAAGGTTGCCAGCGCTGACGACAATGCCCAACCGCAAGCACGTCCTGCTGCGCCGGCACAGAAGCCTCAAGCCGAACCAGCAGTGGCCAGCGAAAGCAGCAAACCTGCCAGTGCGGCCAAACCGGCTCCGGAAGCAAGCCCTGATAGCAAGCCCGTAGCGCAACAGGCCGAACGCAAGCAAGAACAAGCCAAGCCAGCGGAAGTAAAACCTGCTGCAAGCGCCAAACCAGAAAAACCGGCAAAACCTGACAACGGTAATGTTAAGCCGGTGCCTGCTAGTGGCCGGGCCCCAAATGACCCTCGCGAGATTCGCAAGCGTCAGCAAGTGGCAAGTTCTGCCGGTCAGGACGCAGGTGCAAACCAGCAGTCACAAACTGACTAACGCACACGGTAAAACAGTGACGCATAAAAAAGCCCGGTTAGACCGGGCTTTTTTTTAACTTCGCATTAATGAAGTCTTGCAGATAACTATCACATTCTCTTATACGTGCAAGATTACAATGCCTGTTCGAGTTCAGGCAGCACCTTGAACAAGTCTGCAACCAGACCATAATCTGCCACCTGGAAAATCGGCGCTTCTTCATCTTTGTTAATAGCAACAATGACTTTACTGTCCTTCATGCCAGCCAGATGCTGAATAGCGCCGGATATGCCGACAGCAATATACAATTCAGGCGCGACAATCTTGCCGGTTTGACCCACTTGATAATCGTTAGGCACAAAGCCTGCATCTACAGCTGCGCGTGATGCGCCAATGGCAGCGCCGAGTTTGTCAGCCACTTTTTCCAGCAAGACAAAGTTCTCGCCATTTTGCATACCGCGACCACCAGAGATAATCACTTTGGCAGCAGTCAATTCAGGACGCTCTGATTCAGACAACTGTTCTTCAATGAAAGTTGCCATAGTTTGTTCGGCGACAAAGTCAGATGCTTCAACTGAGGCACTTCCACCCTGCTCGGCTTCAGCAAAAGCAGTGGTTCGTACTGTGATGACCTTGATGGCATCTTCGGTCTGCACTGTCGCCAGCGCGTTACCCGCATAAATGGGGCGCACGAAGGTGTCAGCACTTTTCACTTCGATAATGTCGGATATCTGATCCACATCCAGCAGTGCCGCCGCTCTGGGCAGGAAATTCTTACCCCCGGTCGTGGCCGCAGCAAGAATATGCGAATAACTCTTACCTAACTCAGCAATGAGTGGCGCCATGCTTTCGGCTATTTGATGCTCATAACAGGTGTGGTCGGCAAGAATAACTTTCTGCACACCGGCGATTTGCGCGGCAGCATCGGCGACTGCCTGGCATCCGGAGCCAGCAACTAGAATATCGATGTCACCATCGATTTCGCTTGCTGCAGTTACGGTATTCAGAGTAGCTGGTTTCAGTGAACTGTTATCGTGTTCAGCGATTACGAGAATTGTCATGCTAATCCCTATATAACCTTGGCTTCGGTTTTCAGTTTATTCACCAGCTCTTCCACTGATTCGACTTTAACGCCTGCAGTGCGCTCAGGTGGTGGTGCCACGCTGAGTGTTTTTACTTTCGAAGTGATATCGACACCGAGTTCAGCAGGTGTGGTGCTGTCGATTGGCTTCTTCTTCGCCTTCATTATATTCGGCAAGGAAGCGTAGCGAGGTTCGTTCAAGCGCAGGTCAGTAGTCACAATGGCAGGCAGATCCAGTTGCACTGTTTGCTCACCGCCATCGATCTCACGAGTGACAGCGATCTTGCCATCCTGAAGTTCTGCCTTACAGGCGAATGTGCCTTGCGGGTAGTTACACAGCGCAGCCAGCATCTGGCCTACTTGATTGTTGTCGGAATCGATCGACAACTTGCCAAGAATGACCAGGTCGATGCCTTCTTTTTCGATAATGGTTTTGAGAATTTTGGCGACTGCCAGCGGCTTAACCTCTTCCTCGGTCTCAACCAGAATGCCGCGATCAGAACCCAGCGCCAGAGCGGTACGCAGTTGCTCCTGAGCAGCTTGCGGGCCAATGGAGACGGCAATGACTTCATCGGCTGCACCGGCTTCTTTCAAGCGAATGGCTTCTTCAACGGCGATTTCACAAAAAGGATTAATCGCCATCTTGGCATTGGTCAAATCAACACCGGTTCCGTCAGAATTGACCCTGACTCGCACATACGCATCTACGACGCGCTTAACTCCCACAAGAATCTTCATGGATTCCCCACTTTGAATAGCATTACTTAGGATGGATGCTGACAGTTAAAGGCTCAGAATCCATTCCCGACCATTGCTGTAAGCACCTGAAAAAAGGGGGCTTATAATGCCGTTTTTGCTTGTTTAGGTCAATTCCCACCGGCATCACTGGACTGCCAACTCAGCGGCAATCTGCACAATCGAATCCAGGAGCGAACTTGTACAGAGCGCCGACGGCAGCGCCAGGCTGCACAAGCCATCAGGCAGCGTACTAAAAGACAGATTTTCATAGCGCTTTATTCAGGCCCTCTGTCCAGACTCTCTATCCAGTCTCTCAATCCAGACTCTCTATCCAGTCTCTCATCCAGGTCCTCATCCAGACTCTCAATCCAATCTCTCAATCAGGTCCCGCTTTCAATCCAGTCTCGCCTTAAGCTTTCCCGGGAGCTGCTGACAAGGGGAAGAAGAGCCCGCAACTCCATACCCCCATCTCCTCTTGGTCACCCTCTTGTTCGCCTTCCCCACGGCTTACAGCAAGTTCAACAAGACGGTAGAACACCGCGCGAGTGATAAGCGCATGCAATCCTGAGCGGACTTTGATGACTGGATGGGGTGCGTCACTTTGACCGGCGTTGTCATCTGGCCCGGCGCCGATAGTCAGTGGATGATTGCTATCCAGTCGTATCTCTTCGCCCACGTTGCTAGTAAAGATAATCTCCTGGGTCGCTGCAGCAGATTCTGGCTCTGGTGTCTTAGCCAGGCTGCCGGAGGCACCAGCACCCACCCCTTCAGGTGCACTACTGTTCCTGCTACCGGGAGTATGCACATCCATCGCCACTGCCAGAAAGGGAGTGTCCTCAACCTGAATGCGTACTTTCTCAACCGGGGTCACCAGAAAATACTCATCACCCTCACGCTTGAGAATACTGGCAAACAATTTCACCATCGCCATGCGACGAATGGGTCGCCCTTCATGTACCCAGCTGCCGTCGCGGCAGATGCGCATGTCAATATCGCCGCAGAATGGCGGGTCCCATAAGTGCACCGGCGCCGGGCCCTGGGTTTTGATCGCATTGACCATGGCAAAAGGATCAGGCGAAAGATGGTTGCTTGAGTCTGTCATATTGCTAAAGCGCTGCTATCGGTTGGTTGTCTGTTTGCTATCTATTGACTACCGAGTTGGTTGAAGAGTCGCTTGGTGACGACGCGGATATTGTCTTCCACACTATCACAAAGCCGGCACGGGATAGAATGACGTGCCCGCCCATCTTTGCCGTAATTTCAGTCAGAGATACCTCTCACTTTCCCTCATGACACTGATACACTTGAGTATTGTTTCAGCGTCCGGATTTTCCCACTTGCTCAATGTCTGACCTCATTCCTGCCGCACGATTTGCCCAGCTGTTTTTACAGGGTACTCCCCTGCTCGATGTGCGTGCGCCAATCGAATACCAGCGCGGCGCCTTCCCGAACGCAGTCAATATTGCATTGCTGGATGACGAGCAGCGTGAAGCAATTGGTATTCGCTACAAACAAGCCGGACAGGCTGCTGCCGTTGAACTGGGACACGAGCTGATCAATGGTGCGACTAAAGATCAGCGGCTGACTGACTGGCGTGAGTTCATTGGCATGCACGACAATCCGGCGCTTTATTGTTTTCGCGGCGGCATGCGATCACAAATCGTACAGCAGTGGCTAGCCGACGCCGGCATTGCAATACCCAGAATTGCAGGCGGCTATAAAGCCCTGCGGCGTTTTCTGATCGATACTCTTGAAACCGCTATCGACCGCTATGATTTTATAATTGTTGCCGGCCAGACAGGCAGCGGGAAAACCCATATGCTAGCCCAGCTTCCCCATCATATCGATCTTGAAGGGCAAGCCAATCATCGCGGCTCAGCATTTGGACCAAGACTCGGTGGCCAACCCTCGCAGATCGATTTTGAGAATCGCCTTGCCATTGATTTTCTGTACATTAACCAGGCAAATCCGCGCCATGTTTTCCTCGAAGATGAAAGCAGCGCAATTGGTTCGCTGTCCCTGCCCCGTCCACTCATTAGCAGAATGCGTGAATCGCCGTTAGCGGTACTGGAAGTATCATTCGCAGAGCGTACTGAGACTATTCTCAATGATTACATCCTTGCCAACTTGAGCGATTGGCAGACGCATTCACCCGATGATGCGCTGGAACAGTTTGCACACTACTTGCGCACAAGCATGGGGAAGATTCGCCGGCGCCTCGGCGCTGATGGTTTTGCAAGAATAAGCAGCTTGCTCGAATCGGCTCTGACTACGCAGATCAATACCGGCTCGGTTGATGAACACCGCCATTGGATCGACGAGCTCTTACGACACTATTACGATCCCATGTATAACTATCAGCTTGGCAAAAAGCTTTCACGAATCATTTTTCGCGGTGATGCAAATGAGTTTATCGCCTGGGCGAGTCACTTGTCGGAACCAAACAAATGAGTGGCGCTCGCTTCAACATTGCCTTGCTGGATGAAGCATTGTCGCAAGGCGCAACCATTCTTGTTCCGAATAACCGGCTGCGCGATGCCATGCTCATGGAAATTGGCAAACAGCACGCAGGCGTCTTTCGCGCCCCTGATATCTTTGCGGTGGATATCTGGACACAATATGCCTGGACTCAATTAGCCGGTCGCGGCATTGCCCCGTGTTGCACAAAGAGAATTTTAACCGGTCATGAAGAGTTATTCTTGTGGACGCGCATCGTTGAAGACTCCATCACCCAACTACCGCTAATCAATCCTGAAGAAACCGCTGCGTCACTGAGTCGTGCCTATCAGTTCATGAAGCAATGGCAGCTCGACCAACCTGACGATAGCGCGCTACAACAATTTACTGGCATTCCCGATATCGCCGCGTTTCTTGCCTGGAGCGAGCAATTTGAAACTCACTGTCTGGCAATCAATGCACTGCCGCTGGTCAATGCGACTGCCGAGCTGGCGCGCTTATTCAGGCAAAACCCGGAGATGGTAATCAGCGACGCTTTCACGCTGGTCAACTTCTTCCAGCCACCACCGTTATATCGTGATTTTTTTGCCCAGCTCGGCCAAGTGAACACTATATTCACGGCAGACCCTGACAAAACCATCACGGCAGACAACAGCTCACGAGTTGCACTTTCTGATCCTGCCAGTGAAATTCGTAGTTGCGCACAATGGGCTGCAGGTCATTTGGCCAGCGACCCGAATGCCCACATCGGTGTGATCTGCAATACAAGGGAATCCCGGCACGGTGAATTCACCCGCGCCATGGCAGACGAGCTCAACGCCGCATCGTTGTTTAATTTTAGCGGCGGCGAAGTCTTGTTTAACAGCGCAGGCTCCGCCAACAGCCTCATGTCCTGCGGCATTATTCATGATGCTTTTCTGATAATGGGCTTGAGCCAGACACAACAATCCAGTGACGAACTCTGCAGACTCTTGCAATCGCCCTACCTGCTTGCAAGCTCACGCAACGATGCCAGCGATTCCGGTGACGAAAGCGAAGCGCGCCAACAAATGGAATTACTCATGCGGCGGCGCTTTACCAAACGTTGCGACCTGCATGAATTCAGCAATTACCTGAGCCAGGCGGATCGGGACTATAGCTGTCCGCAACTGGCCAGCACCTTGGTCCAGTTCAATACACAACTACGTGCCTGCCCCGGCAATCAATCCGCCATTGCCTGGTCAGAAACTTTTAGCGAGCTACTTGCGCTTTGCGGCTGGCCCGGCTCGAAATTGACCAGTTTCGAAACGCGTTTGTTGGAGCAATGGGATGCCACTCTGGCGAATTTTGCCCAAGCCAATGCTGCACTGGGCCCAATGACAGTACATACCGCAATCAATCGGTTGCGCGTACTCTGCCAGCGTACACCGCAGTGGCAGGAAACGGGATTGCACAAAGCGCTCTCATTCTATTCCGTTAACGAAGCGCTAGGTTTGCAGTTCGATCATTTGTGGTTGCTCGGTTTTGATGATCAGAGTTGGCCACAACCCACCGCACCAACGCCTTTTCTACCCCATCCATTGCAACAGCAATTCCAGCTGCCGGCGGCGACCAGTGCACAGCAATATGAAAAAGCTCGTTTGGATACAGCAGTACTGCGCCAGTCAGTATCGGGCGAGTTAATCGCCAGCTATTACGAGCGTGATGGTGATCAGGAATTTCGCCCCAGCAGTTTCATTCAGGCGTTACCAGCCCGGGACATTGAGTCCATCACGGCGCCCGGCATTAATGCATTTGCGTTGGCCGCGCGCGGCACAACCGGACTAAGAGAGTGTGCCGATCCTGCGCATTTGCCAGTCAGTGACAATGAGCAGATCCGCGGCGGTCATGGCGTGCTTAGTCACCAATCATCCTGCCCATTCCGCGCCTTTGCTGAACACCGCCTCATGGTGAAACCGCTCGAAGAGTTCGCCACTGGCCTGACCGCCATGGCGCGCGGCTCAGCAATCCATCTTGCTCTTGATGAGTTGTTTGTCAGCATTCAGGACTTGCAGACCCTGACCGACCTGTCGCAGAGCGCTCGCCAACAGCACTGCGACGACGCCGCAGAAAAAGCCATTGAGTATCTCGGTAGACACCATAAGTATTTGATGACACCCCGGTTTCGAGACATCGAGAAACGCCGTGTCGCACAGTTACTCGAGCAGTTTCTGGAACTCGAAGCGCAACGCAAACAATTCACAGTCTTGTCCAAGGAGGCCGAGCTGCAGTTTTCACGACACGGCCTGTCGCTCACTTTGAAGATTGATCGCATTGACAGACTTGCAGATGACACGCTGGCGGTGCTTGACTACAAAACCGGCAAGTCTGCTGCACGCCCGTCCACCTGGCTCGAAGAGCGACCGGAAGACATGCAGTTGCCTGTATATAGCGTAGCCGCGCTGCAACTGCAGGAAGGTTCTGTCAGCGCCGTCACCCTCGCCCATTTACACAGTGAAAAAAGTGACTATTCAGGCTTGCTGGCCAGCGACAATTTTCACCCGCGCAAGAAGCCGGTCAGCGAAGACAAACAATTACAGATGCAATGGGATGAGTTACAGCAGCGCTTCAATACTTTAGTAGATCGCCTGGCCATGGATTTCATGCAAGGCATCACTCGCGTTGATCCTGCTCACGGCGATAGCAGCTGTCAGTTCTGCGGCCGGCAATCCTTGTGTCGCATACGCGCCACCACCGCATCGGTCGAAGCAGCTGATGAGGGGGACGCCCTATGACGCTAACGCTTCCTGATCAGGCGCATCGCGCGGCAGCACTCGACACGCAGGGCTCGTTTATTGTGCAGGCCCCGGCTGGCTCGGGTAAAACCGAACTGCTGACGCTACGCTATCTGTCACTGCTGGCCCAAGTCGACCAGCCGGAAGAGATTCTCGCCATTACTTTCACCAAGAAAGCGGCCAGTGAAATGCGCGACCGTATAGTCCGTACGCTGGTCTGGGCACAAAAGCATTGCGAGGAACAAAGCGAACCGGAACCGGCGTTTGAAAAAGAACGGCTCAACATCGCTCGCGCCGTATTGCAGCACAACAACGAACTGAACTGGCATCTGCTGGAAAATCCGTCCCGATTGCGCGTACAAACCATCGACAGCTTTTGTTTTTATCTGGCCAGTCAGTTACCCGTGCTTTCCCGCATCGGTGGCGACATCAATATCAGCGAAGACGTCAGCCTGTGTTTTAACGATGCCATTAACAGCACTCTCGATCTACTCGAAACTGAAGATCCGCTTGGCGACGACATTGCTGCACTGCTGACCCATCTGGATAACAATCAAGACAAAGTCGTCAACCTGCTGACCAACCTGCTTGTCAAACGTGATCAATGGCTGACTTACGCACTTGAATTTGGCTCTGCAGGAGAAAACGCCAAGCGTTATTTACATGAATCATTGGATGGATTGATTAGCGAAAAGCTGACCGAGCTGCACGCGCAGTTGACGCCCTATTCTGCTGCACTCACCCAGTTGTTGAATTTTTCGACCAGCAATTTGATCGAGACTGAGAAACTGCATTGGCCCGAATTCGAGGCACTGAACACGCTCCCTGAACCTGACTGGGAATCAATCAAGTACTGGCAGCGTATTCCCGAGTTGTTGTTGACCAATGCTGGTACCTGGCGCAAAGCGGGTGGCATTAGTGTGCGTAATGGCTTCCCACCAGCTGACAGCAATGGCGACAACAAGAGCCTCCACAAACAGCGCAAGACAGAGCTAGCCGAACTGATTGGCCAATTACAAGAAACACCGCACCTGGCGGAAGCATTGCAGGAATTGCGCATGCTGCCTGCCCACAGTTTTGCTGATCAGCAGTGGCAAATACTGGAGGCCATTCTGCGCATTCTCGCGCGCTTGAGTATGCAACTATTGCTATCGTTTCGTAAATTTCGCCTGGTTGATTACTCACAGACCAGTGCCGCGGCACTGCAAGCGTTGGGCGATAGTGATGCACCAACCGATATCGCTCTGGCGCTGGACAATAAGCTGCAACACATTCTGGTTGACGAATTCCAGGACACCTCGCGCGCCCAGCTACAATTGCTGGAACGACTTATCGATGGCTGGCTGCCGGATGATGGCCGCACCTTGTTTCTGGTCGGCGATGCCATGCAATCCTGCTACAGCTTCCGTAATGCCAACGTGGGTATCTACCTGGATGTGCGGCAACGCGGCATCGGACAATTTCCACTGCAAACGCTGGATTTATCTGCCAACTTTCGCTCCCAGTCGAAAATTGTCTCGTGGGTCAATACGCTGTTCAGCCAGGCATTTCCTGAAAACGCCGACAGCAGTCGCGGCGCTGTGCCCTACTCCTTGGCCAACCCGGTGCACGATGCCGACCCACAGTTCGGCATTGGCATTAATCTGATCCGTCACGGCAATGAACATAAAGAGGCTGCCAAAGACTATGAAGCCCAGCGCGTCATTGAGCATGTGCAAACGCTACAACAAAGCGACGCTGACGCCAGCATTGCCATTCTGGCGCGCAGTCGCTCGCACTTTACGCGAATTATTGCCGCACTCGAACAAGCCAACATTGCCTGGCAAGCAACAGATATTGATCGCATGGCCTCACTCGGCGTCATTGAAGATGCGCTAAGCCTGACCCGCGCCGTGCTTAACAAAGCCGATCGTCTGGCTTGGCTTGGCATTTTGCGCGCGCCTTGGGTTGGACTCAAGGTGAATGAATTGCTCATCGTTACCGGTCAGGCAGAAAAGGGCTCGATCTGGCAGGCGCTATTACATTTGCATGATGGCGGTTTTACCGATTTCACTGCTGACACTCGACAACGACTGCAGGATTTCGTCAAGGTAATGCGCTTCGCTATTGCCCTGCGCTACCGTAAGTCCCTGCGGCAACTGATTGAAGCCAGCTGGACGTTATTGCGCGGCATCGATTGTTGTGAATCTGACAAAGAGCTGGACAGCATTGCTCACTATTTTTCATTGTTGGAACACCATGAAAAAGCCGGCGGCCTAGCCAATTTTCATGAGTTTGAAGAAACTGTGCGGCAATCTTTTGTACCCGCCCGGCACCGCGAAAGTGACACCAGCGCCGTGCAGTTGCTGACCATGCATAAAGCCAAAGGACTGGAATATGACCATGTTATTCTGCCTTGTCTGGCCGCTGGCACAGCCCGGGATAGCAGCGAACTGTTACGCTGGCACGAACGACTTGATAGTCATGGCGAATCGCGCCTGTTTCTTGCCGCGCTAACCGCTACCGGGGCTGACGATGACCCGCTGTACCAACTTCTCAAACACGAGGCCAGGTTAAAAGCCGAATTCGAAAGCACACGATTGCTGTACATCGCCGTCACTCGCGCCTGCAAATCAGCCTTGTTATTGGCGACGGTTCAGGAAGACGACAAATCCGATAATCAGTTTGGTGTCAGGGACCCAATTAACAATAGTCTCTTGGCCAGAATCTGGCCCCACTTTGACAAAGTTGCGAGCGATATAGCGGTCAGCGATCTGCCTGCTGAAGCCAGTCACACCCAGGCTGTTGCGACAACTCAGGAGACGACTGCTTTAGCCACCCAATTCAATCAGCTTGACCGCGGCATAGCCTTGCCTACAGAACTTGCCGAAACACTGGCCAGGCAATTACAGGCCTTGGCTGATGAAACTGCCAGCGACGATGCTCTGCTGACTGACAATGAAAACACAGCTGCGCAGTCGAATGCCGATAGACCAGCATCTGAAGAGCCCGAACGCGATCCAGTGGCTGCCATGCGCGGCATCCTGATCCACAGTGCGTTCGAAGCGTTTGTGGCAGACCCACAAGCCTTTCGCGAACGCCTGCCTGGCTTACGGGATTATTGGGAGGGCCAGCTCTGCGCGGTAGTCGGCGCTGCGAACGAGCGTCAGGCCCTGATAGCGGATATCGAGCAGGTTATTAACAAGTGCCTGAGCGATGGGGCCACGAACTGGATATTTGACAACCAACTAACAGACCACGCCTGCGAACTGCGGCTTTGCTATGGCAAACCTGAGGGACTCAAGGAATACGTTGTGGATCGCACCTTTGTCGATGCCGACGGTGTGCGCTGGATCATCGATTACAAATCGTCAACGCCGCGCGCAGACCAAACATCTGCGCAATTCGTCAGCGAACAGATTGAGAAATACCGCGGCCAGCTGCGCAACTATCAATTCCTGTTCTCGCGCATGGAAGACAAACCGGTTAAAACCGCTCTTTACCTGACCGCACTGCAGCAACTGGAAGTCGTCACCGCGGACCTTTCTATTTAGCCTACCTAGCCAACTTAGTCAGCTTGACTACAGCTTCAGGATGCGTCACTGGCATCTACCGCGTAGATACCGTCCACGTTACGCAGGTAACCTTTGTAATCCATACCGTAGCCATATAGATAAAAATCTTCTGCTTGCAGCCCGACATAATCGGCATTGATAGCATTCAGTTTGCGATCATGAAGCTTGGCGATCAGCACCGCTGAGTACACCGCACTTGCGCCCTGCTGCCGACAGTATTCCACGATACTGGCCAGTGTCGCGCCCTGATCGAGAATATCATCGACGATTAATACATTTCGGCCTTGCAAGTCGGTATCAGGCTCACGCAACCAGGTAAGTTCGGCACCAGAGGTGGAATTGCCGTAGCGTGTCGCATGCAAGTAATCCAGTTGCATCGGAAAATCGAGTCGCAAAGCCAATTGCGCGACAGTTATTACTGCGCCATTCATCACGCTAAGCACAACCGGATTACTGTTGCGCAGATCTGCAGTAATAGCCTGCGCCATGTGATCAAGTGCAACAGCAATCTGTTCACTGGTAAAAAGACAACTGGCCCGCTTATGAACAGCGAGGACGTTTTCGGGAGTCATAAACAGTCCGTTAATAGTGAGTGCAAGATATCAAGACGAGGCAGGACCCGATTCGGGCTCTCGCTCTTGCCCAGGTTCTGGTTCAGGCCGCAAGGCATCCAGACCGTCGAGCGTCATGGTTGGGAAGGCAAAATCCGCATCATGCTGATGCACTATTTCGACAATTTTCAGCAACACATCTTCTTTAACGCCATGAAATTCAATCCAGTTGACTGTCTTGGTAAAACAGTAAATGAAGAAATTGAGCGAGCTGGCGCCATACTCATTGAAATTCACAATCATGGTCTGAGTCGTGTCTATGTCGTCATGGGCGGTGAGCATGTGTTTCACATCATCAACAATACTCTGCATCTTGGCAGAGTCCTGATAACGAATCCCGATAGTTTCACGAATGCGGCGATTGTGCATGCGCGAGGGGTTTTCCAGTGCCAGCTTGGTAAATACGCTATTCGGGATATACAAAGGCCGTTTGTCGAATGTGCGCACCACAGTCAAGCGCCAGCCGATATGCTCAACAGTGCCTTCTATCTCACGATCAGGAGAGCGTATCCAGTCGCCTATGGCGAAAGGTCGATCGAGATAGATCATCAGGCTGCCAAAAAAATTGGCTAACAAATCCTGCGCCGCAAAACCAACAGCAATTCCGCCGACACCGCCGAAAGCCAGCAAGGCGGTAATTTCTATGCCCAGCGTGGGCAGGATAATCATGACTGCGGAGATAATGACTGACAGTCGCAGTAACTTGGTCAGCGCATTCAGCGTTGTCGCATCAAGCTTTGTGCCCTCGGATTGCGCCTCATCGCGCATCTTCTCCAGCAGCTGCTTCTCAGCTTCGTTGATGAAGCGCCACAGAAACAACATGACCAGAATGATCAGGGTCAGTTGTCTCACAACCGCCAGATTCGGATCGGACACTAATTCCAGATCAACATAACCCTCGCTGATCTCGATGCTCCAGATCAGCCCCATGATGAGGATGAACCAACTCAGTGGTCCGCGCGCCGCCGCAAACAAGGCATCGTCCCAGGTGTTTTTGGTTTTAGTCAGTTGCCGACCCAGCACGCGCAGCAAACGCAATGCTACCGCGCGCACCAGCAAGGTTGCTGTGACAACCAGAAAGAGTTCAAGCCCCCACCCCAGTTCACTCAAGCTTTCCAAACCCAATATTTCTTCCATCTATTCTCTTCTATCAGTTATCAGTCGATTTGATTTTCAAAGTAGCGCTATGCACGGGTACCGCTAGTGATTCATTAATTCAGCGATAGCTTGCTCAGCCGCTTGCCAGCGTGACTGCGAAAACAACTCCTGAATACCCTCAGCCGGATTGGCGCGCAGCCGGTGCAAACGTGTGCTTTGCTCGCAGCCTTGCGCAACCAGCCAGTCTCGCGCCTCGAGCGCCGCAGTACGATCATTGCAGACCAGCATCATGTCACAGCCCGCGGCCACCGCTTTGGCCATTCTGGCGCTGACACTGCCAACGCTATGCGCGGCGGTCATGGTCAGGTCATCGCTAAAGATAATCCCATCAAAGGTCAATTCCTGCCGCAATTTCTCTTGTAGCCAGTAAGTGGAAAAACCGGCACATTGGGAATCAAGATTACTGTACACCACATGCGCGGGCATAACTGCGTCCAGCACGTCTGTGCAGCGCTCGAAGACATTGAAATCTTTACTCAGAATCTCCTCGCCAGCCCGGGTATCTTCAGGCAACTCCAGGTGTGAATCGGCAACTACATTGCCGTGCCCGGGATAGTGTTTGCCAGTCGCTATCATGCCGGCTTCATGCATGCCGTCGATATAGGCATGGGCCAGCGTTACTACGGAGTCAACGTCAGCGGCAAACGCGCGATCGGCAATGATTTGGCTCGCGGCCGAATACAGGTCCAGCACTGGCGCGAAACTGAAATCCAGCCCCACACGCAATAGCTCCGCTGCCATGAGCCAGCCGCACTCGCGCGCCAGATCGATTGCGCCGTCGGGATCACTGCTATAGCGCTGACCGATTAAACTGAGCGGCGGCAGCAAGGTAAACTGCTCCTTGAATCGCTGCACGCGGCCGCCTTCCTGATCGACGGCGATCAGCATGTTGGAATTGATCGCCCGCACTGACTGTACCAGCGCCTGCACTTGCTCTGGCGAACCGTAATTACGGCTGAACAGTATCAAACCGCCGACCGCTGGGTGAGCCAACAGTTCCTTGTCATCCTCGGTCAGCATCTGCCCGTCAATATCGAGCATCAATCGGCCAAGTAACGGTGTTTCACTAGCCATGGTCGGTTCCCTGTGCTGAAAGTCGGCGAATTATTACAGAAAGGCCCCAAGTGGGCAAAAATGACAATTCGCTGAAACTCAAATGCTTAGACGCCAGTGTTAGATTCAACACTTACCTTGTTACAATTTTCCTGACGAAAGGGCTTTTCTTTTGCGATCCATTATATCTATAGTGACTCTTACTAACTCCCGTGCGTGATTCAAAACGCCGGGAAATATCGTTTATAGTCAGCTCAAGAGAGATTTGCAGCCGGAGAAAACCAAGACCAAAGTAATCAAAATTTATAGACATCACTAACTAGTGATCAGGAGACGCAGCCATGAACACCCTCATGCCTGAAGTATCCGCCTGGTACCAGGACGTAGTCAGCGGAAGCTTGTTCGAAGTTGTAGCGATCGACGAAGCCAGCGGGACCATCGAATTCCAGATGATCGATGGTGAAGTTGGTGAATATGACAACAGCACCTGGCGCCACCTGTACCTCACCCCCGCCGAAGCCCCCGAGGATTGGCGCAGCCCCTACGAAATCGGCCATGAAGACGGCGCCTACAATGATCAAACCATGGTGCCAGAGAACTTCTCCGGGGCCCTGTCAGAATACGAACCCGATTTGCTCGACTACGGCGACGATTTCCAGGTTCTCTAAGCCAGCAACTGCACCCCCCG
Organism: uncultured Gammaproteobacteria bacterium; assembly: GCA_913060975.1. GTDB lineage: Bacteria > Pseudomonadota > Gammaproteobacteria > Pseudomonadales > Pseudohongiellaceae > UBA9145. The sequence continues at coordinate 400,251 of CAJXVC010000001.1, forward strand.
CACTCCGTCCTGGTTCTCCTGCGTCACCACTGCGCGCATCGACGGACCAACTCCCGGCTACCGCAGTCCGGGTATGATCTGAGATCCCCCGCTACACCTCCAGTACTTACGATCTGGCGCCAACATTTTGGCCAATCAGCCACTTTATATTGCCCGCTAAAGAAATCTTGAGATCATCAGATAACTGTATATAATTACAGTTATTCGCTCCTCAGAGGTTCAGGACATGCTCAAACTCACATCTCGACAGGAACAGATTCTCGACTACGTGCGGGATTATCTGCAGGAAACCGGTTTCCCACCCACCCGCTCGGAAATAGCCAAGGAAATGGGCTTTAAATCCCCGAATGCGGCCGAGGAGCACTTGCGCGCGCTAGCCCGCAAAGGCGCAATCGAGATGTTACCCGGTACTTCACGGGGTATCCGCCTGCCTATCAATGAACAACTCGGCTTGCCCATCATTGGTCAGGTGGCCGCAGGCAGCCCAATTCTTGCCGAGGAGTCCATTGCCGACTACTGCGATATTCCGGCCGATATGTTCTCGCCGTCTGCTGACTATCTGCTTACCGTCAAAGGTACCAGTATGATTGATGTTGGCATCTATGAAGACGACCTGTTGGCAGTCCACAAAACCGACCGCGCCAATAATGGGGATATCGTGGTCGCCAGAGTCGATGACGAAGTCACCGTGAAACGTCTGGAAACTTGTCGCAGCAAGTTCCGCGTTAATTTGATTGCCGAGAATCCCGATTTTGCCCCTATTGAAGTTGATATGCGCGAGAGAGCATTCGCCATCGAAGGCATTAGCGTGGGTGTCATCCGACGAAATTTGTAATTTAGAAACAGATAGTTCTTTCGAAATAGATAGTTCTTTCGAAATAGATAGTTCTTTAGAAATAGACAGTCCTTTCGAAATAGACAGTCCTTTCGAGGGCTACAAATTTTTTCTGATTAAGTGCCATATGACACTGTAAAGAGAGTTTTATGGCCTCCTTATCACCGATTTACCGGTTTTTCGCCTCACAACTTCCTAACACCTGTCTTGTGTCTCCATTCACGCTGCTACACAGCACGTCTGACACAACAATCTATCCACAGATATTTATCCACAGCACGCTTGTTTAGCGAACTGTGTACTCGATCAGCTGTATCGTATTGGTAAAGTAAGTGCGGCAATGGGTGCTATAAGTGGCATGCAAAAGCATGGAAAGGAATCCACTAATTTGTGCTGACAGTGACTCACACAACGCTGGGTTGAGAAGTTATGGAAGCAGACTAGCCGGCTCTCACTAATTATTAACAATGAGAACCGGCCTAAGTCGTCAGGTGGGCTGGCTTGTAACTATTACTATCTGACCGGGTCAGATTGAGCAGCCAGGTAATTATTCTGCAGCTTTTTTACTGGCGGCTTTCTTGGCTACTTTCTTTTTCGCGGCTTTTTTCTTGACCGTTTTCTTCTTGGCTTTTTTCTCTGGCAAAGTGATTTCCCACTTGCCGTCACGGTAGAACGCTTTCCAGCCGGTGGCCTTCTTGTCTATCTCGGTTTGAACGTACTGCTCTTTGGTCTTGCGACTAAAGCGCACCAGAGTCTTGTTTCCCTGGTGATCTTCTGTAGGAGCGGTTAACAGGTAATCGTACTTGGGGTCGATCTCATCTTTATGCGGTAGCAATTCAACCAGATATGGCGCACGGGTTTCACGATTTTTTGGAAACTGACTTGCCGCGAGGAACATGCCAGAGGCACCATCACGAAGCACGTAATGATCTTCAACCGTTTCACACTCCAGTTCTGGCATATCCACCGGGTCCATCTTCGGTGGCGCAGCTTCGCCGTTACGCAGCAGCTTTCTGGTGTTTTTGCAATCTTCACTGCTACAGCCAAAGTATTTGCCAAAGCGACCAGTCTTGAGCTGCATATCGGCGCCACATTTATCACATTCGATAACGGGGCCATCGTAGCCGCGAATCTTGAATTCGCCATGTTCGACATCGTAGCCTGCACAATCCGGATTTCTGCCGCAGACATGCAATTTACGCTTCTCATCAATGAGGTAGGCATCCATGGCCGTGTTGCAGATAGCACAACGATGCTTTTTGCGTAGCAGGATATTCTCCTGCTCTTCGGCTTCTTCAGCAGTATCAGTACGAATTGCTTCTTCGCCAGGCGTCAGGTTGATCGTACTCTTGCAGCGTTCTTTGGGCGGCAAGGAGTAGCCTGAACAGCCCAGGAAAACCCCTGTGGATGCCGTGCGAATCTGCATGTGGCGGCCGCACTTCGGGCACGGAATATCGGTATCAGTTGGATCGTTCGTGCGCATGCCACCATCTTCGGCTTCCGCCTTGGCAAGCTCGGAAGTAAAGCTGGCATAAAAATCATTGAGCAATTTCTTCCAGTCGGTATCACCGGCTGCCACTTCGTCCAGTGAATCCTCCATGCGCGCAGTGAAATCATAGTCCATCAGCTCGCCGAAACTCTCCTGGAGTCGTTCTGCAACAATATCGCCCATTTTCAATGCATAAAAGCGCTTGCTCTCGACTTTGACGTAGCCGCGATCCTGAATCGTGGAAATAATAGAGGCGTAAGTTGAGGGCCGCCCTATTTCACGCTTTTCGAGTTCCTTGACGAGGCTGGCCTCGGTATAGCGTGCCGGAGGCTTGGTAAAGTTCTGAAAAGGTTCCAGCTTGGCAAGATTGAGAGCTTCACCGACTTCAACATCGGGCAGCACAACATCTTCTTCTTTACTTGGCATGACTTTCAGATAGCCATCGAACTGCATGATGCGGCCTTTGATACGCAGCTCATATTTGTCCGCAGCAACGGTAATGGTACTGCTCAGATACTTCGATGGCGGCATCTGGCACGCCACGAAGAATTGCCAGATGAGTTGATACAGACGCACGGCATCGTTTTCCATGCCTTGCAGCTGATCAGCCCGAACCCGGACATTCGAAGGACGAATCGCTTCGTGAGCTTCTTGCGCGCCTTCTTTTGAACTGTAGTAAGCCGGTTTTTCTGGCAGATACTTATCGCCGAAATTCTTTTCGATAAACTCGCGACACTGGGCAATTGAGTCATTGCTCAAGTGCGTGGAGTCGGTACGCATGTAGGTGATGTAACCTGCTTCATACAGGCGCTGCGCCATGAGCATGGTCTTCTTCACCCCGTAACCCAGCCGCGTACTGGCCGCTTGCTGCAGAGTCGACGTGATCAGCGGAGGACGGGCTTTTGACGAGGTCGGCCGGTCTTCGCGTTTGAGAACCTTGTACTCCGCCTTTTCAAGAATCACCAGGGCGGCATCAGTTTCGTCTTTGCTATTGGGACGAAAATTATTGCCGTCGTCTTTTAATACCTGGCACCGCAGCTTGTTGTCCTGAGCGGTTTCGAGATTGGCATAGACTTCCCAATACTCTTCCGGAATGAACGCGCGAATCTCCTGCTCACGTTCTACGACAAGCCGCACGGCAACAGACTGTACACGCCCCGCTGACAGGCCGCGAGCCACTTTGGCCCAGAGCAAGGGGGAAACCATAAAGCCAACGACACGGTCGAGGAAACGGCGCGCCTGCTGAGCTTCAACGTAGCGCATGTCCAACTTGCCTGGCTCGGAGAAAGCCTCGGTGATGGCACGCTTGGTGATTTCATTAAAAACAACTCGCTTGTAACGCTCGGGATCGCCACCAATAGATTCCTTGAGATGCCAGGCGATGGCTTCTCCTTCTCTATCCAAGTCAGTCGCGAGATAGATGTTGTCAGCGTTCTCGGCGAGTTTTTGCAGTTCGGAGACTACTTTCTCCTTGCCGGGCAGTATCTGATAGTTCGCTTTCCAGTCGTGTTCCGGGTCAATGCCCATCCGAGCCACCAACTGTTGCTTCGCCTTCTTCTTTTTATAGGCTACTTTTTTCTCTGGATCCATTTTGCGGGTTTCGGCGGCGGCCTTGGCCCGTGCTTTCGGATCTACTTTCTTGCCACTACCACTGGTAGGCAAGTCGCGAATATGACCGACACTGGACTTAACGATGAACTCGGGTCCGAGGTATTTGTTAATAGTCTTGGCTTTGGCTGGGGACTCGACTATTACTAAAGATTTCGACATAGATAAGGCTGACTACGTTGTTTGAATGACAGTTGCTGAGCTTTAAAGTGGCGACATATATAAGGGCAAGATAAGCGGGGGTCAAGTTTTCTCGCCATAAAATGTTAACCAGACACCCCTGAACAGCCCAACAAGGAGTGCAAAAACATGAGCAATAACAACATCTAAGCTGCGAAATAAAATATTTTTTCATGACCAGGCTAAAATTTCCGCAATCACCCCCTTCGAGCCGACCCTGAAGATGCAGCGCAGTCACGCACCCCAAAGTGTGTGATAGGGAAAGAATTCGGAAGGCTCTTGGCAAGAGGACTGTCTACAATGAATGTCGTTGCAATAGCAGACGCTTGGACAATCCTGCACACAGGTGCCAGCTATCACACATTTCAAGGTGGATAAAAGATTCTGGAATCGCCAATAATTCCAAGTATTGCAGCTACAAAGTGAGAAAATAGACGAAGTGTTAGAGCAGGTTGTCAGTTACGCAACCCGGTGCGTATCTGACAACCCGCGTCGAACGAAAATCAGGTAGGGCTCTGTGTGCTCTACTGTATAGAGTGCTTACAGCTCAACTTCATGCAACCAGGAGAGCGGATCAGGTTTTTCTCCACGCTGGATGCCGATAAGCTCATCGTAGAGCTTCTGCATCACCGGTCCGGATGAGTCACCATTGCCATTCACATCGTGCCAGGCATTATCAAACCAAACCCGGCCCACTGGCGAGAGTACCGCTGCAGTACCACAAGCAGCCATCTCCCGAAAGCTGGCAAATTCATCACGCAGGTCAATTGGGCGCTCTTCGGTTTTCATCTTCAGGGTCGTTGCGGCGATCTCCATCAGTGAGCGGCGGGTAATACTGGGCAAGATCGCGCTGGATTTTGGTGTAATCAGCGTGTTGTCGTCTTGCGCAATGATGATATTGGCGGAACCGGCTTCATCAATGAACCGCCCTTCTCTCGCGTCCAGATACAATGCTTCGGTGGCACCCAATTCCTGCGCCTTTAGTGTGGCCAACAATCCGCCCGCATAATTGGCACCCACTTTATAGCTACCAGTACCGCGTGGCGCGGCCCGGTCCAGTTCAGAAACGGCCAGACTGATCACGGCCAGCCCGGCTTGCTTGTAGTAAGGCCCAACCGGTGAAACAAACACCCGAAATTCGAAGCGCTTGGCCGGCTTCAGCCCCAGATTTTCACCAACACCAATCAGCATTGGACGAATATAAAGAGACGCACCTGAGCCATAGGGAGGAATCCAGGCGTAGTTGGCCCGTACCGCTTCTTCAACGCCGCGCATGAACAACTCTCGCGGCACTTCCGGCATGAGCAAGCGACTCGCCGCTTCATTCATGCGCACACTGTTCAGGTCAGGGCGAAACAACAGGATTCGGCCATCTTCGGCGGTCTGCGCTTTCATCCCCTCAAAACATTGCTGCGCGTAATGCAGCGTCGGAGCACCTTCATGAACTTCCAGAGTCGGCGAGCTAATCAACTCACCCTCATTCCAGACGCCGTCGACGTTCACCGCTGAAAAGCGATAGTCGGTTTTATGATACTGAAATCCCAGGTCGGCCCAGTTCAGGCTCTTTTTTTCAACTTTGGCGTCCACGTCGTTAGTCCTGCATTGTGTGGTAAATGAATGACAATATTATCAAGAATTGCGCAATTAATAACCAGATTTCGCTGCCTTGGCTGGAGTGGCCGGATGCTTTTGGCTAGACTCTGCGCCTTTGTTTAACCCTGTTGCCAGGCGCAGCTCATTCTGGAATCCATCAGCACATGCAATTAGTCGACATCGGCGCCAATCTCACACATGAATCCTTCGCCCCGGACCTGGCTGAAGTCATTGCCCAAGCCCGGCAAGCGAGCGTGGCGCATATCATGCTCACCGGCACTGATCTGGCTTCCAGCCGAGCAGCTCTGGATTTGGCGGCCAGACACCCTGACTATTTCCGCACCACTGTGGGTTTCCACCCACATATCGCCGGTGAGGTCAGTGCTGAGGATTTACTGGCAGCCGCCAAGTTGGCACGCGAGCAGTACGTGGTTGCCGTTGGCGAAACCGGACTGGACTATAACCGGAATTTTTCGCCGAAAGCTGAGCAAATTCGCGTCTTTGAGCGCCATTTGGAACTTGCTGCAGAGCTTAATAAACCGGTTTTCCTGCATCAGCGCGATGCGCATGCCGACTTTCTGCCCATTCTCAAAGCTCATAGAGCCGGTTTGCCTGGTGGTGTCGTGCATTGTTTTACCGATACGCGTGCTGCCTTGGACGATTATCTGGCGCTGGATATGCATATCGGCATTACGGGCTGGATATGCGATGAACGTCGTGGGCTGGATTTACAGGAGACCGTGCAAGCAATCCCGCTCGACCGCCTCTTGATTGAGACCGATGCGCCCTATTTACTGCCCCGCACTATCCGCCCAAAGCCCAAAACACGCCGTAATGAGCCCAGATATTTACCCGCTGTACTGGACAAAATCGCCGAGTGCCGGCAACAGTCGGTCACGGAATTGGCAGCAGCCACAACTGCCAATGCCAGTAAACTTTTCAATCTCACCCTAAACTCTTCGCCATGAGTACCGATTCTCTTAAGAGAACAGCAAACTTGGGGTATATTCTCGACACCCATCAATTTGCTATATTTCTTACTCAGGGCTTGAGGTAGAAAAAAACATTGCACAAACGGGCATTTCTGGAAGGTTTTCTGACCGCCAGTGCGGTAGCGTTCGGCGGCCAATATATGTGGCGCCGGATTAACCGTGCGCCACTCGCGCTCGCGCCCATTATTAACCCAAACCCCAGCATGGCCTCCTCAACACCTCTGGCCCGAGCCGATGCCGTTGCTGACCCTGCCCAGCCAACGCCGCCGCGCGCCGAAACCGGCTTCGAATTCGCCCCGATCGAAGTGGAAAAGACCATTCCGCAACAGGGTATTCCCAAGCCAGCACCGAGCGCCGACATCAAGCATGGGTTCAACATCACTGGCCTGAATGACACCGAGGTCGCCAGCTACCTGCGCAAAATCCGCAACTTCGATGCAATATTTGCCAGTGATATATATCTCGACCGCAGTTATGAGTCTCTGCTTTTACAAACCACTCAACACCTGACTCGGGTCGAAGCCTACATGGGGCATGGCAATTTCAATCTGATGAGTTTCGATGAGATGTTGCAGGCTGGGCGTAACTTTCCGGCTATCGGACGCTTCACTCCTGAAGAGCTGAATTTCCTTGAGGAAGTGTTTTTCGCCAACCCGCATCGCTACGGTTTCTTTGGCGAGAAAATAAGCGCCGATATTACCGACCGCATTCCCCGCAAAGATGTCGCCAAGATCCCCCGCTCGGGCCACTTCCTGTTACGTGGCGAATCGTTGAATCTTTACAATCAGATTCGCAAGGATGTCGGCGATGAAGTCATCCTTACTTCAGGTGTGCGCAGCAATGTAAAACAAATGCACTTGTTTCTCGCCAAGACCATTGAGGCAAAAGGCAATTTGTCACGCGCTTCACGTTCCCTCGCCCCGCCTGGCCATTCCTATCATGGCATTGGCGATTTCGATATTGGCAAGGTGGGCTTTGGTGAACGTAACTTCACCGTGGATTTCTCTACAACGAGTGAATATCGCAAGATTGCCGGTCTTGGCTATGTCGATATTCGCTATCCAACAGATAATTTGTTCGGCGTGCGCTTCGAGCCCTGGCACATCAAATTAGGCTAGCCAGATCTTCCAGAGAAAATGGCCAGCCTAATTCCTGCTCGGTCTTTGCCGCCTTCACAACAGGTATGCGCAAACCGTACTGATCGACCAACGTTTCACTCTCGGCGATATCAATGGCCTCGATACTCACTTGTCGCTGATCAATTAACTGAATCAACAGCGCTTCTGCCTGTTCACACAAGTGGCAGCCTGCGGTTGTGTAGAAAAACAAATCGGCTTTACGGGTCATAGCATTCAATCAATCAGTGGATTTGAGGGTTGGCTATTCTACTACCAAGCTCTTTACGTCCAACCTCCATTTGGCAATCTCCGCAGCCTGATTAACGTGTTAGTGATGCGGTGATTTGCGCCAGTGTCAGCAATTCGCGCAACGCCACTGAAAACATCGCATAGTCAGGCTGGGCTTCGGACTGCAGCTGGCCCAGTATCTGCCCGGTGCGCGACAATGCCTGCTCATTCAATGCGATCCACTGTTCAACTTGCTGATGCGCAGATCCTGAACAACCAGTATCAGTAATCACATTGCTACTCAAGGCGCGCTGCTGCCAGGCGAGATCATCCAGATAGGTTTCCCGGGCCAGCGCTTGCCAGTAGTTGTTAACCGGCAATTGATTGATAATTTTGCCAAGCCAGTTCAACTGCAACTCTTCGCCAACGGTGTAATAGATGTCCACCACTTTGGCCAGGCTCTCACCAGTGCTCTGCTGGATTTCAACGAAACTGCTGGCAGAGAAAATAAAGTCGCATTGGCAAATCCGGTTGGCGATATCCTCAGGGACTTTTTGTTCACACAAGGCAGTGAATCGCTCGTTAAACATTTGCTGATAATCCGGCGGCAGTTTCGCCGGCAGCATCCTGGCAACCTGTTTGATGCCGCGACCCAGAGTTTGCACTTCATCACTGAAATCGCAATTGCCGCGCCGGTTGCGCAGCAACCAGCGGGTTGCGCGGCGCATCAAGCGAATGACGCGCGTCATCATCTCAATTTGCAAGTCGGTCGATACACGCAATTCCAAGGCTTCAAGGTCGGACCATAAATCATCCACGGCAAAGGCATCACGCGTGATCAGCGCCGCACGCACGACCTCGTCAATACTCGATGCTGTAGATTCGACCATGCGGTAGATAAAACTCGGCCCCAACAGATTGACCAATGTATTGGCTATCTGTGTAGCGATGATTTGCCGACGTAGCGGATGGGCACGAATCGCTTTCTTGTCTTTGTCGACCAATTCCTGTGGAAAAGCACTAAACAGGAATGACTCCAGATACTCATCATTGATAAAGCTCGCCTCGGTGAGCTTCGACTTGAGCAGCATCTTCATATAAGAAGTAATGACAGCCAACTCTGGCCGCGTCAGATACTCATCCTTGGCTGCCCGTTCTTCCAGCGATTCAGCAGTGGGCAAGAATTCCAGCGCCCTGTCCAGCCCGGCTCTTGCCTCCAAAAAGGCGATCAAATCTGCATATTCTTTGTGGCGGACACGCGCATCAGTACTGGCCAGACTAATGGCCTGGACCTGTGAATAATTATTATCAAGGACCAGGTCGGCCACCGATTTGGTCATGGATTTCAGTAAGCTTTTGCGCTTACTCAAGGTTAGCGAGGATTCAGCCATCTGACGATTGAGTAAAATTTTGATATTGACCTCGTGGTCAGAGCAATCCACTCCCGCTGAATTATCAACAAAATCAGTAACGGAAATACCACCCTCCAGTGCGTATTCAATACGCGCCCGCTGGGTAAGGCCGAGATTGCCGCCTTCACCGATGACGCGTGCACGCACATCCTGGCCATCAACACGCAAGGCATCGTTGGCTTTGTCGCCCACGTCCGAGTGCGCCTCGTCAGAGGCTTTGATGTAGGTGCCAATGCCGCCGTTCCAAATCAGGTCCACTGGTGCTTTCAGAAGCTCATGAATGAGCTGATTCGGCGTAAGCTTGTCTTTGTCGATAGCGAAGCATTCCTGCATCTCTTTACTTAGCGCGATCGATTTGGCGCTCCTATCGAATACACCCCCACCTTTGGAGATCAATTTGCTGTCGTAGTCTGACCAGCCAGAGCCCTGCAGCTTGAATAAACGCTGGCGTTCTTTGAAGCTGGCAGCCGCATCCGGGTCAGGGTCGATAAATATATGACGGTGATTGAATGCAGCAACCAGTCGAATGTGCCGGGATAACAGCATACCGTTGCCGAATACATCACCGCTCATGTCACCAATGCCAAGTACTGTGAAATCTTCTTTCTGGACATTGACGCCAAGCTCGCGGAAATGCCGCTGCACGGAGACCCACGCGCCTTTGGCGGTGATACCCATGGCTTTGTGGTCGTAACCATAGCTGCCGCCCGAAGCAAAGCCATCGCCCATCCAGAAGTTGTAGTCGTCGGCGACACCGTTGGCGATATCGGAAAAACTTGCCGTACCCTTATCGGCAGCAACCACCAGGTAGGTATCTTCCTCATCCTGATGTTTTAGATTCGGCGGCCCTACTACCTCCCCTTCGACAATATTGTCTGTCAGGTCCAACAGACCACTGATAAAAGTTTTGTAGCAGCTAATGCCCTGTTCCATCTGCTGTTTGCGGTCTGCATTCTGGATGGGTTGTCTAACGATAAAGCCGCCTTTGGCACCTACAGGAACAATAACGGCGTTCTTAACTTGCTGTGCTTTCACCAGCCCAAGCACTTCGGTCCGATAATCTTCGCTGCGATCCGACCAACGCAAACCACCGCGTGCTACTTTACCACCACGCAAATGCACACCTTCAACCTGACGCGAGTAGACAAAAATCTCAAAGCGCGGCTTGGGTCTTGGCATGGCCTCAATGGCCTGCGGATTAAACTTGAATGAAAAATAGTTTTTCGGCTCATTATTTTTATCAAGCTGAAAGAAATTGCTGCGCAAGGTCGCCTCAAGTAATTCAAGAATTGCTCTGAGCACGCTGTCTTCAGCCAGATTCACGACCTCGTCAACACTACTGAGAATCTTTTGCCGCAAGCGCTTGCTTGCTCGTTCGTTCATATCGGTCTGTTGTGGATCGAATAGGACATAGAACAATTGCAATAAGTCCTGCGCAATATTTTGGTGCTGGGCCAGCGTTTCGGCAATGAAGTTGGTTACATAGCCAAATTGAATCTGTTTCAGATAGGCGGCGTAGGCGCGTAATAGCGCCACATCACGCCAATGCATGCCAGCAGTCGTGACCAGCGCATTGAAGGCATCGTCGTCACACTGGCCTTCCCAGATTGCCCTGAAGGCGTCCTCGAATTTATCGGTTATGGCCACATCAAACTTGCCATTGCGATGCTTTCGGAACAATGAAAAATCATGCAGCCAGATTTGCTGCTCATCTTCTACTTGCAGTTTGAATGTTTTCTCGCTAATGATATTGAGACCAAGATTTTCCAGAATCGGATCCACGTCAGACAATAGTAATTGTTTGCCCAGACTGAAGATCTTAAAGCGCAACTCAGCACCACTATCGCCACGACAAGGCGACAACTTCAGAGCAAGACCACCGGTGCTCAATACTGATTCGATACGGCCAATATCCGCGACTGCTTCGCGGCCACTATAACTTTCCTTATAGCTGCCGGAGAAAGTCTCACCATAAGTGCCTTGTAAATCATGGGCAGCGGCTTCGCCATGCTTACTGCGTAACGCCTCCAGAAAATAGTCTTCCCAAGGTTTAACAAGAGTGACTATGGATTGCTCCAATTCCGCCGAGTCATACTTAACTCGATGAATTTCTGGAACGCGCAAAATAAAATGCACGCGCGCCAGCATGGACTCCGAAAGAAAGACGTTGTAATCCAGTTCACTGGCTTGCAGACGCTCTTGCAAGAAATCCTGGATACGTTGCCTGACGCGAGTGGTATAAATGTCACGCGGCACATAAACCAGACAGGAAAAAAACTTGCCGTAGGTATCTTTACGAATAAACACCTTGCTAGTGCGAGTATCCTGAATCCGCGTAATTTCCATAGCCGTATCGAACAACTGATCAGATGACATCTGAAACAATTCTTCCCGCGGGAAAGCATTGATCACTTGCATCAAATCCTTGCTATTGTGTCCGTTAGGCGAAAACCCGGAGCGCTCCATGACGTTACGCACCTTGGCACGAACCAGCGGGATATCCATCGCTGGACGATAGTAAACCGACGACGTGTACAAACCCGTAAAGCGGTGTTCGACGACGACATTGCCGTGGCTGTCGAATTCTTTTAATAGCAAATAGTCGTAGTAAGCCGGACGATGTACCCGGGAGCGAATAGAGGATTTGGCGAAACTGCAGATTTGCCGCCGCAGGATAACTTCAGCGGTGCCTTTGGGAAGCTTGTTGAGCTTGGCGCGATCCTTGATTTCTCTTTTGTAGCGCGACACACCGAGTAGTGACTCGCGTTGTAGCTCCATGGTTTTCGACTTGCCACGATGCGTGAGCCGGTATTGCTCATAGCCTAAAAAGGTAAAGTGATTATTGATCACCCAGGCAATGAACTCGCTAGCCTCGGTTAACTCTTCCTGACTCACTGGCAAGCTATCACTGTTCGCCAGTAGCGATTGCCGCACTTCTTCCGCGCGCTCGACCATCGGCGCAAAGTCTTTCACTGCGGCAGTAACAAATTTCAGCGTAGTTTTAATTTCTTTGGCAATAGCCGCGCACTGCTCATCGCTCAAATAGGCACAGCGGATGCTGCTAATTGCTTCACCGCGATAACCGGTTTCGGCATTGGCAGCAATGGCCTGCAGCTTGCCACCCTTGCCCTGCTTTCTTGGCGTACGCTTGCAATGAACAACCGTATTGTTGACTTGATGAACAACAGCGCCCATTCGATTCAGGCATTGCCGAATAGAGTCGATGACAAACGGCATGTCGTTCAGCAATAAAAAGATCTGCGTCTCACTCGAGAACTCACCGGATTGCTCCGTATGATGCACAAGCTCCAACTTGGGCGTTGTCGACTGACGGGTTTGCAAGAATCGCCAGACTGCTTGCACATCGGCAAACAATTCTTCTTCATGAGTATTCGCCAATAGTGAATTGGCCGCACTGGCAAAATACTTGCGCGCGAACAGTTTTAATTGCTCTGCACGTTTGGCACTGTATTCCGAATCGATTTTCTGCAGCACAGGTGCTAGCAAGACGTTGTTGGATGCCGATCTTTCAATCATTGGAAGTGAGTCTCCATAGAATCATTGCTCTGATTATTGTCATCGTCGTAAGACATTACGACCAATCATCAGTACCACTGGATTTGGCCCTACTCAGCGTCAGGATTTACGCTGCAATCGGAGATTGAGGTTCGCCTAGACATTAAAGGGAAAACCTTTAAAATCCCTGTCTTCTTCTAAAAGCGCCCCTCAGAGTATAGAGATATCTTGATATGAGCCATCACGGAATAATAACAGAACTCAAAAATTGGTTATCGCACCAGATCATTGGTCAGGAGCGTCTGTTAGATCGCCTTTTGATAGCCCTGCTGGCAGATGGCCACCTACTTGTTGAAGGTGCGCCCGGTCTGGCAAAAACCAAAGCCATCAAGGATTTATCTCGCGCCATCGAGGGTGATTTCCACCGTATCCAGTTTACGCCCGATTTATTACCCAGTGATATCACGGGTACTGAAGTCTTTCGACCCGAAGATGGGTCGTTCCGCTTCCAGCAGGGTCCTATCTTCCATAATCTGGTTCTGGCTGACGAAATCAACCGGGCCCCGGCCAAGGTACAGTCGGCATTGCTCGAAGCCATGGCAGAACATCAGGTCAGTGTCGGCCGTGAATCTTTCACCCTGCCACCCTTGTTTCTCGTGATGGCCACGCAAAACCCCATCGAGCAGGAAGGTACCTACCCACTGCCGGAAGCACAGTTAGACCGCTTTCTTATGCACGTTACCATCGGCTACCCCAGTTCGGATGCCGAGCGCGAAATCCTGCATTTGGTCCGCGATGAAGCCGCTAACAAAATTCCCGAGCCCCCCAAGCAAGTCGCCCAGGACGACTTGTTCGCCGCCCGTCAGGAAATCCTGCAAATGCATATGGCGCCGGAAGTCGAGGAATACATTATTCAAATCATCATGGCGACGCGAAATCCCGAGGTCTATGGCGAAGATCTGGCCTCCTGGCTCGAATTTGGCGCCAGCCCCCGTGGCACAATCTCTCTGGACCGTTGCGCCAGAGCTCATGCCTGGATTCAGGGGCGCGATTTTGTCAGCCCTGACGACGTTCAGGAAATCATGTTTGACGTCCTCCGTCACCGAATCTTGCTCAGCTTCGAGGCTGAAGCCAGTGGTGTGACACCGGACAAAGTGCTGGAGACCATTCGCGAGCGCGTCCCGTCAGCCTAACGGCAAAAGGACCCTCGAGATGTCTACAAGACTGCAAATCGACCCCCAACACGCCCGCTACCAAGCTCGTGGCGCGGCCATTTCTCTGCAACAGCTAATCGTGCAGCGCTATGCGGCCAGGACCCTTGAGTATCTGGCCCAGCACCGTTCAATTGCAGGTATTTCCGGGCTGCACTTGTCCAAGATGCGTGGCCGCGGTATCGACTTCGAAGAGTTCCGCCCCTATCAAGCCGGCGACGATATTCGCTTGATTGACTGGCGCGTCACTGCTCGGACAAACAGGCCATTTACCAAGGTATTCCGCGAAGAGCGCGAAAGACCCGTCATTATCGCGGTAGATCAGACTCACAACATGTATTTTGGCAGCCAGGTGGCCTTCAAGTCGGTCATCGCCGCTCAAGCTGCCGCAGTTTTTTGTTGGCTGGCTATTGATAATGGTGATCGCGTGGGCGGGCTGGTATTTTCAGACGTAGATTCCGCGCTAGTGCGCCCCAAGCGTAGCCGCCGATCTGCCCTGCATCTGCTGAATCAGGTTTATCAATACAACCAGCACTTGCAGGACATCAAAAACCCCGAAGCGCAGGTGCCGACGGACCCGGATTTCAAGCCGGGCCTGGCCAGTGCTCTCGGGCAGATTCGTCGTATCACGAAGCCAGGCAGTACGCTGTATGTGATTTCTGATTTTGTAACACTCGATGACAAAGCTATTCAGTACCTGAACCAACTTTCACGTCATAATAATGTCGTGTGTTGTATGGTTTACGATGCACTGGAAGAGTCCCTGCCAGTGCCGGGAATGTACTCTATTACTGATGGCAGCAAGAAAGGCGCGATTAACACACATAACAGTAAGACCCGTGCTCGCTACCGCGAACAATTTCACGAACGCATGGCACGTCTGGAATCACAACTGGACAAACTACAGGTTCGTCTTATCAAAATGCGCACCAATGAACTGGTGGTAGAACAGATTAGAGAATGGATAGCGAAGAACTCCTAGCCCAATTGGCAGACATTCATCTGCCAGCACCCGTGAGCTGGTGGCCTCTAGCCCCCGGCTGGTGGGTGCTTGCCGTTTTGTTGGTGGTTCTCGCCGGGTATCTGGGCCACCTGTACTGGCGCAGCGTGCAACAACGCCGCGTGCGCGACTATGCGTTAGGAGAATTGCAGGCCTGCCATCAACGCTTTGCCGACAGCCCGGAACCTGGCACTGAGCGCACAATTCGCTTTGTCAATGAAAGCAATTCCGTACTGCGCCGCGTGGCAATGGTGCATTTCCCCAGTGAAAATGTCGCCAGCCTTGCCGGTACTGACTGGGTCGACTTCCTGCGCCAGCATAATCGTAGCGGCACCCTGGACGAATCACTCGCCCATGCGCTGGCCTATGGGCGATTTCAAACCTCATTGAAAGTCGACTGCGACGCCTTGTACAACTTTGCCAAGCTGTGGATTCGTGACCTGTATGAGCAACACAAGACCCTGCCACAACCACAGGGAGCTAGTCGCTAATGCTTGAATTCACCTGGCCCTGGGTATTTGTCTTACTACCTCTGCCCTATCTGATTTACAAATTCATGCCGGCGGCACCGCGTCAGGATGCGGCGTTGTATGTGCCATTTTTCGGCGTGCTGTCGAGCCTGCAAGCCGACAATGACGACATCAGCAGCGGCCGGCGCCTGAATCTGATTTGCTGCAGCCTTATCTGGCTGCTCGTCATACTGGCTGCCTCGCGCCCGCAGTGGCTGGGCGAACCCGTACAATTGCCGTCAACAGGCCGCGATCTGATGCTATCTGTAGATATCTCCGGAAGTATGGAAGCGCAGGATATGGTCGTTGGCAACCGTCAGGCCTCCCGCATCGACGTTGTTAAAGCCGTTGTCGGCGATTTTGTTGAGCGCCGCGAAGGTGATCGACTGGGCCTGATCCTGTTCGCCGCCCATGCCTATGTGCAAGCCCCACTGACTTTCGACAGAGAAACTGTTGGCACCTTATTGGAAGAAGCGGAAATCGGCATTATCGAAGAATCAGCCACCGCTATCGGCGATGCGATTGGTCTGGCTGTCATTCACCTGCGCAACCGGCCAGAAAACAGCCGCGTGCTGGTCTTACTCACCGACGGCGTGAACAATGCCGGCTCGGTGTCGCCTGAACAGGCGGGCATGTTGGCGCAACAGGAAAACATCCGCGTCTATACCATAGGCATCGGCGCTGATCAGGTTGTGCAGCGCTCATTCTTTGGCGCGCGGGCTATTAATCCCTCAGCCGAGCTGGATGAGGCGGTATTGACGCAAATCGCCGAATCTACTGGCGGCCGTTATTTCCGGGCTCGCGACGTCAATGATCTGGTCGGCATCTACGAAGAGCTGGACCGTTTGGAAACCATAGAACAGGATGACCAGACTTACCGCCCAACTCGAGTACTCTTTTACTATCCTTTAGGCACCGCATTGGCCATCAGCTTTTTGCTGGCATTGGCCTCGATTCCTTGGCTCGCCCTGTTTGGGCGCGCCCGTGTCGAAGATTTTGACGACGCCGACAACAGCAACGCGAGCGGGAGTCAGGCCTGATGGATATTTCGATTCCAGCCTCGCTCTTGCAAGACTTTCATTTCCTGCGCCCCTGGTGGTTGCTCGGCCTGATACCGGCCATTATTTTTTGTTTTGCCCTGTGGCGCAGCAACTCGATGCTTACCGCCTGGGACAAAGCAATCGACCAATCACTGCTGCCCTTCCTGCTCGATCGCAGCAAGAGTAACGCGCAGCGTACACCGCTGATCGTGCTGTTAATTGTCTGGTTGCTCAGCACGATCTCCATGGCCGGGCCAGTCTGGGAAGAACTCCCACAGCCGGTACAGCAACGCGAAGACGCCCTCGTCATTGTCATGGACTTGTCACTGTCCATGTTTGCCAGCGACCATGACCCAAGCCGACTCGACCTGGCCAAGCGCAAACTACGCGATATCCTCGCCTTGCGGGAAGAGGGTCAGACTGCCCTGATTGTTTATGCGGGCGATTCGCACACTGTGACGCCACTGACAGACGACGTCGTGACCATCGCGTCACTCGTGCCGTCACTGAGCCCGAACATTATGCCGTTGTTCGGCAGCAATCCGGTTCCGGCAATACAAAGAGCGGTGGCTCTGTTGGATGAAGTGGAATCCAACCGCGGCAAGATATTGCTTATGACTGACGGCATAGCCGGGTTTCAGGAAGAACAACGCCTGACAGAAGTCATGGAAGGGACTGATTACGAATTGCTCATCATGGGTATTGGTACTGAACAAGGCGCTCCGATTCGTACCAGTGACGGTGGCTTCCTGATGGATGATGCCGGCGTCATGGTTACCCCGACCCTCAATCGCAATGTTTTACAGTCCCTCGCCAACCGCGTCGGGGGCCGCTATCACGACATTCAGCTAGCCGACTCAGACCTGGCCTATTTACTACCGGATAACGACTTGCTCGATGATTCCCAGTTGTCCGATGTCGATCAGCAGTTTGACGTGTGGTATGAAGCCGGCCCCTGGATACTGTTACTCGTACTGCCCTTTATCGCACTGATTTTCCGCCGCGGCTGGCTATTCGGCATGGCCTTTATGATCGCCGGTGGCACTCTCCTGCCCACCGAACCTGTACACGCACAGGGCGGCTGGTGGGATAGTCTGTGGCAAACTCCGGATCAACGCGGCGCCGAGGCCATGGCCAATGAACAAATGGATTCCGCCGCAGCCTTGTTTGAATCCCCGGACTGGGCCGGCGTCGCCAGCTATCGCTCCGAGAACTATGAATCAGCCATCGCCGCATTCAGCGCATTGGATACCCCTGATGGCCATTATAATCGCGGCAATTCACTGGCCCTGATGGGCAACTATGCCGAGGCTATCGCCGCCTACGACCGTACCTTGATGATGGACCCTCAACACGCTGATGCTATTCAAAACAAAGAGATCGTCGAGCGCCTTCTAGAAGAGCAAGAAGCCGAACAGAGCGAGCAAGAACAAGGCGAAAGTGAAGAAAACCAATCACAGCAGAATTCTGATCAGCAGCAGGAGCAGCAAGAAGAGAATAACGATCAGCAAGATCAGGAAAGCCAGGAAGGTAATCAGGATCAGCAGCAACAGGAACAACAGCAGAATCAGCCCCCTGAAGAACAGGAAAGCTCTGAGTCCAACAGCGAACAAAACACGCCCAGTGAATCCGAGAACGAAGAATTCGAAGAGCAACAGGCGTTAGAGCAATGGCTGCGTCGCATTGAAGATGATCCGGGTGAATTGCTGCGCCGCAAATTCCGCTATCAATACCGTCAGCGACAGCTGGATGGTACCGCCAATGCGCGCGATGGAGGTCAGATATGGTGAGCAAACTGATGCGAGTCTCAATACTCCTACTGGCTTTACTTGGCATGTCTTCATTGATTGCCCAGGAACAGGAACTGGAAGTCACTGTTGACCGAACTGAATTGGCTCGTGGCGAAACATTGACTCTCACCGTGCGTGTCTTTGATCAACGCAATGGCATGCAATTAGACCTGACGCCTTTGACTGAAGATTTCGACGTGCTTGGCACTCGTACGTCCAGTCAGATTCGTTCAATCAACGGCAGGACAGAATCCTGGACTGACTACACCATCACCCTGTTCCCCTTAAATGAGGGCGAACTGACGATACCAGCCTTGAGCGTTAACAATCAGGAAACTGACCCCATCGAAATTTCAGTCGTCAATCAAGGGCCTCGTTCAAATCAGTCCAGCGATGATCTCTTCCTTGAAATCGAGATTAACAAAGAGTCTGTGTACGTACAGGAACAGCTTTTGTTCAGTGTCCGGCTGTTCTACACAATCAACGGCATCCGCAACCCGAATTTCACAGAACTGGACATGCCGGACACCGTGATTCAGGCGATCGGCTCCCCTAACCAATATGAGCGTCTTATCGATGGCCAGCGTTACGGCGTGTATGAAAAACGCTACGTGATTTTCCCGCAGCGCAGCGGCGATCTCGTTATTCCGGATATTCTGTTCCGCGGTGAAGTTACCGACGGTACTAGCAACTTTGTCTTCCGCAATCTCAACACCCGACGCGTTACGGCATTTATTGATGGTGTCACCATTGAAGTCAAAGAGCGCCCCGCTGCTGCCGCCGGCCTGCCTACCTGGTTACCGGTGTCGAGCCTGACTCTGGAAGAACAATGGAGCGATGATATCAGCTCTCTGGAAGTGGGCGACTCCATAGAACGTACTATCACTATGGTTGCTGAAGGTGTTGATGGAGCGGTACTGCCGCCCTTTAGCGAGACGTCAATTGCCGGACTCAATCTGTACCCTAACCCACCCGAAATAGATCGCACGTTTATCGATGGCCGCATCGTGGGCACACGGGTCGAATCGACCACAATGGTGGCAACCAGCGACGGCCAATTGGAAATTCCGGAAACATCGATTTCCTGGTGGAACGTAGACACCGACCAACTAGAAAGCACTGTAATCCCGGCAACGCGCATCCAAATCGCCTCAGTCGAGGGCGACGTCCCTTCGGAACAAGCTGTTGCCAGTTCGCAGAATCTTGCCGACTTGCTCGACTCCAGTCCGATCGTTGATCAATCCATGATCGATGCACAAGCCGAAGCCGAAGTAATTGAAATTCGTGCCATCTGGTTGAACTTGTTAATTGCAGCAGCGATCACTATTGGCCTGCTTAGTTTTTACAAGCTGGCAATCGCGCCACAGCACTCAGCCATGGGACGCACTGCCCGGCGTTGGAAACACAATTTCCAGAGCCACTATGATCCAGACAACAACGAGCGCATAGCCTATCGTGAGTTACAAACCGCCTGCCGCGCTCGTGACATAAAACGTGTGCGTAGCGCTCTTATTACCTGGAGCGCTCATTACATCAACGAACGCCCTGTTCAAAGCATGGAAGACATCCTGCAGCAACAGCAGGTACCTGAGCTGCATCGCTTCGCCCAAGGCATTCAGTCTTACCTGTTCAATACAAGCTCAGCCGAAGCGGGCTTTCAACCGGATGAATTACTCAAGGCTGCCAAGGAACTACGCGCGCGTCAGGCGAGCTCTCGCAAACAACAGGCACAGCAAAACAAATTCGCCTTGCCTCCGCTATATAAAATCTGAACGCCCTGACATACACCGACTTTCCACATGGCTAATAGCAAACTGGTCTACTCCACTTCCGGCGATAATCTGTGTCGACGCTGTGGCAAAGCACTGCAAAAATGTCGATGCGATATTGGCAAACAGCGCCAGCAGTCCGGCGACGGCACTTTAAAAATACAGCGTGAGACCAAAGGCCGCGGCGGCAAAGAAGTCACGGTCATCAGTGGTTTTATCCTGGATGCTGACGAGCTAAAAGTGTTGGCCAAGCGTTTAAAGGCATCGTGCGGGACAGGTGGTAGCGTCAAGGATGGCACGATTGAAATTCAGGGTGATCACCGCAACAAACTCCAACAGTTGCTCGAGCAATCCGGTTACAAAACAAAACTCAGTGGCGGTTAACGAGTGAGCGGCGACAATCTCAGCCGCAACTGCAGCAACTGCTTTTTGAACTGGCGCAGCTTGTCGGCCGGCTCATCATATTGCCGATAACTAAGCTCCACATACAATTCAGTCAGCGTCCCCATTGGTTCCTTTAACTCAGGCCGAGCGGCCACCACACGATCGCGGTAAGAGTACGGCCCTTCGCCTGATTGGCGCGGCAAACCGATCTTGTCCAATTCCCGACTCAATCGGGCATACACTCTGTTCACCGGATCAGATGATTTTGTCGGCGTGCCACGAATGACAATAAAGGCCAACACAGCAACCACAGCACTGGCCAGACCGCCCAGTAGTAACAGAATCTTCTGATCGGTTACTTGGCCGAACAAGCGCGCGAACAAATCATACTGCTCGGTCTCATCGTAACTTACCACGCGACGATTCCATTCGTACTCAAGCGCATCAAGACGTAAACGCAAGGTATTCATCCACCCTACTCCGCCAAACCGATTGGCACCGAAGAAAGATTCTTCCATGAACGATGGATCTTCGGACAACGCCGCTTCGACACCAATCTCAACTCGCTCCGGCGATACCGCCGCCGTCGGATCAAAACGAACCCAGCCCTCACCCTCGAGCCATACCTCGGTCCATGCGTGCGCGTTGTACTGATAGACCATCATATAGTCTTCAAAGCGATTGTATTCACCACCGTGATAGCCAACCACAACCCGCGCCGGGATACCGACCGCGCGCATGAGAAAAGCAAACGTACTGGCGTAGTGTTCACAAAAACCATTGCGGGTATTGAATAAAAAATCATCAATACGCTGATCGCCCAATAACGGCGGATTGAGAGTATAGAAAAAAGGGTTTTGCTGGAAATGGCCTAATACAGTAAATGCATAGTCACGGTCACTGTTTACGCTCTGGCGCAATTGCGCTGCAAAGGCCCGGCTTGCTTCATTACCTTCTTCAGGCAGTTGCGTTGCGCGGCGTCGTGCGCTGTCGAGCAGAATCAGATCCGTCTGGTTATTGGTGTAACTTTGCAGATCATAGCTTAAGCGCTTGTTCACCAGACCGTTATTGAAGATCTCAAAGTTTCGCGACTGTAGGAGACTACTCGTTTGACGTTGCGCCAGATGCAAACCGAATAGCCAGGGCTGTTGTGTCGGCTCAAGAATAATATTGTAATTCAACGGCCCACCCTGCGTACGCACCCTGTCTTCCCAGTCAAGATTAAAATCCGCACGTTGTGCGGCTTCGGCGTAGGCAGACCCGGGTCTGGTACGACGCCAGGTCTCACCATCAAAATGTTCCAACACAAGCCCGCGCCAATATAGCGCCGCATGCATTGGCGATGGCCCGCCTTCAAATTGCACGCGGAAGGCCAGCTCACTGGACCGGCCCAGCAAGGCCAGATCACCAGGGGTCATCTCGTTGCTAACACCTGTTTCACCGCTGTTGCTCTGAAACGGCACCGACCACAGCGGCGCGATACGGGGGAACACCAGAAACAAGACAACTGTTAGCGGGAGCGCTTGTAGTCCAAGCTTGCAGGCCAGCCAGAAATTACTCCGGGTGCTGGTTTCCGCCTGACTGCGATGTAAAGCGATCATGCTGGTGAGAATAGCGATGACACAGCTGGTGATATACAGGGTAATTACAGCGCTCTGGGTATAGAGGAATGACACCATGCACATCACAAAACAGAGACTGACCACAACATAGACATCGCGTTTGCTGCGCATTTCAATTAGCTTGAACACAAAGCCCAGCATCAATAGAGCTGCCGCACTATCCAGCCCCAGACCGATATTACGCATCTGGGTCAGCGTGATAATCAAAGTGCAGATAACCACCGCGGTGCGCAGCCAACGGCCCGGATAATCGAATTTGCCCAGAAAGATCAGTACTCGCCAGACCACGCAGGTAATACCGATTATGGCGATCCATAACGGCATTCGCGCGGCCTGTGGAATGCTTACCAGCACCACGGCAGCCAGCACCCAGATCAGTGCCGCACGCGGAATTTGATAACTGATATCCATCAAGGGTTACTCTTGCTGACCGTACAAAGCCAGCATTTTAAGAACCTTGTTACGATGACTGGTGCCGCTTGCCGGCGCAATTTCAGTGCCGGGTATTTTAAGCCCATAGGGTTTGCCGCTACGTGCTAATTGTTGCGCGCAATAGCACAAGCGAGAGAGTCGCTCTTCCACACCGAATCCGTAAAACATATCCCAGTCCAACCACACCTTGTCATCGACATAGTCAACAAACTGTTTCACATGCATGCCCTGCCCGCGCGCCACACTTTTCCAGGCAACCTGACGCAGTGAATCACCAGGCACATAGTCGCGTAAACCGTAGAAGTCTTCACTACCCGCCACAGCCATTGCCGAGTCGTCTTCACCACCACTACCACCGGCAAAAGCATCCATCACAAAAGGTATCGGTTTTGGGTAGACCAGACAGTATTGATCCAGGTTCACTACCGACCAGGTCCGACACAAGCCCAATGGAAAATAAGTAGTAACTCGAAGCAGCGGCGCTTTGAAGTAGCCGCGTTGCCTGGCTGTTGTGAACACCTTAACCTGCTCCCGGTCCAGCAATGCCAGGTCAGCGTGTGCGAGTGGGCCATCGGGAAAGCACAATTCGAGACTCTCGTGCTTACGATCAAGCGCACGGCTCAGCACAATATTGAACGCCACATCTTCGCCGCAGTACACGGGCATACAGGGTTGTGAACTAAGCTGCAGTTGATTGAGGTTGTTAAAGCAATGCAGGATCGACAGGATGAACAGGCTAACCATCATAAAGGCCAAGCCAAAAGCCAGACTGACCGCGTAATTGATTGCCCCGATGAATATCAGGCCAGAGGCCAGAATAAACATCAAACCGTTACGCGTTGGCAGCACATAGATAATGCGGCGATTCAGCGTCACGGCATCCCGGGCGGGTACACGGCGCGCGACCCACAGGTCAAACCGTTTTCGAACCCGCGCTCTGATGTTGTCGGCCATAGCCTCGCTCGCCGGTTGGTCTAGTCGATGATGTCCACTTCACTCAGTAGACGTTGAACCAGTGCCGCGCCGGTGTGGCCATCCTCATCAGACATGGCTCTGAGACGATGTTCCACTACAGCAGGAAGCACAGTTTGCACATCTTCAGGAACGACATGATCGCGACCACACATCAGGGCCCATGTCTTCGCCGCACGCATCAGAGCAAGACTGCCCCGAGGTGACAGACCAAAATGAAATTCTTCATGACTGCGAGTAAAAGCGATCAAGCGCTGCACATAGTCCAATAGCGCAGAGCTGGCTTTGACTTGCGCGGAACGCTTGCGAAAGTCGGTGACCTGTTGCAACTGCAGACATTGCTGAACTGATTCGACTTTGTCGCGCTCCGTATCCATCTCCAGCAATTCCCGCTCAGCCCGTTGATCAGGATAGCCGAGCCGCAAACGCATCAGGAATCGATCCAATTGCGACTCGGGTAAAGGATAGGTGCCAGCTAGATTGACTGGATTCTGGGTCGCGATGACGAAAAAGGGATCTGGCAAGCGCCGGGTTTCACCTTCAACTGTGACCTGATGCTCTTCCATCGCCTCCAGAAGTGCACTCTGCGTTTTCGGTGTCGTTCGGTTAATTTCATCAGCCAATACCAGCTGATTGAAAATGGGCCCTGGATGAAAAGAGAATTGCCCGGAGCTCTGATCGTAGATGGAAATCCCCAGAATGTCTGCAGGTAACAAATCACTGGTGAACTGGATACGGTTGTATTGCATTCCCAGCGCTTTCGCCAACGCATAGGACAAAGTGGTCTTGCCCATACCAGGCAAATCTTCCAGCAACAGGTGGCCACCGGAGAACAGGCAGCACAGTGACAAGCGAATCTGATGCTCTTTGCCCAATAGCGCTTTACTGACTTCCGCGACAGTCACTTGCACCATCTCGGAATACTGATTCTCGACCAATTGCGTTCGAGTGTCCTGCTGTTTATCCAGATTCAGAGAAAACATGGTAATGGCAAATCACCTCAAGCATCGCTGGACAGGTCAGCAACCAGATTTTGCTGCTTGCTGCTGGTTTCCTCCCCGTTCTTGGCCTTCTTGGCGGCGTCATTGCGGCGGGTTTCAAGGCGGCGCAAATACATTTCGTCAACATCGCCGGTAACGTACTCGCCATTGAAAACTGAGCACTCAAACTGGGATATGTTCGGGTTACCTTCGGCGCAAGTGGCAATCAGGTCTTCCAGATCCTGATAGATCAACCAATCGGCCCCAATAGCCTCTTGCACTTCATCGTTGGTCTTACCAGCGGCAATTAGTTCAGCAGCGGCTGGCATATCGATACCGTAGACATTGGGATAACGCACCGGTGGCGCTGCGGATGCGAAGTAGACTTTTTTGGCACCCGCGTCGCGGGCCATCTGAATAATCTGCTGGCAAGTCGTACCACGCACGATCGAATCGTCGACCAGCAAAACATTCTTGCCTCTGAACTCCAACTCAATCGCATTGAGTTTCTGACGCACTGACTTACGGCGCTGGCTTTGCCCTGGCATGATAAAGGTTCGACCGATATAGCGGTTTTTCACGAAACCCTCGCGAAACTTCAGGCCAAGGCTATTGGCCAGTTCGAGCGCCGAAGTGCGACTGGTGTCTGGGATAGGGATAACCACATCGATATCGTGATCTGGGCGCAGGCGGCAAATCTTCGCTCCCAGTCGCTCGCCCATTCGCATGCGGGATTTATACACTGAAATGCTGTCCATCAATGAATCAGGACGGGCGAAATAGACATGTTCGAAAATACAGGGAGTATGCACGCCAGGCTCAGCACAGACCTTTGTGTGCAGCTTGCCATCAACATCGATATAAACAGCTTCACCGGGTGCCACGTCTCTTTCAATAGAAAAGCCTTGTGCATCCAACCCAACGCTTTCCGAGACAATCATGTACTCCTTGCCATGTTCTGTCTCTCGACTACCGTAAACCAATGGCCGTATGCCATTGCGGTCGCGAAAGCCAACCACGCCATAACCGGTAATCATGACCACTGCCGCATAGCCGCCCCGGCAGCGCCTGTGTACACCAGCCACCGCAGCAAACACGTCTTCTGCAGAGGGTTTGATTTTGCCGCGCTGCTGAAGCTCATGAGCAAATACATTCAGCAAGACTTCGGAGTCTGAATCAGTATTGATGTGCCGTAGGTCTTCGTTGTAGAGGTCGCGACTCAATTCGGCCGCATTCGTGAGGTTGCCATTGTGGGCCAGAGCCAGACCGTAAGGCGAATTCACATAAAATGGCTGTGCCAGCGCCGGGCTGGAACTCCCCGCCGTTGGATAGCGGACATGACCGATACCCATTTGTCCGGTCAGGCGACGCATGTGCCGGGTTCGGAACACATCCCGAATAAGGCCATTGTCCTTGCGTAGATTCAGCTTGCCGTTGTCGCTGGTCATAATGCCAGCGGCGTCCTGTCCGCGATGCTGTAAAACGGTGAGCGTATCGTAAAGGCATACGCCTACATCGTTACTCGTTACTACACCGACCAATCCACACATAGTTTGCTCCGCAGTTAAATTAATTCTGGGGGGTTAGCCCCGTCGCCAGACCGCCTGTATCCCCAATAAACAGTCGCGACCATTCGATAATGGCCTGACCATGAGGAATTAACACCGACTGTTGCCAATATTCGCTTTCCGAAACAAAAGCACCAGTTATAAAAATAATAACGAGACAGATCACAACGCCTCGCGCTATACCAAAAATACCGCCCAACAAGCGATCCGTCATCTTGAGCCCGGACAGGCTCATCAACTTGGCCATAAGATGATTTAGCAATGTTCCAGCCATCATGATGACGACAAAAATGACTGCAAAGGCCGTGACATAACGTGCACCGCTATTGCTGATCAGGCCGGTCATGGTATCCGCCAGCGGTTCGCTGTATATGCGCGCCACCAACAAAGCCGCAATCCAGGTCAATAGCGACAAAACCTCTTTGATCAACCCCCGCCACAGCCCAAACAGACAGGAAATCACGGTAGCAGCAATGATTACGGCGTCAACTACATTCATATTCAGTGTGGCGTTCAAAGGCTAGAGCTGCTGTAGTTCGTAACGCACGACCATCCCTGATAGCTGGAATTGTGCGCGCAGCTCATCAAGATAGTCATCTGCCATGGCACGTTCCAGCCAGGGCCCCACATAGATTACCGTTAACTCGCCCTGATCATTGCTCGCGTTGCGGCTATAGGCCTTATAGCCAGAATCCTGCAGTCGCTGCAGCAAGGCACTGGCATTACTGGCGTCGGAAAATGCCCCCAGCCTGACACTCCACCCTTCAGGCAGACCATCGGCGTTCAATGTTGGTGTTTCGCGTGTAAAGGCTGGCTGAGACTCCACAACCGCCACTTCATCTGGCGTTTGATCTTCTGGCGCCGCGGCCTCCGGGGCAGCCTCAGCCAAGGTGTCATCAGCTACAGTCTCGGCGGGCAGATCCTCTGCCACGAGCGTGTCGTCTTGAGTGACTGTCGTGTTTACTGGTTCATTGATGATGACGGGCCGCGTTGGCATCGGGTCCGGCATAGGTTGCACGACAGGTGGTTCGGGAATGCGACTGCTTATTGGCACCTGATAGCTGCCATCACCGTCAAAAATAATCGGTAAGAAAATCAATGCCAGACAAAGCAGGACAATGGCACCGACGATGCGTTGTTTGGTTCCCTGTTTCAATCTACCGAATTCCGGGTTGCTTGCATGCAGCAGTGAGTCGAGTTGATTGTATGGCTTGGCACTAGGCTATTCTGGGTTCGCTTGCGGGGCACTGGCGTGACGAATCTCGGCTACGGTATAGAACGAACCGGTGACCAAAATCAGGTCATTTTGGTGCGCTCGATGCAATGCCATGTCGTAGGCCTCAGTGACCGTTGGAAAATGCTGTATTTCGGCGTTTGTGACGAGTGCTTCCACTCGTTGTGCCGCTTCTCGAGCAGGCATACAACGCGCTTCTTCGACCTGCGCAATATACCAGATGTCGACCTCGGATTGTAACGCGATAGTCATGCTTTCCAGATCTTTATCTGCCATCACGGCCAGGACCGCAATTATCCTTCCTGTATGCGGCTCCAGCGCCCGTAATTGCTGCAATCGTGACGCCAAACGTGTGGCCCCGCCCGGGTTGTGGGCCACATCCAAAAGCACCTGTTTGCCTTGCTGCGCATCCAGACGCCGCTCAAAACGCGCCGGAACCGGCACATCGGTGATCTGGTTCAGCACTGCCGGGCCAGGTAAGCGACCCAGCAGAGCCAACGTTTGCAGGGCGGCGGCCAGATTGTCCGGATGAAAATTGCCAGATGGTAGCTGCGCCTCGAGCCGCTGCGCAGTATCTCCTCCGGCTTGGCCATACCACGACCAATTTGCGATGCTACTCTGGGCGGATATTGCTTCATTGCCCTGCGTAGAAGATGCCGCCGGGGTTAAATCAAACTCGCTGCCGATATGATAGAGGTGACTGCCAATGGCCTTGGCGTGCTCTGTGATAGTGGCAGGCAAATCGCGCTCAGAACACACCAGGGGTTTGCCACCTCTGGCGATGCCCGCTTTTTCAAAGCCAATTACATCACGGTCGTCGCCCAACCAATCCACATGATCGATACTGATACTGGTGATCACCGCGATATCGGCATCGACCAGATTGACAGCATCCAGACGCCCGCCAAGCCCGACTTCCAGCACCACCACATCAAGTCCCGATTTGGCGAATAAATAGAAAGCTGCCAGCGTGGCAAATTCGAAGTAGCTTAGCGAGATGTCACCACGAGCCTGCTCGATGACCGCAAAAGCTTCACACAATTGTGCATCGCCAACGCAGCCACCATCGATACGAACTCGCTCATTAAAGTGATCAAGATGGGGAGAGGTATAAGCGCCTGTTCTCAGTCCTTGTCGCCGCAGACCAAATTCAATCGCCGCGACAGTGGAGCCTTTACCGTTGGTACCGCCGACAGTAACGATCTGCGATGCCAGCTTGCCCAGTGCCATTCGGGTAAGGACCGCTTGGCCGCGCTCAAGACCCAGCTCAATGCTACGCGGATGGACTGACCCGATATAACGCAGCCAATCATCGAGAGAAGCCGCGCTGTCGGGAGTGTCAGTCATCGGTGCCAGTTTGCTTGTAATACATCAGTTTGGTGAGGATTGCCGCTATACGGTCACGCATTTCCCGGCGATGCACAATCATGTCAATGGCACCGTGCTCCAGCAGGAACTCACTGCGCTGAAAGCCTTCTGGCAATTTCACGCGTACAGTCTGACGGATGACATCAGGGCCGGTAAAACCAACCAGCGCATTGGGCTCGGCGATATTAATATCGCCCAGCATGGCCAAGCTGGCTGAAACCCCGCCATAGACAGGATCGACCAGGACAGATAGATAAGGTAGTGAGTGTTGCTTGAGACGCTCAAGCGCGGCTGAAGTTTTGGCCATCTGCATCAGAGACACCAGCGCTTCCTGCATACGCGCGCCGCCACTGGTAGAAAAACAGATTAACGGCAGGTTCTCACGAATGCAGGTATTCACCGCGCGAATGAATTTTTCACCGACAACGGCGCCCATGGAGCCGCCAATAAAAGCAAACTCGAAAGCGGCCACAACGACAGGGACGTCATTGACGCGACCTTTCATGACGATCAGTGCGTCTTTCTCACCGGTGCCCTTCTGCGCTGCGCTCAGTCGGTCTTTATAGCGCTTCAGATCCTTGAACTTGAGAATATCAACAGGTTCAAGATCGGCGCTAAGTTCTGAGCGATGTTCGGCATCAAGAAACAGGTCGAGACGTCGCCGGGCTGTTATGCGCAAATGATGATCGCACTTGGGGCAAACATCATGATTCTCGGCCAGCGATTTTTGATACAGCATGGCGTCACAGCGTGGGCATTTCTTCCAGACGCCTTCGGGCACCGCGCTGCGCTTGCTCTCGCTGCCGGGGGTGCTGATGGAGGGTAAAATCTTGTCAATCCAGCTCAAATCTAATCCCTTTTAAATTCAATGAGATATGGGGGCTATTCTAGTGTATCGATAGCCTGTCTTGCTACCGCTATCACATCAGTAATTTCGCGTAATTGCGCCGTTGTCGGTAATTCACCACGAGTCAGAGTCGCGATACGCTCGACCAGGGCACTACCGATGATGACACCATCGGCCAATTTGGCCATTGCCGCAGCACTCGGTCCATCCTTGATACCAAAACCGATCATTACCGGTAACGCCGACAGCGCGCGTAACTCGGCGATCTTGGTGGCCACCGACTCATGATCAATCAATGCAGCGCCTGTGACGCCCTTGAGCGATACATAATAGAGATAGCCACTGGAGTGCTCTACGATCGACTTGGCCCGAGCGGGCGTTGTGGTAGGAGCTACCAGATAGATGGTGTCGATATCGGCGGCTCGCAACATGGTATGCAGGGTACTCGACTCTGCCGGCGGCATATCGACGGTCAGAACCCCATCAATACCGACTTCCAGCGCCGCTTTGACAAATGCCTCATAACCCATGATTTCTATGGGGTTGAGATAGCCCATCAGCACAATTGGCGTGCTGTCATCCTGCTCTCGAAATCGGGCAACTAACTGCAAGGTATCAGCCAGAGTTGTACCGCCGGCCAATGCCCTTTCCACGCCACGCTGTATTACCGGTCCGTCGGATGAAGGGTCGCTGAAAGGAATACCCAGTTCAATGATATCTGCGCCACTGACCACCAGCTCATGCATCAGCGCCAGCGAGGCATCCGTGTCCGGGTCTCCGGCAACTATATATGGTACGAGTAGTTTGCGAGACTGGCTGGCGGCCTGCTCGCAGACTTTTTGAATTCTGCTCATTTAGTGTTCCTTTTCGAACATCCCTGCCAATGGGCGCAAAAGCGCCAGTTACAACTTGATCCCTTCAATGCGGGCAACTGTTTCTATATCCTTGTCCCCACGCCCTGACAGATTAATCACCACATGCTGATCTGCGCTCATGCCCGCAGCCAGTTGCAGCGCATAAGCGACTGCATGACTGGATTCCAGCGCTGGAATAATTCCCTCCAGGCTAGTGAGCTTGTGAAAAGCATCCATTGCTTCTTTGTCAGTAGCCGAGACATAGTTAACTCGCTTCGAGTCTTTCAACCAGGAATGTTCCGGACCGACGCCAGGATAGTCGAGGCCTGCAGACACCGAATGTGTCTCCATTATTTGTCCAGCTGGGTCACTCATTAAATAGGTGCGGTTACCATGCAATACACCCGGTTTGCCGGCACACAATGGTGCCGCATGTTCATTGGTTTCAATCCCGTGACCACCGGCTTCAACGCCATACATCGCCACGTCAGAGTCTTTCAAAAACGGATGGAACATGCCTATAGCATTGGAACCACCGCCCACACAAGCCACTAACGCGTCAGGCAAGCGACCAATCTGCTCCAGCGATTGTTCTTTGGTCTCGCGGCCGATGATGCATTGGAAATCGCGCACCAATTGTGGATAGGGATGGGGGCCTGCAACCGTACCAATAATGTAATAGGTATCATCGACATTGGTTGCCCAATCTCGAAGCGCTTCGTTCATTGCATCTTTTAATGTTCGCGAGCCTGACTCTACCGCAATCACATTGGCGCCAAGCAACTTCATGCGATACACATTTGGCGCCTGACGAACTACGTCTTCTGCGCCCATGTAAACATGGCACTCCAATCCCAATCTTGCTGCAACGGTCGCACTGGCAACGCCATGCTGCCCTGCTCCGGTTTCTGCAATAAGTCGAGTCTTACCCATACGTTTAGCCAACAATGCCTGACCAATCGTATTGTTAACCTTGTGAGCACCGGTGTGATTAAGATCTTCGCGCTTCAGATAAATCTGCGCGCCACCGGCATGCTCGGTTAGCCGTTGCGCATGATAAAGCGGTGATGGCCTACCCACATAGTGCTTGAGTTCATAGTTGTATTCTTCCCAAAACGCAGGATCTTTGGACAGCTCAGCATAAACCTCTGCCAACTCTTCCACAGCAGCGATCAGCGTTTCACCAACGAATATTCCACCGTACGGTCCAAAATGACCTTTGCTATCAGGACCATCAAAACCGATATCTTCAAACTCAATCTTGGCCACTACGGGCTCCTTCAATAAATTGCCTGATTCTTTCATGATCCTTGATTCCCGGACCACTCTCTACTCCAGTACTTACATCAACACCGTCTGGCCTGACAATTCTGACTGCCTCGGCAACATTGTCAGGAGTCAAGCCACCGGCCAGTACCAAGCGACCGCTAAATGCCTCACGCATTTCTGCTAGCGGCTGCCAGTCGAATGTTTTTCCAGTTCCGCCTGGCGCCTGTTTGTCGTATTTATCGAGCAAGACAAATTCGGCTGATTGATACAGGTTCGCCAATTCGGCTGCATTCGTATCCGGATCCATATGAATCGCCTTCACATAGGGCCTGCCGAATGACTCACAGTAGGCAACCGATTCACTGCCATGAAATTGCAGCCAATCAATCATGCCGGTCGCACAGACTTGATCCACCAGCTCACGTTGCGGATTGACGAACAGCGCAATGCGCCTGACGGACTCCGGCACTGACGCGAATACTGACGCCAGCTTGTCGCTGGTCATCGCCCTTTTGCTGCCCGGATAGAACACAGCCCCCAATGCATCAGCGCCCAGCTTGACGGCCGCAGCAGCGTCTTCAGCACGAGTAATTCCGCAGATTTTTATCCAGAGTTTTGCCAAGGTGGGTATGGTCTCGCTACGTCGTTATTCTAACAAAAATCAGGTGTGTTCAGCTAATTCTCTCATAGCCGGAGCTGCCGAGCAGTAGCGGCGGCAGATTAAGCTGAATCGGAAGTGCAAAGCTGTCTGGATAGGTGACAGACGATAAATACAGACCGTCACCCGGTGCCGTCATACTCGCCTGGGTGCGGTCAGCTTTACCAAGCAACTCTCGCATCCAGCCGGCCGGATATTTACCCTGGCCGATGTCCAGCAAAGTGCCCGCGATATTGCGGACCATATGCTGCAAAAACGCGTTGGCAGCGATATCCAATACGATATAAGCCCCATACTGGACCACCCGCGCGTGATGCACATTGCGATTTGGCGTTTTTGACTGGCAACCAGCAGCGCGAAACGAACTGAAGTCACGTTCGCCGAGCAGCATCTGTGCGGCCTCATGCATAGCAGCCACATTCAACTTGCCACGCCAATGCGTCACTTTACCTGCCAGCAATGCTGACGCTGTGTCGCGCTGCAGTATTACGTAGTGATAACGTCTGGCCGTGGCCGAAAACCGTGCATGAAATTCATCGCTGACTGCGTGCGCCCATAATACCCGAACGCTATCGGGTAGCAGGCTGTTAACGCCTTCGGTCCAGGCTTTAATGCCGCGGTCAACAGGTGTATCAAAGTGGACGATTTGACAGGTCGCGTGCACACCAGCATCGGTGCGCCCTGCACAGGTCGTAGTAATGGAGGTATCAGCAACCCGTGAGATCGCAGTTTCCAGACTCCCCTGCACGGTTGGCAAGGCCGGTGATGACTGTTTCTGAAACCCGCTAAAAGCGCTGCCGTCATATTCCAACCCTAACGCTATACGCCGAGCTGGTGTTTGATTAGCTGCTGTGTTCAAGGTCGGTCAGGAACCGAATCAGGATTCGAGATCGATTGAAGTCAGCAGTTTCTCCGCTTCCTTAACCTGATCAGCATTACCTTCTTTGAGGACTTCCTTGAGAATTTCCCTGGCACCCTCCGCATCACCCATCTTTTGATAGGCATAGGCCAATTCTAACTTGGTCGCCGCTTCATCGTCGTCTGACAATAATTCAACGTCACTGATATCCAGATCATCGTCATCAGCCAAAAAGTCCAGATCTTCCAATTCGTCGCTGCTGTCTGTTGCTTTTGACGATTCCGGTTTAGACTCTCCAACCTCACTGACATCTTCCACTGCATCGAGATCGAAAAATTCATCGGGCTCGTCAGAATTCTTTGTTGCGCTAGCAACTGGCTTATCAGCATCGGAAGCGTCCTCGGCTTCGCTTTCGTCAATCTCGAATTCACCCAGATCGAAATCAAAGTCATCACTCTCATCCGGCTTGGCAGATGCTTCAGGTGCAGGGGAATCGTCTGCATCGAGCTCAAAGCTGACTTCATTCTCATTTGACTCAGTGGTAGCACTATCGTCATTGCTTTGGGGCTTATCGATGAAGGTGTCTTCAAGATCGAAATCAAAGGTTTCGAGATCGTCAGTTGCGACCTCACTTTCGTCCTTTGGCTTTGCTGCGTCGCTGTCGTCCGAATCCAGATCAAATGCAAATTCGACGCTGTTTTCATCACCAGCTACCGGCTCATCCCGACCGGACTCTTGCGCTGGTGTGGACTGAGTAGCGTCCGCGTCATCAGCATTGAATTCGAATGTTTCAATCTCAAGCTCATCAGAGTCTGACGCACTGTCGTCTTTGACAGACTCATCGTCAGCTGTATCCAGCTCAAAATCGAAGGTTTCGATTTCCAATTCGTCTATATCTTTGCTGTCACCGCTGGCGAGCTCTGCGGCTTCACTATTGTCAGCATTGGAATCGAGATTATCGCCATCGTCCAAATCAATATCGAGATCATCATCGCTGTCATTATTGGCAGGCACCGCACTGCTTTGCTCATCGTCGCCAGAAAGATCAAAGCTCAATTCAAATTCATCGTCATCTTCTGAGCCGGAGTCATCAGCCTCGGCAGACTCATCTGTCTCTGCTGATGGCTGCGCTTGATCAGCTATTGGTTCTTTGTCGGTATCCTTGTCGGTATCCGCTTTCGGTGCTTCGTTTGTGGCGGCAAGATCCAGGTCGTCATCGTCGAATGCATCCAGATCAATACCCAGATCATCCAGAAAAGAATCGGTTTCCACGTTTTCCGAAGCAAAGTCAGCACCCGCTTCGGTAGCGTCGCTAGCGAATTGCTCACGCAGACTGGCAACAACGATATCCAGATCAGGGCGCTCAGCGGCGGCGATCAGCGCGGCCTGTTCTTCAAAACCCGCTTTGTCATTCTGCTTAACCAGCACTTCGGCCAATTTCAATCGCGTTTCTGCATTGTCCGGATCATCATCCAGCGCGCCACGCAACATTGCATTCGCCTCACCAAACTTGGCCGCTGCAATCAGTTCGTCTGCTTCGCCGGTGACATCTTCATCATCATCGTTATCGAAATCCAGATCGAAATCGTTGTCACCGTTGCTGGCTGAAATAATGTCATCCAGCTCGGAATCCAATTCGTCTTTAGTCAGCTCCTCATCGACAAGTGGATCGCTCTTGGTCACAACTCGCGCATCGGAAACTTCTTCACTAGCCGCGTCGAATTCCTGCTCGGCTAACTCATCAAGCTCATCATTGGATGTCACTTTGTCAGCACGGTTGCGACGCAGAAGTAATACCACCAGCAGCAAAATAACCAGCACGACGGCAAACACCATCATCATGGTGTTACCTGACATGATTCGCATGATGTCATTAACAATGCCACCCGATCGGGCTGCTTGCTGAGCTTCAGCTTCTGCGGCAGCAATGGCTGCTTGTTGAGCCGCCTCCGCCGCTGCTTGCGCTTCAGCTTCTGCGGCAGCTTCGGCCAATGATTCCTGTAACTGCGCGAGCTGCAAATCCTGCAGGCGGATAATTTCCTGTGCCGCGGCAATCTGCTCATCCAGTTCGGACATGCGAGATTCGAGTTCTTCGCGCTGCAGACGAGCCCGATCAGCTTCTTCTTGCTGCAATGCCAACGTGTTTTCCAGGTCAGCGATGCGTTGATCAAGTTCTTCAAGTTCAGCGTCATCGGCGACACTGCCATTGCCATCACTGTCACCAGTGTCCGTGACAACGCTTAACTCGCCCTGCGGTTCGGTGCTATCTGCTTGCTGCGCATCCGCGATTGCAGTCAATGGCTGCAAATCAGCGAATTGCTGGTTCTGACGATTGATTTCAGAAATGGCCTCTGCGGCAGTAATTTCCTGCACGTCAGTGAGCTGTGGTACCCGCAAAACTTCACCGCTGCGCATACGATTAATATTGCCTTCGATAAAGGCATCCGGATTCAGGCGCTGAATCGCCAACATGGTTTGCTGCAGCGAGACGCTGTTATCCGGGCGCACTTGCAGGGCAATGTCGGTCAGCGTGTCATTGGGGCTGGTTTCAAGCGTTTCCGGGCCGGCCGGTTCTTCAGGCTCTGTGGCAACGATGGCTTCTTCGCCAGCATCGGCTTGACTGTCAGCCGGGGCTGCTGCTGGAGCCGGAGCTTGCGCAGGCGCAGGGCTCTCTATAGTTGCGTTTGCGTCGGCAGCGGCGTCAGCATCTGCTGCTGCCGTTGCTGGGCTGTCCGGCGTCTCACTCGCAGCCGGTTCGTCTTCTGCCGCAGCTGGCGCTACCTCTGGCTCAGATGCAGCTTCAGGCTCAACTTGCTCGGGCGCAGGTTCTGCGACTGCTGCAGCATCTGGCGCAGGAACTTCCGGAGGCGGTGTCGGAGTACGCTCAGGCTCTGTAATTACCGGCGGAGCAGGTTCTGGAGTGCGTACTATCGGGGAAACTGGCTGCTGTACTGGCGTGCTGGGCTGGCTCTGGTTACTAAACGCAGGCAGATCCAACAAGACTGTGTGCTCACTCAACAACCGACCATTGGGCCAGCGTGTGTCGAGGATAAAGCTAAGATAGGGTTCGCGGACAATCTGATTGGATGTGAGAACAACGTAATCGCCCTGATCCGTGGCCTCGATACGAAAACGGATATCGGAGAGGAATCCGACTCGATCAATATTGAAACGCTGAAAGTCGGCCAGAGCGGCCATTTGCACAGTCACGTCGTCAAGACGTGTGTCGCCTAACTGGATAATTTCAATACGGACTCGTAGCGGCTGATTAAGTGCCGATTCTACTGTGACCGTACCCAGCCCCAGAGCAAATACCTGAGTCGCCATACTGCACATCAGCATGGCCAGAATGACGACGGATTTACGTAGCATGATCCCTTGTTCTCATCGCGTGACCAAAACCGAAGCAAACACCCTTCTCCCCTGGAAAGATGCTTCTGAGCGTCTCATCGGCTTTGCCACTGTTATCCCCGGGGCAAACTCTTCAAAATCTCGAGTAAAAAAGGCTTAAAAACCGCGCACAGCAATTAAGCCTGTTTCTTCACTACTGGCTGCAAGTATTCATTATAAGTAGGTTTTTATCAACTCTTCAGCTATCTGAACCGAGTTGAGAGCCGCGCCTTTTCTGACATTGTCGGCCACTACCCAGAGATTGATACCATTCGCCATAGAGATATCCTGCCGGATACGTCCCACAAAAACTGCGTCCTGGCCCGCAGAATCAGTTACTGCAGTGGGATAGCCGCCGTCTTTACGCTCATCAATGACCGTAACACCAGGCGCTTTTGCCAACAGCTGTTGCACTTCTTCGGCAGAAATGGCCGTTTTGGTCTCGATTTGCACGGCCTCAGAATGCCCATAGAACACGGGAATGCGCACACAAGTTGCACTGACCTCAATGCTGTCATCAGCGAATATCTTGCGTGTCTCCCAATTCATTTTCATCTCTTCTTTGGTGTAGCCGTTTTCCATAAACACATCGATCTGCGGCAGCGCATTGAAAGCGATCTGGCGGGGATACACAGAACACGTAGCTTCACGGCCATTCAGCAACTCGGCAGTCTGACGCGCCAGTTCTTCAACTGCGGATTTACCGGTACCCGAGACGGCCTGATAGGTGGCCACGCTAATGCGCTTGATACCGACCGCATCGTGAATGGGCTTCAGGGCCACCAACATCTGAATCGTGGAACAATTGGGGTTAGCGATGATATTGCGATTGGTGTAGTTGGCAATGTGCTCCGGGTTTACTTCCGGCACGACCAATGGAATGTCGTCGTCATAACGAAAATGCGAGGTGTTATCGATAACGATACAGCCCGCGGCGCCTGCTTTGGGGGCATATTCAGCAGACACGCTGCCGCCGGCAGAGAACAGGCCAATCTGGGCCTTGGAGAAATCGAACTCAGCCAGATTTCCAACCATCACTTGCTTGTTATTAAACATCACTTTAGTGCCGGCTGATCGCTCACTGGCCAAGGGATACAGGTTGTTTACAGGAAACTTGCGCTCCTCGAGGATGCTCAGCATTGCCTCGCCGACCGCGCCAGTGGCACCTACTACTGCTACGTCATAACCACTCATGTTAATTACTCTTTAATTATCGTCTTTACAATGTGTTACAGGTTTTTTATCCGGCAAATTATTAGCTTTTACTCAGCTATCTGGCGCGACAAAATACCACGGAGAACGCGAGCGCCAATCGGCCTCAAACGCCTGGATTGTGTCAGCGTCTTCCAGGGTCAGGCCGATATCGTCGAGGCCATCGAGCAGACACTGCTTGCGGAAGGCATCCACAGCAAAACTGATTTCGC
Organism: uncultured Gammaproteobacteria bacterium; assembly: GCA_913060975.1. Classification (GTDB taxonomy): domain Bacteria; phylum Pseudomonadota; class Gammaproteobacteria; order Pseudomonadales; family Pseudohongiellaceae; genus UBA9145. The sequence goes on from CAJXVC010000001.1 coordinate 438,402, forward strand.
TGCCATCCGGCTTGATAATGACCTGGCGAGGCAAATCCACAGCCAGCTCATAGCCTTCGGTAGCGGTCACTTCTGCAAAGAGCTGCGAGACAATTTCCCTATCTAAAACAATAGGTAAAATCCCATTTTTAAAGCAGTTATTAAAGAAAATATCAGCAAAACTCGGGGCAATCAGCACACGAAAGCCATAGTCATCCAGCGCCCAGGGCGCATGCTCGCGGCTTGAACCACAACCGAAGTTATCCCGACCCAGCAGGATGCGACTGCCCTGATAACGCGGCTGGTTCAGCACGAAATCCGGGTTTAGCGGTCGCTTGCTGTTGTCAGAATCCGGCTCACCCTTGTCCAGATAGCGGTGCTCGTCGAACAAATTGACACCAAAACCGGTGCGCTTGATGGATTTCAGGAACTGCTTGGGAATAATGAAATCGGTATCCACGTTGGCACGATTCAGAGGCAATACCAGGCCTTTTTCTACATTAAACTTTTTCATGACTAGTCCTCTTCCTGTGCTCAGGCGTCCAGTTCGCGAACATCAACAAAGTGTCCGTGAATCGCCGCCGCGGCGGCCATCGCCGGGCTGACCAGGTGGGTTCTGCCGCCACGACCCTGGCGACCCTCGAAATTACGGTTAGATGTGGACGCGCAATGCTTGCCATCGCCCAGTTGGTCGGCGTTCATCGCCAGACACATGGAGCAGCCCGGCTCACGCCATTGCAAGCCCGCTTCAATAAATATCTTGTCCAGCCCCTCCTCTTCGGCTTGCTTCTTCACAAGCCCGGAGCCTGGCACCACCATGGCCAACTCGACACTGGCAGCGACTTTCTTGCCCTGCACTACTTTGGCGGCCTCGCGCAGGTCTTCGATACGCGAGTTGGTGCAGGAACCAATGAAGATACAGTCCAGCTTGATGTCACGGATCGCGGTACCCCCCTGCAAACCCATGTATTTCAGGGCTTCCTCGATATTGGTGCGGCGCGTCTCGTCGCCCTCATCTGCCGGTACCGGGATGCTGCCATTGATTGGCGCCACCATCTCTGGTGATGTACCCCAGGTCACCTGTGGCTCGATCGTGGAACCATCCAGCTCAATGACGCGATCAAACACAGCGTCCTCGTCACTGACTAACTCACGCCACGCATCGCAAGCCTGATCCCACATCTCACCTTTCGGTGCAAACGGGCGGCCTTTGATGTAATCCAGCGTGGTCTGGTCGACGGCGATCAAACCGGCGCGGGCGCCGGCTTCAATGGCCATGTTACAGACCGTCATACGGCCTTCTACACTCAGTGAACGGATCACATCGCCAGCGAATTCGATGGTGTAGCCAGTGCCGCCAGCCGTGCCGATCTGCCCGATAATGGCCAACACGACATCCTTGGCAGTCACACCGGTTTTCAGGGCGCCATTGACCAACACCTGCATGTTTTTCATCTTCTTTTGCATCAAACACTGGGTTGCCAGCACATGCTCGACTTCTGAAGTGCCAATGCCGTGAGCCAGAGCGCCCAGTGCGCCGTGGGTGGACGTATGCGAGTCGCCACAAACAATGGTCATGCCGGGCAAGGTCGCGCCCTGTTCGGGCCCAACCACGTGCACAATCCCTTGACGTATATCTGTCATTTTCAGCTCGAAGATACTGAATTCCTTGCAGTTATCATCCAGCGTGCTGACCTGGATCTTGGAGACCGGGTCCTTGATGCCTGACAATCCCTGACTACGCTCATCAGCCGTGGTCGGGATATTGTGATCCGGAGTCGCAAAGTTGGCATCGGCGCGCCAGGGCAGACGCCCTGCCAGGCGGAGGCCGGCAAAGGCTTGCGGAGAGGTCACTTCATGAATCAGGTGGCGATCGATGTAAATCAGCGCGGTGCCGTCCGGGCGCTGTTTAACCAGATGGGCATCCCAAATTTTGTCGTATAAAGTCTTACCACTCATATCATTCACCAACTTAACTTTAAATAGCAGAATATCTATATAACTATATGTTATTTATAGAGTATTCTAGGGTTTATCTTACGAAATTTAGCGTGTTACTGCGTGATTCTGGGCGCGATCTCGAAGCAGATGATCCATCAACACCAGCGCCATCATCGCCTCAGCAATCGGTGTGGCGCGAATCCCCACACAAGGGTCATGGCGCCCGGTCGTAATGACCTCAACAGGCGCGCCATGCACATCCACCGAGCGACCCGGCAGACGGATGCTAGAGGTTGGTTTCAATGCCAAATGGGCGATGAGGTCCTGACCGCTTGAAATCCCCCCCAGTACGCCACCAGCATGGTTGCTGAGAAAGCCGTCTGGAGTGATCTCATCACGGTGTTCTGTGCCCTTTTGCGCAACACAATCAAAGCCAGCGCCAATCTCTACGCCTTTGACCGCATTGATACTCATCAACGCCTTGGCCAGATCGGCATCGAGGCGGTCGAAGACGGGCTCACCGAGACCAACCGGCACTTGTTTGGCGGTGACGGTGATCCTGGCCCCCACCGAATTACCCTCTTTGTTCAACGCCGCCATGTAGTCTTCCATGGCAGTCACCTTGTCCACATCCGGACAAAAAAAGGGATTTTGATCGATCTGGGCAATATCCACTTTCTCAATGGCAATTGGCCCTAGCTGGGAAAGCCAGCCAACAATCTCTATACCAGCCGTCTCGCGCAGATATTTCCTGGCGATCGCCCCGGCGGCCACACGCATGGCCGTTTCCCGAGCCGATGAACGCCCGCCACCACGATAATCGCGAACACCGTACTTTTTCAAATAAGTGTAATCGGCATGCGCGGGACGAAATTGATCCTTGATCTTGCCGTAGTCCTTCGAGCGCTGATCGGTATTCTCAATCAGCAAACCTATCGGCGTGCCCGTGGTCTTGCCCTCGAAAGTGCCCGAGAGTATCCGCACCGCATCATCTTCCCGGCGCTGCGTAGTAAAGCGGGACTGACCCGGCTTGCGGCGATCGAGATCGCGCTGCATGTCAGCTTCGGTCAGTTCCAATCCGGGAGGACAGCCATCCACAACGCAGCCAAGCGCTGGGCCATGGCTCTCGCCAAAACTGGTCACTGTAAACAGTTTGCCAAAAGAATTACCGGACATAAGAAACTCGCGCGGACGTGGGCCGTGACGGCAGGGGCATCAAAAAAGCACGCAATTGTACACTAATTCAGTGCACTGCTGTACTGCAGTAACTGACTGGCAGAAAGCGCCAAAACGCCCTCTCCGCCCTCTTCAAAATCGAGCCACAAGAACGGGATCTCAGGGAGTCTTGCTTGCAGGCGCTCGGCGCTAAGACCGACTTCCATCACCAGCACACCATCTTCGCTCAGGTACTGGCCTGCTTCCCGCAGGATCCGCAGCGGTATCGCCAGCCCGGCATCGGCACTCAACAGCGCACTGTCTGGCTCGTGCCGGTATTCCTCCGGCAATTGCTCCACCTCCTCGGCCGACACATACGGCGGATTGGAGACAATCAGCTCGTAGCGCTGGTCGACGCAGGCAAACAAATCAGATTGCAGCACCTGCACCCGGCCCGCCACGTCATGTAGCTGTATGTTCTCCTCAGCCAATGCCAGGCATTCCGGCGACAGATCTACCAGATCCACTTTCGCCTGTGGAAACTGCAATGCCGCTGCAATGCCAATACAACCACCCCCGGTACACAGATCCAGAATCCGGCGCGGCGTTTGCCGGAGCAATGGCTGAAAATCATTGACCAACAATTCGGCGATAGGAGAACGCGGAATAATCGCCCGGGGGTCACAATTAAAGCAGCGCCCGGCAAACCAGGCCTTGCCTACCAAATAGGCAATCGGGACATACTCTTCAATCCGCCTGGTCGCCAAGCCATCCAATTCGCTTTGCAGCGAGGCAGGGAGTGGGTCATCAACGCTGCTGATATTTCTGTCAAAATCGATATCGAGATAGCCGTACACCAAATAGACAGCTTCATCGAGCGCGTTGGCCGTACCGTGCCCATAAGCCAGCCGCGCCTCGGCGAAACGATGTGCCAGTTGTTCTATGTATTCTCTGACTTGCATAACGAATTCAAATCTCTGCTATATTCTGCTTTACCGCAATTCCTGCTTGTCGTACTTTAGCCGCCGGATTGCCTCACACTTTAGCTATTTATCACGTGATTATTATGGAAGACGACTTTTTAAACATCCTTCGCGCAATTGGCGAAGATCCCGAACGAGCGGGACTCAAAGACACGCCAACCCGCGCTGCCAATGCCATGCGCTTTCTGATGCAAGGCTATAGCATGGATATTGATGAAGTCATCAATAATGCCCTTTTCCCGTCAGATAACGATGAAATGGTGATAGTGAAGAATATTGAACTGTATTCCATGTGCGAGCACCATATGCTGCCATTTATTGGGAAGTGCCATGTCGCCTACATACCCAACGGCAAAGTTATTGGTCTATCAAAGATTGCCCGCATCGTTGACGTGTTTGCGCGCCGCCTGCAAATTCAGGAAAACCTCACGAACGAAATCGCGAGCTGCATCGTGGACAAGACTGGGGCGGTCGGCGCTGCAGTTATTATTGAAGCGCAACACATGTGCATGATGATGCGTGGCGTAGAGAAACAAAATTCGGTGATGACCACATCCTGTATGTTAGGGGCATTTCGAAGTAGCTCCAGCACCCGAAACGAGTTTCTGTCTCTGGTCGGATAGTCAGGGGTTAATAACCAACTCGATCCTGTCAGCGCAGTCGGCTATTTCACACGCTGGAGCCAATGGCCCTACGCCTTGAGCTTCCAGCCTGTTCCCTGCAATACCTCTGCGTATTAATTCCTGACGGACCAATTCAGCTCTTTGCGTGGAACGCTGTATCAACTGGTCGAGACTGGCATCGCCGGCCAAGTGTCCCACGACGAAAAAGCGCAGCTGACGATTACTTTGCAACAGCTCTATCACCGCTGACAAATCCGTGCTGTCGCTGAGACTGCCGTCCGCGGCAAACTGTACTCCCGGTACCGTCACCACACCACGTTGGTTCAAAGTTTCCAGCAGCTCCGGCGAGGCAATAGCTACTACACCACTACTCAGATCTTCCTCAACGATCTCCATGTAAGCGTAAATGCGCCGATTGGCACGGGTAATCACATACAAAGACAAATGCGCCGTTGCTGCGCCTTCCTCGCCAATTCGAAAGGCCGAGAAAAACTGATTACGCTCCGGACCATAGAGGATACGATTACTGAATATATCGTTGGCCCAGTAATTACTGCTCCCACAACCACGACTTGAACAAGAAAACAGCTCGGTAAAATCTTTGGCTTCGAATTGCGTCTGGAAGTAGTCATAGACTTCTTGCGACGTATATTGCTGCGGCACTTGATAGACTATCTTGGTGACATCGCCGCGCAACCGCAGCGAATTTTCAGGCACGACGACTTCTCTGTTGCGCTGCAAAGACCCCAACACCAGCCGATAATTGGCATTCTCTACTACCTCGATTTCCTCAAGGGTGGAATCCGGAAATCGACTCACCAGCGGGTGATCGCCAAGCATCGATGTGCTGCCCTGCGCCAATGCTACGTGTTGCCAAATGCCGAGTAGCAGCAGCGCAACAATGTTGATCAATAAACTGTTTCTCATAGACTTATGGGCTTAGTTTGTAGAGTAGTTCGCCACAACCAATGGCCACTTCTGATAATTCGAGGCAAATCAGATCACTGGTGCCGAAAATTATTCGATCCGTATAGGCCCCATCCAGCAGCAGATTGGTCAAATTGCTGACCAGAGGATTATGACTGACCAATAACACGGAATCATCCGATCTGCCGGCAAGTGCGCTCAATACAGTATGTGCGTCGGTATCAGGAGTGATAAGCGCCCAATCTTGAAACTGCAATTCAGGTAAAACCTGCTGAATATCAAGGCTGGTTTGTTGGGCCCGCACATAGGGGCTTACCAAAGCGGCAGTCACAACCGGTCGGCGCCCTGCCCACTGCGAGGCAACAGCCATATTTTGCTTGTGACCGTGTGGCGTTAACTGTCTGGCACTGTCGCTGGCACCCCGGTTTTCCGCCTCACCATGTCGTAACAAATAGAGAATCATAAACTACTGTTTGCAACGACTGGAACACACATTATGGATCAGTCTGATGCTGCCGAATCAGACTTCTTGTCGGCAGTCTCATCTGCGTTTGTGCCAGACGCATTTCCGGCCGCAGCTTCTTTATTGGTCTCTTTATTGGTCTCTCTATTCGCCTTTTTACTCGCGTCTCTAACAGCCTTCTTCTTGGCTGGAGATTTCCTGGCTACCGATTTTTTGGCCGCGGCTTTTTTACTGGCAGCAGGCTTGTCAGCCGATTTCCTGACCTCTGGCTTTTGGGAATCTGACTTGTTTGTTGCACTGCTCTCAGAAGAATCGTCCGGCTCGTCATCCCAGTCAACATCGGGGAATTCGGCAAAGGGAAATGGCCGCAGGTTGGAATTGTAAGTCAGAAAATCGATGATTTGTTTTATGTAGACCCCGAGTGCTTTGCCCAACTGCCGAAGATTGCGATTACTTTCTCCTGAAATCACAGAAAACAGCGCCTGCACGATAAGCAATACGGCGATAATAGGTGCCATGATCAAATAGAGCACCAATGCAAAGCCCACCATGAATATAATGCGAATCCACGCTGAAGGTTCACGGAGATTATCAACAATATCATCCAGTTCGTCCGACATAATTACTCCTCAGTCAGTGTTTTTTGATCTTTGGCAGCGAACTCAACATCAAGCGCCTGCTCACCCATCATCAGCGATGCAATAATGCTCTCAATGGAATCCTGCTCATAAATAATACGATACAGCCCGCTCGCTAGCGGCATATAGACACCTAGCTCATCAGCCTTTTCTTTGACTAACTTTACCGTGTTGACGCCCTCGGCTACCTGACCTACTTCAACCGTAGCTGCTTCAATGCTCTTGCCTGAACCCAGCGCCTGACCTATGCGAAAGTTGCGGCTCAGTGGTGTGGAGCAGGTCACAACCAGATCCCCTACGCCTGCCAGCCCCAAAAAGGTCATAGGATCTGCACCGAGCTCACGCCCAAAACGCGCCATCTCGGTAAGACTGCGTGTTACCAGCATACTATTGGTGTTATATCCCATACCGATCGCTGACGCCATGCCAGCAATAATGGCGTAAATATTCTTCAGCGAACCGCCCAGTTCGACGCCGAACATGTCATCGTTGGTATAGACACGAAATGTCGCCGACGCGAGAATCTCTTTGACACGTTCTCGCACATCTTCATGCGGGCTTGCTATAACCGTACCGGTCAGGTGCTTGAGTGCGATTTCCTTGGCGAGATTCGGCCCGCTCAACACACCGACCTTGGCCTTGGGAGATTCCTGTTGGAGAATTTGGCTCATGAGTAAAAATGTGCCCGGTTCTATACCTTTAGTGGTACTCACCAACATCGCACCTGGTGGAGCAAACTTCACTAATTTGCTGACCACTTCGCGAAATGACTTGCTCGGTACCGCCACAAAGATCACATCAGCGTCGGTAACAGCTTCAGCCATATCGGCTGTCACCATGACGCGTTCGTTTAACTGATATCCGGGTAAATAGTTGGCATTTTCCCGGGTACGGTTTACCTCGGCAGCCACGTCCGCACTTCGCATCCAGAATTCCACGATGTGCCCGTTATCAGCAATTATATTGGCGATGACGGTGCCAAAACTTCCACCGCCCATGACAGCTATTTTACTCACACTAGTTCCGCTTCGGTTGTTGACCGGTTCAAGTACTTGTTCAGTGGGTTGCTAGCATAACACGGTCCGTTGACTGGCCCGCCTATGTCTTACGAGGGAATTGTCTGGTTTTTCCTGCATACAACAACAGTTAACGGCCAGCTCACGGTTTTTTGCACCCCTTCAGACCAGTGCGGTTGTAACTGTTTTACCAGCTCGGGGATCGGGTCATGTCCCGTGGCCTCTTGATAGCGACGCGTGGCAGACCACGAAGCGAGATACTGACAAAGCTGCGTGCAACTCCAGTCTCTGCTCATGGTGAACTCTGGAACCGCCAACTTTTCATAGGGAAATTCAATGGCTTGATATTTGCTGGCCACCAACTCTCTTTCCGGCGGCCAGTAAGTACCCACGACATTTCGATAGTAGTGCTCAACCTGGACATCTATAGACGGCGCAATATGACAAACGTCATAGCTCCACACTGCAAGTATCCCTTTGTTTCGCAACACCCGATCTACGGCAGCGAAAAAATCGCCGATATTAAACCAGTGTAAGGCCTGGGCAACCGTCACCAGATCAACTGAACTATCAGCAAAAGGAGGCTGCTCGGCAAGAAACTGGGAGTATTGTATTTTGTCATGCGGGACCGCTTGAGCAATCTGTTGCGCGCTGGCATCACTGGCAACAACGCGAGCAAATCCAGCGGCTAGCGGAATGGCAACCTGACCGTTACCCGTCGCACAATCCCAGGCCAGTTCCTTGTGCTGACATTGCCCTGTTAGCCAATCGATCAGAGCGGGTGGGTAATCCGGGCGTGCAAACGCATAGTCTGCAGCATGTGCCGAAAAGTGATCCTGAAAGGCCATTCAACCTCCCGATGAAAATGCATGGGCGTGGAACGGTGGAACGCGCTAGCCCATCAAACTGGCAGCAGACTCCAGTAATGTCATCACTGGTGCAGGATAGACTCCTAACACAACCAGTAACAAGAAGAGTATGGCGAGTACGCCATAGGAAGTGAGACTTTCGATACCAGCCTCTTTATAAGCCACCTGTTCTTTGATTGGCATCAACATGCGGAAAACAATACGCAAGTAGTAATAAAGCCCTATACCACTACCTAGCACCAGGGTGCCGAGCAATACCCACAAACCAGACTCAACACCGGCAAAAAAGACATAGAACTTACCGATAAAGCCGACTGTTAGCGGTATACCCGCAAGCGATAGCAGCATCGCGGTAAATATGGCCGCCAGCCAGGGCTGACGCCAGAATAATCCACGATAATCATGTATCACATCGAATTCTTTTTGACTCGACGACACAACCGAAGCCACGCCAAATGCACCCAAGGTCATAATCACATAGGCCAACAAATAGAAGCTCACCGCCTCAATACTCAACGAACCCTCGACAAAGTAACTGGCGATCAGGGCAATCAACAAATACCCCATGTGTGCTATCGACGAGTAAGCCAGTATGCGTTTCAAATTATTCTGCAATAGCGCCAGCAAATTACCGATCAGCATGGACGCCATCGCCAGTAAACCAACCACGCTGAGCACCGATGCGATCGACAAGGCATCGGTTATCTCGATGAAACGCACCAGGGCTACAAACATGGCCGCTTTACCCACCGTGGCAAGGTAGGCCGTTGCCGGTAATGGCGCACCTTCATAGACATCTGGTGTCCATAAGTGAAATGGCGCCAAAGACAATTTAAAAGCAATGCCAGAGAGCAGGAATAGCACCCCGACTGTACTCAACCATGAGCCCGAGGCAACTGCTAGCCCAGCCGAATTTTCACTAAGCGAAGAAAATGCCAGAGTCCCTGTATGACCATAGAGCAAGGCCATGCCAAACAACATAATTGCCGACGCCGCCGCCGAGAGCACCAGATATTTGACTGCTGCTTCCAGTGGATACTTGCTCACGTCCCGGCAATGCAACGGATAGGCAATCATGCCATACAGAGCCATGCTCATGGTTTCCAGACCTAACAGCAGGCTTACGAAATGATTACTACTTACCATCACCAGCCCACCGATAGTTGCCAGACCGATCAGTAAAAAGAATTCCTCGCGATGATCCCCGAGCGTGTACAAATACGGAAAACTCAGGATGGCGATAAACAGCCCTGCAATACAGACCACGAATGAAAAGAACAGACTGAATTTGTCGATGATCAAGAGCGGGGTAATCTGGCTATTGGTATCTGGCATCAACACCAGTGCAGCAATTGCTGCGGTAATCAACCCGATTATTGTTATCGCCGCAGTCAACGCGTAATGGCGGCGAATGCCAATCATCAACATCGCGATTACCACTGTACCGGTAGACAGTAGAATCGGTAGTAAGGGGATCAGATCGGACCAAGTCATTGTCATTGTCATAACCTACCCCCTACCCAGCGCTGCAAACAGTTCACTGGATGATGACAACAATCCATCGAGTACTGGTTCAGACAGCGCAAGAAACGATTGCGGATAAAGCCCCATCCATATCAGACCCAACATCATCAAGATGAAATAGCACATTTCGCGGCGATCCAGATCAAGTAACTGACCTTGCTGATCGCTGTCGCCTGTAAATGCACCGTGAAAAACTTTCTGGATGACCCACAATGAATAGACAGAGGCCAACACAAGCCCCAGAGCCGATATGGTGGTCAGCGTGATGTTGGCCTGGAAGGCTCCGAGCAAGGCAAGAAACTCACCGACGAAATTACCCAGCCCCGGCATACCCAGGGCGGCAATAGAAAAGAACAAGGCTACTACTGACATGCGCGGCACTTGCGCCCAGAAGCCCCCCATCGCTGCCATGCTGCGAGTGTGAATGCGATGCTGCAGACCACCGGCTAACATGAAGAGTGCCGCCGCGCTCAAGCCGTGCGCCAGCATTGTCATAATCGCGCCTTGCAAGGCCTGTTCGTTCCAGGCAAACACACCAAGCGTCACAAAGCCCATATGGCTGACGCTGGTATAGGCAATCAAACGTTTGAGGTCGTCTTGGCCAAATGCCACTTTGGCACAATACACAATAGAGATCGCAGCCAGCGTCATGGCAATAGGGGCAAACTCCATGGCCGCCTCGGGAAACAACGGCACTGTAAAGCGAATCAGGCCATAGGCACCGGTCTTGAGCAGAATCCCTGCCAGTATCACACTACCGGCAGTAGGTGCCTGACTGTGGGCATCCGGCAGCCAGGAATGAAACGGTACACTGGGCAGCTTCGTGGCAAAGCCGACAAAAAAGCCCAACATGAGCCAATAGCCGAGCGCCCCACTCGTCTCGACATTCAGCAAGTCTTCATAGCGGAAACTGAAGGCACCAAATTGTGAATAGTGCAGATAGGCCATGACCAGAATGGCGATCAGCATGAGTAAACCGGAAACCTGCGTGAAGATAAAAAACTTCATCGCCGCATACTGCTTATTCTCATGCCCCCATATCGCAATGATGAAGTACATGGGAATGAGCATGACTTCCCAGAAAAAGAAGAACAGGAACAAATCCAGCGCCGTGAAGACACCCACCACACCGGCCAGCGTCCACAATAAATTAAAATAGAAGAAACCGGTTCGCTCAGTTATTTCAGTCCAGGCGGAACCGACCGCAATCACACCAAGAAAGGCAGTCAGCAATATCAGCAGCAGACTGAGACCATCAACGGCAAAGTAAATCGTAATGCCAAAGCGCGCTATCCAGTCAGCAGTGAAGCTGACCAGCCAGGCACCATCCGCATCAGCGCCGAGCAAGGTAAGCATAACCAGAAAATCGAGAATAACCGCCAGTAGCGCTACCAGTCTTGGCAAACGAGGATCAATAATTTCCGCAAGCCAGGCCAATACGCCACCGAAAAACAGGATTGATATCAGGAGTACAATAATCACAGCAACACTCCCAAAGTCATCAGCAACACCAGACCAAATATCAACGAAGCCGCGTACCAGCCAAGCATGCCATTCTGCAGTTTGGCCAACAGACCATGACCGGCGCGACTGAGGGTCACTACCAGGCCATAGCACTGATCGATAATATCCAGACGATTCAGTTTAGCCAGATAAACAAAGGGGCGAACGAATAGCGTGTTATACAGCGCATCCATCCCCCAATGAGAGAACCAGAACTTATGCAGGGCCGCTGCCAATGGATTGGCCATGAGCTTGTCAGCCGACAACTGCCGCCCACCGTAGAATAAATAGGCGACCAAAATGCCAAGCAGCGGTACCGCGATCATGATGCCGTGGATGAGTCCGCTGACGTGATGCTCTTCGTGGGCCTCACCGTGATTGAACACGCTCTCGACCGGGATGTGGATAAACCCACCAAGCAAAGACAGCACCATTAAAATAAACAGTGGCCCGGCCATGTTCCAGCCTGCCACTTCCTTGTCATCGTGATGGGCCTGACTCTCACCAAAAAACACCACAAAGACCAACCGAAAACTGTAAATCCCCGTAAAGAACGCACCGACGACACCGCCCAGCCATAACCAGGTTCCCGGTCCTTCCAGCGCCAGCGCGCCGAGCAATATTTCATCCTTGCTGAAAAAGCCGGAGGTAAACGGAAAAGCCGCCAGTGCCAACGAGCCGATCAGGAATGAATAAAAAGCAACGGGAAGCTGTTTGCGTTTGCCACCCATTTTGAAAATATCGTGTTCGTGATGCAGGCTTAAAATCACTGTACCAGCGCCGAGAAACAACAAGGCTTTGAAGAAGGCATGCGTCATCAGGTGAAAGACAGACGCGGACCACGCCCCTACACCCAGGCCGAGAAACATGTAACCAATCTGACTAATGGTTGAATAGGCCAATATGCGCTTGATGTCGTGCTGCGTCATCGCCGTAAAACCGGCCATGAGCAATGTTGCCAGACCGATCCATGCCACTAACAATTGCACGGTGGGCGCTAGCTCAAAAAGAATATGGGTACGGGCAATAAGGTAGACACCCGCAGTGACCATGGTGGCAGCATGGATTAGCGCGCTGATTGGTGTTGGCCCGGCCATGGCATCTGGTAGCCAGGTTTGCAACGGTAGCTGAGCAGACTTACCTACTGCACCACCGAGCAGCAACAATGCCGCAGCTACAGCCACGCCAGAACCGCTTGTCCAGTTGGCCTCGGCTGCCCCCATCAGATCCTGAATGTTCAACGTGCCCAGCTGTGCAAACAACAGAAACAAGCCGAGTGCCATCGATGTGTCACCAACGCGGGTAACCACAAATGCCTTGCGCGCGGCTGCGCCGTTGGCCGGGTTGTCATACCAAAAACCTATCAACAAATAACTGCACAGACCAACTCCTTCCCAACCCAGATAGAGAAGCACGAGGTTGTCCGCCAGCACCAGCATCAGCATCGAGGCAACAAACAAGTTCATATAAGAGAAGAACCGGCTGTAACTGGGGTCGTCGATCATAAAGCCGGTGGAGTACAGATGAATCAGAAAGCCCACGCCTGTGATAATAAGCATCATCACCAGCGACAAACCATCCAGATAGAAAGTGAAGCCCGGCGTGAACTGGCCAACGGACATCCACGTCCAGGCTGTCATGCTATAGAATTCTGCGCCACTGTTCAGGAACTCAACGGCGATCAACGCCGCGACTAAAAAGGACAAACCGATTGAGCCGGCACCGACTAGCGCCACCACTTTTTTCGAAAGCTGGCCACTACTCAATACCAGAATGAGAAAACCCAGTAATGGGAACGTCGGCAGGAGCCAGATTAAATCAAGCATAGCCACCTACCCTTTCATCTGACTGAGCACGTTGATGTCCACGGTGTGGAATCGACGATAAATTTGAATAATCAAGCCCAGGCCTACAGCAACCTCGGCCGCAGCCAGTGTCAGAATCATGAGAAACATGACCTGACCATCAGCATTCCCCCAGCGCGCAGCGCCGACGATAAAAGCCAGGCCGCAAGCATTGAGCATGACTTCGAGTGACATCAATACGAAGACAATATTGCGCCGCGTCAGAACGCCGACAATACCCAGACAAAATAAAATGCCGGCAACTATCAGTCCATGTTCGAAAGGTATCGGGCTCATGAGATCGTCTTTTTTCTCTTTATTGTTATTACTGTCATAGGATCACTACGGTTATTTTTTGGCCAGATGGTAGGCAGACACCAGTCCCGCCAGAAGCAGAATCGAGGCCAGCTCCACAGCCAGCACATAAGGGCCGAACAGCAAGCCACTCACCGCCATCACATCAATGCGTTGACCACTCAGGTCCTGATCAATCTGCGCGAACACGCTCAGCAATTGCACTAACAGCAATCCCGCCATGACGCCCGGCGCTATCCAGCCTCTGGCACTCAACCAGGACTTTTCCTGATCGCGGGTATGCTGCCCCATATTGAGCATCATGATGACAAACAGAAACAGCACCATAATCGCACCTGCGTAAACAATCGCCTCAAGTACTGCCGCAAACGGTGCACCCAACACATAAAAAATCACCGCCACGGCAAGCAGGGAGAGAATCAGGTAAATCAAGGCATGCACGATATTGGTCTGCAGAATGACACACAGCGTAGAGATAATGGCGATAGCCGATGCAAGATAAAACAAGATTGTCATGGCATCAGGCTCCTCACATCGATTGGCTTGGCTTCGTTCAATGCCTCACCCTTGTCCTTGTCCTTGATCGACATACCGGCAACACGATAAAAATTGTAGTCGTGATATTTGCCAGTGCCATCGATTAACAAATCCTGTTTTTCCCAGACCATGTCCTGACGTTTGTACTCGGCCATTTCAAAATCCGGCGTTAGCTGAATCGCATGAGTTGGGCACGCCTCTTCGCAAAACCCGCACATGATGCAACGACTGAAATTGATGCGGAAAAATTCCGGGTACCAGCGGCCATCGTCTTTCTCGGCTTTCTGCAAGGCGATACAGTCAACAGGACAAGCCACCGCACACAGATTGCACGCAACACAGCGTTCTTCGCCATCCGGATCACGGCTGAGAATAATGCGCCCACGCCAGCGCGGGAACATATAGGGCTGCTCGTCTGGGTACTCCACCGTGTCGGTCTTGACAAACAAGTGCCTGAATACGGTCCAGAGTGTAACGACCTGGCTTATGAGTGTATCTTGAATCAGCTTAAGCATATGCGACGTCGATCAGTTACTGTGAATTAAGAATAATGGCGCCTGTCACTAACAAATTGATAAGTGACAGGGGCAACAGAAATAACCAGCCATAACTCATGAGCTGGTCGTATCGCGGACGTGGTATGGCCGCCCTGAGCAAAATAAAGAAGGCAATAAAGGCAAAGGCCTTGATTGCAAACCAGAATACCGGCGGCAAGAATGCCGGCCCGTACCAACCACCGAAAAACAGCACGGTAATCAGTGACGAGATGAGTACCAGACCCAAATACTCACCAACAAAAAACATGCCGAACTTCATACCTGAGTATTCCGTGTGATAACCGGCACAGATTTCCTGCTCGGCTTCGGGAATATCAAACGGCAGACGATGACTTTCAGCCACACCCGCGATCAGAAAAATAACAAAGCCGACAAATTGTGGAAGCACGTACCACATGTCTTCTTGAGCCAGAACGATTTCGCGCAGATTGAAACTCCCGGACAACGCGACGACACCTAGCAGAGAAATCCCCATAAACACTTCATAGCTGACCATTTGCGCCGCGGCTCGCAAACTGCCCAGCAAAGCGTACTTGTTATCCGAGGAAAGACCGCCCAGCATGACGCTATAAGCCCCCAATGAGGCCATGGCCAAAACGAACAACACACCAATATTGGAATCAACGATTCCCAGGTTAGGCGCGAATGGCACCACGGCAAAACTGAGCAGGATAACCGTCATGATGATGGCGGGGGCCAACACAAAACTGAACTTGTCCGCGAAAGGCGGCGTCCAGTCTTCCTTGGTAAAAATCTTGATCATGTCGGCCACGACCTGAAACAAGCCGAATGGCCCAACACGATTCGGGCCCAGTCGGTCTTGCCAGAAACCCAGCAACCGTCGTTCAACCCAGATCAGCATGGCAGCAACGCCAATGACAGTGCCGAGTATCAGTCCAATTGTCAGAGCTGAGCCGATTTCCAGTGTCATGGCCTAGTACCCTTCCTCGTAAAAATCACTCACGATCAAACCCTTGATTCCCGTGCCGCCAGCCTTGTTGCCAGCAGACTGCAATTGCACGGTCTCCTCAAGTTCATGCGGGTTGATGTCATTGTCGCCTGGATATAGCGCGGCAGTGCCGGGCTTCATTTGACTGCGAATACAGACCGAGGCAATGGCACCGTTACCATTCAGGCTTACTTGATCACCCTGCTGCAAGGAAAGTGTTTGCGCATCCTGCGGCGAGATACTGATATAGGCCGAGGTCATGCGTTCACGAATCGCTTTTGTCTTTGCGCTTAATTCGTCACTACCAAAAATCTGGAATGCCGGGCTCAAGGCCAGACCATCACCGACCGCTCTTCTGTTAGCCGACACATCTGTGAAGTAGGCTCCCGAATTAGCGACACGTTTGATAAGCAGAATCCCGGTATCCCCCTGCTTCAATTCACCATTCACCTCTTCCTGAAATTTGCTGATCGACTGATTGGAGTTCCAGCCAGGTGACCAGGCGGCGCCCAGAACGCTGGCATTTTTTTGTGTCGAGATGCCTTCCATGGAAAAGGCCAGAACCGACTGATCATCCACCGCCTGTTTCGGTTCGTGGACATTGAGATTGGCCTTCATCGCTGTGCGACCACTATAACGATGCGATTGTCTTGGTATTTTCATGCCGCCGACAAACTGTGCAGTATCCGGCAACACTTCCGGCAATTGCGCGAACTGTTGTAAATCTCCGGCACAGTCAGCCACTAAATCATTGATTTGCACTACAGACGCATCAGACAACCAGCGCCAGGCAGGTTGTGCGGCACTGTGATTGCGATGCACCTGATAACTCAATTGGACACGCCCTTCGTAGTTAACAAAAGTCGACTCTTGTTCGGAAAACGTTGTTACAGGAAATACATAATGGGCTTTGGCTGTCGTGTCAGTCGGCAGTACATCCAGCACTAAAGATGACTCCAACTTGGCAAACGCGGAATCGACTTGCGCTCGACTGGCCCGGCGATACAAATCGTTCTCAAGCACAATTGCCTTGGTCGCTACGCTGTTGCTGATTTTTGTTAAAGCCGCACCAAGCGATTGACCTTCATTGGTCATCATCGTGAGCCCCATGCTGTTAACTTCCGGCATCAGGGTACATAACGCTGTTGGCGCCTGGCGTTTTTCGTGCAAGGCTCTGGCGATATTGGCTGCGGCTTGCACCAGGCCGACATTGCCATTGCTGCTACCGACAATAATCAGCGGATTCTCAGCTTGCGACAGTTGCTCGGCAATCTTGCCAGCCAGCGCTGCATCGATCGAATCGGTGCCCGCTGCTGCCGGCGCTTGCGCAGACAGCTTATTGGCGATAGCACAGCCCATCGCTACCTGACCAGACAAGCTATCGATATATTTGTCAGCGGCGATATCATCCAGTCGCGTGGCATAGCTGCTAACAATACTTAGCGGGCTTAGATCGTATTGCGCCAATTCACGTACAGCTGCATCTTGCCAGGCTGGAATGTTGTTCGCTGCTGCGAGCGACTTGGCTTTGTTTCTTACCGCTTGACGCAGTGCCAATGCAACACGTGGCGCGGTGTTAGTGATATCTTCACCGAGCACGAGAATGGCGTCGGCTTTTTCGATGTCTTTGATACCCGGATTGCAAAATGCTGAATCTTGCGCCAACTCGAGCATCAGGTGGTTACAGGCATTCTCGGCATCGGCTACACCGCTGTAAAAGTTCTCCGCACCGACCAGACGCCGCAATGCATAGTTGGCCTCATTGCTTGCCCGTGGCGAACCAATACCAATGACACCTTCACCTGTAAACTGGGCAATAACTTCAGCCGCCTGACCCACAGGTAAACTCTCGGCTCTCCCATTGACTGTGACGGCAGGTTCTTTAAGACGCTCTTCAGAATTCACATAACCAAAACCGAAGCGCCCTCTGTCGCACAGGAAATAACCGTTTACTTCACTATTGTAGCGATTCACAACCCGGCGCAATTGTCCGTAGCGTTCTCCTGGAGTGGTATTACATCCGACGGCGCAACCTGTGCAGACACTTGGCGCGGTTTGCAAATCCCATTTCCGCGAATAGTGCTCGCTGAACACTTTGTCAGTAAAGACACCTGTTGGACAAACCTCCACGAGGTTGCCCGAAAATTCGCTTTCTAAAACCCCTTCTTCATGACGGCCAAAATAGACGTGATGATGAGAAGCTTGAGCGGCCAGATCAGTGCCACCAGCATAATCGTCGTAATAACGGACACAGCGATAACAGGCGATACAACGATTCATCTCATGGCTGATAAACGGCCCTAGATACTGATTGTTATGGGTACGTTTCTTCTTGTCGTAACGGCGATAGTTGTGCCCGGACATCACCGTCATGTCTTGAAGGTGACACTCGCCACCCTCTTCACAGACTGGACAGTCATGCGGGTGATTGATCATCAAGCTTTCGATGACGCGCTCACGCATCAATTTGGCCTGCTCATCGCTAATGGAAATAATACTGCCGTCGCTGGCTGGCGTCATGCAGGCCATGACCACCATGCCTTTGTCATCATCGGCATCTTTATATTGTTTTACTGCACACTGGCGGCAGGCACCAACAGAACCCATGCAGGGATGCCAGCAAAAATAGGGCAAGTCGAGACCCTGCGACAAGCATTCTTGCAGCAGATTGTTATCAGGGTTGGCTTCGTACTCTACCCCGTCAACAATAATTTTAGCCATTACTCAATCTTCCTCTACTTCGGTCAACTCAGTGATTGTATGGACAGCAACGCTCGTCAATATGACGTTTGAAGTCGTCTGCAAAATATTTCAATCCACTTCCCAGCGGTGCCGTCGCACCGGGCGCCAGAGCACAAAATGTTTTACCCGGCCCCATGTAATCAACATGGTCGTGAAGAATCTGTAAATCTTTTTCTTTACCGGCACCACTTTCCAATTCTTTGAAAATCGCATCGACCCACGGCAATCCGTCACGACAAGGTGTACAGAAACCGCAAGACTCGTGCGAGAAGAAAGTCATCAGATTGCCGATCATGCCAACCGGACAAGTCTGATCATCCAGCACAATCATCGTGCCAGTCGCCAGACGACTGCCGACTTTGGCGATCTCATCATAATCAAGCAGCAAATCCAGATGTTCCGGCAACATGAAATCAGTGGAACCACCACCCGGTAAAAAGCCGCGCAGACTCAAACCATCCTGCATACCGCCGGCCTTGCCTTCGAGTAGTTCGCGAATAGGTGTGCCCAATGGCATTTCCCAGCAACCTGGATTCTTGACGCGTCCACTGACACCGAACAACTTCGTTCCATGGTCTTTGCCTTTGGTGAGTCCGTGGTACCAGTCAATGCCATAGCGCATGATGCCAGGCAGGTTGCAGATGGTTTCTACATTATTAACAATCGTTGGCTTGCCCCATAGACCGCTGACTTGCGGAAATGGCGGCTTGGCTCGGGGATTGGCACGCTTGCCTTCCAATGCATTCAGTAAGGCCGTTTCTTCACCGCAGATATAGCGCCCGGCACTGGTATGAAGAATGATATTCAGATCAAACCCGGTACCGGCAATATTGGTCCCAAGAAAGCCGCGTTCTTTGGCTTCGTTGATGGCTTTTTGCAGGGCTTTCTCAGCCACCTTGTACTCGCCACGCAAGAAGATATAGCCAACAGACGCACCTATGGCATAGGCAGCGATAATCATGCCTTCAATTAACAGGTGCGGATCACCTTCCATCAAGAGTCGATCCTTGAAAGTACCGGGCTCCATTTCGTCAGCGTTCACAACCAGATATTTTTGCTTGGCTGAGTTCTCACCCTGCGGCACAAAACTCCACTTCAGCCCAGTGGGGAAACCGGCGCCACCGCGCCCCTTCAAGCCACTGTCTTTGACTTGTTGCATCACATCACCAGGATTCAAGCCGGCGGCGATGTTCTTGATACTCTGATAGCCATCAGCTGCCTCGTATTCAGTCAGACTGAATGGCGCGCGGCTCATATCAATATTTTTTGTCAGCGGATTAGTAACCACTTCGTTGTTCAATCCTGTTTCTGATAGTTGGCGATAATTTCATCAATTTTTTCAAAGTCGAGTCGGCGATGCAGGTCGTCTCCGACCATCATGACCGGGGCGTTATCACAATCCCCAAGACATGGCACTGGCAGCAGCGTAAACGCGTTATCCGCCGTCGTCTCACCAAAGTCGATACCGAGTCGATCGCCAATATGGCGCTTCATCTTGTCGCAGCCGGTAATCCAGCAACTCACGCTATTGCAAAAAAGAATCACGTTCTTACCGACCGGTTGTCGATAGACGAGATTAAAAAACGTGGCAACACCTTCTAGATCTGCCACCGGAATGGCCAGATACTTGGCGATAGCGAGCAGACTCTCATCCGAGACCCAACCCTGATGCTTCTGGATTATCTTTAATGCTTCAAGACCCACCGCCTTCTTGTCTGGATATAGCTCCATTTCGTGCTCAATCTCGGCAATCTCTTCCGGCGTCAGTTTGCGAGCCCGTTTGGCATTACTGACAATCACATTGACGTTGTCTGACATTCCTACTTCACTCATCGATCCACATCCGCCATCACGAAATCAATACTGGCAATAATCGCAATCAAGTCCGGCACCATGAATCCGCGACTAATCTCTGGAATCATCTGCAAGTGTGCAAATGAAGGAGTCCGAATACGCGTGCGATACGAGGTGGTGCTGCCATCACTCACCAAATAATAACTATTGATGCCCTTGGTTGCTTCGATTGACATGGTCACTTCTTCTGGCGGCACAACCGGCCCCCAACTCACACTCAGGAAGTGATTAATCAGCGTTTCAATATCATGCAAACCTTCTTTCCGGCGTGGCGGGGTCGTCAATGGATGATCAGACTTCACCTCACCTGCGGGCATGTTTTCCATACACTGTTTGATAATGCGCAAGCTCTGGCGCATTTCTTCAACACGCACGGCGCAGCGGTCATAGCAATCGCCATTCACTGCGATAGGCACATCAAATTCAAAATTTTCATAGCCGCTGTAAGGGCGTTGCTTGCGAAAATCCCACTCCAGACCCGTCGCACGTAAACCGGCACCAGTGACACCCCAGTCCAGTGCTTCGTTGGTGTTGTAGCTGCCGACGCCTTGCGTACGACGTTTGACGATACCGTTATCCATGACCATGCGATCGTATTCGTCGAGGCGTGGTGGCATAAACTCCAGCAATTCCTTGATGCGTTTGTCCCAACCAGCCGGCAGATCCTGCGCCACACCACCAATTCGAAACCAGCCTGGATGCATACGCGCACCACAGATCGACTCGATGATATTGAAGATGCGTTCACGCTCAACAAACATGTAGAAGATAGGTGACAGTTGTCCCACGTCTTGCGCAAACGTGCCGTAGAACAGTAAATGACTGCAAATTCGAAACATTTCGGCGAGCATGACCCGAATAGTCTTGGCGCGAGCTGGCACTTCAATGCCCGCCATCTTTTCAACCGCCATCACATACGGCAGGTTGTTCATCACGCCGCCAAGGTAGTCGATACGATCGGTATAGGGGATATAGGTGTGCCATGACTGGCGCTCCCCCATTTTTTCTGCACCGCGGTGGTGGTAACCGATATCAGGCACCGCATCTACCAGAATCTCGCCGTCCAATTGCAGAGCGATACGGAATGCACCATGAACACTGGGATGGTTTGGCCCGAGGTTTAAGAACATGAACTCGGAGTTATCCGACTGCCGCTTCATCCCCCACTCTTCGGGTTTGAATAACAAGGCTTCCTGTTCAATGGCTTCCTGTTCATCGCTTAGCGAGAAAGGCTCCATTTCGGTTGCCCGCGCCGGATGTTCTTTACGCAGTGCGTGACCTTTCCATGTTGGCGGCAGCACAATGCGGTACAAATTCGGATGGCCTTCGAATTTGATACCAAACATGTCCCAGGTTTCACGCTCGTACCAATTGGCATTGGGCCAGAGCTCGATCACGGTCGGCAATTGCAGATCGGCATCCTGCAGAGGCACTTTGACGCGCACATCACAATTGCCGCTGAATGACATCAGGTGATACACGACAGTGAATTCACTGGCCGGTTGTCCGTCTCTGTGCACCCTGACCCGCTCATCGATGGCGGTAAGATCAAACAGCATTTCAAAGTGCGGCGTGGTTTCCTCGTGCAAGTAGCGTAACAAGGCTTTGGCATCGGCCCGATCAACCCAGACCGTGGGTATGCCGTCGCAAGTTGACTGCTCGGCAAGAATTTTGCCGGCAAAGCGCTCTCGCACCTGCTGCAGCAGTGCGCTTGAAGCTTGCGAGTCCATGTTGTGTTCAGCCACTTGCATAGTCTGAGTTTTACCTGATATGTGCCGTTAAATTATTGATATTATTATATTTTATGTGTCATCCGGAGAGCGCAGCTCGGTAGCCGCAATCCGGTCTGCCCTACGCGTGTCGCGTTGCACAGGTGTCGCCTCTTTCTGAATAATGCCTTGCTCATTGATTACCCAACTCAGCGGTCGTCGTTCGCGGCCGATCTGTTCCTGCAGGAGAATCAAGCCTTGCAGCAAGGCTTCCGGACGTGGCGGACAGCCTGACACATAGACATCAACGGGCAGAAACTTGTCGACGCCCTGCACGACGGAATAGATGTCGTACATGCCACCCGAGTTTGCACAGGAGCCCATGGAAATCACCCATTTCGGCTCGAGTAATTGGTCATAAAGCAGTCGAACGACTGGCGCCATCTTGCGAAACACAGTTCCGGCGATCACAATCATGTCAGCCTGGCGCGGCGTTCCGCGGATTACTTCCGACCCGAATCTCGCCAGGTCATGACGGCTTGTAAAGGCAGTGGCCATTTCCACGTAGCAACAGGAAAGCCCGAAATTAAAGGGCCAGATAGAATTCTTTCTGCCCCATGACACCATGTCCTCAAGCTTGACCATCATGACGTTGCGACGGATAAAATCATCAACTTCGCTGCCTCCGGGTTGCGGAGATGTAGCTTCGTCGACCGACTGCAGTTGCCAATTCATAGCCTGAATTCCTTCTTGTTAACCACGCCACCGGGGCCGGCCATGGTTTTGAGTTCTCGCCGCTGAGTCTGCGTACGCCAGTCGAGCGCACCGATACGCCACAGGTAGAAAAGCGCCACGACAAGAATGAATATAAAAACGGAAATTTCGATAAAACCCGGCCAGCCGGCTTCACGCACAGCAACAGCCCAGGCAAACAGGAAGACGACTTCCAGATCGAAAATGATGAAAAGTATTGCGGTAAGGTAGAAATGAACAGAAATCCGGAACTGGGCGCTGCCCACAGAAATAATGCCGGATTCGAATGGCGTGTTTTTGTATTTGCGATTGATTCGCTGCCCGAGGAAATAGGACAGGCCAAGCATAGTAACTACCACCGCCAAAACCAAAGCGGTATAGAACAGGAATGGCCTTAGGCCATCAAATACTGCCTGTGCTGACTCCAAGTCCGACTCCAGATATCTCGAATCGTTTACATGGAAGGCGTGGCGATCCAATAACTGTACTGCGGCGTCCCTGACTCGCTGGCGAGCTGGGCAACCATCTCAGGTATTACTTCAGAATCTGACAAACCCTCTTCATAAACGTGTTAACAAACTCAGCCTATAACCGTACCGCAAAATCAGGCGTGACGCATGCAATGCACCCCAAATCCCGGGCAAACTAGACGGGGATTTTCGGGAAGACAATTGTCGGGAGTTAGAGATGGGCCGTTGGAGACTCTGGCCACTCATACTTTCTGGATAGATAGACGCGCTCTGCTTCGCAGATAAGCAATCATGCGAATCAAGCAGGCTGACTTGTGTTTGTCTGTCTATACCCATGAGGTTTCCACACTACGTATGGAGCCCAATAAGCTGCTATTCGCACCCTCTGAACTACAAACTGCTGCAAATTACTAACAGTCTGGCGACGAGTCGCGAAAGATCAGAGTGTTGTGAATTTCAGATTAAAGAGTACGGCTCTTTTATTATCTTTGCTGACGCTTTGAGTTCAAAACAATCAGCAATTTATTGTGCCAAGACTTCTGCGCTGTATCGACCGAATCATACGGCTTCAACGCGTTAGCATAGTTACATGGATGGATCGGTTTTAGCAAGTATTTTGTCCGGGACAGCAATGGGCAGCTATCGACTCACACGGCAGACGCACGAGAACGCGATCTGTACCAGATAGCTGGCTTCACTCCACTCACTAGTCAGCGAGTGGCCTGCACTTCCTTCCAGTTTTCGTAGTACTCCAGGCTCACCATTTCATTGAGTTGCTGCAGTTCTTCGGTGGCTTGCTGGAGGTTGGCGCGCATCACATCCCCGACCGAGAGAATGCCGATGTAGTCACCACCCTCTTCAATCAACAGATGACGAATTCGGCGTCCGAGAAACTTATCATAAAGTTGGTAAGCCGTGTCATTGACGTTTGCAGAAATGAGATTGACGCTCATATTGTCACTCAGGCGTGCTGTTTTGGGGTCAAAACCTTCTTCGAGCGCTCTGAACATCAGATCACGCTCTGTCCAGATCCCGACAATTTTGTCGTCCTCGACAACGACAATCGCACCCACTTTGTTTTGGGTCATGATTGTCAGCGCTTGATAAACTGTTGCATCGGAACTGGCCGTAACCAGATGACCACCTTTTTCTTGCAAGATATCTTTGGCAGTTCTTTTCATTATTGTCTCCTGACCGAGGGCTCGAAGATGGGGTGGTACTGGAAATCAGCGCGCCCCTTTGACTTCAAACTACCCGCCAATCGGCTTATTGGCAAGCACTGTTGGCGCTGACTACTCGCCAGTTCGTCTCAGAATACCCGGTTCAGACCATCCAGTGCCGCAGTGCGATACGCCTCGGCCATGGTTGGGTAATTGAAGGTCGTGGTGAGGAAATATTTCATGCTATTGGCCTCACCTTTCTGGCGCATGATCGCCTGGCCGATGTGGACAATTTCCGAAGCCTGGTCACCAAAGCAATGGATTCCTAAAATTTCCAGGGTTTCGAAGTGGAAGATCAGCTTGAGCATACCGACCTGTTCGCCGGTGATTTGGGCGCGGGCCGTATTCTTGAAAAATGCTTTGCCTACTTCATAAGGGATTTTCTCGGCGGTCAGCTCCGCCTCTGTCCGGCCCAGCGTGCTAATTTCCGGTATCGTATAAATCCCGGTAGCAACTTCTTCTACAGGATAGCACTGCTCTGGCGCCACGATGGCATTGCTGGCGGCACGGCCTTGATCATAGGCTGCGCCGGCCAGTGCCGGCCAACCCACCACATCACCGGCGGCGTAGATGTTTTGGACATTAGTCTGGTACTGTTTGTTGACCGTTAGCTGACCTCGGCCATTAGGTTTCAAGCCAATTGCCTCGAGCCCCATGCCTTGCGTGTTACCGGTACGGCCATTCGCCCAAAGCACGATGTCACTTTTGATTTTCTTCCCTGACTGTAAGTACGTAACGATATGATCATCGTGATATTCGATTTTTTCATAACGTTCGTTATGGCGGCTGCGAACCCCCAAATTACGAAGATGATAAGTCAATGCATCGCTTATCTCCGTATCAAGAAAATCCAGCAGACTATTGTTAGGGTTGATCATCTCCACCTTGTATCCAAGCCCACCGAAAATAGATGCGTATTCACAGCCAATAACGCCCGCACCTATGACTGTGACCTTGCGTGGGGAGTGATCCAGATCGAGAATCGTGTCGCTGTCGAAGATAAGCGGATGATCGAAATCCACATCGGGCGGATGATAGGGTCGCGAGCCAGTCGCGAGAATGAAATAATCGGCGGATATCTTCTTGCGCTTGGCAACTACTTTGATGGTGTTTGCATCGATGAAAGCTGCCCTGCCTTTTATGACAGGGACATGATTGCGGTCATAAAAATCAGTCCGCATTCGCACCTGCTCAAAGATAACGCGATCAGCATGTTTGAGTATCTGCTGAAAACTCAATTTACGCACATCACCAAAATCCCGAAACATCGGATTGGTATTGAATGCCATGACTTCTTTGACCGTATGGCGAAGTGCTTTTGAAGGGATAGTGCCTAGATGTGTACAACTACCACCGACTGTATCCAGATCGCATATCATTGCGACCGTATAGCCCTTCTTCTTGGCATTCATTGCCGCCGCTTCACCAGCAGGTCCAGCACCTATCACGATAATGTCATAGTGCTCTTTTTGCCGTTCATAGCTCGACGACTGTGCTTGCTTTGTGTTTTTTCCAGCAGGTTTCTTTTTGGCCATGGGTAATATCAATTAAGTAGATTTGAGTTCTTTACACTTGTTCGGGCTGCCACCACACAATTCACATTCATCGAGACCTTCGACATTATTAAGTCCACCGCATGAACCCTGAACTGGTTTTCGCCCCATAATGACACCAACTGACATGATGCCAATGACGATCGCAATAATTAAGAATGTAATGACTAATGTGGCCATTGCTTATTCATCCAGATAAACGCTGAATGCCTCGTTGACGTAATCGGAAAATGTGCCATCGTCGTCTTTATATATCAGATATATCGGCTGATCGATGGAGTTTGCCAGAGCGACTGATTGCTCAACCCCCATTATCATGAGAGCTGTGGCCAGGCCATCTGCGCGTGCCGCCGTATTATCGATGACATAAGCCGCAGCCAGTGAATGCGTGATAGGTGCCCCCGTGCGAGGATCAATTTCATGGGAGTAGCGCCGCCCATCCTGTTCGAAATAATTGCGATAGTCGCCGGAGCCTGCAACCGCTATTTGCTCACCGCGGCTAAAAAAGATCTCGTAAATTTGCGTTGCAACATCGGTTGGCGCCTCGA
The DNA here is from genome assembly GCA_913060975.1 of uncultured Gammaproteobacteria bacterium. Classification (GTDB taxonomy): domain Bacteria; phylum Pseudomonadota; class Gammaproteobacteria; order Pseudomonadales; family Pseudohongiellaceae; genus UBA9145. Next base: position 465,074 of record CAJXVC010000001.1, read on the forward strand.
TGGCAGGCACCCAGCTCAAGCCGCCGGGTTTTAGCCCTTTCATCTTCAACTCACCGCCGATCTCCAGAAAGTAACTCTGAACACCCAGACTATCAAAGTAGTCCCCCACCCTGTCCACCGCATAACCCTTGGCGATAGCACTGAGATCAACAGATATGGAGCGAGTCTTGATGATAGTGCGAGAATCGGGCTGTAACTGCAAATACCGGTGACCAGTCATGGCCTGAGCTTGCTCGATATCAGCCTGTGATGGCACGGTATCAGGAGGTAATCGGGGATCAGGGCCGAAGCCCCATAAATCTACTAGCGGACCGACAGTGACATCAAATGCGCCGTCACTAAGCGCGGCGATTTCTTGCGCCATTTCCAGAACATCAAAAAGTTCTTGAGAGGCGCTAAAGGGCTGATTAACTGGCAGTGCGTTGAAACGAGAGAGTTCGGATTCAGGGGCGTAAGTTGAGAAAATCTCCCGGTCCAGACGCTGCAATAAATCGGCGACGGCCGCACTGGCGTGATCCAAAGTGATTGTTTCGGGCAGGTCCACCACTTGTACGTCATAACTCGTACCCATGGTGTATCCGGAAAACCGGACAATTTCCCCGCTTTTGCCACTTTCCCCGCTATCACTACCTGAAAAAAGCAGATAGCCCAGGACAAGGGCGGCAAAGGTAATACTGAAGGCGTGACGACGAAGAATTCCACTCATGAAAATTCATCGAGTGAAATGTTCTCATCCTCCACACCGAGATCCTTAAGCATCTTGATCACCGCTGCGTTCATCATCGGCGGCCCACACATATAGTATTCACAATCTTCCGGGGCCGGATGATCCTTGAGGTAGTTCTCCAAAACCACATTGTGAATAAAGCCGGTCATGCCATCCCAATTGTCTTCAGGTTGTGGATCAGACAAGGCAACATGCCATTCAAAGTTATCATTCTCGCCGGCCAATTCGTTGTAGTCTTCCTCGTAAAACATCTCGCGCAGACTACGTGCGCCGTACCAAAAACTGATCTTACGCTTGCTATTGAGCCGGCGCAGCTGATCGAAGATATGTGAGCGCATTGGCGCCATGCCTGCACCACCGCCAACGAATACCATTTCCGCATCCGTATCCTTGGCAAAAAACTCGCCAAAAGGCCCAAATACCTTGATTTTATCGCCAGGCTTCAGGCCGAATACATAGGACGACATCTTGCCAGGTGGAAAATTGGTGCCCGGCGGCGGGGAGGCAATACGAATGTTGAATTTGATGATGCCTCGTTCTTCCGGGTAGTTGGCCATGGAGTAGGCACGAATGGTCGTGTCGTTGACCTTGGATACCACATCGAACAGACCAAACCGTTCCCAGTCGCCGCGGTACTCTTCACCAATGTCGAAATCCTTGTAATGCACTTCGTGTGGCGGCACTTCAAGTTGCACATAGCCACCGGCACGAAAGTCGACGCTTTCGCCGTCCGGGATCTTCAGTACCAGCTCTTTAATAAAGGTAGCGACATTGTCGTTGGAAACGACTTCGCATTCCCATTGCTTGACACCAAAGAATTCAGGAGCGACCTGGATCTTCATGTCCTGTTTAACTGCTACCTGACAGGATAAGCGCCAGTTGTCTTTTGCCTGGCCTCGAGTGAAATGGCCCGCTTCGGTTGGCAGCATCGAACCGCCACCGTCCAGCACCTGACATTTGCACTGCGCACAGGTGCCACCACCGCCACAGGCAGAGGACAGGAAAATACCTGAATCAGCCAGTGTATTAAGTAACTTGCCACCAGCCGGCACCGAGATCGACCGGTCTGGATCGCCGTTAATCTCAATATGCACTTCACCACTGCTAACCAGTCGGGAACGGGCGAACAAAATGATGCCTACCAGCAGCATTACTACTACTGTGAAAAGTGCGACACCACCAATGATTGCTGCAAAATCGATCATGAATAATCCGTACTACAGAGAAATGCCACCGAGTGACATGAAACCAAGAGACATCAACCCTACCGTAATGAAAGTAATGCCCAGGCCTCTCAGCCCCTCGGGCACATCGCTGTACTTCAGTTTTTCCCGTATTCCCGCCAAGAGAACGATCGCTAGCGCCCAACCTACGCCAGCGCCGCTTCCGAATGCGACACTTTCCGCGAACGTATAGTCACGCTCGGCCATGAACAGAGTGGTACCCAAAATGGCACAGTTGACCGTGATCAATGGCAGGAACACACCGAGTGCGTTGTATAAGGCGGGGACAAATTTATCGAGGAACATCTCGAGAATCTGCACCATGGCTGCGATCACACCGATGTAGCAAAGATAGCTGAGAAACTGCAATGAGAGATCGTTAAAGCCCAACCAGCTCAGTGCACCTTCACGCAACAGATAATTGAAAATCAGGTTATTGACCGGCACTGTGATCAATTGCACCACGATCACCGCCACACCAAGACCAATGGCCGTTTCTACTTTTTTCGAAACCGCCAGAAACGTACACATGCCCAAGAACATTTGTAGTGCCATGTTCTCGATGAAAACCGCTTGTACAAAGAGACTGAGAAGCGCTTCCACTAAAACGCCTCCTCGGCTGTCGTGTGCGGCGCCAGCTTGTATTCATTGCTCTCGACTTGTTCGGTGCGACGACTGCGTAACAACCAGATAAAGAAGCCAATAATAAAAAAGGCGCTGGGCGACAACAGCATCAAGCCATTACCTTGATACCAACCGCCGTTTTCAATTAGCGGCAGGATTTGGAAACCCAAAATAGAACCCGAACCAAACAACTCGCGAATAGTGGCCACGGTAATCAATACCAGTGAATACCCCAGCCCATTACCAATACCATCAATGAAACTGATACCGGGAGGGTTTTTCATGGCGAAGGCTTCGGCGCGGCCCATTACAATACAGTTGGTAATGATGAGACCGACAAATACACTCAGGCTCTTGCTCACTTCGTAGGCAAAAGCCTGCAACAACTGATCAACCGTAATTACCAGCGAGGCGATAATCGTCATCTGCACGATAATACGAATGCTGGATGGCATGTGATGACGAATGATCGAGATAAAAAAATTGGAAAAGGCGGTAACCGACGTCAGCGCCACACACATTACCAGCGTGACACTCAGCTGTGTCGTCACAGCGAGCGCAGAACACACACCCAGGATCTGCAATGCGATCGGGTTGTTCTCAACCAAAGGTGTCAGTAATACCTTTTTTGGGCTTGCCATAGTTAGTTCCGAGTACGTTCGCTAAATTCTGATTGCTTCAATTAATTGCCTGCGGCAGACCGAAATTGGTCAAGTATCGGGCCGTAGCCGTTATCACCTAGCCAATACTCAATCATGTTGTCGACGCCTCTCGTGGTGAGTGTAGCGCCAGACAGTCCATCGATTTCATATTGCCCCGAACCCGTGCCCTTCACTACTGTCAGAGCAACTTCACCACTTGCGTCGTAAATTTGTTTGCCGGGCCACTGCGCCATCCAACTGGGGTTGCGCACTTCTGCACCCAGACCTGGCGTTTCGCGCAATTCATAATAAGAGATGCCTTTGACAGTATTACCGTCACCTTCCAGAGCCAGAAAGCCGTACATAATGCCCCACAAGCCATAGCCATTGATGGGGAGTACGATTGTTTCCACCACGCCATCGATTTCTTGCAGATAAAGCATCGGGTATTGCACGCGGCGCTTGATATCGGCGATGTCTTCGTCAGCCGGCACGGCATTCGAGTAGGCCGGATCGTTGAGCACTGTGCGTTGGTCATAAGTGGCGATATCAATACCCAGATCACTGACCTCTTCACTGGACAGAAATTCGCCCGCCTGCAGATCGACAATGCGTGGCGTGAATTGCGCAAACAGCGCCGCTACATTGCTGTCATCATCCACTGCCGGGTCGTACAAGCCAGCCGCAGAAAGCACATTCTTATTGCGATCCAGAATCCGGTTTTCATCTTGACGCGGCTTTAAAACCACGGCCGTGCCGGAAACGATAATCGAACACGCAACACAGAGGCAAAAGGCGACGAACAGGGTCTTGTTGATGGACTCTTTAGAGGACACCGCGCGCTCTCCTGCGGGCAACATTTGCCTTCACCACAAAATAATCAATCAATGGCGCAAACAGATTGGCGAACAGAATGGCCAGCATAATGCCTTCCGGATAGGCCGGGTTCACAACCCGAATCAGCACGGTCATCACACCAATCAAGGCGCCAAATATCCATTTACCTGTATTGGTCATAGAGGCAGATACGGGATCAGTCGCCATGTAGACCATGCCGAATGCAAAACCGCCAAGCACGAAATGCCAATACCACGGAGTGGCAAAGGCCGGATTCGTATCAGAGCCAATCAAGTTGAACAGTGTCGACATGGCGCACATACCCAGAAACACACCCAGCATGATGCGCCACGCGGCAATACGGGTAATCAGCAGCAACGCTGCCCCGAGCAGGATTGCTACTGTGGATGTTTCGCCAATGGAGCCCTGCATCTGCCCCAAAAACGCATTCATCCAGGTCAGCTCCAAACCATTCGATGCTGCCAACGCTGGCAATCCATCGGAGGCTATCTGTGACAAGGCAGTGGCACCGCTAAAGCCATCAACTGCAGTCCATACTGTATCGCCGGACATATTCGGCGCATAAGCGAAATACAAAAATGCCCGACCAGTTAGCGCCGGATTTAAAAAGTTTTTGCCCGTGCCGCCAAACACTTCCTTGCCGACGACAATGCCAAAGCTAATGCCTAGCGCCGCCTGCCATAGCGGGATATCAGGCGGGACGATCAATGTAAAAAGAATTGAGGTAACAAAGAAGCCTTCGTTGATTTCATGGCCGCGGCGTATCGCGAAAAGTACTTCCCAGAAGCCACCAACAATAAAAACAACCGCATAAATAGGCACATAAAAAGCCGCGCCATACACCATGTTGTCCCAAAGACTGGCTGGGTCGTGCCCTGCAAACAACGCAATAATGGCCTGATGCCAGTCACCACTGCCTTCCAGACCCATCGCGGCTATTGCGCTGTTAGCCTGGAAACCGAGGTTATACATGCCGTAAAACATCGGGAAAAAAGCCGCAAGCCAGACAGTAATCATCACCCGCTTCAAGTCTATGCCGTCGCGAACATGAGGTTCGGCTACGGTGACTTTGCTGGGGCTGTAAAATATGGTGTCTACGGCTTCATACAGCGCATAGAAAGATTCGTATTTACCGCCCTTCTTGAAATGCGGCTCAATGTCATCCAATACCCGTCGCAAACCCATCGCTCTAACCTTCCTTCTCGATTCGCGTCAGGTTATCCCTGAGAATTGGTCCATATTCATACTTGCCCGGGCACACGTAGGTACATAGCGCCAGGTCTTCCTCATCCAGCTCCAACGCGCCAAGATTCAACGCGCTTTCAAGATCACCAACAATAAGCGAGCGCAGCAATTGCGTCGGCAAAATATCCAGTGGCATTATTTTTTCATACGCGCCGATTGGCACCATGGCTCGCTCACTACCCTGCGTACTGGTTGAAAATGGAAACAGCTTGCCCTTGGTCAAACTGGACACATAGATTCCCATCACCGAATGGCGCTCAACGCCGGGCGACAGATAACCCAGCAAAGGCCGCTCGCGGCCCTCGCGAATTGCGGTAACTTGTGAATCATAACGACCCAAATAGGCCTCGTGCCCGCTGGCTTTACGACCACTGAGAACAGAGCCTGATATAACGCGCGACTCACCAGAGGCGAGTTCGCCAAGTATCAATTCGTCCAGGTTGACACCAAGACGAGTGCGCAACAAGCGCGGCTCCGCCACCTGGGGACCAGCAAAGGAAATGACGCGCTCGCAAGACAATTGCCCGGTGGTAAACAGCTTGCCGATAGCAATTACATCTTGATAACCGACATGCCACACTTCATTGCCCACGCCTGCTGGACGCAAATAATGCATGTGCGTACCCACCAGGCCAGCTGGATGAGGCCCGGCGAATTGCTCCGTAATTACATTATCGCGATAGCTCTGCCCGGCCAGTTCCGCTTCATCGCGGGGATCCAGACAAAGAAATAATTGGTTTTCAGGTAACAATGCCAGCAAATTAATACCGAGCACAAAGTCAGCCAGTTGCTCTTTAATGACAACAGCAGGCTTGGCAGCCAGCGGATTGGTATCCATAGCTGATACAAACAGCGCCTTTGGCGTTGCTTGCGGGTCGGGCACTTTACTAAAGGGTCGCTTGCGGATAGCCGTCCAGAGTCCAGACTTGACAAGATCAGCGATGACCGTGTCGCGACTCAGTTCCGGCAGTTGTACTGCTGAATATTGATTAAATTCAACCTGCGCATCGCCTTCCAATTCAATGACGACGGACAGCAAACGCCGCTGGTAGCCGCGATTAATCGCTGCCACTTTACCAGCACCGGGTGCTGTATAAGTCACTTCAGGGTTTTTCTTGTCGTCGAACAGAGGCTGGCCCAGCTTGACCTGGTCACCTTCTGCGACATGCATGGTTGGCTTCATGCCGACATAATCGCGGCCGAGCACGGCCACGCTTCGCGGTGAATGATCACCGACGACAACTTGCTCCGGAGCTCCGGAGATCGGCAGATCGAGGCCGCGCTTAATTCTGATCATGTGAGCAATATTGCTCGCAACACTACGAGCCTGTTGAAATCGAATCAAACCAGAACCGCGTCATGAATCTCTTCATAATCGTCTGGCAAACAGATTTAGGAAATTGAGCTTGTAAACGAGTTTCGTCCCAGCTGGCACTTTCGCCTATCTACTAGCCAACTCTATTACGACCTAAAACTAGCTAACATTAGGGCCCCGTTCCGGGACCCTAAAGGCAGCGCGTATTATAGAGCTAAGGCCTTAAAATAGCTAGTGAAAGCTCAGTATTTACTAGGGCTCCAGCGGGTAGAACTGGTAATTCACCCCCGCCATTTTATAGACCATACGGCCGACCTGACAGCAATAGCCAAACTCGTTGTCATACCACAGATAAAGAACGCAGTGATTGCCATTTACGATGGTGGCATTGGAGTCCACCACACTGGCCTCGCGAGTACCAACGAAATCCGTGGATACCGCATCCGGGTCCTGAGTAAAACTGATCTGGTTCTGCAGTTCTGAATGCAGCGCAATCTGGCGCAGAAAGTCGTTCAGCTCCGCCTTGCTCGTTGCCGTCTTCAATTGCAGACTCATAATGGCCATGGACACATTGGGGATCGGCACGCGGACGGCGCTGCCGGTCAACTTGCCACCCAGTTCAGGCACAGCCTTGACGACGGCCTGGGCGGCCCCGGTCTCGGTCAACACCATGTTAAGCGCCGCACTACGGCCACGACGCGCACCTTTATGGTAGTTGTCGATCAGGTTTTGGTCGTTCGTATAGGCGTGCACTGTCTCGATGTGACCGTGTTCAATACCAAACTTGTCATTAACAACCTTGAGTACCGGCGCAATGGCGTTAGTGGTGCACGACGCCGCTGTGATGATCTTCTCATCATCACTGATTTGATGGTCATTAATGCCGTAGACAATATTCGGTAGATCACCCTTGCCCGGCGCAGTCAGAATGACCTTGGCGGCGCCTTTAGAGTTCAGATGACGGGACAAGCCTTCGCGGTCACGCCAAGCGCCGGTATTGTCGATAATCAGCGCATCATCTATTCCATACTCTGTGTAATCAATCTCTTCCGGGGAGTTGGCGTAGATGAATTGCAGTTCATTGCCGTTGGCAATAAGCACGTTACGCTCTTCATCAATACGCACTGTGCCCTGAAACGTGCCGTGTACTGAGTCATTGGTAAACAGGCTGGCACGCTTGACCAGATCACCTTCCTTACCCGGGCGCACAACAACCGCGCGCAAGCGCATCACTTCACCGGTACTGGTGCGCTCAATCAGCAGGCGCGCCATAAGACGCCCGATACGACCGAAGCCATAGAGAACGACATCCTGGGATTTTTCACAGGGACTCTCTTTCTTGCCGTCCAGATAAGCCAACTGCTCATGCACGAAAGTATCCACGTCCATCGCGGCATCACCCTTGGCTTCCTTATGCTCCATCCAGCGGACAGTCAGCTTGCCTAGGTCAATCTGCGCGTGCCACAAGTCCAGCTTTGCCATGGCAATCAGCACAGGGTGAGTTTCGAATTCCGACATCTCATTGCGCTCCACCTGACGCACAAAGCGATGCGATTTCATAATAAAAGTCACAGAGCGGTTATGGAGCGGGCGACCATATATAAAAATACCAACATTGCGCTGGCTGAATAGCCGGCCAATAACCGGAATCATTTCCTGGACCAACGCTTCTCGTTGTTTCCAGTCGCCAAAGTAATCGTCTACGCTAGGTCGTTCCACAGCTGCCCCTTTTTGCCGGTTGGGTGGTTAAAAAAGGCGGCTATTATCGTGTGAAAACGAGGGGTGTGCAACACGACTTCCTGGCCGTCCCACACTTGGCATCAGGATCTGAGCCAGCCAAGACGGATGTGGCCCAAATTCAGGTCACGGCAGTTCTGTCAGAGCCAGGCAGATACGCTACAATTACCACTTTCCAACTATCATCCGGGCCAGTCCCTCGACACCGGATATCCGTACTGATTGATGATTACTGCACTTAACCCGCCGCTGCCCGTCTCCACTGATTCCGATTGCTACTGGACTGACGCCCATGGCGCAGCCCGCTCATTGGCAATCTATGCGGCAGCCAGCCGGGCCGATGCCCCGCTGTTGCTTGTGCTGCCGGATAATGAATCCGTCGAACAAACATTGAGGGAGCTGCGCTACTTCTGCGCCCATGAGGGCAACTTGCCGGTTCTGGGCCTGCCTGACTGGGAAACATTACCGTACGACAATTTCTCCCCGCATCAGGACATCATCTCCGACCGCCTGCAGGCACTTTATCACCTGCCCGACTTACAGCGCGGCATATTGGTAGTGGCTATGAACAGCCTGATGCACCGACTTGCCCCGCAGTCTTTTATTGCCGCCAATGGTCTGGATCTGCAGCGCGGGCAAACCCTGGCGATTGATGAATTTCGCCTGCAACTGCAAAAAGCCAATTATCAGCTGGTCGAATCCGTCAATGAACACGGCGAGTTCGCGGTACGCGGTTCGATTATCGACGTCTTTCCCATGGGCTCGGAATTGCCCCTGCGCCTGGATTTGTTCGATGAAGAAATCGACTCGATTCGCACCTTCGACCCTGAAACCCAGCGCTCACTCGACCAGATCGATGCCATCAAACTCTTGCCTGGCCGCGAATATCCATTGGACAGCCGGGGCATTACCGCCTTTCGCAGTCGTTTTCGTGAGCGTTTCGATTTGGATCTGCGGCAATGTCCACTTTATCAAGATGTCAGTGACGGACTGAATTCACCCGGGCTGGAGTATTACTTGGGCATGTTCTTTGAATCGCTGGACACCCTGTTCGATTTTCTGCCGAAGAACTCCATTATATGCAGTGCCGGCGATCTGGCTGGAGCCGGTCAAGCATTCTGGCAGGATATAGAGAATCGCTACGAAGACCGGCAGATCGATCGCTTCCGCCCGATTCTGAAGCCCGAAGAAGTCTTCATCCGCAGCGATGAGGTTATGAGAAACCTCAAAGCTTTTCGGCGCATTGATTTTCGTCAGCACGACCAAGCTACCTCACTGGGAACCTCGCCCCTGCCTGAATTGGCCAGCAACGCACGCCTGCAAAAACCCTTTACCAGCCTGGAAGCCTTCATAGCCACCGCTGGTAATCGTGTTTTGCTGTGCGCTGAATCGGCCGGTCGACGCGAGAACCTGCTGGAAATCCTGAGGTCACTGAATTTGCGCCCCACGCCTGTGGAACACTGGCTGGATTTTATCGACGCAGATTGCTCACTGGGTATCACAGTCGCACCTTTGGATCAGGGGCTGTGGCTGGCCAAACAACAAATTGCCCTTGTAACCGAGGCACAGGTGTTCGGCAATCGGGTTGCACAACGCCGACGTCGGCGCCGCAACGAGACCAATACCGAGCTCGTTATCCGCAACCTGACCGAGTTACATCTCAACGATGCTGTTGTGCATATTGAGCACGGAGTGGGTCGCTATCGTGGTTTGCAGACTATCGATACTGACGGCCAGAGTACTGAATTTCTAACACTCGAATACGCCAACAACAGCAAACTCTATGTCCCCGTCAGTTCCCTGCATCTGATCAGCCGCTACAGTGGCGCCGACGAAGACACGGCACCATTGCATACGCTGGGCACCGATCATTGGCAAAAGGCCAAACGCAAGGCCGCCGAGAAAATTCGCGATGTCGCCGCCGAGCTTTTGGATATTTATGCGCGACGTCAGGCGCGCAAGGGCCACCAGTACAAACTCGAACAGGATGAGTACGACAAGTTTGCGGCCACATTCCCGTTTGAGGAAACCGCTGACCAAGAGACGGCTATCGAGGCGGTCCTCGACGATATGGCAAGCGAGCGCTCCATGGATCGACTCGTGTGTGGCGATGTCGGGTTTGGTAAAACAGAGGTCGCCATGCGCGCTGCGTTTGTGGCCGTACAAGACAACAAACAAGTGGCCATGCTGGTACCCACCACCCTGCTTGCCCAACAACATTTCGAAACATTCCGTGACCGCTTTGCCGATTGGCCGGTGGTCGTCGAAGTCGTCTCACGCTTCAAAACCGCCAGCGAGCAGGAAGCCGTGCTCAAGCAAGTACAGGCCGGCAAGATTGATATATTAATCGGCACGCACAAATTACTGCATGCGCAAATCGATTACTCAAACCTGGGCTTGCTGATTGTCGATGAGGAGCACCGCTTCGGTGTGCGCCAGAAAGAAAAACTCAAATCGCTGCGCGCCAATGTGGATATTCTCAATCTCACTGCCACACCGATTCCGCGTACGTTGAATCTGGCGCTATCGGGCATTCGCGATTTATCGCTGGTCGTTACGCCGCCATCAAGGCGATTGTCAGTCAAGACATTCATTCGTGAGCATCAAGACAGCCTGATCAAGGAAGCCGTCTCGCGCGAATTATTGCGAGGCGGTCAGGTCTTTTATGTTCACAACGAAGTGAAGACCATCGAACGTACCGCCAAACAAATCCAAAACATAGTTCCGCAAGCACGCATTTGTATTGCCCACGGCCAAATGGCCGAGCGCGAGCTCGAAAAAGTAATGGCGGACTTTTATCACAAGCGCTACAACATTCTTGTGTGCACAACAATTATTGAAACGGGCATCGACGTACCCAGCGCCAACACGATTATCATAGACCGGGCTGACAAGTTTGGCCTTGCGCAACTGCATCAACTCCGCGGCCGCGTTGGACGCTCCCATCATCAGGCTTATGCCTACATGTTGCTGCCCAGCCAGCGTCTCAGCAATGACGCACAAAAACGTATCGACGCAATACAGGCGGCCAATTCGCTCGGCGCCGGTTTCACTCTTGCCAGCCACGATCTCGAGATTCGCGGTGCCGGTGAACTGCTTGGAGATGAGCAAAGCGGCCACATACAAAAGATAGGCTTCACTCTGTTTGCTGAAATGCTGGAGGAAGCAGTTACAGCAATCAAGGAAGGACGCACACCCAGCGTTAGCCTCGAGTCCAACAAGGCTGTCGAGATCAACTTGCGCATTCCGGCCCTGATACCAGATGATTACTTGCCTGATGTACACACCCGGCTGATTATGTACAAGCGCATCGCTTCCTGTCAGGATGCTAGCGAGCTGGAGGAATTGCAGGTCGAGATGATCGACCGCTTTGGACTCTTGCCTGAACAGGTGAAACTCTTGTTCCGGCAGACGCAATTAAAATTGCGCGCCCAGGAATTTGGTATTCGCAAGATCGACGCCAATATCGCCGGTGGCCGCATAGAATTTGCCGCTGAAACCAGAGTCGACCCTCTGTCACTGGTGCAGCTGATACAAAATGATCCGCAACGCTTTCAACTGTCGGGAGCAAATCAGCTGCAATTCAAGCAGCAGTGCGAACAGGCCGATGAAAAACTGGCAGTGCTCAATCAAATCATGGACATGATGAAACTGGACAACAAGAAAGCAGCATGAAGCGCCCCTCTATTAAACAACGCACTCATGACAACCCCACTCGCAAATTGGGTATCTCACTGTGCGCATTATTATTGAGCGGTTTATCAATTCACGGTGCGCAAGCTCAGGAGCGCTGGTTTAAAATAGAAGTCTCTATTTTTACCAACGAGCTGGCAGCAGACCGCAACGAGGAACGCTGGACACCCGAGCAACTTGAACTCCAATACCCCAATCGCCTACGTCGCCTCGACTCCTTGCTAAGCCAATTTTTCACTCCGGCGTTATTACCGGAAACCGGGAACGCCGATGCTGATTTCAGCGGCATTGATACAACCGAAGTAGAGTTCACAGCCCAGCAACAACTGCGTGAGTTCATTTCACTTACTGGTCCGTTCCCGCCCGAGTCAGGCGATACCTATCGCGTACCCGATCTGGAGCGCGACGCCTTTATCCGCCTACCCGATTCAGAAAGCGACTTCCAGCAATCCAATCGGGCCATTGATCGCTCGCCGGAGCATCGATTGCTGTATCACGCCGTGTGGCGTCAACCTGTCCGACAAGCTGGCGCCAGCAGTCACATTTTCATCACTGCAGGACAGCAGTTTAGTGGTCGCAGCGAACTGGAAGGCAGTCTGGGGATTTATTTTAATCGCAATGAAGACCGCGTCGTGGTCGACGCCAATCTCTGGCTGAGTGAATTCACCTCTTTGCCGCTTGCCGATGAAGAAAGTGCCTGGATGTTACCGAGCCGGCCTACTTCGCTAACGCCGTTACCCTATGAAAATGTCACTTCATTGGAAGCTACCGACAACGCCGTCGCTTATCGGCCCAGCCGCATTTTCCATATGCAACAAACCCGGGAAATGCGCAGCACTGAATTTCATTATCTGGACCATCCGGCATTAGGCATCGTCATCACTGTTGAGCCCTACGAAGTGCCAGATCTCCCTGAACCAGCCCCCGAATTACCAGAAGAGTCACTGCCTCTTCTGCCCGATTGATCAATCTTCTAGCAAACCATCAATCAAATCGGCCACCAGAACCATACCGTCACGCACGACAACGCCGATTTCATCCAGCGTAATTACCGACTCTGTTAGTCCAGCGGCCCAGTTTACCGACAAAGCCAGCATCGCATAGTCGATATCCAGTTCCCGCGCCAGTGCTACCTCAGGCATCGCCGTCATGCCAACAATGTCGCAACCGTCGCGTTTCAGGCGCTGAATCTCCGCAGCTGTCTCCAGCCTTGGCCCTTGGGTACAGCCATAAACGCCGCGCCCCAACAGGGTAGTCTCTTTGGTTTCTCTGGCGAGCAGTACTTCTACACGCTGCAATAAATCCTGACGCATGGATTCCGAAAACGGAAATGAAAAATCAATGTGTGTGACCTGCTCCAGATCATCTTCGAAAAATGACCCTGCGCGACTGTGGGTATAGTCAATAATCTGATCCGGCACTATATAGGCGCCCGGGCACATGCGCTGATGGATACCACCAACGATATTAATGCCAATCACCTGTTTGACACCCAACTCTTTCAAGGCCCAGAGATTGGCTCGGTAGTTTATTCGATGTGGCGGAATCGCTGAGTCACTGCCGTGTCTTGCCAAAAAGGCAATGTGTTGCTCACCGCGAGCAAAGAACTGTACATCAACGGCCTGCGAATCCCATGGTGTCATCACTTGCTCACTGCGCACGGGCGACAATCTGTCAATTTGGGATAGCCCGGAACCGCCTATAATTGCTAGCATGCCTTTCCTCATTTAGCGTCATTAGCTAGCAGGACAACCCTGAAGCCGGTCGAAACCATAAACCAGCAGTTTGATGCTGACAAGCTGAAACGCTCTGGGTCAGAAATCAGGGGTACATGCCGAACAGGGATTGTGATGCAGCGGCCTGTCAGAACCCAACAAGGCGAAGCTGATTGATTGCAACGGGATTTGAAAAGCCAAACTGACGTAGAGAAAGCAAAACTATTGTAAGGCTACTGTAGAAGAATCGCAGAAGTAACAGGGCGGAGATCGATTGCTACTGCGTCGGGAAGGCCAAGCCTCCCCGACTTGAATTCGCATAATTCATGGTATCCAGGCGAACCAACCAAGGTTTAGCGAAGATGGGACGAATAGTGCGAGTAGCTGGCAACCATTATTACGCCCTATTGCTGAAAATAAACAGGAAAACCGTACTTTCTGGTCAAAAATGCAATACATTTCACAAAAAGCCCGCTTTTCGCGCTGTCGGCGTTATCGCTATAGTTTGGAGCGACAATGGCAAAGCGGCACTGGCAAAGTCCTTTTTATCGGCCTTAACCCTTCAACTGCAGACCACCGTCAGGATGACCCGACAATTCGGCGTTGTGTCCGCTTTGCCAAAGACTGGGGCTATGCGGGCATGGAAGTGGTCAATCTGTTTGCTTTCCGCGCCACTTATCCTGCCGACCTGAAGGCGGCGGCGGACCCAATCGGGCCTGCCAACAATCGCTGGATCAAACATTGCCATGCGCAGGCTGACCTGACGGTCGCCTGCTGGGGCAATGACGGTGTTTTTATGGACCGTGCTCAGACGGTGGTCCAACAACTGGACACTCTCCACTGCCTGCAAATGAATCGCTCACTGCAACCCGCCCATCCGCTGTATATGCGCGCCGAGCTAACCCCTGTACCATTCGCAAAACCTGCGAATTTGCAGCAATCTGGATAACGAACCCATGACGGACCACGCAAACCTGAGCACATGGATATGGCGACAAGCCTGGTTGCCACTGGCGATTCGCAAACTGGCCTACAAGCAGCTCAGCAAGCAAAAAGAAGCTCCGGACTATCCGTTTACCTGCGACTTTTACGGTCTGCAATATCAAGGCAACCTCCGCAACGGCATCGAATTCGCCATCTATTTCTACGGCGCCTTCGAAAAGCCTCTCCTGCATTTTTTACGTGATGCCATGCGCGCGCTGCGCCCCGAATCAGGCGTCTTTTGTGATATAGGCGCCAATATTGGCCAGCATAGCCTGTTCATGTCGCAGTGCTGCGCCCACGTTCATGCTTTTGAACCCCTCGCTGCGGTGAGCGACCGTCTCAAACAACAAATCGCCCTCAACAATCTCAGCAACATCACCATTCATGAACTGGGCTTGAGCGACAGCAATGGCAAACTGCCCTTCTATGCCCCGACCGGCAGTAATCAGGGCGTGGGCTCGTTCGATGCTGATTCCCAGACTCGTGGCAACCAGCCAATCGGCGAGTTGGAGATTGCCAGGGGGGACGACTACATGGCTGCTCTGGCGATAAATCAGATCGATATTATGAAGATCGATGTGGAAGGCTTCGAACAAAAGGCAATAGACGGACTACGGGAGACGCTGCGCCGCACGCGACCGGTTATCGCGCTGGAAGTCACTTACGGCGACGCGCACTCCTTTCCGTCTCAGCAAGCCCTGTTGGACGCCCTGCCCGTGAACTACGCGCTCTATATTTTCGATACCCGCAAAGCCAATGGCAAAACGGCGCGCCGGCGTGGTGCCAAAGCCAAACGCACAGGTCACTACGAACTCCAACCACTGCAGCAATGGCGTAGTCAGGATCAGGACGATCTGGTCGCCATTCCCCATGAGTTACTTGCCCAAATCCCGCTAAGTAACAAGTAACACAACGATTACCAGCTACATCAGCGGCATTTCTAAATAGCCAAAAACGCAGAAGGCCCAGCACCAGGAATTCAATCCTGATCTGGGCCATTTGTGGGTACTGCTTCCTTAAATTTTATCGACTTTACATCACATACCTTTAGCATCTTGTTGTTTTTAATAGCTATGTTTTTCGTGCCTGCTGAAGACCTGGCCGACTGCCATTCCCGTTAAGCATCAGTGTCAGCCATTACAAGCACGACTTTGCCCTGATGCCTGGCATCCAGAAAATAGCGCAATTGTTGCGGCAACTGCTCGAAGGGATAGGGCCCATCGATGGGTGTGCTCATTTTGCCCTCACCTAGCAATCTGGCGAACATACTGAGATTCTCGTTTTCATGTAACGCCACTATGCCAAGACGCTTACCGGTCACGATCCTGATAAGTGGAGCAAACAGTAAAAGCAGCAGATGCAAACCCAATTTGCCGCCCACGGTTACGTACGCGCCACCAGGAGACAGTCCGCGGCAATACTGCCAGGGTTTGCGATCGGTTTTTGTGTCGATGATGAGGTCATATGGCTGCTCCGTGGCAATGAAGTCCTCGGCCTGATAATCAACTACAGCATCGAAACCCCAACTGCGCATCTGCACATGTTTGGCAGCTTTGTCCACACCAGTAACATGGACATCGAAAGCCTTGGCCAGTTGTACTCCATAAGCGCCAACGCCCCCGCCGGCACCATTGATGAGAATGCGCAATCCATCGTTTAGCGGCCCCTTCAAGGTCAGCGCTTGCCATGCCAGGACAGCCGCCTGCGGCACTCCTGCTGCCGCGCTATATTCGACGTTTTCTGGCAGTGCCGCGACTGCTGATTCACTGCAACACACGAACTCTGCAAAACCGCCAAACTGACTGCCGCTCATATCGCCAAAGACGCGGTCACCTGCTTGCCAACGTGTGACGTCCGCCCCTACTCGGTCTATCACTCCAGCGATATCACAGCCACTGATTCGCACTTTAGGTCGCCGCCAGCCAAGGAAAAAGCGCAGAATCCAGGGTTTGCCAGCGACAATACCCCAGTCGAAATCATTCAACGACACCGCTTTAACGCGCACCCGAATCTCATCGGCAGCCGGCTCTGGCGTGGTAACTTCACTAATATGCAATTGTTCGGGCTGTTGCAAATAGCTATCCGTGTAAGCTGCTTTCATCACGCCCCCGGCGTAGTTATTGGTTCAGGCACGTCTCACTGTGAGTAAAAGAACAACGGCACAGCTGTTGTACATCTCATTGGGCACACGAATGCTCTGCGATTTTGTTACAGGAATATAGAAAGCAATCAGGACGGGGCAACTGTCTGCCCACCTACGCCTCTTTTGTGTTTGCCATCACTGCAAGACCATGAAGAAAAACAGCAAGGCCATACTGGCAATCAGAAAAAGGAATTTTTGTTGGTTGTTCGACGGTTGCATATTTGGCGCCCTGCACTGTGTGCGCAAAATGGAGCAAGTTGCTGACCGGAGACTGAAAGGCTATGGTCACGGCCGGGTTCATGAGCCGTAGTCAGCAGCGCAATAGTTGCGCATATCCTGACCGGCTACAGGTAGATGGCGCGCCCGGTAGGATTCGAACCTACTACCCTCGGCTTAGAAGGCCGATGCTCTATCCGAATGAGCTACGGGCGCAAAAATTGTTAAACAAATATCCGGTGATCGAGTAATTCTTCACCTTCCAGCATCGACTCTCTATGTAAGCCGAGCTCGTTCCAGCCAGTCAAGCGGGCGGTATTGTACACCAACATTGCCATAGCCTCAGTGGCTAAATCGGCCGATTGTCGGGTTTCTTGTCTGCCCCAGCATCGGAATAGCCATCTTCAGAATCCAAGTTCGATTGCTTGTCTTCATAGCTGTGGTGAGTATGAGGCGTGCCATGGCAGGTTAGTCCGGTGTACATGCCAGCCATCACCAGATTGGCGTTGTGTAGCCAGCGCCGGCAACGGGTTAAGAAACTGGCCGACTCAGCATCTATCTTGTCAGGCGCAGCTGACTTGCGGCCCAGATTGATCTGCTCCACGCCGGTTCGCTTGCCATCAAGAGTCTTTACGCGAGAATTCGTCATACACCATGAGACCGCTTCGGTTGCGTGATAATTGCTATTTGATTGTACTGAGTTTGCAACTTGGGCAGAGACGTCAGCTCTACACAGGCTAAACCATGCGCGCTGACATGCCCAGCCCCGTAAGGGGAAGTTTTTGAGGTCATTCGGAAGGGAAAAATGGGGTGACTGATGGGGCTCGAACCCACGACAACCGGAGTCACAGACCATAAATAACCCCCTTTAATATCAATAACTTACTGTTTTACTTCTTTTTGTTTACAGCACTTTACAAGACATTACAGCATGTTTGCTCTATTAGATGGTCACTTTGTGGACACTACCGGGCATTTTCCCTCAAGACGATCGACGCGCTTCTCAACCCGAGACAGATCACGCCACAAATATCGAATCTCAATTCGGATACCGGCATAGATTGCACCGCCGGCAATCAAAGTATTAAGCACCTGAGTCAGATCAATTTCCATATCAGATTTCCCGCGATACGCCCTGGCGCTTCTCATACGTGCGATAGCCAGCCAACCCCAGCAACCCCAACAGCAACGGCATCAGCTCGCCTGTATCCATTGAAGGCAACTCAGGCGGCGCTTCCATCGTTATTGCCAGCACCGTTCCCACAATTTGTTTTATCACGTAGTTGTAGCCCAGCGACGCGGCACAAATCCAACCCACCATTGGACGCCAGCCAGCCACCAGCAACGACTTATGCGCTGCCTCAACTTTGTTGACTTCCAACTGACCAGCCAACAACTGCAACTCGCCGTTGGTTTGCATTGTCTTTAATGCTTCGGCCGCTTTTGCGCGTTGGTTTTTGTCTGGTATCAGGCGATCCAGCACCATGTCCAGCATTGAAACAATAGGCTTAATCATGCCAGCGCCAACGCTTCGGCAATGTAGGCCAGTGAATATGGATTGACGCCGTTTTCATGCTTGATAATGCCCGCCACGAACGCAGGCCTGTCGGAAGGCATAACCCGGCGAATACCGATCAGGCCAGTCTGATCCTTGATCGATTTTATATAGGCTTCGGTATCGTTCTCAGTGCCTGGCGCCCAAGTTCGGATAATGTCACGCACTGTGAATATGCCACGCGCCTCGTAAGAATCCAGAACGCGACCCATTGCCCGGATACCGTATTTTGGATCGGTAAACTCTTCAAAAATGGGATCATCGTCAGTCGCGCGCTCGCCGACCCACTGTGTTGAATCGCCGGGCAGCTCTTTCAGGTTGCCCGGATTATTGTTACGCAGCCCGCGAGATTTATGCAGCACTTTACCGCCCCCAATGAACAACACCGCGAGCAGAGTCGCGGTGATAAAAGGATGTTTTCGAATAAGACCCATCACGCATCTATCACATTACTGGGCCAGCCAGCCTCTATATTGACACTGGCCGGATCAGCCGCCGCCTCGGCCTGCCCTAGCAAATCGTGCGCGTGATCCATGACTGATTGGTGATAGTCCTCTACTGCAGAATGCAGCGCATCAAATTGCGCCTGGCTCAATTCTGCTTTCACGCCGCCCCCATTGCGCGTGACGATCTTGCGCGACGCTCTTGCCTTTTGCTTGGCTCCGGCAATCTCGGCTTTTGCACGCGGGTCAGTGGCGACCGGCAGACCGTTAAACACGATGCCGCCGTCCTGCTTTTCAGCCATGAGAGAGACAATTCTCTCTTTAATGCTTGCCAGCGTTGGCGCTCGTGACGCTTCGAATTGAGCCAGCTCAGATGCGCCCATTTCTACACGCTCGCCATTAATCACTTTATTCATTTTTATAGCCCTTTAAGACCATCGTCCCAGAAAACGTGCCCGCTCCCGGCGCTATTCTTACTTTGTCAACAGTGGCATCGCCAGCAGTATAACCGCCGCCATACTGATTGCGGTCATGCGAATAAGCCGAGAACGAAAAGAAAGTTCTAGTGCCCGAAGGGCCGGGGGACAATATCACCAGCTTCCCGCTTGCTAGCGAAGAACTACTAAACTGCGACGAAAGCAACTGTATATTGCTCTGCGATGTTGCGTTGTTCACACTAGCTGAACTAGATGCCACCTCTAGACGCATGTATTGCAAATCACTACGCCACGTCGCACCGTCGTCGGATGAAAGCTGGGCCACAAGATAAGTCGTTGACCCTGATCCCGCTAGGCCATAAATTACTATTTCAAAATAATCATAATCACTTGATAAAGAAAATTCCGACACCCCGTCGCCGGATAGCGTATTAACTGCTACGACCTCGCCGAGCGGTTTAATTTCTATATCTTCGCTACCTAGCAACGATTCCCCGTTGATAGTTTTTATATTATCTCCACTTACCAAGTTATCTTGTTTGGCAGAATCCAGCGCCGCAATGCTGTCGGCCAAAGCACTGTCGGCGGCTTCTCGTGCCGTCTCCTCGTCGCCTATGGCATCCGATAGCGCACTGTCTGCCGCAGCCCGTGCCGTCTCCTCGTCGCCTATGGCATCCGATAGCGCACTGTCTGCCGCAGCCAGCGAATCCAACTTAGTTTGCAGGTCATCACCGGACGCGGTTCCGATTTTCGACGCGCCAGAGTTTTGCTTTAGAATGGTTGGTGAAGCTACCGAAGTACCCATTATGGAACGTCCAATCTATTGAGTGTCACAGTCACGTCGGCAGCGCCATCGCGCACAGCCCAGACAGCAGCATTTTGAAGCTGCAAAGAGGCAGTCATTCCCGGCCCGATCCAGCGACCCTTGCCACTGGTCACAGTGCTATCACCAATGCGGATTCCATTTGTCTGGTCATCAGGTATGGCAATTTCTACAAACAGCGAATCAGAATTCGCCGCGACAAGTTGCGCCGGGGTAGACGTAACCGTTTCATCACTCAGCGGAATGATTGCGGTCGGTTGCGATTCATTCACCGTCACCGATCCGCTCGAAATATTTACGTCAACAGTATTGCCGATGCTGACGTTATCCTGTCCAGGCGGGCTGTAGTCCCCCGGCCCATAGAATATGCGAACTGTGTTGTTTGAGCCGCTTAGATCAACGACCCTGAACTCGTCGAAATCCCGCTCTTTTAATAGGAATTGCCCGGCCGCGTTGTGCGACTCGACCAGGCGATTACCCAGATAGAAATCGACGCGGATCAGGCCAGTTGCCTGATACACATACAGATAATTTGACTGACCGCCCGCCGGTTGCTTGTGTTCGGCACCGGATGACAGAGTTATGGGCAGAGTATCACCGCTCAAGCTTGCATCTCCTGTTCAGTCAACTTTTTGTCAATCCATCGTATTGCATATGTCGCTAGCACCGACGCACCGGCCGTGACCATCAATTGCAATACCAAAGAATCCATTTTTCTCATGATGCCCTCACCGACGCCCAGGCGACCACGCCGACCATCAAAATGGCCGCGACGCCCAGCGCCTTATTAACGCTATACTGCAATGACTCGCCGCCGGTCTGGACTACTTGCGCCAGCTCGGCCACGGTATTCAATGCGCTTTCAGATTGCAGTGAGCGCGACTCGTCCAAATCCTCGATCACTGTCACGAACTCACCGGCTCGCCGGTCGAGAAAATCAAGATTGGCGCTATTCAGATCGTCGGCGAAGTCGAGCGTAGAGATAGTCAGATCGACATTGGCTTTATTGGCATCCGATACAACGAACAGTGCATCACGGCCAAAGTCGAGTGATTCTTGCGTGGCTTGCTTACTGGCCGCAGCCGCAGCCGCCGCAGATGACTCGACAGAAAAAATAGAGTCACGCGCCAGATCAAAGGCGCGTTGCGAAATATCGCCAACGAATTTACCACCAGCGTTCAGCGCATCACGAATCAGCAAGTTATCTTCGCGGTTACTGTCCTCGACAAAATCAAAAGCTAGCCCCGCAATTTCACCAGTACCAGCAATCAGACCGCCATCAGTCACAAACTGACTGATAGAGACATTGCCGTCAGTATTTACCGATGCAACATGGCCGTCGTTCGTCTGACCAGCGGCAGATGAATTGTCAACTTCAGTTTTCTGGTTAGTGGTTGACTCATTGCCTATCAATGACATTTAGCCCACCTTCTTGAATACGTAAATTGCTGCCAATCCACCCACTACGATCAGCGCCAATTGCCCGGTAGTGATACCAGGCGCAGAACTACCAAACGTGATTCGCGGGCCGGAAATATCACCAGAGTGTGACGCAGCCGACTGAGAATCACCCAACCCAATACCGCCACCGCCAGCAGCTTTTGCAACGAATGCGAACGGATCAAACATCAGATAATTCCCTGTTTTTTGGCTATCAAATAGACCCCGGCACCGATGCCAACTGTCACAGCAATGTCGCGGGCCGCTTTCGCGGAATCCTCAACACCATCACCAAACAGCTTGACACCGGCACCGGCACCCAGCGCAGCCAAACCCCAATACACGATAATTGGCATAGTCGCTCCTTAATCGAACACGACGGCAGCAGTTAGCCCGCCAATCACCAACACCGCAGCCACACCGGCAAGCAATGTCGTATTGCTTACACCTGAGACAATCGGCCGGTTCACCAGCGTATTACCGTTGCTATCAACGCCGTTCTCGACGTACGGATGATCGGACGGGAGATTACCCCGCCCGGAATTGGTCGAGTTGACAGTCTCGACCTGGACATATCCGTTAACCAGCGTTTCTACAAGGTCTTGTAGTTTCATGAGCTACCCCCTTTGCTTGGTAGCCTATGCAGCAGCCGGTTGGCGCGTCATTTCCAGATAATCGACAATCGACGTGACCGCATTACTGTCACCAGTAGTCATAGTCACGGTCAGTGACTGACGGCTGAAAGTGTCGAACAGATCGATCAGCGTATTACCGCGAAAAATCGGATCAAACACGTAACAGGATGACGGCACAGTTTTGCCATGACGGGCAAGCAACGAATCGTTAACCGCTTTCAGCAATTTGTCCTTGCCATACGGGAAACGCTGATCCTGCTCAATGCGCAGGTGCGTGACGTTGCCATAGTTGAACATGCGGCGAATACGAATCTCGTTCGTAAAATTACCAGAGCGCAAACCCTTGTAATCGTTATCGCCAGTCAACGTAATTGGCACCGCTTCCGGCACAACATAGCGTCGCAGTTCTTCAACGCGGTTTGGTGAAGTCACGGCATACAGATCGAATGCCTCAGAACCACCCAGCGTACCCAGAACGATTTTCACCAGAACGCGGTCGCCCGGCTTAGTCACCAGACCGCCAGAGGCTTCGCCCTGAATAGTTCGCGCCAGCGCATCAGAGAACGAGAATACAAACTCGTTCGACGTGGCCGTGCGACCTTCGTAGGCTTCCAGATCAAGCATTTGCTGGCCGGTCAATTGCACACGCAGATCGCCATTTACTTCGACGATAAATTGCGCAATATCAGCCGCGACCACGTTGGCGCAGTGCAACTGCAACTCCTCGTATGTCGGGCCACCGTCCAAAAATGTCTGGATGGTATTGCCGGTTGCAATGTTGCCCTGAAAGGCAGGCATTTTGAAAAAGTTGATACGGGCTCCCATGATAGTCGCCCCCTTAGTTCAACACTGAGCGTACAGAGCTACCCAGAATTGGAAGATTGTTGTTAGCGACATAGATCGCAGCACAAGCCCCCAAAAAGGATACGCCGAACGCAATGGCGTGTGATTTCTTCATTACTCAATTCCCCCCACGGGATTTCAAAAGTCGCTCAACTCTAACGGCGACAACGGTTTGCACTGCAAGGGGAAATTTCGATTAAACCTATAGGTTAAATATTCTTGTATTTGAGTGTTATCAGCGACGATTCTCGCCCAATTTTTCGATAAAACTGCAACGGCTGTAGCGCGTAAAGTGCGTCGGCGCCACCAGCCGCCCGGCCAATTCGCGCCAATTTTTCGACCTGCTGCTTGGTAGCCGTATCGTTCGGAAAGCCAATGTAAAAATTATTGCTCTGACTGACTGCCGTTTTGGGAATTTCTTCCACGCGCTGACTTGTCCAGTGGACAATGCCGTGATACTTGCGTGACTTTCTCATTATCTGACCGAACCAGTTGGACGCCTTGCCAATCGACTTTTGCACGTCGGCCAGCTCCTCGATAATGATATACAACGCACGTTCACCGTTGAGACAGACAAAGCACAGCTTGCAGAATAATTCGAATTGCTCCTCTGACACGGCACCAGCCCACGCCAACCGAAACCCGCCGCCGGACTTCATGCCCGCCTTAACAGCTTGTACAAAGTGCCGCCAGCTCGTGTAGTGCGCCGCCTTGTGATCCTCGTCAGGGTCCCACAGCAAAACCCGCGCGCCTTTGTTCATTGGCGGTATATCCGGGTTTTGCTTGAGCGCCTGAGACTTGCCGTAACCAGAACAGGCGACGTAGCCGGTATGCCTATTTTCCAGACTGGGATTTTGATTTATCGCCATCTTTCTTCCCGGGCTCCTGTTCCGGTTTCGGCTGCTGAGATTGCTGACTCATATCCACCAGCAGACGCGGACCGAACACGCCCAGGCACACCATCACTAGCGCAAATTCTGGCCCGGCCTCGACGTTCGGCACGTACTTATCCAGCACTGCCGCCGCAGCATCACCGACCGCCTCGGACTCCTCCGGCTTCAATTGCCAGTGATCACCACGACGGGCCGACACCACATTGCAAACAACGGCAACCAGACCGCCAAGCACTGCACCAGTTTCGGCACTGGATGACTTAGCACCCGGGCTCGAGCCCGGCTTGCCGTCTCCGACTCCGGCGGCCACCGGGTCAAACTCGTCAGTCAGCAGTGCATCCAGCTGTGATATTTGCTCTGCCTTGCCGCCGTCGTTGCTTTCTGTTTTCGCTTCCACAGTCACCCCCTCGCCTTAGCCAGACCGGCCAGCACCAGACCGGCCGCAGCCAGCCCGAGAGCAAACAAACCCTTGCCGCCGCCGGTACTGGCCGACTCCGGCGGCGGGCTTGCTTCGCTCTCGCTTTGGTTATCTGGATCACCGGCACCGCTTTCCGTCTCGGCCTCCGGTTCAGTGGCTGGATCAGCATCCGTGCTGACGTTTTGAAGAGGATCATTTACAACGGTTTCCGGTTCGGCTTCGACCGGCTTGGAAACCGCGCCAATTCTGGCGTTGTACTCCTCCAGTGGCAGCGCATTAGGCGGCGGATCAGACGGCATTAAGCCATGATTCCAGACCGTACCGTGCCAATAATGCGATTGCGGCATCACGCCACTGCCCTGCAAGCAACCGCACTCGCAACGTTGGTACAAATAGCGCGATCGCTTACCAGCACAGGCGTAGATTGACGCCACCGTGCCGCACTCTGGACAGTCACGCTTGCCCAGCTCAATTTTCGGGTCTTTCGCCATGCTCCCCCCTTTCCTGCTCTAGTCGGCTTTCCAGCTCCTGCACCAGCGCCAGCGACGCTTGCAAGGTTCGCTCTGCACGCTGAGTGACCGGATGCAACTTCACCACTGCATTCTGCTTGCCCAACTCGTCCTGCAAATTCTTGACCGCCTGGCGATAGCAGAAGCATCGGTGCTGCCATTTTTCCGGATCAGTATCAGGCGTCACTGTCAGCCCCCAACGCCGCCAGAATCTGACCACGATCCATGCCGCGCTTTAGCACGCCAGCATGGGACGCAGCCGATTGCAGCTCACGCCAACCCATTGCGCCATAATCAGGCACGGACCCGGCTCCGGTTTCGCTTTGCTGGCCATCGTGGCCAGCGTTGATTTGTTTCAATTGAATCGATTTTCTACTCATTAAATCCCCCGCTTATCGTGACCTTATGTCACCCGCGTACAGTTATTGACAGAACTCCAAGGCGGGGCGTTCGCCCCGCAAACCCCAACCGGCACCGGCACGCCAAACAGCATTCGCGTGCCGGACTTCACCCGGCTTATTGAGTCGGTAAGATTCGGTTTAAAAGCAGAGCGCACGCGGTCTATAGTCCAGCTATAGAACCGCGTGCACACGGCCTCCAGCTCCCCCCAGAGCAAACCGAAAAGGCGGCCGACAACCGGCTCGCCGTATTTGTTAGTGACCGGCGAAACCTCACCAGTCGCGGTATCCAGCTCTTGCCAGTAGCAAGGCCTTATTGGCTGAGCACGGCCCGAGCCCATCAGCTCGCAATAGTCGGCCCAGTTTGCCGTATCAGCCGCGATCCGCGCGGTTTCCAGCGTGCCGGGCTCCTGCTCGTCAAGGCGGCGCAATTCGCGCCAGACCGTGACAGACGGCCCGCCTATTTGCTGAAACTGGCGAATGCCATGAACGGAGGCCCAGGCATCAATGCGATTGGCCGACACTTCGGCATCGTGGCCGTATAGATCAGCCTCGACGCCGTGGCCGTCGATGTTTTTGGAAATGTATTTGGCGATATAACCGGCGGCACTTCCCCGGCGCTTGTCTATCGGTTCATACTTAAATCTGTGCTCGCTCGCACCTTTCTCAAATGGAGAATCAGCCAGCGCATAAGAGCGAAAGACATCACGACATTCGTCAACAGAATCAGACCCAAGAAAGAGCAAATAATGCCAATGCGGACAACCGTCATGATGGGGTTCGGCAACTCGAAAACCGAAAACAGGAATATCCCGACGCTGCAAAGCACTGCGAATGCGACTGCCAACACTAACCAAATAATCATGAGCGTCCCTAACACTCGCTGATCGATAGTTCCCATTGTCTTTAACCCCCAGCACGTTGCCGCGCTTATCTCGAATGATTGTTTTTCTGTGAAACCGTGACGGGCATGTGATCGTGTAGAACTCAGCCACGTAGCCCAGCCGCTCGGCGTACTCTTCAAACCCGGCAATGCGCACCATCAATTCCGCGCGTCGGATTTTCGGATTTGATACTGACAAGTCGGCCAGCTCCTCCAACGTGAAGGACTCGCCCAGCTCGTTTGTCGCTTCCAGCTCACTCAGCAACATGCGGTTTCTTTTTTTTTGCTCTTGCCGCGCACGCACATTTTGATCACTGCAGTAGATTTGCCCGCGACTGTGAACAATGCCGGACAGCCGGGCGTATTCCTCCTGCTCTCGTCTCTGCAACGTGCGCACCTGGCGACGCCACCAGCCGGAGTCAGACAGCTTTGCGTAAGCCACTTCGAACGGATCAAAACACGCCAACTCCAACGTGGCTGACACCTGCAACGGAAACTCGATACCGTAGGCATTGAGCAATTCGCAGATGTGCTTTTGATTGCGGATCGGATCAGAATCACGACGGCTGACAGTGAGCCGGCAGTGTCGCGCTTTGGCTTCGCACCAGTCGCGCAATCGGGCATCGTCCATCGACAACCACAGATCACGGCGACGCATGCGCTTGTGGAATTTGATTAATGCCTGATTAGCGTCGAACTTGCCGTGCGCCTTGAGCATTTGCAGATAGCCAGAGCGCAATAGCCCCTGAATGGGCGCGTGTTCGGTCAGATACTTGTCGAGCCATGCCCTGTCATCGAGGCTTAGGCCATACTGATCGAGCGTGTGTTTCGGGTAGGTTAGGTGCGGGATGGCATTCATAGCGCCCACCCCCGCAATATCTCAGCGTCGCGCGAAAATATGGGCAATTGATCCAGCTCGATCCGCAGACTCTTGGCAGAATTCTCGATTGGCAACGATATGTCGCCATCCTCCGACCACTCAATTTCATCAGCAGCCACATAATTAGTCACAACGCCGTCGACGATTACACGAATTGCCTGAATATCTTGATCAAGGTTTTTAATCACTAACTCGTGATACTCACCCGGAACAGAGCCACCAAAGTACGAACCACCGCGACCAACAGCAGGGCCAGCCGCAACACCCAATGCTAACGCGATTGAATCGCGCAGGAATTGCCGACGCCCGCGCATCATGACTCTAACTCCGCAACGCTACGGTAATAATCAGCCGCTTCGATATCCTTCACGACATCGACTCTCACCGCGCCTTTACTCGGCGTGTTTATATTGAGCACCCGGACACCATCGAATGCGCACCGATCACGCATTGCCATAGCCAGCATATCCACGACAAGAGCCCCGCGAACAAAAACCAGCACGCGTGCATCGTCATGTAGTGCAGCAGGATCAATTGCAATCATGACTGCACCCCCGGCCGACGCGAATACAATCGGTGATACTCGTCCGTTGACTCACGAATGAAACCGGCCACCATTGCAGCCGATCCCAGCTCACGTACTACTTGATGCTGAACAGATTTACCCAACAGCTCCCACGAACGCTGGGCAATGACGGGCACTTGATCGAAAGGGATTCCGGCCATAACAAGGAATCCCTGCTTAGCCAGATCGGGCATGTTTGACCACCAGAACGCCATTTTGGAGAACGGATGACCATCAGCCGATGATGGTGGATATTCACGACCATTATGGTCGGGTTTATTTTCGGTTAAGGTTTGCTGTGATAGGCTCAATGGTTCTTGCTCCTTAGTCGGGGGTAAGTCTGTTTTGAGAGTTGACGCTCTCGGAACTCGGGCCACTGCCTGTTGACGCAGGTAGTGGCTTTCTTTTCTTAGTAACTGGCCTCCAACGCTTGTACGGCCAGCTTCATTACATTCACCAGAACGATTGAATTTTTGCCTTTCACGTTCGGTGAATCCTTCTTAATCCGGGGCAGTCGGCCATCGGAGAGCATCTTTCGGACTGTATTTAACGGGATTCCTGTCATTTGCGCGTACAACTCGGGCCGCATGCCGTCGGCACCGCCCAGCACGATCACGGGCTGAGTCGGCGACAACGCTTTAATAGCGGCCTCGTCGAGTATGCAAATTTTGGGTGGTAGTCCGGTCATTGTGCTAACCTAGCCGATTGGTACGCCTGACCACACCATATGGTGCACATGGTCAGACTATATTCAATATGTGGTATTTGAGTACCACGGAAAATTATCTGTAAAACACATAGATGTCAACTACTATCGGTCAAAAAATCTGCGACTTGAGAAAAAAAGAAAATCTCAGTCAGCAAAAATTCGCAGACTTAATCGGCACAACGAAAGCTATGGTTTATCGATGGGAATCGAAAGGCGCAAGCCCGTCGGCAGATTCGCTCGAAAAAATCATGAACCACCCGCGATTTTCTAAATATGCCGCCTGGCTAATGGGGATCGATCGCCAGACACAGGAATCTCCACCGCCTCACTATCTGACTGAGAAGTTCGACAAGCTACCGCGCACAAAGCAGCGCGAATTGCTGGATTACATGGATTTTCTGTTGGCTCAGCAGGAGAAAGGTAAGACTTGACCAGCATGCGCTGGTGGGAGTTGAGCTTGTGGTATTTGGTGATGAACAGGCGGCGGCAATCACGGATCGGCATGGCGGCTCCTCAAGGCATTATTAAATAGTGGCACTTAATAACGCGCTCAATTTTTCCATGCCCGACTGTTAGTGGCCTGATCCATAGGCACACCGGGTAACTGAATCGACGTTCTTAAACTGTACGGATATACAGTATCTATATGGCACAGAAAAAGCAAGGTCATTGGTGGGTTGATATGCGCCCCGATGGTCGCGACGGTCGGCGCTACCGAAAGAAATTTGAAACCAAAGCAGAGGCCACGGCCTTTGAAGCCTATATCACCGAGCAGCACCGGCAGAACCCCGACTGGGAGCCACCCAAAAAAGACCCCCGCCGATTATCCCAACTGGCCGCCGACTGGTACGAACTGCACGGCACCAAACTGCGCGACGGCGCTGGCCGGTTGCAAATTCTCTACGCACTGGCCGACCGGCTTGGCGATCCCCCTGCCCGACTGCTCACCGGCGCTGACTTTACCCGGTACGCCAATGCCAGGCTAAAAGGCAACAAGGCCAAAGACGAGAAGCCGATCAGCGCCAACACCATCAATCACGAACTGTCCTACCTGAAAGCCGTTTACAACAAACTGATTGCGCTCGACTTGTGGCCACATGGCAACCCGGTCGACAAGGTAAGCAAGTGGAAAACGCCCGACAATGAGCTGACCTATCTGACCACAGAGCAGATCGAATACCTGCTCTATCAATGCACTCAGGGGAAAAACCCGGACGTGGCACTGTGCGCCGAACTGGCGCTCGATACCGGGGCACGTTGGGGCGAAGCCGAAACGCTGAAACTTCGACACGTTGGCAAAGGCCAGATTACTTTCTACAACACCAAAGGCGGCAAGCCGCGACCGATCCCGATCACCGCCGACCTTGAGAAGCGACTACGCGCCCACGCCAAAGCGCGAGCACTGCCCGATGGCCGCATTTTCGGCCCCTGTTACGATGCACTGTATAACGCCCTGAAACGGGCTGAGATTGAATTACCGGCGGGACAAGGCACGCACGTACTGCGACACACCTTTGCGAGTCACTTCATGATGAACGGCGGTAACATAGTGACACTGCAACGCATCCTCGGACACCACAGTATCACCATGACGCAACGCTATGCGCACCTGGCACCGGATCACTTCCTGGAAGTGTTACGGCTCAAGCCGATCAGAACGCCTTAATCAAATCGAATTGAGCACCATCCGGAAAATTGCACACTGACCCGGGATCAGCGCTACATGCCTCCAACGACAAAGCGGCAGTCGTTGCAGTTAAGAATTCCAACATCAGAACGACCGAGCCGGAATTTCCACCAAGCGCATATTGCAGACTTGCCTGATTCCCCTGCCGAACGCCCTGCAGGACTTCCCATGTAAAGTCAGACGGATCGAGCGTGATAAACAATATCGTATCGCCATTTTGGTGAATCGATACAAAGTCGCTATAGTCCGGCACCGCC
Source organism: uncultured Gammaproteobacteria bacterium (assembly GCA_913060975.1). Taxonomy (GTDB): domain Bacteria; phylum Pseudomonadota; class Gammaproteobacteria; order Pseudomonadales; family Pseudohongiellaceae; genus UBA9145. The sequence goes on from CAJXVC010000001.1 coordinate 495,570, forward strand.
TCGTAAGTCATTACATAGATGCCATCATTCGGCCCGGATGCTTGAGCAGTCAATGTAAAACAGAGAGCCAGACCGGCCAGTATGTAACGCATAACGATGCCCCTATGTGATAGATTCAAGAGTGATCGTAGTATGTCACACCTTTACGGGGACTGAATTAAATCAATGTGGACACTTTGTGGACATTTTCCAGAACGGCGCAATTAGTGCGACCCGGCACGGCGTCGCAACTCATTGTTTTAGATGGGGAAAAATGGGGTGACTGATGGGGCTCGAACCCACGACAACCGGAGTCACAGTCCGGGGCTCTACCAGCTGAGCTACAGTCACCATAAAACGGTCAAAATTTGGTCGGGGTAGAGAGATTCGAACTCCCGACATCCTGCTCCCAAAGCAGGCGCGCTACCAGACTGCGCTATACCCCGAGTCGATCCAGGCACTCGATACTATCTTTAAACCATCTTAAAACTATCTTTATACTATCTTGATACTATCCGAATACTCACTTGCAACTACACAAGTATGCCTGAAATTCGAAAGGACGGCATCATACTCGCGTCGTACTTGCCCGTCAATGCGCGGCGGCCGTGGATTTCACTAATTCGGTAGCTTATTAGCGCTCGATACGCCAGGTACTGCCACCTGTGCCGTCTTCTACCACCACATTCAGGGCAGTCAGTTGGTCGCGAATCTCGTCCGCTTTCTGCCAGTCCTTGTCAGCTCGGGCCTGATCCCGTGCCGCCACCAGCGCATCAATCGCCTCCGCATCCAGCTCGTCGCCGCCGCTGCGGCGCAGGAATTCTTCGGCGTCAGATTGCAACACACCAAGAATATCAGCCAGGCGTACCAGCAAGGCCCCCAACTGACTGGCCATGTCTGGATCGGTTTTCTTCAAACGATTGATCTCCGACACCATGTCAAACAAGACGGCAAAGGCTTCCGGCGTATTGAAGTCATCATCCATGGCCGCCTGAAAGGCTTTTTCAAAACGACTATTGGTCAGTGATTTGGCATTGCCAATATCCAGTCCTTTCAAGGCATGATAGAAGCGTTCAAGACCTTTCTGTGCCTGCTCCAGACTATCCAAAGAATAATTGATAGGACTGCGATACTGACTGGCCACTAACAAATAGCGCACGGCTTCTGCATCATGTTCCTTGAGCACTTCGCGAATGGTAAAAAAATTACCCAGTGACTTGGACATCTTCTCGTTATCGATTCGCAGCGGTCCATTGTGCAACCATACGTTGGCGAACGTGCTATCAGTTGCGCATTCGGATTGGGCAATTTCGTTTTCATGGTGTGGAAATTTTAGATCCGACCCGCCACCGTGAATATCAAAAGTATTACCCAAGGCGCAAGTGGACATGGCAGAGCATTCAATATGCCATCCCGGCCGCCCATAGCCCCAGGGCGAATCCCAGCCCACGCCATCATCAGGTGAGGCTTTCCACAACACGAAGTCACGCGGGTCTTTCTTGAGTTCACCCACTTCGATACGCGCACCATCGAGCAACTCGTCCATGTTTTTCTTGGAAAGTTTGCCGTAATCCGGGCAACGTGCCACAGAAAAATACACATCACCGTTATCAGCCCGGTAAGCGAAATCCTTGCTGACCAGAGTTTCGATCATGGCGACAATCTGTTCAATGTGTTCTGTAGCACGCGGCTCCTGATCAGGCGGCAAGATTGCCAGCGCCTGCTCGTCGGCATGCATAGCCTTGATGTACCGCGCCGTGATATCAGAAAACAACACACCCTCTTCCTGTGCGCGCTTGAGAATCTTGTCATCGACATCCGTGATGTTGCGCACGTAGGTGACATCCAAGCCGCGGTAGCGCAAATAACGCACAATCAGATCAAATGCCACCAGCATGCGCGCATGACCAAGATGGCAGTAGTCGTAGACAGTAATGCCACAAACATACAGCCGTATCTTGCCTGGCTCGATGGGTTGCAGTGTTTCTTTACGTTGCGTCAGCGTGTTGTAAACAGTAATCACAATAAATATTCGCCGTAGTCAGGCGCTCAGTTGGACCAGGAATCACGCAAGGTGATTGTGCGGTTGAAAACAGGACGGGCGTCAGAACTATCTATGCTGTCAAAACAAAAATAGCCTTCACGTTCGAATTGGAAATTGCCGGCATCGTTACCAATCACTGACGGCTCAACGATACAGTTCTCCAACTTGATCAATGACTCGGGGTTGAGGCAATTATGGTAATCAACATCCTTGGCTTCAGGCTTTTCCTCGTTAAATAGCCGATCATAGAGTCGTACCGTCGCCGGTACGCCCTCGCTGGCCGAAACCCAGTGAATCACGCCTTTGACCTTGCGCCCTTCCGGACTCTTGCCCAGTGTATTTTCATCAACACTGCAATTCAGTTGCACAATTTCACCACTATCATCTTTAACCACTTCGTCACAGCGAATGACATAGGCTCCACGCAGGCGCACTTCCCCGCCCGAAATCAGGCGCTTGAAACCTGGCGGTGGCACTTCCTCGAAATCACTTTTGTCGATGTAAATTTCGCGAGTCAGCGGCACTACTCTTTGCCCCAGGGATTCATCTTTGGGATGGGCGCTCATCGTCAACTCAGCCCTGTAGTCTTCCGCGAACGTTGTCAGCACGACTTTTAGCGGATTTAAAACACACATGGCACGTGGTGCATTCTTGTCCAGATCATCGCGAATCGCATGCTCGAGCATCCCCATATCGACGACACTCTCACTACGGGCAACGCCGACGCTTTCACAAAAATTGCGCAGAGACGCCGGCGTAAAACCGCGCCGACGCATACCGGCCAAGGTTGGCATTCGCGGGTCATCCCAGCCATCGACGATACCTGACTCAACCATCTCACGCAGTTTGCGCTTGCCCATCACCGTGTAGTTGATCTTCAACTTGGCGAATTCGGTTTGCTGCGGCAGTACGTAGTCAGCCTCGCTGTCGGCAAGATCACTCACGACTCTTAATGAATCGATATCGAGGTTATGCAGGATCCAGTCATACAACGGGCGATGATCTTCGAACTCCAGCGTACAGAGTGAATGAGTAATGCCTTCGATCGCATCGGAAATGCAATGCGTATAATCGTAAGTCGGATAAATGCACCACTTGTCACCGGTCTGGTGATGCTGGATGTGGCGAATCCGGTACAACACCGGATCACGCATATTGATATTGGGCGAGGCCATGTCGATCTTGGCACGTAAAGAATACGCACCTTCATCGAACTCACCATCGCGCATGCGCTTGAAAAGATCCAGGTTTTCCTTGATCGTTTGGTCACGGTCGGGGCTGTTGGTACCCGGCTCGGTCAAGGTGCCTCGATACTCACGCGCCTGATCCGGGCTCAAGCTGCACACGTAAGCCTTGCCTGACTCAATGAGCTGCACGGCAAAATCATACAAGTGGTCAAAGTAGTTGGAGGAATAACGCACCTCCCCGTGCCAATCAAAACCCAACCATTTGATGTTATCTTTTATCGAATCGACAAACTCCTGACTCTCTTTGGCCGGATTGGTGTCATCAAAGCGCAAATTGCATCGGCCGTTGTATTCTTCAGCCAGGGAAAAATTCAGGCAAATAGACTTGGCGTGACCAATATGCAAATAGCCATTGGGTTCTGGCGGAAAACGGGTATGCACACGGCCAGCATGCTTTTTGTTGGCCAGATCTTCACCAATCATATGGCGGATGAAATTGGAGGGGGCTGCGGCGCCACTGGCGCTTTTATTACCCGATGCTGAATCGGCCATGAAGTGTCTCTTTCCTGATAGCTGTTTGTGGATTCGGTATGTGTGTTTACTGACTGACGAACTGAGGGCTTGTCATGCGTGGGTTACAAGTGCTGCGAGCCTGCGCCGAACGCAATAGCGACCGCCATTGGCTCCGACCTGCCAAAACCCTTATTATACCCGCTCCACGTGCTTGTGTTCCAAATTTTAGCCATATTTACAGCGAATACTCACCTTCAGACTCATCCCAGCCTTATACAGGACAGCTTCATGATAGTTTTCAATACCAACAAAGGCGCAATCACCATCGAACTGGATTTCGACAAAGCGCCAAATTCTGCCGCCAACTTCCTGCAATATGCCAAAGACGGTTTCTATGACGGCACGATTTTCCATCGCGTCATCGACAACTTCATGATTCAGGGCGGCGGTTTTACGGCCGACATGGAGCAAAAATCCCCAGGCTCTCCAATTGAGAACGAAGCCGACAACGGCCTGCCCAATCTGGTTGGTACGCTGGCAATGGCGAGAACAGCAGACCCACACTCGGCTACTTGCCAGTTTTTCATCAATGTCGGTGACAATGATTTTCTGAATCATCGCGACAAGAGTCCACAAGGCTGGGGTTACGCTGTATTCGGCCGCGTGACCGATGGCATGGATGTGGTCAACGACATCAAAGGCACGCCAACCACGTCGGCTGCCGGTCATCAGGATGTCCCTGTCGAAGCAATCGTAATTGAATCCACCACAGTTACCGAAGCCGACTAACCTTGCCAGATCGCCTGTTATTTATCTCTGACCTGCACCTGCAGACCAGCCGGCCAGAACTCACCCGGGGCTTGCTCGATTTCCTCGGGCGCGAATCTGGTCGGTGTCAGGCGCTTTATATTCTCGGCGACCTGTTTGAAGTCTGGCTGGGTGATGATGCAGCCGATGCGCTGGCTCAGGAAGTTGCCGCTGCCTTGCGTGACTTCGTCGTCGCTGGTAGTCAGGTTTATCTGATGCATGGCAATCGCGACTTCCTGCTCGGCGCTGCCTACGCACAATCAGCCGGTGCAGAATTACTGCCCGACCCCGTGGTTATCAGTACCCCAATCGGCGAAGTACTGTTGGCCCATGGCGACAGCTTGTGCACGGACGATGTGGACTATCAACAGTTTCGCGCCCAGGTGCGCAACCCGGCATGGCAGACTGCCTTTTTGGCCAAATCCGTACCCGAGCGAATTGAGTTTGCTCGCCAGGCCCGGGAACAATCCAAAGAAGCCACTGCAGACAAAGCCATGGCAATCATGGACGTTAATCAACAAGCCGTCGTTGAATTAATGAGTGCGCATCAGCAATCTCGCCTCATTCATGGCCATACCCACCGGCCCGACCAGCACGCCCTGACTGTCGATGGCAATTCTGCCTGGCGATTAGTGTTAGGCGATTGGGGAAAGCAAGGTTGGGTTGCAGAGATCTCTGACGCGGGGGTGAACCTGTCTAGCTTCGATCTGTAGCAGCGAGTCTTGTTTTTACCGCTGATTATTAGCCAGCCGCGACAAGCTGGTACGCGACCGAATTCAGGCCGACTGGCTGGCAGCAGGCAAGTAATAGCGCTGAAAATGTGCCTCGCACAACTCCCGTAATTCTTCCTCTATCAACTGGCACAGGGCCGGCAAAGTCAGCCCTGCATATTCGTCCAATACATAGACACCATAGTCTTGCAGCGAACTGATTTGCTGATGCCGCTTGCGCAGCAGATTGTGTAGCCAGCAGTACGGTGAGAGTGTGGGGTCGAAAGGCACGCTGTGTTGCTCAAGCCCCAACTTTAGATTTGGTACGGAAAAAATGCGCAGCTTGTGCTCCAGAATCTGGCAGACCAGCTTTTCAATGCGGCTCAGGACGGCACTTTTTTCGTCAGCACTGTAACCGTTCCAGGCAATGACTTCGAATGAGTAACGCTTACAACCACGACAAACCTTGTCGCCCAGTGACGTAGTGGAACAAATACCGATACAGGGAGTTTTAACTGCTTGCATGAAAATTCAAAAGTTGTCGGCCTGAGTTGATAGCTTGGCATTGGCTGCTAGATACAGCCAGCCTGAAAGTAGAGTCGTAAACCCCAAGCGCAGACTTTAGCAAGATTGCCCGGATTGTCCACCGCCAAGTTTTCCAACCCACAGTTTGCCTCAACGCGCCGCCAAGGCCAGTCAAGCGGGCGGCACGCCCCGGCACAACTGGATTTTTACCTGCAATTACAATAGAATACGCCGACTTTTTTAGTGCTACTCAGCGTGACCAAAAGTGATTTGTTATACCCAAGACAGAACCCAAGAATCGCTTCGGTCAGGCCCGACAAATTGTCTTCACCAGTAAGTCTGAGTGATTTACAGCAGCGACCAGGCGCCGGCACCATGGCCCTTGCCACTGCTACTGCGGACAGCCATTGGTAGCACACCCTATTCTCTCTGCGCGTCAGGTTACGAACCAGGCAGCTAGCCCGCAAGGTTAGCGGATGGTCAGCCAAGGCCCGCAGTCATTACTTAACGAGGAACATCATCGTGTTGAAGGCTTATAGACAGCATGTCGCTGAACGCGCCGCGGAAGGCATCGTCCCCAAACCACTGTCGGCAGAACAGGTTGCCGAACTGGTTGAACTCTTGAAGGCGCCACCAGCTGGCGAAGAAGAGTTTATTCTCGACCTGCTGACTAACCGTGTCCCGGCAGGTGTGGACGAAGCTGCCTACGTCAAGGCCGGCTTTCTCTCGGCAGTAGCCAAAGGCGAAGCCCAATCACCACTGATCGATCGTGCCGCAGCCGTCAAGTTGCTCGGCACCATGCTGGGCGGCTACAACATCGCCACGCTGGTTGAGCTACTTGATGACAGCGAACTTGCCTCGGCAGCCGCCGCGGAACTCAAACAAACACTCTTGATGTTTGATGCCTTTCACGACGTCGCTGAAAAAGCCCGCGCCGGTAATGAACAGGCCAAAGAGGTCATGCAATCCTGGGCCGAGGCCGAGTGGTTCCTGAACAAACCAGAACTGCCTGAAAAACTCACTGTTGCAGTCTTCAAGGTCCCGGGTGAAACCAATACCGACGACCTCTCTCCCGCACAGGATGCCTGGTCGCGTCCGGATATTCCTCTGCATGCCAAAGCCATGTACAAGAATCCCCGCGATGGCGTCGACAATGCCGAAGAACAAATCAACGAATTGAAGAAGACTGGCTTTCCGGTCGCGCTGGTAGGCGACGTGGTCGGCACTGGCTCATCTCGCAAGTCTGCGACTAACTCAGTGTTATGGCATATCGGCCAGGACATTCCCCATATACCCAACAAACGCGCCAGCGGTGTCTGCATCGGCGGCAAGATCGCCCCGATCTTCTTCAACACCATGGAAGATGCCGGCGCCCTGCCCTTTGAGTGCGATGTTGATTCGCTGGAAACCGGCGATGTCATTGATATCTATGTCTACGAAGGCAAGATCACGCGCCACGACAGCGACGAAGTTGTTTCTACCTTCGAATTACGCACCGAAGTACTGCTCGACGAAGTTCGCGCCGGCGGCCGTATCCCGCTGATTATCGGTCGCGGCCTGACCCAGCGCGCGCGCGAAGAGCTGAACCTTGAACCATCGACTATTTTCCGCTCGCCCATCACTGGCGAAGAGTCCAGCAAAGGCTGGACGCTGGCTCAGAAAATGGTCGGCAAGGCATGTGGTGTGGACGGTGTCCGTCCTGGCAGTTATTGCGAACCGCGCATGACCACAGTCGGCAGTCAGGATACCACTGGCCCGATGACCCGCGACGAACTCAAAGACCTGGCCTGCCTCGGCTTTTCTGCCGATCTGGTCATGCAGTCTTTTTGTCATACCGCAGCTTACCCAAAGCCAGTCGACATTGAGACGCAGCACACACTGCCAGATTTTATTCACACACGCGGCGGCGTAGCCCTGCGTCCCGGTGATGGCATTATTCACTCTTGGCTAAACCGCATGTTGCTGCCCGATACGGTCGGTACAGGCGGTGATTCCCACACTCGTTTCCCAATCGGTATTTCCTTCCCGGCCGGTTCTGGTCTGGTTGCCTTTGCCGCGGCCACGGGTGTTATGCCTCTGGATATGCCAGAGTCGGTGTTGGTGCGCTTTAAAGGTGAAATGCAGCCCGGCATTACCCTGCGTGATCTGGTCAATGCGATTCCTTATGCCGCCCTGCAAAGTGGCGACCTGACCATTGAGAAGAAAGGCAAAAAGAACATCTTCTCCGGCCGTATTCTGGAAATCGAAGGCCTGCCAAATCTGAAGGTTGAGCAAGCCTTTGAAATTTCCGACGCCTCAGCCGAACGTTCCGCTGGCGGCTGTACTATCCGTCTTGGCAAAGAACCCATTATCGAATACTTCAAATCCAACATCACTCTGCTGCGCTGGATGATCGACAACGGTTATCAGGACGCACGCACGCTTGAGCGACGCGCTCAAGCCATGGAGCAATGGCTGGAAAATCCTGAGTTGATGGAGCCTGATGCTGACGCTGAGTATCACAAGATCATCGAGATCGATCTCAACGAGATCAAAGAACCATTGCTGGCCTGCCCGAATGATCCAGATGACGTCAAACCGCTATCTGAAATACAAGGTACTCAGATCGACGAGGTATTCATCGGCTCTTGCATGACCAATATCGGTCATTTCCGCGCCGCCAGCGAAGTCCTCAAGCAAGTCGATGGCGGCTTGCCGACAAAACTCTGGGTCGCACCACCGACCAAAATGGACGAACACCAATTGACTGAGGAAGGTATTTACAACGTCTTCGGCGTTTCCGGTGCGCGTACTGAAATGCCAGGTTGCTCTCTGTGTATGGGTAATCAGGCACGCGTGGCGCCAAACTCGACCGTTGTCTCTACATCAACGCGTAACTTCCCGAACCGACTCGGTCAGGGTGCCAATGTCTATCTCGCCTCCTCCGAGCTCGCTGCAGTAAGTGCGGCGCTGGGCAAGATCCCAACCATGGATGAATACATGCAGTTCATGGGCAACATCAACACCATGGCTGACAGTATTTATCGCTACCTGAATTTCAATGAGATTCAGAATTACATGGAAGCAGCTGAGCGCGCCAAGCAAATCCCGGCAACCAATGTGCAGGATGTTGCATAACGCCAAGTCGTGTTGAGCCCTGGCGGGCTGAACGCACTCACTCGTGACAAAAAACCCGACCTGAGATTACTCACGTCGGGTTTTTTATTGCCCACATAATCCGGCAATTGGGATCTAATTCAGCAATTTTCTGACCTGAGCGGTATTCGTTGAGTCTTGAATTCTGAGACCCAATCCTTAAGAGCCAATCCTTAAGACCCAAGCCTTGAGACCCAGACCTTGAAACTTACGCGATGACAATCACACCGTGCTTTTCTCAACGACTTCGAACACATCTTTCGACAACGTCGGATCAGCTTTTATGCGTTGCAGTTGTGCTTGCATCAGAGCCTGCCGCTCACTGTCGTATTTACGCCAGCGCGTTAACGGCGTTAACAATCGAGCCGCAATCTGCGGGTTCAGCTCGTTCAGCTCAAGCACGCGATCAGCAAGAAACTCATAACCGGAACCGTCATTGTGATGGAAAGCGATATGGTTCTGGCCACAAAATGCACCGATCAAGGCGCGAACTTTGTTGGGATTGCGTAACGTAAAGTCGTCATGCGCCATCAGATTACTGACCCGCCCCAAAGCACCCGGCAATGGCGACACGGCCTGTACTGAGAACCATTGATCCACCACCAGCGCTTCGTGCTGCCATTGCTCATAAAAGCTGGCCAGCGCCGATTCGGCATATTGCTGACCTTGCTCGGTGTCGCTGTTCACAAGACAGCGCAAGGCTGCCATCTGGTCGGTCATGTTACTGGCAGAGTTATATTGGCCATGACATGCCTCCAACCACTGTGACTCGCCGGTGCGCACCAAATAGGCTAGCGACAGATTCTTTAAAGCCCGCTTGGCAATAGCCTGCGCTGTCACGCTAAACGGCCCACTCTCGACATTGCTTTCATAACAACGCGCAAACAATTCCTGTGCTCGCTGCGCCAGCTTATCGGCCAGACTTTCTTTCACCTCGAACAGCTTGTCGACTTGCGCGACTTCGGCCCGCTCAATGAGAAACCCCAGGGTCGGCAGCGTCAACAGATGCGCCACCATGGCTTTGTCGACAGCCGGATCATCCAGACTGGATTGCAGCACCTGCTCCATGGCCGACAGCAATTGTTCGACTTGTGGATCATCTTGCCCGGCATCTTCTTTTGCGCACAAATAATCGATGACCTGACAGGCTAGCGATTGCATGGCGCTCCAACGATTGAAACCGTCGCTGTCATGCACTATCAGAAAAGCCAGTTCTTCCCGCGTGTATTGATAGTCGAGCTTGACCGGCGCGCTGAAACTTCTTAACAATGAAGGAACAGGCTTCTCGGACACATTCACAAACGTGAAAGATTGTTGTTGCTGCGTGACTTCCAGAACGCGATCAGTCGAAGCTGCAGTCGCATCATCTTCGCCAGTCAACTGCAGCGGTATTTCCTGACCTTGTGAATCCAACAAGCCGAGCCGCAACGGGATCACCATAGGCTGCTTGTTGCTCTGCCCCGGCGTAGCCGGGCAGGTCTGCTGCACTGTCAGTGTGTAGGTTTTCGCACTAGTATCGAATTCACCGCTCACCGACAAACGCGGCGTGCCTGCCTGGCTGTACCACAGGCGGAATTGGGTCAGATCTTTACCACTGGAGTCTTCCATCGCCGCAATGAAATCTTCCGTTGTTACTGCCTGACCGTCGTGACGATCGAAATACAAATCAGAGCCGGCGCGAAACGCCTCTGGCCCGAGCAGTAAATTGATCATACGCACAACCTCGGCGCCTTTTTCATAAATGGTAACTGTATAAAAGTTGGCAATCTCCATGTACGAGTCGGGGCGTACCGAGTGCGCCATCGGCCCACCATCTTCAGCAAACTGGACAGTTTTGAGGAAGTTGACATCTTCGACGCGCTTGACTGCTCTTGAGCCCATGTCTGCCGAAAATTCCGAATCTCGAAAAACCGTAAACCCTTCCTTGAGACTGAGCTGAAACCAGTCGCGGCAGGTCACGCGATTGCCCGACCAGTTATGAAAATATTCGTGCGCAACCACAGCCTCAACGCGTTGAAAGCCAAGATCGGTGGTTGTTTTAGGGTTAGCCAACACACAAGAGGTATTGAAGATATTCAGCCCCTTGTTCTCCATAGCGCCCATATTGAAATCATCCACAGCAACAATCATGAAGATATCAAGATCGTATTCGCGGCCATACACCTCTTCGTCCCAGCGCATGGAGTTTTTCAGGGAGCGCATAGCGTGCTCGCATTTGTCGGCATCCTTTTCTTCCACAAAAATCCGCAGCTCGATTTCACGGTTGGTCATGGTGGTAAAACTGTCGTCAATCGCCACCAGGTCTCCGGCCACCAGCGCGAACAAGTAACTGGGCTTCTTGAATGGGTCTTCCCACTTTACCCAGTGGCGTGTGCTATCAGACGGATCATCACCACTCGCCACCTGATTGCCATTGGAAAGCAGAACCGGGTAACGCGACTTGTCTGCGCTGATCGTCGTCGTGAAACGGGACATCACATCAGGACGATCAAGATAGTAGGTGATCTTGCGAAAGCCCTCTGCCTCGCATTGCGTGCAAAACATTTTTTTGGATTTGTACAAACCTTCCAGCGCTGTATTGTTTTGTGGTTCGATACGGGTATGACAAATCAGCGTAAACTTATCCGCTTTGCGACCCAACAACCCTGCCAAGCCATCTATAATTAGCGACTCCTCATCGTTGGAGAACTCACTTTCCGTTAACTGTCGACCATCAAGAATCAACTTTTGCAATTGTAGATTCTCGCCGTGTAATACCAATGCATCGGCGTCAGGGTCGGAGCTATCTGGATTGCGCTGCAAAGTTAGCTCGGCAATAACCAGCGCGTACTCCTCGTGCAGATCAAAATCCAAATCTGTGGTTTCAATCAGAAACTCGGGCGGCTGGTAGTCTTTCAAATAGGTTGTACGTGCCTGGGCATTTTTCATGGAAATATCTTAATAACCTTTTTCAAGTTGGTGCCGAAGAGAAATCGCCTGCCAATACGGGCAAACCGAATCAAAGACTGAGCGTGACGTTGTAACCGGAGAAGCGCCGAATATTTATGACGCCATCATCGAGAATCAGATACTGCCCCTTGATCCCCAATAAAGTACCTTCAACGTTGGGATCCTTGTCGAAGTTAAATGAGCTGATTTTGTCGGGGTATTCGCTGACCGGGTACTGGATCGTCACCGGCTCAACCCCGTTGATGATGCTAATGGCAAAAAAACCGAAGCGTTCCTGCAACTCCTGCAATTCTGATTCACACTCAGCCAACAGACGGTCACGCTCCGCCATCATATCCAACTCCCGCGCATCGCCTTTTAGCATGTCACGCCAATTGGTTTTATCAGCCACATGCTGCTTGAGCATGACTTCCAATGTGCCGGACTGTAAACGACTGCGCACGCGCACAGCGGCCAATGCCTGCGTTGCACCCTGATCTATCCAGCGCGTCGGGACTTGTGTAGCCCGGGTAATACCAACCTTCAGCCCCGATGAATTGGCAAAATAAACGATATGATCCTGCATACAGAAACGTTCACCCCAGGCAGGTTCCCGGCAGGTGCCCTGGTCGAAATGACAGCGCTCGGGATGAATAATACAGGCATCACATTGCGCCAGCTTTTGAAAACACGGGTAGCAATAGCCCTGATTAAAACTCTTGTTCGTCTTGCGACCACAATGCACGCAGAAAATTTCACCGCTATAACTTAAACGTAGCGGTTTGTTAAGCAGCTCATTGAGCGGCACATCTTCCTCACCTACCCGCATGGCGTAACTGACCGGCGTATCCAGCCGGCTCTTCATCTTGCGCAAGATACCTGTTGCTACTTCTTTCATTTTCCCCGCCTTGCCGGATCCTGCATCATCACCGGATTGGCGCCGCAACCTTGCGGCAAATTACTGTAAGTACGTTGCCCGACGGGCAGGTGCTGCTCTTCATACAGGATGACCAACTGCAGGCAGTTTTCTACCTGCTGGGCACTCAATCGCGTGCCATCTTCAAATTTACCCAACTCAACAGCCTGTCGCAGTGAAGCGAACATTTCCGGCGTCATATTGGCGAGCAATTCCTGCAGGGATTCCGGTGGCGGCATGACGCTGCCAGCACTTATCCAATCCAGTTCTTTGTTCATAACACTCTAATCTTCTATCTTGATTTGTTTGATTACATCAGTGGCTGAGCCGCGGCACAATGGCCAGTAAACGCTTGCGTAACTGATTGTTTACTTGCCTAGATATCGCTAACGATTATGACGACTAATGGTGTGACGGTTGAGCACAAAACGATAGTAAAGTACGACCAGCAAACCCAAGAGCAACCCTGACACCAGACCACCGACGTGCGCGGCTGTTGCTATCCAGGATCCTGCCAATAACTCCATCACCACCAGCGCGGCGACAAACACTACAAACATGTTACTGCGAATCAGTAAATTGGAGCGAGGCATCAATACGTGAATCACCCAGGTATAACCCACCAGCCCATAGACAACTCCAGACATGCCACCGAAATTGTTGTACTGAATAAACAGAAACTGCGTGGTATTGCTCACAAACGCTGTGATTACAATCAGCAATGCAAAGACCCATGCGGGCTGGATTGCCTCAAGCTGGCGACCAAAATACCAGAGCCAGAGCATGTTAAAAACCAGATGTAGCTCGCCAAAATGCAGAAACATGGGGGTAAGACTGCGCAGTAACTCTGCCGGCGTATTGATATCTGCCAGCAAGGCCAACACGCCATCGGCACTCACCAATGGATAAAACAGAAACTCAACCCGCTGCGCTTGTGCGCCCAGACTACTGACTACCGCCACAAGGCCGCAGGCCGCTATCAATGCGGCTGTAACAGGGCTTTCCAATAACAGCTTCAGCCAGCCAGGAGCCATGCCGCGCGCTGATCGCGTTGGTGAGCCTTGTGACCAGGCTGCTGATGGCTCAATCGGAGATGACGGGGACGATGAAGAGTCTGTGGAATCCGGCCCATGCCACTGTTCAGGTTGAAAACCTGCCAGGTGCTGCCTGACCAGCGCCGCATCTTCATCAGTGGCCACATAGATCACCTGTTGACCTGACTCTTCAGTGATGCGGTGATTAATACCCTGCTGCCGTAAATAGTGGCTAAATTCTCGAAGATCCGTCTGTATGCTCAGGCTAATTGCTTCAATCATTCGGACGCACCAGGCGGCTACCCCAACCTAATTTGCTGCGACAGGCCTGATAAAAGCTGTGACTGGGGGGATGAATCAGTTGCAGAGGAACAAGCTTCTTGCGCACCAGAAGTTCATCGCCCGGCACAGTCGCGTAGCGTTCCTGGCCATCACAGCTGAGCAAAGGCTGCAGCTTGCCCTTATTGGCCACAACAAGGCGAATTTCACTGCTGCCATCGACCACAATAGGCCTGCTACTCAGCGAATGCGGATACATGGGCACGAGCACGACCGCATCGAGATGGGGATGCATGATCGGCCCACCGGCGGATAATGCGTAGGCGGTTGATCCGGTCGGCGTGGCGACGATCAAACCATCGGATTCCTGACTGTATACGAAGCGATCATCGACAAAGAGTTCGAATTCGATCATTTGTGCAGCCTTGCCCGGATGCAGTACCACATCATTCAAGGCCGAGCCCAGGTGTTCTTCGTTGCCATCGCGGCGCAAAAAGACATCCAGCAGAAAGCGTTTTTCGACAGTGTAGCTGCCCGCCAGTACTTCGCTGATACTGGATTCGATCTCATCGGGCACGATATCAGTCAGAAAACCCAATTTGCCACGATTCACGCCAATGACCGGCACCTGATCCGAGGCCATCGTCTTGGCAACATTGAGCATGCTGCCATCACCGCCTACCACGACCACAAGGTCGCATTGCTGAGCCAGAGCCTCTCGTGAGCATTGCTCCAGATTCGCGTCAGGAATCAGTTTGGCAGTATCGGCATCAAGTACGACGCGCAACGAACGCGCCTGCAGAAAACTTACCAGTCGATTGAGTGAATCCACGACGCCAGCGTGATCAGGCCTGCCGACCAGACCGATTGCCTGAAAATTTGCCATTAGTGTTTAACTGCCTTGTGCATGATGAAAGTATAGCATGGAGGAGTGCAGCTAAATCAGTACTGCTTACGTACAGAAAATGCACAACTCCCTCACATTCATATGCTTGGAAAGGTCGCAGCTTCCCCCTCAATTCGAGTAGAATCGCCGACATTCAGTTCAATTGAGCTTAAACAGTAACGTGACCTGCCCTCTTTCACCGACAACTCCCGTAGCCGTGCTCGGACTAGGCTACGTGGGACTGCCTCTGGCACACGCCTTGGGAGCTTATTATCCAACCACTGGGTTCGATATCAATAAACAGCGTGTGGATGAAATAAAATCTGGATTCGATAGAAACCTTGCTCTCAATAGCGAGGATTTCAAAAGTTCTCGGCAAATTCATTACACGGCCAATATTGCCGATTTGGCCGACGCCCAAGTCTACATCATCACAGCACCAACTCCGGTCAATCAGCAAAAGCAGCCCGATCTGGAGCCTGTACTGAATGCCGCGCGCATGGTTGGCAAGCATCTCAGCCAGGGCAATATTGTTATCTTCGAATCGACTGTCTACCCTGGAGCGACCGAAGAAGAGTGCGTGCCGGTACTGGAAGCGGTTTCAGGACTCAGCTTCAACAAGGACTTTTTTGTCGGGTATAGCCCGGAACGAGTCAATCCGGGCGATGGCGCCCACTCCATTGCCAACATTGTAAAAGTGACTTCTGGCTCCACTCCCGAAACCGCCGATCTGGTCAACGAATTATATGCCAGCATCATCGACGCTGGCACTTTTCGCGCTAGCAGCATCAAGGTTGCCGAAGCCGCCAAGGTGATCGAGAACACGCAACGAGACTTGAATATTGCGCTGGTCAATGAGCTGGCCATTCTCTTTCACAAGCTCGATATCGATACTCAGGAAGTGCTCAAGGCCGCCGGCAGCAAGTGGAACTTCCTGCCCTTTTCACCCGGCCTGGTTGGCGGGCACTGTATTGGTGTCGACCCTTACTACCTGACCTACAAAGCGCAACAAGTTGGCCACCATCCCGAAGTCATTCTGGCCGGGCGCCGCATCAATGATGGCATGGGCAACTACGTGGCAGAACGCGTGATTCGCTTGATGCTGGCCAAACGCATTCATGTCATTGACGCGAAGATTCTGGTTCTGGGCCTGGCTTTCAAAGAAAACTGCCCCGATGTACGCAACACCCGGGTAACCGACATCATCAGCACATTGCAGTCCTACAATGCCACGGTGGATGTCTATGATCCGTGGATTGATACAGACGACTCGGAGTTACTTGTCGAACATCCCGAGGCGAGCCACTACGACGCCGTCGTTGTTGCCGTCGCCCATCGCCAGTTCGTCGAGCTTGGCCTTGCAGGCATTAAAAAATTCTGCAAGAAAGAGTCAGTCATATTCGACGTCAAACATTTGTTCCCGGCCAACAGTGTCGATGGCAGTCTCTAAGGGCTTAAACTCATTATGGATGTATTGATCACTGGCGCAGCGGGCTTTATCGGCCACTCATTGTCAAAAAAATTATTGGCGCGCGGCGATCGGGTCATCGGCGTCGACAACCTCAATGACTATTACGACGTCAATCTGAAAAAAGCCCGCCTGGCACAACTGCAAACGCACGAATCATTCAGTTTTTATCAATATAACCTCGAAGACGCCGAGAAGCTGAATGCGGTTTTCAAGAGCGAGCAACCACAGCGAGTTGTCAATCTTGCCGCACAGGCCGGGGTACGTTATTCACTGGAAAATCCGCAAGCCTATGTCAGTGCCAATCTGGTCGGCTTCGTCAATATTCTCGAAGCCTGTCGCCATCATGGCGTTGAGCATCTGGTCTATGCATCCAGCAGTTCGGTCTATGGGGCCAATACCAACATGCCGTTTTCTGTTCACAATAATGTGGACCATCCAATCAGTTTGTATGCCGCCAGCAAAAAGTCCAACGAGCTGTTAGCCCATACCTATAGTCATCTGTTTAATCTGCCTTGCACCGGCCTGCGGTTTTTTACTGTTTATGGCCCATGGGGCCGCCCCGATATGGCATTGTTCAAATTTACTCGCGCCATATTGAACGACGAACCCATTGATGTGTTCAATCATGGCAAGCACATAAGAGACTTTACCTATATCGATGACATTGTCGAAGGGGTCACTTGTACACTGGACAGGATCGCGCCAGGCAATGCTGAATGGGATAGCGACCAACCTGACCCGGCCAGCAGTAAAGCACCTTATCGCTTGTACAACATTGGCAGTAACAATCCTGTAGAGCTAATGCACTATATCGCTGTTCTGGAGCAAGCACTTGGCAAGCAAGCCGAGAAGAACTTCTTGCCCATGCAGGCAGGCGATGTGCCGGTGACGTTTGCCGATGTCGATGCGCTGATGAACGATTTAGGATACAAACCGACAACGTCTGTTGAAACAGGTGTTGCCCGTTTCGTCGAATGGTACAGGGATTTCTATCAGGTTTGAGGCCAGCTAAAGACCAGCGCAGAGCGGCTATGTTTTAGGGAGCTCTTTGAGAGTTTCTTTAAGAGTTTCTTTAAGGATCTATCCGCAAGCGCAGTGGCGCTGCCGTGAAAATCACATCGGCAAAGTCGTTGTACTGATAAGCGACAAAAAATTCTATTTCCTGCCCTACTGCCTCCTTATCAAAACGAAAATCCTGCAGGACAGTAATGCGCTCCCTCGACTTCAAGGCGCCAGATGTAACTGCTGAGCGCAAGTCCGTCCCGGTACCATCCCAACGCAGTAACCGGCCGGATTCATCCAGCTGGAACATGGCACCGCTCTGCGTACGAATGAGCACATGCACGCTACCATACAAACCGGTGTGCCGCGCATCGGTACGCAGATCAATCATGACGTCCACCGCCTCATTGCTGCGTACGGCATTAGTAAAGCTGAAGCCGTTATCTTTTGAAGCCGCCATGGCAATCTGACTGGAAGTCGCAGCACCATTAAGGCTGGTGACAGTAAATTGCGGCAAATCCGGAAGCCGCGCATCAAAATACGCAGCAATCTGATGGCGAACCAGATTAAGGGTCTGTACGGCATCAGCTGGCTCGTTATTGCCCTCAGTGACACCACAAGGCAACCCCGCGCAAGTCTGCTCAGGACTGGAGAAACGCGCAACCCTGTTATTGGTGTTAAAGGCCGCTGGCAACGCCATCACAGTAGCAAACGTATTGTCGACGCCATAACCAGTCGCAAAAGGTAACGTGCCACCCATGCCGTCTTCACGCTGTGAGTGCGTCAGCCCCATGTTATGGCCAAGCTCATGAGCGACGACCACATCATCGGGGCAATCAATACCGATCACTGAATAAGCCAGGCTCGCTTCGCTGCTAGCAGTAAAGTCACCGCCCGTCTCAAAGCCACCCACAGGCGCCAGACCGCAGCGCGAAGTTTCAGCCCCCAATGGACGCAATAACATCACCAGATCGCCGCCATATTGGGCCCGCAGGCTGGCGATGGATGACAAAGCTGCATGATTGCCATTCAACAGATTACTCAAAGTGGTATCCATGTCATGACTGGACGGGTAATTTACAGCGCCATGATAGACAGGGCGCAAAGTGATATTAACACCGCTGTCCGCATAGATTTGATTTGCCACACTGATCAATTGATTGATCCGGGTTTCGACACCAAAAGGATAAAGTTGCGCCGCATCGGCAGTGTAGAAAGCCATGACATCAATAGTGGTTGGCGAATTATCAACTGAACCAGGATTCCCCGGATCGGTGTTCAACAAATTTTCGTTGAAATCGCTAATGCCGTCACCGTCCGAATCCTGACGCACATCCTGCACCACGTGAATATAGTTATCGACTTGCAACCCGTTCATGAATAGCGAGCTATACACAATCGGGCCTGAACTGGCATCAGTCATAAAGGAATAGCTAAACTGCCGCGACTCGTTGGCTGCAAGAGAACCCAGATCGCAATACAGAACCCTTTGCAGTGAAAGACTTGTTTGCTCTCGGCAAAAGGCAGGCGCCGAAGCAAGTCGGCTATTCTCCAAAAAGAAGTAGATTTCCAACCCAAGATTATTTTGCGCTACACCACTGATATTACTTATCTGCACGCTAGCCTCTACCACGCCGCCAACGATCACTGGCGATGGGGCAAGGGTTTGCGTAAGACTGAAATCACCACCCGCTATTCCTGCTGCAGAAGAAGCCTGCCGGCTTCTTGCTGCGCCCGTTGCCAATGAAGTCTCCATGAGCAGAGTCAGCGCAGATTGTGTGCCTGGAGCGCCGGGCTGTTGCACCGTATTGCTGTCGGGAATCAGGAAATCATGCTGACTACGTGCGGCCGCCGGATGCAAACCGGCGGTCTCATAGATCCAGCCACTGTAATACGCCGAACCAGCGGCATCGTAGTCCCGAACTGATTCGATCTGAAAGGCCTGCGCCGCCGTGACCAGATAGCCATAGAGCGTCTCTGGCCCCAATGTCAGAGACAGGGAATAGCTTTGCCCTTCCAGTGTGGTCTGGGCCTGTATGACGCGATCATTGTTTATATAGTGGTGTGCTGAGGTGACGAGAAAATCGGTGACGTAATCATTCGCTATTTCAATAGCGATACTGTTGCCCTGCTGCACTGCGGCCAGACCCTGACTATCGATACGGATACTGTGTGCTTTAGCGGCATGGGCAGGCGCCGGGTGCGCCGGGGCAATCTCACTAAACCGCAGTAACGGCGTCTGATCGGCTAACAGTGGCCCGGGCAGGAACAAGGCCAGGCAGACAATGGCCGCTAACAGGAATTGGCTAGTGTGTAGTAGAGCGCGCATCGCAGTCGACTATGGCTATGGCTATGGTAAGGACAATGAGCGACACAATAGGCTTTTGTGGGAATATTTACCAGCTTTTCGTCGGAAAAATCTGTATTTTCAGGCAATTCCCACAATATTCATCGTTAAACACCCCTTTCTGGCGCATTGTGACGAACTACTGGCATCTCTGTCGCTAACCATACCCATTAGCAACCACTCCTCCTGCTTGTAAAGACATGTACGCGTCGAGGCACACACGACCAGCGTGCTGGCCCACCATGTTGTCGAGAAGATGAGCATTGATGGCCAAACGGCAATTGGCAAATAGTGGGTAATAGAAAGCAGCAGGCAAGCGCATATACAGCCACCAGCGTTAACCGGTGCCCGAAGGCGTAAATAGTTTCTTAAAAGCGACCAAGGGGAATTAAATGGCGGACCGGACGGGACTCGAACCCGCGACCTCCGGCGTGACAGGCCGGCATTCTAACCAGCTGAACTACCGGTCCGCGAATGACAAACAATGGTGGGTGGTGCAGGGATCGAACCTGCGACCCTCGCCTTGTAAGGGCGATGCTCTCCCAGCTGAGCTAACCACCCGTCAAAGAGAGAGCGCATTTTACCGACTCCCGGTCGCATGTCAATAAAAGGAAATAGCTATTCGCAACATCTCTCCCCACCCTGACGGAAAAAGCAGAATTTATCTGTTACTTGCTGGTATGAACGAAGGCACCATCCCAGTTTTCGGGAAGTTTGGCCGTTCTGAGCGTTGCTATGCGCTCGAGATAGATCTTGTACAGTTTGCTCTTGGGCTCGTCAGCGGCCAGCCGGCTAAACTCGTTTTCAGCTGCATCCCATTCCTGTCGATAATAATGTCGCAGTGCGCCATGATAGCGAGCAACACGATCCTTCAATTGCTCACCTGCTGACTCCACCATACACACAGGTTCATAGCAATCCACAGCCTTGTCTTTGCCTTTCACTTTGACCTTGTCAATCTGCCGCAGTAACACACCATCGAGCTCACCTGCAGTTTGCTCGCCGATTAGTAGCTTGATGCCATAAAACTTGGTCAGGCCCTCAAGACGCGAGCCAAGATTCACTGCGTCACCCAGCACGGTATAGGAACGCCGATAAGTCGAGCCCATGTCTCCAACGTTCATGAAGCCGGAATTAACACCAATACCGATATCCACTACCGGAAAGCCCTTCTCCTTGAACAAGGGTTTTAACTCTTCTACCCGCTCAAGCATTTCCATGGCGGCGATGACTGCATGCTGGCGGTGATCTGGATCATCCAAAGGCGCCCCCCAGAAGGCCATCACCATGTCGCCAACGTATTTATCAATCGTCCCCTGATGCTTGAAAATAATTTCTGTGATGGGGGTGAAAAAATCATTGAGCAATTCCTTGAGTTGGGTCGCACTCAAGGATTCGGAAATACTGGTGAAGCTGCGGATATCGGAGAACAAGACGGTAAGCTCTTTACTCTCCCCTTCAAAGGTGTAGTTATCTGGATCATCCAGCATGGAATCGATGTGTGCCGGCGGCACATACTGGTCAAACATACCTTTGATGGCCTTACGGGTTTGACTCTCAGCCAGAAAACCGTAAACAAGATTCACTGCCGTGATCAGAAATATCAGTAGCAACAAATAAAAGAGCGAAAAGTCCATACTGAATAGCGTCCACAACTGGAAATTGCCCCAGATGACAAACGTCATAAAAGCGACGGCAGTAGCCGCCATGGTCGGCGCACCGAGATGCGGAAAGATCAGTGCCATTGCCAGCCCTAACACGGTAACGGCAATCAGTTGGGCACCGGGTTCCCAGTCAGGTTTATAGGGGAACTTGACGCTTTCGGTGCGCTGAAAATCCGAGAACAGGGTCTGCGTGTCGCTCTCGCCGCCTGACACTTCTGCTACCGGCTGTGAATCAAGTAAGGCATGCAGCATATTGGCATGCACCTCGACGCCTGGATAAACTCGATCCAATGGGGTTGCTCGTATGTCCTGCAAGCCTGGCGCGCTGGTCCCAATCAATACCAGACTATTTTCAAAGACACCTGGCTCTTCTGTATCATTCAGCACATCCGTTGCTGAAACATACTTAAATGGAATATCGGTGCGCATGGAACTTGGGCCAAGAAATGGCACGAGTACCGAGGCACGGCGGTCAGTGGCAATATCAAAGGCGCCAGCACCGCGCCCGATACGCACTCCCCTGACCACTTCCTGATTACCGTATTCAGTGGTCAGCAATTCATATTGTTGTGCGAAGTTGTATACCCGCATCATTTCCAATGCCAATGTTGGGTACAACTCATTGCCGTAGCGCAGCACCAAAGGAACGCGGCGCACGACACCATCCGAATCCGGCAGCTGATTCATATTACCGCTACCACGTGCGGCATTTTGGAGAACCGGGATATTCCCTGTGTATCCCGCCATATCCTCCAACGATACTCGCGCTGCCAGAGCCGGGTCGATGGCCACGATAGAGTCGGGCAACTCGTTATAGGCCTGCTCTTCCTGACGATTAAAATTAATTGCCAAAACCACATCGGCAAATCCGTTTTCCATCGCATCGGCAAAATACTGATCAGAGTTTATTTGCGGCTCGATTTGCTCCAGTGTTTGTGTGAAAGCGGGGTCGAGTTGCTGCAAATCAACAGGCTCAAGCAAATCACGAATGCTACGATCTGGCTCCGGAAATGTGATGTCGAAACCGATTACAAGTGCACCCTTGCCAGACAACTGGTTAACCAGTTGACCAACCTTGAAACGATTCCAGGGAAACTGCCCTTCGATCTGTAAAGAGCGTTCGTCGAGATCAACGATGACAATATTGTGATCCGGGTTGCGCTCCTGTAGCGGCATCACTGCCAATCGCTGGTCATAGATAAGATACTCGATGCGCTCAACGAGCTGGAGAATAAAGAACGGCGGTGCCAGCTGTATCCAGACAATAAAGATAGTGACGAAGATACCCAGATAGCTGGGCAGGCGCTTACCTTCATTAAGAAAGCGGAAAAGTGGTTTCAGGCGTGTGCTGGCTGTCATCTCGGTTTGACTGGTAACGCCCCTTCCTTGAGTGGAACCCGGATTATATGCGATCGGGTCTGTACATAAAATCGCACTAAGGCTACCATGCCGCCTCGCTGGCTCCCCACGAAATCACGTTAAAATCCGCCAGAAACGAGCAATCAAGTGCAATTATTCAAGGAATTCAGCTTCGAAGCCGCGCATCGGCTGCCCAATGTTCCCGCCGAACACAAATGCGCTCGCCTGCATGGCCACTCATTCGCTGTACGAATCACGGTTCAAGGGCCCGTGGGTGAGGAGTCCGGGTGGGTCATGGACTTCGCTGACATCAAGGCTGCTTTTCAGCCCATCTGGGAACAACTGGATCATCACTATCTCAATGAGATAGCCGGTCTGGAGAACCCAACCAGCGAAGTGCTGGCGCAATGGATATGGGTACGACTCAAGCCTGGCCTGCCTGAGCTATTCGCCGTCGAAATACGTGAAACCTGCACCAGCGGTTGCACGTATTATGGCGACTGACAAGCCATCGTCAGGCTCTGTTCTTGCGAACGCGCACGCACAATTATTGAAGTGATTTCAGCAACTGCGTTAGATCCGCGTCCGGATCGGCTAACTGCGTCTTACTGGCCGCGTCCAGTATGAAACCGCCCTGAATGAATTGCTTACTGGCCATAAAAACCCTGGGCTGGGCAATACAGTCTGCCGCTACCACTTTATCGTTCTTTAGATAGAACACGGCAAAACCATCCCCTTCAGCAGGATCTGCACTGCCACGGCTAATTGTTTCATCGTAGTCGCTGTTCAGACCAGACATCTGAAGTTTCAGATCATACTGATCCGACCAGAACCAGGGAATGGCATCGTATTCCAGCTCACGGCCGGCGATATTCGCTGCCGCAGTGCGACCCTGGTCATTGGCATTTTGCACTGACTCCAAGCGTATCAGGCCTGCTTCGGGATACAGCTTGTGAGGATGCCGCGTGCAATCACCTGCCGCGAAAATATCGCTATCACTGGTACGCATACAGGCATCGACGACGATACCGCGATCCACTTCAAGGCCGGCAGCGCTTGCCAGTTGTTCATTGGCCATGACGCCGATGCCTACCAAGACCAGATCTGCTACGAGTTCACTGCCATCGTTCAACTGCACACTGTTGACTGTTTCATCGCCAGCCAAAGCCGACACCGTCGCGTTGGTAACTATCTTCACGCCATGAGATTCGTGTACAGCTTGCAAGTAATCGGCAACGATCGAGCTTGTCACCCGGGCAAGAATACGGTCTTCCCGCTCAATCACCGTGACTTGCCAACCGGCGGCAGTCAGTACTGCCGCAGTCTCAAGACCGATATAGCCACCGCCAATAATCACTGCCCTGCCTGCTGTTTTGAGTCGCTCCTTGAGCTGGATAACATCAGCAGCCGTGCGAATAGAACTCACATTGTCCCGAACGGGCTGGGATGGCAGGGTCATCACACTTGCGCCAGTGCATAGCGCCAACTTGTCATAGCTCAGTGTCTGGCCATCAGTCAATTGCAGGCTCTTCTCCGCTGCGTTAATTGTGGCAACTGTATTGCCAAGCAGCAGTTCAATATTGTTATCCAGATACATTTTCTCCGGGCGCAAACGCATGGCATCCAGAGCCTTGCTGCCCGCTAAAAATTCCTTGGACAGCGGCGGCCGGTGGTAGGGTAATTCAGATTCAGCGCCGATCAGTTTGATCGGCCCTTGCCACCCCTCCTTACGTAACTGCAGCGCCAATGAAACGCCAGTATGGCTGGCACCGACGATGACACAGGTCTGTTTTGGCTCGGCGGCATTCAATATTTCCATAAGTCCTAAAGCGGAGAAAGCTGCCAATCAATCGGCGTACTGCTCTGCTGCTCCAAATAACGGTTGGTTTGTGAAAAATGATGATTGCCGAAGAAACCGCGACTGGCTGACAACGGCGACGGATGGGGCGACTGCAGTACAAGATGTTTGCTGCGGTCGATACTGGCACCTTTCTTCTGTGCATAACTGCCCCAGAGCAGGAAGACAACACCAGTACGTTCTTTGTTGAGCTCCGCGACGACGCGGTCAGTAAATCTCTCCCAACCTTTACCTTGATGGGAAGCTGCATGGCTAGCCTGAACAGTCAGCACCGAATTCAGCAACAGAACTCCTTGCTGCGCCCACGACATTAAATAACCATGCTGCGGCTGTTCAATACCAAGGTCGGCTTTTAGCTCTTTATAGATGTTTTTTAGCGAGGGCGGAACAACAACGCCAGGTTGGACGGAAAAACACAGGCCATGCGCTTGCCCTGGACCGTGATAGGGATCTTGCCCGAGAATCACGACCTTGACCCGGTCAAATGGCGTGCTATTCAAAGCATTGAAAATCTCGTTGCCCGGCGGGTAGATTTTCTTGCCAGCGGCTTTTTCCGCAACCAGAAATTGCCGCAACTGGCGCATGTAATCCAGTTCGAATTCATCGGCCAGTACGCGTTTCCAACTGTCCTCCAATTGCACATTAGCGGAGGTTTCGGCGGCGCTGTTACTCGCCATCATGCTGTGGACGCATATGCGGGAACAACAATACGTCCTTGATGGATGCCGTGTCTGTGAACAACATCACCAACCGATCAATGCCGATACCCTCTCCCGCTGCCGGAGGCATGCCGTATTCCAATGCCGTGATGTAATCGGCATCGAAATGCATGGCCTCGTTGTCTCCGGCTTCTTTCTGCTCTACCTGGGCACGAAATCTCGCTGCCTGATCTTCCGGATCGTTTAACTCGGAAAAGCCATTGGCCAGTTCCCGGCCGGCAATAAACAACTCAAAGCGATCCGTGACTTCCGGATTGTCTTCGTTGCAACGCGCCAGCGGTGAAACTTCGGTTGGATACTCAGTCACAAAAGTCGGTTGATAGAGTTTGTCTTCGACACGTTGATCGAATATCTCCATCACGATTTTGCCTTTCGGCCAATTGCTATCCACATCCACGCCCAGCGATTCTGCCAATGCCAACACACTGGCCTGATTAACAAAATGCTCGGCCTTGGCAGATTCACAATAGGCCATAATAGAGTCTTGCACAGTAATGCGAGTAAAAGGCTGGCCGAAATCTATGCTTTCGCCTTGATAGGCAATGGTCGAACTGCCGACAACATCGTTGGCCAGGTGGCGAAACATGTCTTCGGTCAAGTCCATCAGGCCCTGATAACGCGCATAGGCCTGATAAAATTCCAGCATGGTAAATTCAGGATTGTGTCGTGTTGACAGGCCTTCATTGCGAAAATTACGATTCAGTTCATACACTTTCTCAAAGCCCCCGACCACCAAACGCTTGAGGTACAGCTCCGGCGCGATTCGCAAATACATGTCCTGATCCAGCGCATTGTGATGAGTTACAAACGGACGTGCAGTAGCACCGCCGGGGATCACCTGCATCATTGGCGTTTCAACTTCCATGTAGCCCAATTGGTCAAAATAACGGCGAATAAATGCCACTATGCGCGAGCGCAGTTGAAACACGCGTCGCGAGTCTTCATTGACGATCAGGTCAACATAACGCTGCCGATAGCGCATTTCGGTATCGGTCAGGCCTTTGTGCTTGTCCGGTAACGGACGTAATGATTTGGTCAGCAAGCGAAACGAGGCCACGCGAATAGTCAGCTCGCCCTTTTGTGTCTTAAAGATTTCGCCTTCGGCGCCAATAATATCGCCCAGGTCGAGGCCTTTCAGTTCCTGTGCCAATTCATCTGCAAACGACTTGTTGTTCATGTACAGCTGAATAGTGCCGCTGCCATCCTGAATCACAACAAAAGGGCCACGCTGCCTGATAATGCGGCCGGCAACCGATGTCGTTTTGGCCAGCTCTTTAAGCGCCTCACCCTCCTGTTCAGCAAACTCGGCCGTGACTTCGCTGGCTGATGCCGCAGGCGTAAAATCGTTTGGAAACGCCTGCCGCTGCTTGCGTATATCAGCCAACTTTTCCCGGCGCTGCGCAATTAGCTTGTTTTCGTCAAGGGCGTCTGTGCCGTTATCGGCTTGCTTGTCTGTCATTGCTGATGTCTTCTGTTAAGTCGTATTGATTGAGTTCGGTTTCGGTCGCTGTTACAGGCCCATCTTCAGGCTGGCTTCAATAAATTTGTCGAGATCGCCATCGAGTACAGCGCCGGTATTGGAGCTCTCAACATTGGTTCGCAAATCCTTGATACGGGACGCATCCAGCACATAGGAACGAATCTGGCTACCCCAACCAATGTCGGCTTTCGATTCCTCAACCGACTGCGCCTCTTCCTTGCGTTTGAGTTCTTCCAACTCATAGAGCTTGGCTTTCAATTGTTTGATCGCCATGTCTTTGTTCTTGTGCTGCGAACGCTGGGACTGACATTGCACAACAATACCACTGGGTTCGTGTGTTAAGCGCACAGCCGAGTCAGTCTTGTTGACGTGCTGGCCGCCGGCACCACTGGAACGGTAGGTATCGATGCGTACTTGCGACATATCCAGATCCACTTCGATATCGTCGTTGATCTCGGGAGAAACAAACACAGAGGCAAACGAGGTATGACGCCGTGACCCGGAATCAAATGGTGACTTGCGCACCAGTCGATGCACGCCGGTTTCAGTGCGCAGCCAACCGAAGGAAAAATCGCCTTCCATGTACACAGTGGCTGACTTGATACCGGCCACATCGCCGCCGGACACTTCCACCAACTCTGTCTTGAAGCCTTTGTCTTCACCCCAGCGCAAATACATGCGCAATAGCATTTCGGCCCAGTCCTGGGCTTCTGTGCCGCCGGAACCCGCCTGAATGTCCAGATAGGCACTCGACTCATCCAGCTCTCCGGAAAACATGCGGCGAAATTCCAGCTTTGCCAACTCGCCCTGCATGACGTCGAGATCTGCGGTCGCTGAGCCCAACAATTCCGGATCATTTTCTTCTTTGGCAAGTTCGAGAATTTCCTCGAGGTCCTGTATCCCTTGATACAAATTATCGATGGTGACGACAATCACTTCCAGACTTGCACGTTCCTTGCCCAACGCCTGGGCATATTCTGGCTTATCCCATACCGATGATTCACCGAGTTCCAACTCTACCTCGGCCAGACGGTCTTTCTTCACATCGTAGTCAAAGATACCCCCTGAGACTGTCAGTGCGACTTTTCAGTTCTTTGACCTGAGTGAGATAAGCATTGATTTCCATGGTTTTTTCGCGTCCCGCAGCTGTCTGTTTGGAGAATCGGCATTGTACCTGATTGCTTTACTGATACCAGTGGCTAACTCCGCACAATGGTTGGTTTTATGCGCCTGCGCATTGTAGTAGTCTGCCGCCATGCCAGCCTCGCCAGCACTTCGAATCACTCACTGTAAAAGCCTCAGGATTGCCCATGCGCGTCACTAATGCCGAAATCGAGTGGCAGGACAATGGCCTGCCCTTCTCGCGGCAGTTCAATGATGTGTATTTTTCCCGCGATGACGAACTTGGCGAAAGCCAGCACGTCTTTCTGGCCGGGAATCAACTGGCCCAGCGCTGGCAATCAGCTGAAGCTGGTCGCACTACTTTCACTATTGGCGAGCTTGGCTTTGGCTGCGGCCTGAATTTTCTGCAAACCTGGCTACTCTGGGCGCAACATCTGGACAAGACAAAGCAGGATGACGCGACTCTCAAGCAGTCGATCCCACACCAGCACTTGCACTATGTTGCTTTCGAACAATACCCCCTGAAGCGGGCAGATCTGCAACGAATCTACAAACAATGGCCCAATTTTTCTCAGCAAAGCGCACTTTTACTGCAACAGTATCAGGACCACAGCGCCGGTTGTCATCGACTTGTCTTTGGCGACTCTCTGACCCTGGATTTGTACTACGGCGACGCGCGCGAATTACTTTTGCAGCAAGCTAAATCAGGCCGGCTAACAGCTGATGCCTGGTTCGCCGATGGTTTTAGCCCGGCAAAAAACCCTGAGCTTTGGCAAGCCGAGCTGTTCAATGCACTGGCCGCTTGCAGTGATACCGGTACCACTCTTAGCACCTACAGTGTTGCGGGCGCCGTGCGCAGCGCTTTGCAAGAGGCCGGCTTCACAATCGCCAAACAACCCGGTTTTGGTCGTAAACGGCATATGTTGACAGCCACGTTTGCGGGCCAAAAGACAGCTAACAACTCACTAGCGAATAAAAAAGCGCCCTGGTTTAATCTCCCGCATCAATTCCCCGAACATGACTCCGAGCGACATGGTGAACGAACAGCCATAGTGATTGGTGCCGGCATTGCTGGCTGCAGCGCCGCCTGGAGTTTAGCCAGACGCGGATTTACAGTGCAGCTATTTGATGCCGCCGAGCAGGTTTTTGCCGGTGCATCCGGCAATGAACAGCTCGCCCTGCGCTGCCGGCTTCAGGCAGAACCCTCAGCGACAGCTGAGTTTTTCCAGCAAGGCTATTTATTTGCCCGCAATCAATTTGCAGCGCTTACATCGATGCAGCAACCGCTGTGGCACCCTGACGGCGTCGTACAGTTAGCCAATGCGCAGAACACGCGCGCCGAATCTGGCTATCAGGACTACAAAGCCAAACTTCTGGCACTGTATCCCGAGCAAATTGTTCGCCCGGTACAGCAAGCAGAACTTACAGGAATCGTCGGTTGTGAGTTGGCAACAGCTGAGGCCTTGTATTTCCCGCTCGGAGGCTGGGTTGATGGTCAACTGCTCGGACCAGCCTATCTGCAGTCACCGCGCATCACTGCGCACTTGCAACAAGCAATTGCCCGAATAAACAAGTGTAATAACGAGTGGCAGATCTTTGCTGAGCACGACCAGTTGTTGGCCAGTGCGGCCACGCTGATTCTCGCCAATAGCAGCGCGATCAGTCAGTTCGAACAATGCCAATCATTACCACTGCTTAGCCTGCGTGGCCAAGCCAGCCAGGTGGCTGCCAGTGACGCCAGTCAAACTCTGCGCTCGGTAATCTGTGGAGAGCGCACGGTATTCCCCGCGCTGCAGAACAGCCACACCCTGGCCGCCAGTTACGCCAGCGACAACCACAGTGATGAGATTGTAGAGCAGGAGAGTCAGGAAAATTTGCAGCTGGCGCGCAGTTGTTTTGCGGATCAGGCAATACTGGAGCAGGAAATAGTCGGTGATCGAGTCTCGTTTCGTGCCGCTACACCCGATCGCATGCCACTCATTGGCACTGTTCCCGATCTTCCCGCCATGGCACAGACCTATAGCGCACTTGCCCGCGACGCCTCGAGCCGTTTTACCGAATCCGGCGCGTATCACCAAGGACTATATATTACTGCAGCACACGGTTCGAATGGACTCAGTAGCGCCCCATTAGGCGGCGAGATTCTTGCCAGTTTAATAAGCGGAGAAGCATTGCCAGTGAGCAACACCGTCATGAACAAGCTCAATCCGGTGCGGTTTTTGATCCGGGATTTAAAACGCCAAAAGCCGATCGAAGAATTGGGGCTCTAGCGGTTGTAGAACGCCTTGACGACTTTGTGCAGGGCCATTGCATCATCAGCGCCTGCCAACTCCCGAATCGAATGCATACCGAAAGTCGGCACACCGACATCCAGTGTGTTTACACCCAATTCTGTGGCGGTGATAGGACCGATCGTACTGCCACAAGCCATATCGCTGCGCATAACGAAAGACTGGCTCGGCACTTTTTGTGCCTCACACAAGGATTTGAATAACGCAATAGACTGGCTATTACTGGCGTAGCGTTGATTGGCGTTGATCTTGATAACAGGACCGGCATTGAGCAACGGCCGATGTTGATCATCGTGTTTTTCAGCGAAATTGGGATGGACACCATGTGCATTGTCGATCGATAGCATGGTTGAATTGTGCAGCGCCCGTTCCAGTGAATCACTCGCCTTGCTGCTAGCACCCACCCAGCGTTCAAGCACCTTTTTCAGAAATGGTCCTTGCGCACCTGAAGTCGATGCACTGCCCACTTCCTCGTGGTCATTGCACACCATCACACTGGCAAACTGATCATTGGCTTCAATCAGCGCACGAGCAGATAGATAACAGCTCAGTAAATTGTCCAATCTTGCCGAGGCGATGAACTGCTCACGCAATCCAACCAGTCCGGGAGCCTGAGTGTCGTAAAAAAACAATTCATGAGACAGGACTTTGCTGGCGCTTTTACCTTGGCTGGTTTGCCGCAATTGCTCGATGAGCAACTCATCGAAACTCAGTTTCTCATCGGCAGGCACTTGCGCCAGCAAAGGCGGCAATTCTTTCTGTGCATTCACAGCCCTACCCTCGTTCACCCCACGATCGAGATGAATGGCCAAGCTTGGAATGAACGCGACTGGTTTAGTGAAGTCCACCAGTGCGGAATCTATCTTGCCTTTACTGTCCTGAAAATGAATACGGCCAGCAATGGAAAGATCACGATCAAACCAGGGATGAAATAATGCACCTCCGTAGACTTCAACGCCAAGTTGCAAGTAGCCGTGCTTACGCACTTCCGGATTCGGTTTGATTTTCAGGCAAGGACTATCGGTGTGGGCACCGGTCATTCGCAATCCGCTGACGGCGATATCTTTGCTACCAGGCTTGAAAGCGATTAAAGCTGAATCGTTACGGATCACATAGTAGGAGCCGCCGCGCTTTAGTTTCCAAGATTGCGCCTCATCAAGCGCTTGAAAGCCAGCCTTGTCGAGCATTGCTGCCAGGCTGGAGACTGCATGAAAGGGAGTTGGGGACTGCTGAAGAAACTTCAGCAGTCCCTGATTGAAACGTTTGCTGCTCAAGACTTATTGAATCTCCAGCAACTCAACTTCAAAGATCAAGGCAGAATTTGGTGGAATAGCCGGAGTCGGCGATGCTTCACCGTAGGCCAGATCTGGCGGCAGGAAAAGGCGCCACTTGTCACCAACGCTCATTAGCTGCAAGGCTTCTGTCCAGCCGGGAATAACTTGTGACAAACCGAAGGTTGCAGGCTCGCCACGCTCAACGGAACTATCGAATACCGACCCATCAGGCAAAGTGCCATGATAATGGGCAAGCACAGAATCACTGGCTGTTGGTGAGGCGCCACCTGCTGCACCCTCTTCCATCACCATGTATTGCAGGCCTGAATCCAGCGTCACGACACCGTCGCGCTGAGCATTCTCTGCCAAAAATTCCTGCGACGCGGCGAGATTGTCGGACAGGGCGCTTTGCTGTGCTTCTTGCTGGCGTTGCATAAACGTCTGCAATGCTGCCATGATCTGCTCATTTTGCATTTGCAGTTCACCACCGATCGCGTCACGCAAGCCGGTCATAAATGCATCGATTTCGATATCGTTAACGATTTGCTGTTGGACCAGATTCTGGCCAATATTAACGCCAATGGCGTAACCGATCTGATTGTCTTCGTTCTCGAGATCCAGTTCTTGTGCCGCAGCAGTGTTAACCAGGCTGACGCTCGCGCCGAGCAACATGATCTGGCTCATGCGCTGTAATATATTCATACCAATTTCCTTCAATTAATGGACAATGTCTTGCAGTACCGGCAAACGAGAAGGCTCTCGTGAGGGCAGAAAGACAGGGATACTAACTGGGAACACCTTGAAATAAAAGGGGTTGACGGACACAAGCCCGGTCAAAACACGACGAACTCGACATTTCTTTGCGGCTTCGCAACAAATGCCCGAAAGTTCGCGGCCAATCCCGATTATTATCGGGTAACCAGATACCGGGCTCGCCACCACCCCTACAGGAGTCACCGACAATGAACCGCATTTCGTCATTCAAGCTGGTGCGCAGTCTGCCACTTTTGCTGGTTGCCGCGTTACTGGCATCCTGCTCTCAACCTTTGACAGTAGCAGTCAACAACCAGGCAGTATACGACCCCAGCGGACGCTTGATCACGCCTGACTCCATCGCTGCGGATCTGCAAGGTTGTATCAACTACGCTATAGGCCAACAAGATCTACAATCAGCCGATCAGCTGACGGTACTGTCTTGTGCGAATGCAGAAATTCGTGCGCTCGACAACATTGGCCGTTTACAGCAACTCAGGTTTCTTGATCTGGGTAACAACAGCATCACCAACATCACCCCGCTGGAAGAATTAAAACTGCTCGGCGGGCTCAATCTGGGCAATAACCAGATTACCGATGTGACTCCCCTACTGAATATTCCGACACTGACTTCAGTGCGCCTGACTGGCAATAACCGCATACCTTGCAGCCAGATCGCCACGCTACGGGAACGATTGGGGGACGGCCTGACCGCTCCTGAACAATGTCGTAACTAACCTGGCGGCCCGCTGTGGAACCGGAATGTGTTATCTGGCGCGCAAATCAATTCCTGCTCGCGTTGTGCAAAACGCTGAACGCGCTGTGAGATATCCCCGCCATGATACAACGCAGCAAGATCGAGGTAGTCCTGAAAGTGCCGCGCTTCGGATTTGAGCAGACTACGATAGAACCGCGAGAGCTCCTCATCCAGTTTCGGTGCAAGACCAGCAAAGCGCTCACATGAACGCGCTTCGATAAACGCCCCCATGATCAGTATATCTACCAGCGCAGTTGCTGCCTGATGATCCACCAATTCACGCAATCCTGAGGCATATCGCGACGGGCTCAATTGCGTATAGTGGATAGAGCGCGCCGCCATCAACTCCACTACTTGCTGAAAGTGCAATAACTCCTCACGCGCTAACTGGGACATTTTGGTTAATAGCTCAGTGCGGGTGGTGTGCCGATACATCAAGTTCATAGCCGTCGCTGCTGCCTTCTTTTCGCAATTGGCATGATCAATCAGCAATGTCGTTTGGTTTTCCAATGCAGCGTCGAACCAGGCATCAGGGGTGGCACAGGGCAGGAATGAGAGCACGGCTTGCATAGTGATAAACTACTGTGAGATTGGAAGTTGAGTCTGTTGCGGAACTAGTGCGGTTGACTTTTTTTATTCGGGGCTGCTTCTTCAGACTGACTACCTTGCCCGGCAGACGAATTTTCCACCGAGACTTCAGCAGCAGAACCCTCCGGCGCTTCTATCGCCGCCTGGCGATGCGACTCTTTGGCACTGGCGAGCAAATCCTGATCTTGTTTCTTCGAGGTTTTAGCACCAAGTTCCTTAAGAGTTTCAATACGACGAATCAAATTGCCACGCCCCGACTTAAGCTTGTTGTAAGCCTTGTCATAACTCTTGCGGCTGGCGTCGATTCGCATCCCCACATCCTCGAGATCATCGACAAAGTTCACAAATTTGTCATAGAGATCGCCAGCGCGCTTGGCAATCTCAATGGCATTCTGGCTCTGTTGTGCCAGTCGCCAAAGATTTTGCACTGTCTTGAGTGTTGTCAGCAGTGTCGATGGCACAACAAAAATTATGTTGCGCTCGAAAGCGAATTGGAACAGATCCGCATCGTGTTGCACAGCCTGGGAATATGCCGCTTCAATAGGCATGAACAGAAAAACATAATCCAGCGAGTTCAAGCCAGACAAATTCTGATAGTCCTTGCTGGCCAGATTGCGGACATGCCCCCGCAGTGATTGTATGTGTTGCTTGAGTAATTCAGGCCGGCGCGCGGCATCATCGCTGGAACAATATTCGTCCCAGGCTTTGAGAGAAACTTTGGAATCAATAATAATGTCGCGCGACTCGGGCAAATGTACAACCACATCGGGCTGTAACTTCTCGCCTTCGTCACCTTTCAGACTCACCTGAACCTCATATTCTCTACCTTTCACCAATCCGGATTTCTCCAGAATCGACTCCAAAACAAACTCGCCCCATGTACCCTGGGCTTTGTTGTCGCCTTTCAATGCATTGGTGAGATTTACTGCCTCTTCGCTGATGCGGGCATTGAGGTCCTGCAGGTTTTTGATTTCTTTGGCCAGAGAAAACCGCTCCTTTGACTCCTTGTCATAAGTCTCTTCGACACGTTTTTCAAAACGACTTATCTTCTCCTGCAAGGGTGCCAATACATGGCTCAGACTTTCTTTACTGGTGCTAGTGAATTTTTGCGATTTTTCTTCGAATATTTCATTGGCAATATTTTTGAATGACTGTGACAACTGTTCGCGAGAATCGTTGAGCAAGGCAATCTTTTCGTCGAACTGCTTTCGTTCCATCTCAAGGCTGGTTTTCAAGGTTGCCGATTCTTCACGGCGCGACAGCAGCTCCTGATAAAGCTGCTCCTTTTCCTTGGCAAGAGTATCCTGCGCCTGACGAGCATTGAATAATTCATTCTCGCGAGACTGCAATTGCTGCTCGGCCGTGATCTGTGCCACCCGATACTTTTGCGCGCGTAAGAAGAAATAGACAGCCATAGCCGCCGTTACAATGGCGACTACAGCTAGGATTAGAGATGAATTCATATCAGGGACGGTAATCTGATGAGATGATTACAAGCGTGACCAGAGAGTTGGTCGTAAGCACTACCCAAGGTTTTCATTAATCACTTGCAACAGATCTGCAGAGAGCGGCGCGCCTTCTGCTTCGCCCGAGTTGGCATCAAGCACTTCTGTCACAACATTGATCGTCGAACCGGTTTCCATGAGCCGTACACTGAAATCGCGCGGCTGCACTTCTTCTTCGGTATTACCACGACGCAACAGACGTCCGACAAAACCCGGCTCGTCCTCTTCCGGGCTGATACCCGCAAAGCGAACTGTAATGACGGATTGATCACGGTTGCTATCAAGAATTTCGATCTCGGCATCCACAATGGCCTGCCGTATTTGCACCCAGGCGCGATCGATACCAACACGCAGTTCAAGAATCTGTTCCCCGTCTTCTGCTTGCACGATGTTGGCCTTGCTGGCAGCCTCGATACTGCCCGCCAATAAACTGGCCGATGAAGCCTGATAGATATCATTGCGGTCAGCCAGATATTGGGAGATCGAGGTCATGACTTCGCGCTCCAATTCCGGATCGTTGGAATCCTCAGGCCAGTTGATGACAGTTGGAATAGGGTCATCACGCTGATTCTGCAAATGCACAAGATAAATTTCTGAATACCCCGAGTGCAGGCCAGGTTCAATACGAATGCGGTATTTATGCCGCAATTCCGAGTTACTGCCTATTTCCAGCCAGGCTGTTTCCATCAAGCCATTGCCCGGGTTTTCATAATCCAGCTGAATTTGTAGTTCTGTCCAGTAATCACGGATCATGGGCCACACCTGTCCTGGCGTGGCATCAATTAGCACCCAGCTTTCGCCCGACAAACTTTGAATAATCACGCCTTCACGGCGGCGTGATTCGATGGGCTTCGGCAAAGGAGTTTCGGCAAAGGTAGTGGCGGTAAGATTCGCGCGTTCAGGGATGACATAAAGCTGATCGAGAGTGTAACTGTCCAGTTCCGCAGGAATCGACATTGCAGGCACGATTTGCGCCTCGGAATAGTCCCCGCCACGCTCACGGAACATGCCGTCTTCGCCACCCAGGTAATTACAGGCTGACAGCATCAGGGCCAGACCTGGCAATACAACAATTTTCGTCATGCGTTTAGCTATCCAATTCAAAATAATTATGCCGCTTCGGGTAATGTAATTTCTGCTGCGCGCAGGGCTTGTTCGACTTTTTCATGGTAAGCCGTATCGAGCACCACCATCGGCAAGCGAATATGGCTACCAATCAGTTGCATGCGCTGCAATGCCCATTTGACAGGTATCGGATTGGCCTGCAAAAAGAGATTTTCATGCAAGCCAGCCAGCTTTTCATCGGCAGCAGTCGCTACTGCTTCGTCGCCAGCCAGTGCTGCCGCGCACATACGCGCCATTTGCTCCGGTGCTACATTGGCCGTAACGGAAATGGTGCCTTTGGCACCTGCCAGCATCAACGGCAGTGTCAGCGAATCTTCACCGCTATAGACCGTTAATTCCTCGCCCAGTTCCCTCACCAGCTCGATACCGCGCTGCAAATCACCCGTAGCATCTTTGATTGCCACGATATTTTTTAACTTCGCCAGACGGCGAACGGTATCAAGGTGCAAGTCACAGGCAGTTCGGCCTGGCACATTATAGAGAATCTGCGGCAGATCGACTGCTTCGGCGATTGTTGCAAAATGTTGATACAAGCCTTCTTGCGGTGGCTTGTTGTAATACGGCGTCACCAATAAAGCGGCATCGGCGCCGTAATCTTTGGCCGACTGCGTAAACATCATCGCTTCAGTCGTACTGTTCGAACCCGCTCCGGCGATCACTGGTATGCGACCGTTTGCTGTTTGCACGCAATGTTTGACCAATCCGCAATGCTCTTCGGGGGTCAGTGTCGCCGATTCGCCAGTGGTGCCTACTACAACAATTGCGCCAGTGCCTGCTTTCACGTGCCAGTCAACCAGACGATCGAAGGCGGGAAAGTCGATTTCACCGTTTTCCTGCATCGGGGTCACCAGCGCGACCAGGCTGCCTGTAATATCCAAGGCCATGGGTTTTCCTTCAATAAATCAATTATCTATCACCGAAACAGCCAGGCTGCTCAGGCGCCAACTTTAACACAGGCGAACCCGCCCGAGGTAACTGCCTCCAGTTGTACTTACGGAAGTGCTGACAGGAGTGCTTACTCCTCGCCGCCCGCATAGGACTCATCCGGCTCGCGGGCATTCACCCGACTAGGCCAGGCATTCACAATGGCTTTGATCATGGTAGCCAGCGGAATAGCGAAAAAGACCCCTGCCATCCCCCATAATCCGCCAAACACCAGTACCGCTGCGATTATTGCCACCGGGTGAAG
The DNA here is from genome assembly GCA_913060975.1 of uncultured Gammaproteobacteria bacterium. GTDB lineage: Bacteria > Pseudomonadota > Gammaproteobacteria > Pseudomonadales > Pseudohongiellaceae > UBA9145. The sequence goes on from CAJXVC010000001.1 coordinate 533,017, forward strand.
GTTCACGGCTTCTGAAAAAATCACCGGCACCAGCACATTACCGTCAATCACTTGCAGGATCATGTAAGCGATCAGCACCGTGTAGAATTCCCCGCCGATCCCCCATTGCACATAGGCTACTGCGGCCACTGGTACTGTCACCACCGTGGCGCCAATGTACGGCACGATCACCGACAAGCCGACCAGCACTGACAGCAACAAGGCATAGTTAATGCCGAGAATGACAAACATCAGATAAGACGCGCTGCCAACAATGATTATCTCCACCACCTTGCCCCGCACATAGTTGGAGATTTGCTGATCCATTTCTTGCCAGATGCGACTCATGAGTGGTCTGTTGCGCGGCAGAAAATTACCTGCCCACAACACCAGCTCATCTCTGTCTTTCATGACAAAAAACACCAGAATAGGCACCAGCACAATAAAAATGACCCAACCAATAATGCTTGGCAGACTGGCTAGTGAATACTGCAATACGGCCTGACCATAAGTGCCTAACTCACCACTGACGCCATCAATAAACTCCCGTACCTGATCTTCGGAAAACAGAGTCGGATAGTTCTCCGGGAGCAGCATCACGGAGTTTTGCCATTGCGACAACAGACTGGGGATTTCGTTGACCAGGCGGCGTAGCTGATTAATCGCACGCGGCAGCAAGTACAGCAACAACACAAAGAAGGTGCTGACGAATACAGTGTAGACAGTGACAAACGCCATGCGTTCGGAAAAACCATAGCGCAGCAACAAGTTCACCAGTCCCTGCAGCAGATAAGCGATGATGATAGCAGCGATGAGTGGTGCCAGAACGCCACCCAGAAAAGCCAGCACCAGCAAGCCGGTCGTCAGCAGAATAAGCAATATCAGGGATTCTTCATCGTGAAAATAACGATCGAAGAAATCCCGCAGTAGTTTCCTCATGGGAAGGGGCTCTTAACCTTTCTTGATCCAGTAAAAATAGACGGAGTCGTCTCTTTGGAAGTCCAGAATCTGGTGATTACTCTGGGCGACGAACAGGTGAAAATCTTTCTCCGATCCGGGATCAGTAGCGACGACCTTGATCACTTGCTCGGCTTCCATGCTATTGAGAGCCAGTTTGGTCTTCAACAAGGGCATGGGGCACTGCAGACCACTTAAATCCAGCTCGATGTCAGGTTTGTTTTCCATCTGCCTAGTTTAGCAAGCAAGCCGCCTGATTGCCTATTTTCCTGTGCCCAATTGCCCTCTAAGTTACTTAAAAAACTGGAATTATTTGTGCTAATCTGGGTCTTATCAGCTATGAAGTACAGACTTATGCCCAAAACCGTAAAAATACTGCTCTGCAGCCTCATTCTGGCGGCAAATGGTGGCCTTTTTGCGCAAAACTCCCTGCCCAGCCTCGGCGACCGGATTTCCGGTACTGTCAGCCTGAATCAGGAATATCGTATGGGCCAGCAGTTCCTTAGCCAGATTCGCCGCAGCGCCCCCACTATTCCCGATGCCCTGCTCAACGACTATCTCGAGTTCGTGACCTATCGACTGGCATCGCGCAGTCAACTGCAAGATCACCGCTTGTCTTTTGTCATCATCGACAGCGAAGAACTCAACGCTTTTGCCGCACCAGGCGGCATCATTGGCGTTAATACAGGCTTATTCCTCAATGCCCGCACTGAAGGCGAGTTTGCCTCGGTAATGGCCCACGAGATTGCCCACGTAAGTCAACGGCATTTCGCCCGCGGCGTGGATGAAGCTCAGGCCAGCCGCGTTCCGCAAATGGCGACCCTCCTTGCCAGCGTCCTGATTATGGCCACCTCTGATGCCGGCCATGGCCAGGCGGCGATTGCCGCTTCCCAAGGTATGGCAATCGAAAATCAATTACGTTTCAGTCGCAGCAATGAAGCCGAAGCCGACCGCGTCGGACAAGACACCATGCAAAACGCCGGTTATGACCCGGAAGCCATGGCCAATATGTTCGAACGCCTGCTGGCCGCCAACCGCTTCGGACGCCGCCCGCCGGAATTCTTGCTGTCGCACCCTTTGACCGAATCGCGGGTCGCCGATGCCAGAGGTCGTGCCGCTCGCTATCCATCGCGAGAGTATTCACCCAATCTCGAATACCAATTCATGCGTGCTCGTGTAGTCGGACACTATACGGAAAACAAAGCGGCGCTGGTCGCTGAACTACAGCGCGCCCTAGAAGAGAGCGACGATGCTTTCAGTCAAGACAGCAACCGCTATGCATTGGCTGTCGCGCACTTTGAAAATGAGAATTACAGCGAGGCGACTGCCACGTTGCAGCCATTGCTGGACAAGTACGCCAATCGCATCAGCCTGGTCGTTACCCAGGCGGAAATTCTGACTGCACAAAATGAACCACGGCAAGCACTGCAATTCCTTGCCCGCCCCATGCAGATTAACCCTAACAATCATCCTCTGACGATGGCTTATGTCGATGCCTTGCTCGAATCACGGCAATATCAGGAAGCGGCAGAGATGATGGAACGGCATAGCAAGTCGCGCCCGAATGATCATCATCTGTGGTATCAGCTGGCAGAAACGTGGGGGCAAGCGGGCAATATCAGCAAAGTGCATCAGTCCCGCGCGGAATATTTTCGCTTGCTGGCAGATTACACTCGCGCGCGTGAACAACTGCAGTTCGCACTGCGTATCGAATCTGAAAGCGACGGCTCACCGGCTGAGGAAGCCAAGCTACGTCAAAAAATGCGAGAGATTGAAACACTGCAGCAGGAACTGCGTGGTTGATCAGGCCTTGCCGCGCACCTTGAGTTGATTCTGCGCCGCAAAATCCAGCATCCTCTGTAACGGAACCATGGCCTGCTCGGCCAACCTCGCATCGACGACGACTTCATTACTGCCCTCTTGCAGTGACAACAGCATGGCCTGCAGAGAATTCATACCCATCCATGGACAACTGGCACAGCTTCGGCAAGTCGCATCACTGCCTGCAGTAGGCGCAACAATAAACTCTTTGTCGGGCGCCAGCTGCTGCAGTTTATGGAAAATCCCTTGATCGGTAGCCACAATAATTTGGCGATTGGGAATCGATTGCGCGGCTTTGATGATCTGGGTTGTCGAACCGATGACGTCAGCCAACTCCAGGACTGCCGCCGGTGACTCCGGGTGTGCCAATATGGCCGCTTCAGGATACACCGCCTTCATATCCTGCAGACCGCGCGCCTTGAATTCCTCATGGACGATACAAGCTGCATCCCAGAGCAACATATCAGCGCCGGTCGTTTTCTGGATATAAGCACCCAGATGCTTGTCGGGGGCCCAGAGCACTTTCTTGCCCTGCTCCATCAAATGCTCAACGACATCAACGGCAATGCTGGAAGTCACTACCCAATCGGCACGCGCTTTGACTGCGGCAGAGGTATTGGCATAAACGACCACTGTATGCTCTGGGTGGGCATCACAAAACGGCGCAAAAGTCTCAATCGGACAAGCGATATCCAATGAACAGGTGGCCTCAAGGGTTGGCATGAGAACCATTTTGTCCGGGCTCAGAATTTTCGCTGACTCGCCCATAAAGCGCACGCCTGCCACGATGAGAATGTCCGCATCCGTCTCGCGTCCAAAGCGCGCCATTTCGAGACTATCACCAACAAACCCGCCGGTAGCCTCGGCAAATTCTTGCAGCGCAGGATCGGTATAATAATGCGCGACCAGCCGGGCATTTTTTTCCTGCATGACACCCTTCAGCTCAATCCTGATGCCTGCCATTTGATCAGGCGAGAGCGCATCAGGCTCGGCGGCCCGATCCAGATAATCACGCACTACCTGCAAGTCGGCGGCCAGATTCTCCTGGCTGGAGACTGTGCTATTGCCATCACTCATATCGTTACTCGTTCACAATAGTTAGGGCTGGTTCGAACATCTATTTTAACACAGGGAAGGACTGGGAGGCGGCAGACACAGCGAGGTTGCTGCGACTGCGGATAACAAAGAATCACGTGGGGGAAAAATGGTGGGCCGTGTGCGACTCGAACGCACGACCAATTGGTTAAAAGCCAACTGCTCTACCGACTGAGCTAACGGCCCACGAGAGGGCGGTATAGTACTATCAAAATAAAAAAACACAAGTCACGAAGGCCGATTTCCGGCCCTATTCAGGCATTTTTCTGCTGGTAGCGGGTCGGATCGTCAACTCCCGCTTTGCTGAAGCCCTCGCGGCGCAATCGACAGCTGTCACAGACCCCACATGCAAGCCCCGCCGAGTCCGCCTGGTAGCAAGACACAGTTGCCGCGTAATCGACACCCAGACCAATTCCTGTCCGGATTATCTCCGCTTTACTCAGGTCGATCAGCGGCGTTTCCAGCTTGATCTCCCTGCCTTCAACACCAGCCTTCGTGGCCAAATTGATAACTGCCTGATACGCGGCGACAAACTCGGGGCGACAATCCGGGTAGCCGGAATAATCCAGCGCATTAACGCCGATATAAATCGCCCGGGCGTCCACGACTTCCGCCCAGGCCAGCGCATAGGACAGGAATACGGTATTGCGCGCTGGTACATAGGTAACCGGGATGCCTTCCGATGCGGATTCCGGAACCGCAATCGCATCATCAGTCAGCGCAGAGCCACCGAGACTGCCGATGTCGAGACTAATGATTTTATGCTGCGTAATCCCCGCTGCAGTCACCACTGCTTTAGCAGCCAATAGCTCGCTCTGTGAACGCTGACCATAATCAAAACTGAGCGCCAGACAATCGTAATTATTCGCTCTGGCAATCGCCAGACAGGTCGCCGAATCCAGGCCGCCGGAGACCAGCACGACCGCTTTCGCGTTCGCCTGTGTATGAGTCTGTGTTTGAGTCTGTGCTACACCTGAGTCAGTCACGTTTGCTTGCCGTTGTATCGAGGTTGTCGTTCAAAGGTCTGCGAATCTGGCCAGTTAGCGGCCAGGCTCATCGCCCCAAATTATTTTATGCAATTGTAATTGCATACGAACCTTGAGGCGATCCTGTAAAATCCATTGCGCCAGCTCCGCATTATTTACCTGACTGAATGATGGCGAGAACAAGACGTCTCCCACTCTCTCAACAAGGTTGTATTCGAGCAGTTTTGCCTTGGCCCATTCGTAATCCTGCCGGTCACAAATGACAAATTTCACCTGATCTTTCTGCTGTAGTAGCGCCGTATTTTCATACAGATTGCGATTACTCTCTAACGAGCCAGGTGTCTTTAAATCAAGCACAATGGAAACGCGCTCATCTACAGACTCTATCGGCATAGCGCCGCTTGTTTCCAGCGAGACGCTCAAGCCCTGATCGCATAGTAACTTCATCAATGGCAAGCAGTTAGGCTGCGCTAGCGGTTCACCGCCGGTAACTGTGACATGCCGGCAGTCATAAGCGACGACTTCCTGAACAATGCTTTTCAGTGTGAATTGATTGCCGCCTTCGAATGCATATGCAGTATCGCAGTATTGACAGCGTAGCGGACAGCCAGTCAGTCGTACAAATACAGTCGGCAAGCCGACAGTGCGCGCTTCGCCTTGCAAAGAATGAAAGATTTCCGTTAAACGTAAGGTAGCGTCAGCACTCATGGTGTAGGCAAGCAATTACAGATTTGGGGGCAGCCAATTTCAGAGGCCGGCAAGGTATTAGTCGAGTGACAACAGACGGGTATCAGCCAGATTGGCTACACCAGTGTTCGGGAACCGGCGCTTGATGTCATTCAGCAGCTGTCGTGCTCTGGATATATTACCCAGCCCTTGAAACGACAATGCCAATCCATACATCGCATCGGGCAGTTTGGCCGCATCAGGAAATTGGTCAATAATAATTTCGTAGGATGACTGCGCCTCATCGTAGCGATTCAAATACAGATAAGCCTGCCCCTTCCAATAATGCGCATTGGTGACGAATCGGCCTTCCGGGTACACACTTAGATATTGATCGAATTCGGCAATCGAGCGCTCAAAATTACTGTTGATGACTGAATCGTAGGCCATCTGATACAGCTGCTGCTCACTCAATACTGCCGGTTGCAGTGTGCCACGCCCGGCCGGCCTGGCATTGCGTGCTGGCGCACTGCTGTTGTTAGCTGCTGAGTTATTGACTGAGTTGGTCAACGGTGTGCGATTCAGACCACTGCTCGCGGCAGCAGGTGAGTTACTCGTGTTGGCGTTATTGCTGGCTGCAGTACTACGTGGATTGGCAGGCGAATCAGTGGCGGAAATTGCTGTGCCACCTGGACGTTGCGCAGTGCTTGTGGAGGATGCCACGGCATTGGTTTCCAGCGCCGTTAGCCGCTCATCCATATTGGTGTAACGATTCAAAGAATCACGCTGCAAACGCCGCAATTCAAAGCCCTGCTCTTCCACCATACCGCGTAAAGCTTGCACTTCCGCACGCAGTTGGCGATTTTGTTCGAGCAGTAAAGTCAGTGCATCACTGTTGCCTGAAGGTGCTGGTGCAGCCGTTGACTGATTACCAGCTTGCCCCGGCGTAATACCCTGGGATTCAACGATCAATCCGTTGTTCTGGGCAAACGCCGAGCAAGACAGGGTCCCTGCCAAAAGGCAGAACAACAATCGTGTTTTGACAGGGACCTGTTTGTTCATGGTTTAACGAGACACAATTTCTACACGACGGTTACGCGAATAGGCTTGGTCGTTAGAACCGGTAGCCGCAGGACGCTCTTCGCCGTAGCTCACTACTTCCAATTGTGAGCGCGAAGCGCCATTCACAATCAGAAAGTTCATGATGCCATTGGCACGTCGCTCACCCAATGCCAGGTTATATTCGCGAGTACCGCGCTCGTCAGCGTGACCTTCCAGTCGAACTCGCTTGTTCGGATTGGCAGCCAGATCACGAGCATGGTAAACCAGTGTTTGTCGGTCTTCAGCCTGAAACTCCGCAACATCAAAGTCGAAGTAGAAAACTGTCTGTTGAATCGCGTTTTGAGCGCGAATTTGTTCCTGAGTCAGCTGACCGCTTGTGGAGGCAGCACTGGATTGCGCAGAACTGCTGTTAGAAGTCGAGGACCCCTGGCTGGCATCCATTGCGTCATCTGATTCGCTGGTAGAACTACAGGCTACCAATGTGATCAGTGCAAAAAGTACAGCACCCAGTTTAAAAATTTGATTGCGTTGCTTTAACACTCTTTGATTCCTCCAAAGATTTAGCAAATGATAAATCAGTCGGGATTGCCTATCGCGGTGAGTTCGTGGATCACTATTGATCTGTATCGAACAAAGTCGCCCGGCATTTAGTCCCGGTTAAATTAAAAATTTGTTTTTGTTACGAGTCACTCTGACTGCGTTGCGATTGCGCTGCGCTTTTATATCTCCTAAAGACGACAAACCTGCCTGTCTCGGCAAGAAAATAATTGCTTATTTTTCAATTAGTTAAAAAACGGAGACCAGGCTGGTTCCCGCACGTCGCCCCGCGACGATGGTAAACGGAACTTTACTCGGCCGTCAATGGATACCGCGTCCAAAACACCTCTGCCGTCAAACTTTGTTGCATACATAATCATGCTGCCGTTGGGCGCAACACTCGGCGATTCGTCCAGCGATGTGCTGGTCAAACTGATGACTCGCAGCGTCTCTATATTGAGTATGGAAATCTGATATTGCGACTGCCTGGTCTCGCGCCGTACATGGACCAGATTCACACCATCAGGCAAAAACGCCCCTTTCATACACTGAAAACAGTCGTAGGTAAGGCGCTCCACTTCATAAGACGCCGCGCCGATGGCCATTTGATAAATCTGTGGTTGCCCGGTGCGATCCGACATGAAGACGATAGAGCGCCCATCCGTGGACCAGCTAGGCTCGGTATCGATAGCCGGGTGGTCAGTCACCCTGATCAGTTCATTGGTATTGAGGTTCTGAACATAGATGTCCGGGCTACCGTCTTTCGATAGCACCATTGCCAGCATGCTACCGTCTGGCGACCAGACCGGCGAGCTGTTGATGTTGGGAAAATTGGTAATTTGGCGACGCTGACCGCTGGCAATATTCTGAATATAGATACGTGGCAAGTCGGTTTCAAAAGAAACATAGGCAACGTCCTGACCGTCAGGCGACCAACTGGGCGACATGATCGGCTCGCCTGACTCCAGCAACACTTGTGGGCGCTGGCCATCGTAGTCAGCTTTTTCGAGACGGAAATTGTTGTACTCCGTGCCTTCGTTTTCGGCGACCACATAAAGAATCTGCGTATCAAAAGCGCCACGTGTTCCAGTCACCAACTCATAGACAATATTGCTGATTTCATGACCGATATCGCGTAATTGCGCTACACTGCCAGTCAGTACCTCACCAGCCAACTTGAGCTCACGATTGACATCGAAGAACTCATATTGGACCTGTACCAACTGACTGCCAGGCGCACGATTGATTGTGCCCACTAGCAAATAGTCCTGCGCCAGCGTGCGCCAATCGTTATAGAACACCTCACTCGCTTCACTCGGCATGCTAAGCATATTGCCCGGTGACAGGGCACGAAACTCGCCTACTTGCTCGAGATCACCGACCACAACATCGGCAACGTCTTCGCTGAGCACGCCAGCCCCGTCCCATGAAAACGGGACTACCGCAATGGGAATCGGGTTATCAATGCCTTGCGTGATCTGAATGCTAAGCTCGGCGCGGGCCGAGAAACTGATGACGAAAACTATGAGTACTGAAAGAATTTTTCGCATGATTAATTCAACAAATCCTGTGGTTCGAAAATTAATGACAAGGACCGAAAGTTCGCGTTAAACACGTTGATCGGTAGGTCCTGTAGCTCACTAAACGGTGCTGCCCTGTAGACAGCGTTCTCTGCCGAACGGTCAAATGCAGCATCACCACTACTTTGCGTGATTGTCGCATCCAACAGCTCCCCGGTTGGCAGCATACGAATTTGTATAATTGCTCGCATACCATTTCGGGCGCTCGGCGGCCGTGACCAATGCTCCTGCACGAGCTGTTGGATCAAACCGGTCGCACTTTGTACCAATTCAAATTCATTGCGGGCAGCCTGGGCAGCGGCTGCTTCTGCCGCTTCCCGCTCACGGCGTCGCGCCGCTTCTTCCTGGCGTTGGCGCTCGGCCGCCTGCGCTTGCTCACGATCCAGTTCCTGCTGGCGCTGCCGCTCGGCTTCTTGCTGGCGCTCACGTTCCTGACGCAATCTTTCCTGCTCAGCACGTTGCCGCTCTAACTCTTCACGTTCAACAAGTGCCTGGCGCTGACGCTCGGCCTCCTGTTCCCGGGCACGTTGTTCTGCTGCCTGGCGTTCCGCTTCTTCGCGGGCTTGCTGCGCCGCCGCTGCTTCTGCCGCGCGCTGTTGCTCTTCTCGTTCTTGTTGCCGTTGCACACGTTGCCGCTCGATGACTCGTTCGTTGCGCACTTGCGGGTTTTCATCGATAAACAATGCCGTAATCACTGTCGGCTGCACCAGCTCCAGAGCTTCTACTTCGTTGTTGGACTGCAAATAAAGCAACCCCGCCAATAACAGTACGTGCAGACCCACCGCCACGACAACCGCTAACGGATAGCCATTGAAAATGATCAGATTGTTAAACGCATTGTTCATTGCTAACAGCTTACTACCTGATTACTCGCCCTGCTTATCACTCGCTCAGTCATTACAAGGATTCCAGCGGCTGCGTGATAAAATTCGGATTGCTGACGCCAGCTGCCTGTAATGTGGTGATCAGCGTGATCATCGCCCCCCAGTCCGCCTGAGCATCACCCTCTACCAATACCTGAATCGTCGGATTGGCTTCCGTTATGCGCCGGACTTGTTCGCCGACCGTCTCAAGAGTCACTGATTCGCGATCTTCACCGGTGGCGCCGACACTGAGAAAGTACTCCCCGTTAGACGTAATCGAGACGACCAGAGTTTCCATATTCTCGTCGATATCCAACGGTTCGTTATTCGCTTGCGGCAGATCGACTTCAATACCTTGATTCAGCAACGGCGCAGTAACCATAAACACAATCAACAGCACCAGCATCACGTCGATATAAGGCACAACATTAATCTCAGCTACCGGTTTGCGCCGTTTACGTACCATTGTTTCCATGTCGGAGTACTCTTAACCTGACTATTTATGCGTGATTAATTGCTGTGAATCTGGCGATGCAAGATGCTGGAAAACTCATCAGTAAACATGATGTAACTGCTCGTCACCCCATCCAGCGATGCCGTAAAACGGTTATAGGCAACAACCGCAGGGATGGCGGCAAACAGGCCCATGGCCGTCGCCATCAGTGCCGAAGCGATGCCCGGGGCCACAACTTGCAATGTGGCCTGGGCTTGAGTCGCCAGCCCGATAAACGCTTCCATGATGCCGAGTACGGTGCCAAACAGACCGACGTAAGGAGAAACCGAACCCACGGTTGCCAGAAACGGCAAATGGCGCTCCAGCTTTTCTTCCTCCCGCGCATAGGCAACGCGCATGGCGCGCTGCGCGCCTTCCATGACCGCTTCCTTGTCGACACTGGACTGTTGCCGCAGGCGCATAAACTCTTTGAAGCCAGCCCGGAAAATCGTTTCCATGCCGACAACCTGACCGTCTTCCTGCTGAATCCGCGTCCCTTCTTTGTAAAGTTGACTCAGGTCCATGCCGGACCAGAAGCGCTCTTCGAAGCTGGAGACGCCACTTTTGGCTGCGCTCATCACCAGATAACGTTGCACGATGACAACCCAGGAAATCATCGACAAGACGAGAAGTGAAAGCATGACCAGCTTCTCCCCGGTACTGGATTCGAGGATTAACTGTAAAGGACTTATTTCATTCACTGATGCAACTCCAATTTGCAAGGGCTTTGGCTGACTTACTGTCTGACTTGCCTACTATGACATTGTTTTTCTGAGGGAATTCCTCGCTCTAGGGGAGTATTCGGCCAATTTCAGAAATAGTTTCGGGAATTGGCATTTAACTGCCTAAAAGTAACACCTGGAAGATCAATTCCGGCATAAAACAGGTTAATTGTGGCGAGATTATGGCAGAACGAAAAATCACGTGGATCAGGCGGGAATTACATAAATCTGACGACTCTCAGGAGTCGCTCGCATCCCCACCAGAAGAGAACAGGTCCACCACAGATTGGGAAGGTTTCAGCCCGAAATGGCGATAGGCAAATTGCGTCACCACGCGGCCGCGTGGAGTGCGCGTAATAAAGCCTTGCTGAATCAGATAGGGCTCAACCACATCTTCAATGGTATCGCGCTCTTCGCTGATCGCAGCGGCCAGTGAATCGATACCCACCGGCCCGCCATCAAATTTGTCGATCATGGTCATTAACAAGCGGCGATCCATATGGTCGAAACCATGTTTGTCGATATTGAGCATATCCAGTGCTTGCCCGGCTGTATCCAGATTCACTTTGCCATCGACTTTCACTTCGGCGAAATCGCGTACTCGGCGCAGTAATCGGTTCGCGATTCGTGGTGTGCCACGCGAGCGTCGGGCAATCTCTGTCGCGCCCTCCAAGTCGATCGGTGTGCCGATAATATTCGCCGAGCGTGTGACGATTCTGGTCAGCTCGTCCACTGAATAAAATTCCAGTCGCTGAATAATGCCAAAGCGATCGCGCAGTGGTGAAGTCAGCAAGCCGGCTCGCGTGGTTGCCCCGACCAGTGTAAACGGTGGCAGATCCAGCTTGATAGAGCGCGCCGCTGGCCCTTCCCCAATCATGATGTCCAATTGATAGTCTTCCATCGCTGGATAAAGAATCTCTTCGATGGCTGGACTCAGGCGATGGATCTCATCGATAAACAACACATCGCCAGCTTCCAGATTGGTCAGCATGGCAGCCAAATCGCCGGCTTTTTCCAGCACCGGGCCAGACGTCGTTTTAATCGCGACTTGCAATTCGTTGGCAATAATATTCGCCAATGTGGTTTTACCCAATCCGGGCGGGCCAAATACCAGAGTATGGTCGAGTGGCTCGCTGCGCTTGCGCGCCGCTGAGATAAAAATATCCATCTGGGCTTTGACTTCTTCTTGCCCAACATAGTCCTGCAGATTCAGCGGACGTATCGCCCGGTCCTGACTTTCTTCGATCGGCGATGAAGTCGCAGCTATTAGTCGATCTTCGTCCATTATTACAGCATGCTCTTCAGAGCGAGGCGGATTAGCGCTTCGCTGTCATTAATATCGGGGTTGTCTTTGGCGATCTGATTGATGACTCGGCCAGCCACATTGGACTTGTAGCCCAGACTCAGCAATGCCGACTCTGCTTCTTTAATAACACCAGATGACATGCCGGCACCAGACACTGACTGGGCACTCTCTTCACCGGCGCCCCACTCCGTCAAACGATCGCGCATCTCGACAATAAGCCGTTCTGCTGTTTTCTTACCGATACCTGGCATATTCACCATGGTAGCCACATCATTGTTGCGCACAGTGCGCACGAATTCATCAGCTTCCATGCCCGAAAGAATAGCCAATGCCATCTTTGGGCCCACACCATTGACTTTAATCAGGGCGCGAAACATGGTCTTTTCTTTGTTGTCGGCGAAGCCATATAACAATTGCGCATCTTCGCGAACAACAAAATGGGTATGTAACAACACACCGCTACCCACATCCGGTAATTGATAAAGCGTACTCATCGGAACCTGGATCTCATACGTAACACCAGCAACATCCACGAGAACTTCCGGGGGTGTTTTGGCAATGAGCGTACCGCGAATCTGACCGATCAATGTGAAGCGTCCTGTGTTATTACCGCAAGCGGCGCCGTGCGAATTTACTGGCACCAGCCATTTTAATGAGACTGTTATTGGTGTTGGCGTGACAGATGGCGACGGCCAATGCGTCAGCGGCATCTTCGGCAAGTGTATCACTGATCGAAAGCAGTGCTTTGACCATATGCTGCACTTGCGCTTTTTCAGCACCTCCGGCACCGACGATCGCCTGCTTCACTTTGCGCGCTGAATATTCGGCAACCGGCAAATCCTGAGACAGACAGGCCACCATCGCACTACCTCTGGCCTGCCCCAGTTTTATCGCCGAGGCGGCGTTGCGCCCCATGAATACCTCTTCAACAGCGGCTTCATCTGGCTTGAATTCAGTAATAACACTGCACAGTTCAGTGAAGATTTGTTTAAGGCGCGGGGGCTGATCTTCGCTGCTGGTCCGAACACAACCACAAGCGATAAACTCGAGCTTGCTGCCAACGGACCTGATTAACCCGTAGCCAGTGACCCTGGAACCCGGGTCGATACCCAGAATTATTGCCATGGAAGAATCCGTGAGGCCGCTACCAAGGCTGGCCAATGCCTGACATGTGCAGTGTGTAATCGCAACTTTTACAGTTGGACTTTTAATTGAGCTTTCAGTTGAGCTTATAGTTGAGCTTTTAGTTGAGCTTTAAGTTGTTCTTACAGTTGATCGGCAATCTCGTCGGAAATATTGGCATTCGAATAGACGTTTTGCACATCGTCCAGATCTTCAAGATGATCAATCAGCTTTAACAGGCTCTCGGCACCCTCCAGATCCAGGTCGATCTCGGTAGATGCCAGCATAGTCATTTCCGACCGCTCCCACTCAAGGCCATCTTGTTTCAGGCCATCTTGCACAGCCCCGAATGTTTCCAGCGTGGTACGCACTTCAATGCTGCCATCATCATTGGTGATGACATCATGGGCACCTGCTTCCAGCGCGGCTTCCATCAGCTTCTCTTCGCTAGTGCCCGCCGTAAAAGTAATAATGCCGGTTTTTTCGAACAAGTAGGCAACAGAACCACTGGTGCCCAGGCTGCCACCAAATTTGCTAAAGCCATGGCGTACTTCAGCGACAGTGCGATTCTTGTTGTCGGTCAGGCATTCACAGAGAACCGCAACACCGCCCGGCCCATAGCCTTCGTAGACCAGTTCCTCAAGATTATCGCTTTCGGCGGTACCGGCACCGCGAGCAATCGCGCGATCAATGGTATCCCTGGTCATGTTCGCAGCCAGGGCTTTATCGACGACAGCGCGCAGGCGCGGGTTATCGGCAGGATTCTCCCCACCCAGTTTCGCGGCGACTGTCAGCTCACGAATTATCTTGGTGAAAATTTTACCGCGCTTGGCATCCTGACCAGCTTTGCGGTGTTTGATATTGGCCCATTTACTGTGCCCTGCCATGTCTTACTCCAGCGTTTCTCTTATTCTGGTAACTCTTTTTACTCGCGCTCTTCTGGCCCTCTTCTGGCTCTCCGCTAACTCTGCGATTCCTCTTTAGGCTTTTCCCGCAAGCGAATATTCAATTCGCGTAATTGCTTGGTGGATACCGAGCCCGGCGCGTCGGTGAGCGGACAGGCTGCTGACTGAGTCTTCGGAAAGGCGATCACGTCGCGAATTGACGTTGCGCCAGTCATCAGCATGATCAGTCTATCCAGACCAAAGGCGATACCACCGTGAGGCGGACAGCCATAGCTGAGCGCTTGCAGCAGGAAGCCAAACTTCTCGTCAGCTTCTTCAGGGCCAATACCCAACACCTCAAACACAGCCTGTTGCATTTCCGGCTTATTGATACGCACAGAACCGCCGCCCAGCTCGGTGCCGTTTAACACCATGTCATAAGCACGCGAGAGGGCCGTTTTCGGGTTTGCCGCCAACTGGGCCGCATCACAGGATGGTGCAGTGAAGGGATGATGCAGGGGTGTGAGGTTGTTTTCGCTGTCCATCTCGAACATTGGGAAATCGACAACCCAGAGCGGCGCCCAGGTGTCTTTCACTTGACCGAGATCCTGCGCAACTTTAATACGCAGTGCGCCCAGTGCTTCATTAACGACATTCGTCTTGTCGGCACCGAAGAAAATAATGTCACCGGTTTCGGCCTGCAACGTTAGCATCAGTTTGCTGACTACCTCTTCACCGATAAACTTGATAATCGGTGATTGCAGTCCTTCGATACCGGCGTTGATGTCGTTGACCTTGATCCAGGCCAGCCCTTTGGCCCCGTAAATACCGACAAAATTGGTGTAATCGTCGATCACTTTACGGCTCAGTGACGCCCCTTGCGGTACACGCAAGGCAGCAACGCGGCTATCAGGATCGTTTGCCGGGCCACTGAACACTTTGAAATCCACGTCGCGCATTTCATCAGCAATATCCACAAGCTCCAGGTCAATACGCAAATCCGGTTTGTCAGAGCCATAGCGAAGCATGGCGTCGGCATAGGTCATACGCGGAAACTTGCCAAGATCGACATCGAGGTGCGACTTGAAGATATGCACGATCAATTCTTCCATGATCGTCATGATCTGCTCTTCATCCATGAACGATGTTTCGACATCGATCTGGGTAAATTCGGGCTGCCGATCAGCACGCAGGTCTTCATCCCGAAAACACTTGGCTATCTGGTAGTAGCGATCCATGCCTGCAGCCATGAGAATTTGTTTAAACAGCTGGGGTGATTGCGGCAGCGCGAAAAACCGCGAGGGATGCGTGCGACTGGGTACCAGATAGTCACGCGCTCCTTCTGGAGTCGCTTTGGTCAACAACGGTGTTTCAATATCAAGAAAGCCATTGTCATCCAGGAAATTACGTACTGTATTGACGATTTTGGAACGAAAGCGAAGGCGCTGGGCCATTTCGGGTCGACGCAAGTCGATATAGCGGTAGCGCAGGCGCACGTCTTCGCCCACTTTCTCGTGCTCGTCCAATTGCATGGGCGGGGTTTGCGAAGCGTTCAGGATAGTCAGCGACTGACCCAATACTTCGATCTGGCCAGTAGGCATATCCTTGTTCATCGTGCCTTCCGGACGCAGTCGCACCTTTCCCGTCAGTTGAATAACAAACTCATTACGCACACTTTCCGCGATGGCGAAGCTTTCTTCAATATCCGGGTCATAAACAACCTGAGCGATACCTTCACGATCACGAACGTCGAGAAAAATTACCCCGCCGTGGTCACGCCGACGATGTACCCAGCCGCAAAGGGTGACTTCCTGGTCGACAAATGTCTCATTGAGTTCACCACAATAGTGAGAGCGCATAATAAAATCCTGTAATGATGCCCTGCCGCGAATCCCGGCAATGCTTTAAAGAGTAATAATCTAATCAACTAGCGGGTTGCGATTTGGCTTTGCCGCTTGATGAATTGTTCGAATCTGAGGATTTGCTGGAGCCAGATGCGGTGTCGGCTTTCTTGTCTGTCTTACTATCTGACTTCTTGGGCGTGCTGACCGCTGAGTCAGACTCCGCCAGATGCTTTTTGCCATCTTTTTTGAAATCGGTCTCGTACCAACCGCCGCCTTTGAGGCGGAAACTGGCCGCCGATACCAGCTTTTTCAGAGTTGAATTGCCACACTCTGGGCAGTCCGTCAGTAGCGGATCACTGATTTTCTGTAGCGCTTCCAGCCTGTGTTCGCATTCGCTACATTGATATTCGTAGATGGGCATTCCTGCAATTCCTGCACTTTTGCGGCCCCGGGTAAATCCGGCCGCCCCGTAAAAACGGGCGATTATACATTAATTGCAATTTGACTCGCACCTTGTTTTGCCCTCCAGTCCAGGCCGAGACGATTCTCCAGCCAGAGCAATCACCAGTACAGTCTGTCAGGTTTGTATCAGGGCACTTGACTTGCTCGATCGGACGCTCTTCGAACATGTGGTTTTGCTCAGGTCGCGCTGCAACAAAACTGAGCGTTTTTTGATGCTGCCTCACTAACAAAAATTGTTCGCTCAGACTAGTCAAAAAACGAGCGATTTGTAACCTGCTTCACACTATGCCGAATGCAAATTGATACTATTTTTCTCGACTTTTTCTGAACTCAAAACAATTGCAGCAAAGTTACCATTAGTACTTGCTACCCCTTAGTGAATGCTTTATAAATACACCCCCTGAGAGTTGATGGGGAAGCGCCCTGCTTCTTCACGAATCAGAACTATCGAATTGAAACGCGCACTGGGGAACGATTCACATAGCGAGATTCGGCAAGGACGAATCATCAGATCAACTCACGGGTACTAAAAACACTCAAAACCTGTATTCAGTTCCACTTCGAATTTCGAAGTCGATCGAATACAACTGTAACCAACACAACCGAGAAGAGATGGGCATGGCTGTTAAGAAAAAATCTGGCAAAACTGCTGCCAAGAAAACAACTGCGGCGGCAAAGCGTAAAGCTCCGGCTATTCAAAAGAAATTTACCAAGACAGAAATCCTGAACGAGATTTCTGCTAACACTGATGTGAGCAAGAAAGAAGTTGCAGCGGTTCTTGACGAACTGGCCGTATTGATTGAGCGACACATCAAGAAGCGTGCCGTTGGCGAGTTTACTCTGCCAGGCCTGCTGAAAATCAAATCTGTAGTACGTCCAGCTCGTCCAGCGCGAAAGGGTGTTCCTAACCCATTCCGTCCGGGTGAAACCATGGACATTCCACGTAAGCCAGCTACAACACGTGTGAAAGTGTTGCCACTGAAGAAACTCAAGGAATTTGCACTCTAAATTCCAGTGGTCGGCGTTTCAGCACGGCCTTACTGAGTAAATCGGATCGTTATGATCCTGAAAAGGCAGCCTCGGGCTGCCTTTTTTGTATGGAAATAAACACATGCGAAGTAGCCAATACCTTTTAGCCACAGTCAAAGAAACCCCCGCCGACGCCGAAATCGCCAGTCACCAGCTAATGATTCGAGCCGGCATGATCCGCAAGCTGGCCACTGGCCTCTATACCTGGATGCCGCTAGGCCTGCGCGTACTGCACAAGGTGTCGCAGATTATTCGCGAGGAAATGGACAAGGCTGGCGCCATGGAAGTCTCCATGCCAGTCGTACAACCTGCCGAGTTGTGGCAAGAATCCGGCCGCTGGGACGTGATGGGGCCCGAGCTACTGCGCATCAAGGACCGTCATGAGCGGGACTTCTGTTTAGGCCCAACTCACGAAGAAGTCATCACAGACATCGTGCGTGGTGAGTACGCCAGCTATCGCCAGCTACCTGCCAACTTGTACCAGATTCAGACCAAGTTCCGCGATGAGCGCCGCCCAAGATTTGGCGTTATGCGTGCCCGGGAATTCGTCATGAAGGATGCCTATTCCTTTCATGCTGACGATGAATCATTGCAACAGACCTATCAGACGATGTACGCCACCTATTCGGCTATCTTCACTCGTTTGGGTCTGGATTTTCGTGCCGTCATTGCCGATTCGGGTAATATCGGTGGCAGCACGTCCCATGAGTTTCACGTCCTGGCCGCGTCGGGTGAAGATGAAATCGTCTTCAGTAGTGACAGCGATTACGCTGCCAATCGCGAATTGGCAACTGGCACGTTGCCCAAGATCGCTCAAGAGACTGAACAATTGCCCGCTGCAGAAATAGACACTGGCTCGGCGCATTCGATTGAAGCGGTTTGTGAACTATTAACTATTCCGGCCAGCAAGCTGGTTAAGACACTTATAGTCCACGCCGCCGACGAAGACGGCCAGCAGAGTGATGAGTTGGTCGCATTGCTGCTGCGCGGTGACCAGGAATTGAATGAAACCAAAGCCGCCAAGCTACCCGGTGTCGCCTCCCCTGTTACCTTCGCCAGTGACGAAGCCATCGAGAAAGCCATCGGTTGCAAGCCTGGCTGTATTGGCCCGCGCGATCTGCCAATTAAAGCGATCGCTGACCACAGCGTTATCGATCTGGTGAATTTTGTGTGCGGCGCCAACAGCGATGGCAAACACTTGCAAAATGCCAACTGGGACCGCGACTGCCAATTCACCAGTAAAGCGGATATCCGCAAAGTCAACGAAGGCGACATCAGTCCAGACGGCAAAGGCACGTTAGCCATGAAGCGCGGCATTGAAGTCGGGCATATTTTCCAGCTGGGCAAGAAATACAGTGAAGCATTAAAAGCGACAGTGCTGGATGTCAACGGCAAATCAGTGGTGATGAGCATGGGGTGCTACGGTATCGGCGTTACTCGTGTCGTGGCAGCTTGTATCGAGCAGAATCATGACGAACGAGGCATTATCTGGCCCGATAATATCGCACCTTTTCATGTCGTCATCGTGTTGATTGATGCGCAAAAGTCCGAACAAGTCAGTGAATTTGGCGAGGCGTTATATAAGGAATTGCCAGAGCTGGGTTTCGAAGTATTACTCGATGACCGTGACAAGAAGACCAGCCCCGGAGTGAAGTTTGCCGAATCAGAATTGTTAGGCATTCCCCATCGACTGGTTATTTCACCCCGCTCGCTGGCGGATGGCATCGTGGAATACACGGCTCGACGCAGTGGCGAAAAACAGACACTGGCTCCAGATCAGGTCATCGACTTCTTCAAGCAATTGAGCTGAACAACACGCCAATTAACGCAAAATCTCAAATTGTGCCGGATCGCCGGCGTCCGCAACTGAGCACGGGTCGATCAACAGCTGATCGACCCGTGCTTGGGGCGGTCCAGTGGCCAACCAGTCACGCATACTGGCGAGCGCTTGGCTATCACCGATAAGCGCAAATTCGACCGCACCATCGGCGCTATTACGCACCCAACCGCCCAGACCCAGCTGTCGCGCCTGAGATTGCGTCGCCGCACGAAAGAAGACTCCTTGAACCCGTCCTGTTACCCTGCCGCGCAGGGCCTGCAGCTTACTCATATCACATCTCCGGCAAGTTTTTCTTGCGGCGTAATGGGAAGCCCCTGTATATCTCGTATAATAGCGGTTCTGGGCCAGCTATCGAAACGGCTCGCCAATCAACAAGGCACGCATGGCAATGCAACTCACGCAGCTACGGCACTTTTATGTGCAGTCGCGGCGCACAATCAATAACTTCCTCTGGCATCAGCAGATATCACAACTGCCGTGGTGGCGGCGCACATTGGTGCGTAGCTGTCAGATAACTGTGGCCATTGGCCGCGATTTGACTCAGGAACAATTATCTCTGCGTGCCATGAGTCTGGTGTTCACGACCGTGATTGGCTTTTTCCCACTGTTCGCACTGATTTTCTCGGTATTAAAAGGCCTCGGCGCACACAATGCCATGGAGCCAACATTACTCGCTCTGCTCGAGCCATTGGGAGAGCGCAGCACAGAAGTCACCAGCCAGATTCTCGGTTACGTAGACAACCTGCAAGTCGAACTGATCGGGATTACCAGTATTGGCATGTTGCTTTATATCGTCATCGACATGATGCGCAAGATCGAGGCCGCGTTTAATTACATCTGGACTGTCAAACAAGGGCGCTCCTGGTCGAGCCGTATCAGCGAATATTTATTCGCCGTGATTGTCAGTCCATTGCTGCTGTTTATCTCGGTCAGCATCACCAGCTATGTCAACACCAACTTCTTTACCGCATTTTTGGATGATCTGGCTTACGGCACTGTCATCATCCAGTTCACTGCCGGTCTCGCGCCGATCCTGCTCATGTCTTTGGCGTTTGCTTTCGCCTACGGATTTTTACCCAACACCAGAGTGCAATTCGGCTCCGCTTTCATCGGTGGCCTCGT
The DNA here is from genome assembly GCA_913060975.1 of uncultured Gammaproteobacteria bacterium. GTDB lineage: Bacteria > Pseudomonadota > Gammaproteobacteria > Pseudomonadales > Pseudohongiellaceae > UBA9145. The sequence continues at coordinate 553,387 of CAJXVC010000001.1, forward strand.
CACAACAATTATTTGGAAACTGATGGGCACCCTGTTTCAGGAATTTTTTGTAACGTCGGCACGAGAATCCCTGTACCTGGCCTTTGCATCAGCCATTATAATCATGTTCTTTATTTACTTCGGCTGGTTGGTGGCTCTTATCGGCAGTAGCATTGCTTTCTATCATCAGAACCCCGCTAAAACCCGTACCGGTCGTGAAAAATTACAACTCAGCGCGTCGCAAAGCGAACGCCTCAGTCTCGCTGTCGCCGCCACTATTATTGAACGCTTCAATGCCGGTGAAAGAGCCTTGACCGAAGAACAACTGATCGAGTCGCTGGACAGCAACCCCATGGCGATCGAGTCCGCCATTATCAGTTTGCTCAACATTGGCCTGATTACGGCAACCAGCGATGACCCGGCAAGGTTTCTGCCAGCCCATTCCATCGCCGATTGCACGCTTTATGAAATCTGGAAAGCGCTGCGCGAGGCAGACTCGGATTTGATCAGCACCAGCGGTGAGTCCCGCGAGCTGCATTTAATCAAGGAATTTCAGGACAAGCTCGACACCACCATCGAACGCGAGCTGGGTGATATCAAGTTTGTCGATGTCGTTAAAAATTGATGCGGAGTCAATCATGTCAGCTATAACCCTATACCATAACCCGCGTTGCTCAAAATCCCGCGCTACTCTGGCCCTGCTTGAAGAAAACGAAGTCGAGTTAGACATTGTCTATTACCTGGAAAACCCACCTAACGCTGAAGAGTTAAAAGCGTTGCTGGAAAAACTGGGCTTGGGTCTTCGCGACATCATTCGCAAATCAGAACCCGAGTTTGAAGAACTGGGGCTCGGCGATCAAACCCTGAGTGATGAAATTGTGTTGGATCTGGTCTGCAAACACCCGCGTCTGATCCAGCGCCCTATTATTGTTAAAGGTGATCGCGCCGTCCTTGGCCGTCCGCCCGAAAATGTATTCGCGTTGATTCGAGAGGCCTGATGAGTAGTCCGTACCTGCTAGTTCTTTATTACAGCCGCTACGGCGCCACGGCAAAAATGGCGCAATTGATCGGCCGCGGTATCGAGATGTCCGGCGACTTCGAAGCGCGACTGCGCACAGTTCCAGCCGTTTCACCCACTACCGAAGCAACCGAACCCGCAGTGCCCGCCGAAGGCGCTGTCTATTGTAGTAGCGATGATCTGCGTGATTGCGCCGGCCTTGCTCTCGGTAGCCCGACCCGCTTCGGCAATATGAGCGCGGCGTTGAAACACTACATCGATAGTACCGGCAGCCTTTGGGTATCCGGTGCATTAATCGACAAGCCTGTGGCAACGTTTACGTCGAGCAACTCACTGCATGGCGGGCAGGAAAGTACGCTACTCACTATGGCGATCCCCATGCTGCACCATGGCATGATTTATTGCGGCATCCCCTATTCCGAGTCGGCACTCAACACCACCACTACCGGCGGCACACCGTACGGTGCCAGCCATGTGGCAGGGCCGGACAGCAACAATCCTATAAGCGAAGCGGAATCTCAATTGTGTATTGCCATGGGCAAGCGCCTGGCCATGCTCAGCAGCAAACTGGCAATTTAATCCTATGACCGAATCAACTACTAACGCCTTAGTCTGGCTGCCGCGACTGCAGCGACTGGTCCTGGCAAGCTACTACGGTTTGCTGGCTTGTTTTTTACTGGGTGCGATCGTGGCACTGGAAGGCATCAGCGCAGCAACACCTGTTATCTGGCTAATTCAGGCCATTCCCCTGCTGATTTTTGCTCGCGGGCTGCACCAGAAACGGCTACGAACCTATGCCTGGATGTCGTTTGTCGTCCTGCTCTATTTTTGCAATGCAGTATTGATCGCGTTTGATCCGGAGCGCAGATGGCTCGGCTTGCTGGAAGTATTTTTTACTGTGAGTTTGTTTGTCGTACTGGTCATCTATATCCGCCTGTTTCGCAACCACTATCAGGTCGGTATCTGATCGCTTGCGCAGTAGTCGGCAGGTAGACAATAAGTAAGACACGAGAGCGAAGCAGGAGAAGACAACGCGTTTTCTAGCCCACTCTTGCCCTACTCACCATCCCATAGTGTCTTTCACCAGCGGCACAGTCAACGCTCGGCGTTGACTCAATGTGCTGGTATCCAGCGCTTCCAGCACGGCCATCAACGAGCTCATACTGCGCTCTTTTCTGGCCAAAATATATTCTGCTACCTTGCTGTTGAGATTCATGCCACGACTCGCCGCCCGCATTTGCAGCGCCGCTTTCTTATCGTCGTCTGCTAAGCTTTGAAGCTGATAAACGGGGGCCAACTGCAATCGCGAATGCAGATCAGCCAGTTTCAAGCCAATGTCAGATAATGCACAGTTGGCACCAAAGACGAGTTGGGTCCCGCTCAGCGCCGCTCGATTAAACGCATTGAACAGCGCCAATTCCCACTGACTATCGCCAGCTATAACTTCTACATTATCGATGCAAACAAGATTTAACGCTTCGATGCCTTCCAATATATCTGGCGAGAACTCCAGACGATCCTTGAGGGGCAAATAGATGGCCGACTCACCGATTGCTGATCTGGCATGACACACCGCTTGCAACAGATGCGTGAGGCCAGCACCCTGCATGGCGCGAATGTAGAGTATTTGGTCTGCGGCAACTTCAGAAGCTAGCAGATCAAGCAACTGCCGGTTTGCGTCGGCCACAAAAAAATTGTCAAAGCGTGCTTCGTCGTTCAGCTTGATGCCGAGAATGAGCTGCGTCGGACTGGTGGAGTTCATGGGCTAGCGGGTCCAGCGGTAGTGGAGAAAATCTCCGGTCTCATCTGTGGAGCTGTTTACAGGCAGCAGATCTCTGTCCAGCGCGATCAATTCGCTTAGTTGCTGAGGGTTACCGCGCAGATTCAGGCGCAGATCCAGACGCGACCCATCCAGGGCAACTGTGGTCACTGACTCGACCAGGCCCAAGCCTTGTACATAATTGACCAGCGCAGAATAAGCACGTAGATCGCCAACCCCATCAATGCGCAGACTGGCCTGCTGGGCCGTCATTGTTTCCGGTGAGATTGCAAAATAACTCGCCAGTTCGGTGGTGATTCTGTCCAGCGGGCCATGCAGATAATTCTGCAAGTCGGTATCGAAGCCATCGAAGACTTGCACTTGATCCTGAAAAATAAACTGCCACAAGCCCACTAACTCGCCGCCGGCAGTAAAGTGCAACCTGGCTGATAGTATACTGTCAGCGCCATAGCGCTCACTCGCCGCACGAATCGCGTCTTGTTCGAGATTCCATACCTGATTTTCATTGAGATTGCGGCGATCGGCGAAATCCAGAACCGGGAAGATAATTGGCAGGCCGCGCCGCTGTGCGAATTCTCGCATTAGCGCGATGATCTCCGGGTTGCTCTCACCGGTAAGCATCTCGCGCTCACCGGCTGAATTCTGCATCACCATCCAGACCAACACGCTGGGCCGATTGCTGTCCCATACAGGAATGCCGGCACTGGTTAAAAGTTGGTTGATCAATGACGGAGCAAACTCAACCGAAATAAAGCGCTGTTCCCGGGTTGTTGGTTGTGGTGCTACAGGAGCTGCCGGTGGCGTGCTATCCGCATCACTCGTGCTCACCTCTTCCTGGGCGGCGGAGTCCTCAGCTTCTTCTGTCGCCGCGACTTCAAGCTCTCCTGGCTCAATTGCTACGGTCTCACTGGAATAACTAATCGCCTCCACGTAGCGCTGTGCATTGCGAATGGCATCGTTGACCGCCGGGTTGCTACTCCAGTTCTGCGTGCCCGTAACCTTGAGAATGACAGCCTCTAGAGCCTCCTGAAATGCGCGATTCCGCTCGCTATCGCTTTCGTTCGCGACTGCGACTCGCTCGGTATACAAGCCAGTCACCGGCAAGGCCGAGATGCCTGCGATCCAACCCAACGCAAGCAATAGAATCGACAGGCGCACGGCCCTTTGTCCAAATGTGTACTTCATGGGCGCGATAATACTGTAAATGCCCGGCTTTCGCCTAACCGTCAGGCTAAAGTTGTCAGTCGCCAGTAAATTCTCCACCTGTCAGGTGGTCTGCGCGCGCTTTCAGCTCGGATTCAGCCTCGACAGGCTTCAATGACTCTCAGCAAGGCATTAATTGACCAGAACATGCAGACAAATACAGCACAAACTACTACCCAAAGGCTCAGCTCGATGAATGGAGCACTGACGTATCCTTTGCTTCTTGATAAACTGCGCCCCGGTGCCAGCAAGGCGACGACGACATCAGGAAGAGAGTGCATGACTAGCGAGCAAAAGCCAGACAACAAACCCAATAGCCTTAGCTACCGCGACGCCGGAGTAGATATCGATGCCGGCAACAGCCTTGTTGAACGCATCAAGTCAGTCAGCGCACGCACCCACCGACCCGAAGTACTCTCCAATCTTGGCGGATTCGGCGCCTTGTGCGAAATCCCGGCCAAATACCAGCAGCCTGTCCTGGTTTCTGCCACAGATGGCGTGGGCACGAAATTGAAGCTGGCCATGGCCATGCAAAAACACGACACCATCGGTATCGATCTGGTTGCCATGTGTGTAAATGACCTGATCGTCTGTGGCGCTGAACCGCTTTTCTTCCTCGATTACTATGCCACTGGCGGCCTGCAAGTAGAAAATGCTGCTGCCGTAGTAACCGGCATAGGCGCCGGTTGCGAGCAAGCAGGCTGCGCCCTGATTGGCGGCGAGACTGCCGAAATGCCCGGCATGTACAGCGGCGATGACTACGATCTGGCCGGCTTTGCTGTCGGTGTCGTCGAAAAACAGAAGATCATCGACGTCAATGATGTGGAAATCGGCGACTGTTTAATTGGCTTGCGCTCCTCTGGCCCCCATTCCAATGGTTATTCCCTGATCCGCAAGATTCTGGAAGTCTCCGACGCCAAACTGGACGACGATTTCCATGGCCGGCCATTGGGCGAAGTATTGCTCGAGCCCACGATTATTTACGTCAATATGGTGCGCGAACTGGCAGCAACAGTCGACATTAATGGTATTGCCCACATCACTGGTGGTGGCTTGATAGAAAACCTGCCACGCGTACTTCCCGAAAAAGCCTGTGCCGCCATTATTTCCGATAGCTGGGAACGCCCGGCAATCTTTCGCTGGTTGCAGGCACAAGGCAATGTCAGCGACACCGAGATGCTGCGAACGTTTAACTGCGGCGTCGGCATGGTGCTCTGTGTGCCGAAGAAAGACTGCGATGTCGCCCTGAAGACTTTGAATCGTGATGCCGAGAACGCGTTCTACCTGGGTGATATTGTCGAGCGCGATGCCGACTCTGCACAGGTAGTGTTCCGCTAGGAGTCGCTGATGGCGCAATGCAATGTAGTCATACTCATTTCCGGAAGCGGCTCGAATCTGCAAGCGCTGATTGATCAAAGCAAAACTGCTGAATACACCATTGCTTCAGTGATTTCCAATAACGCTGACGCCTACGGCTTGCAACGCGCAACTCGCGCCGGGATCCCCACTCTGGTCATTGATCATCGTGATTTCGCTGATCGTAAAGAGTTCGATCTGGCCCTTCAGGAAGCAATCGACGCAATCAATCCAAACCTGCTCGTGCTGGCCGGCTTTATGCGTATTCTCGGAGCCGATTTCGTCAGTCACTTTAGCGGTCGTATTCTGAATATCCACCCGTCATTGCTGCCGAAATTTCAGGGCACACGCACCCATGAGCGTGCACTGGAAGCGGGTGAGAAGGAACATGGTGCATCGGTGCATTTCGTCACCGAAGACCTTGATGGCGGCCCGGTTATCGCCCAGGAACGCATCAAGGTGCGCGCAGACGACACAGCTGACTCATTGCAACGGCGTGTATTACAGAAAGAACATCTGCTCTACCCGAAGGTAGTCAAATGGTTTGCCGGCGGCCGACTCGCAATGCGTGATGGCCAGGCGTGGCTCGACAACAACCCGTTACCTGCGACTGGAGTTCCAGCCTCATGAAATTCAGACTCGCTCTATTGTGTTCCAATCTGTTACTCGTCATCTCGGCCTACGCCGGAGATATGTCAGAATTTTCGGCTTATTACCAGGCCAGCACCAATGGCATTAGTGGCAACGCCGAACGTCATCTCATTAAACTTGACGATGACAGATACCGGTTGAACATCTCTTTGGAAGCCAAAATGGCTGGGGTATCGATTGGCGATCTGGAACAGGTCAGTGAGTTTTCTGTCGACGCCGGTCAAATCAAGCCGCAGCACTACAGTTACCAGCTCAGCGGTGTGAAACGGGAATCCCATGCCATCAGTTTCAACTGGGACGCCAACATTGCGCTTAGCACTGAAAATGAGCAAAGCTGGACTATTGCGCTGAATGACGACGCACTCGATCAACTAAGCTACCAGCAGGCTTTGGCACTAGCTATTTCTGAGCAACCTCTGAAATCGAGTAGTGAACTGTCATTCGAATTAGTCGATGGTGGTGTATTGGAAACACAACGCTTCCGAGTTCTGGGGCACGAAGTGCTGGCAACGCCGATGGGAAAATTTGACAGCGTCAAACTGGAAAGAATACGTGACGATAATAGCGGCCGCAGCACGACGATCTGGTTGGCCAGTGACTGGGATTACTTGTTAGCGAAAATTGAACAGATTAGCTCATCAGGCTTGCGTATCGAATTGGCGCTGGAGAATGCGTTGGTCGCCGGTGAACAGGTCACGCCCTTGCCTTGATCCATGTTATTTGGCAGATCAGGCTAACTGGACACAGCCTTGCCTGTTTTCAACAATTCCTGAGCGAGTGCTGATTCGTCTTTTTCGTTAGTCACTGATTCGCCAGCAACTCGCGCATCATTCACCTCAATCTCATCCTGATCAACAACATCATCACCCTCCTGTGCCCGCACCAGATTGTATTTGCGCATTTTCTCAACCAACGTAGTACGTCGAACATGGAGTCGATTGGCTGCGCGCGCAACCACACCGGCACTGTCTTCAAGCGCCTGTGAAATCAGATCCTTTTCCAGGTTCGATAAATACTCTTTGAGGTCCAGTCCATTGAGCGGCAATAGTGAGTCGGGACATTCTTCGCCGACACCTTGCTTCAATGGCGGCACGATAGCATCGTCCAGCCGCTCGCCCTCAATAAGTTCATCGCCGCGGAATTTTTCGGGCAAGTCGTTAACGCCGACAATGCCATGCGGATGCAGTATCGCCATGCGCTCGACCAGATTGGCCAACTCACGCACATTACCTGGCCAATCGTATTCAGTCAGACAGCGGATCGCGGCGGAATTGAAACGCACCGAACCACGCTCCTCTTTTTCCATGATCGAAATAAGCTCATGGATCAATAAGGGGACGTCGCCCGTACGATCCCGCAGCGGCGGCATCTCAATTGGAAAAACATTAATACGATAATATAAATCTTCACGAAACTGCCCGGCCGTGATCATTTGCTCAAGATCTTTATGGGTTGCCGCCAGAATGCGCACATTGGTTTGAATGGTTTGTACGCCACCCACACGCTCAAAACTGCGCTCCTGCAAAACACGCAATAACTTGACCTGCATGCTCAATGGCATATCGCCTATCTCGTCGAGAAACAGCGTGCCGCCATCAGCTAACTCGAAGCGGCCGGCGCGCGCTGCCACAGCGCCGGTGAAAGCGCCTTTTTCATGCCCGAACAATTCACTTTCAAGCAATTCTCTCGGGATTGCGCCGCAGTTAATGGGCACGAACGGCTTTTCAGCGCGCGCTGAATTGAGATGCAGATTGCGCGCCACGACTTCTTTACCAGTACCCGACTCGCCGGTGATCAACACGCTGACTTCTTTGTTGGCCACGTGGGCCATCATGTTGCGCACCTTCTGCACGCATTTACTATTGCCTACTAAAGAGTGAAACAGGTTGTAGTCGCGGATACCGGCCACTTCCCGAAGCCGGTGATAGTTATCATGAAATAACTTGGCTTTGTGCAACGCATCCAGCAACGGCTGATAACTGAAATTACCTTCCAGCGCCGCTGTAATACGTGAGTGTAATTCTGAAGGCAGATTGCCTGGCACAGGCTGGTCAGTGAGCAAGATAAAGGGCAAGCCTGGCTCCCACTCGTAAAGCTGACTCAAAAGCTGTGTCAATGAAACAAGATCGCAACGCCCTATCATGGCGGCACAGAAATCCTGAGGATCACTCTCTGTTGCGACCTGTTCTGCCCAGTCAGCAGAGCTACCAACCGTCGCTTGTTCACCCAAAAAATTCAATATAGTAGTGAGATCGCGACGCGTTTCGATGTTGTCGTCAATCAGCAGGATTTTGGGGTTTTCAGTCATGGGCCCGAAGCGTGTCTTTTCTAAAATTGCTCGTTCAGTTTCAGATGCTCTACGGAGTCTTACCAGTCTCTTTAATCACTATACGAGCAAGTAGTGGGCAGCTAGAGTAAGAACGAGTCTCAATAACAGTAAATGTATCACAGCCGCCAAGCAGAATGTGTGAAATTCACCGCAACTGATGGCGGTAAGGAATGGCGTAACTCAAGTACAGGATTGGGCTCGGAAAGACGTTGGAACTAGCTGCGAGGGCCATGGTTTTTTAATGCCAAAACCCTTCGGTACCCATGTTATGACCAGCTGACCCGCATGCAGGCCTGCGGCACACCACCAAACTGCTCAACTTGCAAAGGACGGGCAATCGATTGACCCGGTGTATTCACTCGGCCCTGCGCATTCGACTGACCGAGACCCGCGCCTTCCAGAGCAAACTCCTTACAACCAATATCTCGGGCAAAACCCATTGCTCGCCAAAGCAACTGCAGTATGGATGCCTGCGATTCGCTGTGGCTGACAGCATTGGCCATCACGAAGTAACAGCGCTGACCATTATGCACAAACAGCGCTGCCGGTTGGTCCATGTGCTCAAGGCTATGACCAAACTGCACTCCGCTGCGGGTAACCACGAAGCCCTGTTCGCCAACCAACAGTTCGGACAGCAGTTGCCAGAGCAGCTGGGGCTTGTCCTGCGCCGCCAAGATGGATGAGGCAATACTGTGCTTGCCTGGTATTTGCGCTAACTCATTGTCCCAGGCATGCATAATGGCCAACAATTCGTCTTTGTCAGTTGGCGCTTGGAGACAGCGCAGCGCATTTCCGCTGCGACTTTCATTGGCTGCGCTAGCCGATCGCCAACCGATTAACGCTTGATAGTCAGGCGCAATGGCGGCGTAGAGCTGCTCCAGATCGAGCTGCAAATTGATAACATGAGAGGTAGACACCTGAGGCAAACCACCGTGCTCCAAAAGAGTATGCGTTACCGGTGACAGCAAACCAAAATGCACTGGATCCATGAACTCGAGTTGGGCAGGCATCAGGTTGCGCAGCAAGCGACGCATGTGTTTTTGGGTAATCGCAACTGTAGAGTCACTAAAATTGTTGGTGGCCTTCTCCAAAGAATCGCGGTTAACCACGATGGACGCGGCATTGCCACGATAGCCCAGACAGCGCTGCCCCTGTCCATTAGTATGCGATGTAATCGCGCAACCCAGTAAGGGCTGATCATTGTTAGCTATAATAAACGAATGCTCGTCGTAGTGAGGTGCTGCATCGGCAGTATCCGCATCGCGCGTATTGGCAGAATGGCCAGAGTCCCTGGTCGCAAGCCGCGGCGATGCAGCATCAGGACTTTGCTTGGCTCTGACTGAAGCCGGCAATCCCGAGAGCAATGGGTTGCGATACCGATCCCGAGCCAAAAGCTGACGCCAGTGGCCAGCGAATTCGTTTTCGCTTGTGGGAATGATTCTCAACATAGAAGCGTTATCGACCCTTTTTAGCTTTTTCTTCTGGATTTGCCAAACTTGCTATTTTTACTGTTCTTTCTATTCACTCTGTTCTTACTATTCGCTCACAGTCGTGTTTCGTGAAACTGCGCTGAAGATGTATCGCTCTTTAGATCTTCCGTCCAGAATCATGTGCTGTCTATCAGTAATCTTTCGCCGGGTAACCTTGGCATGTCCCGGCAGCCCGGATATGGAAAGGCAACGTCAGCCACCCGACTAATGTCATGCTAGAATTCAGCCTCCATTGTAGACCAGAAGCAGCATTAAGTTTGTCAGAATTCCTGTGGGATTTGCCCTCTCCCTTCACAATTCGTCTCCAAGTTACCCCGGAAGATATCGATGGCATGAGTCACGTCAACAATGCCTGTTATATCGTCTGGTGTGAACAATGCGCCTGGCGCCATTCCGAAGCCCTTGGTCTGACGGTTCAGGATTATCAGCAACTGAACCGTGGCGTGGCCATTCGACAGGCGCACTATGATTACTTCGCTCCGGGCCTGGTTGACGATCCGCTGGTCATAGCTACCTGGCTCACTGAGTGTGATGGCAAGCTGCGGCTGCAGCGACGCTTTCAGATTTGCCATGCAAAGAGCGGCATTACCCTCATGCGTGGTCACTGGAATCTTATCTGTATCAATGTAGAGACCGGTAAACCCACCCGCTTCCCACAGACTTTCATTGAAATCTACGGCAACGCCGTCATTCGCGCTGAGGATAGCAAAGCCTGAACCGGACAAGGTCCAATTCAAGTCCCAATCCCCTGCCTGCAACAAGTGATTCCTCCTGACTTTCGCTTTATTTTCCCCAGCCTTTCTCCTGAATTCCCCTTGCTCTCTACTGGCCGTTCTTACGGGCTTATCGCACTTTTCTGCCCCCGGCAACTCGCTGTGAAGAAGTGCCTGCAGTCATATGCAGTGCATGGCTGGCAAAAAGTTTCACTTTATTTCAGATTCTGAACATTTCCTACAACCCCCAGTATCCACTAACCGTCTAGTACGCAACACCCGTGAATCATATATTTAATGTTAGGTTTTTGAAAAGCTGTAAACAGAGCTTGGCGGCAAAATGGCGCTTCTTGGTTGCCGTGCCCGACACAATTCATTTTTGGCCTATTTGCAGTGTAATCAATGTGTTAGCGGGCATAGAATGGATGGTAGGTGGGTCAGCAGCTAGCTCCCTCCGCGCAGGGATTTCACCGTACGGCTTTAAAGATATTTTTACACCAGTCGTTATAATTGAGACCCGCTGCTGCTGGCAACACTCGGCACCGGCGCGGGAACCGAAATTTTTGCGCAGAATTGAATCATTACCAATAGAAGTGCCGAGCAGTGAATAAAACCGAAATCAGCAAGCAATCCACACCCCCCACTTCTCCGGGAGTCGTCACGCAATTCAGTTCGCGCCGGCGTGAGAGCACGGCCGATCCGGCCAGCCTCAAGACTGACTTAAGCCCTCAGGATAATGCCTTGCTGGGGCAATTGTGCGAGGCCGTCGAGCAATTACCGGAAATAGATGCGACTCGGGTCGTGCAAATGCACCAACGCCTTCTCGATACCGAGTATAAAGTTGATGTGAACCGGCTGGCTGATCGGTTGCTCGGACTGGAAACTATGCTTGCCACACTGGATAGCGAATAACACGCAAACCACGACTGATTTCACCCCAAGTGGTGAGTCGTGCAACGCCGCTGAACCAGTTTTCGCCAATCTCTCATTAGACACTCTCTCCAGGACCTCACTCCAGGACCTCTCACCAGGCATTCTCTCCTGGCACTCTCTCCTGGCACTCTCTCCTGGTACTCACCAGTACAACCCAGCCGTCAGGCTCGGATAGGCAGACTGCAGGCGCTCCAGATCCTCTGCTACGTCAACATCCCATCTTGACTCCAGCAACCGATAGGGTATCTCGTGTTCGCACAGTCGGGATCGCGTGCGTGACAGCACCTGCTCATTACCCCACTCCATGTCCAGCAGGATCTCCGGCACTGGCCGGGTCATGCCCAGCAAGACATAGCCGCCATCTTCGGCCGGACCAATCACCACCTGCGCCGCATTGTCAAACTGCCCCTGTAACGCAGTAAGGGCGCTTTGCAGATACGCTTGGTCCATGCCAGGGCAATCGGTGCCGATAATAATAACTCGCCCGACACCGCGCTCTGACAAGACTGATTGAGCGGTATGCAGCATGCGCGCACCGAGGTCCTTACCCTGTTGCAAAAATATGTGCTCGCCATTCAAGGCGGAGAATGCCTCATGGTCAACCGTGTCCGTTACCCATAATTGCATGGGTGCCAGCCCAGCTTGTTGCACCGTACTGACTGTCTTCACCAGTAAAGCCTGATACAACTGCAAGCACCCTGTTGCACCCAGCGCAGGCTCGAGCCGGGTTTTCACCGCCCCCAATCTGGGTGCGCGGGCAAAGACCGCGATACGGGCATCTGGATAGAGATACTCAGTCACTGCCAATGCTCATCCCTCATTCCTCAATCCTGTGTCTCACTCGGGCCATGCCTGGACGCATGTGCCTGCGCCGGATAACTCGGATAGTAGATCCGTGCCAGGTGGTCCGGCGACGCACCCATAAAATACAGCAAGCGCAGTTTCCACATCAGCCAGACAGTGCGCATTACACCATGACTCTCCCAGCGGCGACCGGACGTGATCACCGGCTGCCTGATGACTACCGACCGAGCGCTGCGGCGCAGGGCTTTGCTGATTGCCACGTCTTCCATCAGCGGCAGCTCGGGGAAACCACCCACCGCTTCGAACTGTTGACGCGTTACGAACAATGCCTGATCCCCGGTACACACTCGTGTGAGTCTGGCACGCAGGCTCATGGCGCGAGCGATCACTCCCAGCCGCCAATCACTGCTACCAAGACAGGCATCGAACCACCCCCAACGCACAGTGGGGTCAGAGAACGCCTGACAAACCAGCTCCACGCCCTGCTCTGGTAATTGCGTATCGGCATGCAGAAACAGCAGCACATCGACGCTGCCTGCTGCCTCGGCCTGCGCCCCCTTGTTCATCTGCAGTGCTCTGCCTGCCGCGCAATTAATCACTTGATCAGCGTAGGGTTCGGCTAAAGCAACTGTGTCATCGTCACTACCACCATCCGCCACGACCACAACATGACCCGCCATTCGGGCCGACTGCAGAGGCTGCAATACAGCCGCAATAGTGCTGGCTTCATTCAAGGTTGGAATAATAAAAGCGATGATCGACAAAATTGTACATCTCTTGGCCGCAGACAGACTCCTGCGGTAGTCACAATTAGCATTCTATAGCGAGTAAAGCACAGAATTTTAAGATAACTGACTCAACCAACTCAGCCAGCGCGCCGTAAACCTAAAGAGCAACCCCGGCGAAAGCCTGTGAACAAGCATTGCAGCAGACTGTGAACCAGTTAGCAAACCTTTGATATTCCGGGGATTAAGCTTCGATTCAGGCGTAAAAAGAGACACTAAACCCAAGCTGATCGAGTCCGCACAAAAAGTAGGTCGAACGCGTCGGAACGATCTTGTATTACAAGGGCTGTTGGTTTTTAATACGCGGCCGATATTAGCCGTATATCAAGGGCATTACCCGAACCGACGGCGCACTTTTAGTTTTGAGATAACAGCCGCGAGAAGAACCTCTCGACTGAGTGAGATGTGGTAACCAACCCAGTGAACGCAAAGAACTATTACATCGTTGCAACAGCGCCAAACGAGCCAAGTTTGCAGGTAAAGATCTCAGGTCCCTATCTGACCCGTCAGGCAGCCCAGGCCGATCTCTCCGCCGCCATCGATGAAGCCATGGATATTGATCCGAGCGCCAAGACTTACGACTACAGTATCTCCCATGTCGAGAGTCGCAAACCGGGCGTGATTCAGCATATGGCCGCCCACGCCTGCGGGTAGTCCATCGCCCACGCCCCTGAGCCTCCCCCGGCTTTCGAACTCTCTTCGTAAATCGCTTTTCGCTGTCTTGATCTACGGTTTGGCATTGTCCAGCCAATGGCATAATGCTGTTCGATAATAGCACTGTACGGCAGAAGCCTGACCTGCCGCTTTCTAAAATCAGCGTAACGTGGCTCTCTGCTACTTTCACTTTTTACACTTTCTACACTTTCTACACTTTTTACACTTTGTAAACTTTGCACGCTTCGGTCACTTTATGGCCTCGTGTACTTTATAGACTTGTGCACTTTATAAGGAGTCTTGCCATGTCATGACAACCATGCAACTGGCAGAATAACCGAAATACAGCGACCACCTCATCATGACGGCTAGTGAGTGACTGATAGCGTTCAGTGAAGAAGCTGTATTAACTGTATGACTTGCCGGAAGTTTCAAGAGCGCCCCGGAACAATTTCAGAAGTGAAATTTCTCACGCAATGGGCTTGAACCGGCCCACCGATCAGATTGTTTCACGCTCGCACACCCGGTCAGTACAACTATCTTCCTACGTAACCTAACGTTCCAATGCGGGTTTCAAGAAAGTCCAGCAAAAAACCCAACAGTTCACCAAACACTGATGGAAAAGATGTTTCATGCAGCCGGTGCAATTTAACCACGCCTGTTATAGGGGCTTCGGAAATCCGCACCAAACCCTGTAATTTCTGTAAATAAATCACAAAAGCGGTTTGAAATGTCAGCGAACCGAAATAACAACAGCTTCGGCGTTGCTAATATTGCAAATTCCATCACAGATGCAATATTGGAAAGCGAGTAAGCTCTGTAACCATAAAAAGAAGTAAATCATAAAGAGGTAATCGGTAAAGATCTAAATTTCACTAAATTCAAGATCGATAACGATCTAAAGAGAGGTTCACGTGAAGAAACTTAGCGCTTTACACCACATTAGCATCATCGAATCCCGCGGCACCAACTGCGCCTGGGTTCGAATCAAATACGACGGCAAGAGCTTTCAGGAATCGTTTCCCTTCAAGAAATATGGCGGCAAGCTGAAAGCTATTGCGGCTGCCAAGAAGAAAAGAGATGAAGAAGGTAAGAAGATATACGGTGAGCATTGGCCCTATGCCAAATACAGCCCCCGTAAAATTTCGCCACTTAATAGCTCTGGCGAGATCGGCGTGAGCTATTCCGAAAAAGACCACTCCTGGGTCGCCACTTGGCAAGAAGGCCGAGGCGCGCGACGCAAACAGCGCAACGCTTATTTCTCCATTAACAAGTACGGGGAAAACAAAGCGAAAAAACTGGCTGTCAAGACACGGCGGGATGCGGTGAAAGAGAATCGCATTCAGTAGCTCGACCCAAGTAAGCCGATAGCAAGACAGCTTATAAGCAAACCCAGAACAGAGCAGCGTGCTATTTGAACGCCGGGTTAACTATTGACAGTGTATCTGCAACTAGTTTAACCCGGTCTCTGGTGCTATGCGCCAGATTTTCTCTGCATCCAGCTGCTTCGAATACAACAGCTCCGCGTCGAAGTTGAGCCGGTCCACGCCATACACTTCATACAAAGCTTCGAAACTGGCCACCGCCTCATCGGTATCGTGGTCGATTGAAGCAACGAGTTCATGTAAAGACTCAGTATCGGAAAGCGCTTGCGCGGTGTGCATCAAACCGGCATCACGCATACCAGCAACCAACACCACTTGCGTTTCCGAACTGACCGGGAACGTCGCAAAAAAACCATAGTCCCTGAATGGCTCACCCTTTTCCGGCAAGCCAGCGTCGCTAGTGTAATATTGCTCAGTATCGAGATTCAAAAGTTCATCGTAGCTGCGCCCGATGGTTAGCCCGGAGGCTGCAAACGCCATCCCTGTCAGCTTATCCAGCGCACTGATGTAGCCGATATAAACCACATGGTTGCTGCGTATCTCAGCAGTAGTTAGATCCGACATCATGGTGATATTGACCGGTTTGCCGCTGCGCTGCAGTAACGGCACAATACGCGCCAGGGCAAAAGCGCTGCCTTCTGGCATATAACTCAAATCCAGGTCGAGATAATTTTCGGCGGTTGCGATATCACTGAACTGCAACTCCTCCAGATCGCTGCGCGAATTAACGTTGAACTCTCTTACCATGCGGGCAATGTTGCCGTTGGCATTAAGTTCACCGAAGATGTAGTAGTCTCCCATCACCAACAGGATTGGCCGGTCGTCGCTGAGTATGGTTTGCCACACGGCGTGTTCCGAAGCTTGTGCAGGTGGCGCTGTCACCGGCGACTCATCTGACAGTAACAGCATGGCGTTGACTACAAGCAGCACGGCCACGCTAGCCAACAATGTGGAATTGAGCGTCCACCGCCAGCCATGAGAGGGGTCTTTAGAAGAGCCGCCGGAAAGCCTGCGCGCCAATGCCGACGCTAATTGGCTATTGCCACCATCTGCCGCTTGGGATGCTTCCAGTTCCAAGCGATATTGGCCTTTCGGGATTACGAGTCGAAACTCAGCACCTGGCGCATGTTGCTGATAGTAATTGTCCAGCTTCTTGCGCAGTTGATGCACATAAACACGCACCGTGGAATCCGCTGAGACATCATAGTCATCACCCCGCTTCAGGCCATCGATGGCCAGATCAATCTCTTTGGGTGTCTTGTCAGCCAGCGAACATTCGACAAGGTATTCCAGCAAATTACGGTAATGTCTGGAACGCCCAAGCACACCGCTGGCGATGATTCGCTGCGTGAGCTCACGCAGCGCGGCTGGGTCAAGTGTGGACGTGGACATGGTTTGCTGAGTTTTCCGTCAATTTCTGGCGATTGATTAATGCTCAAAAACGCATTGTAACAGTATTGCCAAGGGCTGCCTTGCAGTCAGTCGGATCACCAATACCACTAATTCAGAGCACAAGGAGTGTGGGCTGTATAGAGAGCATGGATTATTGCCGAGACTGAAGAGATTGGAGGGCCTGTAGAGTCTGTAGAGTCTGACAATTGAGTTGTTGCCCCACTTTTCCTGGCTCTCAGCTTATAGTTTTTCTTTTACTCTGCTCCCCATGCATTGACTGCATAGTGACGCGTTGCCTTGCGAATATCCGTCGGCCAGCTTGCTGTGTGTTGCTCAAAACCCGATTGATTCTGTGCATAAAGCGCACGCGTGGCTTCCTCAAAACCCGGTAAATCACCCGCCATCGCAGTCATGAAGCGGTTGGTAGCATCTTGGGAATGCCGAACAAGCTCTTCGGCACTGGTAGATTGCCGCGCCGCGTCAATTAGGCGACGCAAGGCCGCCGATGAGCCCCCCCGCTGCCGGTCCAACCATTCCCAGTGCCTGGGTAGCAGAGTCACCTCACGACCAACAACCCCCAGTTTAGGTCGGCCACGCTTCGGCTTTGATGCTTCTTCCGTTGCCTCGCTTCCGGACTGCTCAACGTTGTAGCGTGCCAATACCTCCTGCTCACTGCCTGACAAATCCAGGTCGAGTTGCTGACCATTGTCCGCCCTGAACAGCAGAACCTCCCCGATGATTTTAGCGTCAACGCCGGTCTTCAGCAGCACTGCAACTTCAGCTACAGTGCCACGGGTGAGTAGCTTGCCTTCGGCAAACGCTTGTATTTGTTGTGTATTCGTCATTATTGCCAACTCCAGCTGGGTAAGGGGGATTCTTTTAAGTACCCATCCCTATTTACCAGCACCCTATCTCATCTATTGATGCGCCGATTGACAATCTATTATTGCCCGGTCCAATTTATTAATACCCGGATATTATTATCATTGCGAACCCCGGTCAACCAAATTGACCGGACAGACAGTATTACCCTCGTCTAGCACTTAAAAAACGGGCGCGGCATCATAAGATCGATTGGTGGTTTCTTTGAAAATGAAGCAGGACGCTTCCAGGAAGGTAGCAGGCAACAGACGGCAGGCGGTCCGCTGAGATTCAGACCTTGATTAACAGTGATTTAAGCTTGTCGCTAAATTCAATTTTACCGTCAATGGCATAGTCTTCATGATTACGCTCGATGTAGCGCGGGTCATACAGGTAATTCACCATCGCACCAAGAGACTGGGCGATACCCCTGTCACTTAAATCAGCCCCGGCATGCAGGCGGTACAATGAAGCACCGTTACCCAGATGAAAGCGCTCAACCGGGTCCAGGGGAAAATCGCCGCGTTTGGCCTGCATCAAGTAATTGAACACGCACTTGCGTATGAGTTCAGCATTGTCCTCAAGCACTTCTGGCGTCCGCTCGAGTTTGGCAACAGAGGACTTCAAGTCAGTTATTTCATTAGGCTCATTGCGATCATTCTTCTCCAGCCAGCGCACAAAGCCGGGAATCGGCGAAAGCGTGACAAAGTGCTTGATCGACGGAAACTCACTGCGCAGTTCCTGCACTACCTGCTTGATCAGGAAATTACCAAACGAGACCGCTTGCAAGCCTGGCTGACAGTTGCTGATGCTGTAGAAAGCAGCTGTGGTGAAATCATCATCGAACTGGTCTTCATCGGCATCCACGCCGACATCATTGTCTTCCAGAATCGCATTGATCGAAGATGGAATATCCTTGAGCAGCGCCACTTCCACAAAGATAAGCGGCTCATCAATTAACGCCGGATGGAAGAAAGCAAAGCAACGTCGATTCGGCGGATCGATACGATTACGCAAATCGTCCCAGTCCTTGATCTCATGAACCGCCTCGTAGCGAATAATACGCTCGAGAATAGCAGCTGAAGTAGACCAGTTGATTGTTTGTAGCTGGAGAAAGCTGCGCCCGAACCAGGATTTGAATACCCGCAGAAAATCTTCATCGACTGCCTTTAGTTCCGGATGTTCACGGAGTAACTTCAACAAATCCGTGCGCATGGCCACTAAATCGTGTGTCGCGCCCGGGGTTTGGTTGAGGCGGCGCAGTAACTTGATGCGCTTGGGTTCAGCCGCAGTCGACAGCTTGCTCAGGTTGCCGCTACTTGGCTCAATCTCGTAGTCGCCGAATGCCTTGGCAACATGCACTGGATCGGCGTTGAAGTTTTGCTCAAGATCCTGAAAGAAAGCCAGTTTGGCTTCGTTATCCAATTGTTCGTATTGGTCGAGCACCTGGCGCGCCGTAACGATACCGGATACTTCACCCACAGTGCCCATGAGTTTTTCGAGGAGTTCGTCGATAGGTGACGATTCACTGCCGGAAAAGAGCGAGCGCTGGCGGGTGACCAGATTGGAGAGGAAGTCTTGAAAAAGAGTAAAGGCCATGGGTTTATGCTACTGACAATTGGACTCGAACGCGAGGGTATTAATGTTGAGCAGACTGTGAATCCAGAGCAGTCGCAATCTGTTTCACTGCTGCAGATGACGAGAATAAACGTGAGGCGAGCCCCTGCCCTCGAGACCGAAAGTCTATCTCGGCATTGAGATCCTCAATGAGATCGGCCATCTGTTGCTGAAGAGTGTTTACATCGTCACTAGTTGAGCAGTAACCAACCGCTTCTGAGTTGATCAACTGCTCCAGATCATTACCCGGATTAATCTTTGCTAGCACAGGCAAACCTGCCTGCATGTACGTTAAGAACTTACCGGGAATATTATGAGTGCGGTGTTTCGTGTCCAGTGCAACTAATCCTGCATCACATTGCTTATAAAGTGCGGGAATTTCATCCGGGCTGATTTCCGGGAAAAAGCGCACATTGCTCAGGTTTTTCTCGCTTGCAATCGCACGTAGCCGTTCAAACTCACTACCGCGGCCAACGAAGACAAAACCCATATCATCATGCGCCGCAGTGGCAATAGCCAATTCCAGAAAAACCGCGACGTTTTGAGCCACGCCCATGTTGCCCGCATAGACAAATATTTTACGACCAGCAAAGCCAGTTTTGGCAAGGTCTATACTGCACTCGGTAAGCGGCGCCTCACCGATCCAGTTGTGCAGTACTTCGAGTTTTCGGTTCGGACCAGTTAGCCACTTATCGAAATAGACTGCATTACCGGCGCTCTGAATTCCTATTGTATCTGCCTGCTCATACTGATAATTCGCGACCCATTTGAAAAACTGAAAAACCGGCCCCCTTCCCATTAATCCCATATCCGCAGCCCATTCCGGAAAAATGTCCCGGATGATCAGGTAGGCATGACAATTATTTTCCCGCTTCAAATATTTGATGAGCGGCCCAAAGAAAATACTCGGGGAGTACCAGATCACCCCATCCCAGCGCTCTTGGGCAACAGGTGTTTTTTTGAGCAGGCTGCGCATCACAAAAGGCATGAGAAATTCGCCAAGAGTTCGGCGCACATAGCCAACATCTTTGAATTTTGGCGTCCTCAGTCTTAGCACCTGAACGCCATCAAGCTGCTCAATAGTCCAGTTGGTTGCTAACTCAGGACTTGCTACGACTACAGTGATCTCATGACCGGATAATACAAATTGCCTGGCCAGATCGCGGAGCTGTACCGCGCCGGAA
This sequence comes from uncultured Gammaproteobacteria bacterium, assembly GCA_913060975.1. Lineage (GTDB taxonomy): Bacteria > Pseudomonadota > Gammaproteobacteria > Pseudomonadales > Pseudohongiellaceae > UBA9145. Next base: position 573,521 of record CAJXVC010000001.1, read on the forward strand.
GTGCGCAAAGGTGGGTAAGCATCAGCAACGAGTACTACGCGCATGAAGCGTTGCCTAGTACTTCTTCCAGACAACGCGATTGATGTAGTCTGTATAACTGTGGATGATTCGAACTACTTTAGCAGACACATTGGGGGCATTGTAGTCAGAGACTAAACGTAGCAAACGGTCTTCACCACGCGGCTGATCTGCCAGAATGGCGAGCCCCTGCTGAACTCTTTCAAGACTCAAACCAACCATCATTACAGCAGCTTCTTCCATACCCTCAGGTCGCTCATGAGCTTCGCGCAAATTCAACGCTGGAAAATTCAGAATCGACGACTCTTCGTTGATGGTTCCACTATCGGACAGTGTCGCTTTCGCCTCAATCTGAAGTTTGACGTAATCACTGAAACCCAATGGCTTTAGCAATCTTACTAATGGGTTTAACTGTGCATTACTGGAATCAATCTGGGCTTGGGTACGTGGGTGAGTCGATACAATGACTGGCAGGCCATACTCTTCAGCCAGACCATTTAAAATATTCACCAATTGCTCGAAATGCTTGGCTGAGGCTATATTTTCTTCCCTGTGTGCACTGACAATGAAGTAATCGCCAGAAGTTAGCTCTAACCGGCTCAGTACATCCGATGCGTCTATTTTGTCTCGATAGAACGAGAGCACCTCAAACATCGGGCTCCCTGTTTTGATCACGAGATCGGCTGGCAAACCTTCACGTAACAGGTACTCGCGGGCAATAGAGCTATAGGTAAGATTGACGTCAGCAGTATGATCAACGATACGCCGATTTATTTCCTCGGGTACACGCTGATCGAAACAGCGGTTGCCCGCTTCCATGTGGAATACAGGTATTTTGCGGCGCTTTGCCGGCAACACTGAAAGACAACTATTTGTGTCGCCGAGCACCAGCAATGCCTCGGGCTGTATAGTTTCCAACACTTGATCTACAGCAATTATCAAATTGCCAATAGTTTGTGATGCACTCTGACTATTTTCAGCGCTTGCCAGGAAATGATCAGGCTTGCGAATACCCAGATCTTCAAAGAATACCTGATTCAGTTCATAATCGTAATTCTGCCCTGTGTGGACCAGTATGTGATCACAACGCGCATCCAACTCGGCCAGAATCCGAGACAGCCGAATAATTTCCGGTCGAGTTCCAACTACTGTGACGACTTTTAGTTTTTTCATATCAAACAGTCCTGGCAATCGTATCTGGCGCTTCTCTATCGAACACTTCGTTTGCCCATATAAGCACTATTAGTTCGTTATCGCCAACGTTGGTTATATCGTGTACCCAGCCTGGAATCGTCTCCACAACCTGATATTTCTGGTCAGAGACTTCCAAGTGCACTGTCTCATTAGTAACCAGATGCCGGAAGCCAAACCGTGCCCTGCCCTGAATAATAAGGAACTTCTCTGTTTTTGTATGATGATAATGGCTGCCCCGCATGATGCCGGGCTTGGCCGTGAAGAAAGAAAATTGACCGCTGTCACGGGTCTTGAGCATTTCCACGAAAACACCACGGTCATCGGCATGGGAAGGCAGATCATAGTGAAACTGCTCCGGGCGCAAGTAGCTCATGTAAGTTGAATAAAGTGCGCGCGTCAGCCCAGTACCCACCGGCTCAGTTGTCAGATTGCCCCTGCTGTCTTTGAAGGCATAGATCTGTGTGGCCAATTCGCCCAAGGTGGCCGAATACTCTGGTTCGACCTGCCCCGTAACCACCCCGGAAAGTGGCTCGCCAAGATCGCTAATAAACTTACTGATCAGATCATCGATATAGACTAGTCGCAATGACGTTGATTCATCATTGATCTTGATGGGCAGCCCCTGAGAGATGTGATGACAAAATGTAGCAACGACTGAATTGTATTCAGGCTTGCACCATTTCCCGAACAGGTTTGGCAAACGATAGATAACTACAGGATTACCACTTTCAGCGCTGTAATTGGCAAGCACCATTTCAGCATCTTTCTTGCTTCTGCCGTAATCGTTATCCCGATCCGCCTGAATTGAAGAAGTGAACAGTATTCGTGCCCGGCTTTCAGCTTTTAGCAAGGCATCGCATAGTAATTGGGTCAACTGCGTATTCACCAACTGGAAATCTGCAGGATCAGATGGCCGGTTCTCACCAGCCAGATGTATTACGGCATCCACATTGGCTACAAGCTCTGCCAATTCATCAGGTGAATTCCCGCGCCCAAACGTCAGAACAGTCAACTCATCTATTTCTGCTAACCTGACCATCAGGTTTTTGCCAACAAATCCCTGATGACCCGTGACGAGAATACGCATTTTATTCATCAGGGCTAATATACTCGCCTGCAACAAGGGATTGCATGAAAGGCAATTTCATCAGAAGTGCCTGCATCCCTTCGACATCAAGTTGAGTCGTATTATTGGAATTATAATCAACCGCTACTGAGATACCTGGCTCGCCTTGATCCATAAATTTGCCGTAATTCAGATCACGCAAGTCAGGGGGAATTCTGAAGTAATGGTCGAGCTCTTCAGCGCCAGCCATTTCCTCTCGACTGAGCAAAGCTTCATACTGCTTTTCACCGTGACGCGTACCGATCACAGATACCGGGTAATCTGGCTTTTGCAAAAGCCCTTTAATGGCTTCGACAAGAACCTCGATGGTCGCAGCCGGCGCCTTCTGAACAAAAATATCGCCGGAATCGCCATGCTCAAACGCATAGAGGACCAGATCCACGGCATCATCCAGCGTCATCATAAAACGAGTCATGGTCGGGTCAGTGACCGAGATAGGCTTATCTTGACGAATCTGATCGACAAACAATGGAATTACAGACCCGCGGGATGCCATCACATTGCCATAGCGAGTTGCACAAATGGTGGTGCCATTACTTTGCCTGGACTTTGCGACTACTATCTTCTCCATCATGGCCTTGGATATGCCCATTGCATTGATAGGATAGACGGCTTTGTCTGTACTTAAAGCGACCACCTTCTCGACGCCGGCATTGATCGCAGCTTCAAGTACATTCTCTGTACCGAGAATATTGGTCTTGACTGCTTCCAGCGGATGAAATTCACACGCCGGAACCTGCTTTAGTGCCGCTGCATGAAAAATAAAATCAACTCCCCGGACTGCATTCATGACAGACTGGTAGTCACGGACATCGCCCACATAGAACTTGAGCTTGTCACTTTGGTAGCGCTTGCGCATGTCGTCTTGTTTTTTTTCATCGCGGCTGAAAATGCGTATTTCGTTCAACCCAAGGTCCAAAAACCGACGCACAATCGCATTGCCAAATGAGCCAGTGCCCCCGGTTATCAATAGTGTTTTGTTAGCAAACATGGCGTATTCCTGGCAGTCTGTGGCACAATTATTTACTTAACTTGTTGTCTGCGGTATTCGCAATAAACTGAAACGTTTTTTGAGCGCATTGCTCCCAAGAATAGCGCTTTGCCTTCCCATATGCTTTAGTTGCCAATTCTGCCCGCAGATCGGTGCTCTCCATAAGCGTAACTAGTATCGCAGCGATAGAATCTGGTGACTCTGGGTCAAAATATACACCAGCATCCTCCAATACTTCACTCATTGGGCCGCAATCCGAAGAAGCAACAGGCAAACCCGCCCCCATGGCTTCGAGCAATATATTGGGTAAATTCTCACAACTTGACGCAAAGACAAAGGCATCAGTCGTCCCGTATGATTCATGAAGCGTTTCATACGGTTTAGAGCCCTGCCATTTCAAGAATTTGCTCTCTGGATCAAGGGCTGCCAATTCTGCTTTGAATTTTTCTCCATAATTGCCCCATTGAGCACCTATGAACTGTATTTCCACAGGAAAGCCATCCTTTCTTAATTGGCTAACTGCTCGGGCCACTGAAATCTGATGCTTGTAGGGCATAACAATGGAAACATATAAAAGCCGAAAAGGATTTTCGCTATCGCAGTCATCGATTGAGCGCTGCGATCTCGGCTCACTAAAAAATCTGGGTTCAATACCGTGGGGTACGAGATCAGTATTCACACAGCAACCATGCAACTTCGCTTGGATAGCTTGCTGCGCATAGCGAGTCAAGAAGATAAGCCCATCAGCATTCTCGAAGGAGCGGCCTTGAGACAAACGCAATAGTTTCATCTTCAGCCACATAGCACTTGGAATGCCAAATCTGGCTACTTCTTTGGGTTCGAAAGGCAGCATATTCTGCGACATAGTAATTGTCGGTATACTAATTTTTCGTGGCAGAGTGCCACCAGGCGAGAACAACACATCACAACCGCTCTCTAGCAACTCATTCGGGAGTTTAAATTGCTGCGCTACCAAACGGTTAAGTAGCCCTGCTTCTAGCCAGGGGGACGACTTAGCCTCCAACCAGCTATAAGTGGGCAAAGAATCAATGGTGGATTGACAGGCCCATATAGTGACTCTATCTATCCCGCATGCCAAAGGGTCACCTGCATGTAAAATGCGGGACAAGTGCGTTACACCGCCCCCCATTCTCAGATTGCTGGCATCAATGCCTAAATGCATCTGGTAAGGCTCATTTTCCTAACTGCTTTTTTGGAGGCATTGCTGCTCCCAGCGCCAGGCATCCCGACACATATCCGCGAGAGTTCGGGTAGCTTTCCAGCCAAGCATGTTTTCGGCAAGTGAGGCATCGGCCCAACACTCTGCTACATCACCGGCACGGCGCTCAGTAGTCACAAATGGGATTTTTATCTCTGTCACATTCTCAAACTCATGAATTAGTTGCAGAACAGAGACACCCTGCCCTGTACCTAAATTAAGCGTGATAAATCCCGAATTACATTCCAGATAATTCAGTGCGGCAAGGTGTCCCTCGACTAAATCCTGAACATGAATGTAGTCGCGCACCCCTGTCCCGTCGACAGTACTATAATCAACACCAAAAACTGATAGTTTCTCTAACCGTCCAGATGCCACTCGCACAATATAGGGCATCAAATTGCAGGGTATGGTTTGGGGATTTTCACCTAATAACCCACTTGGATGGGCACCAACAGGATTGAAATAGCGTAAGCAAGCAATACGCCACTCTCGGTCCGCACTACTCAAGTCAGCAAGAATGTTCTCCACCACTAATTTGGACCGCCCGTAGGGATGCGATGGATTAGTCACTGAGTTCTTTTCCGTCACAGGAATTTCAGCGGGAATACCATACACAGAAGCTGACGAGCTGAACACGAGGGTTTTCACCTGTGAGCGCTTCATCTGCTTAAGCAATGAGAGAGTACCGTTTACGTTGCAATCATAATAGTCAACTGGCACAGCGACTGATTCCAAAGGAGATTTCAGTCCTGCAAAATGAAATACCACCGAGAAATTAAATTCGTTGAATAAACGGCATAAGCATTCTTCGTCTCTGATATCGCCTATCTCGAGGTGTATTTCGCTACCAGCGATCTTCTCAATCTGCTCCCGCACAGAACGCTGACTGTTAGAAAGATCATCCAACACAACTACGCCATGACCAGCTTGAACAAGTGCAACGCATGCCTGGCTGCCAATATATCCAAGTCCACCTGTTACCAAAATGTTCAAGAGACTATCAACTCCATAACTTCCATAGACCGGGCGTAAAAACCCCTTGTGCATACGAATATCGTTTGTTGCTTAATATGCAAAAAGACTAACCATTCCCACTCAGATCAGATGCAAGCCGCCTGCTGGAAACATTGACCGCATAACAGTTAGTTACATACCAGTTTACAAAAAGGTAATCAACGACTCGGGTCAGCAACATAATAGTGAACAGCTTGAAATAACCAAAATTCTGTTACCAGATTGATAGAGAGAAATGCTCCCCCGGGTTGGAAAAAGCAGTAGAAAGCTCGAAAATTCTATTTTTAACTCACCAACTCTTGTGTCATATCAGGCACCCCTTCTCGCACGAGGTAGTGATGCTGACATTTCGCACAACAAAGCTGGTCGTCGCCCGCCTTGACTAGAGTGGAGCGGCAATTCGTACACCGAATAATTTCAAAAAGGTCGATCTGTTGGTTGCGCCTATGCTGTGACCCAATTCTCCGCATAAATTTTAATAGAGACGATTTTAACAAGCTCATTCGATGCTTGGCTCGCGGTTCACTTTCAAGGTTCGGAGCCGACCAACTAACTGAAACATCTGGATTCGTTACTTCGGCATCGATCACGTCCGACCAGTAATATCTCACGTGAAAGGCAAATGGGCGGCGGCGCATTAGTTCTTGTGTTACATATTTCTTAACGCGAGGCTGATAGAGACTTTGCAGTCCTTCGTCTACGCACCAATCTGGCTTCTTGGTAATTATCAGTCGGCCCTCAGACTCGGCAATTTCCAATCTATGATCTCTATACGGATTCAGCCGTTCCATAAATGCATCAGGTACTTCGATATAACCTGCTTTAGCGACTCGCTGCAATTCTGACAAAAATCTGACTGGGTCATGCGAATGCTCCAATACATGTGAAGCAATAATGAAATCAAAACTTTTGTCGGCGAAAGGCAATTTTTCAGCAAACCCAAATACTGTTGGGCGATCTTTAACCAGCGGCACCCAATGTCTTTCACGTGTAGCTTCGTAAGCATCTAAAAGCACGTTTGCCCTAGCATACGGATTTCCACCAGAACCGACTTCGAGAACTAGCGCACTCTTCGGAACCGGACAATGGATACGACGCAACGACCACGCCACGCTATCAACCCCAATCTTACGAAAGAAGCGCATCAGTAGCGACTCAGTCTTCATGAATTAACATTACACCTCTCACGACCGAACATTTCGGAAGTTAGCAGCACTATTATCAGCGTATCGTAACGACTTAGTACATTAATCGGACTTCCAGCTTCATTAAACTTCAAACAGTTTTCCTTATCCCGTTTCTGGTGTAATCAACTATCACTCTTGGTATTCGGGTAGCTGTTCAGTAATATCAAGCACGTAACGCATACGAGAGGTAACATCATGACCGTCCTGCTGCACTCTGTTTAGGCCTCGCAATGCTATAGATGCCCGAGCGGCTTCGTCGTTCAATACCCAGCTCAATTTGCCTCGCATATCAGTTATATCCTTAAAGAAAACGGCTTCTTTATCTTCGACAAACAGACTGGCCAAATCGTCAGAATATTCAGACATGAGTAATGTTCCGCTCGCAGGTATTTCGAAACACCTACGCGTATAAGTATCTCTATTCAATCGAGAAAAAAAACATAAGGCAACTTTTGCGCCACATATCGCTTTGTTGTATTCGTCACCCCATACTGTGTGGACCGGACCCAATGAAGACAGTAGTGAGGAGCGGGCCAACACGTCATCCCAGCCATACCCATGGCCAAAAATCCTAAGACTCCACCCTTGTCTAACAATCTCTTCAAGGTAATCGAGGCGCCCATCTTCTTCATAGTGCCCTATAAAAACCACGTCACATTCGTATTTTTCAAGCTCTTCATTCGTCAACACAACGGGGAAATTACGGCGGGGTAAGAACCACGATCTCAGCATAGCTACCTGACGCGCCCCTGCACCATTGAAATCTTTTATGTTACGAGCGCGGTATGCGAACACCAAATCATACAATTGAATTCCAGCTATAAAGTGCCGCCATAGCCATCCCGTGTAATTTGGAGAAAAAGGATCATCATTGTTGTAACCCAACAGCTTCACACCTGGCACAGCCAAGCGGAGTTTTCGCAACGTGCTTGGAAAGATATGTGTACCGCGATAGATGAATACAATTTCTGGCTTCTGGTCGACCGCGTATGCGACCAATTCGGCATTCAAGCGCCACACGCGCGGCCCTACTAGATACTTATTTTGCGCTTTGAGAAATGCAGACGATGCACGCTCAAGCCATGAAGCAGGTTTAAAATAGCTATGCCATGCAAACTTGAGAACGTTATGGTTCAATTCCGAAAATGCTTGATAGACAGCCTCTTCATGCAATTCGGAATGCCAGTCTCCTACCACCAGAATCTTCATGGCTATTCGCCCTGATACACTTTGCCCAATACAGGCGTATGCCCTACACGCCGCTTGATCCATCCGATCAAACTGTCTGTATTGCGCACACCCAGTATTGTAATGGCAAAAAAGTATAACCAGTAGATGGGGTAACGTCCGAAACCCAACCTGGCGAGTTGTCGCCCGTAGCGAACAAATTCACGTAATGGTTTTTCTGCTTGAATTGATAACAGTGGATAGGAATAGTTTGCCAAATCACGTTCAATTGCTTGATAAATCGTTACGCTTTGCTCTTGATCGACATACTTAGCGATATCGAGCATACCTTGCACAAATTTCAAAGATGATTCAGGCGTCCGATCCTTGGGTTTAAACTTACCTTGCTCAGCTGCACTATTACCGAAATCCGGAGTCCCCCCATTTCTATACAATGCGACGCATCGTGGACTAAACACTGCGCCGTTGGATACGAGCATCTCGGCAACCAGATACAGTTGATAAAGCAGCGTGCCATCAAACCGATCCGTGGTAAAAGACAGAGCCGTCGTGCGATGAAAGGTCATACCCGGAATAACCACAGAACGGCGATAAACAGTAGCAATTGACGAAGGTCCCGGCGGAAAATAAATCTCCCGATCGAAGTAACGAAATTCCTGGACTACATTGTCGGGTTCACCATCAAATGCGGCATAGCTTCGTAAATAAATTACAGCTTCACTATTGCGCTCCAGCACCGAATGTATATGACTTAGGCTTCCCGCAGGCATCAGATCGTCGTTTCCCATGAACACGACAAACTCGCCACTGGCTGTCTCCAGAACTTGGCGCAAGTTACCGTCGTAGCCTAGATTTTCCTCATTTTCAACATAGACAATGCGCCCGGGATTAGAGGCCTGATACTTGCTGATGACATCTCCAATTTGCCCTCTCTCAGGAGAGCCGTCTTCACATATTACGACTTCGAAATCATCATGATCCTGGGATAGAATCGAATCCAACAACTCGGGCAATACCGAAACTCGGTTATAGGCAGGAATACCGACTGACAGTTTCACTATTAAGCTCCCTGCCCGGAAGGCACTTCCAGATTTTCTAAAGATATACCCAACATCATTAGTGCAAATAAACGCGAGCCATTCGCCCTCCCCTTTCTGTGCCCTCTTTTTAGTTTCACTATAAAATCGGTTGCCAGTAAACCTTCGAAGCGTGTTTCCAATCCTTCCAAACGTGCTGCCCCATCACCTCGAAACCACTCGTCGATTGGCACAGAAAACCCCTGCTTGCGATTCAGATTCAAAGAAGAAGGTAATAAACGTCGACCCAGCCGCTTTTGTAAAATACGACCTTCAGAGCGCGTCACCTTGAGACGACTTGGAATATGGCGGTAAGCGAACTCGATCAGTCTATGGTCCAGAAAAGGGGCCCGTAATTCCAAACTGCTAGCCATGCTGGACCGGTCTACTTTCACAAGGAAGTCATCTGGAAGAATACTCCCAAAATGCGTGCGCATCATGCTATCAATGGGGCCGGCCCCGCTCTGAAATAGCTTTTGCTTGGTAGCTTCTGGGAACAAGAATTGCTCACCGAGACTAGCCTGCATATCCTTCGAAAGTATTTGCTGGCGAAGAGCCGCATCGAAATACGGAGAACCCCAGATCATAGCCTCAAAAGGTCCACGGCGAAGCGATGCCAAGCGATTACGCCCGCGCACACCAGGGGCAAGCTTTTCAGCAATATCGGCCACTGAACGAAGAACCGGCCTTGGAAGCCACCCTAAACGCCTCTGATCACCAACCGCTTGCATGTAGTCGCCATAGCCGCCAAACAGTTCATCCCCACCATCACCCCCCAATGCCACTTTTACATGTTGCCGAGTAAGGCGGGAAATCATGAACGCCGGAAGAATCGAAGAGTCCCCTAGCGGCTCGTCCACGAATGGCGCCAATTCGTCCAGAATTTTTAATGAGGGTGCCGCAAGATCCAATGCGTGAAATTTTGCGCCCAGATGATCGGCTACCTGCTTTGCATAACCTGACTCATCCAGCAGCGAGCCAGTCAGTGTCATGGTAAAAACATTAAGCGGCCCATTGGACAGTGGCGCAGCCAACGCAGCGATCAAACTTGAGTCTAGCCCCCCAGACAACAGCACACCTACGGGCACATCACTACGTAAGCGAATTTGGATTGATTCAGTGAGCAGGTCTTGCGCACTGTCGAGTAGCTCACTTGCCGAGAACACTTCACTACTTCGCTCTGGTAACGACCACCATCGCCAGATTCCGGGCTCGCCACTATCAAGTTCGAAACGCAGTGCATGCGCGGGAGGGAGTTTACGGACTCCTGTAAGTAGACATTGCTCACCCGGTATATAGCCAAGAGCCAAGTAGTGATTGAGCCCCTGGGGGCAAATATGCCCTCGCAGCGAAGGTGGTATCGCTTTCAGTTCCGACGCGAATGCGAAGTTCTTGCCATCGTATGCATAGTAGAATGGTTTTTCACCCGCACGATCCCGAGCGGCAAAAAGTGATGCTGGGACTTGAGCCGTGCCGCCGTCCCATATAGCGAAGGCGAACATACCATTAAGCCTATCCAGACAAGCCTCGCCCCATTGCATATAGGCGGACAGTAATACCTCAGTATCGCTACTACCGGTAAAACTGTGTCCTAGCTCTCCAAGCTCCGCGGCTAACTCAAGATAGTTGTAAATCTCTCCGTTATAAACGATCACATAACGACCACAAGGACTCACACGGGGTTGCGCTCCGGTAGCTGACAAATCAATGATGTTGAGGCGATTGTGGCCGAGTACTACGCGACCATCGTCACTACACCAGGAACCGCGCTCATCTGGCCCTCGGTGGTTGAGTGACTGCATACCCATAGGAAGCCAATCACTGAGTGAATCACTTCCGCTACGATTTACAATTCCCGTAATACCGCACATAACGCTAGCAGGTGATCCAGGCGTCAGGAATCAAACCCTTGAAGCCCCACCAGGCAACGCCTTCGCGACACTCGAATCCCGGCGCAATAACAATCTTACCTACGCTGTCAGATAGCCATGCCCCCCACCAGCTAAAGGTACTATTGGCGATAATAAAGTGGTTACACAACGTCATGAGCCATAAATCGGCATACGCATTCTCATCACCCCTATTATGCGAGACTAACGTCACGCGCTCTTCAGGTAAGGAAAGAGAAGCTCGAGCTGCATCGGGTTTATCAGAAAATATATAATAATGGCTGGCTGGGGCCAGACGCTCCATCGATTCAATTGCCCGGGCGTAATACGCTCTGGACGCGTTATTGGTAGAGCTGCCCTGCGGATCATCGAAAAAACGCAGATGTACTGCTACCGACTGTGTGTTTCGAATTTGGTCAGCCATTGCCAGATTTTCTGCATCAACGGGGGGGATAATCTGGAGATCCTGCCGAATTACTTCTGCTTGGTCCTTGAAATAATCTTCACTTTGCCAATAACCCTCTAAATGTACTGTTCCTTTAGGCTTGAAATTCAGAAGACGCGGGTCGAAATCAACACCCTCCTGGATCAAGTAAGCTCGTTTCTCGAACGGTATTTTTTGATTCAGCTTGCGCTTGATAAATCTCCGGCCTCGAGAAAAGGGCTCCAGCCTTTCAAATGCCCGAGCTTTACGACACGGTATGTGAAAGCGATTCAATTGGAACTGGCGTTTATACTCAATATCGAACTCAAAACCACTTACATGGTCTAAAACCAATTCCACATTGTTCAGCAACGCCAGCCTTCGCGCAGCGGCGTATGAGAATAACTGGTTACCTATCCCCCCGAATACCCTTAGAACGATTTTAGAATGCGGCATATAAATCAGGGAAGTAATGAAAGAAATATAGACAGAAGAATAACCAGCCCCCTAAATACTTTTTTATGGGAAAATAACTCACGGTAAACAAATAATTCCAGCCAAGCTAGCCTCTCTTTGAAGTTGATAAGGAATTATTCAAAGTAAAGACCGGGGGTTTAACTATGTTGATCGACATGTACTTTCTTTTTCGTAGCGATACAATGCCAACCAAAGCAAGCTAAATCGTCAGCTTTTATGTTTCTGCGAAATTTGAAATATATCAACGCCACTATCGAAAAAGCGTATGCAAAAGGCCAGCTCCAATTGCCTTTTTCACGCTCAAGACCACCTAGCCGCGATATTTCCTGTAACAATAAGGAGTACCAATCGCCATTGGGGATTAAAGAATCTATTTGGAAACCACGTTCTACCAGATGATGCTCGTACCAGTATTTTGAGAACCCGCTACAGTAATGATAAGGAGCCATATGCACGTTTGAGGAGAACGGCGCGGTTAGCAACAAAATCCCACCAGGTTTAAGTAAGCGAGTAAACTCGTCGAGTGCGAGCGTAGGTTCTGGTACGTGTTCTAGCACTTCGCTACACAAGATAACATCGAAGCTCGCATCGGGCTCGGGGATAGCAATTATGTCGCTGACTATATCTATACTGCTGGTATCCCAGTTTTCAGACTGAAGACCTTCAGCCGGTGCGTTTCCCATCTCTCCCTCGTATTGGCAGAAATCCTGGGACACATATTCCAAGTGGCCGCAATACTTACGATTTTTTAATTCACCAGCCCCAGCATCAAGCAACCGCACCCCTCCCGGCAATTCACTTAGGGCTTGCTTCAACCATTCTTGCCTATTGACTTCATTAACATTTTTTAGCGGCACAGAGAGTCCTATTTGGTATCTAGTTTTACAAAAATGAATAAACCTAGTTGATAGTTTTCTAGAGCCAGATTAGCAAGACTCTCATCATCAATGGCTGATTCCAGAGGCCCATTGGCTGCCGAAATGACGACCAGCTTTTGTAGTGACAGTCCAGCAGCCTCACAGCAACGTAAAATTCTTCGCGGATCAAATACCCAATTAGCATTAAACTCCACCCTCTCCTGACCAATAGGTGTGGATAGATACATAACGCCACCTACTTTCAATAGATGCACCATATTCGTGATGCCGCGTTGGTAACCTAGAGAATCTATCGGATCGCCATAACGACCCAACCCAAAATGTTCGATAGCATGGAGACAGGAGAGTGAATCGCAATAGCCCTCTCCAGAGAACAATGGTAGTGACGCTGGATTCATCAAGTCAGCTTGGCGAAACACCACACCGGGTACTTCAGAAGTGATGGGCCTAACGTCAAATACCTCACAATCCCGAAAGCTAGCAACATGCGCTACGAAACCATCCACTCTTGAACCGATATCCACATGCCTAACTGGCCCTGCATCATGAATAGCGCGCGCAACTAGAAGATCCTGCCAAAAGTACTCATTTCTAGTACCGCCACCTTCTTCAAAGCGGTCGTTTAGACAAGGGGTTAGTCTGATCTTCCCCTTATAACTCTTCCGAAAGAAAATTAAGTCTCGCACATAAGCAGGCAGCCCGCGAAGCGAGCGAAAGCACAGACGAGGATCAAATCCGAATTGAGTTGAGAGTATCCAATGGAGTTTTATTAAAGATACTTTAATCGATTTCACAGCTTTCCCTTAGCTATCTTATCTTCATTGATTACAATTATCTGAGATTGGATATCTTCAGGAACACCGTAATTGTTCAAAACAGTCTTCAAGTCGTATAAATAGTCACTACTCGAATATCGCGGATAAACTACTGGACCAGAACTATTTGGGTAAGCGGTTTGTAGCACCCTAGCAAGAGCATCCACAATAATTTCCAGACAATGGCCTGGAGGTAAATTTCTATATCGCTTCTGTAAAATCGCTGCAGGGGTAAAAATCGCCTGCATACTTAGAACGTTAAATTCGTTGTGTACACCACCTATTGAAAAGTATTTCACTTTACCCTTCAGCGCATTAGTGCACCTTGCCAACTCAGCTGTCCTGTAAACACCATAAGTTATATTGTCTTTAAACGACATAAAGGGAAGTTTCGTAAACTCCAGAACGCGCTTGAATGGATCTTCTGACTCTAAAAATTTCATACAAGGCAAACCAACCCTCCTTAGGACTGGAAAACGCCGAGACACGCATACCCATTTCGGTATCGTGTAAGAAGCATGGGGATTCCTTGAAAGCGCAGAGACGCTTTCCTCAAGATAATTTGCACTCCATAGATCATCTTGTGACGCCCACATGAAATATTTGGTTTCCGCCATATCGAGTACTTTGCGAAAATTTCCCAAGGGACCAAGATTTTCATGTTGCTTAATACATTGTATCCTTCGATCAAGCTTTGCGTATTCTTCAATTACTTTCAGAGTGTTGTCAGAGGACGCATCATCTGAAACAAGTAGCTTGAAATTTGTATAAGTTTGGCTCAGCAGTGATTCTATACTTTCAGCGATCGTCGAAAAACCATTATAGGTTGCAAGCCCGATTGTAAGCTCAGAGCTCATTCACACACCTTAAAAGCTGCAGCCAATAGACAAATAAACACTCTAAGTTTACTTCTAATGTTGAGCAAAATGTCATCTTCAAATATGAGAAACATCAATTCATTCTCATATTAAGTATTTCTTTAAGGCGTTTCGAAGCCAAATAATCTTCCCTCTTCCAGCCACCAACATCCCAACATACATCACATAAGCATATAGCCATTTATACCATTTGCTCGGTATATTCACTCTAAACCAATAATAGTTCTTTCGGATATGCTGATCAGTAATACTTGGTATATCTACGAACGTGAACTCGACCTTGTCTTGGCCTTCAAAATCATTATGGAAGGAAACGTCAGAGTTGCCACAATGCATGCCTGAGCCATCAAAACCTTTGTTAATTACTTTAGTATGGCGAGGGTAGATGCAATATTTATTATTGATTATTAAATTAATGGAATGCTGCTGATCTGCATGCAAGGCCCCTTCCAGAAATGCGCCTACATACGCTGGGAACAATGGTGGATTCGTTCGGTACATTCTGAAAAGAGTCAGTGGATTCAATAGTGACATTACCGGCCTTTCACCTACACTTTGAATTGGATGTTTATATTTGCTGCGCCAATAGCCAACACCCCAAGCCGATTGATATGGAGCAGAAAAAACATCAGTAACTGGCGGTTCCTCAACAAACTGCGAAGTATAGTTATATGCACATACAGCGAAGCAGTTAGAATCATCGGCAAATGTCCTCAAAGCTTTGTTCATATAAACCAGAAAATTCCTGGCTACAATATTGTCATCCTCGAGCAGAATCAAAGTCGTATGCGTCTCAAACATCTCATCCATAGCTTGATTAAAGTTTTCAACGGGCCCTAAATTAGCGGGTCGATTGATGATGATTACACTAGCGAAGCCAGTAATTCCCTCACAATAGCGCCGAATTTCCTGGTTGACACTGCGGATCTCTTCGGCATAAGGAGCATCAATCGCTATATATAGATCCGTTTTCTCAGCCCAAAAGCAATTTTGAAGTGATTCCACTAAATTTTTTAAATGATCAATTCTATCGCACGTTCCAATTAGGATAGGCGCATGATCTATTGCGAACTCATTCAAATATCTAAACCTCGCCCATTTCATCTCGCGAATTAACTTTTCGCAGCAAATCCATGGTTTGCGTAAACGCACTTAGCTTTAAGAATTTAACTAGCACATAGTAGACGAAGACTCCTGTAGCTATTTTTACTACCAGGATTAATGGCGAATGTTCCGGGAGCTGATACCCAACCAAGAAAACGGAAAGAATCATCAATAAGCCTACGGCCAAGATAGGGAGAACATCCTGAAGTTGGCCAACAAAGCCATAGCCAATATTTTTTAATGTAAAATAACTATTAATATAAAAACTAATTATGCTAAGTGCCAATGTTGCCCATGCGACCCCTATAACCCCCCCATACCATGCTCCAACAATGAGAAACGCAATGCCTGCTATTTTCTTCGTCATTTCCAGATAAAAGTGTTCTTTTGAATACCCTTGCGCCAGCAATAAATTCAGGTTTATCGAATGCATCGGTAAAAACAACCCCGCAATTGCCAAAATTTTCAGATACGGCACCGCCTGACGCCAAGGATCACCATAAAGAGTTAACACAGCACTTTCAGCCACAACAAATAAACCAAGCATTGCTGGAACATTGAATAGCATGGTCGCACGCACAGATAACTTTGCAGCTCGGTGCAAGCGATCCTTATCGTTGGCTATAGATGAGAATAGTGGAAACGAGACTCGCCCAACTACGGTAGAAAGAAGCGATGATAAAGATTCGCTAAGCCCGGTAGCTCGTTGATAATGGCCCAAGTCTGCTACTCTGAAGTAACGGCCAATAACAATCGTATAACTGTTCACAAAAATAATATTTAGTAGACTTGACGCAAAGAGATATCCACCAAATCCAAATAATTGTTTCAAAGCAGGGAAACTGAATACTCCTGACGGGCGCCAGGTTGAAAGGTGCCAAGTAAGAATTGTGCTCGCCAAGGACAAACTTAACATCTGAGCGGCAAGTGACCAAACTCCAAACCCATACCACGCCATCAAAACAGCAATAACCGATGAGATGATGATGGAAATAGCATTAATTTTCGTAAGCAGCCGAAAATTCAACTTCTTTATCAATATAGCATTAGGCACAGAAGCCAGAGCTGAGATAATGATGTTGACTGCCATTACCCGGATCAATGGTGACAAGACAGGTAGTTCATAGAATGCAGCGATCAATGGGCCAGTTATCCATAAAATCGCCATTGCAATAGTCCCAAGTATAAGATTGAACCAGAGCACTGTTGATTCTTCTGTAATATTGGTGACTTTTTTTTGAACTAAGGCGGAGGAGAAACCCGCATCGACAAAAGAGCCTGCAATGCCAGTAAATATGGCTAGCAAGGCTACAGTACCGAATTCAGTCGGCGTCAGTAGGCGCGCCAGTAGAATGGTAACTCCGAAATTTATACCATTCTTAATAACAATATCGCCAGAGCTCCACAACACAGCGAGCCTAGCCTTCTGTTTTAGCATTCAGTTAATTGTCTTGAGAGCGATCATTTGTATGATGAGAGAGAAAAATTCGAGAAATTACGTCAGCTTCGACCATTGACGCAAAATCAAGAAGGCACGCGACATAGCATTGGCTTTAAATTCTGGCAGTCACTGGTATTCCTATGAATCCCAGGCCTGCTCTTCGGCAATAAACTTAGACTTGTTTGATCCTCCCCCATTAAGATTTCGCCTTATCCCTATAAAGGGATCCAATAGAGTTATTCATTGGCTTTTAGTGATGATGTGAATTCTTTTTCTAATTCCAGCAGCTTTTGCTTGCGGTCGCTTATCCTCTTCACTGGATTTCCTGCATAAATACCAAAGGATCTACAGTCTTTATTCACGAGGCTAAGTGCAGCGATGGCCACCCCGTCTTCTAGCGTTGTACCAGGAAGCACTACGCTGCCACTGCCTACAATTACGTGGCGGCCTATGAACACATCTGCATTCACTACATTCTTAAATTTTTCTGGTACAGTAGGATTCGTTAAAGTTTCCCCCGAGTAGTCGTCACTGCTGGAATAAATAGAAACACGGGAAGATAAACCACTAAACTGAGACAATGTGATATTGCCAGCCCCAATCAGAGTGGCTCCCACAGCAATATGAACGAAACTATGAATAGTTATCCCACCTACTCCAGCTGCCAAGACTACAAAATCATCAATTCTGACATTACTACCGATAGTAATTAATTCTGGGCTATAGATAGAAGCCTTATCTGAGATCATGACATTGTCGCCAAGCTCTGAAAAACCCATCTCCACTAATTGATCGTGACTTAGCATGCCCATTATTTATCCCCCTATAATCTGACAAATACGATCAATCTGATGCGATTCCAAAGCAGGGTAAATTGGTAAACATAGGACTTTCGACGCCGCATCAGTTGCAACTGGAAGATTTCCTGTATCCGCTGACGACAGTCCTCGACACATTGGAAATTCAGAAATCAGAGGGTAGAAATAGCGGCGACCGTTGATGTCATTATCTTTGAGTTTTTGGTAAAGCTCATCACGAGTAGCTGGGTAGTCTGAAGTTACCATAATGGGAAAGTAAGAATGATTTCTAACTTCTGTAGCAGTTTGAGGTATGCAATGGATTCCATTGACATTGGCGAGTCCTGAGCGATACGCAGCATCGATCTCCGCACGGCGCTGGAGCACATGCTCCATATGTTCCAGCTGAACCAAACCGAAAGCGGCATTTATCTCGCTCATTTTTCCGTTGATGCCTGGCGCAACCACAGTAATTTCGTCCACAAAACCGAAATTCTTTAAATTATCAATGTGACGCTTTGTTTTTGCATCCGGACAAATGATCGCGCCACCTTCAAAAGTATTGAACACTTTAGTGGCATGAAAACTAAGTACGGAAAGATCGCCATGTATAAGCACACTCGCTCCGTCATCCTTAACGCCGAATGCATGGCAGGCATCATATATGACGCGGAGATTGTAGTTATCCGCTATTGTTTGTATCGCTTCCACATTGCAAGGATTTCCATAACAATGCACGGGCATAATTGCGGTGGTTTGTGGAGTAATAGCCGCCTCAATCTTTGTCGGATCAATATTCAATGTCTCAGGCTCAATATCGACAAACACGGGCTTATTGCCGTTCCATAATAAAGAGTGGGCAGTGGCTACAAATGAATACGGAGTGGTAATAACCTCACCAGTAATTCTCAATGCTTTCAGCGCAGTGATAAGCGCTAGCGTACCATTGGAGAACAATGCAATGTGCTCGACACCCAGATATTTACATAGTGCGTTCTCAAGCTGCTGATGAAATGGACCATTGTTGGTTAGCATCTTACTGTCCCATATTTTTCGCAGGTACGGCAAAAAATCATCCAATGGGGGAAGATAGGGTTGGGTTACAAAGATGGGCTTTTGATCTGGCATATTCAGTTCTTCTACAGATTGCGGGAAAATTATATTCACTACGGCTAGCTCTAAAGAGCCAGAGATTCTAGTTCATGAACTATAAAACCAGCCTTAAAATCTCCCGACTATCAGTTCAGGGCTTTTTTCTATCAGTTTTTTAGAAATATACGTACCGATTCCACCAGTATTAACTGCGGCATTTATAATCTAGGGATGAACAAGAACTCCACTTTTAAACAAAAATTGGCAACTTGCTTCTTAATGAAACTAATCCAGAGCTGCCGATACTGTATAGCCATTCGTTTGCAGAAGCGCCTGCTTTCTTGCCTCTGCCAGATCATGAAGCGCCATCTCCGAAATCATTTCGTCCAAGGTGATTTCTGGAACCCAACCAAGTTTTTCTTTGGCTTTTCTGGCATCGCCCAGCAATGACTGGACCTCTGTTGGACGGAAGTAACGAGGATCAATCTTGATAGCAACCTTGCCATTCAAGTAACCAATTTCATCAATACCTTCGCCTTCCCAGTCAATTTTCATCCCCAAGACACTCGCCGTGCTTTCTATAAATTGTCGCACTGAGTACTGTACTCCAGTGGCAATCACGAAATCTTCAGCCTGCTCCTGTTGCAACATCATCCATTGCATTCGCACATAATCTTTAGCGTGACCCCAGTCTCGCATAGCATCAAGATTCCCCATATAAAGACAATCTTCCAATCCCTGACTGATATTAGCCAATCCCCTCGTAATTTTACGGGTCACAAACGTTTCGCCACGGCGCGGGCTTTCGTGATTAAACAGGATACCGTTGCAGGCGTACATACCATAAGCTTCACGATAATTTACTGTTATCCAGTAAGCATATAGTTTAGCTACTGCGTATGGACTGCGCGGGTAGAATGGAGTGTTCTCACTCTGGGGAGTTTCTTGTACCAGACCGTAAAGTTCAGACGTAGAAGCCTGATAAAAACGCGTTTTCTTCTCGAGACCCAAAATGCGAATGGCTTCCAGAATCCGCAGGGTACCTAGCGCATCCACATCAGCGGTGTATTCAGGATTTTCGAAGCTTACTGCCACATGACTTTGTGCACCAAGGTTATAGATTTCATCAGGTTGAGTCTCTTGTATAATACGCACTAAATTGCTGGTGTCCGACAAATCCCCATAATGAAGTTTGAAGTTGGCTTTTCGAGTATGTGGGTCTTGATAAATATGATCTATCCGCTCTGTATTGAATGAACTGGCCCGCCGCTTAATACCATGCACAATATAGTTTTTTTCGAGTAGTAGTTCCGCTAGATAACTACCGTCCTGGCCAGTAACCCCTGTTATGAGTGCTGTTTTTTGTTTCATTTCTCTATTGCGCCCTCAGATGAACAAAGAAAGTCATTGTAGGCGTGCTTAAGACCTTCAGCTAAGCAAACCTTTGGTTGCCAGCCTAATAAGTTAAGACGCTTGCTATCCATGAGTTTTCGCGGTGCGCCATCCGGCTTGCTAGCATCGAATTCGATACTGCCTTTATAACCAACCACTTCAGCAATGGTTTCTGCCAGTTTGGCAATTGTACTCTCCTCACCATAGCCAACATTGATATGGCTAAGCATCGGCTGTGTGTACTTATCGTAAGTGGCCTTAGCCAATTGCATAACATGTAGACTGGCTGCAGCCATATCGGCGACGTACAGAAACTCACGCTTAGGAGTACCTGTACCCCAGATAGTGACTGCTGAAGCGCCACTCAATTTAGCTTCGTGGAAACGGCGGATCAATGCAGGGATGACATGCGAGTTTTGTGAATGGTAATTGTCCCCAGGGCCATACAAGTTAGTTGGCATGACGCTGCGATAGTCTATCCCGTGGCTTTTACCAAATTGCCGATTATAGCTTTCACATAATTTGATGCCTGCAATCTTGGCAATAGCATACGGCTCATTTGTTGGCTCAAGACGCCCGGTCAAGAGAGAATCCTCTTGCATCGGCTGATCCGCAAGCCTCGGATATATGCAGCTTGACCCTAAAAATAATAATTTTTTCACACCATGCACAAAGGCAGCGTGAATGACATTGGCCTCGATCATTAGATTTTGATAGATGAAGTCTGCCGGATAAGTATTATTTGCATATATACCACCTACTTTAGCAGCAGCAAGGTAGACTTGATCGGGTTGTTCAGAATGAAAAAAATCCATCACTTGGGATTGATTCGTAAGGTCAAGCTCTGCATGGGAGCGAGTGATTAGGCTTTCATGCCCCTGCATTCGCAGCGCACGAATAATTGCAGAGCCCACCATACCTTTATGGCCCGCCACATAAATTTTTGGCTTCTCGCTACTAAGAATCATAGCTACTAAATTGGCGGCCTAAACTGCACAGCACTGATTTTGCAACTTAAGAACCAGTATGAATACAAGCAGTTCACGGACCAAGGTATCCACAGTGACTACAACAAAGCAATACTAATACATAACGTCCGCCGCAGACTGAATCCTCCGTGCCATTATGAATTCTCGCTTGATAGGCACTACGATTCACAGGTAACTCTATCCATGCTAGTTCTACTCTTGTTTTCGTCACTTGGGTCACAGCTTTCGACATCTATTCGGCTTCTTTTCGTAACTGCGCTATCTCGGTCTTCAAGCGTTCGTATTCGCTGACCTTGGCTCGCAAAAAGCGCAACGTGATTTTCGCCTTCGCTTCCATGCCTTTGGGTGTCAGCAAATACAAATAACCCGCCTTGTTCGGATTCTGTTTGAAGTTGCGCGCTTTTACCCAGCCTTTATCGACCAGGGCATTGATACAGTAATTGAGCTTGCCAAGACTCACCCCTAGCGAGCGCGATAGTTCACGCTGCGATTGCGACGGGTTTTCTTCAATAGACTTCATAATCTTGTAGGTAATTTCATCCTGCATAGGCAACACTCCATTGAACTGGATTTTACTGCGACTGGGATTTCAACTAGCGAGGAGCTTCAGAATTAATCGAGATGTATAAAAAAGGAATTTGCAGTGTATTAATACCTGCAATCTGGTTTTGCTATAAGCAGGTCGATCGAGCCGAATTGCTGCTTCCATGACTCACGAGGCGAAAAAACTTTCTCAAGCAAATTTTGGCAATTGCAGATCTGCATACTGCAGCGTAGCGCGCGTCTCTTTGCCAATAATATCCATCAGCACACTAACCCGCCCCTCGCCACGCGACTCTTCAAAAATACAGCTGTAACCGGCAAAGGGGCCGCTTTCTATCTCCACGTTATCCCCTGCCTGCCATTTTGGGCGCTGCAGATTCTGCAGTTGCCGGCTATCCTCGTTGGCTCGCAATGACTCAATGAGCAAATCCGGCACGGCCTTCGGCACGCCCTGGAATTTCACCAGACCACTGACGCCTCTTGTGGATCGTATTGGGGCCCAGTTATCTGATGTTTTGTCCAACTTGATAAACAAATAGCGCGGGAAGAAAGGTTCAACTCTGGCGGTGATTTCGCCAGCTCGGCGTTTCAAAATTTCAATCAGCGGGAGGTAGACCTCGAAGTCCTGGCGCGATAGGTTTTCCATGGCGACTCGCTCTTGGCGAGACTTAGCGTGGACAACATACCATTGGCGTCGTGAATCTTGCGCTATCGAATTCAATGGATCATCCCCTAATAAACTGATTGGCTAATTTAGACATATAGCCTTTCTTGTCCGTGTAATCTTATTGCGCAGATTCACTGGCATTCAGGCACGCTACCGCCAATCATCTCACCGAATCTGGTAGACGAGTGTGCACAATTGTATTTGCAACTACCTCAGTCGATCATGCCAAGGCTAGTGCGACTAACCAGCCTCTTGGCCCCGAACACCCTGTTCGTAAAAAAGCTTACGAGCTAACTGGAAAGCACTTTCGAGTTTACGCGGTTCACAATGATGTTCAAGTCTTGAACGCCCATTGATTACATGTGGATTTACGAGACTCCTTAAATGTCATAAAACCGACTTACGCGCTTCGTATCATCCGCCGTGATGCCTATAATGCGGACCGGTCAGAGTTATTGAATACAGCAAGGACGGTAGAATGAAGATCACTATTTTCGGCACGGGATACGTCGGTCTGGTCACTGGCGCCTGTCTGGCCGAAGTCGGCCATCAGGTCCTGTGCATGGATGTGGATGCCAGTAAAGTCGCCAAGCTTGAAGCGGGTGAAATTCCAATCTTTGAGCCCGGCCTGGAAGATCTCGTGCTCGCCAACACCAAAGCCAGAGCCTTGTCGTTTACGACAGACACAGAATTTGCCGTCAGCTATGGTGACCTCATCTTCATCGCTGTGGGCACCCCACCTGACGAAGACGGCTCGGCAGACCTTCAGTATGTGCTTGATGTTGCTAGCAATATTGGCAAGCACATGGATTGCCCCAAGACGGTGGTGACCAAATCGACTGTCCCTGTTGGCACTTCTGACATGGTGAGCAAAGCCATTGCCTCTGAACTCGGCCTGCGCGACAGCGATCTTGGCTATTCCGTTGCCTCCAACCCCGAATTCCTTAAAGAAGGCGCCGCAGTCGAAGACTTCATGAAACCAGACCGCATAATCGTCGGCTCCGACTCCGATCACGCCAAGGCCTTGCTCACCGAACTCTATGCCCCCTTTAATAGAAGCCACGATCGTATGGTCTTCATGGACATCCGCTCAGCCGAGCTCACTAAATACGCCGCCAATGCCATGCTGGCCACCAAGATCAGCTTTATCAACGAGATTGCCAATCTGGCGGAAAAGGTCGGCGCCGATATCGAGCAGGTGCGCAAAGGTATTGGTTCAGACCCGCGCATCGGCTACCAGTTTATCTATCCTGGTTGCGGCTATGGCGGGTCTTGTTTCCCCAAGGACGTGCGCGCACTGGAAAAAACTGCGCATCAGAATAACCTTGAGATTGGTATTCTGGCAGCTGTTGAACAGGCCAATAATGCCCAGAAAGAGAAGCTATTTTTTCATATTAATCAATATTTTGGCAGCGAACTCTCAGGTAAAACCATTGCCCTTTGGGGGCTGGCTTTCAAACCCAAAACCGACGATATGCGTGAAGCGCCAAGCCGCACGTTAATGGAAGCGCTGTGGAATGCCGGGGCGCGCGTTAAGGCCTATGACCCAGAAGCCATGGGTGAAGCCCGCCGCATTTATGGTGAGCGTTCCGACCTGGCCCTGCTTGACAGCCGTGATGCTGTCCTCGAGAACGCTGATGCGCTGGTGATATGCACAGAATGGCAGCATTTCCGCGCGCCGGACTTTGCTTTATTGAAGAGCAAACTCAGCAATGCGGTGATCTTCGATGGTCGCAATCTCTACGATCCAGCAAAATTATCGGCACTTGGCTTTACCTACTACGGCATTGGCCGTGGTGCTTCTGTCATCAAGCACTGATTGTCGACAATATCCATTGATATTCCTCGCAATAGGCGTAATATCGGCGCACAAACTTAATTTGTGTCGACAATATGCCAAGCAACGCTGCTCTTCCCCCCGATAAGGTCCCTGATAATCTGGATAGTCCGGATAGCTTGGCTAGAAAGCCGCCGGGTAAAAGGACCCCAGACAAGATCCAGATTACTCAGACGCTGGCTGATAGCGCGTTTGAGCGCCTACGCAATGCCATCATTAAAGGTGAATTGCCGCCCGGCTCCAAGGTCAACGAACCATTGCTCAGCAAACAGTATGGCATCAGCCGTGGCCCGCTACGCGAGGCCATTCGCCGTCTGGCAGGTAGTAAGCTGGTAGAGATCAAGCCCAACTCTGGTGCTAAAGTAATTTCTTTAAATAAGTCACAAGCCATTGAAATATATCAAATAAGAGAATCTTTAGAAGGGTTGGCCTGCCGGCTTGCTGCCGCCCACGCCAATGCCGAGCACTGCCACGGGCTACGCGAATTGCTCGCCAATCACGAGGCGCAGATTCAGGCTGAAAACTGGGCGCAGTACTATCAGGAAGCCGGTGACTGGGACTTTCACTATCAAATCGTCGAACTCAGCGGCAATGCCCGCCTGTTCAGCCTGCTCTGCGATGACCTCTATGACTTGTTGCGCCTCTACCGCGTGCAAACCAGTGGCCAGCCGCAGCGCCCGGAACGGGCTTTCAAGGAGCATCATCAGATCGTCGATGCTATCGAAGCCAATGATGGCGAGCTGGCTGAGCTGTTGATGCGTCGCCATATCAGCAATGCCAGGCAGACGCTGGTTCGCCAGCTGGAGTCTTGATATGACTCTTATCGAACCAATAACCGCTAATCAGTATAGCCATATATCCCTTTTATTTCATAGTCTTGAAAGCACTATTTAAAGCATAAATTCAAAGGAGAAATCATGACAACGCCCGCTACTGGCCGCACTCCAGGACAACGTTTTCGCCAGGCTTTGCAGGCCAATTCCCCACTGCAAATCGTCGGCACTATTAATGCCTATTGCGCCATGCTGGCCGAGACTGCCGGTCATCAGGCCATCTACCTCTCCGGTGGCGGTGTCGCCAATGCGTCTTACGGGCTGCCCGATCTGGGCATTACCAGTCTGAACGACGTCGTTGCCGACGTTGAACGCATCTGTAATGCCAGCGAACTACCCTTGTTGGTAGATATCGATACTGGCTGGGGCGGCGCCTTTAATATCGCTCGTTCGATTAAAGCCATGGAGAAAGCCGGCGCTGCTGCTGTGCATATCGAGGATCAGGTGGCCCAAAAGCGCTGTGGTCACCGACCTAACAAGGCCATTGTCAGCCAGAGCGAGATGGTCGACCGGGTCAAGGCGGCCGTGGATGCCAGAACAGATGCGGATTTTGTCATCATGGCGCGCACCGATGCGTTGGCGGTTGAGGGTATGCAGGCCGCTGTTGACCGCGTTGCTGCTTGCGTCGAGGCCGGTGCAGATGCGATTTTCCCGGAGGCCATGCTGGAACTGGACCAATACGCCGAGTTCACTCGCATCGTGGAGGTCCCGGTACTAGCCAATATCACTGAATTCGGTCAGACACCGTTATTCAATTGCCAGCAACTGTCAGCCGCTGGCGTAGCTATGGTGCTCTACCCGCTGAGCGCGTTTCGTGCCATGAGCAAGGCAGCCCTGACTGTCTACGAGTCCATTGCCAGCAATGGCGACCAGCAAGCCGTCGTACCGCAAATGCAGACGCGTGAAGAGTTGTATGAGGTACTTGGCTATCACGAGTACGAGCGCAAGCTGGACGCGCTTTTTGCCAAAGAATCCAATTAAAATCAATGAGATAGCAACCAATCTAATCTAACAACCATGGCTTTGAACCGGCTACAGCTATCCCCGCCCAGGGCAGACAATACTGGTCAGGTTTTGGCAGCCATCAATGGTACGGAGGGAGGAAATCGCCATGAGCGAAAAGAAACTGACAGGCGCAGGATTGCGCGGACAAGTGGCAGGCCAAACGGCGCTGTGTACAGTTGGTAAGACCGGTACTGGCCTGACCTATCGAGGCTACGACATTAGCGTGCTGGCCGAGCAAGCCAGCTTTGAGGAAGTCGCCTACCTGCTACTCAAAGGCGCCCTGCCCACGCAAGACGAGCTGCATTCATACCATAATAAAATCATAAGCTTGAGAGAGTTACCTCAAGCACTAAAAGATGTTCTGGAACGCATCCCGGCCAGCGCCCATCCCATGGATGTAATGCGCACCGGCTGCTCCATGCTGGGTAATCTGGAAACGGAATCCAGCTTCGACGACCAGGATGATCATATCGACCGTCTGCTGGCAGTGCTGCCGTCCATCATCTGTTACTGGTACGCCTACTCCCATGACGGAAAACGCATTGAGACGGCGCTGGACGATGCCTCAATCGGTGCTCATTTCCTGCACATGCTGCATGGCGAGGCACCCGAGGAGCTGTTTACCCAGGTGATGAATACCTCACTGATTCTCTATGCCGAGCACGAGTTCAATGCCTCGACGTTTACCGCTCGCGTCTGTGCCTCCACCCTGTCTGACATCCATTCCTGCATCACAGGCGCCATAGGTAGCCTGCGCGGCCCGCTGCACGGTGGTGCCAACGAGGCGGCTATGGATATGATTCAGCAGTGGCAATCGCCGGATGAGGCCGAGCAGGCTTTGCTGGGCATGCTGGCCCGCAAGGACAAGATCATGGGTTTTGGGCACGCCATCTACAGCGAATCCGACCCGCGCAATACGATTATCAAGCAATGGGCTGAAAAGCTGGCCGATCACGTCGGCGACAAAGTGCTCTACCCGGTTTCTGTGCGCTGCGAGGAAGTAATGTGGCGCGAGAAGAAGCTGTTTTGCAATGCAGACTTCTTCCATGCCTCGGCTTACCACTTCATGGGCATTCCCACGAAGCTGTTTACACCGATATTCGTGATGTCCCGGGTGACGGGCTGGGCCGCTCATATCAAGGAGCAGCGCGCCAATAACCGGATTATTCGGCCATCGGCGGATTACACTGGGCCGGAAACCTCGCAATGGGTGGCTATTGAGGATCGTGGGTGAACAAAAGAGGGTCCAAACCGACCTTCATGCTGTGGGGGTATGTAGTCTGACGCTTCCCCGCTTGCGCGGGGCCCCTTCAGACTACCCACCATCGCCACACATTGGGCTGATCAGCTTCGTTGCGGTTCCACCCACTTTTTATGGCTGATCATAGTGTCCGCCCAGAGCGAAAATATAGATTGATGATTCATCTAACTTGTAGACAATCCGGTCTTGGCGGGATAGCCGCCTGGACCATAGTCCGGAGAGATTGTGCTTTAGCGCTTCCGGCTTGCCCAACCCAACGGTGGGATCGTTACTGCGGAGGAGTTCCTTGATTATTTTGCGCGCCGCGCTATGCAGCTTTGTGTCCTTATTGCGCATGGCTTCATACGCTTCCCAGGTCCTGCCCTCAAAGACCAGTGATCTCATCCATTTCCTCTTGGGTGGGCTGGTATCCTTGACGCTCGCTATGGGTTTTGGCCGAATCAAGCAACTGCTGCATCAGGCTGCTATTCTGCAAAACAGTCAGCGTTTCCTGTTCGCGCTCCCAGTCTTCGGCGCCAACAACCACAAAGTCTTCTCCGGAGCGCCGGGTGACCCGCAGCGGCTCGTGCTTGCCAAGGCTTTGTTCTACAAGACTTTTAAGATTATCTCTGAATTTATTAACGCTGACCGTGTCCATCGTAATCACCCAGTTATGTACGGATATACCGTACGATTGTATTGCATGTACTCTGTCATCAGCAAGCTGGCTGACATTTTTAGAAAAAGGGGACGGATTTATTTTTGATTTGGAAGTAAAAGAAGACGGTGGCCATTTTCGGAGTGCGGCACATAAACTCGGACCATCCTAAGGCGAAAAATAAGGCGAAAAATAAATCCGTCCCCTTTTTGCTTTTTGTAATAAATAGGATTAATAAGTAATTTCAACCAATTGATATTTATGGATATAAAGATATGAGCGCGAACGTTGATTTAAACACCCGGCCAGCTCCGGATCAGGTATTAGTAGATATTGCGGACTACGTCTGTGACTACGAAATCGAGTCCAGCGAGGCATTCGATACGGCACGTAATTGCCTGATGGACACACTGGGATGTGGCCTGTTGGCGCTGCGTTTTCCCGAATGTACCAAGCTGCTTGGTCCGTTGGTTGAAGGCACAGTAGTGCCCCATGGGGCTCGCGTTCCCGGCACCCAGTTGCGCCTGGATCCAGTCAAAGCGGCCTGGGATATCGGCTGTATTATTCGCTGGCTGGACTATAACGACACCTGGCTGGCGGCCGAATGGGGCCACCCGTCTGACAATCTGGGCGCTATTTTGGCAGTGGCTGACTATCTGTCCCAGACCCGTGTCGCGCGCGGTGAAGCACCGCTGACCATGCACGAAGTCCTGACAGCCATGATTAAGGCCCATGAAATTCAAGGGGTTTTAGCGCTCGAGAACAGTTTTAACCGGGTTGGCCTGTGTCACGTGCTGTTGGTGCGAGTGGCTTCTACCGCCGTCGCCACACGCATGATGGGCGGCACCAAGGAACAAGTCATCGATGCGCTGTCGCAAGCCTGGCTGGACGGCTCCAGCCTGCGTACTTATCGCCACGCACCGAATGCCGGTCCGCGCAAGTCCTGGGCCGCTGGTGACGCTACCTCGCGCGCCGTACGTCTGGCGGATATCACCCTGCGCGGCGAGATCGGCTACCCCAGTGTGCTGACGGCGCCGAAATGGGGCTTTTATGACGTGTCATTCAAAGGCAACGCCTTCGAGTTTCAGCGCGACTATGGCAGCTATGTGATGGAGAACATCCTCTTCAAGATCTCCTTCCCGGCCGAATTTCACTCCCAGACGGCGGCTGAGGCTGCGGTCAGACTGCACCCGGAAGTCAAAGACAAGCTGGATGATATCGAGAAGATCGTCATCCACACTCACGAATCGGCCATTCGCATCATTAGCAAGAAAGGCCCGCTCAATAACCCGGCCGACCGTGACCACTGCCTGCAATACATGACGGCTGTACCGCTGGCCTTTGGCAATCTCGTTGCCGAGCACTATGAGGATAGCTTCCATCAAGCCAACCCCATCATCGACCAGCTGCGGGACAAGATGGAGGTTCACGAAAACCCCACCTACTCCAAGGAATACCACGAGCCCGCCAAGCGCTCGATAGCTAATTCGCTGCAGGTGTACTTCAAGGACGGCAATTCCACCAAGAAGGTCGAAATCGAGTACCCGGTGGGCCATCGTCGGCGTCGCGAGGAAGGCATTCCGCTACTGGAGCAGAAATTCAAAGCCAATCTGGCGACTCGTTTTCCTGCCAAACGCTGCGCGCAAATCTTTGAGTTGTGTAAGGACCAGAAGCGCTTGGAAGAAACACCGGTTCAGGAATTTATGGATATGCTGGTTATTTAAGGCCCGCAAATTCGAGCAGCCCGCTCTGGCGTTGTCAGAGTGGGCTGTTTCCCACCGCTCTATAAACTGTTTTACTTCGTTCTACTCCCCTCCTTCCTTCGCTAGCCCCAACGAATAAAGCCCTAAAATGGAAACTTGAAAGTGAATTGACCTCGAGTCGCGCTACGGGGCATTTGCATCAGCCACTGGCGCCGGCCGTCCCGGCTTCCCTCTCTCCGAAAAAAGCCCAAAAGGCGGTCTTTTTTCTGCGCTCGGCGTAGCGCCTTTGACGTGCCTGATACAAACACCCCGCAGCACGATAGGCAATTTCGTAGACGGCTAGCTCTATGGTTTCGAAATAGTAACAGTAGTTGGTTGACCACAATCCCATAGGGTTTGGGTTTGGGTTTGGGTTTGGGTTTGGGTTTGGGTTTGGGTTTGGGTTTGGATTTGGATTTGAGTTTGAGTGAGAGTTTCAGCGAAGGCTATCAATACTGGATGGCTAATGGGAATTTCAAGCGCTGGATCAGAGGCCTGAGATTGACCGGCGTCGAAGCGCGGCACCGACCGACCAAGGAAGACCGCATTACAGGGCTTCCGACCAAGGGAGGGCCCTCTGGTTTAAATAAGGGGGGACGGGTGCAAGCAGCCGGGCTAGCTCAGGCCTCTGATCCAGCGCGGACTTGTCGAAGCAGGTACCAGAGAACGAAGCAGAACTGCAGCCCGAATATCAACCCAAACTATACATTCCCTAGCGCATAATTTTTCCTGCTTCAATCTGAGCAATCAGCACTGAATCAAAGAAATTCATCCCAGCAATCATTTTCACATGTAAAAAAATCGAAAAAAAATTATTCGAGTGACTTGAATTACGCCTCAAGCACCCTATCTATTAAAACAAGGCCAGCGCTTCCCAGGAAGGCAGGCTTGAACGCCCGATCTAATTGATGGGCAAACATTACTTTTTACATATTGCTTAATAGTGAGGATATGAATATGCGTACTTTGGATTTTTCTCCCCTTTACCGAACAACTGTTGGCTTCGATCACCTGTCGTCCCTGCTGGATGCCGTGAACCGAAGCGATACCAATTCTGGCGGATACCCTCCGTACAACATCGAACTTCTCGACAAAGATGAATACCGTATCACCATGGCGGTCGCTGGTTTTGTTCAGGACGAACTGGACATTCAAACCGAGAAGCAAACCCTGACTGTCAAAGGCAGCAAGGCAAACGATGATGGCAACCGCAACTTTCTGCACCAGGGTATCGCCGCACGTAATTTCGAGCGTCGATTCCAACTGGCTGATCACGTCGAAGTCCGTGGTGCGCGTCTTGAGAATGGCATGCTGCACATTGATCTGGAACGCCAAATTCCGGAAGCGGACAAGCCGCGCTCTATTCCCATTAATGGCAGCAAGAGCAAGCTGATCGACGTGGAAAAGCGCGACGCAGCCTAAGACCCTGCCAGCTAAGAATAGCTAGCCGATGCTCCAAAACTTTCTGGCCTCTTTTTCAATAGAAAGCCAGAGAGATCGATTTAAAGAAAGTGCAGTAAAGGCCGCGGGAATCGGGTATCACTCGAATTCTGCGGCCTTCTTACTATGCTGACGTTCGGGCAATCAACGGACATATACACAGGCCAGAAAGCCAGATGTCCTGAGCAGAAAAGTGATCGAAAATTGCATTGCAACAGTATTGTTTGCAGCCAACGCC
Organism: uncultured Gammaproteobacteria bacterium; assembly: GCA_913060975.1. Taxonomy (GTDB): domain Bacteria; phylum Pseudomonadota; class Gammaproteobacteria; order Pseudomonadales; family Pseudohongiellaceae; genus UBA9145. Next base: position 604,916 of record CAJXVC010000001.1, read on the forward strand.
ATCCGGCTGCCAAAAACCTAGATTTAGATTGATAGAAATAAAGAGAAATAGAGAGAAAATGATCAAAAGAAAATTCAAAGCAATCAGCCAACTAGTGGGCCTGCTTGCCCACTATGCCTGCATGCGTTTCCAGTTTCGCAGCGGTGTTTGGAATCAGTCTCCTGCACAGCTGCTACAGCAATCCGCACAGCGTTGCGCTTGCCAGAATAGTTGTAGCAGTCACTAGCAGTTGCCATTCAGTCAATCTCATGTGCATTGAGCACTAATGATTGCCACTGGTTGAGCAGCAACGCAGTTGCTATGTTATGAAAACGAAAAACGCCGCATCAGACCTAACTCACTGATGCGGCGTTTTTTTGTTTCGAGCTTGTTCTAACCAGTGCTAGTCGAGCACGTGTACAACCAACCCGCTTTTCAACTTGGGTTCAAACCAGGTTGACTTGGGCGGCATAACTTCATTGGCATCGGCGATCGCCATCAGGCTTTCGATTGACGTTGGGTACAGGGCAATTGCCAGTTCCCATTCACCGCTGTTAACACGCTTTTCCAATTCCTTCAGACCACGAATACCACCGACGAAATCCACTCGTGTATCCCGGCGCTGGTCAACAATATTGAGCAGCGGATCGAGAATAAAGGTCTGCAAGATGGCGACATCAAGACTGTTTACCGGATCATTGTCATCGACCTGCGAGTTCAGTGCATCATTGGCTGTTAACTGGTACCAGGTGTTATCGATGTACAGGGCAAATTGTCGTGCACTGGCGGGCTTGACCGCATCCAGCGTCGACTCTTCGACGGTAAAAACTTCACTCAGCTTGGCAAGAAAGTCTTCCTTGCTCAAGCCATTGAGGTCTTTGATGATGCGGTTGTAATCCAGAACCTGCATCTGATTGTGTGGGAACAACACGACCAGAAAATAGTTATAAGGCTCATCACCAGTGTGGTTAGGATTTTTGTCCTGACGCATTTTTTTCACACGTGAGGCGGCCGCCGAGCGATGGTGGCCGTCAGCCACATAAAGTGCATCGAGTTTATTCACTGCTTGGGTGATCGCCGTTGAGACGAACATATTGTCTACTACCCAGAAGGTATGACGCGTGTTGTCGGGCGCTTCGAAATCATAGGCTGGTTCTTCGGCTGTCACTGTCGCGATCAAGCTGTCGATTTGGGATTGCGCCTCGTAAGTCAGAAACACCGGGCCTACTTGTGCATCAAGCGTGTCCATATGGTTAACGCGGTCATCTTCTTTCGCCGGACGCGTGTACTCGTGCTTCTTGATCTTGTTTTGGTCATAGGCCTCGACTGACGCTACTGCCACCAGACCAACCTGTTCGTGATCGCCCATGACTTGTTTGTAGACATACAGTTTTTCGTCTTCGTCACGCACCAGAGTGCCTTCGTCAATGAAGCGCTGCAGATTTTCTTTACCCTTGTCATACACTTGCTGGTCATACACATCGATGGACGTATCGACATCCACTTCCGGCTTGTTGATATGCAGAAAGCTGTACGGGTTGTCTTTGGCTAGCTCAAAGGCCTCTTCCCTGTTCAATACATCATAGGGGTGAGAAGCGACTCGGGCGGCCAGCTCTTCCGTGGGACGCAGGCCGCGAAAAGGTTTAATCAAACTCATGAATTAGTCCATTAGAGTAAGTGAATTTTGACTGACACAAGAATCTGTCGGGCATCGCTGTCGGACGTACGACTGTAGCGCAGAGGTGCCGCAGCGGATGCGCAGATTGTTCGTCCAGAGTTTATTTCTTGTCGAACATAAAAACGCCCTGCCACGAAGACTCGGGGGCTTGTTCCTGAAATTGCTCGATTCGATCCAGAAATATCTGGCAAAGAGCCCTATTGTCGCATGTTCTTTGCAGATCAGAAAATCGGCTTTTAGCGGCAACCCAATCCTGGGCGCGATAGGCTGTCAACGCTGCACTAAACGCATCAACTTCAGCAATTTCATCAGGTGTCGCTTCGGACTGCCGCGCCAGTAGCTCGAATATCTGCACAGGCTGCTTGCGTCCAGCCACCATGACCTTGTCGATCTCCCGGTATAGGAAGTCCGGAGCCGCTGCCCGACTGGCAGCGCTGACAATATTACTGACGTTATAGTAGCGTGTCAGACTCTCCAACCGTGCCGCCAGATTGACTGAATCACCGATTACTGAGTAATTCAGGCGATTGCTGGAGCCAAGATTACCCGCCACAACCGTGCCAGTGTGCACACCAACGCAGGCTGCCAGCGCGCTGTTGAGCGATTCCAGTGCCGCAATGATACGCAGCGCCGCAGCCATGGCATTGTCAGCATCCTTGGCACCCGCAATGGGGGCACCGAACAATGCCATCACGGCATCGCCAAGATATTTGTCGACAACGCCTTGTTCGTCTTCAACAATGTTACTGATAACGCTCAACACCTTGTTAAGCTCTTGCAACACTTCTGCAGGTGGCAGGGATTCGCAATAGCTGGTGAAACCGCGAATGTCCGCGAACAGAATGGTAACTTCACGTTCCTCGCCGCCTAGTTCAACCGGGTGGCTAAGTAACTCTTCGGCGATCTGGGGAGACACGACTTTACCCAGCAGGTCACGCACCTTTTCTTTCTCGGCAAGCCCGGTGGCCATGGAATTGACTGACGTGGCCAGCTGCCCTACTTCATCTGCCGAAGTAACCCCGGCCTTGATCTGGTAATCACCTTGCTCGATGCGACTGACCACCTTCGCCAGGCGCATGATTGGCCGGCTAAACGAACGCGCCAGGAACATTACGGCGATCAGGCTCACCACCAGCACCAGCAGATAGAATTCGAGCAACAAGCGCTGGAATTGCACAACATTGACGTTATTTTCATCGTAAGAGCGCTGAATGACCGCGTAGGTTTGTTCCTCGCTGTATTCAGGCCCGGTCAATCGCCGCAGTAACGTCGAGAACTCCTCATCGGCATAGCGTATGCGCTGTATCGTGCTGAGTGAGTCCGGGGAGACTTGTAGCTGCGCGAGCAATTCGTTTTGTTGGTCCTGGCCTAGTGTCGATGCAATCACATCGCTTGCCATCTCACTGCTGACACGGACGATGCTGACCTCCGAGACAATGGTTTCTTCCACCCGTTCGACAAATGCAGCATCCAGGGCGAAACCGCCGATAATCCATGCCACCTGCCGGGGTAAATAAAGCGGCAAGGCGATTAGCTGAAAGGGCTGCCCATCGATGGTGACTATGGTCTCAGCTTCGCGCTGCGAACTCGCATCGGCTTCATCAAGTAACTGTTGCCACTGGGCTGGCAGTTCCGCGAAGCCCTGCAGAGAGGTGTCGATAACGACATCCCCGCTCATCGCAACAATCATCAGCGAGTCAGCACTGCGCATGGATCTGTCCAGTACGTTCAACGCTGCGTCATAAAGAGTCGCCGGATCATTGGCTGCGTAGGCCGAGCGAAAGCCAAAATCCCAGGTCAGACTGCTGATAATGGCTTGCAAGGTATTGACTTGCTGTTGACGGGTGTAATCAAAGACATCCGCCCCCAATTCCAGATAGCGATTGATCGTCTCTTCGGTGTACTCGGTATTATTGGCATTGACGTAGTAGAAAATTACGCCCAGAACAGGACCAAGCAGGGCCAGCAAGAACACCAACAGGCGAGTGCGAAACGAGCGAAAGGCGAATATTGCTGACATGTTGACCCGCGCGATGCTAACCGAAACCGGCTAAATGGCTTTTAATTGTTATGAAATGTAGTGCCGTTGCTACTTCCACTATCGGCTTCTACTTTTTAAGTAGCGCGCAGTTCAACGATAGCGCTCCTGACTCGAAGAAGGTGCGCGGCGAATGCGGCGATCGCGCTGCAATGCTTGTTGCAGCTGCACTTCGGCTACCCCGGAATCAGGTATCACAATGTCGTTCTGTAGTACATTATCTGGCGTATCGAGACGCGCATGCCAGACTGCGTATGAACGCTCGCCGGCGGGAATGTCATTGATTATCGCGACGCCGTTTTCATCGGTGATGGCCATAAGACGACTCTGTCCGACATAGATATAGGCAAGCATCCAGTCGTGGATGTTGCAGCCGATTTCAATGACGCCCGGGTTATCAAACATTTGTGCAAAGTCGACATTGTCGCCCTGACCGTATAATGGAATATTGAACACCTTGGCTGGTGAGAACGAATAGACGTGATGCAAAATGGCATCTGAGTTCGGAAAGCGCACTTCACTTCCGGCAACAACCGCGCTCACTTCTGGCACAAATTCTTTATCAACTTGATCCACCGCCCATTCCATCGGTGCGCGGTATTCAGCAGCCAACGCTTCGGGCAGAAGAACTTCAACAACTGCACCAGTTACCGGGACGCCATCGGCATCGCGCAATTCCACCCGCAGCGATTGCGCCTGAACCTGACTAGAGATCAGCATGAAACTGGCGAGTAGCAGCCTGACTGCATTGAGACTGCACTTATTGAGCCACTGACAAAATTGCTTGAGTAAAATCATAACTACTACTTAAAAGTTCTGCACAAAGGTAAGAGTAAACAGCCTGTTTTGATAGTGATGCCTGGCAGGTCCGGCAATATCCAGATAGCGCGCAGCAAGGTCAATGGCACTGTCCTGCCCAAGAGGCAGGCTCACTGCCATCGACCAGTCATTCGTATTGGCATCCAGTCGATAGGCGAACCAGCCTTCGTTGAACGCCGGGTCGGCATAGAACGCACTGGACACCTTGTAGGTTTTGAAAGTGGGATTCGTCGTACTGGCCACTGTTGAGCCATTGGTACGCCGCACAGATGCCATCAGAATAATACGATTCACAAAGGTGTAATCGGCACTGACTTGAATGCCCTGACTGTCATAGTCAAACAGCTCATACGGCAACCTGATTGTTGGTGAATAGCCAAAGGCGGAGACTTCAGGATTGTCAGGCAAGGTGTCGGTGGCAACGGTCTGCATATCGATTGCGGCTGAGAAGCGAAGCGCTGGATTAAAACGCTTTTCCAACGACAATGCTGCGCTGAGTAATGTATTGTCCCGCGCTTGACCCCGGTAGAACTGCCTGGTTGCGCCTAATTCAGCGGCTATGCGCGGTGTATAGGGGCCAAAACCAAATTTGTGTTGCAGGGCGAGCGACACTCCGGCTTCCGAGTTATCAAAGCCGCTGAACGAAAAGTGCTTTTCCTTGGCTATTGATGCATTCACAGTCAATGAATCATTCAGCCCCAACTGCATCAGTTTGCCCGCACCTAACTCGGCTCGAACATAGGTCGACCGCTCCTCATCTTCGGCGTGCAACGCGCGCGCAACATTATCCTGCGTACCGGTACTGAGTTTTAATTGAGCAAACTCATTGGCAGACAGCGGCATTATGAACAGACCCAGCAAACCCGCCAGGCCGAGCCGGGCAAAATGTAGTCGATACATCATGATGAAACTCAACAGTACTATCCCCTCAGGTCGCAATATTCTAACTTACTTCACTGGTCAGGCGTTAAGGGTGAAGCCAGCGGCTTTTGCTCGCTACGCTAACACTCAATGGCTGAGTTATTGTTAGATTATGGACGCTATAGTGAAAGGGATCGGGAGAATGTCGGGTTTATTGGTATCTGGTATTCGCGTTTACCAATAACATCTAGGTAGAACGCAGTCTGGCATCTACAGCACGGCGTATTTGCGGGGCTGTGAAGCCTCTGGATTCCAGAAAGCGCAGAATCTTGCGGTGCTCTTTTGAGCCGAACTCCAACCTGCCCTGCTCGCCGAGCTTTCGGATTAACAACTCTTCTACGCTAAGCATCCAGCCGTCGTCATCATGGTGCAGGTAGTGCTCCACCAAAGACTCAGACACGCCACGCGCCTGAATATCGGCCTTGATATGCAAGTAGCCAAAACCACGCGATTTGCGATAACGCGCATAGGATTCGACAAAACGCTCATCGGACTGAAGGTTTTCCGAGCGCAAGTCATCCAGCACCTGATCAATCAGGCCGCGATCCTGGTCGGGAAATTTTTGCGTCAGCTTGCGCTGCAATTCGTAGAAGGAGTGTTCCCGGCGGGCCAAGAAATCCATGGCGGCCCGCCGGAGAACGGGGACATCGTTGACACCTGAGTCTGGCTCTTTGCCATCATAGCTTTCACGGCTATCACGATTTTCAAGACTCTCATTGTCTTCATGATCTTCGTGATTGTCGCTATCAGGTGTCATGTTATTAGCATGTTGAGTCATGCCAGTTTCAATTCAGGCCAAATTAGCCACTCTTGGTCTTGGACTTGGCATCAGCCAGATCGACTACGTCACCATTTTTTGCCTCAGCGTCAGCGGCCTTGCTTTTAGGCCCAGGTAACAGTTCGAGACGAATCTGGGTTTCGATTTCCTTGGCGATTTCTGGATTTTCGTCCAGATAGATAGCCACGTTCTTCTTGCCCTGACCAATCTTCTCACCCTTATAGGCATACCAGGCCCCGGATTTCTCGATCAAACCCTGCTTGACGCCAAGATCAATGACTTCGCCCATATGGAAGATGCCCTTGCCGTACATGATCTGGAATTCAGTCTGACGGAAAGGTGGTGCCACTTTGTTCTTTACTACTTTGACGCGAGTCTCGTTACCGACCACTTCATCGCCTTCCTTGATGGAACCGATGCGGCGAATGTCGAGACGCACTGAAGAATAAAACTTCAGTGCATTACCACCGGTGGTGGTTTCTGGCGAACCAAACATCACACCGATCTTCATACGAATCTGGTTAATGAAAATGACCAGCGTATTGGAATTCTTGATGTTACCGGTCATTTTGCGCAGGGCTTGCGACATCAGTCGGGCTTGCAGGCCCATGTGACTGTCACCCATGTCACCCTCAATTTCCGCCTTCGGCGTCAGGGCTGCGACGGAGTCAATCACAACCACATCCAGCGCACCAGAGCGAACAACCATGTCGCAAATCTCCAGAGCTTGCTCACCGGTATCCGGCTGACTCACCAGCAGGTTCTCCACATCCACGCCCAGATTTTCGGCATAGATTGGATCCAGTGCGTGCTCGGCATCGATAAAGGCGCAGCTTCCGCCAGCCTTTTGTGCCTCGGCAATGACCTGCAAGGTCAGTGTCGTTTTACCGGATGATTCCGGCCCATAAATCTCAACAATTCGCCCTCTGGGCAGACCGCCGACGCCCAGCGCCACATCCAGACCCAGCGAACCGGTAGAAATAGAAGGAATAGCGACTCGTTCGGAATCGCCAAGGCGCATCATGGAACCCTTGCCAAACTGGCGCTCAATCTGTGAGAGCGCCGCTGCGAGTGCTTTTTCTTTGTTGCCGTTATCTTCAATCATGAGTTGTAACTCCGTGTAATGCGATGACTTAAATACTATTTACAACTGATGCTGGTTCCATGAGAAATGCAGTTGTTACGTCCATAAAGTAGTTTGTCCCCTACTACTTGCCAAGCTTTTGGCGAAATTCCCGAAGTCATTGCAATGACTGCCGGCCGAACACGCCAAAACGAATACTACTGTATATTCGAACAGTAAAAATTAAAACAGAATTTTACTGTATATACAACCAGTATATTGGCAGAAATTGAAATTGCTTTAGAGGAAATTATTCAACCAGTGCGACCAGCCCTTCCAGAGCCGCCGTCACCGTGGCCAGCCTTACTTCCTGGCGATTGCCCTTGAATTGGAAGCGCTTGGCGAAGTGTGTCTCACCCCAGTGCCAGGCGATCCAAACGGTACCGACTGGCTTTTCGTCGCTGCCGCCATCGGGGCCGGCAACACCAGTGACGGCAACACTGAGTTCGGCACGCGAGTTGGCCAGCGCCCCATTGGCCATGGCCAGCGCCACTTCCTCGCTGACTGCGCCGGGGCCGACTATATCGAACAGGGAATCGGGAATATTGAGCAGATGCGACTTGGCCTCGTTGGAGTAAGTCACAAAGCCGCAGTCAAACCACTGCGAACTGCCGGGTACGCGGGTCAGGGCCTCAGCAATACCGCCTCCCGTGCAGGATTCCGCCGTGACCATGAGGGCTTCCTTGGCTATCAACACCTTGGCAAGGCGCTGTACCAGCTCATCTGTGCTGCCTATCGATATATCATTCATGACCCTATGGTAGCGCTTCGATGACTGGAAGCAACCCCGGCGAAAGTCCTACTTTTGATCTTCCTTGGTGGCGGCCAGAAGCTGCTTAACACTAGCGTCTGACAATAACCGGTTGGATCTTACAGCGTTGACTAACTGGCATTGTCGAATAGTGCTTCTCCTTGCAAAGCATCTACGATGAAAACAAAGCCAAATTAGCCAGAAGCCAGGCAAGAAGACAATCTATCGACTACACCTCTCTCATCTCCGCTCTCTGTATTACATGTGATCAAGAATCGCGCTAGGTCAAAGGGCTGGCAGTTTCCATTTAACATCCTGCAATCCAACCTCCCAGCCCCGAGCCGTGAGCCCTTATCAGCAGTCAGCAGTCATTTTTCGTAGTTCACGAAGTCACGAAGTCACGAAGTCACGAAGTCACGAAATTATCCGAATGCGCATCTGCCCAGTCGTGCTACGGGTTATCTACGCAAGGCACGTCAGAGGCGCACGCCGAGCGCAGCAAAAAGACCGCCTTTTGGGCTTTTTGCGGAGAGAGGGCAGCCTGGAAGG
>CAJXVC010000002.1 GCA_913060975.1 uncultured Gammaproteobacteria bacterium
GAGATTTCTGCCTGTCTCGTGGGCTCGGAGATGTGTATAAGAGACAGATGCATGCGTTGCTCCTTGTTTGTAATTTTATTGTTATATTGCTTGTAACGCTTTGTTCCTGGAGTCTTGTTTGCAGCGTGTCCAGCAGTATATAGCAGGCTGCCGAGAATTGACCAGTTGGGTTAAATCCTGAGTTCTCAGCGACTTCTGAGCACCCTTCCAATCCTACTGCACGGACGCAAGCCATGTCGGACACGAACAGACCGATCTTCTTTAATCCGGGGCATCATGCCAGTGACTTGGTGCAAGCCAGTGGGTGGAAAATTTTGCGTGAGGGACCTGGCCGCAGCCTTTACCGCTGAGCGTATTGGTTTCTCAGGCAAGATTGTCATACAAGACCCGAGCCAGTCTGTCTTCGTAGACGGGCGGCTGCAGCGCATCCGTCAATATGTGCGCGTAGTTCCCAATGTCCACTCGGGCAGGGAATCAGGTATCAGATAATGGAATTACAGATAGGAGTACAGCTAGCGTGGCGGTTGCAGCAATCGCGCTGTGGCGATGCTGCGGATGGTGGGCGGGAAAGTAGAGCGAGCCACTACCGGTAAGCTGACGCTAGCAGTAGCTCGCACAACTCCTTACATCGAGTAGCCTTTCTCTTCGTGGTCGGTGATATCAAGGCCTTGCTGTTCTTGTTCGGCGGTCACACGAATGCCGCCAGTCATGGCGCTAACGAGTTTGTAGAGAACGAACGTCAGCACGGCGGTGTACAAGCCCGTGGCGAGAATACCCAGCAATTGCACACCCAGCTGAGAAGCCATGGTCATGCCATCGGCGTAACCATTGCCGCTGAATATGCCGAGATTGCCAGACACCAGAATGCCGGCCAGTAAGGTGCCGACAATACCGCCGACTCCGTGCACGGGAAATACATCGAGCGAGTCATCAATACGCAGGGTCTGTTTCAGATAAGTAGTCGCAAAATAGCAAACCACGCCACCGCTTAATCCTACTAACAAGGCGCCAGCCGGGCCGACTGAGCCGGAGGCGGGGGTTATTGTCGCCAGTCCGGCGACCATGCCGGTAATCGCACCAAGACCACTGGGTTTGCCGAACTTGAACCATTCAATCAGCATCCAGGTAAGTGCGCCGGTGGCGGCTGAAATATGCGTGACGAACATGGCCATACCGGCGGCATTGTCGGCTGCCAGCGCGCTACCAGCGTTGAAACCAAACCAGCCAACCCAGAGCATTGCTGCACCGGTGAAGCTCATGGTGAGGTTATGTGGCAATGTCGTCGCAGAGAGAAAGTCGCGACGTTGGCCTAACATTATTGCAAATACCAGAGCGCCGACACCCGCGGTAACATGAACAACGGTGCCGCCAGCAAAATCGATCAATCCACGTTGCCCCAGCCATCCGCCGCCCCAGACCCAATTGGCAACCGGGAAGTAAACCAGCAAAGTCCACAGCACACTGAACAACAGCATGGCGGAGAATTTGATGCGCTCAACAAAGGCACCGACGATCAATGCCGGTGTGATGATGGCGAATGTCATTTGAAAGGACGCAAAGACTGTTTCGGGAATATCACCGGACATTGAATCTATGGTGATGCCACTGAAGAAACTCTTGGAGAGGCCGCCCCACCAGGCTGATTCTGCTGGCCCGAACGCAATGCTGTACCCGACGACTAGCCAAAGCAGGGAAATCACAACGGCAATGGAAAAGCATTGCATCAAAACTGACAGAACATTTTTAGTGCGTACCAGTCCAGCATAGAAAAGGGAGAGTCCTGGTAAAGTCATAAACAGCACGAGTGCGGTCGATGTCAGAATCCAGGCGGTGTTGGCGCCGTTAAGAGCATCATCCTGAGCAAAGGCGAGAGACGGCAGGCTGATTAACAGGAAAGCCAGTAGTGCTTTGGGCGTATGGTTTTTTGTCATTGTTAGTAGATCCTGCGTGCTGTTTTTTAGAGTGCGTCGTTGCCTGTTTCACCCGTCCGAATGCGGACCGTTTGCTCGAGTGCAGTAACAAAAATTTTGCCGTCACCGATCTGACCCGATCCAGCAGCCTTGCAGATGGCTTCAATTGCCTGATCCACCAATTCGTCAGCGACGGCAATTTCCAGCTTGGCTTTGGGGAGGAAATCGATGACGTATTCAGCGCCTCGATAGAGTTCAGTGTGGCCTTTCTGGCGGCCGAAACCTTTAACTTCTGTCATGGTCATGCCGCTGATGCCGATTTCCGACATCGCTTCTCGTACATCTTCAGCCTTGAACGGTTTGATGATAGCTGTGATTAGCTTCATGCTTATTCTCCTGCGCTATTTTGGTTCGTTTTGCGCGAAAATTCAGAAATGATCAATAAAGGTGCGGCTTTGGTCGGGTTTGCAACCACAAGCACGCCGGCAATTCCGAATAGCCACGTAAAAGCCGTGAAACTGTATCATGCAGCTTTATGAACCGCCAAATACTGCTCACCAGGCAGCTCAATTTTGATCATAAATTGTGCGTACTGATTGCGAATTGCCCGAATCCGGGTGGGTAGGAACCGTCCTTGTGCAAAAAAAATGGAAGCAGCCACTCATCAGGGGAGGGGGAGGGATGAGTGACTGCCTCCAAAGGGAGGGGACCGTTAAGCAGCGGCCCGCTGCTGAATCGTGCGCACTGACTGAATCAATGGCCACATGACCAGAAAAAACATCGCTATCAAGGTCATCGCCAGTGCGTAAAGCGTCGCATCCAGGCCTCGGGTTTCAGCCAAATAGCCAACCAAGGGGCCTGTGGCTATGAACGACAAGCGAAACAGAAAACTGGTAAACGAGTTAGCTGTCGCTCGAAACTCACTGGGTATTCGCCTGTTCAGGGCATTAACCAGAATGACCTGGTTCAGGCCGCGGCAGACAAAGACCAGTAAACCGATCGATATGCCTACCCAGCCCTTGAACCACGCCATACCGAAATGGCCGACAATGGGCAGAATGCCGATTACGCCGAGCGCAAACGCGGCGCCCATTCGTCGTTCAAGTACAAAGCCGAATTTATTGGCTAACGCTACAGCCAAACTCTGGGCAAACCACAGCGCACCAAATATCGCCAGTGATAAACCCTGGGCTTCCCAGTACGGCTGCATCAGCCAGGCAACATGAAAAGTGGCCAGGCTGTAAAGTGGTATAGCGATGACGATCTTGCGAAGCACCGGATCCTGTAAGAACAGGTGCTTGAGGATATCCATTATGCGAATTCGGTCAGCAATGTTGGTCTCGCGCTGGTTGGGTGGCTCGACAATAATCAATGCCAGCGCCAGGCACGCCCAGGCGACGATCGATTGCACCAATACCATCAAATCAAATGACACTAATGCCAGCGCTCCACCCAGTAGGGCGCCAATCGCTTCTGCGCTGCTCTTGAAAAATCCAAGATGAGCAATCACCTGACTGTGCTCAGTACCTTCTTCATCTTCCAGTGCTTTTTGCGTGTCATACAACAAGGCCAGATCGGCACCCGACAACAAACTTGAGGCAACGCCGAGTACAATCTCGAAGACGATCAGCCCTGCGAGATCATTGGTAAAGTTAAGCAACAGGTAGCCAGCGCCATGCATCACGCTACCAATCAATAATGCGAACCGCCGGCCAAACAGGTCGGCGAAATATCCCGATGGCGCTTCAAGCAAAACGATTGTTGTCGCGTAGATCGCTTGTAGATAAAAAATATCTGCAAGGCTCAACCCCTTGGACATAAACAAGGGGACGATAACCGGCACGATAATCAGAAAGCTGTGGAAAAAAGCCAGTGCGTAGATTGTTGTAATATTTCTGTGCAGTTTTTTAGGCACAATAGTTCCCCAGTGCCTGCTCAAAATGAGCAAGTCATAAAAAATCAAAGCAAAAAAAAAGACCTCTAGGTGTTTGGACTTAGAGGTCTTTTCTTTGATTCGATTGCTAATCGATTGTTGGTCAGAAAATCACTCCAAGCAGGTCTCCCAATTCTTTACCACGCGCGCACAGAACTGATGACCCTGAGAAGGCATGGTCATGATCTGTAGCGTAATGGTGGAAAGAAGGTAAGTGTTCATTGGTCTGACAACATTAAAAGGTTTTTGGACGCGGGAATTGTAGTCCCATGAGTTTTTAAGTCAACCCTGAATGTTGATTTTTTACTTATTGTTCCGCATTCGTTTGTTGTTGGTCTTTCAACAAGTAATCCAACGTTGTTCTTTTGCGGCTCCAGCGAGCAGCGAGTAGTGAGCCGCTGATATTATGCCAAATGCTGAATAGCGCGCCGGGTAGTGCGGCTGTCGCAGAAAAATACTGCAACGCAAGCGCAACCCCAAGCCCGGAATTTTGCATGCCTACTTCTATGGCGATCGTTTGGCTTTGACGTAAGTTAAAGCCGAACAACCGGCTGACAAAAAAGCCGCCAGCCAGACCAAGTGAGTTGTGCAGTATGACGGCAACCAGAGTGAGTAAACCCACCTGGGGAAGCCGCTCGGCATTCAGGGCCACGATGACGGCTATAATAATAAGAATAAGTACAATCGCAATTGAAGGAAGTGCCGGTTCTATTTTTAGTACAACTGGACGTTGGAAGTGGTTGACGAGTGATCCAGCCACAACCGGAATCAACACCATCTGTAGAATGCTGATCAGCATAGAGATCGAATCAACCGCGATGGTTTCAGACAAGTAAAAAGCGCAGAGAAATGGCGTGGCTACGACGCCGATCAATGTTGACGCTATTGTCATGCTGATGGACAAGGCCACATCGCCTTTGCTGAGATAGGCAATCACATTTGATGCAGTGCCGCCGGCGCAGCTGCCTACCAATACCATGCCTGCAGTTAGCTGCGTAGACAACTCGAGCATATTGGCCAGCGTAATGGCGAGAATGGGCATCAGGACAAACTGTAAAATCACACCGACCATCACCGGTTGAGGCTGGGCGATGATGCGCTGGAAATCCTTTTTCTCTAACGTTAACCCCATAAGAAACATTATGCCTGCTAGCAAGGGAACAATAGCAGGTTCGAGCAGGGCTATGCTGTCACGCGCAATAATTGCGGCGACGGATAGCAAAATAGCCCACAGAGGAAAGAGTTGATTGAATTTCTGCATAACGGATAGCTATTGGTTGACGGTGTTGTGCGCTATTCAGCGCCAATTCAGCAGCGAACGCTACCATGCTCATAAGACGCTTTGTAACCTTTTTTCATAGAGAGCGTCTTAACAGAGATGAGAGGGATGTTGAGCGTTAAAGAATCACCTTTCTCTATCAATTGGGCTTTTTGGCTATAGCAATGATAAACCACTGCGGGGAACATAATGATTAAATCAAGCTTGATACTACTGGCTGCACTAATGATGACGGGCTGTCTGGTGACAGTGGATTCAGACTCCAGACCGCTTACTACTTCCTGGCATGACGGCGAAGTAGCTCGGCTCCAGATCGGCAATACGGATCAAGAGTTTGTCAGAAACTCCTTTGGCGACCCGATCACCAAGCTCACCTATGCTGATGGTACAGAAATCTGGAAATACCGTAATCGCTCTGAGAAGGACACAGAAGTCGGATTGTTTCTGGTGTTTTCAGTAGATGTGGAAGAAGAGCGAATCGAGACCCTGTCCATCGAGTTTGTCGATGGCCTGGTGAGCAATTTCTGGATCGAAGAACAGCGCTACTAAGTCGTTCAGGGTAGGGAGTTTTGGTTGTGAGAGGTTATTGGCCGGCGCTTTGGAAGCTTTTCGCCGATTCCAGCCAAGACTCCAGCTCTTCCCAATTTAGCGGGAAAGTGTGGCGGGCGCCCGGGACTACAGCGGCGTCTACCAGAGCACCAGCGCGCTCCAGATGTTCGATCATGTCCGTGATTTCCTTATTCCAGCGAAAATCATCCTTCTCACCAATTCTCAAATAGACAGGCAGACCGTGCAAGGCACCCAGGTCCACGTCATTGTGGATTCGCCCCGGGGCTGCAATCACGCCCATATAATGATCAGGGTTGCGCGCCGCGATTGCCAAAGCCGCACTACCGCCACTGGAAATGCCTACCAGCAATGTCTTGGCAGGTTGAATGCGATGTGTCTCGCGAACATGACTGATAATATCCGGGAACAGGGCGGCGTTCTCGATGAAGTACTTGCGGCCTTCGGGCGAGATAGGGATAGCGATAGCCCAGCCACGCGAGACCATTTCCTTGCCCATCCAGAACTGGGTGCGTGCCATGAACTCATTGTTGGAACCACCGGCGAGCAGGACCGCCAGTGGCGTCTCGTTATTAAAACCGTCAGGCTGGAAGTACAACACTTTGATCATTTCGCCATCGATAAGCGTGATAGTCTCCTCGGCGGCTTGCGCTGAGTAGCTGATCAATAGACAGAGTAATAAGGCGAGAAGATTTTTCATGAACTGGATTGTGTGCCAAGCCCCAAGTGAATGTCGCGCAGTATAGCAATGATCGACATTTTGGCGCAGAACCTTGAGATGAATGCGCGCTTAAAGCGGTCAATCGCCCGTCGCTACAGTTGGGCACTATTTTGCAGCCACGGTC
Source organism: uncultured Gammaproteobacteria bacterium (assembly GCA_913060975.1). GTDB lineage: Bacteria > Pseudomonadota > Gammaproteobacteria > Pseudomonadales > Pseudohongiellaceae > UBA9145. The sequence continues at coordinate 6,535 of CAJXVC010000002.1, forward strand.
AGCTGTAACTTTTTTATCACCCCTGCGTCTTTTAAAAGCAAATGATCACCGAATATCGACAAGCTATCGCCACTCATCGACAAAGGATTTACTCCTTTGCTCAATACAGCTTGCGTGCGCCTGCTGATGCTGATGATGTGACCCAGGAAGTCTTCATCAAGCTCTGGCAGCACTGGCAGAAGATTGATCATGATCGCCTGGGTGCCTGGCTAATGCGGGTTGCTCACAACGCAGTCATCGATCATGTTCGCAAGCAACGCACTGTGCAAGGGCACGTGGATGAATACAGCGATGTTCAGGAGCAAGCGGATGATGTTGATGCCGGCAAAGAGCTGGATCAGGCGTCCATACGCGAAAATCTGCAGTGCGCTATTCAAGCGCTCGATGACCCTTTTCGCAGCATTTTGATCATGCGCGATGTGCAAGGGCTGAGTTATCAGGATATTCAGGAAACACTGGAAATCAGTGAAAGTCAGGTCAAGGTTTATTTACATCGTGGCCGCCGAAAATTGCGAGAGAACACGGCGTTGAAGCAGGTGTTCAGCAGCTATCTGGGGCTTGAGAGCAAGCGCGATTCAGCCACTGCGAAAGATTCCAGAGCGCGATCGGACTAGTTGTAGTGAGGTGACAGGTAACAATTCAAGACGCGACCACGTCTTTACTCAAACAAGGCGGCAGTCAGGAACAGGATTCGACTAACGCCAAAATAGTGGGATGACCACAGGTGAACAGCAATGACACACAAGAATGACTCACAGTGCTATTTCGTCCAGTTGCAGATAGACAGTTATCTGGATGGTGAGATGAATGCGCCGCAACGCGAGACTTTCACTGCGCATGTGCATGAGTGTCTGTCCTGCGCCGCAGAATTGCGTTATGCCCAGTCAATCCATGATGCGGTAATGGATCTGCCGGCACTGGATTGCCCGGATGAGTTGCTCGAACCGGTTTACCGATTAACCCAGCATGATGAACAACAGCGGTCCGGCGAATCTGCCTGGCAAGGGTTTTTGAATTGGTTGGGAGCTGCCCCGGCAATGATTCGCTACGCAGTGCCAGCAGCGGCGTTGACCGCTTTGGTTCTGAGTCTGGCGCCAGCGCTGACATTGAATGAACAAATACAGCCGGAAGTTGCTGTGCAGACGGCAACCGGAGAGCCCGAGTACACGCCCGAAGAAGTGATCGCCGCGCTGCGTGATCTCAACACAGCTATCAATTACATGAACGAAGTCAGTGAACGTACTGAGGTCATGATTGGCGACAGATTTATTATTTCTCCATTGCAGGAAACGCTTAACGCATCATTTGAAAATCTGATTGATGAAGATGCTGAAAGTGTGAGCAATGGCCCTATTTAATCAAGCGTCCGGGTCGATGCCGGAATGCGAAGCAACGAGGTATTAGCATGAAGATAATCAAGCAGTGGATTCTGCCCCTGGTCATTATCGGAGTAATCCCGATGGCTTTTGCCCAGGAGGATATCGAGAGTCATCCAGGCTTTGTGGACTTCTCATCATTGACGGCAATCGCCAACTCCGAGCCTACGGTCGAAATCAGTTTGAAAGCACCATTGCTCAACATGGTCACCAATCTGATTCGTGCCGAAGACGAACAAGCGGCGAATTTTATCTCCAAGCTGCTGCGCGTCACAGTCAACGTTTTTGATAGTTCCGCTGTAGATGTTGACGAGATTAGTGACTCTATGGAAGGTGTCGCCAACAGTCTCGAAGCCGAAGGCTGGGAGCGAGTGGTCAGAGTGCGGGAGGAGGATCACGTGGATATCTACGCACGTCTGTCCAGCAATGGTGAGTTTATTCACGGTCTGGCCATAATGGTAGCTGGACTTGAAGAAACAGTGCTGGTCAATATCGTTGGTGATATCAGTGGTAATGATCTCGCCGCTTTGGGCCGTCGGTTTGATATCGACGAACTATCAGACCTGAACATGGACGTCGATTAATTTGCCAGCATTGTGCTTAAAAACAGCAGCCTGAGTCAGTAAGGAACCCGGATGAAGAATAATAAATACATGGCAACATGCGCGAGACTCACAACTGTACTGCTCGTTATTTTTACTACCGGCTGCATGAGTTTCTCTGACCGGCATTTCCGGCCAGTCAAGGATTCCTTGGCACAACAGATGCCAGATATTCGGCTCGACAAGGAGATGGCGTTCTCAGCCAATTCGGGATTGATCAACCTTGTCGATATTCTCGGCGGTAATGAAGTCGATCTTGATGACCTGAACCGGGTTCGCATCGCGGTTTACAAAGTAGTTCCAGCCAACCAGTCGAAGCGTTTCAATGATGTTGTCTTTGAGATGGCCTTGTTGGCAACCAACAGTGAATTGACCTGGGAGCGAATCGTACGAGTGCGCGAGGAAACGGAGCAGTTGTGGATCTTTGCTGGCTTGCATGAAGCCGAGCAACGCCTGGAAGTGCTGTCGATTTTCACGCTCGAACGCGACGAACTGGTGCTAATTAATGTCGATGGCGATCTAGGCAGCCTGTTGCAGCACGCCATGGCCCCGGTGCGAGGCCGCCGTGGCGTTTATCGCGCTGGCTAATCAGTCAGCGATTCCTTCGATTTCCATTCTTTCGCTACTGGCGACGGTGACCGTCAGCCCCCCCACAGTGGTGAAACTGCGCTGTCCCAATTGATACTTGTAGACCTCATAGGTGACCGGTTCGGCGGCGTTATCACGGTGTAATGTCACTGTCACGATAGTGTGGTCATCTTGCCACTGGTAGTAGTAAAGCGCGGCCCCGATACCCACCATAAAGATGACGAACAGGTAAGCGCCAGTGCGCAACTCCTGCGCCAGTGGTGTGACTTCAGGTTTGTTACCGGATTGGTCGCTACTTGTGGCTGACCTGGTCTGGGTAAGACGCGCTTGTGCATCGGTTCGATGACGCTGACGCAGTATCACGAAAGCAATCACAATGACAAACAGGGTGAGGAGGAGTTTTGTCAGCACCTGGGGAGTTTCCGTTTCAATTCAGCCCTGATGGTAGCAGTGGCCTGAAGCTGTGCCTAGTGAGCGCAGTAGGTAAGGAGTCGCCGTGTTTGCACTAGTTGGAAATGAAACGTCGCTTGCATGGGTCTCATCGGGTAACAAGCACTTTGTATCCTCCGGAAATTGCTGCTACGTTCCGCCAGCACGCAGGAACAAGCCGCATACAGTTGTTGCATCAAGTCATGGAAGCAGGACAGCTCACTTGTCAGAAACCGACAGCAAATCCAGTCAGTACGTCGCCAGCGGTATGCCACCGCTCGAGCATGACGGGCGTACAACCTCATTCTTCGAATTTTGGCCCATGTGGGTCATGTATCTGCCAGTAGTGTTGCAGTGGCTGTTTCTGAGTATCCGCTACCGGAGCTTGACGCTGCCATTGCTCGCCAATCCCGCTATCCCGCTATCCGGCATGGTTGGTATCAAGAAATCTGCAATATTCGATGTCGCTGGTGATCAGGCCAGGCAGTGGATTCTGCCCTGGGTGAATTATCGGGTCTCCGGGCAGCAATTGCCGCAGCAATGTGAGCAAGTCCTGCAATTACTGGCCAGTCACGAGCTGACTCTGCCAATCGTCGCTAAACCCAATATCGGTTGTCGCGGTGCCGGGGTCAAACTGTTGCAGGATCAGGAACAGTTGCTGGGCTATCTAGGGGATTTCCCTGCTGGCGGCGAAATCCAGTTTCAACGACTGGCCGAATGGGAAGCCGAGGCTGGCGTTTTTTATGTCCGCCATCCGGATGCCAGGCAAGGGCAAATCACTTCGCTGACTCTGAAATACACTCCCTTTGTTGTCGGTAATGGCAAACACACGCTTGCGCAATTGGTTGCGGCTGACCCGCGGGCTGGTGAACTGCTGCATCTCTATGAAGAGCGGCATGCAAGTCAATGGCAGGACATTGTTCCGGCTGGCCAGCCCTACCGGCTCGTATTCTCGGCCAGTCACTGCCGCGGTGCCGTCTTTCGTGATGCCAGCGAGCACACCACGGCGGCACTGACGGCCACGCTTGATGCCATTTTTGATGATATTCCAGGCTTTCACTATGGTCGCCTGGATATCAAGTTTCGTGATCTGGATAGTCTGAAAGCCGGGCAGAATCTGGCTATTATTGAAATTAACGGGGCCAGTGCAGAGTCCATTAATATCTGGGACCGCAAGACCGGCCTGGGACAGGCAGTGGCAACACTGTTGCAGCAATACAGGACCCTGTTTACACTTGGCGACGCCAACCGACGGCGCGGACATAGAGCCCCCGGCATTGCTGCATTGTGGCGAGCCTGGCGCTATGAAAATAATCTAATCAAACAATATCCGCTGAATGACTAACCCTTGCCGCTTACCAATTAAACCCAGATGGCTGGCCGCTTTACTGGAAAAAGCTCTGGGCCTGGCGCCACTCGGCGCCATTTACGATGCTCGCCCACGGGGCCTGGACCCAGTTGCCTTTCTGGATTACGGGCTCAAGGCTCTGGGCGTCAGTGTGCGATTGCAAAATGGCGAACTACTCGACGATATCCCGCGCGAAGGCCCCGTCCTGATTGTCGCCAATCACCCTTTGGGTGGGCTGGAAGGCATGGCAATAGCCCGGGTGATCGCCGCTGTCAGACCCGACCTGAAGGTCTTGACCAATGAATTGCTGAGACGCATCCCGGAATTGGCGGATATGTTCATTGGTGTCAACGTACTGGACAAGAAAGCGGCAGCGGGCAATGTCGGAGGTATCAAACAAGTACATCGGCATCTGGGGCAAGGTGGTGCGGTATTGCTGTTTCCGGCTGGCATGGTGTCCGCTTATGAGTTCCAGCATCGACGTATTCAGGATCGTAGCTGGACGCGATTGGCTGGTCAGTTGGTCAAACGCTATGAAGCCACAACGGTCCCGGTCAATGTCACCGGCCGCAATAGTGCCTACTTCTACGCGGCGGGAATCATCCATCCGCGCCTTAGAACTGTGTTGCTCCCCAGACAGTTGGCTAACAAAAAGAATTTCACATTACCGCTGACTCTCGGGCGGCCGATTCCCTCACAGGAATTACGCTTGCTGCAAAGCCCCGAGGCAGTTACCGACTATTTGCGCGTCAGTACTGATGCACTGATTCGACAGGTATCGAAACACAAGCCGCTGAGTCTGCAAGGCATCGACGTCAGCGACTCGCATCTCAATACAGCGCAGATCGATGCGGCAATTGCCGGGCTTGAGTCAAAGCGTCTGGTCGAGCATGAAGAATTTGATGTGTACTGCGCTTCGTTTGCGGAGCTGGGCGTCATCATGGAGCAGATTGCCATAGCGCGCGAAGTCACTTTTCGCGCCGTGGGCGAGGGCACCGGACTGAGCAAGGACTCGGATCAGTTTGACCCGTATTATCAGCACCTGTTCTTGTACGACAAGCAGCAAAAACGCATTGCCGGCGCCTACCGGGTTGGTTTGGTCGATGAAATAGTGGCCAAACAAGGTGTTAAGGGCCTGTATACCCGGTCGCTGTACAAATACAACGAGGCCTTTACCAGGCAGTTGGGCTCAGCCATTGAAATGGGGCGCTCCTTTATCCATCCCGATTATCAGCGTCGGCCTGTGGCCCTGAATTTGCTGTGGCGTGGAATCGGTGCGATTCTGGTGAACAACCCCAAATATCACACGTTATTCGGGTCTGTAAGTATCTCGCGAGAATACAGTGATCTGGCCCGTGCCTTGATTGCCGATACCATGTTGACCAACTTCCGGGCCAACGAGTATGCGCCGCTGGTGCAGCCACTGACCCCGCACCGAATTTCCAATCGCGTCTGGTCGCAGCGCATGCTGGCCGAGTTAGCCAACGTTAAAATGCTCGGCAAATTGATTGGTCGCTGTGATCCGGGCAAGGCCGTACCGGTCCTGTTGCGTCATTATTTGTCCCTTAACGGCCGGTTGGTATGCTTCAACATTCATTCCAAATTTAACCATTCTCTGGAAGGCCTGATCGTGGTCGATGTCCGCAAAACCGACCCGAAAACACTGTCGCGCTTTCTTGGTGCCGACGGTGTAAAATACTTTTTCTCTTTCCATGAATTGCAAGACTCTGCCTAGGCTATCTATAATTCGCTCATGAACAAATTTTATGCGGCTGCGCAGTTGCTAATTGCCGCCATATTGGCCATCGCGTCAATAGCAACCCTCGTGAACCTCATTCTGATAGTGCCACGCCCGGAGACGATTTCGGTCGTCAATACCATCATTGGTCAGGGTGTGATCATTATTTTCCTGTCGGCGATGGCTCGAATTCTGTTCCGCAAGGGGATGGCAGGCATGAAATCCAGTGTAAGCGACGAAAACAGCAGCGATTAACGCGGTTTTTACGACAGGCCCTACACGCATTTTCTCCTGCACAGGGCGGCGAAAAAGCGTATAATCTCGCGCTTTTACCGGCAGTCCGCCAAATTCCATGATCATTTTCGACGACCCCGAACGGTTCGCTCAACTCGAACAGAACTGCGTTGCCACGATTGGAAAATTCGATGGTGTTCATCTTGGGCATCAGCTGATTCTCGACCAGCTGAAGCGCAAGGCTGAGGATCTCGAAATTCCCTCTCTGGTTATTTTGCTTGAGCCTCATCCGGAAGAATTCTTTGCAGGCGAATCCGGTAATTGCCCGGCTCGACTGACAGTCTTTCGGGAAAAGCTCGAGCTGCTGGAGAGCTTTGGCATTGATTATGTGTTCGAGTTGAAGTTCGACGAAACGCTGGCCAAGGTCAGTCCGGAAGCCTATGTCGATGATATCCTCGTGGGCGGTTTGGGTATTCAGGCCTTTATCGTGGGCAATGACTTTCGCTTTGGTCATGAACGTCGCGGTGATTTCGCCTTGTTGCAGCAGAAAGCACAGGAGCATGGCTTCGAAGTGTTGGAAACGTTTCCTTATGAGCGCAACGGACAGCGCATCAGCAGTACTTTTATTCGAGAAGAGTTGGCCAAGGATAATTTTCCTTTGGTTGAACAGATTCTCGGCCGGCCTTTTTCGATGAAAGGCGAAGTGGAACAGGGGCAGCAGATTGGCACCGACATAGGCTTTCCGACCTGCAATATCAATCCTCATCGCCGCGCCATACCGCTGCATGGCGTGTATGCCTGCGAAGTGCGCATGGTAGATCGGTACTATCCGGCTGCTGTGAACATCGGTTACCGTCCGACTGTGACAGAAGACGGTGAAGCATTACTGGAAGCCCATATTCTGGATTTTGCAGAAGATTTATACGGTAAAACAATCGAAGTGATATTCCGGCACAAGATCCGGGACGAACAGAAATTCGCGGATCTGGAGGAATTAAAAGCCCAGATTAGCGCGGATGTGGAACAGGTTCGAGCACACTTTGAACTTGCGACAACTGAGTAAACGACATCATGAGTGATTATAAAAACACGCTGAACTTGCCCCATACCGATTTTCCGATGAAGGCCAATCTGGCGCAGCGGGAACCCGAAATGTTGAAGCGCTGGCAAGCGCTCTCGCTGTATCAAAAAATCGGCGAGAAGAACGCGGGTAAGCCAAAATTTATTCTCCACGATGGGCCACCCTACGCGAATGGTGAGCTCCACCTTGGCCACGCCATTAATAAAACACTCAAAGACATTGTGGTGAAGAGCCGTCAACTCAGCGGCTTTGATGCACCTTACATTCCTGGTTGGGATTGTCATGGCTTGCCGATCGAACACAATGTTGAAAAGAAAAAGGGTAAAGCTGGCCAGAAGATCAGCTTCGCAGAATTTCGCGAGGCCTGTCGCGAGTATGCCGCCAAACAAGTAGAGATTCAGAAAGAAGGATTTGTGCGTTTGGGTGTGTTCGGTGATTGGGACAATCCTTATCTGACCATGAATTTCGAGACCGAGGCTGACATTGTCCGTGCTTTGGGTAAGATCGCCGGCAATGGCCACTTGGTCAAAGGCTACAAGCCAGTGTACTGGTCGGTTGTGGGCGCCTCAGCTCTGGCCGAAGCCGAAGTGGAATATCAGGACAAGCAGTCTTTTGCTATCGATGTACGTTTCCCGGTATTGGACCGCGATACCTTCCTGGCTTCGTTTAGTGCCAGTTTAGGCAAGAGTAGTAGTGAGCCGGTGTCGGTTGTTATCTGGACGACAACACCCTGGACGTTGCCATCCAATCAGGCTGTTTGTCTGCATGCCGAGTTGGACTATGCGTTAGTGCGCTGTGATCTGGGGCAGGGGCCTGAACTATTGGTGCTGGCTAATGCCATGGTGGAAGGCGTCATGCAGCGCTATGGCTGTGAAGATTATGAAGTGCTGGCGACAGTAGCTGGTGCCTCACTGGAAAACCAGAAACTGAAACACCCGTTTGCACAGCGTCATGTGCCTATTATTCTCGGAGAGCATGTCACTACGGATGCCGGTACCGGTGCAGTGCACACGGCTCCTGATCACGGTGTCGATGACTTCAATGTGGGCCGCCAGTACGGGCTTGGCACACTGAATCTGGTTGACGAGAACGGCGTTTTTGTCGAAGCCGCAGGAGAATTCGCCGGCGAGCACGTTTACAAAGTCGACGAGAATATCATTGCCCGTCTCGAAGAAAATAAAGCGTTGGTTGCACAAACCACCATTACACACAGCTACGCGCACTGCTGGCGTACCAAGACTCCTCTTATCTATCGAGCCACCCCGCAGTGGTTTATCAGCATGTCTGAAAAAGGCTTGATGGATTCGGCTCTGCGTGCAGTGAAAGACGTTAAATGGATTCCCGATTGGGGGCAGGCGCGAATTGAATTAATGATCAAGGGTAGCCCCGACTGGTGTGTTTCACGCCAGCGTACCTGGGGTGTGCCCATCACCTTGTTTGTGAACAAGGAAACTCAGGAGTTGCATCCACGTACCAGTGAACTTTTTGAAGAAGTGGCGCAGCGTATCGAGAAGCAGGGTATCGAGGCGTGGTTCGAACTGGATCCCTCTGAATTACTCGGTGACGAAGCCTCGGTCTACGAAAAAGTCACGGATACGCTTGATGTCTGGTTTGATTCGGGTGTGACGCATTATTCAGTGGTCGAGCGCCGCGAAGAATTGCAGTATCCGGCTGACCTCTACCTTGAAGGTTCTGATCAGCATCGCGGTTGGTTTCAGTCTTCATTGAAAACAGCGATTGCCATGCATGGCACTGCGCCTTATAAAGAAGTACTGACACACGGCTTTTTCGTTGATGCGGAAGGTCGCAAAATGTCGAAGTCGCTGGGCAATACGGTTGCGCCGGCGAAAATCTTTCAGCAGTACGGTGCTGATATCTTAAGGCTATGGGTGGCTGCAACAGACTATCGCGGCGAGATGACTGTGTCGGACGAAATCTTCAAGCGCGTCGCGGATGCCTATCGCCGCATTCGCAATACCTGTCGGTTTATGTTGTCGAATCTCAGCGGTTTTGATCCGCTGACTGACAATGTCCAGGACAATGAATTGATCGCGCTGGATTACTGGATTATGCGTCGCTGTCAGTTGCTGCAGCAAGAAATCATCGAGCACTATCATGAATATAATTTTCTGAATGTATATCAGAAGCTGCACAACTTCTGTGTGATCGAATTGGGCGGCTTCTATCTGGATGTGATCAAGGATCGGCAATACACCACGCAAGCCGATAGTCTGGCACGTCGCTCAACACAAACCGCGATGTACCATATTCTGGAGATGTTCAGCCGCATGCTGGCGCCAGTGTTAAGCTTTACGGCAGACGAGATCTGGCAAAACATTCCCGGTGAGCGTGCCGAATCCATTTTTCTTACCAACTTTGCTGATGCGCCGGACTTGCTGCCAGAGTCCGATGAGTTCAGCGATGAGTTCTGGCAGCAAGTGATGCTCGTAAAAACTGCGGTTAACAAAGAGCTGGAAAGCAAGCGTGCGGCGAAGGAAATTGGTAGCGGGCTTTCCGCCGAAGTTGATTTGTATTGCGATGCCGCGTTGCGTGCTCACTTGCAGCGTCTTGGCGAAGAACTGCGCTTTGTATTGATCGTGTCGCGCGCAACCTTGCATGATGCTGATACTGCAACCGCCGAGTCTGTAGCCACTGAAGTAGCCGGGCTATCTCTGCAAGTGACTGCATCAAGCGAAGAAAAATGCGAACGCTGCTGGCATCATCGCAGCGATGTAGGCAGCAACACCAGTCATCCGACTCTTTGCGTGCGCTGTGTCGATAACATCGATGGCACGGGCGAGCAAAGGGCATTTGCCTGAGCGGCGTCATGTCAGCGGATGAGTTAATTCAGTCGGGCTCGCAGGTGAGTCTGCATTTTTCACTGGCTTTGGTCGGTGGAGACATGATCGACTCCAATTTTGACGGGCGCCCGGCCAGTTTCCGATTGGGAGACGGCAGTATGTTGCCAGGTTTTGAAGAAACCCTGATTGGCCTGGCAGCTGGCGCGGAGCAGGAGTCAATTGTGCCTGCGGAGAAGGCGTTTGGTGCGGTCAACCCGAAAAACCTGCAGTCGTTTCCGGTAGAGCAGTTTCAGCATTTGCTGGACGATGATCTCATTCCGACGGAGCCGGGCAGCGTTGTCTCATTCAAAGACCCGGCCGGCTTTGACTTGCCCGGGGTTGTACGCAGTATCGATGCGCAGTTTATCAGGGTGGATTTCAATCACCCATTGGCGGGCAAGGACATTGTTTTTCGCGTCAAAATACTGTCCGTTCTACCGCCAACAGTAGACACTGTTGAAATCAAGCTATAGTGTGAGCAGGACTATGGAACAGCAAACCAACACAGTCGTGAAACAGCAAGAACCTGACGCGCCGATTCGGCTCGCCAATCCGCGTGGGTTCTGTGCTGGAGTCGATCGTGCGATCGATATTGTGAATCGTGCATTGGATATTTTTGGCTCGCCGATCTATGTGCGTCACGAAGTTGTGCACAATAAATTTGTTGTTGAGCGCTTAAAGACACGCGGTGCGATTTTCGTCGATGAGCTAAGCGATATTCCTCTGATTGATAGCAGAGGTCGTTCTTCTATCGTCGTGTTCAGTGCCCACGGTGTCTCGCAAGTGGTCAAGAAAGAAGCCGCCAGCAAAGGTTTCAAGGTTTTTGATGCCACCTGCCCACTGGTGACCAAGGTGCATCTGGAAGTTACCAATTTCAGTAAGTCGGGCCGTGAATGTGTGCTGATCGGTCATCAGTTCCACCCTGAAGTAGAGGGAACAATGGGGCAGTATGATGAGAGCCGCGGCGGCAAGATCTATCTTGTTGAATCTGTTGACGATGTTGGCAAGTTAAAGGTCAATAACCCGGACAAGCTGTCTTATGTAACGCAAACGACGCTGTCAATGGATGACACTGCGCGCATAATCACTGCACTGCGCGAGCGTTTTCCCTCCATTCAGGGGCCTCGCAAGGAAGATATCTGTTATGCCACTCAGAATCGTCAGGATGCCGTTAAGCAGCTGGCGCTGGAATGCGACCTGGTCCTGGTTGTCGGCTCGCCAAACAGCTCAAACTCCAATCGTTTGCGTGAATTGGCCGAGCGCCTGGGCTGTACTTCTTATCTGATCGACAGCGTTGATGACATACAGCCGCAATGGTTTGATGGCAAGCAGCGTTATGGTGTCACGGCGGGCGCTTCAGCCCCGGAAGTCCTTGTTCAGCAGGTAGTTTCGCATCTGAAAAAAATCGCTGCGCAAGATCCGCAAGAACTGTCTGGTGTTGAAGAAAATATTGTCTTTTCGATGCCGAAAGAGCTGCGCTACTAAGCGAGCGCATAACCGCACCTTTGCTGGCCTATTTCGGCCAATTACAGCCCTCCTGAATTCTACGTTTCTGCATCAGTAATTATACTGATATTGCTCTCAAAAAAGCCCCTTTTATCTAAAAAACTCTAGTCATATCAATTGATTAGATGATTTTCTTTCACCCGTCGAAATACGAAGTTATTTGCCTGAAACGCTAAAGCACATCCGTCTGGGCGTCGTATAAACCCTTGTTAATTCATAGCGAGTCAGGTGTTAGCTATTTACGCGTTGCGGCGAAAGTAACTAAAGCTTTGGACAAGAATTTCCGTATGCCTATTACAACTATGTTGTTACCGAGCTCATTAAGAAGGTCTGAAGGAAGGCCGCGCGCAAGTATGCAAGTAAGACCCGAATCAAGCTTTTTATATCTGTCATGCACCCTGCAACCTGGAATTCAATAGCCATGTCAAAGACTACCGCTCTCTTTAATAGTATCGCGTCACTCTTCCGTAAGTTGTCGCTCAAGAACCTGCGTCTGGCGCATAAATTTGGAGTCGTACTGCTCGTGCTTATTGCGGGGTTCGGCGCATTGGGGATGGCTTACTATCAAGTAACCATCGTCAACAGTCAGGCCAGTTCCGACCTGGAAGCCATCAATGAATTTGGTGATCTGTCGGATCGCATCAATATCCAATTTCTGGAAATGCGACGACTGGAAAAAGATTTCATTATCAATCACGACGAGTCATTGCTTGAAGAGCATGCGTTGGCGTTGGCAACTGTCGAAAACCTTATTGCCGAGTTGCTGGAAAATCCGCCAACAGAAGAAACCGCAGAATTGGTTGAAGAGATGTCTCTTTACCTGATGCTCTATCAGGGTGGTTTTTCAGAAATGGCCGACACCATGATTGCCGCTGGTCTGGACGCCGAGTCCGGTCAGCGCGGTCAGTTAACAGACAGCTCAAATGCTATTGCCGACATCCTGCTGGATTACGATGAGCTTGGCTTGAGCAATTCTCTCCTGAGACTGCGTGAACTCGAAAAACTGGTCGTGGTCGAGCCTCTACCTGAGTACAGCGATGCTGTGCTGGCCGAGCAGTCAAATTTTGAATCATTGCTAGCCAGTTCAGAACTTTCGCTGGATGACCGTGAAACTGCGCAAGAGCAAGTAGCCTTTTTTGCTGACACGTTTATTGCTTTGGCGGATAACGAGCGCCGTTACATGAGCGAACGTGAGACGTTCTCCGAAATTGCCTTGGAGTTTGCGCCTATTCTCACCACTATGCGTGATACTAAAAATGCTCTGCAGACTGCGAGTCAGGAATCTGCCAGTGCTGATCAGCGTAAAATTTCGACCATTTTCGTTGGCATCGTTTTGGGTGTCGGTGCATTCGTCTCACTGACCTTCTTCAGCATGTCTCGCATTATTCGCCGACCGCTGCAGCAAGCCCTTGATCTGTCTATCGCTATTTCTGAAGGTCGCCTGCAGAACGAAGTGCAGATCGAGTCCAGTGATGAAACCGGTGAGCTACTACAAGCACTGGAGAATATGCAGACACAGTTGCGCGATCAGAAACTGCAGTTGCAGAAGCAATCTGAAGAAGATCGCAAGCGGGCTGAAGAGTCCAAGCGCCTGGCTGATGAATCCAAGCGTATGGCTGAAGAGCAAGCAATCGTTGCTACTGAAAATGGCCGCATTAAACAGGCACTCGATGGTGTCAGCTCGGCAGTATTGATGCTCAATGCTGATTTGGAAATCATCTACCACAATGAAGCTGCCCACCAGATGTTCCGTGATGGTCAGCAAGACATTCGTAAAACTCTGCCTGGCTTTAGTCCAGAAGGACTCGTGGGCAAGGGATTCGAATGCCTGTATGCCAATGCTACCGATGAAGGCCGTTTATTGAACAACTTGACCTCATCATCAACTTCCGAGAAGGAACTCGGCGATCGTACTTACAAGATTACAGTTAGTCCTGTCTTAGACAAGGAAGGCAATCGCATTGGTACAGTTGCTGAATGGACTGATCGTACGGCAGAGCTGGCGATTGAGGAAGAAGTTCAGGCCATGGTTGGCGCAGCCAAAGAAGGTAATCTCGGTCAGCGAATTGAACTGTCTGACAAGTCTGGTTTCTACCATAGCTTGAGTGAAGGTGTGAACGACCTGGTCGGTGTTGCTGAGCAGGTAATCAATGACACTGTAGTTGTGCTGCATGCTCTGGCAAAGGGTGACTTGACGCAAACGATTGATGGTGACTTCAAAGGCGTATTTGCGAAACTCAAGAGCGATGTAAATACAACAGTAGAGAAGCTGACCGAGGTGGTTCGTAACATTCAAACTGGCGCTGGATCGGTAGACAGGACAGCTCGCGAGATTGCAGAAAGCAACGCTGAAGTCTCTTCACGCACCGAAAATCAGGCGGCTGTCCTGGAAGAAACAGCTTCTGCGATGGAAGAGATGACAGCCACAGTGAAACAAACTGCCAATAATACGGCCGAGGCAAACAAGCTCGCCAACGATGCCCGTACACAAGCTGAAGCTGGTGGAGAGATTGTTGGAGAGGCGATCACGGCCATGAGTCACATCAATGATTCCGGCAATCAGATTTCCAACATCATCAGTGTCATCGATGAGATCTCTTTCCAGACCAACCTTCTGGCGTTGAATGCTGCCGTAGAGGCAGCTCGTGCCGGAGAGCAGGGCAAGGGCTTTGCGGTAGTTGCCGACGAAGTGCGCCAGTTGGCTGCTAACAGTGCCAACGCGGCCAAAGAGATTAAAGAGCTTATTGATCACAGTAATCAGCAGATTAATCGCGGGACTGATCTGGTCAATAAATCCGGTGAGGCGCTGAAAGCCATTGTGGAATCAGTCAAGCAAGTGACGACTATCAACTCCGAAATCGCTGCTGCGAGCCAGGAACAGGCTCAAGGCATTGATCATGTGAATCAATCCATTACCAACATGGATGAAGGTACCCAGCAGAATGCTGCCATGGTTGAACAAGTGACCGGCGCTAGCAACATGCTGGAGGATGAGGCACATAAACTTAACCTGATGATGAATTTCTTTACCCTGAAGAACGACGAATTTGTCTCTGGAGGACGTTTGTCGCCTAACGGCTACGACGGCGCTACTTCCGGCGATATAACCAGGCATTAATTGCAAACCCTGTAAATTACTTAACCTCTCTACTCGAGAAGGAGAATGACGATGAAAAAACTGATGCTGACTTTTGGATTACTTGCCGGACTTGCTTTCAGCAACGCAACTCTGGCCCAGGATTGCGTCAAGCCCGACGCGCCAGTAATCCCTGAAGGCGACGCAGCTAGCGGTTCCGATATGTTGAATGCCAAGAAAGCAGTTGAAGCTTATGTGAAAGCTGCTGAAGAATTCGTAAATTGTACACGCAGTGGCATGCAGAAAGATCGTATGATCGCTGACATGGAAGAAGTTGCCAGCAAATTCAATCGCGAACTTCGCTCTTATAAAGCCAAATCTTAATCGATTAAATATTACTGTCAGCAGCTGTGTAGTATGAAGCAGTAGTAAAAGAGAAGTCGATCGCGCAAGAACGCAGATAACCTGATGAAGGGCCAGTGGGGTTAGATACTGAGTATCTGGACCAACTGGCCCTTTTTAGTTTATATGCTTTACTAATCGGCGACTGACAGAAATGAGGTGTTGCTACTCGATCGTGTAGCAAGGACGATAGTCGTCGGCGCTAATCTTCATGCGCTTGTGCGCCACGAAATCCTTCAGCATGGTATCCATCGCAGCCATCAGCTTGGCATCTCCCTTCAAGCGGAATGGGCCGTGTTGTTCAATCTGGCGAATACCGTAGGCTTTCACATTGCCAGCCACCAGCCCTGAATAGGCCTTGCGTAACTGCGAAATCAATTCGCCGCGTGGTAGCGACGGGTCCAGTTGCAATGCAGCCATAGATTCATGTGTTGTATAAAATGGCTTCTGCATGGATTCAGGTATAGTCAGCCCCCAATTAAATGCATATGACTCGTTAATCTTGCGGCGGTGAGCCACTACCCGGTTGATGTTGCGCAGCGATAACTGTGCCACCTGTTCAGGGCGATCAATAATAATCTCATAGTATTTGGCAGCCTCGTCACCCAGCGTGTTGCGGATAAAACGGTCCATGCTGATAAAATAATCAGCACTGTCTGATGGGGCGGCGAAGATCAATGGCATTGGCACATCGGCGTTGTCTTCGTGCATGACCAGGCCGAGCAAATAGAGAATTTCTTCCATGGTGCCGACGCCGCCCGGGAAGACAATAAAACTGTGGGCCAGTCTGACGAACGCTTCGAGTCGCTTCTCAATGTCAGGCAGGATGACCAGCTCGTTTACAGTAGGATTGGGTGATTCTGAGGCAATAATGCCCGGCTCGGAAATGCCAACATAACGCCCGCGTGAATTCTTCTGCTTGGCGTGACCAATCATGGCACCTTTCATTGGCCCTTTCATGGCGCCGATACCACAACCCGTGGCGATATCCACGCCGCGCAGGCCGAGGTGATAACCGACTTCCTTGGAGTAGTCGTACTCTTCACGACTAATTGAGTGTCCACCCCAGCACACAACCATATTCGGAGCCGTATTGGCCCGGACCACGCCGGCATTGCGTAAAATTCGGAATACGGCGTCGGTAATGCCGGTGCTGGTGGTGATGTCGAAACCGCCAGTGCGGTCTATCTTGTCCTGTGTATAGACGATGTCGCGCAGGGCAGCGAATAGATGTTCCTGAACACCGCGAATCATTTTGCCATCGACGAAAGCCGTTCCCGGGGCATTGTTGATCTTTAATTTGATACCGCGGGATTCTTTGATGATTTCTACAGAAAAGTCTTCATAGGCTTTCATCAACTCGTCCGCCTCATCGGTGTCGTTCCCGGTGTTGAGCACGGCAAGTGCGCAGTCTCTAAACATCCTGAACACTTCATCATTGGTTTTCAGTGCTGCCAGAATTTCGTTATGGGAAAGCAAGTCCAGGCTGACCGAGGGGCGTACAGTGCATTCGCTAATTTTGCTCATAGTTCGTTGTCTCTACTACGTAAACTACCTTTGTTGGATTCATAACACATTTGTCTTACGTCTAGTTTACATGATTTGGCTGGCGGAGCAGCTCGATACTGCCGCATAGGTGGGCGCGCCCGCGGAATGAATCGCAGGCACAGGGTGTTTTAGGATGGAGAGAGGTGGTGCCGGAGGCCTTGAGGCAGGGTCAGCAAAGCTGACGCTGACCTCAGAGTTTGTCCAGTCCGTTCAGTTTGTCGCGCAGTGAGGCCAAGGCGCTGCTCATTTGTGCTTGCTTTTCCTTTTCCTTGGCAACGACTTCTTCGGGAGCGTTGTCGACGAACTTGGCATTGCCCAGTTTGCGTTCCACGGCTTCCAGACCTTTTTCAAGCTTGCTGATTTCCTTGGTCAGTCGCGCTCGTTCAGCATCGACATTGATCAGGCCGGCCAGCGGTACAAGAATCTCGACTTTGCCATGCAGTCCCGTTGCTGCCGCAGGGGCCTCCTGATCTTCTGTCAGCCACTCAATGGATTCCAGCTTGGCCAGTTTTTGCAGGTAAAGCCGGTGTGCTTCCAGGCGCTGCTGATCGCCTGTATCGCCATGCCGCAAGAACACGGGAATAGCTTTGCCCGGTGAGATATCCATTTCGCCGCGAATATTGCGGATTGCCACGATAATGCCTTTCAACCACTCGATCTGCTCTTCGGCTTCGCGATCAACCGTGTCGTTGTCGAATTGCGGATAGGGCTGCAGCATGATGCTCTCGCCTGCTATCGCTAGCTGAGGCGCAACTTTCTGCCAGACTTCTTCAGTGATGTATGGCATGAACGGGTGTAGCAGTCGCAGGCTCTTTTCCAAGGTGCTTAGTAACACGCGGCGAGTTGCTTGTGCGGCTTCGGGGTTATTTTCTTCATCCCAGAGTACCGGTTTGGACAGCTCTACATACCAATCACAGTATTCGTTCCAAACGAACTCATGCAAGGTCTGGGCAGCGATATCAAACCGGTAATTGGTCATGGCCTCTTCGACGGCTTTGGCAGCTTGCTCGAAGCGACTCATGATCCAGCGGTCGGCGATGGAACATTTGTTGGGGTCGATTGTCTCGGATAAAACCTTGTCCTCGCTATTCATCATGACATAGCGGGCAGCGTTCCAGATCTTGTTGCAGAAATTACGAAACCCTTCGGTGCGTCCCAGGTCGAACTTGATGTCGCGGCCGGTGGATGCCAGGGAATAAAAAGTAAAACGCAGCGCATCGGTACCGTAGCCGACGATGCCATCGGGGAACGAGTTGCGGGTGTACTTTTCGATTTTCTGTTTGAGCTGGGGCTGCATCATGTCAGCTGTGCGCTTTTGCACCAGTTCATCCAGTTCAATGCCGTCGATGAGATCGATAGGGTCGAGGATATTGCCCTTTGACTTGGACATCTTCTGACCGTGTTCATCACGCACCAGACCTGTGATGTAAACCTTCTTGAACGGAATCTCGCCGGTGAATTTCAGGGTCATCATGATCATGCGCGCGACCCAGAAAAAGATGATGTCGAAACCCGTGACCAGCACATCAGTTGGATGGAAACGGTCAAAGAATTCCCGGTCATCAGGCCAGCCTAGCGTTGAGAATGTCCATAGCGCAGAAGAGAACCAGGTATCCAGTACATCTTCATCCTGACGCAGGACGATGCCGTCGCCCAGCTTGTGCTTGGCGCGAACTTCTGCTTCGTTGTTGCCGACGTAAACGTTGTCTTCTTCGTCGTACCAGGCCGGGATGCGATGCCCCCACCAGAGCTGGCGAGAAATACACCAGTCCTGAATGTTGCGCATCCAGGCGAAATAGGTGTTCTCCCAGTTCTTGGGCACGAATTCAATATCGCCATCTTCGACCGCCTTGATGGCAGGGTCAGCCAGTGACTGAATCGCGACATACCACTGATGAGTCAGATACGGCTCAATGACAACGCCGCTGCGGTCACCACGTGGCACTTTTAATTTATGGGGTTCGATTTTTTCCAGCAGGCCGGCAGACTCCATGTCAGCCACAATTTGTTTGCGTGCTGCGAAGCGATCCAGACCCTGGTAGGGGGCGGGCACTTCGTCGTTCAGGCTGGCGTCGGAATTGAGAATATTGTGCATGTCCAGATCGTGACGCTTGCCAATTTCATAGTCATTGAAATCGTGCGCTGGGGTGATCTTCACACAGCCGGTACCGAATTCGGGATCGACATAGTCGTCAGCGATGATGGGGATACGACGATCGCACAGTGGCAAGTCAATAAACTTGCCTACCAGATCAGCATAGCGTTCATCATCGGGATGCACGGCAACTGCTGAGTCGCCGAGCAGGGTTTCCGGACGCGTGGTAGCAATGGTGATGTAAGTGCTGCCATCGGCAGTGGTGGCACCATCGGCCAGCGGGTAATTGAAATGCCACAGGAAGCCATCTTCCTCTTCGGCAATGACTTCCAGATCAGAGATCGCGGTGTGTAATTGCGGGTCCCAGTTGACCAGACGATTGCCGCGATAGATCAGGCCTTCGTTGTAGAGGTCGATAAAGACTTTTTCGACAACGCTGGAAAGCTGCTCGTCCATGGTAAAGCGCTCGCGCGACCAGTCCAGCGATGAGCCCATGCGGCGTATCTGTTGGGTGATAATGTCCCCGGATTCTTCTTTCCAGTCCCAGACTTTCTCAACAAACTTTTCCCGGCCAATTTCCTGACGTGAGGAGCCCGCCGCATTCAATTGTCTCTCTACGACCATTTGCGTGGCGATACCGGCGTGATCGGTGCCCACTTGCCAGAGTGCCTGACGATCCAGCATGCGGTGGTAACGGGTCAGGGCATCCATGATGGCGTGCTGGAAGCCGTGCCCCATGTGCAAGCGACCGGTGACGTTGGGCGGTGGGATTACGATGCAATAGGGATCGCCATCGCCTGATGGGGCGAAATAGCCACGGGATTCCCAAGTCTTGTACCAGTGATCTTCGAGTTGCTGCGGTTGGTAAGTTTTTTCCATCGGTGGGTCTTGGTGTCGGTTGATTGTCGTGGTTCAAAAGAAGGCGCAAGTATACATGAAGCGCGGGGCGAATACTGTCCCGAGCGACGTAATCTGGCGGCTTTCCCATGGTCCTGCAAGCGGCTGAGACTGGGCGAGAGGGGCTGAGAGAAGATGAGAGTAACGGTGAAGCTTTGTGCGGCTAGATCTTGAAGGTTTCCAGCTCGTGACCACCCTTGGCATAGTGCCGGTAGCGTTCGCGTCCCAATGCGAGCACCGCCGGATCGGCGCAAATGATCTCATTGATGCGCGAAAACTGCTCGGGAGTCTCGCAGGCAGCTTTGTCGAGGTTGATGAGGACATCGTGGTGCTGCCCGGCATGGGCTTGCTGACCAATAGCAACAGACTCTGAGTTGGCTTCTTCACCAGTCGCATTGCTGGTATGTGGCAAAAAAGCGCCAGCGCGGTACTGCCAGAGCAGGCTGCTCAATGCCTGCCCTTGCTGTTCAGACTCAGTTTGAATGAAGACCCGGTGCCCGAGCGAGCGGGCCTTTTCTGTCAGCCGGCAGGCAAACAGCAAGCGACTTTCCAGATCTTCATTCTGCAAGGAATAGAAATTGACTTGGGCCATGCTGACTCGTTAACTCCAGTGACTCAGTGTGACGGCACTGGCATGAGGCTTGTCCAGTCTGCGTGCCGTCCTCATGCTTTCTGGCGGCGCAGGTATTCCACCAACAGGGCAACCGGGCGACCAGTGGCACCCTTGGCGGCCCCGGAGTTCCAGGCACTGCCAGCGATGTCCAGATGCGCCCACTTTTGTTTTTCGACAAAGCGGGACAGGAAACAGGCGGCTGTGATCGTGCCAGCACGCGGGCCACCAATATTGGCCAGATCAGCAAAATTACTGTGCAGTTGCTTTTGGTATTCGTCATACATCGGCAGTTGCCATGCAGGGTCGTCGGCACTGTCACCACATTCCAGCAGTGTCTTGGCCAGACGGTCATCATTACTGAGCATGGCAGTCACCACTGACCCAAACGTGGCCACAGCAGCCCCAGTCAAAGTCGCGATGTCGATAATGCTACGCGGTTCAAAGCGTTCGACGTAAGACAGCGCATCACATAACACCAGACGACCTTCTGCATCAGTATTGAGAATCTCAATGGTCTTGCCCGACATGCTGGTGACGATATCGCCGGGCTTGGTGGCCTTGCCGCTTGGCAT
Organism: uncultured Gammaproteobacteria bacterium; assembly: GCA_913060975.1. Taxonomy (GTDB): domain Bacteria; phylum Pseudomonadota; class Gammaproteobacteria; order Pseudomonadales; family Pseudohongiellaceae; genus UBA9145. The sequence continues at coordinate 27,480 of CAJXVC010000002.1, forward strand.
GTTTTCCGCCGCTGCCACGACACCGACAACGTTAATTGGCAATTTCAATTCGACGATAGCCTGCATCATGCCAAACACGCTGGCAGCGCCACACATATCGAACTTCATTTCATCCATGGCGGCGCCAGGCTTGAGGCTGATGCCACCGGTATCGAAAGTAATGCCCTTGCCGACAATCGCATAAGGCTTGCTCTTGTCTGCTGCGCCCTTGTATTGCATGACAATGAGCTTGGCTTCTTCGGCTGAGCCCGCAGAGACTGAGAGCAGGGAACCCATGCCGAGGCGTTCCATCTGCTTCTCGGTCAGAATCTTGGTCGTGACAGACTTGTTGCGCGCGGCCAGCTCGTTGCCTTGCTTGGCCAGATAGCTTGGCGTGCAGATATTACCCGGCAGGTTGCCCAGTTCCTTGGCTTTATTGATGCCTTTGCCAACCGCAGCGCCGTGCTTCAGCGCGTCCTGCAATGTCTTGCGGCGCGCGCCGGTGGCGACGGCCAGGGTGACTGTTTTTAAGGCGATAGCCGGGGCTTTCTTGCTCTTGGTAGTGTCATAGCGATAGCTGTTGTCCTCGCATTGCTGGGCCAGACGAGCCGCCAACCAGGCATCATCCTGATCCTTGATCTCCAGACTGGCGAGGGCGATATGGGCACTGGTGGCTTTCAGTTGCATGAGCGCTTTACACGCGGCATTGAGTACTTTTAGCCCCTGTTTGCTGGCCAGCTTGTTCTTGGGCCCCACACCAACCAGCAGAATACGTTTGGCGGGAATCCCTGTTGGGCCGGACAGCAGTTGGGTTTCGCCCAACTTTCCGGAAAAATCCCCGCTCTTGACCAGCTTGCTGATTATCTTGCCGCAGGCCTTGTCCAGCGCGGTTGCTTCTTCGCTCAGGGTGCCTTTGCTGTAGACCGCAACGACGACACAATCCGTGCTTACTTTCTCTATTGCACCTGCTTTCAATGAGTACCGCATAGGAACTTTTTAACTCCTCAACTGTCTGAATTAGTCGCCGGATCGGATCAATCGTTGACGAACTTTTGTGAACGATAATCCTAAAGTTATTCAGTAGCTTAAGCAACACGCCCAGCAGCCCGCTGGCTTCGCTAAGCATAGGTCCAAGCCTGGGTCATCGGTGATTGCCGTCGAAATCGTGATAGATCAGGCGTTTTCACAGGCACTTTACACAGGCACTTTACACAGGCACTTTACATAGGCTTTTTACATTGGCACTTTGCATAGCCACTGTGCAATGTCCGACAAGAGCCTATGCAATTGTTTGCCACGTAAGTAGATGGAATTTTTGACTCGACTTGCCAGAGCTGTCCGTACATTGGCGCACATCTGGATCAACCAGGTCGAGATATTGTCAAAGGAGTAGTTATGTCTCGCGTGAAAGTTACCAGCCCTGAGCACTATTTATTCAGTATGGAACGTACTGTGGGCATTAGCGACGTCAACTACGCCAAGCACCTCGACAGCGTTGCTATGGTGCAAATTCTTCATGAAGCTCGCCTGCAGTTTCTGGCCAGTCTGGGTTTTACAGAAGCCAATATCTATGGTCTGGGCCTGGTAGTCACCGACATGGCTGTCGACTATCGTTCCGAATCCTTTGCCAATGATTGCCTGATTATCGATGTGGGCGTATCGGCTTACAATCGCTACGGATTTGATATTGGTTTGCAAATCACCAACAGCGCGCTGGAGGCCATTGTCTGCAACGCCAAGATCGGTGTCGTCTTCTTTGACTTTGACCGGCATCAGATAGCGCCCATTCCTGAGCAATTCAAGGCGCTGGTCAAGCTGCCCAGTGATGCCTCTGATCGAGAGGCTGAGCAGCAAGTCCAAGTGGCCTGAGTCGGACAAGTCGGTCCAGGTTGAGCACCCCGCCGTAATCCCGCAATTGCCAAACGAGCCAATCTCGCCCTGACTTGACTGCCGGGGTTCGAGTACACTTGGGTAATTCGCAGTGTTTCACCGCAAGGGCAGGTTCGATTGATCATATTCCGCTATCTGAGCAAGCAGATTCTTCAGGTGACCGCTGCGGTTACCCTGATTCTGCTGATCGTGGCACTGACCAGTCGCTTTATTCAATATCTCGGTGATGCCGTCGCCGGCCAGCTGGCTTCCGACATCCTCCTGCTGCTTATGCTATACCGGCTGCCGGATTTCCTGCTGGTCATCCTGCCGTTAGCCTATTTTCTCGGCATTATTCTCGTGTATGGCCGCATGCATGCTGATAACGAGATGGTGATTCTCAGTGGCTCCGGTTTTTCGCCGCGGCGCTTGCTTGGCTTCACGCTCGGCACAGCCGTAATTGTCATGCTGCTAGTGGCCAGCCTGAGCCTGTATTTGGCGCCCTGGGGTGTGCGCAATACCGAACAACTGAAGCTCAGCCAAGAGCAACTGACGGAGATCGATTTAATCGTCGCCGGGCAATTTCAGATCTTCGGCAGTGGTGATCGCGTGACTTATGCTGAATCGATACGCAGCACAGAAGCAGGGCGGCAGTTGCAAAATGTCTTTGTCGCGCTTAGCCGGCCGGGTGCGGATTATCAGGAGCCACCGCGGATTGTGCTGGCTTCGACCGCGCAACCGGAAGTTGACCCGGAAACCGGAGCCCGCTTCATGCGCCTGGAGGACGTGCAGCAATACGATGGCAATCCCGGGTCGGCTGACTTCAGTGTTGGTCAGTTCGCGGCGCAGGGCATTTTATTGCCAGAACCGACAGAGTTTGAAGAAGTGCTGGAGGAAGCCACTCTGCCGATCGCCACGCTGTTTGGATCTGATGAGTTGGCGCATCGTGCTGAGTTGCAATGGCGCGTTTCTATCTTGTTGTTAGTGCCTATCATTAGCCTGATAGCCGTCCCCATGAGCAACGTCAAGCCGCGTCAGGGTCGCTACAGCAAACTCATTCCGGCGGCGCTTATCTATGCGACGTATTTCGTCTTGCTGCAGTTCTGTCGCGACCTGATTGCGGAGGGCAGTTTGTCAGCAACGCTGGGTCTATGGTGGATTCACGCCCTGTTCCTGTTACTTGCTGTGGCCATGCTACGTTTTCCGCGCGTTCTGCAAGCGCTCAGGTTGGCTTAACCGATGCGCAGACTGGATCGTCATATCTCTCGCTCTGTAGTGCTGGCCATGCTGGTAGTGATCGCATTGATTGCGTCACTGGACCTGATTTTTTCACTGATCGATGAACTGGGCGATGCAGAGGGCGACTATACGGTTGCCAGCGCGCTGGCTTTTGTAGCCATGACTACGCCGACCAGTGTTTATGAATTATTACCCTTTACCGCCCTGGGCGGGGCACTGATCGGTCTGGGGGTGCTGGCATCCAATAACGAACTCGTGGTGATGCAATCGGCCGGCGTACGCAATAGTCGTATCGTTTTTGCCGTGCTCAAACCTACTGCTGTAATCATGTTACTCAGCTTGCTGATCGGTGAATATGTGGCTCCACCGCTTGAGCAGTTAGCCAATAGTAACAAGGCCGTGCAATTGAGCGGCAATGCCTCGATCAATGCCGAGCAAGGCGTCTGGCGCAAGATTGGTGAGGATTACATACACATCAATGCGATTGCCCCGGGTGGTGCTTCGCTCTTTGGAGTGACTCGTTATCGTGTAGACGGGCAGCGCCGATTGAGTTCGGCCAGTTTTGCTGAATCAGCGGAATACCAGCAAGCCAGTGATCGGCCCTATTGGCTTCTGAATAATGTCCAAACCACCGTCTTCACACAGGCAGGACTGCGCACGCAAAATTATCTGCAGGAAGAGTGGCAAGTGGAATTATCACCCGAGCTGCTTAGTGTCTTGTTGGTGGAGCCGGATCGGCAGTCCATATCCGGGTTGTATCGCTTCGCCCGCTTTTTCGAATCCGAAGGATTGGACAGCAGCACGTATTTTCTGGCGTTTTGGAAAAAGCTTTTTCAGCCCGTGACTACATTGGCGTTAGTGATACTGGCAATTTCATTTATCTTTGGGCCATTGCGCGAGAGCACTATGGGATTTCGCGTCTTTGTGGCGCTGGCTATCGGGCTTGTCTTCACAATCCTGCAGCGCATGATGGAGCCGGCCAGTCTGATCTATGGTTTTAGTCCCTTGCTCGCAGTTCTGGTGCCCATTCTGATTGCCGTTGCTGCCGGCAGTTACTTGCTGCGCCGCACGCAGTAACCGGTGCGCGATGGCTGCCAGAAATATTCAAGCCAATAGCGCAGGATTGTTATGCGCGCGGCAATCCTGCAAATGACAAACCGATACTGTATGTTGTTAAATGACAGCGCGTTAATGATGAGGAGACCAGCACGGTGACAGAACTCTACTCGGCACATCCTGCCATGTTCAAGAACAGGCCTTTCAGTTTTATCTTGAGTATCCTGTTAATACCGGCCTTTGGTCTGGGTATTCTTATTTTGCTGGTCTGGTATCTGCGCTGTAAATCCTCCAGGCTTATTGTTAACGAAAAGGAAATTTTGTTTGAAGAGGGCTTGTTGAGTAAGAGCCGCTCGGAAATTACGTTGAGCAGTGTCCGCACTGTCAAGGTTGAGCAATCATTCGTCAATCGTATCTTCGGAGTTGGCACTATTGAGCTCTATACGGCCGGTGACACCCCGGAGATTATTGCCCATGGCATGCCAGATCCGAATAAAATTCGCGACATTATCTAGCTGCTGATTACAGGAATAGAGCATGGTAGGCGAGTCAGATCAAAAAGATAAAAATGAATCGCGCAAGATTCTTATTGCGCTGGTGTCGCTGATACTCATAGCTGCTATTGGCGCGATCTTGCTGTTCCCCGCTTTCAGTGAAATCGTTAGCGCACATCTCGCTCCAGGATTGGGGCTACGTGATTCTGCTGTGCTGTCGTTTTTTATTACGCTGGTCATCATGGTTATCTTTGCCGTGGCTTCCGGAGATGGTTTGCTTGGTGAGATTCAGTTTATTCTGGCTGGCTTTTTTGTATTTTTTCTTATCATCTGGTTACTGCTCGCCTGGATTTTCTGACGAGCATTGTTGATCGGGCTGCACCGGTTCACTGTTGTGCCGGGCAAGGAAGACAATTTTCGTCAGTACTTGCGACACAATCTCCAGACTTTACTATTGCGCCTCCGGCAGATTGGCTGCCGCTATTTCGACTAACTGCAAGGAATGTTTACCGTGAATCGATTGCTGTTGCCTGCAGACAGTGCAGTGCAAATCGTCCTGGCCGCCGCGTTAGTGGCGCTATGCGCACAATTTTCTTTCCCTATTCCCGGCACTGAAATCCCGCAAACTGGGCAAACGGTCGCAGTATTGGTCTGCGGTGCCTTGCTGGGTGCGCGTTTGGGGGCCGCCGCGTTAGCCTTGTATTTGCTGGCCGGTGTTGTTGGCTTGCCGGTCTACAGCGATGGCGGATCAGGCTGGTCAGCCTTGACCGGCGGCAGTGCTGGTTATTTTGCCGGTTTTGTTTTGGCCGCTGCAGCCATGGGGGTGTTGCACAAAAATCTCCAGAGTCGGAAAAATGCTTTGTGGATGCTCTATTCTCTGGGTTTTATGCTGCTTGGGCACCTGATTATTTTGTTGGGTGGCTGGCTTTGGCTCAGTATCGACGCAGGCTTGTCAGGGGCCTATCGGAGCGGAGTGCAGCCGTTTTACTATGGTGGCTTAGTGAAATCAGTGCTGGCCACAGCCATTATCGCCCTGACTTGGCAAATACCGGTGAAATGGCGGCTTCGAGCGCTGCCCAAAGGCTGAGCAGGCGCAAGTTTTAAGCGAGTGCATACGTATGGGCTGCTGGTATGAGTTGCCAGCGTCGCCGAGATGCGTACAATACGCCGCTCGCACCGTGAAAGTGCCCCTCAAGAGCCGGGTACGGAGAGAATTTGCGGAGAATTCTATGCTTCTGACATTACTGAAAGGCAAGCTGCACATGGCAGCGGTCACCCAGGCTGAAATCTGGTATGACGGCTCCTGCGCCATCGATGCCGATCTCATTAAACTCGCCGGCTTGCGTGAATTCGAGCAGATCGATATTTACAACGTCTCCAACGGTGAGCGCTTCACCACCTACGTGATACAGGCGGCTGCAGGCTCTCGCACAATCTCCATGAATGGTGCGGCAGCGCGCAAGGTACAGATAGGTGACCGGATCATCATCGCGGCTTATGGCCAATTTGATGAAGCCGAAGCGGCGAATTTCAAACCCAGCCTGGTTTATCTGAATCCGGATAACTCCATCGACCGTATTTCCAACGCGATTCCCGAGCAGGCAGCCTGAGTCCAGAGGCGGTCAGTCTCCGGACGACCCTCAGCTGACTACTTGCCAGCTTCAGTTTACGGATAATTCCCACCGCCGACTTCAAAATCAGGCCAGCGATTGCTAGTCTGGGCCTATGACAACAACAATAAACTATCTGCAAGATCCTATTCCTCAGGACCAAGAAGCTGATGCGTTGCAAAACCTGTGTCAGTACCTGGTCGCTAAAGGCAAATACAAGAATCTGGACGCCGCGCTCAGTGATGCTGACAAGCGTGTGACGTTTCTGGAGGATGCCGATGTCTACTCGGACGACCCCCAAATGGCGACCGCCTCCAAAGACCTGAAACTTACCCATGCGCTGATAGCTGGCCACAAATTACACGATATTCTGTCAGAAAATGACGGCTACCTGCCACAGCTGGAAGAGGCTAAAGTAGCCAGGAAGGGCAGTTCGCGCTCGATCACGGATGTGTTTGGCTCGATTGCGCTGGATATCAAAGTCGGCATGAGTAGAGAGCAAATCATCGCCAAGCTGGTAGATGATGGGCTGGCAACTGAAAATGCTGAGGAAGCCTACCAGTTTGTTATGCGGCAACAGGCGCAAAAGAAGCAGGCCCGCCTTACCTCCGTGATCGCGATTCTTGTGCTGGGTTTGGTTTTATTCGGCCTGAGTTTTTTCTGGTTCCGGTAGTGGCAACCAGTAGCATCTGAATAATCGACAATACAATCTGGGTTTTTTGCCGGCTTCGCGTTGCCACCGCGCTGCAAGCCTGTGGTTAGAAACAGCAAATTTGCCGAAAAGTTGCGAACTGTAAAATCTGTTCTACTCTGAAATCACGCAATTCATTAATTCAACCAAAGGAGTGAAATTATGCGTGAGTTAACATTGGAAGAGCAGGATAAGGTTGTTGGTGGGTCATTAATGGCTGATGCTGCGGCTGAAGGCGCGGCGGTAGGCACTATGGTTGGCGCTATAGCAAGAAACACTGTTCGAGGGGCCGTCACCGGAGGTGCATGGGGCGCAGTAGGTGGAGCAGCATTTGGTGCTGTTTATTCAGTCTCAAGCTACATCTACGATCGAGCGTCATGAGTGTGATGATTAGTAGTCGCGCAGCCAATGTCTTTACTAAAGTACTTTTTGCTGTGTCGGTGTTTATGTCGCTGGAAGGCACGTTTGTTTCACTGAATTTTATTCAAGCTGCAGTGAATATTCCGGCAGCATTTTGCTTCTATTTCCTGATTCGCAATCCAGTGCTTTTGGTAGCTAAAGATTTTGATGAATTTGGAGAATTGTTCGACGATGCCGTGGACAAAAAGTTCATTTGGGGTACTGCACCAATCTGCCCGGCAATGCTACTAATCTCGATCAGCTATATTGCCTTCATGAAATACGGCTTGCCATTCTAGGCAACCTGAAGCTGGGGTTTGCTGGCAGGAAATCCTGTTAGCAAGTCCCGGCTGCTTTTCTGATTGATATTCTTCTAGAGTGATGCGAGTGACTATTTGAACGGCTGATGCGACTTCGGCAGTAACACCACGCGTGTACGACTAAAACGGTCATGCATGGTGTCGCCATTGGGGTCGATAAAGATCCACAGGAAGCCAACGCCAAACAGCGCGAAGGATGGCCATGACAGGATCCAGCGCAGTGCCGCACGCTGAAGACCGACTAATTGTCCGGCAGGCGTTTCCAGACGCAAGCGCCAGGCAATCATGCCAAGGGTCTGACCGCTCTTCATCCAGAACCAGGCATAAAAGCCGAAGGCGCTGGCGATCATTAACGCAAACAGTATTGCGCCCATAACGGGGTCGGTTTGCACCTGACCATCAACCAATTGGTTGGCGTCCGGGCCAAACAGCAGCTGCATGAAATAGCCTATGACGAACCAGATGGCTACCACCAGAAAGCCGTCATAGAGCAGCGCGGCCAGACGGCGCAGCAACCCGGCACTTGGATAGCTACCGGGCGCTGTGGTCTCACTCGATTTGATTGTCATGCTGTTACTCTCTAAACATCGGTAATCGACTAACGCCGCGCTAAGCCTGCAATATTCTCTTCGAATTGCTGCTGAGCGCGGCGCGTCAGGCGCTAGCCCAGCTCTTTGACTGAGACAATCAATTCATTGGCAGCTTTTTGGCCGTCACCAAACAGCATTTTCGTGTTATCGGCGAAGAACAGTGGATTCTCGACCCCGGAGAACCCTGTACCGCGTCCGCGTTTAACTACAATGACATTCTCTGACTTGATGGCATCAAGTATGGGCATGCCGAACAAGGGGCTGCTGGCATCTGACTTGGCCGAGGGGTTAACGACATCGTTGGCGCCAATAACCAGCGCCACAGTCGTGTTCTTGAAGTCAGCGTTGATGTCTTCCATGTCGTAGATCATGTCGTAGGGTACCCCGGCCTCGGCTAACAGCACATTCATGTGGCCGGGCATACGGCCTGCGACAGGGTGGATGGCGAATTTAACAGTGACTCCACGCTCATTCAGAAGCTGTGTCAGCTCCCAGATTTTATGTTGGGCCTGTGCCACTGCCATACCGTATCCCGGAATGATGATTACCTGGCTGGCGAAGGCCATCAGGATGCCGGCATCTTGCGATTGAATCTCTTTCATCTCGCCCTGTTCACCATCAGCCGCAGCTGCTGCGCCGGTGCCAACGCCGGCGAAGAAGACATTGCTGACGGAGCGATTCATGGCTTTGGCCATGAGATGGGTTAGCAGGCTGCCTGCTGAACCAACCACAATACCGGCAATAATCATGGCGGCATTGCCCAAAACGTAGCCTTCAAAACCCACGGCCAATCCCGTCAAGGCATTGAACAGGGAAATGATGACCGGCATGTCTGCACCGCCGACCGGAACCGTTATGAATACGCCCAGTACCAGTGCCAGGCCAAAGAACGCAATAATAGGTGCCAGGTCGTTGCTAAAGTAAATCGCTACGGCAAAGCCAATAGTCGTGACGGCTACCATGGCATTGATGATGTGCTGTGCTGGCAGCAGGGTATTGCGATTCAGACGACCATCCAGCTTCGCCCAGGCGATGATGCTGCCGCTGAAGGAGATGGTGCCGATGATGGCGCCGAGAATAGCCAGAATAGTGACATCGCTTCCCAGTCGGTCAGCAATCGTTATTGTGCCGGTGGGGTCGAGTTGAGCTTCGCGCGTTGCTTTGAGGAGTTCAACGGCAGCGATCGTCGCAGCCGCGCCACCGCCCATGCCGTTGTACATGGCAATCATTTGCGGCATGTCGGTCATGGCAACTTTCTTGCCAGTCACCCACGCGTAGCCACCGCCGATAGCGATGGCCACAATGATGAGAACGATATTGGTAACCGCGTGTTCGGAATCGATCACTTCTGGTACGGCAAACGTGACCAGCGTAGCCAGCACCATACCGGCGCCGGCCCAGACGATGCCGCGACGAGCGGTGACTGGTGAACTCATTTGCTTCAGGCCGAGGATGAACAACATGGCGGCGACGAAGTAGGAGCCTTGAATCAGAAATTCCATAGTCATCATGGCTTAACCCTCGCCTTCTTTTTTATTGCTGGATTTGAACATTTCCAGCATGCGTTCCGTCACAACGTAGCCACCGACTGCATTACCTGCACCCAGCAACACGGCGACGAAGCCGATGAATTGTTCGACAGGAGTCTCGGCGATGCCGAGTGCGAACATGGCGCCAACCAACACAATGCCATGCACGAAATTGGAACCTGACATCAAAGGCGTGTGGAGAATGACCGGAACCCGGCTGATGATTTCATAACCGGTGAAACCCGCCAGCATGAATATGTATAGAGCTGCCAGACCTTCAATCATGAGTCACCTCCTTGAAGCTGTTCTTTGATTCCGGCGTGAACAATTTCTCCGCCGTGTGTAATGAGACTGCCTTTGATAATTTCGTCTTCCAGATTGATGTTGATTTCACCCTCCTGAATTAACAGATCGAGAAAGCTGAGCAAGTTTTTGGCGTACAGCTCACTGGCATGATTGCCGACAGTGGCCGGCACGTTGATCGGGCCAAAAATCTTCACGCCTTTGTGGTCGACTGTCTCGCCAGCTTTGGTGAGTTCGCAGTTGCCACCCCCTTCAGCTGCCAGATCGACAATCACCGAGCCGCCTTTCATACCCTCGACCATCTCTTTGCTGATAATGCGCGGTGAGGCGCGACCGGGAATGGCGGCCGTGCTGACGATGACATCGGCGGCAGCGACATGCTTGGCCAGAATTTCCTGTTGTTGGGCTTTTTCGTCGTCGGTCAGTTCGCGGGCATACCCGCCGCTGCCTTCGGCCTTGATTTCAATGTCGACAAATTTGGCACCCAATGATTCCACCTGCTCTTTAACGGCAGCACGAACGTCATAACCTTCAACCATGGCGCCGAGTCTCCGCGCGGTTGCAATCGCTTGTAGTCCGGCGACACCGGCGCCAATCACCAGCACCTTGGAAGGGCGAATTGTGCCGGCTGCTGTAGTCAGCATGGGGAAGAACTTGCCAAGCAAGTTAGCTGCCATCAATACGGCTTTATAGCCTGCGATTGAGGCTTGCGATGACAGGGCGTCCATGGCCTGAGCGCGAGAGATGCGCGGGATCAATTCGACGGAAAAAGCGCTGATATTACGCTGGGCTAACTGAGTAAACCGTTCCAGATCAGAGTAAGGGTTCATGTAGCCAACCAGCACAGATCCTTTTTTTAATTGCTTAATCTGTTCGCTAGTGGCCGGGTTGACCATCAAAGTGATGTCGCCAGCGGCCAGCAATTCAGTGCTGGAGGGCACAATCTCGGCGGCGCTGTAGTCGGCATCGAAATAGCCGATTCGGTCGCCTGCGCCGGCTTCGATGCTAACAGACAGCTCTTGTTTGCTCAGTTTAGCGGCTGAGTCTGGGATCAATGCGACCCTCTGTTCGCCGTCGCGAACTTCCCTGGGTACACAGATTTTTATGGACATAGATTACCTCGGTGTTCGGCTCGGGCATGGGGAGAGGCAGTATATAACGCGCGCAGAACAGGTCAACTCCGCGGTGTGTTGTTGCAAGTCAGTTAATTTCAATGACTGGCTTCTTGCAGGCTCTTGTTTTTGATAGAATTCTCGCCCTTCGCTCCGGGCAGGTAGCTCAGGCGATCTAATTACAGCATCTGTATCAGGACACCACCATGAGCGCCAATGCGCAAAACCGACAAATCAAGCTGCTCGACACGACTCTTCGTGACGGCGAACAGACCCAGGGAGTCTCTTTCTCAGTTAACGAGAAGATGAATATTGCCAGGGCTTTGTTGCAGTCGCTCAAGGTCGATCGCATTGAAGTGGCGTCTGCCGGTGTTTCAGAGGGTGAGAAAGAGGCAGTGAGCCAGATCACGGCCTGGGCCGCTAAACACGATCTGGCTGATCGCATCGAAGTGCTCGGTTTTGTGGATTACAAACGCAGCGTTGACTGGGTGAAAAGTGCCGGCTGCCAGGTTTTGAATTTACTGACCAAGGGCAGTGAAAAACATTGTCGCGAGCAGCTGGGCAAAACTTTGGAACAACACGTTGCCGATATCGAGCGCACTGTTGAATATGCCAAAGAGCAGGGGTTGCGGGTTAATATGTATCTGGAGGACTGGTCCAATGGCTATGTACAGAGCAAGGATTATGTCTTCGGATTAATTGAAGGCACCCGGCACCTCGGTATCGGCCATTATTTGCTTCCCGATACGCTGGGTATGATGGCCCCCAAGGAAGTCACAGTTGCTTTGACTGAAATGCTGGGCAGGTTTCCTGATGAGGTTTTCGATTTTCACCCACATAACGATTACGGTTTGGCCACTGCCAACGTCTTGGCGGCCGTGGAAGCAGGCATCAGTAATATTCATTGCACCATGAATTGTCTTGGTGAACGTGCGGGCAATGCCTCGCTGGCTGAAGTGGCCGTAGCTCTGCGTGACAAACTGGACGTCGAATTGTCAATCGACGAGACCAGCATTGCCATGGTCAGTCGCATGGTGGAGAATTTTTCCGGTAAATGGATTGCGGCCAATACGCCGATCGTCGGCGCCGATGTGTTCACCCAAACCGCCGGCATCCATGCCGATGGTGATCTCAAGGGTGATCTCTACAAAACGAAACTGAGCCCGGAACGCTTTGCCCGCAAGCGCACTTACGCGCTAGGCAAGATGAGCGGTAAAGCATCACTGATCAACAATCTGGAAGAGTTGGGCATCAGTCTGTCTGAAGAAGACCAGGCCAAGGTGTTGGAGAGAGTCGTACAACTGGGCGATTCCAAGCACATTGTGACGGTGGAAGATTTGCCATTCATCATTGCCGATGTGATGGAAAGCCGCGAATTTCACCATATCACCATGCTGAATTGTTATATCAACACCGGCTTCAACGTCGATAGCACAGCCAGTATCCGGGTCGATATCGAGGGCAAGCAAGTGCAGGGCTCAGGTGCCGGTAATGGCGGCTTCGATGCGTTCATGGATGCCATTACCCGATTGCTTGCCGAGCGGGACTTCGTCATGCCTTCGCTGGAAGACTATGAAGTGCATATTCCGCGCGGCGGCAAGACCGATGCCCTGACAGAATGTATTATCACGTGGAATTCTGGCGAACGGAATTTCAAGACGCGTGGCGTCGATGCCAATCAGGTGTTGGCTGCGGTCAAGGCCACCATGCGCATGATCAATATTCGTATGGCTGGAACTGCCAGGAAATAGCGATTGGGTCGCGGGTAACTGCAGTTAGAGTTGTAGGCGTGAAGCCGCATATTGCACAAAAGAAAAAAGGCTGACCGGTTGTCCGGGCAGCCTTTTTTAGTATTGTGGTTCTCTTGGTGAGATTCTAACGGCGCGGTATTGCCGTCTTGGAGCTAGTCGTTAGCTCTTGCCAAGAGCAGCAACAACCCGATCGCCAAAATCAGCAGTGCTGATCAGTTTTACATCGGCGCCGGGTCGCGACAGGTCTGGTGTTGAAAAGCCATCAGCAAAGACGCTTTGCATGGCAAGCCATACGTTGCGCGCCTCATCAGCCATGCCAAAGCTCATCTCCAGCATCATCGCCACAGAACCGATCATCGAATAGGGATTGGCAATGCCCTGACCGGCGATATCAGGGGCGGAACCATGGGAGGGTTCATAATAGGCTTTCTCTGGCCCAATGCAGGCAGAAGGCATCAGGCCCAGCGAGCCAAGAATGCCGCCGCCCTGATCGGACAGAATATCGCCAAACATGTTTTCCATGACCATGACATCGAATTGGCCAGGATTCAGGCATAAATAAGTTGCTGCAGCATCGACGAGAATGTTCTTTACTTCGACATCAGGGTAATCTGCCCCAACTTCGTCCATGACTTCATTCCACAGCACGCTGGACTTCAATACATTGCTCTTGTGAATATTGTGCAGCACTTTCTTGCGTTTTTGGGCTGTCTCGAAAGCGACTTTGGCGATGCGCGAGATCTGGTCTTCATCGTATTCCAGCATCTCGTTGACATAGCGCTTGCCAGCCGCGTTGACCCCTGTTTCTTTTTTGCCGAAATACAGGCCGCCGACCAATTCGCGAATAATAATGAAGTCGATACCTTCACCGATGATCTCTGGTTTCAGCGGCGAGAAATGAGCCAGGCCTTTGGGTAGCGATACTGGGCGGAAATTGGCGAACGTATCATAGCGGCGACGCAGTGGTAGCAAGGCGCCACGTTCGGGTTGTTCGTCAACGGGAATTTTCTTGGAGTCTTCATGACTCAGGCCGATTGGACCTTTGATAATGGCGTCTGCTTCATCACACAGAGCCTTGGTCTCTTCTGGAAACGATTGGCCATGACTGAAGTAGGCGCTGGCACCAAATGCACCAGGCAGTAATTGGAAGTCTACGTTCTGGCGCTCGGCAACCAGATTAAGGACTTTAACGGCTTCGGCCATGATTTCTGGGCCGATACCGTCGCCGTCAAGAAGGGCGATTTTATATGCGCTCATGCCATTTCTCTGTGTTTAGTTGGGCTTGTGACAGGACAGACTGGGTCTGACATGCAATTGGAAACTGCTTGAAAATTGAAAGGCGCGTAATTTAGCACGCGAAGACGCCCGATAACAGGGAGAGCGGGGCGCCTGTTACGGGTAATTTGCAGTGAGACTTGGTGCCGGAGGAGTATCGAACCGGGGCGTGGCAGGACTAGCTAAGAGCTTGAATGACAACCGAGACCTGGCGAATAAAAACCAGTGTCAGTATGATCACAATGGTATAAACCACGCCATCACTCAGTTCCAGGCCGAAAAACGTCTTCGGTTGGCTCTCATTACCAGGCCGCTTTTTGGCTGGTTGTTGCTCTGTATCTTCATCAAAACCCATGAGCAGATTTCCCCTACTACTGTTAATTCGCAACCGATCTGTACTTACCCGGTTTGCCCAATTCTTTGACCGCCGGTCGGTCAATTCCTGAATTATATCGGCGACTTGGGGCTGTACTATAAGGTATTTGGGTAAAATTGGGGAGTAAACCCTGCATCTCAATAGCATTTTGAAGAAATAATAGGCTATTTGATGTCTTAAGAGATGGTACCAGTGGACGGACTTGAACCGTCACTCCCTCGCGGGAACCGGATTTTGAATCCGGCGTGTCTACCAATTCCACCACACTGGCACTACAGTCGAATCCGCAGGGCCAATAGTGTCCTGGTGAGATATCAGGATCAGTTGCTGCGGTTTCGAGGGCGCGATTATACCAATTGCCAGACCGCGCGCAATCAAAGTAAATGAAAGGCCTCATGTCGGCATAGTTGCGGCTTGGAGTAGCGCCCGGTTTCCGCTAGGCTTGGCGCACTTTGTGCCAGCCATCAGCTAAATGGGGCTTGCGATCGCGAATCCTGAGTATGGGACATGGAATGCAACTGACTGACTTTACTTACGAATTGCCTGACGAGCTAATCGCTCGCTTTCCAGTTGAGAAACGCAGTGCCAGCCGGTTGTTGGCGTTGCGTCGGGCGGATGGGCAGATTCAGCACAGGGTGTTTAGTGATCTGGAGGAGTACCTGCAGCCGGGTGATTTGTTGGTGCTGAATGATACCCGTGTCATTCCCGCACGTATTTATGCCCGCAAAGACACCGGTGGGCGTGCTGAAATTCTGATCGAGAGAATACTTGCTGAGAATGAGGTTCTGGCGCAAATACGCGCCAGTAAATCGCCCAAGCCGGGCACTGTGTTGCAGTGCCTTGACGGTAGTGACAATTGCGACACAGAGGCCGAGGTCATTGGCAGGCAAGAGGAATTTTTCCGCTTACGTTTTCCAGCGCATTGCGATTTGGGTGAGGTGTTTGCCCGTATCGGTCATATGCCGTTACCGCCATACCTAAAGCGAGAGGACGTGGACCTTGATTCGGAGCGCTACCAGACTGTCTATGCGAAGAATGCGGGGGCAGTTGCCGCCCCAACCGCAGGCCTGCATTTCGATGCGGAGTTATTCGCCAGGCTCGAGACCAAAGGCGTTAACAAGGCGTTTTTGACTCTCCATGTCGGAGCCGGGACTTTTCAACCTGTGCGTGTAGAGAATATCGCCGAGCACCGCATGCACAGTGAATATGTCAGTGTTCCGGAATCGGTGTGTGAGGCCATCGCAGCCTGTAAAGCAGCCGGCGGCAGGGTAGTGGCAGTGGGTACAACCTCGGTTCGCAGTCTGGAAAGTGCAGCAAGCAACGGCGCCCTTGCGCCATTTTCAGGAGAGACAGATATCTTTATCTTTCCTGGATTTGAATTCAAAGTCGTGGATGCCATGGTGACCAATTTTCATTTGCCCGAGTCCACGTTGCTCATGCTGGTTAGTGCTTTCTCGGACAAAAAAATGCTACTTGACGCTTATCAGGAGGCAATCAAGGAGCGCTACCGATTCTTCAGTTACGGCGATGCGATGTTGCTGTATTGAATACCAATCTCGCTGCCTGGCAGATGGAAGCGCAGGCTGTACGGGCAACAAATTCAAGTGTCAGTGCGCGTAAGCCACGGACAAATCAAGCATTTTCTACTCCGCAGGCAGAATCTGCTATACTTGCGTCCATCACGGCCCGACTATTCGAGCCTAGCCGCTGTTCAATGTGTCGATAGTTTCAATCTCGATGCTTTACCGACAGGTCAGTCCACCGATACATCGGTGCAATCTGATAGTTGGTCAAACAGTAAATTTGTCGATAAATCAGTAATAAGGATTATTAAGTCATCATGAAAGCACCAGTTCGCGTCGCTGTTACCGGAGCCGCCGGTCAAATTAGTTATTCCCTCTTGTTCCGAATTGCCGCTGGCGAAATGCTGGGCGCAGACCAGCCGGTCATCCTGCAACTACTGGAAATCACACCAGCGCTGGAAGCCTTGAAAGGCACAGTAATGGAAATTGAAGATTGCGCATTCCCATTGGTAGTGGACATTGTTCAGTCCGATGATCCCGAAGTGGCTTTTAAAGACATCGATTACGCACTGCTGGTTGGTGCGCGGCCACGTAGCCAGGGCATGGAGCGCAAGGATCTGCTCGAAGCCAACGCCCAGATATTCTCTGTGCAGGGCGCAGCATTGAATAAAGTCGCCAGCCGCGACGTGAAGGTGCTGGTAGTCGGTAATCCAGCCAACACCAATGCATTGATCGCTTATCGCAATGCCCCGGACCTGGATCCAGGTCAGTTCACTGCCATGACTCGTCTCGACCACAATCGAGCCATTAGTCAATTGGCTGCCAAGACTGGCAAGCACAGCACTGATGTTGCTGACATGATCATTTGGGGTAACCACTCAGCCACGCAATACCCCGACATTCACCACTGCTCGGTCGATGGCAAAGCCGCGACCGATCTGGTTGATCAATCCTGGGTTGTCGATGATTTTATCCCGACGGTACAACAGCGTGGCGCCGCCATCATTAAAGCCCGTGGCGCCTCCAGCGCAGCTTCGGCGGCTAACGCCGCCATCGAACACATGCGCGATTGGGCGCTTGGTAGCGACGGTATCGTGTCCATGGGTATTCACAGCGATGGCAGCTATGGCATTGCTGAAGGCCTTATCTATTCTTTCCCGGTTACCTGCGAAGGTGGCAAGTACACAATCAAGCAAGGTCTGGAGATCAATGACTTTAGCCGTGACCTGATGACCAAGACCGAGACGGAATTGTCTGAAGAACGAGACGCTGTCGCCGATCTTCTGCCCTGAATGTGAATGAGTCTGATCAGCGCGCTGCGCTGATCAGATTTCACGCTGCTTCTGAGACGGGCTTGCCTCAACTTTTCAACCTCTCAACCAGGCTCTCAACCAGGCTCGGAACCAGACACTTAATCAGAATTTCATCCAGGCTCTTATTCAGAACCCAATCAGCCTCATGGCCAGCAGACCCTTACCGCTCATACGTAAAAGCCAATTCTGGATTTTCCAGTTAGTAGGTTGGTCGGCATGGGTTGCCATGCTGGTCTTGCGTGATCTGATATTTGTCCCCCCGGAATACATCTTTCCTCGCGCACTGGTTTTTTCAGTCAGTGCTTTGCTGGCTGTGTTACTGACCAGCTGTCTCAGATATTTATACACACTGGTCTGGGAGCAGGGGCTCTTCGTTCGCTTGCTGATGACATTTTTTGGCTCGTTAGGCGCGGCGATGCTATGGCAGCCTTTTCGTAACTATATTGCCTTGCTGCCATTTGGTGACACTATCGATTTCGCCAACGCCAGCGCCGAAGATCTGTTTGATGGGTTGTTCAGCAGCTCCTGGTTGCTGCTGCTGGTATGGAGCGGGTTGTACTTTATTATCAAGTATTACCAATTATTCCAGGAAGAAAAAGAAAAGGGGCTGCGATCCGAGGCGCTTGCCCATGAGGCGCAGCTGTTAATGCTGCGCTATCAGCTCAATCCCCATTTTCTGTTCAATACTCTCAATGCAATTTCGACACTTGTGCTGGCCAAGGCCAATGATCAGGCTAATGAAATGCTCACTAAATTGAGCAAATTCTTGCGTTATTCTCTGGATCACTCACCCTTGGATCGTGTTAGCCTCACTAGAGAATTGGAGACATCCAGACATTATCTGGATATTGAAAAGGTTCGTTTTGCTGAGCGGCTGCGCTTAGAATTTGATATCGAAGCAGGGGCAGAGAAGGCGCTAGTGCCAACCATGCTGTTGCAACCAATTATTGAAAATTCGATCAAGCATGGTATTTCCAAGTCGGAATCTGGCGGTAGTATTGTAATCAGGGCCAGAAAAGACGGTAATAAGCTGCATCTTGAAGTGGCCGATGATGGGCCGGGATTGAGCGAGAGTAGCGGTTTGGACAACGAGCTTTCGCTTTCCAAGGGAGTTGGTGTGAGCAATATTCGTAATCGCCTACTTGAAATCTATGGTGAGCACCACGAGTTATTATTTGAGAATGCAAAACCAAGTGGTCTGACAGTAAAGGTAATTATTCCTTATGACACAGAGTGAGCAAGTATTGAAAGCCGTCATAGTTGACGATGAAGAGTTGGCGAGACAAGGATTGGCGATGCGATTGGCAGATATTTCTGGCATCGAGGTTGTCAGTCAGTGCGCTAACGCCAAAGAAGCGTTGCTGGCGATTAGCGAGCTCGAACCTGATGTCGTCTTTCTGGATATCCAGATGCCTGGCAAGAGTGGCCTGGAGATGATCAGTGAAATACAGGGCGATGTGATGCCCATGATTATTTTCGTAACTGCTTACGACAGTTTTGCGGTTGATGCATTTAAGGTGCACGCCATCGATTACTTGTTAAAGCCAGTGGAATCCGAGCGGCTTGAAGAGGCTATCAAAATCGCTCGCGAGCAGCGTAATCAGGAATTGGCCAGCGACGAGAAGAAAAAGTTGCTGGAGATGGTGGTCTCGCTGACCGGCAAATCACCTGCTGCTATTGATGAAATGTTAGAAAGTGGCGAGAAGCTGGTCGAACAACCAGATCGTCTGGCTATCAAGGATGGCTCATCAATTACATTCGTACCAGTACATGATATTGACTGGATTGATGCGGCAGGTGACTACATGTGTGTGCACGTACAAGGTGCGACTCACATCATGCGTACCACGATGAAGGAGTTGGAAGCCAAGCTCGATCCCTCCATGTTTCAGCGCGTGCATCGCTCAACTATTGTTAATCTGGAGCGCGTTGAGAAAGTCTCATCGCATATCAATGGCGAGTTTCACCTGACTCTCAAGTGCGGTACTTCACTGAAGATGAGCCGTTCCTACAAGGACAAAGTGAAGCATTTCTTCTGAGTAGGAAAACCTGCTGATTCTGCTCAGCGGGGTTGCAGGTGAGTCAACGGTAGCTCGGTGGAGTTCTGTACTTCCCTGAGCATAAAGCTCGAATGCACATCCGAAACACCCTCGATACGCGTAATCTTGTTTAGCAAGAATTGCTGATAATACTCCATGTCCGGTACGACTACTTTTAGCTGGTAGTCTGCCGATTGGCCGGTGATCAGCAGGCACTCGATCACCTCCGGAAAACCTCTTACTTTCTCTTCGAATTGCTCAAAGCGATCTGGCGTATGCCGGTCCATGCTGATTTGAATCAACGCTGTCAGTTTCAGATCCAGTTTCGATGCGCTCAACAGCGTGACCTGACCCTTGATGACGCCTGCATCCTCTAGTTGTTTGACTCGCCTGGCGCAGGGAGACGGTGATAGTCCTACCTTGTCTGCCAGTTCCAGATTGGTGATGGCACCATTGCGTTGCAACTCCCCAAGTATGCGTATGTCCAGTTTGTCCAATTGCATGGTGTCTCCATTGCTAATCAGTACGTGGCCTATGTTGCTCGCCAGCTATGATTAGTGAGGTGTGAATAAAGCAGATAAGCTCATAATATTTCATAAAAGGATTAAAATATATAATAAAATATGAATAAATGGTGATAAACACCAATATATAAGCAAAATAGGGCAAAAAAGACATAGAATCACCCCGTAAATTAACCTATTCTACTCAACCTCAAGCCACCCTGGATTCACAAGATCCAGGGACTTCAGGCCAGCTTCCACATCCGGGAGCAAATGCTCGAGATAAATTTCGGCCACAAACTGCGCAGTTATGTCCGCAGATAGCGTGTCACAAGCACGGCGGTCACGAGCTCGGCGCCACAAGCGTCAGCGATTGAGCAAGCAATAGCGATTAAAGTGAGCGAGTAAGCAAATAGATAGCCAACAGGCCCGAAGGCCGATTACGACGGAGCCAGCAACTCACAACATGGGTGAGTGGAAACCAAGATCATGAGTAACAAGCGATTCGACCATCGAAAATACAAACCTTTTCCGCCCATCGCGTTAAAGGATCGTACCTGGCCTGATCAAGTGATCACCAAAGCCCCGACGTGGTGTAGTGTGGATCTACGTGATGGCAATCAGGCGCTCATTGAGCCGATGTCAGTTGCGCAGAAACAAAAGCTGTTTGCCCTGTTGGTAGAAGTGGGCTTCAAGGAAATTGAAGTCGGCTTTCCAGCGGCCTCGCAGCCGGATTTCGATTTTGTGCGCAGCCTGATCGAGGAAAACCGAATTCCTGATGACGTTACTATTCAGGTGCTTACCCAGGCTCGGCCAGAGCTGATTGAGCGCACGTTTGAGTCCCTCAAGGGGGCTCGCCGCGCTGTTTTGCATGTCTACAATTCAACGTCTGTAGTGCAGCGCCAGAAAGTTTTCAAGACCGACAAGGCAGGCATTATCGATATTGCCGTCAAGGGAGCGCAGTGCGTCAAGGAATGTGCCGAACGCGCGCCTGAGACCGAGTGGGTGTTCCAGTACTCGCCGGAAAGTTTTACCGGCACAGAAGTGGATTTCGCAGTCGCCGTTTGTGATGCGGTGACGGATGTTTGGCAGCCCACACCGGAGCACCCATGCATTTTGAACTTGCCGTCAACAGTGGAGATGGCCACCCCCAATGTCTATGCCGATCAGATCGAATGGTTTGGCCGCAACATCAAGCGTCGTGATGCCATCATTATCAGTTTGCACACTCACAATGATAGAAGTTGTGCGGTAGCTGCGGCCGAGTTGGCAGTCATGGCCGGCGCGCAGCGTGTCGAAGGCACTTTGCTGGGCAATGGCGAGCGCACCGGCAACATGGACATCGTTATCATGGCCATGAACCTTTACAGTCAGGGCATTGATCCGGAACTCGATCTGCATGACATGGATCGCATCGTATCCATCGTGCGCGAGTGTACACAGATCGATGTGCATCCTCGTCAGGCTTACTCGGGCGATCTGGTATTCACCGCGTTTTCCGGATCGCATCAGGATGCCATCAAAAAATGTCTGGATGTCTATCAGGAAGGCGCGCCCTGGGAAATCGCCTACCTGCCGATTGACCCCCGTGACATCGGGCGAACGTATCAGGATGTGATACGTGTAAACAGTCAGTCTGGTAAGGGCGGTGTTGCTTACGTACTGGCCAATAAATTTGGTTTTGAACTGCCGCGCTGGTTACAGATTGAATTCAGTCGCGTAGTACAAAAGCACACGGAGGAGTCCGGTCAGGAGATTCACCCGGAACAAATCTGGACCTTGTTTAATGACTATTATCTGAGCAGTGACAAGGCGCTGAGCCTGGAAGATTTCTCCATTAACAAGAGTGAGGGCAGGGAAACATTTACTGCCAAGCTGGATTACTTTGGTGAAGAACTTGCTGTGAGTGGTGAGGGCGATGGCGTGCTGGATGCGTTCGTCGAAGCGTTGAAACAAGCCATCAATATAGATTTTGAAATTCTCGAATACGGTGAGCATGCACTTGGTCAGGGTGCTGATGCGGAGGCTGTCACTTATATTCAGATCAAATGCAACAATCGGCGCTACAGTGGCGTGGCCATTAGCAAAGATATTATTGCCTCATCACTCAACGCGTTTATGGGAGCGGCGAGCGAGCTGCTCACTGAACAACGCGCCGCGGCCTGACAAGGCCGACGACACCCGTTCAAGCAGGATCGACAGCCTGCTGACTCGTGACAGAATTTGTGCCCACAAGGCGCTTGCCATGCGGAATGGCTGTCACGAATCGGCAGGTTGCCTGCTACCTTATCTCCGATAATTTGTTTCAGCTTTTGGTTCCCAGCTTATTGCCGTTATGGCTGCAACGGCGGTCACCTCTGCTATCATGTTTGGCATGAATCAGCGGTTATTACGTTTGTTGCACCGGCGCATGGGAATTACCAGTGCGTTGTTTGTCATTCTGTTAACGGTCACCGGCTTGCTACTGCAGCATAGCCCAATACTGAAACTCGACACGAGCTATATCCAGTCACCAGCATTGGTGGACTGGTATGGCATCGAAGCGCCCAATGTCGACAGCGCATTCGCAGCTGGTACTCAACATGTATTACAAATCAATAATCAGCTGTTCTTCGACACGCAACCACTGACTGGCAGCTTTTCTGACTTGCGCGGTGTTGTGCGCACGGATTACGGCTATCTGGTAGCGACGACAAATCAGTTGCTGCTCCTGACAGAGTCAGGGCAGATTATTGAAATCCTGAGTGCGACTCACAACGTCCCAAGAGCCATTGCGCGTATTGGGGTGTCCACAGATGGTGGCATTCATGTGCAAAGCGGGGCACAGATGCGCCGTTTTGATATCGATGAATTACTATGGCCTGTGAGTGAGATTGGTCCGGCTGGTGCGCAATGGAGCAGGCCGACGACTGCCCCGGCTGAATTGATCGAACAACTACGTGCTGAATTTACAACGTCCGTATTGAGTTGGGAGCGTGTGCTGACAGACTTGCATAGTGGCAGGTTGTTTGGTGCGCTAGGCGTCATCGTAGTGGATGTGATGGCAGTGCTGTTTTTGTTGATGGCACTGTCTGGCTTGTGGATCTGGACGCGCCGTCGATCTTGATTACCAATTTCTGGCGCTCGGCGTTATGCTGGGGCAATGATTTATTCCATTCTGATCGTATCTGCCGCGGGCTTTTTCAGTTTGTTCGGTGTTAATTGGGAAGCCATCGACGCGCGAATCGCTGAAGAGTATCCGGCCGTGCAAACCATTGAAGGCGACGTACTTCTGAAGCAGTTGCAGACGGCAGAGCAACCGGCCCCACAATTAGTTGATGTGCGCGAGCAAGATGAGTTCGCAGTCAGTCATTTGCAAGGGGCACGGAATTGGCAATCGGCCACTGAGATCGCGCAACAACTAACAGACAAGACTGCGCCTATAGTCGTGTATTGCTCGGTCGGCTATCGCTCAGCCGGGGTTGCCAGCGAACTGGCGGCCATGGGCTACACACAGGTACGTAATCTTCGCCATTCAATCTTCGCCTGGGCCAACACTGGCAAGCCCATGGTGAATGCACAGGGGGCAACCGACAAGGCCCATCCTTTCAATCTTGTCTGGGGTTCGCTACTGATCGAGCCGCTGCGCCAGCGCACGCCGTAACTCTCCGCAGGCCCGCTTTCGGGCAAACTATTCTCTCCTGTCTTGCGACTTAGTAATTAAAAACCAGTATCCTGTTTGGTGAATTATTGCGATTTGCGACCGATAACTCGCTTGAGCGTTGCATGAATAGTGCGCTGCCAAGGCGAAAGGCAAATCTACGACGAACCACGGGAATGGCTGAGATGAGCTTGGATGCAAGCTTGCAAGACGAGGACGAAGCATTAATTGCGGCAGCACTTAATGGCTCAGCCTATGCCTGGGAAAAACTGGTCAGGCGCTATGAGAGCAGGGTCTATAACCATGGAATGCGCTTAACGGGCAATAGTTCCGATGCCATGGATCTGATGCAGGAAGTGTTTCTCGGCGTTTATCGCAATCTGCACCGTTTTCGAGGCGATGCGAAATTCAGCAGTTGGCTGTTTCGTATTGCCCATAATAAAGCCGTCGATTTGAATCGGCGCAAGAAGCTGTTCACATCATCAGCGCCCTCGGGGTGGGATGAGGATGAACCAGCCGATGTCTACGCCGGGTTTGCCAGCAGCATTGAAGATGAACCGGATATGCGCTTGCGTCGACAACAACAAAACCGCCAAGTAATGCAGATGCTGGCGATGTTGCCAGTTGAGCAGCGCATGGTAGTGGAATTGAAAGTATTTCAGTCGCTGACGTTTGAAGAAATTGCCCAGCTGCAAGACATATCTGAAAACACGGCCAAGACCAGATTTTATACCGCATTGAAGAAACTGAAGGTGGAAACGGAGGAAACTGATGTCCTGTCCTAAGACCCAACATCTATTGCAAGAATATTTTGCGGACGATCTGGCGCCTAAGGCCAGCGCAGAAATAGATCACCATCTTCAGCAATGTGAGCACTGCAGTACTGAACTGGAATCTTTATTGCTCGCCCGCACCAACTTGAATGGCTGGCAGGACGAACGCGTGCCACATTGGGATCGCGGTACTGAGCTGTTTCGTCGTGAGCATGGCAAGCAAGTTCCCGCAGAGCCATTCTGGAATCGCTGGCAATGGCTGCCAACGGCGGCGTCATTCGCCATGCTCTGCATTTTGATTCTCAATACAACAGTAGTTAGTAGTGAGCAGGGATTCTCTATCAGCTTTGGCGCTGGCGCGTCTGGTTCAGAACAATTATCAGCGCAACTGGATGCCAGATTGGCAGAAATAGCCAACGAACAACGTCAGGAAACACAGGCTGCGCTGGCCCGTCTCGAAGCGCGACAGGATTCCAATAATGTACAACTGCTTCAGGCGGTCATGGAGCAGACGCAGCAAACCACTGCTGAAAATCTGGAGCGTATTTACACCATATTTGAACAGCAGCGAATTCAGGATTTGCAAGATATGCGTGCCGGTTATCAGCAGTTGGTTGATAGTGATTATCAGACTATTCAGTCACTGCAGCAGCTAGCGCAGTATGTCAGCTATGACGGCAATACCAGGTAGATGATCATGAAGAGAGTAGTGCGCAAGATTCTGTTAACAGCAATGCTGTCGTGCGGGGTTATCAGCCCGCTGTTTGCACAAGACGATGATTTGCGCGATTTGCGATTGAGTATCGAAGCTTTCGCGGGTGTGCTGGAAGATGCCTTGGGTTTGAATCAGTCAACCGGTTTGTTCGGCATCAGTCTTGGTGGCACAGAGAGTACTTACTTGCAAGGTCAGGGGGCAGTTATCGAGGTGCGCAGTCCATTGGCGACTCAGCGCAACAGGCTGAGCATGGCGTCTTTGAGCACAGCGATGCAATCATTGGCGGCACGGAATAATCCTTTTGAAGCCATGCGCCGACAAACGGCGAGTGAGTCTCTGGCTGCAACTGCTGCGGATTCGCCGGCCGACAGTTTTTACAACGAAATGATGGAGCGCATTGCCAGCGTCGATTTTTCGCTGGCTGTGAATTCTGCACTGCAACAAGCTGGCAATGCAGCACGTTCGTTGCGCTCGCTGGATGAAATAGATACGCCAACTTACGAGTCAGTGCAGTCCGGACTGGATGATTTGCGCGATCGAGTCAGCGCCCGGCAGAATGAATTGCGCCAGCTGCAAAATGAGATTCGTTCTGCCGTGACACAAGAAGATGTCAGTGAGGATACATTGTCTTCTCGAGTTGATACCTTGCTTGGCCAGTTGGAACCGCTACGCAACGAAGCAGAGGCGGCGGCAGAGCAATTGAATGCGCGCATGGAGCAAGCCTCCCAGCGCTATGCGCAGCAGTGGCAACAGGAATTTGTCAGTTTCGAAGAACAGCTATATACGGCTATGTGTGATTTCGGTGCCAGCTTGCGTGAGTTGCCCGATAACGAAAACATCTCTGTCATCCTCGTTGGTCTTGGTGAGGACGGCGAAGACAATCGTCGGACAGACAAAGTACACATCTATTCCGTGGCCGATCTAAGAGCCTGTCAACGCGGAAACATTGATGCGGCTGTCTTGCAGGAGCGAGCTAGCGCGTATAGCTATTAGTAGCTGCTAATTATCGAATAGCATTCTCTCCAAAATTCACTCTCTCCACAGTTGACTTGCTAACTCGCCACGCGCCAGTTCAGAAAGGTGTGCCTGTAATGTTGGCGTCAGCCGGGGTAAACGACTTTGCGCCATCTTGTTGTTGATACAGCCGGGTGATCAGCAACAAAACTCCTGGCACGTCCAGCAGATCAATGTCATCGAAGACCAGTTTGCGGCGAATGCGTTCTCGAGTCGTAAACATACTGCCGTCAGTCCTGAAGTTCAGAAATGTAAAGTCCTCATCTTCTTCACCCCAATCCTTGGAGATTTCTTCCTGACCGATGCGACCATCAAAGCGTGGGAACGGGTAGAACCAGCGTCCCCCTGAGCGTCCCGCCTGATAGGTGATGATGTTGCGTCCATCGGGGTAGTACCAGGTCACATCGAAGGCGCGAAAGTAATGTGTCGCCAGATGACCGTTAGGCCAATACAGCGCTTGATCACCATGCATCCAATGGGTGGCCATGACTTCGCCGTTAGGATAGAAAATGCTGGTATCCAGTCCGGGGCCAGAGAAAAGTTTCTGCCCGTTCGGGAAGCGCCACGCATCGTAGTACAAGTCGGTAGAGGCCAGTGCGCCATTGTCATAATGGCTGTTGCCGCGTGTGAACCCGGTGAGAATTACGGGTTGGCAGACCAGCCGATTCATCTGCTCGAGTTGTGACTCCATTTCGATCAATTCGCCAATAGGATCATCGTTAGCTGGCAACAGACGGTTTAATGTGACCATCTTGGCCATGAATTCCAATGTCGCACAGGCACTGCTCACATTATCAGCGCCACTTTGGGCGAAACTGTTAGTGGTCAACATCATGAATACAGTCAGGGCAATTGTTCTCTTTATTGTCATTGCAATCCTCCTACGCACCCAGTCAGGGCATTGTTGCCAATTCGCTGCGCCTTGCTATTGGTTTTCTTCAATTTGCTACGATTCGTATCGGTTTACAGGAGAGTCTAGGGATTCATAAGTGAATGTGGACTTAATAACGCGAAAATGTTGATGCTTACGCAATTGGGGCTTGGTCTTGGGGTGTTTATTCCGATAAAATGCCTGCGTTCCAGGGGTCTTATGAATCCGCCGATACTCGCTGATAGCAAATCAGGTATGAGCATCAGTTGGCGACACAGATTGAGTCCCGAAAAAGAAAAAGCCGACTCCGAGGAGACCAAGATGGACTGTCCGAAGTGCAATTCCGAAATGCAGATTCTTAATATCGAGACGCTGCAAGGCAAAGTAGAAATTGATCGCTGTAATAGCTGCCACGGCCTTTGGTTCGACAATGGCGAAGCCGAAAAACTCAAAGGCGACTGGATGGCTGATTTTGCCGATAGCGGAGACCCCGGCGTAGGAAAGACATACAACACTGTGCGTGATATTCAATGTCCGCGTTGCAGCAAGCCAATGACCAAGATTAACGATCCCAAGCAGCGTCATCTGGAATACGAGGCATGTGAAGAACATGGCATGTTTATGGATGCCGGTGAGTTCACAGACTATAAGCATGAGACGTTGCTTGATATTTTTCGTGACGCGGTTTCGCGAATTCGTCGCAAGAAATAGTTTTCGTGAATCGCAAACCCCGAGTCACCGACTCAGTTTGATTCAACGCTATAAAATCACAAAGCTGTAAGATTCAGTGATTAAGAAGAATGCCATCTGGGATGTAGCCAGATGGCATTTTTTTTTGCTTGCGTGTTCAGCGGGGGGAATTTACCAAGATCTGTCCAGTGTGCAGCGCTGTCATGAAAATCTGAACCCTGGGACATGTAGAGTTTGTGATGAATTGCCAGGTCTTGCAGGCGCTTTTGTTCATCAGGGTCGACATTGCCGTAATTGGTTTCCAGGGCTTCGCCGCCAGCCTGATGAAAATCTTTGACGAGCGTGTCCAGTTTACTCTTGCTCAATGGATAACGACCCGGGTGTGCCAATACGGCTATTCCGTTAGCCATGGTGATCGCAGCGACCACGTCATCGAGACTGTGCCATTGGGCTGGCACATAGGCTTTACCGCGTTTGCCGATGTAGCGTTTGAAGGCTTTCTGTAGTGACTTGCTATGACCTTCAGTAACCAGAAAATCGGCGACATGGGAGCGAGTCACCGCTTGCGCCGGCAATTGCGCAACAAACTCGGCCAAGCCGACAATTCCGATCTTCTGCAACTTGGCATCCATGGCAGCCATCCGCTCACGACGGGCTTGCTGTTGGCGTTCCAGGAGGGCGTTGAGACTGCGATCCGTGACATCGAGGCAAAGCCCCACAACATGTATTTCCTGATTTTCCCACTGACAGGAGATCTCGACTCCTGGTATTAGCTGGACGGAATCGGAGGCCGGTAGTTTGCTGGTTGCATGCAGGTAATCATGGTCAGTGATGGCCAGATGAGTCAGGCCGACTTCTGTCGCGCGCTGCACCAGCGCCTCGGGCGTATGTTTGCCATCGGAAAAATGGCTGTGACAGTGCAAATCGGCTTTCATAAAGTGAAAATCATGTCGTTGGCAGGTAGATGAATGCAAGTAATGCATGTAAAGAAAATTCGTCTGGTGTGCAAGTTTCCCAGACCTCGTCGGTCTTGTGTCTTAATCCCACAATAATTGGCTGTTTAACAACTGGCTGATAAACAAGTGGTAATTGTCGACATGCAGGATGCAGCGTAACAGAAAGGTGCGACTGCGTATCATCTGAATGTGTCATGCTATAGTGCCCGGCATTGCATCGCTTGACCCATAATTTGATCAATAGTTCGAACCAAAGCTCGAGCCCCAGCTAGAGCCATAGACAGTCCAAGGAAAGTTGCGAGAATGAAAACAAGCAAGGCGCCCAGCGCGTCAATGCAGGACGTTGAGCATACTGAATCGTTGCTGGCAGGCTGTCGGCAATGTCTCGGTCAGTGTCAGGAATTATTGCAGCTGGTCGACGCTGACGTGTTTGCGCGGGCGGCTGAAAATTGCTCGTCAATCGGTGCTCATTTGCGCCATGTTCTGGATCGTTTCCAGAGCTTTTTCAACGGCTTGCAATCAGATTGTATCGACTATGACGAGCGTCGCCGCGACGCCTCTATCGAGGCCAATCTTGAGGCGGCAAACTTTGCGTTGACCACTACGGTGCGCCGCATGAGGGAACTATCTGCAAACGACCTGCAGGGTCGCGCCATTGCAATCCGTGAATCTGTGCATGCTGAAACGCCGCCAACGTGTCTGGACAGCACTATCGAGCGCGAACTCATGGCCTTGGTCACACACACTACCCACCATCTTGCTTTGATCGCGGTGATCCTGCGCCAACAGGGTATGGCGCTCGATAGCCACTTTGGCAAGGCACCCTCCACGATCCGTCACGAACAGAGCTAAATTCCTTTTGGCTTGTATAGCAGGCGCCCAGACGGCTTGATTCGTCCTGTCGTCAATACTTGACTAAATTACTTAGGTATTCGATAATTTGCCCTACAAATTTGCACCTGTTGTGGCATTTCTATGCGCTTGACCACCAAAGGACGATACGCCGTTACGGCGATGCTGGACCTGGCTCTGCACAAGAATCAGGGGCCCATCAGTCTGGCTGATATCTCCACTCGGCAAGCCATTTCACTGTCTTACCTTGAGCAATTGTTTGCCAAGTTGCGCAAACGCTCTCTGGTCAGCAGTGTGCGTGGCCCGGGCGGTGGTTATGAGCTGCAAGGCGACGCTGGCAGCATTTACATTGCCGAAATCATTGATGCGGTCAATGAATCACTGGATACCACGAAATGTAGGGGTAAAGGTGATTGTCAAGGCGGTGAGATTTGCTTGACCCATTATTTATGGGAGGACCTGAGCAATCAGATTCACACGTTTCTTGAGAACATTTCGCTAGCCGATCTGGTCGCCAAGAGTGAAGTGAAAGAGATTGCCGATAAGCAGGATCGCAAACATCTGATTGTCAGTGAGCATCAAGAGCATGCTGACATCAACGAATTAACCAATTTACGTATACCGATCACGAGTCCGTGAAACAGGAGCTCAGGCGGAGCCAAACTATGCAATTTCCGATTTATCTCGATTATTCAGCCACTACCCCCGTAGACCCGCGCGTCGCGGAGAAAATGGCCCAGTGTCTGACGCTGGAGGCCAACTTTGGTAACCCGGCTTCGCGTTCGCACATGTTTGGCTGGAAGGCTGAGGAGGCTGTTGAGACAGCGCGCAAGAATGTCGCTGATCTGCTTAATTGTGATCCGCGAGAAATCGTCTGGACCTCTGGCGCCACCGAAGCTGACAACCTTGCTATCAAAGGGGCGGCGCACTTCTATCGCAAAAAGGGTCAGCACATCATTACTTCCAAGATCGAGCACAAGGCCGTCCTCGACAGCTGTCGTCAGCTCGAGCGCGAAGGGTTTGAGATCACTTATCTGGACCCAAGCAAGGATGGCATTATTACGCCAGAAGCGGTTGCCGAAGCCATTCGGGAAGACACTATTTTGGTGTCGCTGATGCATGTGAACAATGAGATCGGCGTGATCAATGACATTGCAGCGATTGGTAAAGTCACTCGCGAACATAAAGTGATTTTCCATGTCGATGCCGCGCAGAGCACTGGCAAGCTGGATATCGATATGGAGCAAATGCCAGTCGATCTGATGTCACTGACTGCACACAAGATTTATGGCCCGAAGGGTATCGGTGCACTCTACGTGCGTCGTAAGCCCCGTGTTCGACTCGAACCACAAATGCATGGCGGTGGTCATGAGCGTGGTATGCGTTCTGGCACGCTGGCGACTCACCAGATTGTGGGTATGGGCGAAGCCTATCGCATCGCGCGCGAAGAGATGCATGATGAGAATGCCCGCGTGCTGGCACTGCGTAATCGCTTGCTGGAAGGTTTGAAAAATATCGAAGAGGTTTACGTCAACGGTGATCTTGATCATCGCATCGCCGGCAACCTCAATATCAGTTTTAATTTCGTCGAAGGTGAATCTCTGATGATGGCATTGCGTGATCTGGCGATTTCGTCTGGTTCTGCTTGTACATCAGCCAGTCTGGAGCCTTCCTATGTGTTGCGCGCACTGGGTCTTAACGACGAACTCGCGCATAGCTCGCTGCGTATCACGCTTGGCCGTTTCACGACCGAGGAAGAAATCGACTACGCAGTCGAGAAGATTCACGAAGCGGTTGCTAAATTGCGCGACCTGTC
The DNA here is from genome assembly GCA_913060975.1 of uncultured Gammaproteobacteria bacterium. Lineage (GTDB taxonomy): Bacteria > Pseudomonadota > Gammaproteobacteria > Pseudomonadales > Pseudohongiellaceae > UBA9145. Next base: position 58,778 of record CAJXVC010000002.1, read on the forward strand.
ACCGCTTTGGGATATGTTCAAGGACGGCGTCGACTTAAATCAAGTTAAATGGGCTGCCCACTAGGCAGAAGAGGTAAACATGGCTTATTCAGACAAAGTAATAGATCACTATGAGAACCCGCGCAACGTCGGCAAGATGGACGACGAGGATGTGAATGTGGGTACTGGCATGGTCGGTGCACCAGCCTGTGGTGACGTCATGCGTCTGCAAATCAAGGTCAATGACCAGGGTGTCATTGAAGATGCCAAATTCAAGACTTATGGCTGCGGTTCAGCAATCGCATCCAGCTCTTTGCTGACCGAATGGGTCAAAGGGCGTTCACTGGACGAGGCAACGACAATCAAGAACAAAGATATTGCCGACGAGCTAGGCTTGCCGCCAGTCAAGATTCACTGTTCTGTGCTGGCCGAAGATGCCATCAAGGCTGCAATCGCTGATGTGAAGAAAAAGCGTGGCGGTTCAGCGGAATCAGAAGCAGCCGAGTAAGGCTGCGTTTTACGACGGTACGAAATAATGACTATCTCCATAACAGAGACAGCTGCCAAGCATGTAGCACAACAACTGGCGAGTCGTGGTGGCGGCCTGGGCATTCGTGTCGGGGTCACAACAACTGGCTGTTCAGGCATGGCCTATGTTCTGGAGTTTGCCGACAAGCTGGAAGTTGGCGATCAGGTTTTTGAAGAGCAGGGCGTCAAGATTATTGTTGACCCAAAAAGTCTGGTTTACATCGATGGAACAGAAATGGACTTCGTCAAACAGGGTGTGAATGAGGGTTTTGAATTCAGAAACCCAAACGCCAAAGGCGAATGCGGTTGCGGCGAAAGCTTCAGCGTATAACAGTGGCCTTGAGCCGTTGTTATGCTCTGCAATAGCGGAATGAGAACAATATTCCTGAGCATGTCTTGAAGCCGAACACAAAGATTATTCAGCATTACTGCATTTGATTCGCTATATGGGCGTTGCTTGTCGAAATCGACAAGCGACGCCAATTGCCGGGCTACTTATTCACGGACGCCAAACACTCTGTCAACTTCCTGTGTCACAATCAACTAACAATTTTTTTGAGCTTTTCGGATTGCCGCAAACCTATGCAATCGATGTCGATGCATTGGCGGCTAAATACCGTGAGTTGCAAGGCGATGCTCATCCTGATCGACACAGTGGTGCTGATGAGGCGGCAAAGATGCGCGCCGTGCAATTGACGAGCCTGATCAATGAAGGCTTTGCCACGCTAAAGTCGCCGCTGAAACGCGCAGGCTATCTATTGAGCCTGGAAGGATTTGACGCGGAACAAGTTAGCCAGGCAGATCTCAGCATGGACTTGTTGATGGAGCAAATGCAACTGCGTGAGAGTCTGGAATCATTACCCAAGGATGAGTCGGCTCTGGATGAGCTGGCAGATCTGAAAAGCGATACGGAACAGAAAATCGCCAAGCGACAGCAAGAATTCGAAGTGGCGCTGACCAGTAATGACTTGTCAGATGCCAGGCGCTTGTTCCATGAAATGCAATTCCTCGACAAGTTGCTACAAGAAATAAACAGCGGAGAAGAGCAGAGGCTCGGATACTAGATTATGGCGTTATTGCAAATCGCAGAACCCGGAGACAAGCCTGCCAAACCAGCGCATCGACTGGCTGTGGGTATTGATCTGGGCACAACCAATTCTCTGGTGGCCGCGCCTTGCGCGGGCAAGGTTGAAATCCTGCCTGATGCCGATGGTGGCTATTTGCTGCCGTCGATCGTCCATTACGGTGCAGAAGGGGAAGTAACTGTAGGTGCCGACGCGCGCAAATCCTCTCTTACTGATCCTGGCAATACGGTTGTTTCCGTCAAACGCTTGTTGGGTCGGGGTGTGGCTGAGCTGCGAGACTCTCCGCAATACCGCCACTATGAATTCGCCGCGGATCGCGATGATCATTCGCCAGCCATCGTAACTCGCGCTGGTAGCAAGGACCCTGTCGAGGTCTCTGCCGAGATACTGAAATCTCTGGCAAAACGTGCCGAGCACAATCTTAACGGCGCGTTGGAAGGGGCGGTCATTACTGTGCCTGCCTATTTCAATGATGCGCAGCGCCAGCAAACCAAGGATGCTGCCAAACTGGCTGGTCTGAATGTTCTGCGCTTGCTGAATGAGCCCACAGCAGCGGCCGTTGCCTACGGACTGGATAGCCAGGATCAGGGCAATATTATTGTCTTCGATCTGGGTGGTGGCACTTTCGACGTGTCATTACTGAGCCTGCAAAAGGGTGTATTCGAAGTTCTGTCTACGGGTGGTGACACCCATCTCGGCGGCGATGATTTTGATCAGTTGCTGGCCGACTGGATAAGTGAGCAAGCAGGGCTTTCGATTACTGAGGTTGCAACGCAGCGCGCACAACTGAATCAGCTTGCAACGCAATTGAAGCATCAATTGAGTGAGCTGGAGTCGGTAGAAGTTGAATTTGCTGGCTGGCAGGGTGAACTGACGCGCGCCGAATTTGCTGACTTGTGCAAACCGCTGGTGGCTCGAACGATCACTACTTGTCGCCGGGTTTTGCGCGATGGCGATCTCAAGGTCGAGGATGTTGACAACATCGTCATGGTAGGTGGTTCGACACGGATGCCTGTTGTGCGCGACGCAGTGGCCAACTTTTTTGGCAAGCCACCGTTGACCAATATTGACCCGGACAAGGTTGTCGCAATCGGTGCCGGAATTCAGGCCGATGTACTGATTGGCAACAAGCCGGCTGACAGCTTTCTGCTGTTGGATGTCAATCCGCTGTCGCTGGGACTGGAAACCATGGGTGAGCTGGTTGAGAAAATCATTCCGCGCAACACCACAATCCCGGTGGCCCGAGCGCAGGAATTCACGACTTTCAAAGATGGCCAGACGGCGATGTCACTGCATGTTGTGCAGGGCGAGCGTGAGCTGGTATCCGATTGCCGTTCATTGGCCCGCTTCGAGCTGCGCGGTATTCCTCCCATGGTGGCGGGTGCGGCGAAAATACGCGTGACTTTTCAGGTGGATGCTGACGGTTTGCTCAGCGCTATGGCGGAAGAACTCAGTACCGGGGTGCGTTCGGAAATCCAGGTCAAGCCGAGCTATGGCCTGAATTCTCAGCAAATCGAGGAGATGTTGCAGGCTTCCCAGGAGCACGCTCGCGAAGACATGGAAATCCGGGCCCTGAAAGAAGCTCAGGTGGAAGCGGCGCAGCTGGTTGATGCGATTCAGGCAGCGCGCGCAGCCGATGGTGATTTGCTGACGGCAGAAGAGGGCCAGCAGATTGATACTGCGGTCGCGGCCCTGGCCAAGGCGGTTCAGGAAGCCGACAGCAAACAATTACACGAGCAAACAGAAGCCCTTAATCGCCTGAGCGGGGAATTTGCGGCCCGGCGCATGGACTTGCATATCAGTAAGGCCTTGCGCGGCGAATCGATTAATAAAGTGGAATCAACGCCCGAATAAGGGCCGGAATAAAGAGCCAGACATGCCAAAATTAACCATTCTTCCCCATGAAGTGATTTGCCCGGAAGGCGCTGAAATAGAGGCCGAGAGCGGGGAGACCATTCTCAATAATGCCCTGAAGCATAAAATTTCCATCGAGCACGCCTGTGAGAAGTCCTGTGCTTGCACCACCTGTCACGTCATTGTCCGTGAAGGCTTTGATTCGCTGGATGAAGCCTCCGAGAACGAGGAAGACTATCTGGACAAGGCCTGGGGGCTGGAGCCGGAGTCGCGGCTGAGTTGTCAGGCGTTGGTGACGGACGAAGATCTGGTGATCGAAATCCCCAAATACACTATCAATATGGTCTCTGAAGATCACTAATTACGAGGTTTCCCATGAAATGGACTGATGTCTACGATATTGCCATGGCGTTAACCGATGAATTTCCGGATATTGACCCGCAATACATCAATTTCGTTGACCTGCACAGCAAGATCGTCGCGCTGGAAGAATTCGACGATGAGCCTTCGCGCAGCGGTGAGAAAATACTGGAAGCAATTCAAGCTGCCTGGATCGAAGAAGCCGCAGATTAAGCCCTGAAAAATCAGGGTTTTTTGTCACTTTAAAGCGTACAAAACCAGCAAATTACCACGTATAATGCGCGCTCTTTTGCGTTTACCACAATACTGGGAGTTAAGATGGCGATTGAACGTACTCTTTCCATAATCAAGCCGGATGCGGTTGCCAAGAATGCTATTGGCGACATCATCAGCCGTTTCGAAAAAGCCGGACTTAAAGTTGTCGCAGCAAAAATGCTGCAATTGGACGACGAGTCAGCCGGTGGTTTTTACGCTGAGCATAAAGAGCGTCCGTTTTTTCCTGATCTGATTGAATTCATGACTTCTGGCCCTGTGGTTGTTCAGGTGCTGGAAGGCGAAGATGCGATCGCATTGAACCGTAAATTGATGGGTGCGACGAATCCGGCCGACGCAGAGCCAGGCACAATTCGTGCTGACTTTGCCAAGTCGATCGATGCCAATGCCGTTCACGGTTCGGATTCCGCTACTAGCGCCGAGCGTGAAGTCGGTTATTTTTTTACTGACACGGAAATCTGTTCCTGAAGCACGATCCAGCCTTTGAGGTAGGTAGAGCATGACGGAAATCAACAAACCCAATCTGGCCGGAATGGGCCGCGACAGACTGCGTTCCCTGTTTAAAGACATGGGGGAGAAGTCGTTTCGTGCCGATCAGGTGCTGAAATGGATTCATCAGCGTGGTGTAGTTGATGTTGATGTCATGACGGATATCAGCAAGTCCTTGCGCGAGAAGCTCAAGCAGGACACCGTTATTGCTCTGCCCGATGTTGTTGCCGACTATCCGTCCAATGATGGCTGCCACAAATGGCTAATCGAAGTCGCCAGTGGTAGTCGCGTTGAGATGGTATTTATCCCCGAAGCGGGCCGCGGCACCCTGTGTATTTCCTCGCAGGCCGGATGTTCGTTGGATTGCAGTTTCTGTGCCACCGGCAAACAAGGCTTTAATAGTAACCTCACTGTGGCTGAAATTATCGGTCAACTCTGGTGGGCGAATAACAAGCTTGGCGGATTCGGGGCAAAGATTGAACGCCCGGTCAGCAATGTGGTAATGATGGGCATGGGCGAACCATTGCTCAACTTTGATAACGTACTCGAAGCAGTTAACCTTATGATGGATGATTGCGCTTACGGCTTGTCGAAACGCAAAGTCACTATCAGCACATCAGGTGTTGTTCCGGCTATTCGCAAACTCAGTGAGTACACTGACGCGTCATTGGCCATTTCATTACATGCACCGAACGACAAATTACGTAGCGAGATCATGCCGATCAACAAGCGCTATCCGATTGCGGAGCTGTTGGATGCGGTTAAAGGCTACATGTCCAGCTTGCCAGATAAACGCGTACCCGTGATCGAATATACGCTGATTGCCGGTGTCAATGATCACCGTCAACATGCACGTGATCTTGCCACTTTACTGGTAGATTTCCCTTGCAAGATAAATCTGATTCCATTTAACCCGTTTTCGCTGAGCGACTATCGACGACCGAGTAAGACTGCGATCAGTAATTTTCGTCAGATATTGCAGGACGCCGATTACACGGTCACCGTGCGGACTACACGCGCCGATGATATTGGCGGCGCCTGTGGCCAGTTAGTGGGAGCGGTGCAAGACAACACGCGCCGCAGTGACAGGCATCGTCAAAAAGCTGCGGAGGCCGCAGGAAAAGCCTTCACGAGCACTGATAATTTGGCCGTTTCGGCCGACAGACTATAAAGCAGAGCAACCACTTTGGTAGCAAATCGATGATATTGCGTAAGTTGGCGTTCAGAGCAGCTGTATTGGGACTAGCGTGCATTGCCATGCTGCTTTCATCCTGTGTGACGACTACCACGGGCGGCTTCAATGTCGACGCGTCAGAAGAGCAAGCGGTAGAAGATTACGTACAGCTTGCCATCGCCTACTACGACGCGGGCGATATGGGTGGCGCCAGACGTCACATCAATAATGCTCGGCAGATCAATGCGCGGCATCCTGCTGTCTATAACATTCTCGCTTTGGTTTTTCAGACCGAAGGTGATTTGGATCTTGCGGAAGAAAATTTTCAGCGCGCCATCAATCTGGATCGGGATAATTCCCGCGCGCGAAATAATTATGCAGCGCTACTCTTCAATCAGAATCGCTTCGAAGACGCCTATGAGCAGTTACGCATAGTCACAGAAGACGTTGATTATCCGGGTCGCGCCATAGCTTTTGAAAACCTTGGTCGTGCCGCTTTGCGTACCGATCGAACAGTCGAGGCAATACAAGCATTTGGTCGCGCAGTGCAATTGAATTCAAATCTGTATATCTCCTCATTGGAATTGGCGATCTTGAGTATGAGCGAGCAGCAATGGTCTGCCGCGTTACAGCGATTTCAGCAATATCAGACAACAGTCGAATTTTATAATATCCCACATACGCCTCGCGCGTTGTTGACGGGTATTCAATTAGGTGCGCATTTTAGCGACCAGGATATGGTTGATGAATATGCGTTAATTCTGACCACGTTGTATCAGGACACTCCTGAGTACGTGATTTACCAGCAACTGAGTGATGCCAACTGAAGATTCACACAACTCGCAAGAGGGGCAGGCCATGAACGAAACTGAAATCCGTTCTGCCGGCGCGTTGCTGCGTGAAGCTCGTGAAGCCAAAGGGCTTGATGAGAAGGCGATTGCAGATAAGCTGCATATTACCGTGCACTATATCAAAGCGCTGGAGTCAGACCAGTTCGAGAAATTGCCCGGTACTATTTTTGCCAGAGGCTATCTGAAGAGTTATGCCGGTTTGGTTGAAGCCGACAAGACCGAGATTATCAGTCGCTTCGAGGCAATCACTGGTAGTAGCAGCCCGGCACAGTCCAGTGCTACTGGCATCACGACGCGCACTGCCGCATCCGGACATTGGTCGCCGCAGGGGCGCAGCTCGGCCCGCAATACGCGGTGGGTATTTGCCTCGCTGGGTGTCTTTGTCGTTGGTTCAATAGGCTTGTGGTTGTATAGCTCGATCACGGATGATGCTGTTGAAACTCAATTGGCCACAACCGCGTCACAGCGGCCAGAAACGCCAACAACCCAGGCGAATGCCGAGCCGGCAGCTACCGATTTACGCACATCTGCTGTAACGCCTTCAGCGATAGCCTCGACTTTAGATGGATCACCTGCCGTGCCGGTGAGTTCGACAAGCAATTCTACAAATTCGGTGCAAGCCACGAGCGCGGCTCCTAATCCTGCTGCAGTCACCTCAGCCATCGAACCAGCAGCAGAGCGAGCGATTTCTGCGTCCGACAGTGTGATAGATGATGCCGTAGGCAGTAATCTGGAGGAGCCAGTCACAGAGGCTGCAGCCCAAATAGAGGCGCCAGCCATGATCGCGGCTGCTGAAACCGCCGATATTGCAGCGTCGCCAGTGCGTAGTGAATCCACTGTTGAAGTGACCGAGATTACTGTGAACGAGCCGGATGCGTCGGGGCCGGCGATCAGTGTGTCTCAGCTACCCAATGGCGATCGGATGATTGCTGTCGATGGGCAAGAAGGTGACGACGTGCTGCGTATTAATTTTAATGGCGAGAGCTGGGTTGAAGTCAATGATGGCAGCGAACAGCCTATTTACCAGGATTTACGCATCGCCGGAGATGTGCTCGAGATTACCGGGCAGGGGCCATTTAATGTATTGCTGGGCGATGCCCCGCTTACTCAACTTATTTTCAATGGTAGTGAGGTCGATGTCAGTGACGAAGTGCGTATCGACAATTCGGCCAGACTTACCGTAGGTTTATAGCAACATGCGATCCGAATCTTTTATTCAGCGCCGCAAGACTCGCCAGATCATGGTCGGCAATGTGCCGGTCGGTGGTGATGCGCCAATCTCGGTGCAAAGTATGACCAATACTGAAACGACTGACGTCGCTGCGACGTTGGAGCAGATCAACCGACTGCAAGTCGCAGGCGTTGATATTGTTCGCGTTTCCGTACCGACAATGGATGCGGCTGAGGCCTTTAAAAAGATTCGCGCCGAAGTGCAGGTTCCACTGGTAGCTGATATTCACTTTGACTATCGCATCGCTCTGGAAGTTTTGGAAAATGGTGTTGATTGCCTGCGCATTAATCCCGGTAATATTGGCTCCGAAGAGCGTATTCGTCAGGTTGTCGACAGTGCTCGCGATAAAGGTATTCCCTTGCGCATAGGGGTCAATGCCGGCTCGCTGGGTAAAACCCTGTTGCGTAAATACAAAGAACCCAATGCCGAAGCCATGGTGGAATCAGCGCTGACGCAGATCGACATACTCGACAGACTCAATTTTCAGGATTTTAAAATCAGTCTCAAAGCGTCAGAAATTTTCATGACGCTCAAAGCTTACCGTAATCTTGCTACCCAGATTGACCAGCCATTCCACTTGGGTATTACCGAGGCGGGGGGGTTGCGCTCCGGCACCGTAAAATCAGCTATCGGCCTCGGCGCTTTGTTAATGGATGGTATTGGTGACACGATTCGAATTTCGCTGGCGGCAGATCCTGTCGAGGAAGTGAAAGTCGGTTTTGATATTCTCAAGAGTCTGGGCTTGCGTTTCAAAGGCGTCAACCTGGTTGCCTGCCCAAGTTGTTCCCGCCAGAACTTTGACGTGATTGGAGTGGTGAATGAGCTCGAATCGCGTCTGGAAGACATCACAACACCGATTGATGTGGCAGTTATTGGTTGTATCGTCAACGGACCGGGCGAAGCAAAAGTAGCCGAAATCGGCTTGACTGGCGCGTCGCCGAGCAATCTTGCTTACGTCGAAGGGGTTCCAAATCATAAAGTACAAAATGAGAATCTGGTGGATGAGCTGGAAGCCATGATTCGGCAACGAGTAGCGGCCAAGCAGGCTGTTGAAAAGGACGTTATTGCCTCTGACTAGGCAAACCTCATTACCCTCACTACCTTCTATCCCATCAAGCAATTCATTATGGCAAAACTACAAGCAATCAGGGGAATGAATGACATTCTCCCTGGACAATCTCTGACCTGGCAATATCTGGAAAGCTGCTTTCATCGAGTAGTGCAGCGCTATGGGTATCAGGAAATTCGTTTCCCGGTGCTGGAACAGACGCAGTTGTTCAAGCGGTCAATTGGTGAGGTCACTGATATCGTCGAGAAGGAAATGTACAGTTTCGATGATCGCAATGGCGATAATCTGAGTATGCGTCCGGAAGGTACGGCTGGCTGTGTGCGTGCGGCGGACCAACATGGTCTGCTCTATAATCAGCAGCAACGACTTTGGTACGCTGGTCCAATGTTCCGTCACGAGCGCCCGCAAAAGGGCCGTTACCGCCAATTTCATCAATTTGGTGTTGAAGCATTTGGCATGGCGGGCCCGGATATCGATGTGGAGTTGTTGCAACTGGCTGCTCAGCTCTGGCAAGAACTGGATATTGCCGAGTTTCTGACGCTGGAGATCAACAATATCGGTAGCGCTGCTGACCGCAAGGCTTATGGCGCCGAGCTAACGGCGTTTCTGGAATCCCGCAAAGAGAATCTGGACGAGGATGCCAGCAAACGCATGTACAGCAACCCCATGCGTGTTTTGGATAGCAAGAACCCGCAAGTTCAGGAAGCACTCGAGGGCGCTCCCGAATTGGCAGCTTTTGTCAGTCAGGAAAGCATTGAGCACTACGCCATGCTCAGAGCCATGCTCACTGAGCTAGGCATCGCCTTTCGCGAAAACGCCCGTTTGGTGCGCGGTCTGGATTACTACAATAATTGTGTCTATGAGTGGACCACCGACACGCTCGGCGCCCAGGGCGCCGTATGCGGTGGCGGTCGCTATGATGGGCTGGTTGCGCAACTGGGTGGCAAGCCCACGCTGGCGGCGGGATTCGCTATCGGTGTAGAGCGCCTCGTCCTGATGCTCGATTCGCTAGAGAAAGTCCCTGCCGAAGCCTTGCATCCGGTTGATATTTATGTACTTTCCGTGGGGAAGGTCGCGCCGTCATTGGGCCTGCAGGTAGCCGCCGAATTGCGCCAGAAGTATCCACAATTGGGCATTGTCAGCCATTGCGGCGGTGGCAAGTACAATAGCCAGATCAAGAAAGCATTCAATAGCGGGGCCAGTCTCGCTGTCGTATTGGAAGCGGGGCAAGACGGGGATAACGCGGCTGTTGACGTGAAGATTCGCCGCCTCGGCGACAGTGACGAGTCTCGCGACGTTGCCCTGACGGACTTGACCACGCAAATCGCGGAATTTCTTTAACTTTCAGGGTATAAGACGGCAATTCTGATGCCTGAGATTGAACAAACGGGTATCATTGCGGTCTTTTATACTATCGCAATTCATTAGTAGCATTTTTAGGAGTACGTCCGTGGCATTACAGGCGGAAGAAGAAGAAACCATTGAACGCCTCAAGGCCTGGTGGAAAGAAAACGGCCAGCGTCTGGTGACTATTGTTGTCGTTGTTGTAGCAGGCTATAGCAGCTGGATTTTCTGGCAGAATTCGCAAACGGCCACAGTTTCAGCAGCCTCTGATCTGTATGAGCAAGTCTTGAGCCTGGCCGTGACTGACGGTCAGACTGAAGTCGGTGCGGAAGACCGCCAGACTATTATTGCTCTCAGCGAACAATTGCGCAGCGAATTTGCCGACACTGACTATGCCCGCTTTGCCGCCATGTACGCCGCACAACAATACGTGGCCATGGATGAGCTTGCTTCAGCTGAAGCCTCTTTGCGCTGGATACTGGATAATCCACGCAGCGGATTGTTCAGCCAACCGGATGAAGCGCTTGAATTAACCGCGAGTTTACGACTCGGCCGGGTATTGTTGGCTCAGGGCGAGGCGGAAGCGGCTCTGCAATTGGTCAACAGTGTCGACCCACAATCATTCGAAGCTTCTTACGCTGAATTGCGTGGTGACATTTATGTTGCCATGGATCGAGTTGTCGATGCTCGTGAGGCCTATACTGCTGCACAACAAGCCGGATCTACCAGCTCCTGGTTGCAAATGAAAATGAATAGTCTGGCTGATGAGAGCTAATTCCCTTTGAAGATGTCTGTATTCCAACTGCACAACGTGAATTTTCATGCCCTGCGCGCTACCAGTCTGGCTGGAGTGATGCTGGTGACATTGTCTGCCTGTTCGGCTATGAATCCGCTGAACTGGTTCTCCGATGATGAAGTTAACCCACCGGCCGAGTTACAGGATTTCACGCGTGAAGTCAGCATGCAGCGTGCCTGGAGTGTCAACGTCGGGAATGGTCAGGGTAATGCCTATAACAAGATAACGCCGGCACTGGATGGCAGCACGCTGTACGCTGCCAGCGTCAATGGCAATGTGGTCGCAGTGAACGCCGACAATGGTGACATTATCTGGCGGACTCGTATCGACGGCACCATTACTGGTGGTGTTGGTGCTCGCAATGGCCTGGTCATGATTGGCACAGAAGAGGCCGAGGTAGTTGTGCTGGAGCAAAGCTCTGGTGAAATTCGCTGGCGCCAGCCAGTGTCCAGCGAAGTCTTGTCAGCGCCACAAACCAATGGTGATATCGTCGTCGCGCAAACGGTCGACGACAAGCTGGTGGCATTGGAGTATTCCGATGGCACGCAGCGCTGGATATACGAAACTACACAACCGGCACTGACATTGCGTGGCACCAACCGGCCCGTTATTACTTCAGTTGGAACTGTCATCGCTGGCTTCAGCAACGGCACCATGGTGTCTGTCGCAGCCGAGGATGGTATTTGGCGCTGGGAAGAACGCATCGCGATTCCTGAAGGACGCTACGATATTGAACGTGTCATTGATGTTGATGGGCAGCTGTTGCTCGATGGCAACCGAATTTTGGCCTCCAGTTACCAGGGCAATCTCATGGCGCTCGATATTATGAGTGGTCGCATAGTCTGGGGAATGGAAGCATCCAGCTATAATGGCCTGGCGCGTGGTTTCGGAAATCTTTACTACAGCAGCGACGACAGTCATGTTGTGGCAGTACGCGACAACAGTGAAGACATTGCCTGGCAAAACTCTGACTTGGAATATCGTGAGCTCACGGCGCCAACAGCCATCAATAACTACATTGCCATTGCTGACTTTGAAGGCTACGTCCATTTGCTGTCGCAGATCGATGGTCGAATGGTCGGCCGAACGCGCGTCGATAACGACGGTGTTCGTGCGCCTATGATAGTTCGCGCTGGCATGCTCTATGTGTTCGGCAACAGTGGGCGCCTGGTTGCGCTGCGACTGCAACAACAGTCTTGAACGCCTAAAACAGTCTTGAACGCACAAAACAGTCCCGAGCGCTCATAACAGACAAAAACGCTAGAAAGTCATGAGCACCGAGTAACTATCTTGAACCCGGAAAACTGTCCAGAGCTGAAGTAGTGTTAAATCTGCTGCTTGAATTCTGACACGCCATCCACAACCAGCTCAATTTATTAGCTATCAGGCAACTACAATGCGCCCCGTCATTGCGCTCGTTGGACGTCCCAACGTCGGAAAATCTACTCTCTTTAATCGGCTCACTCGCAGTCGCGATGCACTTGTCGCCAATATGCCAGGCCTGACTCGTGATCGTCGTTACGGGGAAGGCACAGTCGATGATCAACGCTTTATTGCTATCGATACGGGCGGTATTACCGGCTACGAAGAGGGCATCGATTCTGAGATGGCGGCGCAATCCCTGCTGGCTATCGATGAAGCCAATGTTTGTCTGTTTCTTGTCGATGCAAAAGATGGTCTCACTCCCGATGACAGCAAAATCCTGGAACATCTGCGTCGGCAAAATAAAAACTTTCACCTTGTCGTTAACAAGATAGACGGTATGGACCCTGACCAGGCCTGTGCGGAATTTGCGACATTGGGCATGGCAGACTTGTTTCCAATTACGGCATCACAAGGCAAGGGTGTCGCATCCATGCTGTCGACTGTGCTGGAAGGCTTTGATGGTGGTGAACCAGAGGAATTGGATGCCCAGGAAGCCGGCATTAAAATTGCGATTGCTGGCCGTCCCAATGTGGGTAAGTCCACCTTGGTAAACAGAATGCTTGGCGAAGACAGGGTCGTCGTTTTTGATATGCCCGGAACGACTCGTGACAGTATCTATATTCCTTTCGAGCGCCGTGATACGCGCTATACCCTGATCGATACCGCAGGTATTCGTCGGCGTGGCAAAACCAACGAAACCGTGGAGAAATTCTCTGTTGTTAAATCGTTGCAGGCGATTCAGGATGCCCATGTCGTCGTGTTAGTCGTTGATGCCAGAGACGGTATTGTCGAGCAGGATCTGCATTTATTAGGTTATGTGGTTGAGACTGGCCGTGCCCTGGTCATCGCGCTAAACAAGTGGGATGGCATGGAACATTCGGAAAAAGACTGGATCAAAACTGAAATTCGCCGTCGTTTCACGTTTGTGGACTTCGCCAAGATCCATTTTATTTCAGCATTACATGGCACTGGTGTGGGTGAGCTTTATCCATCGATTCACAAAGCCTACGATTCTGCACATGCCAAGCTGACGACGAATCGTGTGACGCAATTGCTGCAAGACATCGTCGCCGATCATCAGCCTCCGGTGATCAATGGTCGCCGTGTGAAGCTGCGCTATGCCCATGTCGGTGGCCATAATCCGCCAATTATTGTGATTCACGGCAAGCAAACAACCAAATTACCTGGTTCGTATATTCGCTATCTGGAAAAATCATTTCGTCATCATCTGCGTCTCGAAGGCACACCTTTGCGTATAGAAACGCGAAGTGATGATAATCCGTTTATCAAGGGTGAAGAAAACCTGACGCAACAACAAGTGGCGCAGAAGCGGCGTATTCGCAAGAATCGCAAAACCAGCAAAAGCAAAAGTTGAACACAAGCTGATTTACCCGCAGACTTAAATGGTTCCCTTATTCACAGGATCGTTATGTCGCAATCACTACCACTTTCTCTGGTTGAAATTGAAGCTGCAGCGCAACGCCTCGATGGCATTGCCGTGCGCACTCCCGTGCTTACTTCTCGCGAACTCGATGCAAGAGTGGGGGCACGGGTATTTTTAAAAGCTGAATCACTACAGCACATCGGCGCCTTCAAGTTCCGCGGCGCCTATAATCGACTTGCCCAAATTCCTGAGCAGCAGCGTGACAACGGAGTTGTTGCGTTCTCATCGGGCAATCATGCGCAGGGTATCGCGTTGGCCGCGCAGATGCTGTCCATTCCGGCAACCATTGTCATGCCCACCGATGCCCCGCGAATCAAGCTGCGCAGTACTGAAAAGCTCGGGGCCACCATCCAGCTCTATGATCGGCACAATGAATCCCGCGAGGATATCGCTGAAAGTTTGGCTGCACAATCAGGAGCCGTGCTGGTGCCTGCTTTCGATGATATTGATGTCATTGCCGGGCAAGGCACTTGTGGGCTCGAGTTAATGCATCAAATCGCCGATTTGGGTGCAGTACCTGAGTACCTGCTAAGCCCGGTTGGCGGCGGCGGTTTGCTATCGGGAGTCAGCATCGCCGTGCACAATCTGCATCCCGGCGTACAAATCTACGGTGTGGAACCAGATAGCTTTGATGATCATTTGCGTTCCAGGCAAACCGGAAAGAGGGTGCGCATTGATGGTAACAAGCCAACCATGTGCGATTCATTGATGGCCACGTCACCAGGTGAGATTACCTGGTCAGTGACTGGTGAACTGGTGACAGATTTTCTGACAGTCACTGAAGAAGAAGTGGCACATGCTATCAGCTTTGCGTTTCGCTATTTAAAGCTGGTGGTGGAGCCGGGCGGCGCAGTAGCGCTGGCGGCCCTGCTCAATAATAAATTGCCAGGCAAGGGTGTAGGCAAAGGTGAGGGCAAAGAAGAGAGTGTGGCCGCAATTCTTTCCGGCGGAAATATTGATCCGGAGCTGTTCTGCCAATGTCTGACGGACCATCCTTCCCCTTAAGTAAAAGGCAATTCCATTAGCCAATTGTTTTAATTTCCAACTACTTTCAACTATTTCCAATTAACAGGTGAGAAATACATGTTTGCTCAACAACCGATAAAAGTAGCAGCTGGGATGCTCATAGCATTGCTGACTCAGTCCTTTGCGATTGCACAATCTGCGGACAACTGTATGGATGGGCTGCAATGTGAGTCTGCCTGGATAGGGCTGTCGCAAAGCGAGCGAGAGTCTGTATTCGAGTTTGCTGAGGACTATAAAGCGTTCTTGCATAGTGCGCGTACTGAGCTGAGCTTTGTCACTGAAGCAATTGCATTTGCCGAAGCGAATGGATTTTCCGAGTTGACGGAGAGTTCTACATTGACCCCAGGTGCCCGTGTTTATGAAGTGAATCGGGATCGGACTATTAGTCTGATGGTCATTGGTGAGCGGCCGTTAACTGAAGGCTTTCAGGTTATCGGCTCACATATTGATTCACCACGACTCGAGTTGAAAGGTCGGCCGTTGTACGCTGATAGTGAGTTTGCCCTCTTCCAGACTAACTACCACGGTGGGATCAAATATCATCAGTGGACTAACCTGCCGTTGGCGCTTGTCGGTCGCATCGACCGCAAGGACGGCACAACAGTTCAGGTCTCGATTGGTCTTGAGGACGATGAGCCTGTTTTCATGATTCCCGAATTATCTCCCCATGTGGATCGCGGACGAAATTCGCAAACCCTCGGAGATTTCATAGAGCCGGAAGATCTGGATCCGGTTGTAGCACACATGCCACCCTTGCAGGGCGGTGGTGATGTGATCGATCAAGTGCTGGCCTATCTGGCAGCTGAATATGATGTCACGCGTGCCGATCTGGTCTCTGCCGAATTATCTTTAGTGCCTGCCGGTAAGCCACGCGATATGGGTTTTGATCGTGGCTTGATTGCAGCCTATGGGCAAGATGACCGCTTGGCCTCCTATGCGGCGATGCGTGCTGTCGCCGAGATAGATCGGCCTGAGCGAACCACCATGGCTTTTCTGGTAGACAATGAGGAAGTCGGGAATCGCAATAACACAGGTGCGCAGTCGGATCACTTTGCTGACCTTTTGTCGCGCCTGTTGTATGCCGAGTTAGGCAATGCGTATCGCGAGCCGGTCTTTCGCAATGCGTTACGGCAAACGCGCTTTATTTCGATCGATGTTAATCCCGGCGTCAATCCCATGAATCCGGGAGCGTGGGAGTTGGGGAATGCTCCGCGTCTCGGCTACGGTGTCAATTTGAAGCTTTATGGGCAAGGCAATAACGCCAATTCAGAATTCATTGCCTGGACGCGCAATTTGCTGGATGAAGCCGATGTGCCCTGGCAAACCAGCACTTATCGGGTGGGCAGTGCTGGCGGCGGGACCATAGGGGGTGTTTTTTCAGCACAAAATATTGAGGTTATTGATTTCGGTGTGCCGCTGTTATCCATTCATACGCCGTTCGCGGTCAGTTCCAAAATCGACGTGTACAGCTTGTATCAGGCGGCGCTGGCCTTCTATGGTTATAGTGAATGAAAAAAGTATCGTACATAAACTTAAGCACCGTCAGCATTGGAATCCATCATGTCAGCTAACCTGGTAACAGATTTGGGCA
Organism: uncultured Gammaproteobacteria bacterium; assembly: GCA_913060975.1. Classification (GTDB taxonomy): domain Bacteria; phylum Pseudomonadota; class Gammaproteobacteria; order Pseudomonadales; family Pseudohongiellaceae; genus UBA9145. The sequence continues at coordinate 75,297 of CAJXVC010000002.1, forward strand.
ACGGTATTAGTTGTATTGACACGTTGTTGCACGAACCGGGCATTGCCGCTTGCTATCTGATTGAACAAGATGGGGTAGCCGGGTTTATTGATACTGGTACCAGCAAGTCTCTGCCAATACTGATGGATGCATTGCAGCGCCGGAAATTGACGCCGGAGCAAGTAGCTTATGTGATGCCGACCCATGTGCATCTCGATCATGCCGGTGGCGTGGGTGAAGTCATGGCGGCGTGTCCCAATGCCACACTCCTGATTCATCCTCGCGGGGCGCGGCATATGATTGATCCAGCCAAACTCGAGCAAGGCTCTTTGGCTGTCTATGGTGAGGAAAAGTTTGCCCAGTTGTTCGGGCGGCTATTGCCAGTGCCGGAAGAGCGAGTGCAGAGCGTCGAAGACGGCTTTGAATTGGATTTTAATGGCCGCTGCCTGACATTTTTTCATACCGAGGGGCACGCACGGCATCACTATTGTATTCATGATCGCATTAGCCACGGGCTGTTCACCGGAGATACTTTTGGTGCCAGTTATCCGCGCTTGAATCAGGGCAGGAACCGCTTTATTTTTCCGCCGACTACGCCCATTCAGTTTGATCCGGAAGCCTGGCTATTAACGGTGGATCGCTTATTGGCATTGAAGCCGGAACGCATCTTCGTAACCCATTTCGGAGTCCATGAGGAGCCTGAAAAACTGGGTCTGCAATTGAAACAGCAAATCAAGGATTACGCCGAGACCGCCGATGATCTTGCCAACATGCCCGAACGAGCACGAGCTATCGAGAATAGCCTGACATTGCAGAGCGTTAATTTTTTGCTCGACCAACAATGCGGGCTCGACCCTGACGAAATTGCTGCTTATCTAAGGATGGACATGGCTCTCAATGCGCAGGGTTTGGAGCATTGGTTAACTCAGCGCCAATGATGCGTTAGCCATACTTGGCTGTATTGGCTTCCATGCGGTCTTGCTGTTTTTTCTGACGCCGCATGGCCATCCAGGTATCGATGCTGAATTGGCCGCCACCGAAGGCAAAAATCACAAAATAGACAAGAAAATACATAGCCGCCAATTCACCACGATTCAGTGTTGGAAACCAGGCCAGATGCGCAGTCAGGTAGGCCATCACCATGAGTATCATGGCCAAGAACGCCATCAAATGTGTCCACAGGCCAATCGCCAGTAGCAAGCCGCCAAAAAGTTCGATCACGCCAGCAATGTATAGAGCATTGATTTCCATGGGCATGGCGAAGCTGATTGATTCACCAATGCTCACTGTCGTCATCCCGCTGCCCTGAAAGACTTGCGGGTTTTCGCCGAACAGTTTGCTAAATCCATGTGTCATGAACATGGCGCTGCCCAGCAAGCGCATGAGAGCCCAGCTCAATTCCTGAAAGCTTTCACCAACCCGCCCAAACAATCGATCTACTTTATGGAGCATCGTTTTAATCCTTGTTGTGATGATAGACTGAGACTGAGAACTGCAGCTGAGTTAAGACTACTGTAAACACAGCAGCAAAGGCTACTGTAAAAAATTACTGCACAAGAGGCGGCAGTAATAAGACTATCCTTATAGGCTGTTCAAAAAGCTAACTGCAATGAGAGGTCAAAAGTGCCAAGTAACAAACCACTTCTGATAATAAAAACCGGCAACACGGTTGCACCTCTGCGCGAGCAAGGCGAAGATTTCGAAGACTGGTTTATTGCCGGTTGCGGAGTCACTGACGATGAAGTGCTGGTGGTATCTGTGTTTCTCGGTGAAGTACTTCCCGCGCCAGAGGACGTGAGTGGGGTTATCATCACCGGCTCGCCGGCCTACGTAACTGATCAGGAACCCTGGAATTTCTCAACCGCAGAGTTCATCAAGAGTGCGGTCGCTGCTGAGATCCCCGTTCTTGGGGTATGTTACGGTCATCAATTATTGGCCTGGGCCTTTGCTGGTGAAGTGGGTTTTCATCCGGAAGGCAGAGAGATAGGCAGCGTTGAAATAAGCCTTTCTGCCGCCGCCCAGGATGACTTACTGTTCACCGGCATGCCAGCAACTATGACGGTCCAGGTTTCGCATCAACAATCTGTGCTAGGCCTGCCGGCAGGCGCATTGCATCTGGCCAGCAATGAGTTTGATCCCAACCATGCGTTCCGCATCGGCAAATTTGCCTGGGGCATTCAGTTTCATCCGGAATTTGATGCCCGTATTAGCGGCGCCTATCTCAATGCGCGACGGGGCGCATTGATAGCAGAGGGATTGGATGTCGAGCAGTTGGAAAGTGAACTGGCGGAATCACCGGAAAGCCATGCGCTGCTGCGTCGCTTTGCTGAACTTTCCGGGTTTACAGTACCGCGATCTTAATCGCTAAAATTCAGTCGCTAACTCAGTCTGCAGCGCCAGTGCCGACTTCTTCGGCGACGGCATCCAATATACGCTGGCGGGACGGGCTGCCAAGAAAGCGCCCGTTGACGAATACAGCCGGTGTGCCGCGCACGCCAGCGGAGTTACCGCCACGCTGATCGGCACGCACTTTGTCGATTACAGCATCAGATTCCACATCTGCCAGTAGCTGATCCAGATCCATGTTTAATTCCAGCGCGTAGCTGTTGAATTCTTCTTCCACCGCAGGCATGCCGGACCAGATGCCCTGAGTGGCAAACAGCGTGTCATGCATTTCCCAGAACCGGCCTTGTTGTGCTGCCGCCTCGGCATACAGTGATGCAGTCCAGGCATGGGCGTGGGTTGTTGAAATGGGGAAGTGACGGAATATCAAATGCGCCTGATCACTGATGCGTGGCCATATCTGGCTCATTGTTTGATGCTCGGTGGCACAGGCAGGGCATTGAAAGTCCGCGTATACAACAATACTCACCGGGGCATCCGGGTCGCCTCTGAGATGATCGTTTGGCGCAATTTCAACCGGGGAATAGGTTGGCCCTTGACTCATGATCGTATAGACGACGAAGAGCAAGATAACGGGGGCAACGCCATAGAGGACTACTTTTTGCAATAAAGCCATGGTCTGCTGACGTTGTTTGGCAGCTTGCTGTTTCTCTTCTTTTCTTTTTCGTTGTTCTTCCCGCTTACCCATAATTCGCTCTGTTACTCATCAATTAATTGGCTGTCGGCAGGCAGCACCGATCGACGATCAGGGTGCCTCAGACGAGCCCATACTATACGAAAAAGTGGTGACTCAGACCATGCTTTTGCTACAAAGAGCGCGCTGGAGAGATTGCTTGAAGAGGCTGTCAGCTTATTGGAGGACGGTGTAGATGAGCAGGGCGTAGAGCAGCTTGCAGAAGATATGAATAGCCTGATCCTGATGCACAGAAATCCAGCCTTCACATTTCGCGTAGTCAGTCAGCCAGTGCAGTACTGATTCCAGCAAGCCCAGAATGAGCGCATACATGCTGCCCAGCAGGCTGTAGCAAATAAGGTAGACTATGCCGCCGTGCACCAGAGAATGGGCAGTTAGCCAATACCACCAATCCGGGAACAGGCTGTGCTCCTTGTCGTGGATATTGGCGTTGCGATTCTTGCCGTAACCCATGGCTTCAGGCTGTAATACGAAATCGGCCAGTGCATGACCAAAAACGAGCAAGAATAGGCTGTCCAGCAATGGCATTCTTCTCTCCCTACAGGCGCAGGTTTTAAGTGAGCAGGAGGAGTGTGTTCCTGCGGCGCCCCAAATCCCGGCTGTTCTGAAGGCGGTGTCGGAGTGCTCTTACAATGTTGAGTAAATTGTAAGCATTTCCAGTAACTAAACACGGGATACCAGTCACAGTTCCACAGTAAATTCGCACTTTCGCGTGAGCTTGACCCTTATTTTACCCAGATGGTGAGGAGCTCCCCTATCTTGCTGATTTCTATGGCTTTAAGGTGATTATCTGGGGCTGTGCGTGGGCAGGGATTGAAACTTATGAATCAGCTTGAGCGAATCTGATGCAATAAACCGGTGCCAGGTTGCCGGCGATTTGCTGCCAGTGATCGCCAGCATTTACTGATGCCCAGACATTGCCACTGGTTGAACCCATTATCAGAGTAGTACCGTCGCCGGCGACTTCGAGGCCGTGACGATACACGAGGTCATAACTGTGTGCTTGTGGCAACCCGGATGCCAGTTTCTGAAAGGTCTCGCCGCCATCAGTCGTGCGGGTGACTACCAGAGCACAATTGACAGGCATTCTTGATTCATCTTTTATCGCAGGAACAAACCAGGCGGTGTCGGGATGTTCGGGGTGGACCGCCAGGGCAAAACCAAAGGTGGATGGGTCCACTGCATCGATTTCCTGCCAGTACCCATCTGTTTCGTCGCAGCGGAAAATCCCGTTGTGATGCTGCACCCAGAGTCGGTCCGGGTCGGCAGGGCAGGCCAGCATTCTGTGGGGGTCTTGAGTGTTGAGGTCGCCAGCCATTTCTGGTGGCAGATAGGCGGCGCGCATTCCGTGAGACTTGTTTGCCCAACTTACGCCATTGTCTTCGCTGTGCCAGACGCCGCCGCAAGAAATAGCGATAGTCAGTTTATTTTGGTCTCTTGGATCGACAGCAATGGAGTGAATGCCGGGATCATCATAGCCGCCACCAAACCACTCTTCGGCGCCCGGACTGGCATTAAGACTCTCTATAAACTCCCAGCTTGCTCCTTCATCCGTGGACCGAAACAGGCCGGCAGGAACCGTGCCGGCCCACAGGCAATCATCGATCCCTCGTTCCAGAATCCAGATGAACGCGACAGATTTGGCCTCCAGAGCATCCTTTGGGGCTTCGGGGAAGGCCGGCGTTGCAACTTCTTCCCAGGTTTCACCGTGATTACTGGAGCGGTGTAATTTCGGGCCAAAGTGGCCGAGATTAAGTGCGGCGTACATGTAGCCGGAGCCATTGTCGGGCAATACCATTGAAACCGGCTCACCGGGAAAATGTGGCGGGGAGAGCGACCAGTTACCGGAGCCGCTTGGTTGGGCTTCGATGAGGCCTTTGCGAGTTGCGATCCAGCAGCTTGGGGTCATGATCAGATCTTCAGCGTGGCGGAATGTTTAGCTTAACCACCGGACAACGCCTGGGCAATGAAAACTTCACTGTGGTCATCAAGGCTATCACTCAGACCTTCACGGTCACGTAATTGCTTGCCGTCGATAAACACAGTGACGTGCTTGCGTAAGCGGGATTGGTCATCCAGCAAGTAAGGTTTTAAGCGTGCGTCTTTCTGACAAACTGCATCAACAAGATTGCGCAAATTGCTGGCAGGCATGGTCATGCTGCTTACATTGATGTGTCGCGCAAGATTGGGAGTGAACGATACCTTTGCCATTACATCAGCACAGCTCCGAGGTAAGCGAGCGCAAGATTGTGATTGCGCAGAGAGCATTTGATTTTAGTCCATTCATTCTTTTTTATATTGTTCTCTCAGCAGACAGCTGGCTATTCGTCTTGTGGCTTCGCGGGCGAAATTTTATCCACGATGGCTTCGATTTTGCCAGTGCCAAGTTGCGTTGTAATTCTGGCGCCTTTGTTGGTGTCTTGCGCATTACGCAGGAGCTGTCCGTTCTCGCCGTAAGTAACGCTGTAGCCACGCGCTAGCGTATTCAGCGGGCTGGTCGCATTGAGCCCGCGACTCAAAGTAGCCAGCGTGGCTTGCTGGCTGGCCAGTAAGCGCTGCCAGGCCTGCACAAGCAAGTGATTGCCTGACTGCAAACGCTGGCGTAGCTGGCGTAGCTGTTGCTGCGGTGAATTGACCGATAAATTACGCTGCCAGTAATGCAAGGCGGTGTGTTTTTTATCAAGGTCAATCTGTATGGCCCGCGTGAGGCTTACTTCCAATCTATCAAGCGTTTGCGCATGTTCTTGCAAGCGGCGATCAGGCCTGATGAGGTGACGCCGCAAGTTGCTCAGTTCGACCTCATGCTGTCGCAAAGTGCCGCGTATCGACTGCGAGAGCAAATGTTGGTACCCCGCAAACTGGTCGCGATAATCATCCTGGGATGGGCTCATTAACTCGGCTGCGGCGGACGGTGTCGGGGCGCGTAGATCGGCAACAAAGTCCGCGATGGTAAAATCTATTTCATGTCCCACCGCACTGGTCACAGGCAATTCACTGTCGGCGATTGCGCGCGCCACACTCTCTTCATTGAAGGCCTGCAGATCTTCCAGTGAGCCGCCACCGCGGCCAATAATAATGGCCTCAAGGCCAAGCTTTTTCTGCAAGCGATTGGCGCGGCCGATAGCGGCGACAATTTCTCCGGCGGCTGCCTTGCCCTGTACGGCGACAGGGATCAAGGTCAGCTGGGTAGCTGGAAAACGCCGGGCGAAAACACTCAGCAAGTCGCGTATTGCTGCCCCGGTGGGCGAGGTGATCAGGGCTATGTGCCCATAATCGCTGCGCACTTCCCGTTTGCGCTCGCTGGCAAACAAGCCTTCTGCTTGCAGTTTCGCTTTGAGTTCTTCAAAGGCGCGTTGCAAGGCGCCATCACCGGCTTCTTCCATGCTGTCGACAATCAGCTGATAGTCGCCACGGCCTTCGTAAATACTGAGTTTGCCGCGCACTATTATTTGCTGACCGTTCTCTGGGCGAAAGCGCACGAAGCGGTTACGGTTGACGAACATGGCGCAGCGAATCTGTGAGCGCTTGTCTTTCAGGCTCAGGTACCAGTGTCCTGAGCTCGGAATGGCCAGGTTGGATATTTCACCTTCGACAGTGACGCTGGGGAACTCACTTTCCAGCAGGGTCTTGGCCATATGATTGAGGCTGCTGACGGAAATCACGGCTGGCTTGTCGGCCTGATTCTCTGGCGCTGGCGCGGAAGTCGAGTGGTAGGGGATATTGCGAGTTGGCATAGAGTGCAGTCTAGCTTAGACAGCTCGTAAAAGTCAGTCACCGACGTGCCTTTGGGGCTTCAGTGATGGCGCTCAAGCGGTGTCAGAGGCGCTACTTCGGGTCAATCCAAGGTAATCAGTCGCGTTCAGGCGGCAACCTGACTGTCGCATGGCGCAACCAGACGCGGTAATCTCTACAATTAGATTTTCCGGCCAACAAATCGGCAATCTGGAGTAGCATGTGCTGCTCTACACTCGATATCAAGGAGCTGATATAACAATGATTCGTAGCAATCTTCTTACTGCCCTCGCACTGACCGCACTATCAAGCGGTACGCTTGCGCAGGACTTTCAAACTGGGGAGCCTATTGGCTCGGTCAATGAGCAGGGCGTTCGTGTTCCAATGTCCAGCAATGTCAAAGTCTATGGCAGTTTTCATTTCTCGGAGAGCTGTACTTTCGATCCCGAGCGCAATCTGATTCTTGCCATGAATAACGGTAACCGCGGTGACGGTACTGAGAATGATGGCTTTGTTTCGCTGATCAACCCCGACGGTAGTGTGCATACGCCAAAATGGATTGGTGTGACACGTGACGGTCTGGAACTGCACCATCCTCTGGGTAGTGCTATTGCTGGCGGCGTCCTCTATACAGTTGACGTGGGCTACTTGCGCTCCTTCGATCTGGAGACTGGGCAACCTTTGCGAGCCGTGGAAATTCCAGGTTCTACAGTGCTCAATGGGATCGGCGTTACCGACGATGGCACCGCTTATATTTCCAACACGCGCAGTCCTGAGGTCATTTACAAAGTGACTCCGTCGGGCGAAGTATCAACTTTCGCCGATGGCGCGCCACTGGCAGCCCCTAACGGTGTGGCGATCGACAATGAGGGTAATATTGTGGTCGTGAATATCGGTGACAATGCAGTGCTGACCTATAACCCGGCCGGTGAAGTGATTCGCACTGAATATGCCGCAGAAGGGGGCAATGACGGTGTGGTAGTGCTTGCCGATGGCACCAAATACGTAAGCAGTGTGCGTTTTGGCAGTGTTTCCCGTATTGCGCCAGGCCAGGAAGCTGAAGTTATCGCCGAAGGCATCCCAAGTGCTGCTTCCATGTGTTATGACTCAGTACAGAATCAGTTGGTCATTCCGCTGAACAGCAACTTTGCGCTGGCGTTTGTCCCGCTTTAATTGCACCGGCGACTAATCGCCAATCCTGCCTCATGTTGAGCTGCCATTTGCGTTTATTGCGCAGATGGCGGCCTCAGCCAATGTTCCTCTGTTGCCAATGGCGCAGTGAGAGTCTCTAAAAAGCGAGTGAGCTGTTGCAACTGCACTTCACGCAGTTCCAATGGCTTGGCTTCGTTGTGGCTTAGCATGGATGTCGGTGCGTCGTTGTAGTGCCGGACGACTTCCAGCAATTCATTGATTTGCCCGCCATGCATATACGGTGGCGTCGCCGCGACATTGCGTAAAGTAGGCGTCTTGTGGGCGCCGACGAGATCGTTCTTGTCGTTGGCAAAGCGCAATTCCAGACATTGCTCGGCGCTAGCGTCGCTGTAATCGCCCAGACAGTTGAAAGGATCTTGCCGGGCAGCGCGTATGCCGTCATAACGCCCCATTGATGGCAATTCACCCAGCGTAGTCAGTACGCCTGTGTTGTGGAAGTCATTATTGGTCAGTAGCGGCCCGTTGTGGCAGTTCACACACTGACCCTTGCCGATGAATAACTGCAAGCCGGCAATTTCTTCTGCATTGAGCAAATCACTCGCGGTTTTTGGATTCTCCGCTGACAGGCTATCTGCATAGTCATCAAAGCGAGTCCGGCCGGGCCTTAGCTTGCGTTGATACGCTGCCAGAGACTTGCCCAAATTGGCAAACGCCGAATTGATGACGGTCTGCGTGGCCGAAGGCAGTTTTTGCCAGGCAGCTTGTTGCTCGGCATTGCCTTTGGGGGAGGCTTGAATCGGGTTGGTTGGCAAGTCTGGAAGTGCGCCGAAGAGTTGTTGGTAGGTCCCTCGAAGCTCAGCGTTATTGGCGATATAGCGAAGTACGCTGAGCCGATCAATATTATGCTCGTGGCTGGCTTCCAAGGGTGCCAGCGCTTGTGCCCACTGGCTGTCCTTGCGCCCGTCCCAGTAATACCAAGGGCTGTAACTCAGCCCGACCAGGCTCGGGGTGTGGCGCGGCCCGGCTTCGAGACCCACTGCCAGGGGCAATCCATCGGTAAAGTATTGATCGGGTTGGTGGCAGGTGGCGCAAGAGACCGCGCCATTGCTGCTTAAACCGGTATCGAAATAAAGCAATTGGCCAAACTTCGCGGCTGCGTCGGAATCAGCCATTTGATTACTGGGGTCAACCGGAAGCGGCGGCAGGTTGCTTAGCGACAGGGAATCAATCAGAGCCAATTCGGCGGGACTCCAGACCTCGGGAGGTGGCGCCGGACGCCATGACCAGGCCAGCATCGCCAGCCCGCTGATCGCGAGTATGCCGACTAGCAACTTCAGTTTCATAGTTCGAATTCAATCAGCAGGGTTTCGGTGCCAGACTCGGTGGCAATCACAAATTCCATCTGCCATTTGCCCGGCATGTGAAAGCGCACGCCTTGCAAGGTGTAGTGACCAGGAGCGGGCGAATCTGTGACCAGAGGTTGGGTCGGCAAGCCGTGATCATGCTCCGGCATGCCGCCAACGACGCTGACGTCAGCACCTGACACCGGATTGCCTTGCGCATCCGTGATTGCCAGACGCCAGCTATGCAGCTGGTTGATTTGCAGCGGTGACAGCGAACTATAGACGCGCACTGATGTGCCGGACGTCGCAGTTTGCTGCAAATCCGCGGTTTCTTCGTTGGCATGAATCAGCGGCTGGGTAAACGGGCCGAAGCCGGAGGGGGCAATCGGGGCCAGAAAAGATACAAGCAACAAGCTCAGGATTGATAAGGTTGGGGTGTATGTCGACATCCGGTAATGATAACAAACTGGGCGAAGTCGGCGCACAGAATCACCGCCCATAGGGCCCGATTCTGAAAAGCTGTTGTCGTAATTGCCGCGCTATTCTCTCTATTGTTCCTAGCCAGGCAGACTGGTCGCAGTAAAGGCATTCAGGATCAGGAAATACAAATTGGTGAGCATGACCACCCAGTGAACCCAGGTGATCGTGGTGAAAGCGGGCCCGAAGAGTACGACAATGAGCAGGAAGCCAATCGTGCTAAACCCGTCGCCAAGAATAATAACGTCAGCCAACTGCGCGGTAGTCACAAAAATGGCCAGCCCGATGAAGATCGGGCCACGGCGTGACAGGTAGTAATCACGCAAGCGGAGGTCTTCGTCCGGGTTTACATTGGGTGTAATTGCAAAAGCCACCAGAACAATAAACAGGGTTGGGATAATCAGGAACCAGACCTGATAAATGTAGCTGAAATTCACTTCCCGATAAGGCCAGATGCCGACCCAATACTGGATGGCATACATCACTACCACTACAGTCCAGCTTAAGTGCAGCCAGTCGATTTGTGGAGCAATTCGCGACCGCAACAAATCGCCCCAGCCACCAAAGATCTCGGTCAGGCCGATGGCAATGACCACCGACGCGATGGCCATGAGAAATTCAAAATAGGTCATCGTCAATCACTGCCTCGTGAGGTTCAATCCTCACTGTTGTAATTATCAGGGTGAAAGGGGGGTGTGCAGACTGCATAAAAGATCAGATCAGTCTCGCTGGTATTGCGAATACGTTGTTTGATGCCTGGTGGGATTATTACAACATCCCCCGTTGTTACTTCCCGGGGCGTCTCGTCTCCCACTTCGACTTCCCCATGGCCGGCTATGATGGCATAGCGTTCAAAGGTATTCTCCAGCCAATGCCATTTGGTCTGCTGACCCGGTTCCACTCTGGCGCGCACTATAGATGCCTGATCGTCATCGCGACTGTTAGACGTCTCTGTGATGAAGCAGCCCTCATGGAAAAAGTATTCATCATTCAGATTCTGATGTTTGACGTATTTGCTCAAAACGGCGCCTTTTATTGCTGCTTTTACTGCGTACGTTGGTCCAACCAGGCTTTCAGTGTGGCCGAGACATAGTCTGCAGCATCGTTCTGGACAAAATGACCAGCGCCGGGGACCGCCACAATAGTGGTGTCGGCGTCATTCCAGTCCCAGGTGTTATTCAGGCCGTCAGAATGCAGCGCTGTATCGTCCAGACCATGAAAGACCAGCAACGGGATATCCAGTTGCGGCGCGGCGGGTGCTGCACTCTGAGCAGAATCCGCACGCGGGTAGTTTTGCTTGTAATAGGCCAGCATGGCGTCAAAGTTGGAGCGTTCAAAAGCGGTAACGTAGTGTGCACGAGCCTCTGCATCGCTCACCCAGCCGGATAGTGTTTGCGGCGTCATTGGCCCACCGAAGAAGATGTCAGGATCTTCCGGACTGCCAGCAATGAATGCTCTGGCATAGGCACTGTTACGCTGCTGCTCGGCATTGTTCACAAGTTCGCGGGCCATGCCATTGGGGTGGGGAAGATTCAGAATAATCAGATTGTCCACCATGTTGGGCAGGGCAAACGCGAATTGCCAGGAGACCACGCCGCCCCAGTCATGGCCGACGATATTGGCGCTCTCAGCACCAAAATGCTGAATCACAGCGGCGACATCACTAACCATATACCGCATCTGGTAATTCTCATCACCTTCCGGGGCATCACTTTGGTTGTAACCACGCTGGTCGATTGCCACAACTTTGTAGTTGTCTTTCAGGGCGTTCATCTGATGGCGCCAGCTGTACCAGAAGTCCGGAAAACCATGAATCATGACTACCAGCGGCCCCTCGCCAACCGTTGCATAGTGGATAGCAACGCCATTGTTGTCGACATAGCCGTGCTCGACTTCGTCCATTATGTCGGCCACAGCCGTCGAGCTGACGGTGAACAAACTGAGTAAAATTGCTCTGATTCTGCTTAATTTCATATTCATAATGCTTCGTCCCGAACTGTGAGCGGGTGAGTTGATAGCCTTAAGGGCCTGGTCAGATTAAAGCAAATTTGTGCTCCGGCGATAAGCAATTCCTGTCTGGTACCAGACATGGCCTTTTAATGGGCTATTATCTCGCAGAGCGAAACAGGGGTGCTGCCTTGATTGTTCGTGATTCTCAGGGTAGTTACACGCATTACAGTTTGAATTGAACGCAGGGCAATAAATGATGAAAGTGCAACTCAGAACTCTCCACAAACGACGTCTGGCCGCTACTGTGATTTTCGCCGTTTGCGCCCTCACCGGCTGGCAATTACTCGCTCAAGAGAATCCCGTAGCAGAACGTCTGTCGGTTGCGGAATTGATGAATGGTCTGATCACCCCCGCAACCAACACCATCTGGGGTGCCTATCAATTGCAGAGCGAGGCTGAATGGCAGGCCGTTGCTAACGCGGCAATCACTGTGTTGGCAGCAGGGGAGTTGCTGGCTCAAGGACATGCCGATAGTAAGCGCGCAGACTGGCAAACCTATAACAATCAGATGCTGTCTGCGGCGCGTGCCGTGCTGCAAGCTGTCGCTGACAAGGATAAAGAACAGCTATCGGCAGTGGGTAACGATTTGCTGTATCCGCCTTGTGAATCCTGCCATCAACAGTTTCAGAATTGACAAGCCAAGATAGTCAAAGCTGGTTCAAGACAAGCCAATGTATTGAACGGATCAAGCCGGCAGTAAGGCTGGCAATCGTTGCAGGAACCAAAACGTAGCGATGCCGCCCAGCCCATAGGCGAGCCCGCGCTGGACTACCGGTACAATGTCTTGCGCCCAGCGTTGCAGCAAGAACTGGATCGCCAATAGCAGGCCAATAAAGGCGACCTGACCCGCTTCAACGCCTAGATTGAAGAACAGTAACGCCAGCGGCACATCGTTTGGGCTGAGACCCAGCTCGCCCAATGCGCCAGCGAATCCAAAGCCGTGAAACAGGCCAAACACGAAAGCGACTGCCCAGGGCCACTGATGCGCCAAGGAGAACTGACCGCGCTGACCCATAAGAATTTCTCTGGCAAGCAGGGCAATGGACAGAGCGATAAGCACTTCCACTGGTGCATTGGGTAGCGGAAAGATCTCCAATACGGCAAAGGCCAGCGTGATACTGTGAGCGATCGTGAAGGCGGTAATAGTCTGAATTAACTTCCAGGCATTGCGCTGCAGGAGCAGTAGTCCCAGCACAAACAGTAAGTGGTCGATACCGAACAGAATATGTTCTGCGCCAAGAATAGAGTAACGCGTTGCCAGGCTGAGCAGTGACCCTGCGCCAGCCTGCAGATCACTCATGGGTACGCTGATGATGGAGCCGTCACCGGGGAAAAAGCCCGAGATGTCTGTGCCATCTTGCCAGCGAGCCACCACGACCACGCCCTCAAGACTCCACGGGAAGTACAAGTGATCGTCGATGTTCAGGGTAGGATTGCAGCTGAATCGATAGCTGTAACCGCCCGGCGGCAAGCCGGCACAGCGTTCAGGCAGGATGCGTTCAATATTGAATAATGGCGGAACTTGCTGGTCAACGATTGACAGGCTGAATTCCTGTTCACTGGTCTGATCCAACAAGACTCGCGCCACGCCAGTGACATCCACATCGTGACCCAGAACGCAGGCAGGCAACAACAGTAGCAGGCTAATAACCGTCTGTCGCCATCCGTGCCAACGTGCTCTCCGCCGACAGTTACTCATCTGCAGTACCGCTGCCGACAATGATGCTGTACTGCGCTTTCAGTTGCTGAATTTCCGATTCCAGGCGACGTTCCTCTTCGATGGCGATCCATTCCAGTCGAACGCGATCCCGAATAGCTTCCAGCGGTGGAATACTGGCTGGCAGACGTTCGGTAATGCGTAACCAATGCTGGCCGCGGTTGCTCAGATGGGGGCCGGTCCACGCATTGTTGTCTGCTGCGAACACCCGGTCAGCAAAGGTCGGGGAAAAAATATTGGCCAGGTCCAGTCTGGTCACATTGTTTAGTGGGGCACTATTGCCTTCCTGTAATGCTAAAAGTGCCTCGGCATCAGCACCTTCTTGCAACGCACTGCGGATATTGTCGGGTAGCTCTTCGCGACTGTTAAAGACCAGTTCATCCACAGACAGCGCAGCCGGGCGCTCATAGAGAGCCTGATTTTGCTGATAGAAACTTTGTAGTTCACTGTCAGTGGGCTGAATGACATCACCACTTAACACGTGGCGCATCTTCTGGGCCAGTAAATCGTGTATCCGAGCGTCATCGTCCAGGCCCAATGCCAGCGCTTCCTGCACCAGTATCTGTTCCTCTATATAGGACTGAATAATGGCGTCGCGCTGTGTCGCAGCCAATGCCTCGCCTGTTTCAAGCTCGCGCATGAATACACGGGCATCGATTGCGTTCTGATCAATTTCCAGGATCTTGCCGCGACTGGATTCGGTCAGGCTATAGAAAGCAAACAGTGCAGCGGCGATAAACAGAAAATGCACGGTAGGCTCGGTCAGGAGCCGGCGGAAAAAATTGGGCGAGGCAGTCGCCGAGCTGGAATCTGGCCGAGTCATTATTTTTTGTCTTGTCCTCGAGCATCAATCGGAATCAGGATTTTGTCCGGCTTCGCGGCAGGGTGCAAGCCTTCAGAAAAATTCTATACATCAGTTTGGGCCATCTGTATAATGCCGTTTTTGCGGATAGTGGAAATCTTATGTTACGCATTGCTGAAGAAGCTCTAACATTCGATGATGTTCTGCTCCTGCCTGCCCACTCCACAGTGCTTCCCAAAGAAGTCAGTCTGGAAACCCGCATCACCCAATCTATCGGATTGAAAATTCCTCTTGTGTCCTCTGCTATGGACACGGTTACGGAAGCCCGACTTGCTATCGCGATGGCACAGGAAGGCGGTCTTGGTGTAATCCACAAGAGTATGTCCGTGGAGAAACAGGCACGAGAAGTACGCATCGTTAAAAAATACGAATCCGGGGTAGTCAAAGACCCTATAACCATTCCGGTTAATGCCTCCGTGCGCGATTTGATTGCGCTCATCAAGGAGAACGACATTTCCGGTATGCCAGTGGTTGGCAGCAGCGGTCTGGAAGGTATTGTGACCAGCCGGGACGTGCGCTTCGAAACCAATCTGGATGCGTCGGTGGAATCCATCATGACGCCGAAGGACAGGCTGGTTACCGTGAAGGAGAATTTCAATATCGATGAGGTGAAGGAGCTACTGCACCGTCATCGAATTGAGAAGATTCTGGTCGTCAATGACGATTTTGAATTGTGTGGTCTGATCACCCTCAAGGACATTCGCAAGTCGGAAGACTACCCGAATGCCTGTAAGGATGAATTCGGTCGGCTGCGCGTAGCTGCAGCGGTAGGTACCGGCAAAGACACCAGTGAGCGTGTTGATGCATTGGTTGAAGCCGGCGTGGATGTGTTGGTCGTCGATACGGCCCATGGTCATTCCCAAGGCGTCATCGACCAGGTCAAGGCAGTCAAGAAGCGTCACCCAAACGTGGCTGTGGTTGGCGGCAACATCGCGACTGCTGAAGCGGCTCGCGACTTGGCAGAGGCCGGAGCTGATGCCGTGAAGGTGGGAATAGGACCTGGATCCATCTGCACAACGCGGGTCGTGACTGGTGTCGGCGTTCCGCAGATCAGTGCAGTAGCCAATGTGGTTGAAGCCTTGAAAGACACAAACGTTTGTGTGATTTCTGATGGTGGTATTCGCTTTTCCGGGGATATTGCCAAGGTTATTGCTGCTGGCGCTCATGTGGTGATGATTGGCAGCTTGCTCGCTGGTTCCGAAGAGGCGCCTGGCGAAGTTGAGCTCTATCAGGGGCGTAGCTATAAAGCCTATCGTGGTATGGGTTCTTTAGGTGCCATGTCGCACTCTCAAGGTTCCAGTGATCGTTATTTTCAGGATATCGAATCAGGAGCGCAAAAACTCGTGCCGGAAGGTATCGAGGGGCGAGTTCCCTACAAAGGTTCGATGTCTGCGATCGTGCATCAATTAATGGGTGGTCTGCGCTCTAGCATGGGCTACACCGGCTGCGAGAATATTGACGCCATGCGTACCAAAACGCAGTTCGTCAAGATTACCAATGCCGGCATGAGTGAATCTCATGTCCACGATGTGTCGATTACCAAGGAAGCACCGAACTATCGGGTTTCCTGATTTATGGCTGGAACCCGTTACGGGGCAGCACTGCCTGATTGTCGCGATGATGTTGGGGAGTGTAGTGGCTGGCGAAAGTCAGCCATTGTTGCCCCCAGGGAGTCTTTTTTTCGTCTTACACTCCGAGTACTGCCAACGTGACTACTGCCAATATTCATAGTCAGAAAATTCTGATTCTCGATTTCGGTTCCCAATATACACAACTGATTGCACGTCGCGTTCGTGAGGCTGGCGTGTATTGTGAAATATGGGATTACGAAGTGGATGAAGCGCTGGTGCGCGAATTTGCGCCCAACGGCCTTATTTTTTCGGGTGGCCCGGAGTCGGCCAACACCGAGCAGTCGCCGCGAGCTGCTGATTTTCTGTATGACTACGGCGTACCCATTCTCGGTATTTGTTATGGCATGCAAACCATGGCAGAGCATTTTGGTGGCAAGGTGGAAGCGTCCAATAAATCTGAATTCGGGTTTGCAGAAGTAACTCTGGCCGAGCCGAGTCGATTATTTGAAGGCATTGAAGACCGCGTGCTGGAATCCGGCAAGGCGCAATTGGATGTCTGGATGAGTCATGGCGACAAGGTCACGGCGCTGCCGAATGATTTTACGCTGGTTGCAGAAACCGAGAGCGCACCAATCGCCGCCATGTGTAACGATGAGCGATCGTTCTATGGGATACAGTTTCACCCTGAAGTTACTCATACGCTGCAGGGCATGCGCATTATTGAGCGCTTCGTGCATGATATCTGTGGCTGCGAGGCGTTGTGGACGTCGGCCAATATTATTGAAGACGCGGTACGCACCGTGCGTGAAAAGGTTGGTTCCGACAAAGTACTTCTCGGCCTGTCCGGTGGGGTCGACTCTTCCGTGGTTGCGGCCTTGCTGCATGAGGCTATCGGCGAACAATTGATTTGTGTGTTTGTTGATAATGGTTTGTTGCGTCTTAACGAGGGCGATCAAGTCATGGCCACTTTTGCCAAGAACATGGGTGTTAACGTGATCCGCGTTGATGCCGAAGATCTGTTCCTGGATCGGCTGGCAGGTGTCGCTGACCCTGAAGCCAAGCGCAAGGCAATCGGTAATACCTTTATTGAGGTGTTTGATACTGAAGCCACGCGCTTGCAGGGTATCAAATGGCTGGCGCAGGGCACGATTTACCCTGATGTCATCGAATCGGCAGGATCCAAGACTGGCAAGGCGCACGTCATCAAATCGCATCACAACGTCGGGGGTTTGCCGGACGACATGGCGCTGGAACTGGTAGAGCCACTACGTGAATTGTTCAAGGATGAAGTGCGCAAGATCGGTCTCGAGTTGGGATTGCCCTATGAAATGGTTTATCGACACCCGTTCCCCGGCCCCGGTCTGGGAGTGCGAGTGCTTGGTGAAGTTACCAAGGAATATTGCGATATTCTGCGGCAGGCGGATGCGATTTTTATCGAAGAGCTGCACCGGGCTGATTGCTATCAAAAGGTCAGTCAGGCCTTTGCTGTTTTCCTGCCGGTAAAGTCGGTGGGTGTAGTCGGTGATGCGCGCCGTTATTCCTATGTGATTACGTTGCGTGCTGTTGAGACAATCGACTTCATGACGGCGCGTTGGGCACGCCTTGATCCGGAACTATTGGAGAAAGTATCCAACCGCATCATGAATGAGATCGCCGATGTGTCTCGGGTTGCCTATGATATCTCCAGCAAGCCGCCGGCGACGATTGAGTGGGAATAAACTCAGAGCGATGGCTTGCTAAAGAATTGCTGCGCCTGGCGCAATAACAGCAGTTGCTACCGCCTCAATTTTGCCCCAAGGCAGAAGTACTGCTAACCGGGTATACCTACCAAGAGTAAAAGTTATGTTGAAAGCGTTGTCTGTCAAGACAGTGCCGCGAGTCGCGTGGAGTTCTCCGCAGCAATTCAGCTTCAAGCCACGACTGCCGACTCTGTTTTGGTTGTGTTTTGGCTTGACCCTGTTCGGGCTGGGCGAGGCATGCTTGATTGCAGCGGGCGCCGGGGTTAGCCCATGGACTGTGCTGGCGCAGGGTATTGGTTTGCAATTGCATTTAACAATTGGTTGGGCCACTTTCGTTTGTAGTTTACTGGTACTTTTTTTGTGGGTTCCATTAAAGCAATTGCCCGGTCTTGGCACCATTCTCAATGCCGTAATTATTTCGGCAGCTATCGGTTTGTCACTACCGTATCTGCCCAACCCAAACTTCTTGCCGCTGCAATTGCTAGAGGTCGTTGTTGGAATTCTCTTCGTCGGACTGGGTAGTGGCTTGTATCTCGTTGCACAATTAGGGCCAGGTCCGCGGGATGGTCTAATGACGGGGCTGCAGAGAGTATCGGATCTTCCGATAGCATGGGTAAGAATGGCGATTGAAGTTTCTGTGGTTTTATTGGGTTGGTTACTTGGCGGAACGTTCGGTGCTGGAACGCTGCTGTTCGCCATTGGTATAGGTTGGTCGGTGTCTCTGGGTTTGTATTTGGTGGGCAGAGTGTTCACTCAGCAAATAGACGCAGCCCCGGAGAATTAAAGGGATGTCTGTCACCTTATGACTGTGCAACACACTGAACACGAAGCCTGGATGCGTTTGGCGCTGGCCCAGGCTGACCTGGCGCGCGCCAAGGACGAAGTGCCAGTTGGGGCGGTATTGGTCAACGCAGGCCAGCAGCTCGCGGCAGGCTATAACCAGCCGATAACTGCCAATGACCCAACTGCCCATGCCGAAATCGTCGCGCTACGGTCCGCTGCTCTCGTGTCGGCCAATTACCGGCTTCCCGGCAGTGTGCTCTATGTTACTATCGAGCCCTGCACCATGTGCATTGGCGCTTTGATTCATGCGCGCGTCGATACATTGGTATTTGGAGCGGCTGAGCCGCGAGCAGGTGCAGTAGTAAGCCAGTTGAGTCTGGCTGACAAAGATTTCTTCAACCATCGTATACAGATTGTGTCGGGGGTGTTGGAAACTGAATGTGCAGGACTAATGAAGGATTTCTTTGCCGCGCGAAGGCGGGGTAAAACATGATCTGCGTCATGCAGTCACAATAATAAAAAACGATAATGACTTTATTCAGCTTGTGAATTCATAGTTGATCAATCCGGGGACCACTATCATACAAGTCGCACTGACAACGCACAGGGCAATTGCCCGGGCTGGGCTATGGCATCGTCTGATGCGGTGTTTGCTGGTTGGTGGCATCGTGCTCACCTTTACCAGCTGTTCTTCGGTGTCGACCTTCAGAGCCTATTCGGGTGATGAGCGCTCTGACATCGAAGTTGCCATCATTGAAGGTGAACAATACCTGCGTCAGGACTGGCTGAATCGCTACGTGGATGTCGTGCGCATCTCCGCAGTGGATGAGTTTGTCGTCACCGACAGTGACCGATATCGACGTGTGGAAGTGGCGCCTGGTTTCCACGATGTCACGGTGTATTTTTATTGGGACCTTGGGAGCCAGCGTGGTTTGTCCCAGGCTTTGGTCCAGTTTGCTTCTGGTCAGGAAACCTTCTCTCGCACCATGCGTTTTAATGCCCGTGCCGGCGAAACCTACACTGTCCATGCACAACCGGTGTTCGGTGAAGGAAGAAGGGAAATTATCAACCTGACCCATGTTGATTTCTGGATCGAAGATGACTCGGGAAATGAAATCGTCAGCAAGGCAGAAGGCCGCTTTATTCCCGGGAATGAGTTTCCGGGCTGAAAGGCTTGTTCAAGGTGTGATTTGTCAGTTCATGGATAGCCTGGAAGGAAAGTTTTTCTGAATTCCCCGGATTATTCCAGTATCATTGCGCTACATTTTCAGTTTAATTCAGCGCTATTTTCCAGGACCCTGATTCAATGCAAGTGATGTATGGAGCGGCGGCTCTCTCGCCATTCAAATCCTCCAGATTACTTCGCGCTCTGCAAGAACTCTCCCCTGATATTCTCTCGCTTCAGACCCGATATGTTCACTTGCTGGACTGTGAATCGGAACTGGATCTGGACCAGAATTCCATACCGGCGGCGCTGCTTGCCTATGGTAACGAGAATCCGCCAGCAGCCGGGCAGAGTAATCTTACGCGTGTTGTGATTCCGCGGCCCGGGACGATTTCTCCCTGGTCCAGCAAAGCGAGCGATATTTTTCACAATTGCGGGCTGCACGCAGTCAAGCGTGTTGAGCGCGGAATTGTCTACGAGCTGCATTTTAGCCAGGCGCCGGATACCGATTTGCTGGCCGCAGTTGATGCGCTGCTGCATGACCGGATGACCCAGATCGTCATTGCCGACGTCAACGAGGCAGCGCAATTGTTTGAAACAGCCGCACCTGCACCAGTGCAATCTGTGCCGATACTCAGCGGTGGCAAGCAAGCGTTGGCCGAGGCCAATCAAAGCATGGGCCTGGCGCTGGCCGATGATGAAATCGATTATTTGTTCGAACAGTTTCAAGCCTTGCAGCGCGACCCGAATGATGTCGAATTAATGATGTTTGCCCAGGCCAATTCCGAGCATTGTCGACACAAGATATTCAATGCAAGTTGGAGCATCGATGGCGCCGAGCAAGCCAAGTCGTTGTTCGCCATGATTCGTCACACGCACGAGCGCTCTCCAGACAATGTACTATCTGCCTATTCTGACAACGCCGCCGTCATGCGCGGTCATACTGGTGAGCGATTTTTCCCCGCCCCCGGCAATGGGCAATATGGCTATGTAAAAGAGCCGATTCATATCCTGATGAAGGTGGAGACACATAACCATCCAACTGCCATTGCCCCTTTCCCTGGCGCCTCTACTGGCTCGGGTGGGGAAATTCGCGATGAAGGTGCCACAGGATGCGGCGCCAAACCCAAGGCCGGCCTGACGGGTTTCAGCGTCTCCAATTTGCAAATACCCGATTTGCCGCAGCCATGGGAGCAGCCGTTGGGAAAACCGGCCCATATAGCGTCGGCACTGGATATCATGCTGGAAGGGCCGATTGGCGGCGCCGCGTTTAACAATGAATTCGGCCGCCCGAATCTGTGTGGCTACTTTCGCAGTTTTGAAGCCGAAGTCCTCAACGAGGCTGGAGAATTGGAAACCCGGGGCTACCACAAGCCAATTATGATTGCCGGTGGCCTGGGTAATATCCGCGAACCCCATGTTCTCAAATCCGATATCGATGTCGGTGCCAAGCTGATTGTTCTGGGTGGCCCTGCAATGCTGATCGGACTGGGTGGTGGTGCTGCGTCGTCGATGACTGCAGGCACTACCAATGCCGATCTGGATTTTGCGTCCGTGCAGCGTGAGAACGCGGAAATGGAACGCCGTTGTCAGGAAGTCATCGACCGCTGTTGGCAAATGGGCGACGCCAACCCCATTAGCTTTATTCACGATGTTGGTGCCGGTGGTTTGTCCAATGCTTTGCCTGAATTGGTCAAGGATGGTGGACGAGGAGGGCGCTTCGACCTGCGCAGCATACCCAATGCCGAGCCCGGCATGTCACCACTGGAAATATGGTGTAACGAATCTCAGGAACGTTATGTATTGGCAATTGGTCCTGATGCGATAGAGACATTCACCGCCATTTGCGAACGCGAGCGCTGCCCGTTTGCGGTCGTTGGTGAGTCCACGGCAGAAAAGCATATTTCATTGGCCGACAATCACTTTAACAATGCACCGATCGATTTGCCTATGGATGTGTTGTTCGGCAAACCTCCCAAAATGCACCGTGATGTCAAAGCAGGCAGTGTAGCGATTGACGAGTTTGCGACGGATGGCATTGAGCTTGCTGATGCAGCCCGGCGTGTATTGAATATGCCCAGTGTGGCGAGCAAGAGTTTTTTGATTACTATCGGCGACCGAACTATCACCGGTCTGGTCAGTCGCGATCAAATGGTAGGACCGTGGCAAGTACCGGTTGCTGATGCCGCGGTAACAGCGTCTTCCTTTTCGTCTTATACCGGCGAAGCCATGGCGATGGGGGAACGTACCCCCCTGGCATTGTTCGACGCGCCAGCATCAGGGCGCATGGCAATTGCCGAGGCGGTGACCAATATTGCCATTGCTGATATCGAAGAGATTTCAGATATCAAACTGTCGGCCAACTGGATGGTAGCTGCCGGACACGGCCATGAGGATGCCAAACTCTATGCGACCGTAAAGAGTGTGGCCATGGAGCTTTGTCCACAACTGGGCATCTGTATCCCGGTAGGAAAAGACTCGATGTCCATGCGGACAGTGTGGGACGAGAACGGCCAGGCCAAGAGCAATACGGCACCTTTGTCGCTGGTTATTTCGGCGTTTGCGCCCGTTCTGGATATTCGCCAAACAATTACCCCGCAGTTACGCACTGACGAGGGGGACACATCTCTCTTTTTAATCGATTTGGGCCGCGGCCAAAACAGGCTGGGAGGTTCGGCACTCGCACAGGCATTCTCGCAGCTAAATAGCAGTGTCCCCGATCTCGATTCAGCCGATGATCTGCGGCATTTCTTTGAGTTCATCACCCACTGCCGCCAGCATAATCTGTTGCTTGCCTACCACGACCGTTCCGATGGTGGTTTGTTTGCCGCATTAACCGAGATGTGTTTTGCCGGACATTGTGGTGCCAACATTGTGCTTGATGAGTTGCCGTCAGCCGATACCGTAGCAGCGCTTTTTGCCGAGGAATTGGGCGCAGTCGTACAGGTACGCGCAGCTGACCAAGCTCGGCTAGAGGCACTGGCACAGCAATTCCAGCTGGATCAATGTCTATATCATATTGGCGGTTTGAATCTTGATGATGAGATTCAGATAAAAAGGCAAAACGAGATTCTGTTTCAAGACTCGCGGGCGGAATTGCAACGTCAGTGGGCAGCGACCAGCTATCACATCCAGCGTCTGCGTGATAATTCCGAATGCGCGCAGCAAGAGTATGATCTGCTTTTAGAATCTGAGAATCCGGGGCTTAATACTGATTTAAGTTTTATTCTCAACGATGATGTGACCTTGCCCTATATTAATGTCGGTGCCAAACCCCGGGTGGCGGTGCTGCGTGAACAAGGCGTCAACGGCCAGGTCGAGATGGCGGCGGTATTCGATCGCGCGCGCTTCAAAGCTGTTGATGTGCACATGACTGATTTATTGACAGGGCGCCACAACCTGAATGATTTTAAAGTGCTCGTTGCCTGCGGCGGCTTTTCCTATGGCGATGTATTGGGCGCTGGCGGGGGCTGGGCGAAATCGATTTTATTCAATCCTGCAATGCGCGAGCAATTTGGTCAGTTTTTCCGTGATAGCAACACGCTGACCCTCGGCGTCTGCAATGGCTGCCAAATGGTATCTCTTCTGCAAGAGCTTATTCCGGGGAGTGAGCATTGGCCGCAGTTTGTCCGCAATCGCTCAGAGCAATTCGAAGGGCGCTTGTCGCTGGTGCAAATCGAGCAAAGTAACTCGGCCTTTCTTGATGGCATGGCAGGCTCGCGCTTTCCACTGGCAGTGGCGCATGGCGAAGGTCGGGCACTGTTTCGTCAGTCTGATGATCAGGCTGCATTGACACAGGCCGGGGGTATTGCTTTACGGTATGTGGACAACAAAGGCATGCCTACCGAGCACTATCCGGAGAATCCGAATGGTTCACCAGAAGGAATTGCCGGCCTGACTTCCGCCGATGGGCGCGCCACAATCATGATGCCGCATCCGGAACGCGTTTTCCGAGCCAGCCAAAATTCCTGGCACCCGGATGATTGGACCGAAGATGCCCCCAGCATGCGCATGTTCCGTAATGCGCGTTGTTGGCTGGATTAATACTTAGCCATGACTACCTTGTTCAAGCTCGAATTTTATGTGCCTGCAAGCCATCTGGAACCGGTGAAAGAAGCCATGTTCGCTGCAGGAGGTGGTCGCGTAGGGGATTATGACAGTTGTGCCTGGCAGACAGCCGGGCAGGGTCAGTATCGGCCGTTGGCCGGCAGTGATCCCTATCATGGTCAAACGGGTAAGGTAGAGACCGTGACTGAGTACAAAGTCGAAATGGTGTGTACAGAAAACCGGCTAAAACCAGTGCTGGCGGCCTTGAAGACCGCCCATCCTTATGAAGAAGTGGCCTTTTCGGTCATAGCCATGGCCGATATTTCCGGCGCCTGAGAACTGCTTGCAACGGTTGGTTGCTGCAGTGACGCCCGGGCGCGGCGAGAAATCGTTGCTTCTGATACCCCCAGTGCCTGCGCGGCGCGCTTCTGATTACCGTTGTAATAGCCAATGACGTGCTCAACAACCGAACCTTCCAATTCCTTCATCATTTGTTTGAGATTCAGCGCCTGCTGGCCCGATGAGTTGCCAATGGCAATGCAATCGGTGATCTTTGAGAGCATTTGCTTGTGGAACTGGCGCTCGCGCGTGTAAGGCAACATGGTGAGGAGTCGAAACAAGCGAGTCTTTTCTTCGGAATACACCATCAGCCCGAGCATCAAGGACAACGTGAGCGACATGAAGATGGCGCCATTGAGCTTAATACCTATCGCCATCAATCCCACGACGCTGATCGCCATGAGCATTGGGGTGGCAGCGCTGATCATGACTACCAGGCATTTCTGCCGGTCGATGTTATTGCTTGCGTGGCGCAGTCCATAGATCAGCAAATAAGTGACCATGGCCAGGCCTGAAAACAGATAAACCTGAAACAACCAATAATAGTCGCCAGGGATGCGGGTAAGAGAGAAGTTATTAATGGGTTCGACACCAGCAATAATGGCTGGGCTGGTGAACAAACCGATGATGAGGGCAGCCAGTACAACGTTCAAGCCCAGTTTGATGCGCGATGTTTGCCAGTTGAAGCCAGAGTATTGCAGGACGACATTAATCAGACCATGAATCGTGAAAATCACGCAGCAATAGTAGGCGAGCAGGATTATCCGCGAAGTTTCTGCTGCAAACTCAGCCTTGATGGAAAGTAGCTCGAAAATATTGAGAAAGAACACGGCGACAAAAAACACGCCGAGATCGAAATTCTCTTTTCTCAAGGAGCTGTGATAGCGCCAGAAAATGCCGATTTTGATGCTTATCGCCAAAATCGAGGGGATGATAAGTATTTCCATAGCTTAACTGTCTCTACTGTACTGTGCGATTGAGTCCAAGAGTTCATGTAAAAACACAACTTGTCGCCTGGCCTATGGCTGGAACTTCCTTGATCTCAGGCCGGCAGAAAGCGAAAATCGCAAAACGAGATCTCCGCTTTTGCCTGCATTTTATCTACAATTACCGACAGTAAGTGTAAATAGATGGCATTTTTAGCCCGGTTGCAGAATTGCATTTTGCTTGCAAATCTAGAGCACCATACCAATTTGACTGATAGACAAGCCGCTTCCTGCGCCCAGTATCAGTATCCGGTCGCCTTGCTCGGGTTTGGCCGATGCGAGGGTTACCGGAATGGTTGCACTGGTGAGGTTACCATAACTCTGAAATATGGTGGGAGCTTTTTGTAGATCAATTCCCGCTAATTTGGCCATTCTTTGATGTGGCTTGGTGCCGACCTGGTGACAAATCAGGTGATCCACGTCTCCTGGCTGCCAATCCAGACCTTCATAGGTCTCTTTGATCAGCGCCTGATGCATGCGAATCATGACCGCAGAGATCTTGTCCATGATCATCTGGCCGCAGCGCTTGCCGGTTTCATCAAATTTGTAAAAGCACAACTCGGCGTAGCGCCCGCGGCTGGTGAACCGGTAGGTCTTGATGCCCGATTCAGCCGAAGCGCGCTGCAGGATCACGGCACCACCGGCATCGCCAGTGGTGAAACCACCGATCTTGCCTTTAAAGTTCTCCAGAGTCGGGTTGTCGCCAATATCGCGAATTACGTCATGGATCAGATGGCTTGGTACTTCGCCAGTCACCACCAGTACGTTTTCCACCGCACCGGTAGCAATCATGGAATCTCCTACCGACATGCCGTTAGAAAAGCCGTGGCAGGCATTGGTGATATCCATGCACGTGGCGTTAACACAGCCGAGTTCACGCTGGATACGGTGTGAAGTCGCAGGTTCGATCCAGTCACGGTCGATGCCGCAATACAACACCATGCCGATTTCTTTCGGGTCCAACCCAGCCTGTTCGAGCGCGCTACGCCCGGCGCGTATCGCCAAATCAGATGGCTTGTCTTCAGGGGCTGCAAATCGACGTTCCTTGATACCGGTGAGTTCCTCAATCCAGGTGTTGGGGATGCCAAATTTGGCCTCCGATTGCACCTCATCCATCAATTCTTGTGAGCTCACTACCTGCTCGGGCAAAAAAGTCCCGATAGATGCAATTCTTGAATGACCTGTCATGTACATAACTGTTTCCTTATTCCTAAGCAACGAAAAAACAAAATAACCAAATGGTTACTTCATTATCGACACATCCACTGGAAAAAGAAAAAGACAGTTCGCAAAAAGTTGCAGTACTGTAATGCTGCTTGTTTCTGGCTTGCAGTGATGAAAGCGCCTGATAATGCTCAGATTTTTCAGGGGAAAGAGGTCCGCTATTCAAGCATGTAAGAATAATCCTACAAATTACTTTCTCGCTTCAGCGGACTTATTTGCCTGTTTATTGTTTTTGCGAAAATTTCACAGCATGGAATTGGCGCCCGGCGTTTGCCCGGCGAGCATCACGATGTATTTTGCAGTGGCGTGCTATG
Source organism: uncultured Gammaproteobacteria bacterium (assembly GCA_913060975.1). Classification (GTDB taxonomy): domain Bacteria; phylum Pseudomonadota; class Gammaproteobacteria; order Pseudomonadales; family Pseudohongiellaceae; genus UBA9145. The sequence continues at coordinate 101,834 of CAJXVC010000002.1, forward strand.
GCTGATTAGCGTGGTGCTGATAGTGCGGTTGTCACCATGAATGACATCAAACATGCGCACTGGAAAATGCTGTGTTGGCCGGTCGGCGAAATAATGCTCCAGCGTGCTTTTCACGACCGGAAAGGCGATTTCGCTCCAGGGGATTTCATCTTCGCGAAACAAGGCAACATCCTCGGACTCGATACCGGCGCTGAAGTCGAGGTTTGCCAATTCAGCGCGAAAGAATAAATACATTTGATTAATGTTGGGCAGGTTGAACAGTGTGTATAGAGAATCGTTCGCTACCCGAATCGAGGCCCCGGCTTCCTCGCGTGTTTCTCTGATTGCACCTTCAAGGCTTGATTCCCCATTCTCCATGAACCCGGCAGGCAGTGTCCATTTTCCCGACCTGGGCTCGATGGCGCGTTTGCAGAGCAGCACTTTGTCCTCGTAGATCGGGAGTGTGCCAACGACGTTCTTGGGGTTTTGGTAGAAGATGGTTTCACAGGCGACGCAGACATGGCGAGGTTTGTCGTCGCCCTCGGGTATATGCACGGTAATAGCGGCAGCGCAGTGATGACAGAACTTCATAGCGTGGTTTTCGGTTACTGTGCGACCGAATGGTCGCACGGCAGGCTAGTGTACTGTCTTCAGTTGCAGATGTGAAAAGTCGTGGCGCGGATCAGATGCGATTGATTTCGCAATGCAGTCGGAAGCGCTTGGAGGTCATGTAGGCTTCAATGTCTCGTAACCGTGTCTCAAGCTGGCTATACAGATGAGTGCACTCGTCTCGGCTGTAAGCGCGAGAGCTGTGAGAGCTGCGAGAGTCGTGTGCGTTGGGCTCAGCGAATTCTGCCGAAGCCTGCGCGGCCTCGCCTGTATCTATGACTTCTTCTTCGTTCACATAGCCTTTGCGTACCCTGCTGCGGGCTTTTCTGCGTGCCATGCGGGCCGCGTGGCGTTTGCGTTTGTCAGCTCTGCGGGCCTCTTTGCGGTGTCGGCGATCAAGACGGTCTGCATCGGTCAGGAACGGGTCGCGGTCAAAAACGATCCAGCAAATAATGTAGCCCCAAAATGTAAAAGGGCCGAAAACAAACAGCGAAATAAAGGTAAGCAGTCTAACGACAAATGTGCTGACTTCCAGGTAATCGGCGATGCCCGAACAGACACCTGCTATTCGCTTATTGCGCTCATTGCGATAAATAGGCTTGCGGTAGTCCAACTGGCGAAAATGTTCTGCTGTTTCGGAATCGCGAACATAGTCACGCATTTTTTCCGGGGTCAGGTCTTTTTCCATGACATAGTATGTAATGAAGTAGCCAAGTGCCAATGGCGGCCAGGCCAACACACAAATTACGAAAACGACTCGTACCAGTGCAGCAGGGATTTCCAGTTGATCGGCAATGCCAGCGCAAACACCCAGCCACATTTTATTGTCGCGATCTGTGTACATTCTATTTGCCTCCAGGCTCGTTCTGTTCGCGCCAGTCAGGTACTTCGGCGTCCAGAATAGACTCGAGGATATCGATGCGATCGCGCATGGATTCAGCCATGCTGCCCAACTCGCTCAGCTGATAATGGCTTTCCGGTTCGCTATGTTTGCGACGGCGATCTTTGCGCAGAATGATTATCCAGAATGTGACGGTACCCAGTACCAATGCCACAAGAGAGATAATGAACTCAAATAGACCCATGATAAAAACCTAATGATCGAAGTTAAGCGGATTAGCCTTTGTTAAGTTTACTCTTGAGCGCTTCCAATTCTTTATCGATGGACTCTTGCTTTTCCAGCTCATCAAACTCGCTTTGCAGGTTGCTCTGTTCGATGTGAGCGCTATCCATCTGGCCTTCCATCAGGTCGATCTTCTTTTCGTAATACTCAAATTTGTCCATGGCATTGTCAATAGCATAGCTATTCAGGTGGCGATTGACGTGTAGCCGAGACTCGGTAGCCTTGCTGCGCATCACAATTGTCTTTTGGCGCGCACGAGCATCATTCAGTTTAGCCTGGAGTTGTTCGATTTCGACACTGAGCTTGTCCAGAGTCTCGTCGAGTTTCAACATGTCCTTCTCAGTGATTTCGATACTGGCGTTGATATTGGATTTTTCCATGAGGGCGGCTTTCGCCAGATCTTCACGGCCTTTCGACAATGCCAGTTCAGCTTTGCCTTCCCAGTCACTCGCCTGTTTTTTCAATTGATCCAGACGGCGATTCAAGGTCTTCTTTTCAGCAATTACCTTGGCTGTGCCGCTGCGCACTTCGACCAGGGTCTCTTCCATTTCCTGAATGACCATGCGAATCAGCTTCTCAGGATTCTCGGCTTTGTCGAGCAGGGCGCTGATATTGGAATTGATGATGTCAGACATTCGCGAAAATATACTCATTACTCTTACCTCAAAGTCTCTCGGAGTATCCACCCACATCGGGTGACTTGATTATGTTTTTGCAGAGTCTGTGCCAACTTCACAGTCTATGTAACACACTGATAAATAACATATTAAAATTTTCCGGGTTTGATAGCGCGACAGCTCATGGCCAAATAACGCAACAAGTGGTAATTTTCACTACACGATGGCCGGGGTAGTGGAAGGGGAGTTCACAACATGGAACGTATGAGCAAGAGCGGGTCTGCACCGCGTATGCTGGGCGAATCCGCCAGCTTTCTGGAAATGCAGGAACATATCTCCGCAGTGGCACCGCTTAACAAGCCGGTACTCATTGTCGGTGAGCGTGGTACGGGCAAGGAGCTCGTTGCTGCGCGCTTGCACTATCTGTCGCGCCGTTGGGATCAAAACTTCCTGAAGATAAATTGTGCGGCGATGTCAGAAACCCTGCTCGAAGCTCAGCTTTTTGGCCATGAAGCGGGTGCCTATACGGGCGCTACCAAGCAGCGCATGGGTTATTTTGAACGCGCTGACGGCGGCACGCTGTTTCTTGATGAGCTGGCCAATACCGACCTTTCGGTTCAGGAAAAGATTCTGCGCGTCATCGAATACGGTGAATTCGAGCGCCTGGGTGGCAATGAGACCTTGTCGGTGGATGTCCGCATTATTGCTGCTACTAATGAAGACTTGCCTGAGTTGGCACGAGCTGGAAAATTTCGCGAGGACCTGCTGGATAGATTGGCCTTTGACGTAATTACGCTGCCACCACTGCGTGAACGCGCCGAAGATATTTTGATATTGGCCGAGCATTTTGCAGTAGGTATGGTCAAAGAGCTGGGTGGCGAATACTTCGCTGGCTTTTCAGCCAAGATCGAAAAGCACCTCGGTCATTACCCGTGGCCGGGTAATATTCGGGAATTAAAGAACGTGGTGGAGCGAGCTGTCTACCAGCACGGAGACAGCGTCATCGGCAATCTGGTTTTCAACCCATTTGATTCGCCGTTTCGTCCAGTGCCGGGCAGGGATTCGCTCTCTGCGGGAATTGATGACGCTGGCAATGAAGGTGTGCCCGATTTGTCTGTTTTAGAAACATTCGATTTTAAATCCGAAGTCCAGAATATCGAAATCAAACTGCTCAAGCAGGCGCTGGAAAAAAATCAGTTTAACCAAAAGAAGGCTGCCGATTTTTTGAACCTGAGCTATCACCAGCTGCGCGGTTATTTGCGCAAGTATGATTTGCTTGGCTAACAATCTGCTGGTTTATCAAACAATGCGAATAATCAAAAAAGGAGGCTTAGCCTCCTTTTTTGTATTCAATTCGCCCCTAAAGGCTGTTTCAGGCTTAGTCTTGCATGGCCTCGTAAACTACACGCTGCGCGACATTATTGTTAAACGGTGAACGTGGGCCGCCGCGCTTTTGTTCCATGTAAATCATGTAAAAGTCATTCTCCCGGTCGACCACAAAAATGGTGCCGCCAATGCCGCGCCAACCAAAGTTGTGTGGCCCGTCCGGGTCATCGGTTGTGGGCTGTAGATGAAAGCCCAGCCCCCAGTCGCCAGTTTCCCCGTAAAAGAAATACTCCCGCGAAACATCGTCACCGATTTTCTTTTCCAGCATAGTATCCAGAGTTGCTTCTGCAATAATTCGTTCGCCACGATAGACACCACCGTTGAGAAGCATTTCGGCAAAGCGCACATAATCCTCGGTGGTAGAGTTCAAGCCACCACCGCCAGAGAGCATTCGGCGAGGAATGGTATTGTCAGTCATGTCGCCATGAATTGGTTCGGCAATACGGTTGGCTTTGCTTTTGGGGACCCAGAAAGAAGTCTCTTCCATACCCAGGGGCGAGAAGATTCTCTCAGCGAGCAACACATCCAATGTTTGCCCGGCAGCAACTTCCAGTACAGCGCCAAGGACATCTGTCGAGTGGCCGTAGTGCCAGGCGGTTCCCGGTTCAAAATAAACCGGCAGTGCGCCGATGCGGCTGGCAAATTCCTGGGCAAGCATGTCACCAGAAAGTTCGCTGTTATACAGTTGGCCCAGTTCACTGTCCGGCGAGAAAATATATTGAATAAGCCCAGACTCATGACTCAGCAAGTCTGCCACAGTAATCGAATTCATCGCCGCGCGCCGCTGACCGGTATCACTATCAATCACCTGGAGATCGGCAAAGGCCGGAATGTAGTCTTCAATCGGGTCGTTCAATGCCAATAGGCCATCTTCAACCAGAGTCATGGCAGCAACGCTGACCACAGGTTTGGTCATCGAGTAGATACGAAAAATAGTGTCCTTGTTCACCGGGTCTTGAGTGCCTTCGGCGCGATAGCCAACGCTTTCCAATACGCCAACGCCCTCGCTGTTACCGACTAAAAGCAATGCGCCGGGCAAGAAGCCGCCATCAATGGCAGCTTGCATCTGCATTTTGATGGCGTCTATTTCCGTCTGATCAATGCCGAAATTTGTTGAATGAATACGATTGATCGAGCTGAGATTGCTGGCTTCACTCGATGTCGACTGATCATTCGTTGCAGTGCAACTGAGCAACAGGCTCAGAGACAGAATAGAGACTATTTTCAGGAAGTTTGTTGTTGTCATTAGTGCTTCTCCTAGAATGCCTGACCGGCTTGCAGGTTTTATTGGCTGACCATGGCTCTCAAGCGCAGAGGTGGCGTATAGCTGAGCAGGGGCAAGCAAAGTGTCAAGCAAAATCCCGTAGCAGTGATTCGGTGATTTCCTTGGCTAACGTGTCAGTGCTGTATTGGTAGTTCATGTGCTCGCTGCGAATAATCCAGTCAGCACCAGCTTTGGCTGCAGCGATAGCCTCATCACTGAATTCGAAACGTAAGAAATGTACCGATGACGTTTTATCATCTGTCGAGCGCGGCAAGTCTTCGTTGGCAATGGGGAACACCGGATCATGATCGCCGATCTGTATTGAAATCAATTCTTCGATACCGATCAGTTGGCCCAGACGTTCGCGGCGTTCTACTTCGTCAGGGTATTCGAGCATGAAGGTGACTTTCAGATTTTTACCGTCAGGAATTAGCGGGTTGTAGGCTTCCAGTTCGCCTTTCAGATCTTCCTTGGCAGTTATTTTTTCTGCCCGGATCAATTCAAGCACCTGATAGCGCATGACCATATAGTCTTCGAAATGCAGCATGGCATTGGGCCCCAGCGCGACGCGTCGGGTTTTCTTGTGGTCCATGATAGCGGTGCGAATTGCCGGGCGCTGTGCCTCATAGGCTTCGATGGAAAGCAGGTCTGAAAGTGAAATCTTTTTCATAGCTGGCTTTACCTCATTAGTTGATGTCATTGCATGTCCTCCTTCAGATGCCGTAAGCCATTCGTAACATGTCGATTGGGTGTACGGTGGGCTGCTCGGAGTTGAGATTATTCTCGATGTGTTTGCCGGCTACTGGGCAATCGCTGCCATACATATCTGGTTTGGCTTGTTCAATGGCGCGAACAATAGGGCGGGCAATCTTGTTGGCAAACTCCAGTGTTTCTTTCTTGACGCCATAGGTGCCGTCGTGACCTGAGCAGCGTTCGATGTTTTTTACGTTGGTGTCTGGAATCAACTCGAGAATCTGGCGTGTCTTCGGGCCGATATTCTGTACGCGCTGATGGCACGCGACATGGTAGCTGACAGCACCGAGGTTGGTGGTGAAGTCGGTATTCAGTTTGCCGTCCTTGTGCAGTTTAACCAGGTATTCAAACGGGTCATTGAAAGCGGCGGCAACGGTTTTGACTTGATCGTCGTCCGGAAACATCAGGGGCAGTTCCTGTTTGAACATCAGCACACAGGAAGGCACTGCTGCCATTAATGCATACCCTTGCTGGACCAGATCATAAAGTATGGGAATGTTCTCGTTCTTCAGGCGAGTCACGGTATCCAGATCGCCCAGTTCCAGTTTTGGCATGCCGCAACAATGTTCTCTGGCCGGCAATGCGACTTCGATATTGTTGTGTTGCAACACCTTGATGACGCTGTCGGCCACATTAGGTTCGTTGTAATTGCAGTAGCAGGTAGTAAACAGTGCCACTTTGCCCGCTCTCGAGGCCGCTGACTGGGTGCCGCTGTCAGTTTTGGCGGGGTCATAGATTAGTGGAGCTTGCTGTTTACGGGCCGGCTGACGAGCATACTCGGGTAATTTGGCCTTGCTGTGGATGCCCAGCGTACTTTCCAGAACACCGCGAATGGCGCCATTTTTATTGCCACCATTGACCAGGGAATTGATAACGGGTTTGGACGCCAGTTTGCCAACCATATCGGTACTGGTAATCAGATTGTCGCGCAAGCTGGTTTGGCCCTTCTTGAATTTGATGGCTTTGGCGCGCAGCATTAAATGTGGAAAGTCTACATTCCATTCATGGGGAGGTACGTAGGGGCATTTGCTGAGGTAGCACAGATCGCACAAGTAGCATTGGTCGACTACCTTGGTGTAGTCAGCTACATCGACGCCATCGACTTCGAACGTGTCGCTTTCATCGACCAGGTCGAAGAGAGTAGGGAAGGCATTGCACAGGCTGACGCAGCGTCTGCAGCCATGACAGATGTCGTAAACCCGTTCCAGCTCTTTGTTTAAAAGTGCTTCATCCCAGAACTCGGGGTCGTTTTGCTTGAGGGGGTGTCGGGTTGGCGCATCAAGCCCGCCTTCTCTGCCTTGCTCTGCCATGGTGAGCCTCTTTTTACCAATGCGCACTCGATACGAAATGGAAGTGAGTAAGCGCTGCGCAGACCCAGCAATTTGCTTGTCCGGGCCGCAAACGAAACCTGCCGCCCGAAGGCGGCAGGTGAAAAACGCGTGCCGGAGTTAGTCGTCCAGCGCGTCCAGGGCTTTTTGGAAGCGATTGGCATGTGAGCGCTCGGCTTTGGCCAATGTTTCCATCCAGTCGGCAATTTCGTCGAAACCCTCGTCACGGGCGTCTTTAGCCATGCCTGGGTACATATCAGTGTACTCGTGAGTCTCGCCAGCAACCGCTGATTTCAGGTTATCGGCAGTGCCGCCAATTGGCATACCGGTAGCCGGATCACCGACTTCTTCGAGGTATTCCAGATGGCCGTGGGCATGACCTGTCTCACCTTCAGCCGTGGAGCGGAACAGCGCTGACACATCGTTGTAACCTTCAACGTCCGCCTTTTGGGCGAAATAAAGATAGCGGCGGTTTGCCTGTGATTCTCCGGCAAAAGCGGCCTTCAGGTTTTCTTCAGTCTTGGATCCTTTGAGCGACATAGTGAATCTCCTGTCGATTTCTTGTGGTGAACGCGAAAGTTAGCGCTTGGAACTTAGATAGATGGTTTACAGCAATTCTAACCCTTACTTTACGGATTGGCATCATTGATTGCCAATAGGTATTTTTAATGTCTTGATCGCTTTTTTCGATTATATTCTACCTTATGATACCGTCGATAAAACAGCTCAAATACCTCTGCGCCGTCGCTGAGCACAAGCATTTCAGCAAGGCTGCTGAGGCCTGTCATGTCACACAATCTACTCTTAGCGCGGCAATTCAAGAGCTTGAATCGCAGTTGGGGATTATTATCTTCGAGCGCAATAAAAAGAGCGTGCTGATTACCCCGCTGGGCGAGCGCTTGCTGCATCAGGCACGAATCATTCTTGGGGATGTCGAGGACTTTGTCAGTTTGGCAAAATCCCATGATGAGGCGTTGGCTGGTGAGTTGCGTCTTGGCGTGATACCAACTATCGGACCGTTTCTATTGCCGCGCATGCTCGGTGAGCTGCGTAAGCAATATCTCAAGTTGAAACTCTTTCTGAAAGAAGACCTGAGCTCGCATTTGGTTCAGCAGCTGCAGCAGGGTGATCTTGATCTCATTATTCTGGCATTCCCTTACCACATGCCAGACATGGAGACGGTCACCTTGTTCAAGGATGAATTTTTGCTGTGTTTACCGCCGGGCCATGCGCTGGAAGGCAGTAAGCAGGTTCGCCAGCAGCAGCTTCGTGGTGAGCAGCTATTGCTCCTCGAAGAAGGCCATTGTTTGCGCGACCATGCGCTTGAGGCGTGCAAATTGGAAAGTGCCGATACCGATCTGGTCTATCAAGGCACCAGCTTGCACACCCTGGTGCAAATGGTGGCTAATGGTCTGGGAGTGACTTTGTTGCCGGCCATGTCTGTGCAAGCCGACGTGCTGGGTGAGACACATTTGATGCTCAAGCATTTCAACAACGAAAACGTGTCCAGAGAAATTGGCATGGCGTGGCGTAAATCTGACCCGCGTAAAGAGGATTACCGGCTGCTCGCGGAGTTTATTCGCCAACACGCCAAGCTGGCCCGGCCTATTCCATAAGCGAGTTAACCGCAAGTTGTAGTGCTGGAACTACCTCTTCTTCAAACCAGCTATTGCGTCTAAGCCAAAGTTGATTGCGTGGCGAGGGGTGTGGCAATACAAAAACTTCAGGAGCAAATTCGCGCCAGTGGGATACTCTCTCGGTGAGGGTTTTATAGTGGCCTGGTAAATAATAGTTCTGCGCATATTGGCCTATTAATAATGTGCAGCGAATATCCGGTAGCTTTCGTTTGAGTGACTCGTGCCACAAGGGTGCACATTCCGGGCGAGGGGGCAGGTCGCCCGACTTGCCTTTGCCAGGGTAGCAAAACCCCATAGGCATTATGGCGACTTTGTCGATATCGTAGAACGTCGCTTCATCGAGGCCCAGCCATTGACGCAGGCGTTTGCCACTGGCGTCGTTCCACGGAACACCGGTAGCGTGGACTTTTGTACCCGGAGCCTGACCGATTATCAATAATCGTGCTGCTGAGCCGAGCCGTACCACCGGATTGGGCTCCGGAATCCAATGCTCACAAACACGGCATGCGCGCACTTCTTGCAACACCGACTGTAGTTGAGATGCTAGACTGCGACTCATAAATACCAGTATAGACTGAAGTCGGATCTTCTCGGAAGCGGATGGGTCCAGTCTTTATTGCGCTTAGCTCGATATGGAAAAGAGCAGCATGGTTAAGAAGAGCAGGAAGGGCAATAGAGAGGGTCATTGGAAGGTTAACAAGAAGCCCAAAAGTAAGCCTGATAGGAAGTTTTAATAAACCAGTGGAACAAAAAAGTCGTTGATGAACATTTACGCGGTCTCTGACTTGCATGTGGATTATCCGGAAAACCGGCAGTGGGTAGCACGCCTGGCCGAGTCCTGTCATCGTGATGATGTGTTAATCGTCGCGGGGGATGTCAGTGACCAAACCGGCTTGCTTGAGGAAACACTGCGTACCCTGAAGTCCGGATTCAAGCACGTGTGTTTTGTGCCGGGTAACCACGATCTGTGGACTTGTGATGAGTATGACTGCTCACTGCAAAAATTCGAAGCGCTGCAGACGCTTTGCCAAAGACTCGGCGTGGAGACTGGCGTGCTGCACCTGGATTCAGTGTCCATTATCCCGTTGCATAGCTGGTATGATTTCAGTTTTGGTGAACCGGATCGCTATTTGCGCCGCGCATGGCGGGATTTTCGCGCCTGCCACTGGCCCGCGCCACTGCATGATGAGGCTGAACTCACCAAGTATTTTCTGGCTTTGAATGAAGCACATTTACAGCTCAGTAATGACACAGTAATCAGTTTTTCACACTTTCTGCCGCATCTGGATGTTATGCCCGCGCAGATTCCCGAGCATCGCCGCAAGGTCTACCCCGTGCTTGGTAGCCACAAGCTTGGCGAACAATTGCGCAGACTGCAGCCAGATATTCATGTCTATGGCCATAGTCATGTCAATCGGGACATTGAACTGGATGATATTCGCTTTATTAATAATGCCTTTGCCTATCCTGCAGAGCATCGTATAGCACGCAAGCAGTTGCACCTCGTTTATCAGGCCGCGGCAATAACTCAAAGCGAATCGAAAGAAGACAGTCAATGAACACAATGCCACAAGTCAGCAATGAGACATTGCATCTGCCCGAAGGCGAGATCCATTTGTGGAGTGCCAACGTGCAAGATTTTGCTGTGGCTGAATTGATAGTGATCGCGCAGGAATGGCTCAGCGAGCGAGAGTTGGCACGCTATCAATGTTTGCAAGTGGCGGCGCAACGGCACCGCTTTTTGCTGGGTCGATGGCTGCTGCGGCAAACCTTGTCAAGATATCTGGGTAGTGAGCCAGCGCAATGGCAATTTGTCGAGAATGAGTACGGCAAACCAGCGCTGGCGAGCGCCAATGCGCAGTTACAATTCAACCTGACACACTCGGGTGACTTTATTGTCTTGGTGTTAGCAACGAACCACGAGCTAGGTGTGGATATTGAATACAGTCATCGTGAACGACGTTTTCAAGCGCTGGGTGAGCGCCATTTTTCTGCGACCGAAGTGGCCGCACTACAACGCTGTGCCGCTTCTTCTGATAGTTCATTGCAGCAGCATTATTTTTACCAGCTCTGGACGCTCAAAGAAGCTTGTCTCAAGGCGGTGGGGAGTGGTCTGGTGTTGCCATTGGATGGTTTTAGTTTTGATTTGTCGCAGCCGAAAAATTTGCACATGGATGTTAATGCGTCGGTGCAGACATCGGCCAAGAGTTCGGGGCATTGGCAGGTTTGGCAATTGGAATTTGCTGCGGATTACGAATTGGCTGTTGCGCTGCGCAGTCAAGAACGACTTACAACACAGCTAGCCAGTTGGCGCTGCAAGGATTTTCAAGCAATAGAAAAGTGCGATCTGTCGATACGTCGTCAACTCTAATGCGCATTAATCGGCAATGAGTTCGAGTGTGTTCGCGTCGGGCCACATACGCACAGTGCGGATGACGTTGTCTTTTATTTGCACGATCTCTGCATAGTAACCGCCGAGTTCGATACCCACGGAAGAATCTGGGATAGCCTGTAGAATTTCCATGAGCAAGCCGTTAATGGTTTTTGCGCCGGCAGTGTCCAGTTCCCAGCCCAGCGTGCGATTGATTTCGCGAATGCTTGTTGCACCATCAATCAAATAGCTGCCATCGTTTTGCGCATGGATGTCCTTGCTGTTCGCGGCCAGGTCGGTAGTAAATTCGCCAACAATTTCTTCAAGAATATCTTCCAGCGTCACGATGCCTTTGACCGCGCCGTACTCATCAACAATGAGCGCCATGCGCAATTTCTTCTTTTGGAAATTAAAAAGCTGTGTATGCAATGGCGTACTTTCATGGATGAAGTACGGGTCATTGGTTTCCTGAACCAGCATGGCCCGGTTTACGGTTTCCACCTTGACCAGCTTGCCGACACTGCGCATGTGCAGGATGCCAACGACATTGTCAATGTCCTGGCGAAAAACCGGCATTCGGGTATGTTGGCTGCCGGCAATCTGGTCGAGTATCTCGTCCATGTCATCTTCGATATCGATGCCGAGGACTTCATTGCGCGGCACCATGATGTCGCTGACCGTGGCTTTCTCCAGATCGAGAATGTTGAGCAGCATGCCGTGACGGCGTCGGGGAATCCGCTCGCTCGATTCATACACGACGGTGCGTAATTCTTCCTGAGACAATTGCTGCTGGTTGTCGTCCTCGCCAGGTTTAAAGCCAAGCAGGCGTACCAGTCCGTTGGAGACGATATTGACCATCCATACTACTGGATAGAGGATTTTCAATAACAGGATCAACAGGATGCTTGAAGGATAGGCTACTTTTTCCGGGTAGAGTGCAGCGATAGTTTTCGGAGTGACTTCAGCAAAGATCAGAACAACCAGTGTGAGGATGATTGCTGTTGCGATAGGGGCCGGGTCGCCTACTATGGCAATGGCGATAGACGTGGCAATAGACGCGGCAAGAAAGTTGACGAAGTTGTTGCCAATAAGAATGACGCCAATCAGCTTGTCGGGCTTTTCCAGCAGTCTGCTGGCCCGCATTGCGCCAGCATGTTTCTCTCTTTTGAGATGTTTGAGCCGGTAACGATTCAGGCTCATCATGCCTGTCTCCGAACTGGAGAAGTAGGCAGAGGCTAGTATCAGGGCTGCGAAGGAAACCAGCAGCATAGTTAATGAAGGGCTTTCGCTACCCATTTATAAAATCAACCTTTAGATTATTGTAACGGCGTGTAGATGCTCGGGCCTGAACGGCAATGCTTTTACCCGATAACGAGTTCAAGCGCGATTTTGGACCCATAGAAACCGACGATGAGCAAACCAAAGCCGGTAAGAGTGCCACGTATTGCTGTGCGTCCACGCCAACCTAATTGGTGTCTTCCCCACAGCATCACTGCGAAAACGAGCCAGGCAAGAACTGAGAAAAAGGACTTGTGAATAATACCGTCACGACCCCAGATGTCATCGATGAACACCACGCCGAAGACTATTCCCAAGCTTAGCAGGCATTGGCCTACCCACAGCAATTCAAACAGGAACACTTCCATATCCTCAAGCGGTGGGAACCTGCGCAGGAAACCGCCCGCATGACCGTGCTTGAGCTGTCTGTTTTGGTAAGCCAGAAAGCCTGCCTGCAAGGCGGCTATGGTCATAAAGCTGTAGGCGAGTATGGAAATCAGAATGTGACTGGCCAGACTCAGGCTGACCTGAGTTGGCGGCAAGTCGCTGGGAATGGTCAGCGACGCCACGATGGCAACAATGGCTAGCGGGAACAAGCCCAGAAACAGGTTTTCCAGTGGTTTGCGTAGACTGGAGATCAACACCAACAGGGAAATAGAGACAGCGATCAGCGTGCTAATCTCTGACAGGCCGAAATGGTAACCGTTGCTGGCCCGGATGACGCCGTATGCACTAATGGCGTGAGCTGCCACGGCCAAACAGCCAAATAAAAACACCTGGCGGCGGGATTCTCGCTTGCCAGTGAAATTAAGACCCTGGAATACGGCGCCGGCCAGATAAAACATGACGGCAAATAATCCAGAAATAACGGTAACTTGCATGTGTAAGTATGACTAGGTTGGGTATCGGGAAAGTGTCGCACAACCGGCTGGGTGGTTGAAGTCCTTTTTTAAGGGGGCTGGTAGCCGCTATAATGCCCTGTTCCACTCGCACCAAGTCCGGGATGTCAGATATCCCCCAGCAAATTGAGTTGTAAATCGTGTTTGATAATTTAACAGATCGACTGTCAGGTACCTTCCGGAAATTAACCGGCAAAGCCACTCTTACTGAGAACAATATCTCCGAAGCGCTGCGGGAGGTACGCCGTGCCTTGCTGGAAGCGGACGTCGCTTTGCCAGTGGTCAAGGATTTTATTGATCGGGTCAGCACGCGTGCGGTTGGTCAGGAAGTGTCCAAGAGCCTCAGCCCCGGCCAGGCTTTTATCAAGATCGTGCAGGCCGAACTCGAAGCGGTCATGGGCAAATCCAATGCCGAGCTGGACCTTAAGGCGGTCCCGCCAGCGATTATCCTCATGGCCGGTTTGCAGGGCGCGGGTAAGACAACAACCGTGGGCAAGCTCGCCAATTGGCTGAAGACTTCCCAGAAAAAGAAAGTCATGGTGGTCAGTGCCGACGTCTATCGTCCAGCAGCCATCCAGCAATTGCAGACTTTGGCCAGTGAAATCGATGTGCAGTTCTTTGCCAGTGACGCCAGCCAGTCGCCTACAGCCATTGCCGCTGCCGCAGTCAAGGAAGCAAAACGTCAGTTCGTTGACGTTCTGCTAGTGGATACCGCGGGTCGTTTGGCCATCGATCAGCAAATGATGGATGAGATTCGCGCGCTGCATCAGCAATTGAATCCGGTGGAAACCCTGTTCGTTGTCGATGCCATGACCGGTCAGGATGCGGCCAATACGGCAAAGGCATTCAATGATGCCTTGCCATTGACCGGTGTTGTACTGACCAAAGCGGACGGCGACGCCCGCGGTGGTGCGGCGCTGTCGGTGCGCCACATTACTGGCAAGCCGATCAAGTTTATCGGTATGGGCGAGAAGCCCGATGCCCTCGAGCCATTTTATCCCGAGCGAATTGCCTCGCGGATACTCGGCATGGGTGACGTGCTCTCTCTGATCGAGGAAGCCGAGAAAAAAGTCGACAAGCAACAAGCCGAGCGTCTGGCCAAGAAGATCAAGAAGGGCAAGGGTTTCGATCTGGAAGACTTCAAGGAACAGTTGCAGCAGATGAAAAACATGGGCGGCGTCAGCAGCATAATGGACAAAATGCCTGGTATGGGCGCATTACCACCTGGCGCAGCCAGTATGGTGGATGAGTCTCAGTTCCGCCGTATGGAAGCCATTATCAATTCCATGACCATGCGTGAGCGCGTCAACCCTGACGTGCTCAATGGTTCGCGCAAGCGCCGCATCACACAGGGTTCCGGCACCCAGATTCAGGATCTCAACCGACTGCTGAAGCAACACAAACAGATGCAGAAGGTGATGAAGAAGATGAAGGGTGGCAACATGGCCAACATGATGCGCGGTCTGGGTGGCATGCAAGGCGGCCCAGGCGGGGGAGGATTCCCCGGCGGTGGCAAATTCCCTCGTTTTTAACGAATTTTTACAGAGTCGGAATAATTGCGCGAAGGCTGGAAATCTGGGCTTTCTACGCTTCCAATGCTGGCTCATTTGACATAGAATACCCGCCTTTTTACCCGGGCCCCCTTAAAAGCCGTGCCTACTGCACCTAAGCCCGTGTAAATACTAGAGTTTTTTGACAGGAAATATTTATGGTCACGATTCGATTGTCTCGTGGTGGCGCCAAGAAGAAGCCGTTTTACCACATCACTGTTGCGGATAGCCGCACAGCCCGTGATGGCCGCTTTATTGAGCGTATCGGTTTTTTTAATCCAATGGCAAAAGGTCAGGAAGAGCGTTTGCGTCTTGATCTGGACCGCATGGATTACTGGCGCACCCAGGGTGCTCAACTGAGCCCACGCGTTTCCAAGCTGGCTAAAGTAGCCGTCGCAGCGCCTAGCACTGAGGCCTGATAACGGCCCTGACGGGTTGCCAATGAGCGACGACATGAGTGCAGTCACTGGCAGTGCCGACTCTACACTTGTGTTGGCGAAGATTGGCAAAACCCATGGTATCAAAGGCTGGGTGAGACTGATTTCCTTCACCAGCCCGGAAACCAACGTAGCTAACTACCGACATTTTCAGGGTGCCAGCAAGGGGCTGAAAAGCCAGAGTCTGGCTTTGGAAATGGATGACCACAAACTGCAAGGCAACGGATTAATAGCGCACTTCAAGGGCTATGATGATCCGGAAACCGCTCGCCAGCTTACTGGTGTGGAATTGGCCATCAACAGCGCAGAGCTGCCGACTCTACCAGAAGGTGAATACTACTGGTTTCAGCTGCAGGGCTTGCAAGTAGTGAATCCTCGCGGCGAATGCTTTGGAGAGGTGAAAGAATTGCTGGAAACCGGTGCCAATGACGTCATTGTCGTGGTCCCGAACCAGAACAGTATCGACGATCAGGAACGACTGATTCCCTTCTTGAAGGAGCGGGTGGTCCTGAAAGTAGATTTGGATAGCAAGCAAATTACAGTTGCTTGGGAAGCGGACTATTTGTCCTGAATTGACTGTCCTGAGCGGGCCGTCCTGAACAAGCTTCCACGACTGAGAAGCATGGGGATCCAATGCGCTTTGCAGTAGTCACCCTGTTTCCGGAAATGTTTGATGCCATCAGTAATTACGGCATCAGCAGCAGAGCCGTCAAACAAGGACTGGTAGACCTGCAGTGCTGGAACCCGCGTGACTACACGACGGACCGGCATCGCACCGTGGACGACAAGCCTTATGGCGGTGGTCCTGGCATGCTGATGAAGACCGAGCCGTTGGTTGCTGCCATTAATGCAGCACGCAGCGGAATTGCACAGGCAGATGCAGATTTAAAGACTGAGTCTGCTAAACCAACGCAACAGAATTTGGCCGACCCGGCCGGCAATGTAAGAAAAGAAGCGAGTGCGATGACTACGGTCTACCTCTCGCCACAGGGTAAGCCAGTAACACAGGCGTTACTGGAAGAGTTGGCGCAGCGGCCAGGACTTGTTCTGGTTTGTGGCCGGTATCAGGGTATCGATAACCGGGTGATTGCCAGCGAGATCGACATGGAATTGTCGCTGGGGGATTTCGTCATTAGTGGTGGCGAACTTGCGGCCATGGCCTTGATCGACGGCTTGATCCGTTTACAGCCCGGGGCATTGGGCGATGCGGGTTCGGCGCGAGAAGACAGTTTTAGTGATGGCTTGCTGCATTGCCCGGAATACACCAGGCCGGAATCAGTAGCGGGCCAGAAAGTGCCGGATGTACTTCTTAGTGGGGATCATCAGGCAATCAAGAGGTGGCGCAGCAAGCAGAGTCTTGGCGCAACCTGGTTGAAACGACCGGATTTATTGCAGGAAGAGGCTTTAAGCGAAGAGCAGCAACAATTGCTGGCGGAATTTAAAGCTGACCATGAATTACAGCAGGGCAGAGGCGACTGAAATCGCCAGAACCGATTTTCAGGAGTAGGAAAATGAGCAAGAACAAAATTATCGAGCAGATCGAAAATGCACAAATGCAAAAAGAACTGCCAGAATTTGGCCCAGGCGACACTGTCGTTGTTCAGGTCAAGATCAAAGAAGGCGATCGTGAGCGTTTGCAGGCTTTCGAGGGTGTTGTTATTGGCCGTCGCAATCGCGGCCTGAATTCCTCATTCACTGTGCGTAAGATCTCTCACGGTGTCGGCGTTGAACGTACTTTCCAGGCCTACAGCCCTCAGGTAGACAGCGTTCAGCTCAAGCGTCGCGGCGATGTTCGTCAGGCCAAGCTGTACTACTTGCGTGAACTGACTGGTCGTGCGGCTCGCATCACCGAGAAGCTGGACAAGAAGCCAACTGCCAATTAAGGCAGATTGTCCCGGCAGTATTGATCTGCAGGGAGCAGCTAGCGCTTAGCCGTTAGCAGTAAAAATAGTCAGCAAAATGACGCCAAACAGGACGAGAGGCTACGCAAGTAAGCCTCTCGTTTTTGTTTCTGGAGCAAGAAAGTGGCAACATTGAATAAACAGGCCAACTTTCCGGTCTATAATTGAGGCAAGCAACGCGCAAAGTACTGAACATGGACGGTATCGGCGGCTGACGCAAGCCACGATATTGGCAGGTTTACTTTTTAAGCCTTTGCACTGCCTGGCAGAACTCTAGATAGAAATTCTCATTCAAAACTCGTAATCAGAGGTAGTTGAAATGACATTGAAGCGATCCGGCAAGCATCTCACGGCTTGGCTGACTGTAGCTGTGCTGGCTGTGGCTGCCTGTGTTCAGGTTGTGGCACAGGAAAGCGTCGAGGAACGCGCACAGGCGGCAAACGTGCCTGTGGCTTTAATGCGCAAGATGATTCAGTCATTAGAGACAGCGTCTGGTGGTCAACTACAAGTCGTGAGCATCAAGGACACACCGCTGCCCGAGATTTACGAAGTTGAGCTCAGCACCGGTGAGTTACTGTACAGCGATGCATCCGGCGATTACCTGTTTGCCGGCGACATGTATCAAACCACTCAGGAAGGTCTGGTGAATCTAACCGCATCCACCCGCCAGGTGCAGACGCTGGAAAAGATTGCCGCTCTGGATGAGAGCGAGATGATCATTTTTGAACCGGAAGGTGAGCAGCGTGCAGAAATTACTGTTTTCACTGATGTCGATTGCACCTACTGCCGCAAATTGCACGGCGACTCAGAACAACTGAGTGAAATGGGCGTGCGTATTCGTTATCTGGCTTACCCGCGTGGTGGTGAGAATGCCGGTTCGTTTGACAAGATGATCTCGGTCTGGTGCTCGGAGGACCGGCAGCAACGCATGACCCAGGCCAAGCGCGGCCAGAACATTCCGTCGCGTGAGTGCGATACGCCAGTACTCAAGCATTATGCTCTGGGTAATGAGCTGGGCATTAGCGGTACCCCGGCAATCGTCTTCAACGACGGCAGGGTAATACCTGGCTATCTGGATGCCGCGACTTTGGCGTCAATGCTGGGTCTGAACTAAGCTTTCACCCAGGCCAATTCAAAACTGCACTGCCACGCCTGAAAGCTGGCAGTGCACCTCCAGATCGATGCCAGCGCTGCTGGCAATTCCCGCAAGTATCCCGAACTGAACCGAGCTGCGAATAAGCATGGTCAGCGCTGGGCTTATGAAGTCAATCCAGTATAATTCGCAGCTTCGAATCAGCATGTAATGAAAGGCGATCACTTGAATTCTCCAAAACCAGAAGTATTACGGGTAGGGATTTGTGGTCTCGGCACTGTGGGTGGCGGGACGCTTAATCTGCTTACTTCCAATCAGCAACTTATTGCCCGGCGCGTGGGCATGCCAATCGAAGTGGTGAATGTCGCCACGCGGACCCTCGATCCTGCCAAAGTGGCTGGTGTGGCGCGTTCGGGCACAGACCCGTTTGCGGTAGTCAAGGACCCGGAAGTCGACTTGATTGTGGAGACCATTGGTGGCTTCGACCCGGCATTTGAAGTGGTCAAGCAAGCTCTGGCCAACGGCAAGCATGTAGTCACCGCCAACAAGGCGCTGATTGCTGAGCATGGCAATGAGCTGTTTGCCGTAGCTGACGAGAATAATGTGTCGCTGGCTTATGAGAGTAGCGTGGCTGGTGGTATTCCAGTGATCAAGGCGCTCCGTGAAGGTCTGGCTGGTAACAAGATCGATTGGCTGGCCGGGATCATCAATGGTACGGGCAATTTTATACTCAGCGAAATGTCGGCCCACAAACGCCAATTTGCCGACGTACTGCAGCAAGCACAGGAAATGGGTTACGCCGAGGCCGATCCGACCTTTGATGTGGAAGGCATCGACGCCGCGCACAAACTCACCATCATGGGGTCCATCGCCTTTGGTATGCCACTGCGGTTTAGCAGCACCTATACCGAAGGGATCAGCAAGATCACGCCGGAAGATATCAGCTATGCCAAAGAGCTTGGCTATGTCATCAAGCATCTGGGCATCGCGCGTCGCACTGATGCGGGTATTGAAATGCGTGTGCACCCAACCCTGGTCAGCAAATCGCGTTTATTGGCCAAGATTAACGGCGTTGGTAACGCGGTCATGGTCTATGGCGATGCAGTCGGCTCAACGCTTTACAACGGTCCAGGGGCAGGCGCTGAGGCCACAGCCTCCGCTGTAGTGGCAGATATTATTGATCTGGCTCGTCATCAAATGGCGGGTGCGACCAAGCCGGTTTATCCGGGGCTTGGCTATCGTGAGCTGGATGACAATCTGCAAGTGATGAATATTGATGCGATAGAGTCGGAATACTATCTACGAATTCTGGCTGCGGATAAAGTGGGTGTCATGGCGAAGATATCCAATGTATTGCAGGATCACGGTATCGGTATCGATGCGGTAATCCAGAAAGAAGCAGAAAGTGAGAGCGTGCCCATTGTGATATTGACGCATCTGGCTATTGAGGCACAGATGAACAAGGCCATCGCTGCATTGGAGTCACTCAGTGACGTAACCGGTTCAATCATGCGAATTCGATTGGAGCCATTTCACGGTCAGAAAATCTGACTGTTAGATAGTGGGAAGTAACTAGTGGAATACATCAGCACACGCGGCGGTTGCCCGGAACAGAATTTTGAACAAGTCTTGCTCACTGGATTGGCGCCGGATGGTGGACTTTTTGTTCCAAAAGACTTGCCGAAATTCACAGTAGGGCATCTGCAGAAGTGGCAGTCCCTCAGCTATACGGAATTGGCTCTGGAGATCATCGAGCCATTTGTGGATGGTGCAATTCCCAGCAATGAGCTGAAAAAGATTCTCGATGAAAGTTACGCTGACTTCGCACATCCGGATATAGCGCCGCTGACAGAGATTGGCGAGCGTGAATACCTGTTAGAGTTGTTCCACGGTCCGACTCTGGCATTCAAGGATTTCGCTCTGCAAGTTTTGGGCAGGTTGCTCGACTATGTGCTTGAGCGACGCAAACAACGCGTCGTGATCATGGGGGCGACCTCAGGGGATACCGGCTCAGCCGCACTTGAAGGTTGTCGCCATTCTGATCATGTTGACATTTTTATACTGCATCCGCATCAGCGCGTCTCGGAAGTCCAACGCCGCCAGATGACTACCGTTCCCGGCGACAATGTCTTTAACCTGGCTATCGAAGGTAATTTCGATGACTGCCAGCGTTTGGTGAAAGCGGCGTTCGCTGATCAATCTTTTTTGCCAGAAGGTCGACAATTGGTGGCAGTGAATTCCATCAACTGGGCGCGCATCATGATGCAGATTGTTTACTATGTCTGGGCATCTTTGCGGCTTGGCGCACTGGAAAGCAAAGTTTCCTTTTCGGTGCCGACTGGCAATTTTGGCGATATCTACGCGGGGTATCTGGCCAAGCACATGGGGCTGCCAATTGATCGCCTGGTCGTCGCCACGAACAAGAACGATATCCTGCACCGGTTCATCGCTCACAATGAATATGCAGTGTCTGAGTTGAGTCCGACGTTCTCACCCAGCATGGATATACTGGTCTCCAGTAATTTCGAACGTTATCTGTTTGAGTTGTTTAACAGGGATGCGCGGCAACTGGGAGAATTTATGAATCGCTTTGGCAGTGAGACGCTCAGCGTAAGCGATGAACAGTATCGGCGCATCCGGGCCGAATTCGACAGCGCCAGCGTGGATGATGAGACTACCTGTCAGGTGATCGCCGAAGTATTTGCCGCTACCGGACAATTGCTTGACCCGCACACAGCTGTTGGTGTCAAAGCCGCACGCGAATGTCTTGCTGACAGTGCCAACCCCAAAGTCGTGCTGGCCACCGCCCATCCAGCCAAATTCAGCGCTGCGATTACAGCGGCGGGCCTGGATTCTCCAGCGTTACCAGCGCATCTGTCTGACCTGATGGAGAGGGAAGAGCGCGTCACAGTTTTGCCAGACGATCTGTCGGCGGTGACAGCCTACATGCAAGAACAACTCTGAGTGGCGATGTCCGTACAGGTTCAACGACGCACAAGTAATTCCAATTTAACGCTGCCCGATAGCGTGCCGCCTCTGTTGGCACGCATCTATCGGCAACGCAATCTGACTTCCCCCGAAGAACTCGACCTCGGCCTTGCCAATTTGCTCCCCCCGGACACGCTGCGGGGCATGCCCGAAGCCATCGCGCTGCTTTATGATTGCCTGCAACAGGATGGCTCGATTCTGGTTGTTGGTGACTTTGACGCCGACGGGGCGACCAGCTGTGCGTTGACCCTGACAGCTCTGCGGCAATTTGGCGCTTCCCGGGTTAATTACATCGTTCCGAACCGTTTTGAATACGGCTATGGTTTGACGCCGGAAATTGTAGAGTTGGCTCGTGGCTACGATCCGGCGTTACTTATTACCGTCGACAACGGTATCTCCAGCATTGATGGCGTGCAGGCCGCGCAAGCGGCGGGCATGAAAGTGTTGGTTACGGATCATCACCTTGCCGGGCGTGAATTACCGCCGGCCGAAGCCATCATCAATCCCAATCAACCAGAATGTAATTTTGCCAGTAAGAGTATTGCCGGCGTTGGCGTAATTTTTTACGTCATGATGGCACTGCGCAGTCATCTGCGGGAGCAAGGTTGGTTCGAACAACGGCAAATTGTCGAGCCGCGTCTGGCCGACCTGCTGGATCTGGTGGCACTGGGCACGGTAGCTGATGTCGTTGCGCTGGACCGCAATAACCGAATTCTGGTTGATGAAGGTCTGAAACGAATCCGGGCCGGGCGGACCCGGCCGGGTATTAATGCATTGCTTCAGGTTGCCAAGCGCGAAGCTGCGACCTTGTCGGCGTCGGATATGGGGTTCGCTATTGGCCCACGGCTGAACGCAGCCGGCCGTCTGGATGACATGTCCACAGGTATTGAATGTCTGCTATCCCAATTGCCCGGAGAGGCCTATCAATTGGCACTGCAATTGGATGGCATGAATCAGGACCGCAAACAGATTGAAGCGGATATGCGCGAGCAGGCTTTTGCCGCGCTTGGTGAATTGCAACTGGATGAGCAAACCATGCCAGCCGCGCTGAGTTTGTTCGATGCTCGTTGGCATCAGGGTGTGGTCGGTATTCTGGCTTCCCGCATCAAAGAGAAATTCCACCGTCCCGTCATTGCCTTTGCCGCCGTGAGTGAGGATGCCAACACTGACAATGCCGATCTTTCAATGCCCGGCATCGAATTGAAGGGGTCGGCCCGTTCGATCCCCGGATTCCATATTCGCGATGCGCTGGATACGGTTGCGACCGAGAACCCCGGCTTGATTCGCAAGTTTGGTGGCCATGCCATGGCGGCGGGGTTGAGTCTGGACAGTGACCGCTTCGACGATTTTTCAGCAGCGTTTGCTGAAGTCGCGGCGCGGCAATTACAGGCCGATCAACTACAGGCTTTGATTCTCAGCGACGGTGAAATCGCGGCCAGTGAACTGTCACTGGAAACCGCGCAGCTTTTACAAGCGGCCGGACCCTGGGGGCAGGCTTTTCCGGAGCCGATTTTCGATGGTCACTTCTTGCTGGTGAATCAGCGCACGGTCGGCGAAAAGCATTTGAAAATGGTTCTCAGCCCACCAGATTCACCACAGCTTGCACTGGATGCAATCGCTTTTTTTGTCGATGCCGAAGACTGGCCGCCGCAGACCGCACAGCGGATTCAGCTTGCCTACCGGCTGGATATCAATGAATTTCGCGGTCGGGTCACATTGCAATTGATGGTCGAGCACATTCTCGGCTGGGAGTAGCTGTGACAATTTGTCGCTTCCGTCATGCACGAATTCCGCTAAATTCAGGTCTAGTAGGCAAGAATCCGCAACACCGCGAAAGCGCTGGCAGCCGTCAAACCTGCAGTTAGAGTGAGTCAGGCCGACAGTTACCGGTGAAAACGCGATGATTGGTACGGTTTTACGTCTCTAAACCCCCGCTGAGACAGGTAAAATAAGGGGATACTCCGGGAATCTTATTAATGTCAGCCTTTTTACGTAACAGCCTGTATTTGCTTGTTTTGCTTCTGCCAGCACTGGCGTCAGCGCAACTGCATGAAACCGATCAAATTCAGGTCGAATTAGTCTCTGAAACCCGCAATGTCGTGCCGGGGGAGACCACGTGGCTGGCAATCAGGCTCGACCCTATTGAGCACTGGCATACCTATTGGAAATTTGGTGGCGATAGTGGGGAAGCCACTGAGACCCGTGACTGGACACTGCCGGAAGGCGTGACTGTCGGCGACATCGTCTGGCCGATTCCGGAATGGACACCGTTTCTGGGCAGTTCGCTGGTCACGTTTACCTATGAGCGCGAAGTCTTGCTGCCATTCCCGGTGACCGTACCAGCGGATTTTGATCAGGAACAACTGAACCTGAGTACCACGATTGCCTGGCAGGTTTGTGAAGAGATCTGTATTCCTGGTGAGGCACAATTTGCCTTGTCATTGCCAGTGGGAGACAAGCTCTCAATCGACCCGCAATGGCAGCCACTGTTTGCCGAAACCCGCGCCCGTACACCTTTGCCCATTGATGAACATGATCTGGTCGCCGAGTTCAATGATCACGACGGCAAGATCAATGTCATGGTGCAGGGCAGCGAGGCCCAATTCGCCGCTATCGATGAAGCCTGGTTTTTCCCGACCCAAAGCCGTGTGATGACTTATGCCCCTTATCGGGATGTCATGATTGATGGCGATCGACTGCAGATCAGTACTGAACAACATCGCCGCTACGATGGCGTGGCCGAGCTGAACGGTCTGCTGTCGTTTATCGATGACGATGGCAACTGGCACGGTTACGACATCCAGCCGCAAGCGAGCAATGTAGCCTGGGACAACAGCATCGAAGTCGAACTGCTTGCCGAGACCACCAGCATAGTTCCCGGTGAGACAACGTGGCTGGGCTTGCGCCTCGATCCGGCAGAGCACTGGCATACGTATTGGAAAATGGGCGGCGACAGCGGTGAGCCAACCAGCGTCAATGAGTGGCAAGCACCAGAAGGTACGCAGATAGGCGAGCTGCAATTTCCTGCGCCACATTGGCTACCGTTTTACGAAACCGATCTGGTTAATTTTGGCTATGAGAAAGTAGTGACTCACCTCGTACCAGTAACGATTCCGGCCGATTACAGTGAAGATAGCGTGACGCTGAGTACGCTGGCCTACTGGAACGTTTGCGATCAGATTTGTATTCCCGGTGAGCAGCGCTTGAGTATTACTCTGCCAGTTGCCGATGTGGCTGAACTCGATGCCGCGAACCAGTCTCTGTTTGCTGAGTCTCGCAGTCAGATGCCCGAGACCGAACATAATATTCAGTCATTGATTGCGGTAGCAGGTGAACGCGTCAGCCTTGGTTTTGAATCAGCCGATCCGGTTTTTGCTGATTTCACTGATGCGTATTTTTTCCCCGAACAGCGCCGTGTGATCAAACCCGGTCCGCTGCGCGATGTCAGTATTCAGCCTTCACTGTTGCAGATTACGCATCAGCAACCGCGCCGCATGCTCGAAGACTTGTCTTCAGTCTATGGTGTGCTGGTATTGGAAGACGAGTCCGGCAATCGCTCGGCCTATGATTTCGTCAATCCTGCAACGAATGCCAACTCAACGACGATTATGCCTTTGGCGCCTGCTGTCAATGAAGGCTCGGCGCCGGGTGGCACACTTATGGTATCGCTGTTGTTTGCGTTTCTCGGCGGCATTATTCTTAATTTGATGCCTTGTGTTTTCCCGGTGCTGTCATTGAAGGCACTCAGTTTCACGAAAAACTCGGGCCTGGCGGCCAGCAAGCAGCGCATGGATGGTCTGGTGTATACCGCTGGTGTTGTTAGTGCTTTTGTCGTGCTGGCCTCAATACTGGTCGCCTTGCGCGCAGGCGGGGAAGCAGTGGGCTGGGCATTCCAGTTTCAGCAACCCTGGTTCCTGGCGTTTATTGTCTATCTGTTTTTCCTGATGGGGTTAAGCCTGTCTGGTGTATTTGAAATCGGCACGTCGCTCATGGGTGCCGGTGGCAATTTAACAACCAAGGAAGGCTACAAGGGTTCCTATTTTACCGGTGTGCTCGCGACTATCGTGGCCACACCCTGCACGGCGCCATTCATGGGGCCGGCAATCGGTTACGCGCTGACCCAGTCCTGGCTGGTGTCCATGCTGGTCTTCGTTGCGTTGGGTCTGGGTATGGCGTTGCCGATATTGGCGTTGTCCTTCGTGCCTGGCCTGGGCAAGTTCCTGCCCAAGCCCGGCGCCTGGATGGTGACCTTCAAGCAAGTGATGGCCTTCCCGCTGTACGCCTCGGCCTTGTTCTTCCTGTGGGTGCTTGGCAATCAGGTCGGCATCATGGGCATGACGCTGACATTGGGTGTTTGTATGCTGATGGCATTCGCCGCCTGGATGTATCAACGCCGCTTTAACATGGGCCTGGTTCTGCGCAGTTTCAGTTATGGCACTGCAGCGGCGGTGTTGTTACTGGCGATCTTGTTGACCCAGTCACCGTTCATGCAAACGGTCATGACGGGTAATGCGGTAGCCGGGAGTGGCGATGGTGCTGATGCCAGTGCCGACTTCGAGCCATTCAGCAGTGCCCGGGTTGCCGAGTTGCGTGCCGAGGGGCGCCCGGTGTTTGTCAATATGACCGCGGCCTGGTGTATTACCTGTCTGGCGAACGAGCAGACAACACTGGGTACTGAGCGAGTGCGAACTGCACTGCGAGACAATGACATTACTTACATGAAGGGGGACTGGACCAACGAGGACCCGGAGATTACCGCGGTGCTGAATCAGTTCAATCGGCCCTCAGTGCCACTCTATATTCTGTATCCGGGTGACCCCGATGCGCAGCCGAGCTTACTGCCGCAAATACTGACCCCGGGAATCGTGACCGAGGCGTTTAATACGCTCTAGTAGTGCACTGGCTGCAGTATCAGCTGCAACCTCGGTCAATCTACTGGTGCGTATGTTGCGTAACAATAAAAAACACATCGAACTCGAGACCAACAGCGTGCATTTCAACAAAGCAGTATTGGCCCCAGCAAGAATTACCCAGGCAGCAGCTCAATACCCGGTGCTTAAACAGGCTCCCAAGCAGGGAGCATTACTGACCCTGTTATGGATGCTGGTGTTTGCAGCATCCTTGGGCGTTACTGCTAAGGCGCTGGGTCAAGAACAAGAGCGAGAGCGTCAGGTGCCGACTGCCAGCCTGACTGACTTCAGTGCCGCCCAGCGCGCCGCACAAGCACTCCCACGACTGCAAAGCCTGCTAATCAGCCAGCACGGTGAAGTGCTGTTTGAAGAGTACTTCGGCGACACTAACCCACGCCGTCCGGCGAACATGAAGTCAGCATCCAAGAGTGTTATTTCGGCGCTGGTTGGTCTGGCCATCGATCAGGGTTATATCGAATCGGTTGACGTACCCATCGCGACTTTCTTTCCGGAATACATCTCCCCTGAACGCAATGCCGATAAAACGGGTATTACGGTCGAGAATCTGCTCACCATGCAATCCGGACTGGAGACGACCAGCAATCGTAACTACGGGCGTTGGGTCTTGAGTAACAACTGGATCGAGTTTGCCATCGAGCAACCGTTAGTTGCCGAACCCGGCACGCGCATGCTCTACAGCACTGGCAGCACGCATCTGCTGTCAGCCATCATTACCCGTGCTACTGGCATGAGCACGAGGGATTTTGCCCAACAGGCGCTTACTCAGCCTCTGGGTTTCTCCATGTCCTATTGGTCGCAGGATCCGCAAGGCATCTACTTTGGTGGTAACGACATGGAATGGACGCCACAACAGATGTTGGCGTTTGGCGAGATGTATCTGAATAACGGCCGCGTCGGTCAGCAGCAAATCATTCCTGAGGCCTGGGTGGATGTGTCGCACCAGCCGCACGCGCGTTCACCGCGCGGGCAAGGGCGCTTCTATGGCTATGGCTGGTGGCTGCGTGATCTGGCTGGCTTGCAAGTACCTGTTGCCTGGGGTTATGGCGGGCAATTGATCTTTGTGGTGGAAGAATTTGCTATGGTGATTGTGGCCACGTCAGATAGCGAGCCAGGCCCGAGCCGCCGTGGCCATTTGGGTGATTTGTATGATCTGGTTGAAGAGCAGATTCTGAAGCCAGTAAGCCGGGCAGAGCGGGGCAGATTTTCTGGCGGCGAATAAGTGTGTTCGGTGGGCGACGGTTAGTGGTATTGAAATGGTAAGCTAACTCGCTATCTGGCAAGTCAGGTCAGCTGCTCAGATAGTATTCAATCTTCAGGCGGTTAATCTCGATCACATCATGATTTTCAAGCTTGATCGCGCGAGCACCGATTTCCTGGCCGTTAACGCGAGTCTTGGTGGCACCCATGCTGTTGTCGAGATTGACAATAAAGTGGCCATCGGGGCGCTTGTTGATTTGAACCAGTTCGGCACCGGACTTGCCCAGTTTGACCGAGGATTTGACCAGTGGGAGTTCTTTACCGGCACCCGAGCCGTTAAGGATTTGCAGTTTGGCGGTGTCGAGTTTGCTGTGTCCGGCTTCTGGCTCAAAGTCGATAGCATGAATGTCAGGGTTCGCTACGCTCTGGGCAGGCTCGGCTTTGCGACGAATGAGAACAGTCTTTTCAGCTTCCTGACCGACGCGGGCCGAATCGTTGATATAGCGTAGCTCGTGTTTGCCAATGGTGATGACATCGCCATTCTTCAGCGGGTGCTTGTTAATAGGCTGGCCATTAACGTAAGTGCCATTGGTGCTGTCCAGATCTTCTAAAAACGAGTCTTCAAAAATCGTCAGTAGCTTGGCGTGATGACCACTGACTGCCAGATTCTCGATGCAAATATCGTTGTCATCTTTGCGCCCGATAGTCATGACTTCCTTGTCGAGAGTGAACTCGCCAAGTTTGCTGGCATTGAAGCTGTATTCCAGTTTTCCCGGCATATGCGCCTCGTTTCTCATGCTACTTGTCCTGTTCGGTCATGCTGACTTGAATCAGGATGACAGAAATATTGTCTTTACCACCGTTGCGATTGGCCAGATCAACAAGATGTTGGGCAGTGCCCTCCAGTTCACAGTTGGCTTCAACGAGAACTTCCTGAATCAACCAGTCAGCGACCATATCCGAAAGCCCGTCAGAGCAGAGCAACAGAACGTCGCCGTCCATTAATTCCTTTTCTACTATGTCGACTTCAACTTGTGCCTTGGTGCCAAGGGCCCGGGTCACGATGTGACCAACACTGGCTGTCTTGGCTTCTTCTTCGCTGTAAAACCCTTTATCGATCAGGTCTTGAGCCAGGCTGTGGTCTTTGGTTACGCGCTGCAGCGCAGAGTCCCGGAACAGATACAAGCGAGAGTCACCGACATGGCCAGCCACCATACGATTACCCTCGATAATGGCAGCAACAACCGTGGTCCCCATGCCTCTGTGCTCTTCTGTCGTCTCAGAAGCCTGAAAAATAATATTGTTACTGTGGGAAATTGTATTTGACACGAACTCCAATAACTGAGAACCAGTTATCGATCTGGAATTTTCGCGTTTGGCCAGTACTCCCAGCTTTTCCAGGACAGATTCAACCGCCATATGGGAGGCAATCTCGCCGGATTGGTGACCACCCATCCCATCGGCCAATACCGCGATTCCAAGTTCCTGATTGTAGCCAATATGGTCTTCGTTATGCTGGCGACGGGTACCTGTGTCAGTACAGCCGGCTATTCTCACCTTGGTTAGATCCTCTGACATCGGTTTTCCCAAACAACCCCTGGAATTCATCGACCAGAACCGAATAGCTCTGGCTGATTTTCTCTTGCCCGTCAAACATGAAAAGGTACTGTGCAAAGACGAGTATCAACACAGCAAACAAAATATTCAACCGGCCTTTCTGCGGGCGGTTTCCCGCGGCCGCCATCACTGACGGATCATAACCTGTCGATTGTGGCTGAACCGTCGACGGAATAGCGGGTGGACGGGTTTTATCACGAAGGGGTTTGGCAGTAAACGTCTGAGGCTGTTTGCGCTCAAGGTGAGTCTGGAATATCTCAAGAGCACGCTCCAGACTTTGCTCATCGCGCTTCTCTGGCAGCGTAGAAAGCATGTTAGTGATCAAGTCTTGAATATCCAGAGGCATCTTGGCAAAGTCTTTGCGCAGGACAAAACCGGTCTGCTCACGGTGGCGCGGCAAAGCGCCGGTAAAGAGCTGATACAAGATTACACCGACCGAATAAATGTCAGAGGAGAAGGAGCGCTTTTCATCGGCCAGAGAGTAGTAACGGGCCATTTCCACATTGGAGGTATCATCCTGCAGATAGAAGTCAGTGACTTTGACCTTGCCGTCGTTGGTAAACAGGATGTTGGTCGGACGCAAATGGCCATGGATAATGCGATTGCGATGGGCGAATACCATGGCTTCGCAAATCTGGCTGGCGATTTCCAGAGTCTGCTGCCAGTTTAGCTGAAACGACAGCTTGTCATGCAGCGTACCGCCACTCATGTATTCCTGCACAAGCATGAAGAACTTGTCATTCTTGAAAGTGCCGAGTGTGCTGACGATGCTGGGGTGGGCCAATGTGGCGAGCATCTTGCTGGCTTCGTAACCGCTGGTCATCGCGAGTTTCTTTTTGATGATAAGCAGCGTGCCCTTCTGCTTTTGCTGATACAGGTAAACGCCACCGTATTTATCTTCGCGCAGCACATCCAGGAGCATGAAACGGGATTTGAAGCTGGTGATTCCGCTTTCCGCGCGTTTCTTTAGTTCCGTATTGATGTGAGCACCCTGTGCGGCTGCCAGGAGTCGGGTTTTGAGTTCCTCCGCAGAGGCCGGACGCTGCGCCGGGTCTGTATTCAGGCATTGCAGGATCAGTTCATTCAGTGTGCTATTCACTTCAGGGTTGAGCTGCGCCGGTTCAGGAAAGCGGCCGTTCGGCAAATGCCCGGTGAACAGGTTGTACATCACCACGCCAACTGAGTAGATATCGCTTTGCGCGGTGACGTTGTCAGACGATTCTTTTTGCTCCGGGGACATGTAGTTGTAAGTCCCCATAACCGTTCCGGTCGAGGTTCGGCCAATTTTTTGCTTTTGGTCTTCATAGAACTGGGCGATACCGAAATCAAGAATCTTGATAGCGCCTTCCTCATCGATGAGGATGTTGTCGGGCTTGATGTCACGGTGAATAACATTATTCTTGTGCGCGTAGGACAGCGCCTTGAGTACCTGTACGACGATCTCAATCTTCTCGCCATGATCCATTTGGCGCGTTTTGCTGGCAGTGCCAAGATCGATGCCCTCGATGAACTCCATGACGAAGTAGGGCATGTCGTCTTCGCTGATGCCCTTGTCGATGACATGAATGATATTGGCGTGGTTGAGGCGAGCGATGATGAACGACTCGCGCTCGAAGCGATGTCTGGCATCGGTGTCAGCGTTGAGGTCGTTGAGTAGAAGTTTGATAGCAACAGGTCGCTGCAGGGAATCCTGAATTCCCTTGTAAACTTGTGCCATTCCACCTTCGCCAATTTTGACGAAATTGGAATATCCTTGCAGTTGCAGTGTCATGAGCGGCCTTGGATAGCTGTTACGAATCAGTGATCAATTGACTCAGCCGATAGACTAATGAACGGGGCGCAAGGATAATGTGATAGTCTTCGCAAATGCTGGGCGGGAAGTATATCTACGTAAGCGTTGATTTTATTGAGAAAATTCGTACGAACAGCGTTCCGGATTGGCATTGAACAAGCTCAATGCATCTGACCTTTTTCCTGACTGCATACGGACAATATCAGAATCTGCGCAGTACAAAGCAAAAGCAAGAAGACCAAGTGGGATACGGCAGCAACAAGCGCCAAATGAAAAGGCAGTTAACGGCAGGCAAAGGCAGTCATTCGACAATCACCTGACATCGCGGGCACAAGCAAACAGCAATGAAAACTCTCAACTACACCGCTAGCGCCATTCTGGTTGTTCTGGTTTTCTATTTATTGATCGTCGGGGAAGCGTTGCTGCTGCCGTTGGTCATTGCAACTGCTCTTTGGTATTTGATCAACACGCTCGCGCGTGCATTCCATCAACTCAAGATTGGCGATTTCACCTTACCGATGCCGGTTTGTTTGCTAGCGTCAGTTCTCACATTTTGTTTCCTGATTTTCGCCTTGATTAACTTTCTCAGTGGCAGGGCGCCGGCAGTGCAGCGCGTTGCCCCCGTGTATCAGGCTAATCTGACGGAACGCCTGCAAAACCTGCCTTTTGTCGATTACTCGCAATTCGAAGGCCAGAATTTCATGCAGCTGGTGACAGACTTTATCGATATCCCGAGTTATGCGACCACAGTAGCCGCTTCGTTTGCCGGCATCCTCGCTAACGGCGGGCTGATTCTGATCTATATTGGCTTCCTGTTTTTGGAGCAGAAGCATTTCAGTGCCAAGATATCCGCGCTGGTCGCCAATAAGAATCAGGAGCGCGATATTCATCAGATCATCCAGCGCATCCGTGACGATATTCAAAAATACATCGGCATCAAGGTCTTTACCAGCGCGCTAACTGGCATCCTCAGTTATTCCTATTTACGTATTGTCGATGTGGATTTCGCCGGAGTCTGGGGGCTGTTGATATTCCTGTTGAACTTTATACCAACCGTTGGCTCTATTGTGGCAACCATCTTTCCAGCTATGATCGCGCTGGCACAATCTGACGGGTACACCCTGTTTCTGCTGGTGCTGATCGGCATCGGGGCCGTGCAGGTGTGCGTCGGCAATATTCTGGAACCTCGCCTTATGGGGTCGCGTTTCAATCTCAGTCCGCTGATCATCCTCCTGAATCTGGCCCTGTGGGGCTATATCTGGGGTATTCCGGGCATGTTTCTGTGTGTGCCATTCCTGATCATCATTACCATCATCCTTAGTTATTTCCCGCAAACCCGCCCGATTGCCATTATGCTGAGCAGCAACGGCAAGCTGGCAGTAGCGCGCGAGCATGCCCTGGATATCACTGTGTCGCCGAGCGAATCCACGCTACTTTCAGCAGACAGCGATCGTCAGGATTAGTCACACTAAATACCTGCAATTGACCCGCATTAAACGCTATAATCCGGTGCTTTTTTACACAGGCTGATGACGGGGCAATTCCCCGGTAAAACAGCAGCTTTCGACCCGATCACAAAGAGATCCAGATACGTTATGAAGAGCGCCGAAATACGACAGAAATTTCTCGATTTTTTTGCCGCCAGAGGCCATGAAATCGTTGCCAGCAGTTCGCTGGTGCCCGGCAATGACCCGACATTGCTGTTCACCAACGCCGGTATGGTGCAATTCAAGGATGTCTTTCTGGGCGATGAGAAGCGAGCCAGCAATCGGGCGACTTCCTCGCAGCGCTGTGTGCGCGCTGGCGGCAAGCACAATGATCTGGAAAATGTTGGCTACACGGCCCGGCACCATACCTTCTTCGAAATGCTGGGTAATTTCTCATTTGGTGATTATTCCAAGCGCGAGGCAATTCAATTTGCCTGGCAAGTGCTGACCGAGGAATTTGGTCTGCCGGCGGAGAAATTGTGGGTCACGGTCTTTCACGATGACGACGAAGCGGCCGCAATCTGGCTGGACGAGATGAAGATCGATCCAACCCGCTTCTCGCGTCTGGGTGAAAAAGACAATTTCTGGGCCATGGGAGATACCGGCCCTTGCGGACCCTGTTCAGAAATCTTTTATGACCACGGTGCCGATGTGCCGGGTGGACCGCCCGGTAGTCCGGATGAAGATGGCGACCGCTATATCGAAATCTGGAATCTGGTCTTTATGCAGTACGAAAAGTCTGCTGATGGCTCAATGAAGCCGCTGCCCAAGCCTTCGGTTGATACCGGAGCAGGGTTGGAGCGCTTGGCCGCAGTACTGCAGAACGTGCACAGCAATTATGAAATCGACCTGTTTCAGGCTTTGTTGAAAGATGTGGCCAAAGTAACGGGCCATTCTGATCTGGAAAATACGTCGCTACGCGTTATTGCCGACCATATCCGCTCCTGTAGCTTCCTGATAGTTGATGGCGTCATACCCTCCAATGAAGGTCGTGGTTATGTCCTGCGCCGTATTATCCGCCGCGCCGTACGCCATGGTTATCAACTGGGCGTTAAAGATATCTTCTTTTACAAGCTGGTTGCCTCGCTGGGCAAGGTAATGGGAGAAGCTTATCCGGAGCTGATCGAGAAACAGGAGTTTGTTGAAAAGATATTGCAGGAAGAAGAGAAACAGTTCGCTCGCACACTGGATAATGGAATGGCTATTCTTGAAAAGGCCATTGCGGATTTGTCTGGCGATACTATCCCCGGTGAGACAGTTTTCCGCTTGTATGACACCTATGGCTTCCCAGTCGATCTGACCGCTGATGTGGCGCGTGAGCATAACTTGCAGTTGGATATGGAAGGCTTTGAGAAAGCCATGAAGGTGCAGCGTGACCAGGCGCGTGCCGCCAGCCAGTTTTCGGCAATCGACAAGCTGGACCTGGATCCGGAGCAGAAGACTGACTTTGTTGGCTATGACAACCTGACTGGCCGCGGTTCTGTCGAAGCCATCTATTCGCTCGACAATACGGCGCAAGACTCGGTGTCTGAAGGTGATGAGGCGCTACTGGTGCTTAATGTCAGCCCGTTCTACGGAGAGTCGGGTGGTCAGATTGGTGATCATGGTTATCTCGAATCAGCCGATGCGAAATTCGAAGTGACCGACACGCAGAAACAGCACGATGTGATGATTCATCGTGGTCGTGTACTCAAAGGCACTCTCAAGAAAGGTGATCAACTCGACGCACAAGTTGATGCGCGGGCCCGGGCAGCGATCACCCTGAATCATTCAGCGACGCATTTAATGCACGCTGCCTTGCGCAAAGTATTGGGTTCACACGTTGCCCAGAAAGGCTCGTTGGTTGATGCGGACCGGTTGCGTTTTGACTTTTCCCATACGGCGCCAGTCACCGAGGCTGAAATTAAACAGATCGAAGAGATTGTAAACGACGAAATCCTTGCCAACTCCGCTGTGACGAAAGAAGTTATGCCGATTGATGCGGCGCGAGAAAAAGGCGCTGTTGCACTCTTTGGCGAAAAATATGGCGAGGAAGTGCGCGTCGTGACTATGGGCGGTGATTACTCCGTTGAATTCTGTGGTGGCTGCCACGTTGGTCGCACTGGTGACATTGGCGTATTCAAGATTATCAGCGAGACCGGCATATCAGCTGGCGTACGGCGCATAGAAGCGGTCACAGGCAAGGGCGCTTTGCAGCTGATTGCCAATGAAGAACGCACACTCAAGAAGCTCGGCGAGATTGTGAAATCGAGCAGCG
This sequence comes from uncultured Gammaproteobacteria bacterium, assembly GCA_913060975.1. GTDB lineage: Bacteria > Pseudomonadota > Gammaproteobacteria > Pseudomonadales > Pseudohongiellaceae > UBA9145. Next base: position 136,328 of record CAJXVC010000002.1, read on the forward strand.
ATGATCTGGTAGACAAAGTGCAGCAATTGGCTGCTAGTAATCGTGCGCTGGAAAAAGAATTACAGCAGTTAAAAGGCAAGTTGGCAGCGAATGCGGGAGACGATCTCTCTGCCCAGGCTGAAGCGATCAATGGTGTCAATGTGTTGGTTAGCCAGGTCGATGGATTCAATGCCAAGTCGCTGCGTGACACTGTTGATCAACTCAAGAACAAACTGGGCAGCGCGATTGTGGTGCTGGCCAGTGCTGATGAAGGCAAGGTTTCACTTGTGGCAGGCGTCAGCAAAGATCTTACTGAACGAGTCAAAGCCGGTGAGTTGGTCAACATGGTAGCCCAGCAAGTGGGTGGTAAAGGCGGCGGACGCCCCGATATGGCAATGGCTGGCGGCAGCGATGCAGCGGCAGTGCCGGCGGCGCTGGCAAGTGTTAAACCCTGGCTGGAGAGCAAGCTCTAACAAGGACCGTTTATGGCATTATTAGTTCAAAAATATGGTGGCACTTCAGTCGGCAGCGTAGAGCGTATTCAGGCTGTCGCTGACAAGATTATCAAATTTCGTGAGCGGGGCGATGACATTGTCGTCGTCGTGTCGGCAATGAGTGGTGAGACCAATCGTCTGACTGCGATGGCCATGGAAATGATGGAGCAACCAACGCCACGTGAAATGGATGTGCTGTTGTCTACGGGCGAGCAAGTCACTATCGCATTGTTGTGCATGGCGTTGGAAGCGCGTGGTATGGGTGCTCATTCATTTACTGGTGGTCAGGTACGCATCCTGACCGACACCTCACACATGAAAGCGCGCATCAAGGAAATTGATGGCACCCGCATTCATGCGCAACTCGAGCAAGGCAACGTTGTAGTCGTTGCTGGCTTTCAGGGTGTGGATGAGCAAGGCAATATCACTACTTTGGGGCGTGGCGGTTCCGATACTACAGCTGTTGCTTTGGCCGCCGCTCTGGAGGCTGATGAGTGCCAGATATACACCGATGTGAAGGGTGTCTATACAACGGATCCACGGGTCGTTCCCGATGCCCGCTTGCTTACCAGTATCACCTGTGAGGAGATGTTGGAGCTGGCCAGTCTGGGAGCCAAGGTTTTACAAATTCGCTCGGTAGAATTTGCGGGCAAGTACAAAGTGCCATTGCGGGTACTCTCCAGTTTTGAAGAGGGACCTGGCACGCTGATTAGTCTGGAGGAAGAATCAGATATGGAAGATCCGGCGATTGCAGGTATTGCGTTTGAACGCGACGAAGCAAAATTAACTGTTACTGGTGTGCCTGATATCCCGGGTATTGCCTACAAAGTCATAGGCCCGGTTAGCGAAGCAGGCATCGAAGTCGATGTTATTGTGCAAAATGCTGCCGCCGATGGTTCTAATGATATTTCCTTTACGGTCAAACGCGGCGAGAGTGAGAAGGCCAAAAAAATACTCGAGCAGGTAGCCACTTCATTGAAAGCCCGGGAAGCGGTGCTGGACAAAAAGATCTGCAAAGTCTCTCTGGTTGGCGTCGGTATGCGTTCGCATGCGGGTATCGCGGCGAAAATGTTCAAATGTCTGGCAGATGAGAGCATCAACATCCAGATTATCACGACATCCGAGATCAAAATATCGGTGGTTATCGAGGAAAAATACCTGGAACTGGCGGTGCGTGCACTGCATGCGGCTTTTGAGTTGGGTGATCCAGATTACATTCCGAACAGTAATTAAGCTTGATAGCCTCGAAATTCACCGATTCCTGACGCTAACAGTTGGCATGGAGCTGGCTTAGGCGGATACTATAAATTGTACTGAGGGCAATGATCGGAGTGTCGCTGCCCTGATTGCAGGGACAGCCGGTGCGCGGGCCACCAACACGATACCCAGGCAGCCAACATGGGAAATCGCTAAAGGTGGCAGCCTGGCAGCCGTAGAGAAAGCAGCTTTCAGGCTTTCGTGCTGAAAGGGCAATGGAATGTACAAAGGAATGACTTAAGGAGGATGACCATGTTAATTCTGACCCGCCGCATCGGCGAGACGTTGATGGTAGGAGATGAAGTCACGGTGACCGTTCTGGGTGTCAAAGGCAACCAGGTGAGAATCGGGGTGAATGCGCCTAAGGAAGTCGCAGTCCATCGTGAAGAAATCTATCAGCGTATTCAGAAAGAAAAGGACGGGACTGGTTCGGACGGAGAAGACTCCGGGAGTAAAAACCCGGAAAGTGCTGAGTAGTCCTGCTGCGTGATGACTGAAGTTGAGCTTTTTCTAGCCAGCTCGACTGACTACCTTTGCATGCTGGGCTTTCGGCAAGCAGGGTAAACACCCCTCTCTGCCTATCTCATATTCTCCCTGTCTCGGAAAGACAGTTTTCCTGACACTTCTCTTATAGCCACACTACCTTGCCGCGTTACCCTTGCCGGCAATGCTATACGTCCGTGCTAGCTAATCCTGATACGTCCAATTAATGCTGCATGATATTCGCAGCATGGCTGAGTCTGGAGTGGATGGAGTGGATGGAGTGGATGGAGAGGATGGAGAGGATCAAGGAGTAGAAGGTGTGGAGCGGGATTCCTGTGCGATAGTAGTGGATACGGGAGGCGGTCAAGAGGCAGTCGAGATGGTCTGGGATAGTCAAAGATAGTCGGAGATAGTCACGTCTGAGTGACAAGCCGAACCTGTCCTATCACCTACCTATCACCTACCTATCACCTACCTATCACCAACCTACCACCTACCACCTATCCCGTCAGGGCACTGTGGTGCGGCCAGATGGGCTTGAGGCCTGCAATCACAGCCACTGTCTACATTAAAGACAGGCATAAAAAAGCCCGGTAAAACCGGGCTTTAGGACTGGCGGAGAGGGAGGGATTCGAACCCTCGATAGGATTTCTCCTATACGCCCTTAGCAGGGGCGCGCCTTCAGCCACTCGGCCACCTCTCCGAAAACGGGCGCATGATAGCATAGCGTTGCGTCGATAAAGAACCTTTCGATATGCATTCAATAAGCATTCGATAGCTTCTGATTGCGCTGAATGGCCTTAATCGGCACGAAAGGCGTTACTAACCACAGTCTGGAGCAGCCGCAGCCTAGAGAGCAGCCAGCGCCTCGCTGGCGTTCACGCAGGGCAAGCCCAGATCATCAGCCACTTCATTCTGTGTAACGTTGCCCTGACAGACATTCAGGCCATTACGGAAGTTGGCATTTTCCTGCAGTGCCGCTTTGACGCCTTTGTTCGCCAATTCACGGATGAAGGGCACAGTAGCGCTATTTAACGACTTTGATGCGGTGCGTGGCACGGCACCGGGGATGTTAGCCACACAATAGTGGATAACATCATCGACGATAAAGGTTGGATCACTGTGCGTGGTGGGCCGGGAGTTTTCACAACAGCCACCCTGATCGATCGCCACGTCGGCGATGACCGAGCCAGGCCGCATTTGCTTCACCAGCGAGGCCGGTATCAGATGATCGGCTTTGCCGCCGGGTACTAATACGGCACCGACCACCATGGCGGCAGTGCTGACATACTCGGCAATGCTGTCTGTTGTCGACAGCGCACAATTCACTTTGCCGGCAAACCGCGAATCGAGCTCGCCGAGGAGGTTTTCGGAGCGGTCGAGAATAGTGACACGTGCGCCCAGCCCCAAGGCAATCCGGCAGGCATTGCTGCCAACGATGCCGCCCCCGATGATAACCACAGATTCGGCTTGCACGCCGGGGGCACCGCTCAAGAGTACGCCCATACCGCCGTGGGTTTTTTCCAGATGGATGGCGGCTTCCTGTACGGCCAGTCGACCGGCAATGGCGGACATTGGCATAAGCAGAGGCAGTTTGCCGGCGTTGTCCGTGACGGTTTCATAGGCGATGCAGGTGGCGCCGGATTGGATCAGCTCATTGGCTTGCTCCGGGTCGGAAGCCAGATGCAAATAGGTAAACAGAATCTGATCGGCTTGCAGCATGGCGCGCTCGGCTGCCAGTGGTTCTTTAACCTTGATAATGAGTTCGCCTTTGGCAAACGTCTCGGTGGCATTGGCAGCGATTCTGGCGCCGACTGAACGATAATCGTCATCCGGACAACCGATACCTTCGCCGGCGGTAGTTTCTATCCAGACTTCGTGGCCATCATTGATGAGTGTCTTGACCGATTCAGGTGTCAATCCCACGCGAAATTCTTGCGCTTTAATTTCTTTGGGAACGGCAATAATCATGTCTTCCAGCCTTGAAAGATCAGGTTTTCATGAAAAAGGGAATGGTCTAACTGATAGAGCTTGAGTTAAGCGAAAAGCGGTTTTAAATGCAAGCAATATCGTTTATAACAAAGGTCACAATAATAAGTCTCGTAAAAGCCTTTTCGCTATTTAATTTTTCCAGGATGGTGTCTTTTGAAATCCTTCAATGCCTTGCTACTTGCTTCACTTTTTCTTTTCTCATGTGCTTCACCCACTGCGCAACAAGCTGTCGATAGAGACGACCCGGAAGCGCAGTATGTTGAGCCATTCCAGGTTTTCGATAATTTGTATTATATCGGCGCGCGCTGGGTTTCTTCCTGGTTGTTGGTAACCGATCAGGGTTTGATTGTGTTTGATGCGCTGTATGGTGAGTTGACGGATATGGCCATCGAGAATATTCGCACTCTCGGTTTTGATCCGAATGACATCCGCTATTTAATTGTCACGCACGCACACTTTGATCATGTTGGTGGCGCCAACCGCTTTCAGCGCGATTTTGGTTCAGTAGTTATGATGACTGAGCAAGACTGGCAAATGACGACTGAACCGGCCGTGTATCGTGAATATCCAACGCCGATTCGGCACCTGTCGGCCGCCGATGGCGCCACTCTGAATCTTGGCCGTACTCAGCTGCGCTTCATGAATACGCCGGGCCATACGCCCGGTGTGCTGTCCACTCTGTTTACCGTCTATGACGACGGTTTTCCCCATACAGCTTTCATGTTTGGTGGCGTCGGGCTCAATTTCGAAGGCGTTGAGCGCACTGAGTCATACATAAATAGCGTGCAGCGTATTCAGCGGCTCGAAGGTATTGAGGTCAATGTGCCCAATCATGCGGGTTCAGGTGAGGTGTTCGAACGTTACGAGGCGCTACAGAATCGGGAAGAGGGTGAGCCACATCCTTTTGTAGATCCTGAGGGTTGGAATGCCTGGCTGGCAGAATTGCTGGTCAATGCAGAAGCGAAACTGGCTGAAGAGCAGGCCGCGGCGAATTAGCCAGGCTGGTAGTGAATACGCTACGCGTCAGCAATTTTAGCTGGCGCGTGAGTGCCGGCCATAAAGAGTTTTCTCGGGTTCTCTATTAGTTGTCAGTGTGTAGAAAAAACTGCCGACTGGTTTCATCGGCTGGAAAGTAGCTTTCGATCAGAATCTCTTCCACACCTATATCTAATGCTGAGCCAAACTGGCTCAGCGTTGAGAATACACTAAGTGTCACGTCTCCCAATTTAAAATCCACCGTAAGCATCGGTCCGTCGTCCTGATTGTTCTCGGGCACCTGCCAATCTGCGGGTGGCTGCATGTTGAGCAGCCGTTCGAATAGCGCGGCATGTTCTTGCCTGCCATAAGCAAGCACCTGTCGGCGCAAGCGGCGCAGCAGATGGCTGGCAACCGAGTCCCAGTTGGCGATCAGTGGTCGCATGGCTTGTTGATCAAAGACGATTTCCAATATGTTCAGAGGTGTATTCTTTTGGCCGTTTAATTGATTGGCAGGGAGTAGCTGGCTCATGAACCGTTGCTGTGTTGAGTTGGCCATCAGCAGGTTGTATTGGCTGTCCATCACCAGCGCCGGAAAGGGATTGTGATTATCCAGTATCATCTGTAAGGCATTCCTGACCTCTTGCATCTGCTGGCAATCCAGATCCAGTTCACTATAGGCGGCAGAAAAGCCGCCCGAGTTCAGCAACAGATTGCAGTCCCTGTGCGGCAAGCCAAGTACTTCTGCCAGGCGTAGCAGCATCGCCCGACTGGGATTGCTGCGCCCGGTTTCAATAAAACTGATATGACGAGAAGACACATCGGCGAGCAAGGCCAGATCCATCTGGGAGATATGTTGGCGCTTGCGGTATTCGCTCAATAGTTGGCCGACAGCGGGCATAGACAGTTCCTCATGCAAATCAGACCCCCATTGTAGCGAGCCCGGGGAAGCAGAACTATTACCCGTGAGGTAGGCATTGAGTGCTGGGTACTTGGGGGTAAAGCAGAGCGGCTATTGGCCACTTGAGAGAAGGCAAGGGGTGAGAAGGCTGGTTAGTCAGACAGCGAGTGAGCGGCCTGGGGTGAGTGTCATCAAGGCCAGAGCTTGGTCACCCTGAGCAGGCAAATACGAGATCATTCAATCTGCCAGCGGGCAAACAGGCGGCGTGCCTGACTGAGCTGCTGGTCATCGAGTTGTTGCTGAATCTGTACGACCAGCGCTTCGGCCTCGGCATGTTCATTACGGACAGCCTGATTGGCCCACGCGTGTGCCTGCACGAGATCCCGATCAGTCAGGTCGCCATCAAGATAAATATTGGCCAACGAGAAAGCGGCACCGGCATGACCGGCCTTACCGGCGCTGGCAAACCATTCAAGACCGCCAGCGACGTCCTTGTCGACGCCATTGCCATCAATGTACAGACTGGCCAGATTGGCCTGCGCATCGAGGTGACCCTGCTCGGCAGCCGCCTTGGTCCAGCGGAAGGCCTGCTCCATGTTCTGGTCTACGCCACGGCCGGTGAAATAGAGAATCGCCAGGTTATATTGCGCCAGATCCAGCCCTTGCTCAGCCGCGACTGAGAATTCCTCGTAAGCCAGATCAAAGTCACCATCGAAGGCGGCATTCACCCCGTCCTCATAATCGGCCCGCAGCAGGCCGCTGATCAACAGCAAAGCCCCGAAAATCAGTGTCTTATAATAGTTTTGCCGAGAAAATAATCGCATGAGAGGGATAGTATTACAGCCCGGCGGCAGAGAAAACCAAACTAAGCCGATTTGCAGCACTTATGACTATGAAAAATCGAAGATTTCGCTATAATACGCCCCCTTCGCACCCGTAGCTCAGCTGGATAGAGTACCTGGCTACGAACTAGGGGGTCGCACGTTCGAATCGTGCCGGGTGCGCCATACAAATAAGCCCGCTTTCAGCGGGCTTTTTTGTATGCGGCTCCCGGCCGAGTTGGACTGCTCCGTTCGAAAGCCGCGCCAGCGGCGCAGACAGCCGCAGGCTGCCCCGTAGGGGTGAGCTATTGAGCCTAAGCTCAATAGCGAATCAATCGTGCCTCTCGCGGCTAGCGCTTAGCCCAACCCCCGCACCGGTTTTTCCTCTACATAAGCTCCCGTCGAGGCAGCGTGCTGCGTTCGAATGCAGCGCAGACCGCGCGCCTCACAGCGCGGCCCGTAGGGTGAGAGTTTCGGCTAAGCCAAAACTCGAATCAATCGTGCCTCGCCAGGCTTCGAACTACCCCGAACGAAACCAACACAACGACCTTCAGTAGGGCTTAAGTTGTTAAATTGTGAGTGTCCCTAGAAAACTGCCAGACTTTTGACTAATGCTAAGTTATTAAGTTATCAGTGTCCCCCTAAGGCTCATAAGGCTCATAAAATCCGATGACTTTTAGGTGACGGTTTTACGAAACTAGCGCTCAAGGTTCTTTTTTTGAAGTCTTTATTGTTTGTTCGAGTGTTACTTTGAGCGACGGCCTTCATAATATCCATGATGCAAATAGTGTAGTTTAGCGTCCAGTAATCCCGAAGGGGATTCAGGACTCCATGGAAGATCACTGTTCATATCCAGATATCTCTTCGCGTTAAAATTATCTGGTAAATGTGCGGCTTTGCCGAGAACGACAACGTCTTGAAAGCTTAATTCTGAAGGCCTCCCTCTCCATCGTCCGTAATGAATGTCGGTGACAGTTAGTCCCGACTCAGAAGCAATATCGAACAAGAAATCTTCTGTAACACCAACAGCAGCCATCGGGTCCTTCTGATCGGCATAGAATATGTGTTGATTTAGTTTGAAAGAATTGCGGTTGAAGCTAATCATTGAAATTCCGCTCTCTATACACGAATGCGTAAAGCTATTAATCAAAAACATGCTCAGTATAATTTTTCCATTTGGCTGTAATAGATTGCTGAGAAGATTGAGATTTAGTGCCATCTCTCTTTTGGGCATGTGTGTGAACACGCTAAATGCTGTAATAAGGCTGTAACTCTGGCATTCAGTCTCGGCTAAATGAGCAAGATTGTAGTCATTGGATCTAATATTATTCAGCCACTTGGAATAGTGAGAATTCTGGGCGTCGACACGAATGAATTGAGAATTACTGTATATCGTCGAAATTTCTGAGATACAAAAGTCAATTAAATCAGGGATTATATCTATCCCAACATACTTTCCTGCTCCTTGCATCTGTTCCAACAATGGGAGCGCCAATCGACCACAACCACAGCCGTAATCCAGAACGCTGGAGTTCTCGTTTAGTGAGTAGTACTTATTGAGGATAGCTAAATTTAGTTCTCCATTGTCGCGGGGATCTCCGCCTCCAACAAGGTCAGAGTAACCCTTGTCGATCATTAGCTGAATTATTGATTCATGAGACATTGGTGATGTTATTGCTCCTATTAGTTCCTGATAGCACTTGCCTTAAGTTAGTAACTGTCAGCCAAAACTGCATCAAACCGCCTACCAGAGCAATTGCCATGCAAAATTGAAAAATATATAGCAGATTGGAGTAAACATATGGCAATTGCCAATTTGTGTCATTTGGGGAAATTGGGAGTGTGTAGTAAATACAGCTGCCGACTGTTACGCAGCCGATTCCAAGCATAGTCAAAGTGGCTAGTAATCCATATACGCTTTTTCTATTATAATTTATGGCGCTCATCCAAACACCGACGATCCCTATAGCCCCGCCAATCCAGAGTTTAGAAATCCAATCTCCTAGTAGCAATAGCGGTGTTAAGGCAATCCACCATAGTATGCACGGTGCAAAGATCCCTAGAATTGTAATTGATTTAACTAATGACATTGCTAGATGAAAGAAGAAATATTTTTTACTACCGAAAAACCACGCCTACTAAGAATAACGTAGTCATGCTCATTGTGTGATTCGGCATCTACGTATTGTATGTTGGGAAAAATACTTGACCAAGTGGCTAGAATATAATCTCTGCAATGCAATGCAGTGTGGTAGTGAGAGGGCGTTCGAGTGAGGTTCCTGATACCTTTGTGAGTATGCATAAAGTACATTCCATTCGATTGAACCTTTTGGCGCCAATCCTTTTTGTCTTTCCATACTGCTTTGCCGTGCACAGTAATAATCAGGGTGCCATCGTCTTTAAGAATTCGCTTGAATTCTTGTAACCAAACTCGCTGTAACTGCTCATCTAAATGAGTAAAAATTGATATTGCATAAATTACATCGAAGTTATTGTCTCTAAACTGAGTAGGTGGCGTGACTTGGTTAGCACACCAGTTCGCCTGGCCATGAAAGTTAGTCTGATTCCACTCAACAGCTTCTTGGTCCAGATCGGTTCTAAAATATTCCCATGCTGAATCAAGTTCGAAAAAATGGCGAAGAGTTCTGCTACTGCCACAGCCGAAATCTAGAATCTTAGCGGGTTGATTTTTTCTTATCTCAAGACACTTAAAGATATTACTTAGTTTCTTAAAATCTTTTCTCCCGCTATCTAAATAATCTTCTGCAGAAAAGCTGCCGCAGACACGATGCAGTAGGCGGGGTGGGGGTAGTGGACTGTGTTTTTGATTTTTAGATGAGGCTGCCCAAACTGCTGTCGCTATAAAAGCCCGTGTTTCGAATACGCATCGCATTAGAATTCCATAGAGAAAATAAACTGCTGGGATACTCCTAAGTCGATCACGTATAGCGGAATGATTCTGAGTTTGGTTAGCACGCACAGTCATGCCCGAACCCTATGTGGGAATATTTCCCACACAATATCATTTCATCGAAATGATTGCCACTCTATTAGAGGGACTCTGGAAAGTGAAAGATTAGGTTTTGACTGGTCAATAGCCTGATCAGAAAACAGCTGAAATTGTTATAGCTGTCACAAAGACTCTGTAAAGAGGGCTCATTTAGATGTTGCATACATTCATTTACGGTTATATGACCAAGGCCGTAAGCCGCTGTTATTATTGACTATTAATCACAATTGCATTGAGACTACGAACTAGGGGGTCGCACGTTCGAATCGTGCCGGGTGCGCCATTTTGTTTTCACCCCCGTGAAAACCACTTAAAGCCTTGAAAGGCAAGGTGGTTTCGGGGGTTCGAAAACCCTCTCCACGGACATATGCCAATCTGTCAGCAAAAGTGAGTTTCATCACTGCATGACGGTTTGCCATATCCCCTGAAGCCCACAGTTCATGCGGGTTTGAGAGAAATTCCATAGCGGTTCGAAAACTTTCATCAAAGTCTTTCAGCGGAGTACCGCATTTCGCGATTTTTTCCTGCATGATCTGCTTTTCGAGCTGAAGTTCTCCAATACGTTTTTCGTAGGCATTTACCACGGACGTTGATTCTGCATCTACGATCCGATCCAGCAGTTGCCCAATCTTCTTCTCAGTCTTATTGATTTCCAACTGAAGGGATTTGCTATTCGTTTTCTGGAACTCCAGACGGTATTCCCACAGCTCTTTGAACATTGTCAGGGCTAAGTTAAATAGCTCCTTAGTGGGCTTCAGAGAGAGTAGGAACTGCTCAAACTCAGCTTCTATAACTTCACGCTTGATTGATTTGCGATAGCTAGAACAGCCTTTCTTGAAGCACATATAGTAGGGATGTTTAGCCTTGCGTCCTTTAGACCAGCAGGCAGTTAAATTGTGGCCACACTCGCCACAGGAGACAAAGCCTCGCAGCGGGAAATCGAGGTTTATATCCTTGCGTGCTGGAGCATAGGCGCTTCCTTTCAGGCGTTCCTGAATTTTCTGGAAAGTCTCAAGGTCGATTAGCCCTTCATGCCGCCCAGGACGAAGGCTTACATCCCAGTCACCGGATTCGACATATCCGGCATATAGCACCTTGGTCAGTAAGTCGGTTACACGCTGATTGCGTAACTCACCTTGGCTGTCTCTCGGGAATTCTGGGAAGGATTCCAGAAATCGCTTCACTTCAACCTGCAAATGGAAGCGGCCACTAGCATAGCCTTCCAGCGCTTCTTGGATAACGCTGGCTATGGGTTCATCCCGCACTAGTATTTTTCCCTGGCCAGAGGTTTTCTGATAGCGATAGCCAACAGGGGCTTGAAAAACCCAGTAACCGTTTTTTAATCGGGACTTCATTCGATTGAGGGTTTGTTCTGAATTCTTTTGGCGCTGGTGCTGAGAGACACTGGCCAGCAGGTTCTCTACCAGAACGCTGTCTGAATCATCCCCGAATTCAATAGATGGAGATTCCAGAGTTGCCCCAGCTTTGGCAATGGCTCCCCTAAGCTGAAGATGGGCATCCAGTCCACGCGCCAGCCTTGAGATATCGTCGATGATGGCTACTCGTGGGCTTTTCCGATGTCGGCTTAAATGTGCCAGCATTGCCTGCATACCAGGCCGTTTAATCAGGCTGCCCGACACATCATCGGTAAACACCTTTTCTACTTCATAGCCTTTGTACTTGGCATATTCGCGGCAGCGTGTTTCTTGCGAGCCAAGGCCATCTCCTCTGGTCGTTTGCGTCTTGTTGGAAACACGGCAATATATGACAGCCTTTTGGGCGCTATGGGTCATGTATTCCTCCATTCGGTACGAATTGTTTACTTGGCCCATTAGCGTCAGAAGGAGGCGCTAAATGAGGCTCATTTTCGGATGTTGACAGGATTTGTATTGAATCTACTCCAAATCCCAGATCAACGAAAGCTGCCATTATCAGCCATAGATTTTTCAGCAGCTCCGCTTCTTCATCTGGCGTTAAATCAAACTCCCGAACATGATCGCGATATTTTTCAACATCACATTTGGGAGGCTTAATTGCAGGCAGAACCTGTGAAGAAGTGTCTTCTCCATTCAAGCTGTATTTTTCTTTATCAGTCAACGGTCTTCCTCCTTTCAAGGCTGACATATCACCAGTTTTAAACTGGTAACCTGCAAAGGATGAGAGAAACGGCACAAAGGCAATTTGTGGCTGTTTTTGCAAAGCCTTTTGCCCTTGGAAGACGAAATCGCTAGTGATGAAACTGCGATGCGTAGCGTATCTATATTCATTTTACGACCTCATCAGTAAACAAAATCTTAACCCGCTGGATTTTTATCGCTCCAAACTCCGCTCTGAGAGCCGCTTTTGGGGCATGGCGCTTTCTCGTTGCCTCTCAAATCGGTGCATTTGTTCTGCCCTTTGCTCGCGTATCCAATCCTGATCAAACCAGGACTTTTTTACTTGATGAGCAAATTTTGGTTTCAACTCAGGAAATGGTTTTGATCGTTTCACCATTTCCGATCCACGACTTTCTTCTCTCATCTTGTTGTTGGCAGCCTCAGCGCTGCGATCATTGGCCGCAGCAAAGCTATCTTTAAGAGGCCCCGCTCGCCTAAGGCTGAGCGGGGCTTGTTCTCTCAATGAGGGCTCGCTCATAGAAAAGCTGATGCGGTTTTGACTGCTATCGTGAGCGGCCACGTCCTGCTTTCCTCTCGGTGCTTTGTTCAGGCGCATTTGGCTGGCGAGCGTCTTCGTATGTGCTCATACGCTCTTCCCTGAGTTCTCGAAGTGTTACTCGACCATCAACAGGGGTAGCGTCTAGCTGAAGGTCAATGCCCTGACCATCACGATGTTCTCAAGCCGCACCTACCTTGCTCCAGTCGCCTTTTCCATCGCGGGTATCGCGAACAGAGTAGGCAATAAAGTCTGGTCGTTTTCCTCCACTATTGGATTCTTGTTCACTCATTTCACTTCTCCGAAATGCCTTCTCCTGGAAGGTGACTTATCAACCGAAGGCAAAGTTGTATAAATCGCGTGGTTTTCAGTGTTACTTATCTCTTCTATCAATCATGGTAAGAATGGGGCAGTCGCCCATACCGCGATATCGCACAAGGCCTCGTGAGCCAAGATATTGGCAGTCGAGCATGTGGCGATACGAACCGCGTTGCTCATAGGTGTATTGCCATCTAAGGTGAGGGCCTATGGGTGAAATCAGAAATGCAGCCAATAACAACAATGGCCATCGACTCAAAATGCCAGCTAGGCCTCTCACCAGATAGGCAAGTACCTTTGCCCATCGAATGCGTTTTGGTGTGTAGTGGTTCACTTGTAGTCACCTCTCTTTAATCGAATTTTCACCCGTTTCAGAAATGGCTTGCCGTGGAACGGGTTTATTCCTATCTGTTTGCGCCAAGGTGAAATCTCAGCTACTGACACTGGCTCCAGAAGTGCTGAGGGCGCTTGCCTAATAAACACAATGCTCTGTTTACAGCGCCGAATTTCTTCGGGTGTCATCAGTACGCGAGCAGATTCACTTGTATTCTCTTGAACGCCAGATTGATTAGGAGATAGTCCGGCGCTCATGACGCTTTGTTCTCCCAGTAGCTGGCTTATCAAGCTCAGTGTTCTCGGAGAACGCTGCCCTGGTAGGAATTGTTTGATCTCAGTTTCAGAAAGGAGAGTTTCAACGGCTGTTTTGCCGTAGGTATTTTCGAACGCTGAAATATCCTGAAAGATCAGATGCAGCCTTAAGCCATATGAACGGCCCCAAGTCAGCAGACTGACTAAACTGTGTATCTTGTAATTGGTGGCCTCATCCATGATGAAGTACACAGGCACGGCTTTATTCTCATGGCGCTTGATTGCAGTCATGGCGCACCACTGAATTAAGCCGATGTAACTCTTGTAGGCTTCCATCCGGCTTGCATCAGCAACAATGAATAAGCTGGTGGGTGTGTCTCCAGCTTTCAGATCATTCATGCTGAAAGTTGAGCGCCGCATAGCTGGAGCTAGTCGGCCAAAGGCAAAAGGAGCGAGAGCTTGCTGTGCACCACTGATGAATGAGTCAAACGTCCGGCTTTCACCAGTGCCCATAAGGGCAAGTAGGCTTCTGGCTTGTGCTCTGACCCACTGGATGAACTCAGCCAGGTCGGCAGGTTCATGGATTTGTGCCCATTGGCAGCTTTCGATTGGCATTGGGCCTTCTGCTAAGGGCATGCCTTCCAAATCAACGCCAACAACCCAGCGCAGGTTGTGCTCCAGGGCTTCGCGGTCTTCGATCAGTAACGCTACTGATGCCAAGGTTGCATCTCTACCCTCGACCATACATTCGAGGATCATGGCAATGCCTTGGCACTTGCGAGAGCCTTCCCGCCAATAGGTGTTTTCACCATCACTTTGGGATGGTTCGGGCAAAATTTGAGAGCATTGCTCTCGCAAATCATCAGGAACATCGCGCAACCCACCTGGGCGTTCCAGGTCATCCACAATGATGTCGAGTGGGTTATAGCAGTCACTATCACCAATGATTGCGTTCCATAAACCACCAGGGTTTAAGACGCGAACATTCTCGCCTCGCTTTTCAAGAGCCTGTTTCAGGATGCATACCAATTCACCCTTAAAATCGCTGAAAACTTTCGAGGCACGGATGCCGAGGCCATTGGTGATTACGCTGTATATCCCTTTGCCGGAGCCAGCGGGGGCTACCGTCACAGCGTTCGAGGCATAGTCGCTGAAGACAGGTAGTTTTCCTCCGCTGATGAACCTTCCCCAGAAAGGGCCAATCCTTTTACGACTAAGCTCAGCCTTTAAGTCTCTTGGGGTTGCCCATCTGGCTGTTCCATCTTTTCCTGTAGGTTGATAAGCGCTAATCCAATCGAGAATAATTGCCAGGTATTGCAACAATTGGGTGACGATCTTGATAGCTAAGGCAGCAGTAAAGAAGTACAAAACCGCAGGCAGCCATTGTATTTCGTCGTATACATAGGCAGGCCCAGCCTGAATGCTCGCCCATGCGACAAGGCCAGTGATAATTATCAGGCTGGGGAAATGTTCGGTCTGTTGACCGCCAAGACTCACGACTTCAATCCTCAATGAAGCCGTGACGTACACGGATTATGCTTGGCTCAATTGCCCCGTTGGCAACCAGATAGTCATGCCAAAAAGTCCGTAGTTCCTCTTCGCTGTAGCAGAAAGAGAAACTACCCGAGCCATAGCCTTGCCTTTGGATCATAAGCACCTCGATATCTATGCCTTCAAGGGTTTCTGGCTTCAGGCGGCTGTATTCAGGTTTATCTCGGAAGATAGAAAATGGCGGCATATCGTTTTGAGTACGGCAGAATTGCACAGTGTCGCTGTTCTGGATCAGGTCGCTGACTATGATCAGTCGATCCCCTGTTTTTAGAGGGTGGAAGCGACGAATGCCTTGAACCATCTCCAGTATTGGAGATTGAAACCGTTGCCTGCTTTCTGAATCAGGTGACAATATTTGTTCCATGGCTGGAGCAAATATTTGTTCATTCAGTCTGGTTTTCTGTCTGGCAAGAAAGCCGCTGGTAGCAGCTTCTGCGTTTATAGCTGTGAGCTGTTCAGGATTTGTAGCTTGCCCACAGACATGAAAGCTTGCCTTGGGTACAGACCCAATCTGGTCTTCAGAAGTTGTCACGACACTTAGCCGCTCATTAAAATCAAGCTGGTCGTATGTCTGTGAAAAATATCGCGACAAGGAGCGGGACTGTTCTTCGTTAAACTTAGGGCCGCTGACATCAATCAGGGCAACGCTTTGGCGCTGTGGTGCTTCAGTAAAGCAGCCATATTCATCGGCGACCGCTTTGCCCATTGATTGCCAGGTGATGTAGCCCAGGCTCCCTGCGCCTATAGCCAAGATTGAAGAAAGCCCAGCTATTTTTAGAGTATTGTTGCTGCGATTGCGTCTGCTCATGACTTGCCTCCATTAGCGTGGTTTGCAGATTGAAATATTTGGGTAAGGCGGTGGATTGCTCGGTTTTTCTCAACAAGCAAATCTGATTTCAGTGCCCCTGTTTCTGGAGGTGCTCGGTAAGCTGGTATCTCAATATCGAGATACTTATCGAAGCTCACCATTTGTTGCAGTGCCTCCATTGGCACGTCCTGTTCATTGCCGGAGATGCAGCCGTAAGTGGTGATGAGTTCGGCAAGTTCGCCACGACAAGCTGTTTCAGCTTCACGTACCGACTGTTCAAGGGTGCGTCGAGCTTCCTGACATGCGGAAACTGCCTTGTTGTATTGATCTACAACCTTCCTCTGAGTGTCAGAAGGGGATTTCTGCTCTTTCTCGGCATCTTCAAAATACGCAGTGATTTCTTCTTCAAAATCATCCAGCGTGTTCTGAATATCATCTTTTGCCGTAGCTTCAGCACGTTGCAGTTGTCCAATTTCTGGATAAGGACAATCGAAGCTGTAGATGCCTTTGTTATAGGCAATAACGCTCATGCAACTACCCATAAGGATCAGGAATACAGCTTCAGGGGTGCAAAGCATTTCCAGGTATGCAAAAAGTGAATGATCTACGCTGTCTATGGTTTCTTGTGCTCGGACGAGTCCTACTGTGAGGTGGAAGAAGAGGATCAGGGCCAGGAAGCCATAAAATTGGAATCTGGCTTTCATCCGCTTCTTCCTGAAGGGTGACTCTTCACCGCCAAGAGCGTTATCGCCGTATTTCAGGTAACGACCGATGAAAAAGCCCGCGCAGGCACAGACCGCCACATTGGTCATCGAGATAAGAAAGCTGGTAAGGAGGGCGGCGGCTGGCCCTGCCACCATATGCGCGTTGCTCAAGAAAGCGGCATTTAGCAGCGCTTCGCCAAATACCATTGAAAGCAAAGTCAGAATACTAACTACAATGGAGTTGTCGCTATTCGAGCCAACATAGCCATGGTAAAGCTGGGCAGCATTAAGTGACTTCCTGGTTAGCTCATGGACTTGAACCTTATCCTTCACTTCCTGTTCTGCGCAGGCAAACAGATACTCCAAATCCTCACATTGCCGTTGGGGCGCTGTAGGTATTTCGGCCAGCTCTGGCGACAACTTTTCAGCCTCAGCACATTTGCGCTTTAGGCCGAAAAGTTTCTTTTGGATGGGTCTCTCGTAGTCAGAGAGGAGCTTTTGATACTGGCCATCCATTTTTTGGCCAATTACAGCCTGATGGGCTGTTCTTTCGTAGCTGCTCATATTTGCTCCTGGTCTTGTAGGTGGCCTTGATTGCGGTCGATGATCGGAGCCTATATGAGCCTTTTCCCCCATTTCTTCCCCATGTAAAATTTATGGGTATGAGTGAGACTAAAAACAGTATTCAGGGCGATGCGAATGATGATGTGCAGCATTTGACGCTGGAATACCGTCTGGCCGCTCTATCGGAATTTCGAAAATTCGTAGCTACTGAAATGAAGCCGAATGGGAAGAAGAAGTGGACGGTGGCACCAATTCTGGATGAGTTTTCAAACTTAACTAATAAGCGAAAGACCGAATTTGAACTCCGCTATGATTCCAAAAAGTTAGAAAACGTCATTACAGGCAGGTACGACATTATCCGTGACACGTATTTTCACAATGTCGTAAGTCAATTCCTCAGAAAGCATTGTCCTGAGCGAATTGAGAAGTTTGCAATGAGGGATGATTTGCAGGCATTTGGTCGGCAATTGAATGCTTTCTACTATCAAGTTCCTGATGACGATACGATAGCCGCCATTACGGATTCCCTTACTGAAGTCAGGGTATCTGAGGTAATTTTTAAGCCCGCTGAAAACTATACGAGCCTGCGCCATCCCTCAGGACAGATTCGATTGTTTTTATCCTATGTGGCCTCAGCCAAAGTTAAAGGGCTTTTTTACTCTACAGCCTTTGTCTACCCAGAGCCTTATCATCACGCAATTGGTGTATGGCTGCCCATTTACGGATTTCATTGTTTGCGCGGCTACCAGGACAAACTTCCTTTTTTGTTTACCTTGCAAAAATCCGAATCTACCCGAGAGGATAGTCCCCCGACATGGGGAGTTGATGGATATTGTTTGACCGTCCACCAATTTCTCTTTAATAGTGAAATTGAGGATTTTGTAGAAATTAGCGACAAGGAGGTCGTTTCTGTAGCAAACAATATCCTTGGCAGCCTGATAGCAAGTGAGGCCGACTAATGGGACTGCCAGCTAGGAAATTATCGTATTACAAAGATCGAGGGGAAATGGAATACCCACCGAATATTCTTGAGGGCGCGTTATTTAACGATATTGAGGAAATTGAAGCCGCAATAGCTGAAAATCCTGCTTGCATCAAAGAAGTAACCCAACATGGTATGAATGCGCTGCAACTGGCTCTGAGCCATGGTTGTTTCGAGGCCGCAGAATACCTGGCGGAAGCAGGTGTTGATCCCCTTCACAGAGATATGTTCGGTCGTACTGCTGTAATCATTGCTTCTCAGCTTGGTTTTGAGCGAGGTGCAAAAATCGCCTGGGAAGCAGAGGTTCGAGCATTGCCAATGCATATTGATGATCAAAATGAGATTGTAATTGATGGGGTGCAGCCACCCACTCCTTTATAAACCCAGCTTCGTAAACTTCGGTCGTCATTTTCATTTGTGCTTTGCACAATTCCATAGGAGCTAAGATGTTGAAATCTGGCGACAATGGTGGAAAGGACGACCGCAAGATGTGTATGTACTACATACATACTATCTTGGCAGGGAGATCACTGCCGTTCTCCCGTGCACCCTCTGGGCCGCTCTAGGCTTCGAATTTCATTCTCAGGCAAGAGCTGATGGTGGTGCTTTCACGGTATCGAACCATTCCAGCACCAGCAAACGAGTGGTCGTTTGATCACCACGTGGGGAGCCACCGATCTGCCCCAAGACCCCATGGCAAGGGTGGAGATTTCAGCTCTCCCCCTTTGATCCCCCATCGACCATTGGGCATTTCATAGCCCCTTGGAACCCTTGACCCACCGTTCGCCGATAGGATGCCGTGAGCGTTTCGCCGCTCAAACCCGACTACTGTTCCGCCAGTGGATGACGGCCAAGGGAAGCCCATGGATGAAATGACAGGGAATGTAGGTAGGCTACATATCTCCGGTTGCAATTCCTCGATTTTCCCATATTCTCTCCTGTAGCATGGAGATGATAAATGCTATGAATGATCAGATTTTGACCTTGAAAGAGGTTGCGACCTACCTAAAGCTCGCTGAGAAGACCGCCTACAAACTGGCCGCGGCGGGTAAACTGCCCGGTTTCAAGGTGGGGGGTAGCTGGCGATTCAAACGGGAAGATATTGATCGCTGGATTGAAGAACAGAAATCTGAGAACAAAAGTTCGTAATTGAGCGTGTGAGAATAGGAAAAGAAATACATGCCAGGTGAAAAATTAACCTTATCACAGCTAGAACAATACCTTTCGAAGGCGGCCTGGATACTCAAAGGGCCAGTGGATGCCTCAGATTTCAAGGTCTACATCTTTCCCTTGTTATTCTTCAAGCGGGTGTCAGATGTATATGATGAAGAATACCAGTCAGCGCTTGAAGAATCCGATGGAGATGCTGAATATGCATCCTTACCTGAAATGCATCGCTTTGAGATTCCAGAGGGCTGCCATTGGCGTGATGTTCGTGAAACCACCACCAACGTGGGACAAGCCATTGAACATGCCTTGCGCGGAATCGAAAAAGCAAACCAAGAATATCTCTACGGCATATTTGGTGATGCCCAATGGAGTAACAAGAATAAGCTATCCGATAGCCTGCTAATCAACCTGATTGAGCACTTTTCTCAATACATCTTGGGCAGAGAAAACGCGAATCCAGATATGCTGGGTAACGCCTATGAGTATTTGATCAAACACTTTGCCGACCTAACCAACAAAAAGGCCGGAGAGTTCTACACTCCGCGATCCGTAGTGCATTTACTGGGCTTGATCCTTGATCCCCATGAAGGTGAAACAATCTACGACCCCGCCTGCGGAACAGGCGGAATGCTGTTGGAGTGCGTTGATCACCTCAAACATAATAATGAAGACTACCGAACGCTAAAGCTCTACGGTCAGGAAAAGAACCTAACGTCCAGCTCAATTGCTCGTATGAACATGTTCCTGCACGGTATTGAAGATTTCAAAATACTGCGGGGCGATACTCTCAGGCAGCCAGCCTTTTTCGAGGCTGATGGTCTTCAAACTTTCGATTGTGTCATAGCAAACCCACCATTCTCCCTTAAAGATTGGGGCGCCGAGAATTGGGCCAATGATCCATATGGACGCAATATCTCTGGAGTTCCGCCACAAGGTAACGGTGATATGGCCTGGGTGCAGCACATGGTGAAATCCATGAATAGCACGGGAAGAATGACTGTTGTGCTGCCTCATGGAGCGCTATTTCGCAAAGGCGCGGAAGGTAAAATTCGTAAAGCCTTAATTGAACATGATCTGCTAGAAGCCGTAATCGGCTTAGGCCCCAATGTGTTCTATGGAACACAACTGGCAGCATGTGTGATGGTATTTAAGCAAAACAAGGATGCCGCCAAAAAAGGCAAAGTCCTATTTATAGATGCCTCAGACCAAATTCGTGTAGGCCGAGCCCAAAACTTTTTAGAGCCAAAGCATGTTCAACAAATCCATGGATGGTATCAGGCGTTCGAGGATGTGGATAACTTCGTAAAAGTGGCAACGCTTGAAAACCTATTAGAGAACGACTGCAACCTGAATATTCCTCTCTACGTCGAGAAAATTATTGAAGACAACTTGCCGAGCGTAGAAGAAGCCATGGCCGAATTGAAAGAGGCATGGGAAGCAAGTCTGGAAGCGGAAGAAAAGTTCAAAGCAGTACTGGAGAAGTTTATTTAATGTCGGCAAAAGAACTAGATCAAAAATCTCTAGAAAAGTACCTGTGGGGTGCGGCCACTGCCTTGCGCGGTACTATCGATGCAGGTGATTACAAGCAATACATCTTTCCGCTGCTTTTCTTTAAACGTATCTCCGATGTATACGATGAAGAATTCGAAAATGCACTGGCAGAATCCGATGGGGATTTAGAGTACGCAGCATTCGCCGAAAACCACCACTTCCAAATCCCAGAAGGCGCACACTGGAAGGACGTGCGTGAAACAACGGTAAACGTAGGCCTTGCCCTGCAAAACGCAATGCGGGCAATTGAAAAAGCCAACCCAGACACGCTGGAAGGCATATTTGGTGATGCAAGCTGGACAAACAAAGATCGCTTGTCCGACGCGATGCTTACTAACCTGATAGAGCATTTTTCCCAGCACAAACTGAATTTGAGTAACGTGCCTGACGACAAGCTGGGTAATGCCTACGAATACCTCATCAAGGAATTTGCTGATGATAGCGGCCATACCGCCGCCGAGTTTTATACAAACCGAACCGTCGTAAAGCTGATGACCCTGATTATGGACCCGCAGCCGGGGGAATCTGTTTACGATCCCACCTGTGGTTCTGGCGGTTTACTCTTGAATTGTGCCCTGCATTTGAAAGAAGAAGGTAAAGAGTACCGAACACTCAAGCTCTATGGTCAGGAGATAAATCTCATTACATCGGCCATCGCCCGTATGAATATGTTTATGCACGGTATAGAGGAATTCGATATTGTGCGGGGTAATACCTTGTCCAACCCTGGATTTCTGGAGAATGACGAACTTAAGAAGTTCAATGTCATTCTTGCAAACCCGCCGTACTCGATTAAATCCTGGGATAGAAAGTCATTCGAAAACGATCCCTTTGGCCGGAATGTTTGGGGAACACCACCACAAGGATGTGCCGACTATGCGTTTCAGCAGCATATTCAAAAAAGCCTCGACGAGAAAAATGGTCGATCAATTTCGCTTTGGCCGCATGGAATTTTGTTTCGTGATGCGGAGGCTGAGATGCGCCGCAAGATGATAGAGCAAGACCAAGTTGAATGTGTTATCGGTTTGGGTCCAAATCTTTTCTACAACTCGCCGATGGAAGCCTGCCTGCTGATTACTAAGACTAAAAAAGAAAAATCCAAGCAAGGGAAGATCCTAATCATCAATGCAGTTAAAGATGTGCGGCAGGATAAAAATATTGCATATCTTGAAAGCAACAACATAAACCGGATTTATGCAGCATATAAAGAATTTAGTGATCAGGAAGGATTCTGCAAAGTGGTTACTGTAGACGATGTATTTCGGAAAAAGGCCAGTTTGAATGTTGGTTTATATGTTAGCAATGTCGTTGGTTCAAAATTCAAGATGGGTGTTGAAGAGTCGCATGCGAATTGGTCTTCTTCCTCCGAAAAGCTTAAATGCAGCATGATTCAACTTTTCGAATTGGTGGGTTGATCATGGAGGCAATAAAAGCAGAACCAAGCATGATTAAATTAAGCAGCTTAGATAAATCAAATTGGAAGCAGTATCGATTTGATGAGATAGCGAAAAGTGTTTCCGAAAGAGTTGACCCAAATAACACTGACTTAGAAATTTATATAGGGCTAGAACATCTTGATTCCGGGTCAGTACATATAAAAAGATTTGGCAAGCCAGAGGATGTAAGCGGTCAAAAGCTAAAGTTTTACAAAGGCGATGTTATTTTTGGTCGCCGTCGCGCATATCAGCGTAAAGCTGGTATTGCAACATTTGATGGATTTTGTTCGGCTCATGCTCTGGTACTAAGGGCTAATCCAGAAGTAATTGATCCTGATCTGTTTCCGTTTTTTCTACATTCTGATTCATTCATGAATCGAGCAATTGATATTTCAGTAGGTTCCCTTTCTCCCACCATTAATTGGGGTGCTCTCAAAGAAGAGAGATTTTTGCTCCCTCCGTTAGATCAACAGCATTTGTTTTCCAAGCTTTTTTGGGCGCTAGATGCTTCTTCGGAATCCAATATTCTTCTTAAAAAGAAGATGAATAGATTTTTAGAGGCAGAGATTGAACAGAAAATTCATGGCGAAAAAATTAATGGTTATACGATCAATCAGGTGATTGATAATTTGGAAGAAAAAATCTCTATATCAAGTCTGGGCTCATTAGGGGAGGTTTTTAAAGGTAAGGGAATACCAAAAGCGGATGTTGTAGAGGAGGGTATTCCATGTGTTCGTTATGGTGAGCTATATACGAAACATCACAGAATAATTCGCGAGTTCCATTCTTCGATTTCCAGCGAGTCTACAAAGGCCGCGACAAAGCTTGAGTGTGATGATGTTCTCTTTGCGGGATCAGGAGAAACTATCTCTGAAATTGGAAAATCAGCAGCATTTACTGGAAATGACATTGCCTACGCTGGGAGCGATATACTGATTTTCAGGCCGCGAGATATGGATGGAGTATATTCTGGCTATTTGATGAATTCTCAGCTAGTTAGGCAGCAGCTCAATAAACTTGGGACGGGCGCCACTGTTATGCATGTTTATAAGACTGATATAGAAAGTATTAAAGTCCCTGCTAGAAAGAGGAAGCTTCAGGAGGAAATTGGGGTATATCTTGAAAATATATCTAATCGAATATTCATTTTAGATGAAAAGATTAATGCTACCTCCGAATTCCAGAAACAAATAATTAATCAGGTGTTTTAAGGATGGGATTCACTGAACTAAATAGCGTTGAGCACTACATCATCAGCCAATTGACGGGTGTAAATCTCAATAAGAGCAAAGTGGCTGAGACACCTTTGCAGCCCTATGGCACTGAGTGGCAATATCAAAATTCGGAGCAGCTTGGGCGTGGCGTTAATGAAGTGCTGGTTGAGCCGCAGGTGAAAGAGGCGTTACTGCGTCTTAACCCTGAAATTCAGGCCAAGCCTGAGTTGGCTGATGAGGTTATTTACAAGCTCCGCGCTATTTTAATTTCGGTCAATCAAATCGGCCTGGTAAAGGCCAATGAAGAATTCTTCTTGTGGTTGACAGGGGAGAAAACCATGCCTTTTGGCGAGAATAATCGCCATGTACCTGTTCGCTTGATCGACTTCGACAATCTCACCAACAATCAATACATCGTCACCAATCAGTTCCGTATCCATCACCGCGAAACCAAAATACCTGATGTGGTGATGCTGATTAATGGCATTCCAGTCGTAATTGGTGAAGCTAAAACACCTATCCGGCCTTCTGTGAGCTGGCTTGACGGTGCAAATGAAATTCACAATATCTACGAAAATGCAGTTCCACAGCTCTTTGTGCCGAATATTTTGTCCTTTGCCACCGAAGGCAAAGAGCTGTATTACGGCGCGATACGTTGCCCGTTAGAGTTTTGGGCTCCGTGGCGGCTAGAGAATGATGACGAGAAAATTGCTAAAAGCCTTGGTCTTGGCGGTGTGGGCAAGGAGCTTAAAGATTTGCTCAGTCCGGCTCGCTTGCTCGATATAATGCGTAACTTCTCCTTGTTTACCAGCAACAGCAAGAAGCAGCGCATGAAGGTCATACCGCGCTTCCAGCAATACGAGGGAGCGAACAAGATTGTTCAACGTGTTGTTGAGGGCAAAATCAAAAAGGGCCTGATTTGGCACTTCCAGGGCTCAGGTAAATCATTGCTCATGGTCTTTGCTGCGCAAAAACTCCGCCGCGAAGCCTCCCTTAAAAGTCCAACCGTTATTGTGCTGGTAGACAGAACCGACCTCGACACGCAAATTAGCGGCACTTTCAATGCCGCTGACATCGCTAATGTCGAAACCACTGAAAGCATTAAAGAGTTACAGCAAATGCTGGAGCGGGATACCCGCAAGATCATTATCTCGATGATCCATAAATTCCGCGATGCTAAACCAGACATGAATACCCGCGACAATATTATTGTTCTGGTAGATGAGGCGCACCGAACCCAGGAAGGCGATCTTGGTCGCCAAATGCGGGCTGCATTACCTAATGCTTTCCTATTCGGCTTAACGGGAACTCCAGTCAATAAGGCGGATAAAAATACATTCTGGGCTTTCGGCGCAGAGGAAGATCACGGCGGATATATGAGCCGCTATACCTTCCATGACTCCATCCGAGATGAAGCAACCCTACCGCTGCATTTTGAGCCGCGCTTGGTTGATGTGCACGTAGATAAAGATTCTTTGGATCAGGCTTTTGAGAACCTGAAGGAAAGCGCGGGCTTAACGGATGAAGAAGCCGATGCCTTAAACCAGAAGTCTGCAAAGATGGCGGCATTCCTCAAAGCACCAGAGCGCGTTGAGAAGATCGTGAATGACATTGCCGTACATTTCAAAGAGAAGGTTTTACCTCACGGCTTTAAGGCAATGATCGTCACGCCGGATCGCCATGCATGTGTTCAATACAAGGAAGAGCTGGATAAGCACTTTCCCGTCGACGCGAGCAAGGTCGTTATTTCCACAACAGCTAATGACGACCTCGAATTCAAACAGAAATGGGCCGTAGATAAAAGCCAGCAGGAAAAGATAGTCGATGAATTCAATGATGCTACCTCAGAGCTTAAATTCATTATCGTTACCGCTAAGCTTTTGACGGGCTTTGATGCACCAATACTTCAAACGATGTATTTGGACAAGTCCATTAAGGATCATACGTTACTACAGGCGATTTGTCGGACCAACCGCCTGTATCCGCATAAAACGTTTGGCAGAATTGTCGATTACTTTGGGGTGTTTGACGATGCAGCAAAAGCTCTAGAGTTTGATGAAGAGAGTTTACAGCAGGTTGTTACCAATCTTGCAGAGCTAAGGTCAAAACTCCCAAAAGCAATGGCTGACGCTTTATCTCATTTTGAAGGCGTTGATCGTACTCTGGAAGGGTTTGAAGGATTAGAAGCTGCACAGGATGCCATTGAGACAGACGAGAAGAAAGATGCCTTTGCAGCAGATTTCAAATATCTGGCCAAACTCTGGGAGTCGCTATCGCCGGACAATATACTGGATGTCTATAACACTGATTATAAATGGCTTGCCCAGGTCTATGAATCCGTTAAGCCTGCCTCAGACAACATTGGCAAATTGCTTTGGCTAACCTTGGGCGCTCAGACAACTCAGCTAATCCATGAAAATATTCATATAGGTGAAGTTCATTCCCTTGATGAGTTCGTTATGGATGCGGATGTTATCGAAGACATCTTCAACAACCCCGATCCAAGAAAGACAAAACAATTAGAGAAAGCGTTAGCGAAGCGCTTCAAGGACCGAACCGACCTGCCGGTATTCAAGTCGTTGAGCGAGCGGCTTGAAACGCTCAGAGATAAGGCTGAAAAAGGGTTAATCGCCTCAATCGACTTTGTGAAAGAGCTTTGTAAGATCGCTAAAGAAACTCTCCAAGCCGAGAAGGAGCTTGAAGAAGAAAGACAAGAAAAATCACCAAAAGCTGCTCTTACAGAGCTTTTCTTGGAGTTAAAGAGCGACCAAACTCCCGCAGTTGTCGAGCGGGTAGTTAATGACATTGATTCCATTGTTCGCATAGTACGCTTCCCTGGATGGCAGAATACTACCGGAGGGGAGCGCGAAGTTCAAAAGTCGCTGCGTAAAACACTTTTGAAATACAAGCTGCATACTGATCAAGATTTGTTTGATCAGGCTTATGCATATATTAGGGAATACTATTGATACCTTTGGGTAATATAAATTACACGGATCGGCTGGCGATAAAACATGCCTTGGACAAGCGAACATCTCGAATGGCTTAATGATACTGGTGATGTGATTACGATATCCACTGGTGAATCAGTGCCAGTTTTCGAGTTTGCATATGATATTGCTAATGAAGAGATTATGTCTCACTGGGCAACCCATTTCAGAAATCATTATTGTTCTGATGACGAAATAGAAGCACTGAAACCTCAAGGGATGTCTAATGCTGAATATCTGTTAAATCTAAAATTTCCTGATGGTGCTCCTGGGCTCGGACCAAGTACCCGGTCTGGAGACTTTGCAGAAATATTAGTCGCTGATTATTTAACATTTCTTCACGATTACTATGTTCCAAGAACCCGGTACGACCGGAAGATAATTGGCAATGAGTCTTCCAAGGGCTCAGATGTTTTAGGTTTTAAGCAAAAGAACAAAAAGCCATCTAACAAAGACGAATTAATAATTTATGAGGTTAAAGCGCGCCTTTCTGAAAACAATGCCAGAAATACTTTGCAATCAGCAATTGACGACAGCTCAAAGGATGAGGCTAGGCTTGCGGAATCGTTAAATGGTGCAAAGCAAAGGTTATACGATCAGAAAGATTTTGCCGGAATGGGTATTGTCTCAAGATTCCAACAAAATGTTGACCAACCATATAAAACAAAATTTGGAGC
Organism: uncultured Gammaproteobacteria bacterium; assembly: GCA_913060975.1. Classification (GTDB taxonomy): domain Bacteria; phylum Pseudomonadota; class Gammaproteobacteria; order Pseudomonadales; family Pseudohongiellaceae; genus UBA9145. The sequence goes on from CAJXVC010000002.1 coordinate 163,445, forward strand.
GGCAGCGGTTCTTACTGACAGCTCATGTTGTATAGAAACTTTGACTGAAGCTTCTACTCAGGAACATATATCTCGAACGCAGTTAGAAATGATTGTGATAAGAGGCCCTGTATTGATGTCTTTAGTACACAGCCTATACGAGAGGGCTGCTAATGAAGCTTGAAGCGCCCTCTAAGAAAATGCTGGCAATTACGAAATCGAAAGCAAAGATGTATGAGTTTGCAATTGATGAAGCATCCCATATAGCGCTGCCTGTCGATCCACGAAAGCTATTGGTTACGACTATTGGCATATTGGGCGATCTGTCTGCTTTCGAAGCTCGTGAAGAACAGCAGGTTGAAGAGACTGGTGAACATGAAGAGTTAAAGTATGAACTTATATCCGTTGGGCAATATTTTGATGCTTTGATTCAGTCTCATCTGGCTGATGAGATGGCTATTTATCTAAAGGTTATAGGTTCGGCAGCCTACTATTTAGCGAACATGCCTGGCAGCTCCATCGTTCTAGCTAAAAGTTTAGCCTATAACACAGAGCTGCTCACTGACACTAATCTTGAGGGGATTTTGATATGGATATTAAAGTCCAACTTCGAAGAAGATTGGTATCGCGTCGAAGATACCTATTTAACTCAGATAATAGATGATGTCGGCTACGCCACTCGAAGTTACTTTAGTTTAGGCGTTGATGCTCAGAGCTTTAAACAGGCAATACAGGTCTTAAGGCATGAGGTTTACGAAAAAGGTTCTGATAGAGAGCTTTTGTTCGCCGATATTATTTCATCTATCCTTCTAAGAAAAGTAGAAAACTCGTCAATAAACTGTTTGCCGAAATATACACAAATCCCCATAGAACAATGGGTGGATGTAATTACTAAGCCGAAATTTGTTCAAGAGTTTTGGCCTGCTCAGAGGTTGCTGGGCGAGCAAGGAGTTTTGTCTGGTATATCTGCTGTTGTGCAAATGCCCACGAGTGCGGGAAAGACAAAATCGACAGAATTAATAGTTAGAAGCTCGTTTTTGTCAGGACGCTCTGACGTTGCTGTAATTGTAGCGCCATTCAGAGCCTTATGCAGGGAGATTACAGCTACATTTGAACAGGCGTTCGAAGGTGAAGATGTAAATATCAATGAATTGCAAGATGTTCTGGATATTTCCGATAGTGATGACGAGCTTATAAGATTTTTAACCGGACAAACTGAACAGGACGGAATAGCTACCAGGTCTATAGTTGTTACCACACCGGAGAAACTTGTTTATCTTCTCAGGCATGAACCTGCGTTAGCAGACTCAATAGGCTTGCTAATTTTCGACGAAGGGCATCAGTTTGACACTGGAAGGAGAGGCGTCACCTATGAACTATTGATGGCCTACCTCAAATCCCGCGTAGGCGATGATGTTCAAAAGGTTTTGATCTCCGCAGTAATGGCTAACGCAAATTCTATTGGTGAATGGCTTAATGGAGAGGCCGGCGTTGAGATTCAAGGAGCAGGATGTTTACCAACAGTAAGAAGTACAGCCTTCGCGAGTTGGCAAACTGCAATGGGGCAACTCCAATATATCGATCAAGATCGTGAGGCCGATAGAGATTTTTTCGTTCCTAGGGTAATTGAGCAAATAAACCTCGGAAGGAGAGGTCGAGAGAGGAAAGATCGGCTTTTTCCAGCCAAAAACGATAATCCCAGTGTCGCAGCTTATTTAGGGGTCAAATTATGCCTTCAAGGGCCTGTTGCAATCTTCTGCGGTATAAAGAGTACTGTCACGTCAATATGCGAGCTTTTAGTTGATTGCTACGAGAGAGGGCTTGTTTTACCTTCGCCGAATACTTCAAGTGATCAAAGCGAATTGGACAAAATTTCGTACCTTTCCAGCTTGCATTTTGGAGAAGAGTTTATATTTACTCGTTCGATTTCTCTTGGAATATTGCCGCACAGTTCCAACATTCCAAATGGTATCCGTGTTTCTGTAGAGTGGGCAATGGAATCCAATAAGTCTGTGTTGGTAGTGTGTACCTCAACTCTTGCTCAGGGTGTGAATTTGCCGATTAGGTACTTAGTCGTTTCAAGTACATTTCAAGCCGGGCAAGAAATTACCACGCGTGATTTCCACAATCTTATCGGACGAGCAGGCAGAGCTGGATACCATACTGAAGGGAGTGTCATTTTTGCGGATACAGACGTTTTTGATAAGCGCAATAATTTTCGCGAAAGGTGGCGATGGCAAAGAGCTATGCATTTGCTCGATTTTACTAATGCGGAGGACTGCGCTAGTAGCCTACTGGACTTGATCTCACCTTTTGTTTTTGTAGAACTTAATGTTGATGTTATCCAGTTCATTGCAAACCCAAGCGGCTATAGACAAAGCTGTATAGACGCAGGGAATCAAAACGCTATTGATATCAGTTCGCTACTGGATCAGATGGATTATAAAGAAGCTTTAATCGAAGCAATAGAAAGCTATTTTTTGTCCTATTTGAAAGACAATCCAGGTGCGCCTCAAACGTTCTTTGATGAGTTGGCCCAAGGAACATTGGCTTACTTTTTGTCAGACGACGATCAGAAACAACAACTACGGACGGCATTTTCACTTATCGCGAGTAGAATTCTTTCTGTGCCCGAAGAGAAAAGGCCATTCTTCGGAAAATCGTTGCTGGGGTTAAAAAACCTATTCTTAATTGAAAACTGGCTTGATGAAAATTGGGGCGAAATGGCACAAGCTCAAAGCTCTGATGAATTTCTTGTGATTTGTTGGCCTTTGCTATCTCAGCTTAATAACAACAAGATGTTTCTCAAAATAAAGCCTGAAAACGTTATATTAGAGTTCGCTAAATTATGGATTTCGGGAAGTAGCTACGCTGATCTGCTTGGTCACATGGATCAATTAGGTGCTTATTATCAAGCAGGGTCTCAGCAAAGAACTATTAAAATGGACCATGTAGTAGACTTAGCAGACGGTGCGCTTTCTTTTGATTCCATGTTATATGTCGGAGCAATAGCTGATGTGGCCGAGGGTAAAGGATTAGACGATGATGTATTGGAGCTTCTTAGGAGCTTGCAAACACGCCTAAAACTTGGACTCTCAAATAGCCTTGAAATGTGGCTTTATTCTCGTGGTTACGTGGATAGGGAGGTATGCAAAAATCTTGCTCTAGCTCTTCAAGAGCAAGGTGTTGATATTGATGGCTTTGATTACGATATATTAAATACTCATAAGCATGTTGTAGACGAATGCCTGAATGAATTTCCGACCTACTTCAGTAGAAATAGGCGCTAAACTAGTATAGGTCTCTGCACGAGAGTTCATTTTGAATATTCTCAATGGATGCAAGTGCTATCCTTCTTTCGTGAGGACTATATTCACTTTTTGTCAGCTCATTGAAAGCGTTTCTTAATAACCCGTGCAGCTCGTTTTCAGTTTTTGCTGCTAATTCAAATCTTGTTACCAGTTTCATTTTAACCTCCAGTTTTGGAGGCCGCGCCTATCGCGGCCTTTGATGGGGCCGCTTATGCGCGTTAGGTCATGGTTTGCACCTGTGGTCGAAATATATGGAGAAGCATGTAAGTCATGCTTGCGGATTTAATGGGCTATCGCAGCTAAGGGATGGACAAAGTAAAGGCCGCGTAACGCGGGATTGGGAAACGGACGTTAATTGAATGTGATGAGAGGAGAATAGATAGAACAATGAAAACGCTTCTCGCGTTTTAAGATAGATTCACCTTGGAGGTGAGTTAGTCGGAAAGAAAAGATGGGGCATTGCATCCCCTCAAAATCAAGAAAAATGACGGTTTCCAGCAAAGCTAGACCCTCCGCAATTTTTCTGGATTTTTTCACCCCCGCCTAGTCGGCCTAGTCGCCAGAGGTTCATGAGCAGCGCACCACAAGCGGTGCTTGTAAGAACCTCAAAAGCGAATTTAGGAGCAAAGACAATGAGCGAAGAAATCAGAATTTATGTGGCAGACCTTGCAGCCTATAACAACGGTAAGTTACACGGTGTATGGATAGATGCGACGCAAGACATTAACGACATTCAAGACCAGATTAACGCCATGTTGGCCGAAAGCCCCGAAGGCTTCGCGGAAGAATACGCCATTCACGACTACGAGGGTTTTGGCGGTTATTCGGTGAGCGAATACGAAGGTATTCAGTCATTGCATGAAATTGCCTGTTTCATTGAAGAGTATCCAGACCTTGCAGGGGAATTGCTGAGCCACTTTGGCGGATATCTTGAGGATGCCAGAAAGGCTATGGAAGAGAATTATTCCGGTTGCTACAAGTCCCTGGCGGACTATGCAGAACAACTAACCGAAGACATCAGCCAGATTCCTGAAAATCTCGCTTACTACATCGACTATGAGCGGATGGGGCGTGATATGGATTTAAGCGGAGATATTTACACCATTGAAACGGCCTATGAAGAAGTACATGTTTTCTGGAGTCATTGACCGATGATAGTGATGCCGCCGGATTGTCCGGCGGCAAAATTTTGCTTTAGTCCCATTTCAGGGGCAAAATTTTGCGCCGCCAAGCCTTGCTCCGGCTCGGCGGTATAGAGCGGCGAATGCCGCTTATATCTCAGGTTCGTAACCTCGATCCCTGCCCTTATTTTTCCTTGGTTTTTGAGTCTTGTTTGCCTTATCAGAAGCATTGCGAAATTCTTCTTTAAGTGTGGAGGACTTGTTAGCTCCTAAATTTCGATAGTCCTGGATATCCTGGCGTAATAGCTCAATTTCCTGATCTTGGGTACGAAGTGTGCTACGTTGGCGCAAATTGAGCTGCTGGCGTTGCTGAATATGCTCGAAAATCATCGCGTCTTTTTCTTGGCGATCACGATGAAATGTAGCCAGTGCTTCTACCTCATTTTGGCCTTTAATTTTCTCATATTTGCCAGTAAGCCGATGCCAAATACCCAATAGGCCTTTGGATAAGCGCTGTGACCGAGCCTTGGTTTCCGCTTCCCACCGATTTTTCTGAATATTTTCCAAAGACTCACGCTCATTGCGTTGCTCTTCTACTAGCTGCTGGCGTTTAAATTCAAAAGAGGCCGAACGCTTCTGTTTGTTCGCTTCAGCTTGGGAAAGGTATTGCTGAAGCTTTTTGGACATTTGAGCTGAAATTCTGCCTTTGGTTTCCTCAATAGAAGGCAAAGCTTTAGGGTCGCCTAGACGTTCACGCACATCCTTAGCTTTAATGCCTGTGTATCTGGCGATGGCGTATGCCTCTCCACGGTAATCAACTGCAACAAAACCGCGCCGATCCCCGCGCGCCAGGACAAAACCCTTGCTGAGCAAGGCTTGAGCATAGGCATTGTGGTTGTCAGAAATAGCCCAGCATTCCTGAAATATGCGTTTGATTTCTTTGGGGTTTAGACCAACGCGGCGGGCTTGCTGCCATTCTTCACGGCTGAAATTGAGCGGGTTCCTGTCATTGCGATCAACAAGGCCGGGCGGGATTTGCCATTTATTCTCCAAATACAGCTCTCTGGACAGGTCTTTCAGCTTCATTTTGAAGAATGGCAGGTTGATAGCCTTCATCTCGTCTGAATCGATCCTCGACCACACAACATGGGCATGGCGGCGGCCTTTTTTCTCATGAAAGACGATAGCGCGAGGTTGATCTTCCAGGCCGAGCGTCAGCTCAATCTGCTCGATAGTTGTTTCAAATACCTCAATTGGTACGCGCTCGTTTGGTGGAGGGCTAAGGCTGAGGGAGAAAAAGGGTTGCTTCGCACGAGTACCCTTGCTGATGGCATGGACTTCATTAAAAGCGGAATGGAGGTCGTCAGACAAAAAGCCCCGCAACTCGTGAACCTCGACATGCTCATTCTGGTCAGCCTGTAGCAAATGGCTTGCGAGCTGCCTTCCTCCTGATCGTTGGCTGCCCTTCAGGATCATCAGCAAGCTCCTAAGAGTAGTAGCCCAGGGCTTGCATAAGCAGCATACGCATGACCCTTACATCGTTACATGCGTTTTGAAGGGCTTGTTCGGTATCGGGTGTTACGGGCAGGGAGCCAGTATTGCTCGCCTTGGCAAGCTGGTTAATATTGCTAGCAAGACGTGACTGGCCCAGCTTACCCAGCAGCTCTGCAAGCGCTTTATCGTCCTTCAGGGGCTTTCTAGAGCGTGTTCGTTGTTTCCTTGGGGCTTCAGAGCCACGAAACAGCTTGGAGCGTATAAACGCCCCTAATGGCTTGTTACCAGCTTCTTTCTCCAGTGCAGCGCGTTCCTCGAAAGTAAGCCTCAGAGAAAATGGTGCTGGTATCTTATTGTTTTTGCTGGAATTTGATGTGGAGGTGCTCATTACGCCACCTCCTTGAAGAATGGCGCAAAATTCTTGAGAAAGTCATTCCATTCTTTTAATGTTTGGAAAAGGCGGTTCGAAGTTTCTCCTCCGAAGTGCGCCATACAAATAAGCCCGCTTTCAGCGGGCTTTTTTGTATGCGGCTCCCGGCCGAGTTGGACTGCTCCGTTCGAAAGCCGCGCCAGCGGCGCAGACAGCCGCAGGCTGCCCCGCAGGGGTGAACTATTGAGCTAAGCTCAATAGTGAATCAATCGTGCCTCCTGCCGCTAGCAATTCGCCCAATTCCCGCAATGAATTTTCTTGAATGCGGCCCCCGGCCGATTCCACGTGCTCCGTTCGACAAAATCGCCGGGAGCGATTTTGCACGAGCGAAGCGAGCCCGAAGGGTGAGGCCCAGGGATGGGCCGAGTAAAGGAGCGTAGCTCCGCAGACGGCGCCAAAGCGCCGCCCATGCGAGCAACTTTCAACCTCTGCACCAGTCGCCAATTTCAAGAGTTCTTATTGGCTTTCTTGGGTAAGCAATTCAGCTTAGCTGAATTGCGCATCAATCGTGCCTCTCGCGGCTAGCGCTTAGCCCAATCCCCGCACCGGTTTTTCCTTTTAAGCCTTCACCCCTCACTGCCCAATAGCCCTATAAATCGCCGAGCCATCCCCCATATAACCTTCCGCAGTCAGCGTAAACTGCAAGTCATAATCGGACTCCCCTGACTTGGTCACCGACAACCTGCCAAGCAAATTCAAATTCGCTTCCGGGGACTTCGCCCAAGTGCCGTTAGCACTCAACGATCCCACCGCTTCAGAATCCAGCTCCCAGCCTTGCTCTTCAATCTGATCGGCAAAATAGCGATAGACCTCGTCAAGTGATTGCTCGGAAGTCATGCTCGCTTCGGTATCAACGGAATTGCTGCTGCTCGATAAACCACCCACCATGGCAACGCCCAGTCGTTGCCGGTTCTGATCTGCCGGTATTTCCATGCGCGGTAAATACTGTCGCAAGCCAATCGATCGTGACATTTGTCCGGCCGCGGCTTGCTGCATAGTCAATTGCTGCTGACAGTAGCCTGGCCGATTGCGCCCGGCTGATAGCGCGGCCGACAGATAGTTGCTGGGTGCTCTTTCTGAAAACCGAATTGTGACGCGGCCAAAATCATCATGGCAAAGCGCTTGAAAATTGCCCACGTTGATTTGATTGGGTGCAATAAACCCAGTCCTGGGCAGGCGACTCTCCATGATCGGTAGTTGCATCCAATTCTCTGCCTCGAATACATCGACCATCGCTTGTACGGCGTCTTCTTCATTCAGCTGGGTGGCAAAGACCACTCTCAAGCTGGTCATTTGATAGACACTGCCCACCACGCTGAACTCGGCAGGAATCTGCAGATCAGGAAATTCATCCGGGACATCGGAATACACGGCGAACTGGTTTTCCCCATAGGAATTAAACAGTGCTTCCACCACATCGACAGGAATAGGCCCCTCAAATTCAGTATCTGCAAGGGAAAACAAACTTTGCGAAAAGAATAAAAAACAAACGAGACGGAGTTTGGACATAGGCTTCACCATGGATCACAAAGCAAGATGCTGCTCAGGTTGCCACCAATTTAGTGAGATTGCAAGCGCCGGCGGGTGAGGCGTGTGAGGCGTGTGAGACGTGTGAGACGGGCGATAGCCGGGTTGAAGCTGATGAGTGGGGGATTAGCTAGTTGTGATTTCCAGCCTGTTTCAACACTTTGAGCAACCCAGCCCTCTGCACATCCCCACATAGCTCCTCATCAAACAACCGCCGCGACGCAGTCATGCTCTGTTCCAGCAAATCAGGCGAGCGACTCAGCTCAAGAATCCGCGCCGCCAAACTCTCCGCATCGGCCTCACACAGCAGCAGCGGATCGGCAACACTTTGCAAACAGGGGCTGTTTTTTGACAAAAATGCCTTTCCCATTGCTGCGTAATAATACAGTTTGTAAGGCAGCACCCTGTCAGCCTTGTCGGAATGACCAAAAATCCCGAGACACAAATCGGCGTCAGCTATATGAGCAATCAGTGAGTCTGTAGCCAGCATGGTTTGCTGCCAATGTAACTGTGCATGGGGGTGCGTGTGCTGAAAGTCCTCAATCAATTCGGCGTGCTGCCCGTCACCGATAAATTCAAAGCGAATCTGCGCTTCCGGCTGCAACAAGTCGATGGCCTTGAGCAGCGTGTCTATTCCTTGCAGCGGCACCAGAGAGCCCATGAACAAACAAGTAAATACGCCATCGTCCGTTTTTCTCACTGTGCTAGGTTGGCGGGGCAGTTCGGGAATGCTCAATGGGATCGCGGTGATCCTGTTGCTGCCGATTGCAAACAACTCGCTGTAGTGACGACCATTGTCCGGGGTATCCACGACTATGGCGTCGGCGGTTGCGAAGGCGCGCTTTTCGAGCTTGAATAAAACTCGCGCACTGAGACTCGAAGGAGCGAGCAATTGGCGATCATTAACCGCCGTGTCATACAGTGACAGGAAGGCGTCCATGATCAGGTAAGGCCGCCAGGAGCGGGGCAGCAGGGAGTAGCCAAGCAGCAGGAAGACTGCAGGATAGGTGACGTAAGTGATCCCCCCGCGCCGCCACAGGCAGTGGGCTAACACCGAAAAGTGCCCCCAGATGAATTTGCAGCGCTGTAACCATCTATGAGCTGCATTGCGCTGACTGACGTTGCCGTAGAAGCTGCCAGCGCCAAGATCGTAGAAGCAGACTCGTGCATCGCCTAACTCTTGCAACATGGTGATCTTGTATTTCACATTGGGGTACAGATCGGACAGATGGGAGACGCCGACGACATTGATAGACTTGTACTGACTGTGATGACTGGTCATTGCTTGTGAGCGACGGCAATCAGGTTTGTGCTTGGCTTGGCATCGGCGGCAATAAACAAATCCGCTGCGCTGAAATCAAAGTTGTGAACTTCTCCTTTGTTGTCAGCAGTCTTGTTGGTCAGTCGTTTCAGGAATTGCAGACATTTGACGCGCAACGCTTCCGGCATGATTGGCAAGGTAAAGGGCAGGGTGAGCCACATAGTGCGACGGGCTCGGCGTAATTCGATGTCCAGCACCTCTGGCTTGCCGCCCATACCCAGCACCTCTACTGATTTGAATTGGCTACCAAGTAATTGTTTGAAGCCCGCGTTACTGTATTCCTTCACATGCCAGACATTCCACGGCTTTTGGCCGGGCAATAATCGTGTTGAACGATCCGGCGTTGCGCAAATAAAGACACCGCCCGGTTTTAACACGCGTTTGATTTCACTGAGGTAGGTGGTGGTATCAGGAATGTGCTCAATGACCTGGAAAGAGATCACCGAGTCGAAACTGGCATCAGCAAAAGGTAGAGGTTCCTGCTCGGCCGGAGCAATGGACTGGTAGCGCAAATTGTCTGCCTGATATTTTGCTTGGGCGTAGGCGATAGCATCGGCAGAAATATCGACTGCGGTGATTGCCTGGCAATCCGGGGCCAGAAAATGGCTACCGTAGCCACTGCCGCAGCCATAATCCAGCACCGTTTTGCCCTTGATATAATCGCGGGCAAATTCATAGGTGATGCGGTGGAAAAGGTAAATCAGGTAACGCTCGGGTGAGGACCGATAGCTGTCTTCAATGACACGCTCGCCAGTGGTTTCCAATTCCATTGCTATGTGTCCTTGTTATCTGGTTCAGGCTTGCGAGCCATTAGCAAATAACCTACTCCCCAGTCTCTGTTCGCGGTCATTGATTGCATGCCGAAAGCCAGACGCATCGCCAACTGGCCCGGCAGGCTTGCCATGAGCGGGTAGAGTTTCATTATCGCGCTGCGGTCAACGCCGCTCTGGGCATTGTTGTGACTGCGGTCATTGCCTTGCTCGCCGCGTTCAGCAAGTGACTTCCGGTGCAGTCGCGAGCGCCACGACAGGAGCAGATTGGAAACCGGAAAACCCCAGCTTTCGATGCTTTCAATTGTAAATCCGCACTCTCGCACCAGATCAAGCAGGGCAGACTTTTCATAGCGTCGATAGTGGCCGGCCCAGACATCGGAGTCGGTCCATTTGCGGTCATGGGCGGGGACTGACATGAGCAAGCGGCCGCCCGGTTTGAGCCAGTTATACCATTGTTGCAGTGCCGCGCGATCGTCTTCGATATGTTCGAGTACTTCCATGGCCATCAGATAATCGAAAGCTGCCTGCCAGTCGTGGTCAGGGGTCGCGCTTATTGCTACGCGGTCAGCATTTATCAAGCTGGCGGTTTTCAATGCGGTAGCGGAGCTTTCCAGGCCGCGGCAAGTAAAGCCGCGTGCTGCCATTTCGTACAATAGTGTGCCGCTACCGCAACCCACTTCCAACAGCTCGCCGGGGGTAAGTGCTGCAACAAGTTTCAGAATCCGGTTTCTGCGCATGACGAAGCTGGGGGCGGGCACCCACTGGTGCTCGGGAACTACCGGGCCGTATAACTTATGAAGGTGCATTGTGTTGCTCCGCTTCCCGGTTGCGCAAGCCATGTAACAGCAGCGCGAGCATGCCTAGTGAAATATCGACGCCGGCGGTAATTAACCGGTGTAGCAAGGCGATATACATGGCGGCATTGATACCGATTACAGGGCCAAGCAATGCCACCACCAGGCCTTCGCGAACACCGATTCCAGCAGGCGCAAAGAAGGCAGCAAAGCCACCGATGTAGGAGAGCATCGATGCCAGTAGCACCAATGCCAGTTGCGGCGGTTGCTCACTGCTGCAAGCCAATAGGGCGTACCAAAGCACCGCAGACGCAGGAATCCACATCACCGTGAGCGAGCAGCACACAGATGGGTAACTTGCCCGGAAACCTGAAAGTGCCAGGTCACTTTCCTTGCCCAATTTGCTCAGTATCCAGGCCAGCAACTCATCGCTGCGAGCGATCAGCCAGAAACTGGGCAGGAGAGCGACTAGTGTTATGAATCCCAGCCACCAGCTTGTGTAGTAGGCCAGAAAGAATGTGAGGGTCAGTAATAAACCACTGTGCAACAGGGCAACTTGCTCAACCAAAGCTGACACGACTGCCGATTTGGATTGGCCGGTGTGTCGATACAATAAGGCGCCGCGGGCCAACATGCCCCAGACCTTGCCGGGCGTGTATTTGCCGATAGTGCTAATACCGACCATGATGACTGATTGAACAAACGCTAGCGGATGGATGCCTTGACCACGAAGGTTGATATGCCAGGACAGCACCACCGCCGCGATTGCCAAAAACTGCAAACTCACGGCGATCAGTAAATGGACTGCTGACAAGCTGGCCAGCGAAAAGCCTTCCAGATCCTGAGCGAAGTACCAGTTTAGCGCTGCGAACAGTGAGCCGAGAATAAACAGCATCAGTGCAGGCCAGAGAAGAGCTGTAATCGGGTGTTTTGCTGCTGTTGTCATATCTGTGCCTGTCGGGCAGTGGCCTGAACTTGGGCTATCAAGGTCTCTATCTGATTATCCAATCTGACTAATAGCGCGTCGGAAAACCATCGCCAAATTAGGGACTTATTGTAACCCTAGCGTCAGTAGCGGGCTATTGTGCAATGCTATTGCTGTGAACCGGTTAAGAAGTTGCGGATTGAATTAGCAGGAGTGGGACGGGCGAATTTGCTGGGCTTGGGCGCAATCCATGAGACGGATCTCCCGGAGCTCTGCGTTGCGCACCCATCAATATATGGGGAACTAGCCTTGCTAGTGAAATTTCTTTGCAGTACAAGGTGCTTGGAGCCCTCATCTACGGCCGCACGGCTGATTTCGCTTCACTGGCGAGATCACCAGCAGTTCCCACAAAAAAGCTAAAAAAAACCGCAAGTTGCACCTTGTGGCTCAGCTTGCGATGATTACGCCGCAATAAAAATTTGTCAGTAAGCTTGGGAGTCCAATGTCACAGGGTCGCGCATCCGCGCAGTTTATCAACAGACCGGTATTTTTCATTTCAGCAGGCCTGATCCTGCTATTCAGCCTCTATGGGGGCATCTTTAGCCGACACGCGGCCGTGACTTTCAATAGCCTGCAGAGCTGGCTGATCACGAACGTGGGCTGGTTCTATATGGCCGTCGTGGCCATGTTCTTTGTTTTTGTCATTTATCTGGCATTCAGCCGCTACGCATTTGTGCGGCTTGGACCAGATGATTCCCGGCCTGATTTCAGTTATCCAAGCTGGTTTGCCATGCTCTTTAGTGCTGGCATGGGGATTGGCTTGATGTTTTTCGGGGTTGCCGAACCGGTGACTCACTTCATTGCGCCGCCGGTTGGTGAAGGTGGCGATGTGGCAGCGGCACGCCAAGCCATGCAGCTGACGTTCTTCCACTGGGGCTTGCAGGCCTGGGCCATTTATATCGTGGTTGGATTGTCGCTGGCTTACTTCTCGTTTCGTCACGGCTTGCCGCTGACTATTCGTTCCGCTTTTTATCCCCTGCTGGGCGACCGCATTTATGGACCAATTGGCCATGCAATCGATATCTTCGCGGTGCTTGGCACCATGTTTGGTGTGGCAACCTCTCTGGGCATCGGCGTCATGCAAGTCAACGCCGGTCTGTCTTATCTCTTCGATGTGCCAGTATCAACGACAGTGCAGGTCGGTTTGATCGCGTGCATAACAGGGTTGGCTACTATCTCTGTCGTGAAAGGTCTGGACGGTGGCATCCGCCGCATCAGTGAATTCAATATGATCATGGCTGTTGTGCTGCTCATCTTCATGTTGGTGGTAGGGCCCACCGTGACGCTGTTAAGCAGCCTGATTCAAAACATCGGCGCCTATCTGTCAGGCATGGTGGAAATGACCATGATGCTCTATGCCTATGAGCCCAATGACTGGATGGGTGACTGGACGTTATTCTATTGGGCCTGGTGGATTTCCTGGTCACCGTTTGTCGGCATGTTTATCGCCCGGGTATCACGCGGCAGAACCATTCGTGAGTTCATTCTCGGTGTCATGCTGGTGCCGACTGGTTTCACATTTATGTGGTTGTCGTTCTTTGGCAATACGGCGATTTTTCTGGAGCTGGGCGGTGTCGGTAATGAAATAGCCAATGCGGTTAACAACGATATGCCCACCGCCGTCTTTGTCTTGTTGGAGCAGTTGCCCTGGACGACGTTTATGTCAGTGCTGACGACGTTGTTGGTAATTACATTTTTCGTCACTTCATCTGACTCCGGTTCGCTGGTGATCGATATTATTACTTCTGGCGGACAAGAAGATCCGCCTGTGTGGCAGCGCATTTTCTGGGCGGTATCCGAAGGTGTGGTCGCTGCCGTGCTACTCATTGCCGGTGGCTTGTCGGCGTTGCAAACGGCGGCAATCACCAGTGCCTTACCGTTCTCGATAATCATGCTGTTCATCTGTTTTGCATTGCTCAAAGGGCTGAAAGCGGAGAAGATCGTCTTGCAGCCGGTGGCTCATAAATACGCTGGCCATGTCGTGAAAAGTCAACATGCGGTGCAGCAACAGCAGCAACAGCAACAACAAAAAGAATAGTTTTGCGCGAACAGGAGTGTGCGTGATGTCGAAACTGAAATTACTAACGGCCGCGCTACTTGGCTGCCTGGCCGTCAGTGCTCTGGCCAATGAAGGCGACCGCGCCTTTGTAGGCGCCATTATTATCGATGGCACAGGCGCTGCACCCTTAAGCAATGGTGTGGTCGTTATCTCTGATGGCCGGATTCGTGCCATTGGTGCCCAAGATGATGTCGAGATTCCCGCCGGCGCTGATGTAATTGATGTCAGCGGTCGTACTATCATCCCTGGATTGATTAACGCTCATGGTCATGTGGGCGGCACGCTCGGTCTTGAAGGCGGCCATTACACCCGCGACAATCTGCAACGACAATTATCCCTTTATGCCCGCTACGGTATCACCACAGTGGTCAGTCTCGGTGGTGACGGAGCCGAAGGTCTGGCACTGCGCAACGAGCAAAATAACAGCGATCTGACTCGCTCACGTTTATTCGTGGCCGGGGACGTCATTACCGGTAATTCAGAACAACAGATTCGCGATCGGGTAAACGCAGTGGCGGATTCCGGCGTGGATTACATCAAGGTCAGAGTTGATGACAACCTTGGCAACTCGCAAAAAATGTCACAAGCACTGTTTAGTGCATTGGTTGATCAGGCCCATAGCCGCCGCTTGCCGGTTGCGGTGCATCTTTTTTATCAGGACGATGCGCGCTTCGTGCTTGACCAAGGTGCCGACCTGATTGCCCATAGCATCCGTGACGAAGATGTCGATAGCGACTTTGTCAATCAACTGGCGCAGTCCGGCGTGTGTTATATACCAACTCTGACCCGTGAAGTCTCGACATTCGTCTATGAGAGCGAACCGGATTTTTTTGGCGATCCGTTTTTCTTGCAGGAAGTCGACGACGATATTCTCGCTACCCTGCGCGAGCCGGCTCGGCAACAGCGTGTCCGTAACAGTGCCTCGGCACAAGCCTATAAAGCAGCCTTGCAAGTCGCCATGCGCAACGTGGCAGCGTTACATGAGGCGGGTATACCGATTGCCATGGGTACAGACAGTGGGCCGCCAGCTCGCTTTCAGGGCTACTTTGAACATCTGGAATTGAGCATGATGGTGGAGTCCGGTATGTCACCGGCAGCGGTCATTCAATCGGCGACCGGCGTGGCCGCACAATGTGCCGGTTTGACAGATCTGGGGACTCTGGAGCCTGGCAACTGGGGTGATCTGGTGATACTGGAAGAAAATCCATTGGCGGCAATCGAAAACACTCACAGCATAGAAAGCGTGTGGATTGCCGGCAATCGCGTACCAACTCCCTGAGACATTTTCGTTGTGGCAGTTTGTTGAAGAGAGTCTGTGTTAAGAAAGCCTGATTAGTCAGGCTGGCTTGCCGATCAGTTCCAGAGTGGAATTGAGCAGTACGTTGCAGCCTTTCTCGACATCATGCCAATGGCTCCATTCATCAGGCGCATGACTGACGCCGCCGACACTGGGAATAAAGATCAGGCCAGTGGGGGTGATGTCGGTGAAGAATTGCGAATCGTGACCGGCACCGCTTGGCATGACCAATGTCTTGTAGCCCAGCGCCTTGGAATGTTTCTCCAACAGCTCGACGATCTCGGGAGTACAGGGTTTCGGTGCGAGCCAACTCATCTGTTCATACTCGAACATCAGCTTGTGGCGCCGCGCGATTGACGAACAAACCTTGCGGCAGGCATCAGCGATGTTGTGCATGACCTCTTCAGACATGTCGCGTCCAACCAGTGTGAAATCCACCTCGCCCGGCACGGTATGAGCAAAGCCCGGTTTTAACTGTAAGCTACCAATTGTCAGGCGGGTTTTCTCAGTGCCTTCTTCATCGATAATGCGGGAAATCTCGTGCGCGAAATCGGCTACACCCATGAAGGCGTCACTGCGCAGGTTCATTGGCGCGGTGCCAGCGTGGTCGGCCTTGCCGATGAATTTAATCAGCCATTTGAATACTCCCGAGATGCCTTCCACAACACCAATCGTGTTATTGGTTTGTTCCAGAACCGGGCCTTGTTCAATGTGCAGCTCCATAAAGCCGACCAGATCTTCCGGGTCGCGTGCTGCTTCCATGGCCAGATGATAGGGTAGTTGGCACTTGGCCATGGCATCGCGCAGCATCACGCCGGTGGAGTCTTTGGCGCGTTCCAGCCAATCCAGCTTAAGTGCCCCGGTGAGGGCCTGCGCGCCAAGCATGCCGCCAAAACGACCTTCCTCTTCGCTGGTGCCAATCACTTCAATGGCATGCTGCAGAGGAATATTGTTTTCCTGAATTACCCGGATGACTTCCAATCCGGCAATGACACCCAACACGCCATCAAACATGCCACCGGCCGGGACTGAGTCCAGGTGCGAGCCAATCAACAAAGTTTTCTGGCCAGGCTCACCATAGCGCGCACAGACATTGCCCGCGCCATCCATGCGCACTTGCAGGTCCAGTGCTTGCATTTTTTCCATGAGCCATTGCCGGGCTTTCATGTCTTCTTCGCTAAAGCCTTGACGATAAATACCCTGATCTTCCGGATTGTAGCCAAAGCGACCGAGATCGTAGAGATCCTGCTTTACGCGTTCCAGATTTATTTGGGTATTTGTCGTCATAGTCAGCTCCTGATTCATGCGGCCCAGCCAAGCTCTTCAGCGCGGGAACGAGCCAGAGCCGGCACATCCGTGTCAATGAAATGCATGTGCAGAACTTGCACGCCAATCAGGTGGTTAATGACAGCATCCATCTGCACTTTGTCCGCTGCAGTTGTGGCTGGATCGTCATGGCGATCAAACAACGCAGCCACTCCTTCATAGGACAGAATGCCGGTTTCGTCAATACGCTCACGGGACAGGTGCTTGTCCGCCAATGCGCGCATTTGCTGCCATTTCTTGTCATTTGTATGGGCAGGAGGGGCCATAAACGCGAATTTTTCACGTTTGTAGAGCACCTCGGGAAGAATGCCTTTCATCGCTTCTCGCAGCACGTACTTCTCAGTGCGGCCTTTGATGCGATGCTGCGGTGGAATCTGCACAGCAAACTCGGCCAGGTGATGATCGAGAAAGGCGGGCCGGGCTTCCATGGAGTTGGCCATATCGACACGGTCACCACCCCAGGTGAGAATCTGACCTTCCAGCATGGTTTTACACCACACATATTGGGCTTTATCCAGCGCGTGTCGGCCTTGCAGTTGATCGATATCCAGGGCATCGGCGATGGCTGCGCCCGGGCGGTAATACTTCATCTCTTCTCGCATCTCGGGGGCGAGCAAGTCGGGAATCAAGTCTGCGCAGGCCAGCCAGGGCTGCAGACAGCTGGGTGTAAAGCCAACCGTAAAATGCAGTGCGGGGTCATCGACTTGCTTGTCGGACAGCATGGCACCAGTAAACAGGGAATTGCTCTCATTGAGCATGGACTGCCAGTTGGCTTTCTCTGCGGCAGACAGCGAGTCAAGACCGTGCAGGAACATGTCGCGACGGAAAGCAGGGTAGCCGCCGAACAACTCATCGGACCCTTCGCCGGTCATGACTACTTTGTAGTTACTCTTGTTAACGTGCCGGCTCATGAGCAGTTTTGCCACAGCCAGCGTGTTATAGATGGTGCGCTCTGTATGCCACAGAGTCTCTTCAAAATGGCCGTATAACTCATCACCCGACAGTCGCATTACATCCTGTTCAGCACCACAACTCTCTGCCATTTGTGTGGCAATTGGCGTTTCATCATAGTCCTTGTCATCAAAGCCGATGGTGAAGGCGCGCACTGGACCCTGTCGGCAAGCCGAGGCCAGTCCGATAATAGCGCAGGAGTCGATGCCGCCGGATAAGTAGCTGCCAACTGGCACGTCAGCTTCCAGGCGCAGGGCTACGGCATTCAACAATTCTTCGCGCGTGCGGCTGATGGCTTCTTCTTCGGACATTTCCGCACGCTCTATCTCGCGTGGGAAGTTCAGATCCCAATATTTGTATTCGTTAACAACGAGTTTGCCGCCCTGGCGCTTGATGCGAACCACGTGCCCCGGTTTTACCTGATGCACATTCTTGAATGCAGTGGTACCTGGCACCATGGTTTGAATGAGTTGGTGATAAAGGCCGTCAGATGTAAATTCCGGTTTTACTTCGGGGTGCGCGAACAGCACTTTCAGCTCGGAGCCGAAAATAATCGTGTCGCCAACTTGAGTCCAATACAGTGGTTTGATACCGAAACGATCGCGCACCAGATACAGTGCTTCTTCCTCTTTGTTGTAGAGGGAAAAAGCGAACTCACCGCGTAATTCTTTGAGAGTCTCATCCATGCCCAGGCGCGGAAACAAGTGAAGAATGATTTCGGAATCACTCTTGGTGGCGAACCTGGCGTTTTGCGATGTCAGACGGGCACGTATGCGTTGGTAGTCATAAAACTCGCCGTTGTGGGCCAGTAGCAGATTGTTGTCCTGGCTGACAAACGGCTGTCTGGCACGATTTTCATCGAGGTCGATAATCGACAGTCGTGCGTGGCTAAAGCCTACGCCGTGGTCGGGGAAAATCTCATAGCCAAAACCATCCGGTCCCCGGTGATGTTGAATGGCTGCCATATTGACAAGAATTTGCGGGTCGATAGAGGATTGAGATTGGGCATGTATTATGCCGGCAATTCCACACATAGTTCCTTCTCTGTAGTAAAAATAAGTTGCGAGTTAAACGACGTCCAGTACGCGTCCTTTCCGGTGTACCAAGCACGTCAGCAATGCCATTCGTAAGAACACCGCGCCTCGGGCCTGGGCAAAATACCAGTTGAAGCGAGTGTCATCGAGGTCAGTCGATAACTCGTGTCCTCGTGCCAGCGGGTGCAGCACGATGGCATCTTCTTTAAACGGCGTGTCCTTGTTCAGCACAAAGTTGGTGCCAAATGTTTCAAAGTCATCACCAGTCCAGGCGATCGCGTTGATGTAGACGACATCAAGATTGGACACATGTTTATCAAACTTGCTGCCTGCCTGAACGACATTCAAGCCGCGGTCGCGGAATGACTGAATCAGCTCTTCATTGGCTTCATCAGCTTCTTCATTGAACAGATAAACATGGGAAAACGCATGCGGGAAGATCGAAAAAATTTTCAGCAGGCTGCGCACAGTCCGCATCTTGTCGGGTACACCGATGATGCCAATTGAAACACGCTCATCTTTGGGCAGAGATTTCTTGATCAACTCAGGGCGCCATTTGAAAATCGTGTAAAGATCCGCCATTGCTTGCGTTGGATGTTCGTCGAGTCCGTTGCCAGCATTGATGATGGGGATGCGGAGCGACTCACGCATCTCCATCAGTGATTCCTGGCGCGTATCCCGAAGCACTACACAGTCAGCGTAGTTGTTAAACATCTCGCCGACGTCGGCCAACGATTCGCCTTTGGCAATACCAGTGGTGGAGCGATCGGTAATTGACATGATATCGCCGCCCAATCGGTGCCAGGCACTTTCGAATGACAGGCGCGTGCGCGTACTGGGCTCGTAAAACGCGCTGACCAGAATCTTGCCCTGTAAGGGTGTGCTGAATCGCTCCGGGTTGGCCTCGTACTTGGCAGCCAGCCGAAATAATTGCAGCAGCGTCTCCGCGCTGAATTGATCAGCATGGAGTATGTGTTGATGCTCAAGTGGTAGTAGGTTGTCACCATCTTCGATGATGGTACGCAACAATTGTTTGGGGTGGGCATCACCCTGAACATCCGGCTTTTCACGCGTGCGTATGTGCGCTTGATCTTCCACTTTTGGGTGCTCCTTGTTTACCACAATTTTCCTTGTTTCCAATCACGGATAACGAGTCCTATAAGAATTATCGGAGTAGCACTGGCACAGACGACTGCCAGCAATACCAAAATGGTCAATGCGTTGAGCGAAATCATAAGGCTTTGTCTCCTCGGGATAATTCATCGAAATCGAATGTCTTGTTTTCTATTTTGCTGACCAGGACTATAACCAGCAATGACACGGCGCAGGACGCCACCGCAGCGACGTAATAACCAATCGTAAAATAAGCCAGCAAGCCAAGACAGGTGCCCGAGAGCATCGCCAATGTTGCGGCAGTTCCCGAGGCCCATTTGTAATACAGACCAAATACGATTGGCCAGATCGCACTGGCGACAAATGCGCCAGTGAAGTAGAGCAAAGAGGCGAGTGTGGTCAATCGGGGCACGCAGAGTATCCATGTCGTCAGCCCCAATAACAAAATGATAATACGTCCGGCCCGGAAACATTTTTCGTCAGAGGCGCCGGGATTGATGTGCCCGCGATAAATGTCCTGAGTAATCAAGTCGGCGGTGGCAGCGAGTAGTGAGTCCAGACTGGAAGCCAGTGCCGAGAACACTACGATAAACACGACGATTGCGCCGGTGGTACCAAGGATGCGGCCAGATACCAACGGACCGACCATGTCTGAAGACGGCACATTGATGCCTAACGACGGCGCTGCCAAAGCGATGAACCCGGCAACGATAGGAATCGGCAGCCAAAAAAGCCCGGCGATAAAGTAGGCGCGAGCACCGGTATCCTGACGAAAAGCAAAAGCCCGTGACCACCAGACATTCGAATGAAAAATTTCCCCTACGCCAAACAGTAAATTATTGAACAAAAACATAATGGCGGCCGGGAACAGCAAGTCCAGTAGCATCGGGCGTTCAGTCTGCAAATCTGTGTGCATCTGTTCGAAGCCGACATTTTGAATCACCAGATAGGCGATAAATATCACGCCAGTGATGATGATGATGGTTTGCACAAAATCGGTGGCGATGACCGCTTTAAGTCCGCCCAGCAACGTATAAGAAACGCATACGACTAGAATCGTTGTCATGCCAACATGATAGGGAATGCCGCTCAGAGCATTGACCAGTATGCCGCCCGCCATCCCTAAACTGATGAGCCAGCCAAAGGCATAAAACAAAGAGATAACAAGAAAGACGCGCCAGGCTACGACACCATAGCGCTCGCGAATAAAATCGCCGGACGTGAAACCGTGCGGCAATAGCTGCTTGATACGCTTTGCCAGGGGAGCGAACAGCAATAGCCCCACTGCGCCGAGTGAATAGCCCACCATGCCCCAGACGCCAAGCTCATAAGTCACTTGTGGCGCGGTCATTGTGGTGTTGCTAGTCACCCAGGTAGCCATCGCAGTAGCAGTTGCAAAAGCAAGGCCAACATTACGGCCAGCCAGCATGTAGTCTTCAAGTGTCTTGTTGCTCCGGCCTAATAGATAGCCAAAGGCAATCCAGACCAGGCCAAAAATAACCAGGATGATCAGAGCAACGCTGGGAGAGAGGGCAATTTCTTGCATAATGTCAGCTTACGGTGCGTCGATTTCCGGTGAGAATAGTGATTATGAGGATGCTGAACAGAACCAACCCGAGCAGGAAAAAACTGCCAGCGCGAGCCAGACTATGATGTTGGACGGCGACATGGATTGATTCGGAAATGGTTTGACCGCTATTGGTCAGCCGGAAATAGTAATCACCATCTCCCAGACCTGTGATGGTGACAGCACCAGCCTCTGAGACCGAACGATCTATGGTCTCATTAAAATCAGTGGAGTTGGCTTGCTGGAGTAGAAGCTCGTCGGCATCAGTGTCGGACTGCCATGACAGGACGAAGTAGCCTTCGTTAGAGACATCGGTGCTAGCGGTAAGGTTTGCTTCAGCCGCCCGAGCAGGGGCTGTGGCTGCAAATAATGTCAGCCATAGTAGCCACAATAGGCGCTGCAAAAAAAATGCTCTGTTAGAAGAGCAGATAAATC
The DNA here is from genome assembly GCA_913060975.1 of uncultured Gammaproteobacteria bacterium. Classification (GTDB taxonomy): domain Bacteria; phylum Pseudomonadota; class Gammaproteobacteria; order Pseudomonadales; family Pseudohongiellaceae; genus UBA9145. The sequence goes on from CAJXVC010000002.1 coordinate 184,962, forward strand.
CTCCCGCATCCGCCCAGTGAAACAAGCTTTTGATGGAGCCATTTAGGCCCTTTATTGCTGTCTGCAACTGGAGTTCGGACATTGATAAAGGTAGCTGATAATACGTGACCAGGCCCGAAAAGTCTAATTTGAGGGCGGTTCGCGCGCTTTCATTGTGCGCGTAGGTCGCGGAAAACATTCACTTTTTGCTTGCAAGGGTATGGTTCACTCTGCGAATCACCCGAACAGTCAGCAACTTTTTCACTCAACGACAGGCATTGATTGAGCGCCGCCATGCAAGCGATGGCGGCAGGAGCTGGTTGGCATGCTGTGACTGGCGAACAAAGCCAGTTTCCGGCTTTTTTGTTGTGGATTTATAGCTGATGATTGTTGCTCGCGCGCGGTCGCGGCTGAGAGCAATCGTGAGCGCAGCAAGCGGCTACTCAGGACGATTGGTGCCAATTGATGGTCAAATAGCCGCTTTTTGCGAGCGCAGGGCCGTACACTGGCTGTCATCAAGGTGAGCTAATTATCACAGGAGCAGGAAAGACGATGAAAACCAAGGCAGTGGATGTCGCCATTATTGGTGCTGGTACGGCAGGCATGACGGCTTATCGCGCCGCACGTGAGCATACAGAGAGCATCGTGGTCATAGAATCGGGGGAGTACGGGACAACCTGCGCTCGGGTTGGCTGTATGCCCAGCAAGCTGCTGATTGCGGCGGCGGAAGTCAGTCATCAGATTGATCAGGCCAGCATGTTTGGCATTGACGTGACAGATAAAAAGATCGATGGCGAACGTGTCATGACACGCGTTAAATCCGAGCGAGACCGGTTCGTCGGTTTTGTTGAAGAGGCAGTGGCAGACTGGCCGGCAGAACACAAACTCCAGGGCAGAGCGACGTTTGTCGATCAGCATACATTACAGATTGATGACCATACCCAGGTGCATGCCGAGCGCATTGTAATTGCCACTGGCTCCCGGCCACTGGTGCCCGGCCCCTGGTATGAGTTGGGTGACCGTTTGCTGGTCAATGATGATGTATTCAATTGGGAGAGGTTGCCTAAACGTATTGCCGTAGTTGGTACCGGCGTAATCGGTATGGAATTGAGTCAGGCGCTGGTGCGACTGGGTGTTGAAACTACGTTGTTTGGCATTGGCAACAAGTTTGGTCCTGTGACCGACCCATTGATTAATGCTGAAGTGGGGCGGGTTCTGAGTGAAGAAGTTACCGTCTATGCAGATGCCGCTGTTGAGTCTGTAAAGCGCACAGATGATGGTGTCAGTATCAGCTACAAGGAAGGGGGCAGTACTCACTCAATTGAAGTGGACTTTTTGCTGGCGGCGACGGGACGGCGTGCCAATATTGATCAGCTGAATTTCGCTGCGACCGGTATTGCCACAGACAAACTCGGTGTGCCGGCATTCAATGATGCAACAGGACAAGTAGAAGATTCTTCCATTTTCATTGCCGGGGATGTGAGCAATGCGCATCCGTTGCTGCACGAGGCGGCGGACGATGGTCGCATCGCTGGTGACAACGCAGGTCGGTTTCCGCTGTTGCGGGTCAGGCCGCGACGTACGCCTTTATCAGTGGTCTTCACCGACCCGCAAGTCATGTTGGCGGGCAGCAATTACGCGAAACTGGCGAACAGCGGTGCTGCATTTGCCGTTGGCCAGGTCAGCTTTGCAGATCAAGGCAGGAGTCGGGTACTTGGCAAGAACAAGGGCTTGTTGCGAGTTTATGGTGAGCAAGGGTCAGGCATTTTTCTGGGTGCAGAAATGGTTGGGCCTGCGGCAGAGCACATTGGTCATTTATTGTCCTGGGCAGTGCAGCACCGCCTTACCGTACAACAAATGTTAGACAGTCCATTCTACCACCCGGTCATCGAAGAGGGAGTGCGTACTGCGCTCAGAGATCTGCACAAGGAATTAAAGATGGGCCCGGCACCGGTGGAACGTTGTCTTGATTGCGGGCCGGGGGCTTGAGACGCGGCTCAGTCTGCAGGCATGCTTGCTCAGGTATCAGTAACTGCGCGAGTCTGGTTATTGCTTAACCACTCGCGCGGCGACTGCCCGGTACGTTTGCGAAACACCCGGGCCAGCGCTGAGGCATTGTCATAACCTACTGCATTGGCAACCCAGCCGACTTGCTTGCCACGCTTCAAGTGTTTTTGTGCCAGGGAAATGCGCCATTCCTGCATGTATTCACCGGCAGACTGCCCCATCACCTGGCGAAATTGCTCGGCAAAACGGGAGCGCGACATCGCGCTTAGTTCAGCCAACTGATCGAGTGACCAGTTTTTGCCGGGCTCACTATGAATCGCCATGATCGCGTGCGCCAAATGTGGATTACCCAGACCTGCCAACATGCCTGCGTCAACCAGACTATTGTCAATCACATGACGAAACAGGTGAATGACAAACACTTCAGCAAGGCGGTCCATCATTACCTGCCGGCCACTGTGCTCGGCAAACGCTTCCTCGAACAGTAGTTCAGTGGTGGCTTGCAGCATGGGTGATTCGGCGAGTTTAACAATTATCAATCCGGGCAGGGCGCGGGCCAGTGGGTTGCCGGTCCCGGTGCCGTAACGTACTGATGCGCAGATCAATTGGGCATTGTCACGTTCAGCTGCTTTGAGTCTATGCTGTGCAGGGCGCGGGAAGAACAGTACAGAAGGTTCGCTGATAGTTTGTTTTTGTCCGAGGTGATCGACAACTTGCATGCAGCCACTTTGCATCAAGTGCAAATGACCTTCTTCGATGCCGTCCTCGGGGAATGCCGACAAGCCGCAAAGGTTGCCGGCGTAAAATACCCCGGCCGAGATCGAGAAATGATTGAGAACGGCGGAAAGCTTGTCCATGCGGAATACTCAGGGAATCGCAACCGGCAAGAGCAATTCTGTGCCCGGTGGCCGTTGCACATCGAATGCCTTTAAAGTGATGGCGACAAAATTGTAGTAGCCAATCAAGCCAACCAGATCCATGACGCCTTCACGGCCAAAGATATCGATGGCTTCGTTGAACGTGGCAATGGAGACTTTATCTTCGCTGATGACTTCGCGTGCAAAACTGATGATGACTCGTTCTTCGTTTCCAAAGCCCGGCAAGTCTGCACCTTCGGACAAGGGGCGGCGGAATTTGACCAGATCAATAATGCCTTCTTCCAGGCCTGCCGTGATAGCTAGTGGTTCATGGGCGCTGTATTCATATTGATTGTTGATTTCGCGCGCGGTAGCAATGATAGCCAATTCGGTCAAGCGTTGGTCCTTGTCAGATTCGTAGCGTACACGTTGGCGCAGTGGAAATACGCCTTGTGCCAATTGTGGAGAATGCATCCACATGCCTACCGGACCACGTAGCCCGCTGCCGTAACCAGTGCCAGGTCGCACCCAAAGATCAAAGACTTCGCGGCCGTATTCATCAAGACTGTCTCGTTGCACTTGCGGCAGGCGGGCAAGGGAATCTATATCGATAGCGTCGGGGATCAGTGCCATGGTCATCTCGCCGGGCATGACATAGCCGGCATCAGCGGCCAGTGTTGGGGGCATCGCACCGAGCGATAACGCCAAAGTGAAAGCCAGGCTCAGAGTCAGGGCAGTGGGCGTCGGTAAAGATCGAAAGCCAGATTGAATCACTTGCATCATTAGCATCACCTGTATCTTTTTGTTGTTGTTATTGTATTGAATGTTCAGGGGGCTGTCGTTGAGTGGCTTCACATCAAGCGATGCGATTGGCGCGAAACTGGGCGATTTCCTGTTCGCTGTAGCCTAATGACTGCAGGATCGCATCGGTGTGCTCGCCAAGGGTTGGCGCGCGTTCACGCACAGTGCCCGGAGTTTCTGACAGTTCTACAGGAGTTGTCATGACAGGGGCGGGGGTTCGGAGTCCAGGGAAATCCATGGCCTTGAAGAGGCCCTTGGCAGCGACGTGCGGATCGTCGAGAACCTGTTGTGGTGACATCACAGGCCCTGCAGGCAAGCGCACGGCTTCCATTTCACTCAGGACTTCATCGGTGGTGCGTTCGGCACACCATTTGGCCAGTCTTTCACTAATGACTTCGCCATGGTCGCCGCGGCTGATGTCGTCTTTAAAGCGAGGATCATCGAGCCAATGATCTTCACCCATCAATGCTGCCCAGCGTTTGAACAGGGGGCCGCCTACTGATTGCACCAGTACCCAGCCGTCACGGGTTTTGAACGTGTCGGCGGGGGCTGATGTTTGCGAGCGATTCAGACTCGCGACCCGATCACGTTGGATGGTGGCCTGCTCGATGACAGTACCATTCATCATAGTCAGTGCAGTATTGAACAGCGAGCCTTCGACAATCTGGCCTTTGCCAGTTTGCTGGCGCTCAAACAAAGCCGCCATAGTGCCAAAAGCGGCCAGGCTGGCGGTACCAAAATCAACGTACGGGGCATAGGTTTTCGCCGGTTGCTCTGGTGTCCCGGACATAAACATGGCGCCGGACATGGCCTGTCCCAAACCATCAAAACCGACGCGATTCGCATACGGACCGCCGCGGCCAAATGCCGAAATCATAGTAAGTATAATATCGGGCTTGATTGCCTTCAGACTGTCATAGTCCAACCCCATACTGACCAAGCTATCCGGTGGCAGATTGGCGACGACAACATCGGCGGTGGCAACAAGTTTCTGCACAACTTCGCGGCCCTCGGGCTTCATCGGGTTGAGAGTCAGGCTTTTCTTGTTGCGGCCCAGTTGCATGAAAAGTGCGCCATCACCATTGTCAGTAACCGGAGACAGGTAGCGGTCCTCGGAGCCATCGACCTTTTCGACGCGAATGACTTCGGCGCCCATATCACCCAGCAGTGTCGCGCAATAGGGGCCAGCAATGTAACGTCCAAAATCCAGGACGCGGATACCTTCAAGAACTTGTTTCATTCGTTAAATCTACTCGGAGTAAGTTGGATTACGGCTTAAAAGTTTAGCATAACTTATTAATTTAACGGGAAATTAGCAGGGCCAAGGTTTGTCCCTTCAGGGCCTTGAAAACTGTGAGTCAGTTAACGCTAAGCTGCTTCGCATTAGCGCATAATAGCGAAAGATTTGCGAAATTAGTCACAAACTGAGCAGGTAATTTTCAAGTTTTGCGACTGCCAGCAGGGGCAAGCAGATCTAACTTTAGATAACTATCCATTTATCAGGCAATTGGTGGAGCAGGAACAGATGACGATGGCGGACAAGACGGCACCAAAGCAGGCAATGGTGGAATTGGTCTCCATACTAAAACAGCCCTACAAAGATGTTTGCAACGTCTGTAAAGGCTCGGGCAAGATTACAGAAACCAGCACTTGCCCCAAGTGCAAAGGCAGTGGCCAGCGGCTGTTAAGGCTACTCTAGACTCGCTTCGGCGCGACAATAACAACACTCTGACAATTCTTATTGGCGGGTCTGCCTGACCGGTCGTCCGCTATTGCCTTTCGCAATCCCAAGTGAGTGCCGTACAATGAGTTTCCAGCCTCGATCAGAAGGTCTCCTCATGTCCCGATTACACCAACGCACCAGTGCTTCTTTTTTGTCGCCCGTTATTCTCCTGACCTTGTTGCTGTCTTCGCTAGCGTCAGGCCAGACAAATTTCGAGCATCCGGGATACGAGGTTGATCCCCAGCGTCAAACTACCGGGATCGGCAAGTTCTACATGGGAAGAGAGATTTCCTTTGTTATGGGGCACCAGGCTGCCGCGTGGTTGAATCGGCCGGACCGTATCGAACAAGAGCAACCTGATCAGGTGGTCGAAAACATGAACTTGCAAGCTGATCATGTGGTCGCCGACATTGGTGCGGGTTCAGGGTATTTTTCCTTTCGTATCGCAGCCAAAGTACCGGATGGTCGGGTGCTGGCTGTCGATATACAGCAAGAGATGCTGGACCTGATTGATCAGCAACAGGCGCAGCGGGGTGTTTCTAACATAGAAGGTGTGCTTGGCGAGATTGATGATCCCAAACTCCCGGCAGAATCCATTGATGCCGCCATCATGGTTGATGCCTATCATGAATTCTCGCACCCTTTTGAAATGATGGCCGGGATTACCCAGGCGCTGCGCCCAGGTGGTCGCGTATTCTTGCTGGAATACCGCGGTGAAGATCCCGATGTGCCAATCAGACCGCTACACAAGATGACCGAGGAGCAGGTGGTTAAAGAGCTGAGCATTTTCGGATTGGAATGGACAGATACCCTCGACTTCCTGCCCTGGCAACATATGATGATTTTTACCAAACCCGAGTAGCTTGCGCCCGGTGCCGACGTGTTTTTTGTCGGCACCGACACTTCTGCTGTAACTCTTGGCTTTTTTTATCGTCTAATACCCAAATAACACAGATTCAGTGTCCTGTTCATGCGAGTAACTTATGCGAGTGACTCGCTACACTGTCTTTGTAGGGAAACGACGAATGCCCAATCATCGCTACACACATATCATGGTGCCAGCTCAGCGCTACATCAGCCAGCTGTCACCAGCAGCGAAAAAACTACTGCTGTGCTGCGAGGGTGGCTTGCTGATGTTGCTCGTGACATCGGTCGGTTTTTATTTGTAGATGCAGTAGTTTCCTCTTACCTCAGTAAAACCATTGACCTGCGCAATTTTCGCCGCTTATCCACAATTGCCTCGTATTGGTGCTCAGCCCCTTAAACATGGGTGCGCAGCCCCTAACCAAAAAACGCCTGTTACAAGACGGCGCTGCAGCAGCGGCAATTTCTTGGCAAGTAAAATTGAGCAAATTACACGATTGTCCCGGCCGCAGGTCTGCTGCCCCGTCATTGCAGGCGCCGCGGGGTCCAATGTCAGGTTCGGGCAACCTTGTAATAGAATGGGCGGGCGGCGATGAAGTGAGCCCGCCGGCAGCCATGCGAGAGATCACTTGGCTGAATCCCTTAGCAACCTGACTGCAGCAGCGTTTTGCGCAACATTGGTGAATTGAGGATAATAGCGCCGCGATTGCAGGCAGGCAGGAAGCCTGAACCTGAAATCGCAGCCAGGCTCATCCCCACAACCGAGGTTATCTTATGCAACGTGAATCCATGGAAGTCGATGTCGTTATCATCGGCGCCGGTCCAGCCGGTCTTTCAACCGCTTGCCGGTTACTACAATTGGCCAAGGATGCTGGCAAGGAACTGACGGTATGTGTATTGGAGAAGGGCTCGGAAGTGGGCGCGCATATTCTCTCGGGAGCCGTTTTTGAACCCAAAGCGCTGGACGAGCTGTTCCCCGACTGGAAAGAGCGCGGTGCGCCATTAAATACTCGCGTCACAGGCGACAATGTTTATTACCTGCCTGGCGCCGAGTCAGCCTTCAAGTTCCCCGGCTTTTTGGTACCCAAGCCCATGCATAATCATGGCAATTATATTATCTCGCTGGGCAAGCTCTGTGCCTGGCTGGCGGAGCAGGCCATGGAGCTTGGCGCCGAAGTCTTCCCGGGATTCGCGGCAGCTGAAGTACTGTACAACGACGATGGTAGTGTCAAAGGCGTGGCCACCGGTGATATGGGTGTGGACATCAAGGGCGAGCAAAAGCCTTCTTTTGAGCCAGGTTTCGAATTCCACGCCAAATACACGATTTTCGCCGAAGGCTGTCGTGGTCATCTGGGCAAGGAGCTCATCAGCAAGTTCAACCTGGATGCCGACAGTGATCCGCAACACTATGGAATCGGTATCAAGGAGGTCTGGGAAATTCCTGCTGAGCAGCATCAAGAGGGTTTGGTCGTACACACCGCCGGTTATCCGATGATCAAAGACAGTTCAGCCGCCACGAGCGGCGGGTTTCTCTATCACGTAGAGGGTAATCAGGTATCGCTGGGCCTGATTGTCGATCTGGCTTACAAGAACCCGCACATCAGTCCATTCGATGAATTCCAGAAATACAAATTACACCCGGTGATTCGCAAGACGCTGCAGGGCGGCAAGCGTATTAGCTACGGTGCACGGGCACTCATCAAAGGCGGCTTGAATTCACTACCAAAAATGACATTCCCCGGCGGGCTGGTAATCGGATGTGACGCGGGCACGTTGAATGCAGCCAAGATCAAAGGCAGTCACACCGCCATGAAATCGGGCATGCTCGCTGCCGAATCGCTCTTCGCTGCTTTGCAAACAGACGCGCCTGCTGCGGAGTTGACCGACTATACGGAGCGCTTCAAGGATTCTGATCTCTACGCAGAGCTGCACGCCACGCGTAACTTCAGTTCCGGGTTTCACAAATTTGGTTTCTGGATTGGCAGCGCACTGGTGTTTATTGAGCAAAACATATTCCGCGGCAAGTTCCCGCTGACCTTTCATGATCATTCGCAAGATCATAGTCAACTCAAGCCGGCTGCCGAGTGCAACAAGATCGATTATCCCAAGCCGGATGGCGAGATTACTTTTGACAAGCTCTCTTCGGTCTTTCTGTCCAATACCAACCATGAAGAGAATCAACCGTGCCACCTGACACTGAAAGATTCTTCCGTGCCAATAGCTGTTAATTTGCCGCTCTACGATGAGCCCGCGCAGCGCTATTGTCCGGCAGGGGTTTATGAGGTTGTTGAGAGTGACAATGGCGAGAAGCGCTTTCAGATCAATGCGCAGAACTGTGTGCATTGCAAAACCTGTGATATCAAGGATCCTTCGCAAAATATCCACTGGGTAGTGCCAGAAGGTGGCGGCGGCCCGAACTATCCGGGAATGTAGCCAGATTCACCAGCGTAGTGCACCCACTACGCTGGATTCCCCACCATTTCCACTCGCTTGACCTTCCAGTGGCGCCTGAGCCCATGCTACAGTTATTGGACCGCCCGGTTCTCTGTTGGGTTTTCAAATACTGAATGCACAGGCCGATTGCGGGTTTCGCTGGTTCTGTTGCATTTTCCCACTTTGCTTCGGGTGTGAAGGCCGCAGTGCTTATGAAGGAATGGGAAAGTAGCAACGCGAAAGTAACAATATGCTGGTGCGCGCGATTGCCCTTTTGGTTAGTGCATTCCAGATGGCGTACATACACTTTAGCGAGTTGAAAAGTGGCGAATCCAATTGCTATCAGCCAAACAGGCTTGGTGCGCGATCGGCGCAGTGGCGCCGGAATTGCTCAGAAACTACTGTCATTGTTGCTCTTGGTTATTCCGGCCGTGCCAGCCTATAGCCAGACTGAGTTGGCCAGCGAGCGTTGGTTTCAAGTGCAGTCGGACAATTTTATTGTTATCAGCAAGGCGTCGTCACGAGCAACTGAACGCTTTGTCGATGAGTTGGAAACCTGGCGCAAAATCGCAGCCTGGTTCGTAGCGGATTCGTCACCGCTACCCAAAGCTGCTGTGCCCAACTATGTGTACCTGTTTTCAGATGCTGAAACGCTCAGCGAATTTACCTATGCCCAGGACCCGGCCTTTTTCTACCCGACACCCAGAGCCAACTACATGGCGCTGGTTTTGGGTGATGAAGATTCTCATGCCATAGCACGCCATCATTACGCGCATTTTCTGATCAAGAATTTCGCTGACCTGCGCTTGCCGCGTTGGTTCGAAGAGGGGCTGGCGGGTTATCTGGATCGCATGCTTATCGATAATGGTGAGGCCGAGTTTGCGCGCCTGTCCCAGCGTAACAATGAGTTAATGCTGCAAATAAGCGAAACGCTTTCCATGGAGCGTTTGTTATACAGGGATGAATCGCTGGCGTCGCCGCGACTCATCCAGATTGCCAGTTTGAAGTCCGCCAGCTTGCTGCACTATCTGTTGCATGCCTACGAAGAAGAAGGCTACCCAGACCGACGAGCGCAACTTGATCGCTATCTTGAGTTGTTGCTCGAAGGTCGTGATGCGCGCTTTGCCTATGACCTGGCTTTTGATGTGACAACTGAGCAACTGGACGCCGAATTTCACGAGTATTTGCGTACCTCATCGCGCCCGCGCGGCGACATCGATTATGGCGCTGTGTCGGATAATAGTGACTACGAGGCAGTGCGGATTGCACAGGATGAAATAACTTTGCTATTGGGAGAACTGGCACTCAATGGTGGCAGCCCGGAGCTGGCGGAACAGTTTTTTCGAGCCAGTGTCGATGGTGAGCAAGCACAGGCGCGCAGTTATTCCGGTTTAGGTGACGCACTGCGTTTTCAGGACCTGGAGAATATGGATCAAACTATCGCCGGGTATTTCGCGCAGGCACGAGACATGGCGCCTGAAGATCCCTACATTATTCTGGATTACGGGGAATACTGGGAAGCGGAACTGACCGATTGCGACAAGGATTATCCTTTGGTGCAGCGGCAAGGCATTCTTGAAGATATTCGCGTGCATTTTGACAGAGCCATGGCGCTGTTGCCGGAGAGTCCGGAGACTCATCTGGCACTGGGGCAGTTGTATCTCTTTCCCGAAGAAGACTGGCGTCGCGGTGTTGACGCCCATGCCACCGCATTCGCTTTGTTGCCCGCTGACAGTTTCATCATGGAGCAGGCTGTACGCTATGCCATCGCTGCTGATGACTACGAGCGAGCGAGTCGCTTGATCGAGGAAATGGCCCAGCCCATTCATTTTTTTGGTGAGCCGGAATACGTCACTAACCTGCGTGAGCGTTTGCTAAGAAAGCGTCGCAACGAGCCTTATGATGTCTGCGCCGAATAAATGCCAACAATCTGAGCTGACTGGCGTGCATGTAATGGCTTCGCTTTGCACGGTATTGATCAGTGCGTTGTTAAGTACGTCGTTCATTACAACGGCCAATGCCGAAGCGCTGGACGCCGATGTGGCGACCGACGCTTTTCTGCAAAGTCTGGTGACCCGGCTTGATGCCCATGACATCGACGTCACGACCAATCTCAATGACCGTGACTTTGCTCGTCGCATCAGTAATGCGCGTCTGGGCAGATTTCCCGATCTGCCGGTCGGTCGCTATCCGGGCAGTGCCAGTCTCACGGCCTGGGAGCAAGCTTTTGGCGCTGGCGAGTTAGGCGGATTGGCACTGTTGCCCGCAAGATTGGCGCCGGAAAACACAGCGGCCGTGCCTGCCACTACAGTTTTTCTGCAGCGTTGGTTGAATGCCGCAGTGCGTGACACTCTCATGATCAGCTTTGCTGTTGCCGATGCGGCAACGCTGGCCAGCATTGGCGAGGAATTACAGGATTTGGGGTTTTATTCCCTGTTGCTTGATGCCAATACAGACCCAGCTGTAGCGGGAGAACTGTATGCCACAGCAGCGCAGCGACTGGCTCTGGATTCGTCGCAAGCCCGGCGCATTGACAGCGAGGTGCCGGAAATCGCCTTTTTGGGTGAACGTGTGCGACGCGGCACCAACAGCTTGTTTCGCGATGATGGTAATCGGGGTAACCGATCGCTGGCGAGAAATGAACCTGCGGTGTTTTTGAAAGAGACCTTGGGTGATGAATTCTCTGAATCTACTATCCGGGAGATCATCGTGCCAGGCGGTGTGGCGCTAGGAGAAACTGCCTATGTGAGTGAGGAGATAAGCTCAGCACGATTTGAGGCCGGTGAATTGATCCTGCATGGTCAGGCAGGGCAGCATTGGCAGCTACCCGCGGTAGATGCGGCGGCGTTGAAAGCATTATTCGATTTCACGCGCCGGTCACTGGATACGCAATCTGATGCCATTGTCGATATCGATGCCGATGGTCGAGTCAGTATTTCAGCCGCGCTGCGTGACACCGACGTGGGTTTCGCCATCATGCACGCTGATACCTTACCTTTTCAGACAATCGATTATTTGCGCGTCACCAAAAGCGTCATGATTGACACTGGTGTGGACTGGTTTGTCGATCCGGCACACGACGATACGCTGATGTTTGCGTGCAGCTTCGAAGTACGCTTTCTGTCTGCTGACAACATGCGAATTGCCCAGACGCGGGTGGCGCTGGAGTACGAATATGAATCTACCGACGCAAATGTCAGTTATATCGATAATTGGGGCGAAGAAGGCGGTAGATTGAGAGAAAATACCGACTTTGACGGTCTGGGTAATAGTGTAGGCAAAGTTGCCGAGTACGCCGGCTGGATAGCCTTGTTTCGATATTTGCTCGACCAAGAGGTACCATTCAGGCATGGCCGCTACGCTTTCATGAAACTCGACAAAGCAGGGCAGGAAACGCCTTATCGTTACTAGTTAGCTCACTTTAAATAATTCACAGCTAGCGCTTTGCGATTTTCCCGGCAGGACCTTGCAGGTCTGGACCTAACAGGTTGTAAAGCTCATGTTCAATACAGCACTTAAGCAATCGATTCTCCTCTCGGCGTTGGCGCTATCGCTATCGTCGTGCCTCGCTATTGATCTTGATACCGGGTTTGATCGCAGTCCTGATATGCATCAGCAGATTATCGATCAGAACGAAGATCGCTTTGCTGACATTGATCCGTTAGCGCTTAATGATGATATCAAGCAGAGGGTGGACAACGTTATCCCCGCCAATGCCAGAGATGAGCGCAAAGTAGAGTTGATTCAGGAATTTCTCTACGGTGATGAATATTTGCATATTCAGTATAGCGATGAGCGTACACATACGGCGCAAGAGGCGTTTTATGCGCGCGAAGGTAACTGCCTCTCAGTCATGAATCTGTATGTGGCCATCGCCCGCTACGTGGGGGTGCATGCCAATTTCCAGACTGTGCGCGTGCAGCCAAGCTGGGACCGGCGCGGCGATGTTCTGGTGCTTAGTGAGCATATTAATGCGACTGGCCGCTTTGGCGTGCAGAAGCGTTACGTGGTGGATTTCACGCCGGAAATAGCCCTGCAGCAAATGACCTCCAGAGTAATAAGCGATCAGGAAGCTCGCGCTTTGTACTTTAATAATCTTGGTGTCGAGCAAATGATTGCGGGCAATCTGGAGGCAGCGATTGTCTACTACAAGAATGCCTTGTTTCTGGATCCTGAGCTGTCAATTGCCTGGAACAATGTCGGGGCGACTTATCGACATCAGGGTAATCTGGAGTTTGCGGAATACAGTTACCAGATGGCATTCAATACCGATCCCACCAATGCTACTGCCATTAACAATCTGGCGAAATTCTACAATCGCCAGGGAGACACACAGTTGGCCCGCGAATATTCACGAGCCATCGAACGTTTTAACAACATGAATCCTTACTACCATTTTGCGCAAGGTCGCGTTGCCTATGTCAGTGATGATTTGCAGACAGCGCGGTTGGCCTTCCGCCGCGCGCTAAGGTTGAACAGCAATGAGCCGGATTTCTATCTGGCGTTGGCGCAGGTCTACAAGGATATGGGGTATCAAGAGCAAGCGCACGAGCTCGCTGTGCAGGCGCAGAATCTGGTCACGCTGAATGCGGAAATTTATCAGCCAAGTGACCAGAAGCTGCGCATCATCGATGGCTCGAGAATCCGGAATGCATCATCGCCCGGCCTGACAATCAATTTGAAGCCGTAGCCGGGGTTGACTCAGATCTGGTTCAGATCGCCATCTTGCCAATAGCGAGTGCCTTTGACGGTAGCCTGTAGCGCTAATCCAGATTGGGTTAGCTGATACACAGACACATTGTCGACAATGGCTTCACCAGCCACTGCCGCACCCAGATCGCCAGCCTTGGCGGCGGCATCGGCTTGACCACCGATTGCCAGGCCGACGTCGAGAAAGCGCGCTAGCGCACTCGGCGTATGAAAGACGAAGACGGCACGAAAATCCTTTACCCCGGCACCCAGTCCAACACCGATTTCGCCCATGCGCATATAGGTATCGCCGCCGGACGCATTGTCGTGCACGACACCCACGCCACCGCCGAAGCTGGCCAGGATCAAATTGATATTGGCATTACTGAATACTGCATAGCCGGCTGCGCTGCCAATCTGTACGCGAGTATCGGGTTTGACTGAGTAGAGTTCGTTGAGAACTTCCTGGCGCATCTCCTGGATCGCCATACGGCGTTCGTCTGGTGTGCCGCGCGTCAGGCCGGTCGTTGTGCAGGCAGTGAGTAAAACAGTCAGCAGTAACGCTATACCGGTTTTAAGTGAAGACATGGCGATCTCCTTGCTGGAGTGGTTGATGCGAAAACGTTGGTCGGGAGACTGGCAGTACTAACCGATTGATCAACTGCTGCGTTGTACGGAAAAATCCACCAGTTGCTGCATGGCATCCAGATAGCTTGAATCCGGCAAGTTGCTCAAACACGCGCGAGCCGCGTTGGCCTGCTCCTCAGCTTGTTGCCGAGTATAATCCAGAGAGTCACCGCTGCGCACGATATCGATGACTGCCGAGAGGGTTTCTTGCGGCAATTCTTCCGCGGTCAGGCTTTGCTTGATCATTGCCAGTTCACTGCTGCTGGCATTTTCCATGGCGCGAATCAGAGGCAGTGTGGGTTTGCCCTCGGCCAGATCATCGCCGAGATTCTTGCCCATGGTGTCACTATCGCCATCGTAATCCAGCACGTCATCGATCAACTGAAAGGCTGTGCCCAGATGCATGCCGTAACGTAACAAAGATTGTTGGGTAGGCTGATCCGCGCCGGCCAGAATGGCGCCACACTGGGCGGCGGCCTGAAACAGGATAGCGGTCTTGTTCTGGATCACCTGCATGTAAGTTTCCCGATTGGCATCGGGGTTGGACTTGGAGATCAGCTGCAATACTTCGCCTTCGGCGATCTTGTTGGTGGTATCCGCCATGATCTTCATGATCTGCATGTCGCCGATCTGGACCAGAATCTGGAATGCCCGGGAATAAATGAAATCGCCGACCAGGACACTAGACGGGTTGTTCCATTGCGCATTCACTGTAGGGCGGCCACGGCGCAGCGTCGACATATCGACTACGTCGTCGTGCAGCAGGGTGGCGGTATGAATGAATTCGATCACCGCGGCTAACGGGATATGCTTGCCGTGCTCAACACCGCAGGCCCGCGCTGCCAGTAGTACCAGCAACGGGCGCAGGCGTTTGCCGCCAGCATCCACGATATAATGGCCAATATTCTCAACGAGCGGCACCTCCGAATGGAGCTGCGCGACGATAAATTGGTTGACCGCGGTAAAATCCTGCTCAACAACGGAGCGTATGTGCTGATACATCGTCAGGAGACAATATCCATTAAAACGGTTAGGGCTAGCGCCGGATTGGGACAGAGCATGCTAGGGAGCGAAGTAAACCCTGTCAAGTCGTACGCACGTCGCTGTATTCGAGGGATTGGCCGGATATACCCGGTTTTACGCGTGCCGCAAAATCAGCTTATTTTGGCTTGCTTACTGTGTAGGTATCCCGTAAAATCCACGCCCCTGAAAGGATAGGGTGAATCGTCACCTTACTCAAAGATGTCTGGAGCACGGTTATGTACGCGGTTATTGAAAGTGGTGGTAAGCAGCACAGGGTGGAGAAAGGCGAAGTCCTGAAGCTGGAAAAGCTGGAAGCTGCCACTGGTGAAGAAGTGAAGTTCGACAAGATCCTACTCGTTGGCGAAGGTGAGTCTGTGAAAATCGGGACTCCTTATGTCGAAGGTAGTGAGGTGACTGCCGAAGTACTGCAGCAGGCTCGTGCCGACAAAGTGACTATCATCAAGTTTAACCGTCGCAAGCACTCGCGCAAGCAGCAGGGCCACCGACAGTACTTTACTGAAGTCAAGATTACTGACATCAAAGGTTAATCGGGAGTAAATAATGGCACATAAGAAAGCAGGCGGTAGTACTAATAACGGCCGCGATTCGATATCGAAACGCCTGGGCGTCAAGCTCTTCGGCGGCCAGGAAGTAAAAGCGGGTAACATCATTGTGCGTCAGCGCGGCACACGCTTTCACCCCGGTGAAAACGTCGGTTGCGGCAAAGACCACACATTGTTCGCAAAAGCTGACGGCGTTGTGAAATTTGCCGTGAAAGGCCCGAACAACCGCAAATTTATCAGCGTCGAAACGGCATAAGCTTCAAGCTTTCCTGAATCGGATTGCAGCAAGAGCCTCGTCATTCGACGGGGCTTTTTTGTTTCTGGTGTAGCACAATAATTATCACTCACGTAAGGCAAGCAGCAGACCGATCAACTCGGCGCTTGAGAATGAATCATGAAATTCGTTGATGAAGCGGAAATAACCGTTGAGGCAGGCAAGGGTGGCAATGGCTGTCTGAGTTTCCGTCGCGAGAAATATATCGAGCGTGGTGGCCCGGACGGTGGCGACGGCGGCAATGGTGGCAGTGTCTATCTGGTGGCCGACCCCGCGCTCAATACCCTGGTGGATTTCCGGTTTCAGCCGCGCTATCGCGCGCAGTCAGGGCAGGGTGGCCAGGGTCGCAACTGCACCGGGCGCAAAGGCGAGGATCTGGTCGTGCGCGTGCCGGTGGGTACCAGCGTCATTGATGTTAGCACTGAAGAGTTGCTGGTCGATCTGGATCATCCGGACGAGCCGGTCATGGTCGCCAAAGGCGGATTCCATGGTCTGGGTAATACCCGCTTCAAATCCAGTACCAACCGGGCGCCACGCAAGACCACACTGGGCACGCCTGGCGAAACACGTGTGTTACAACTGCAACTACGTCTGGTCGCTGACGTGGGCCTGCTGGGCTTTCCCAATGCCGGCAAATCGACACTGATTCGTTCAGTCTCGGCCGCCCGTCCCAAAGTAGCTGACTACCCCTTTACCACGGTAGTGCCCAATTTGGGTGTTGTCAGTCTTGGTCTGGAGCGCAGCTTCGTCATGGCTGATATTCCAGGCGTCATTGAAGGTGCTTCAGCGGGTGCTGGGTTGGGTTTTCGCTTTCTGAAACATTTGTCCCGCACACGCCTGTTAGTGCATCTCGTAGATGTTCTGCCAGTTGATAACAGTGACCCGGTCGCCTCGATCGTGGCCATTGGCAAGGAGTTGGAAAAATTCAGTACGACGCTTGCCCAGAAAGAGCGATGGTTGGTGCTCAACAAAATCGATTTGCTGGATGCTGAAGCACGTTCAGAATTATTGGCGCGGATTGATAAAGAATTGCGCTGGACTGGCCGCATTTTTGCAATCTCTGCCTTGAACAAGACCGGTTGTGATGAGCTTACCAGTGAGCTGATGCAGGCTGTCGAGTCGCACCGGGTACAGCTAGAGGAAGACGAAGATTATCGCCAGCAGGAACGCGAGCGTGAGCAGGCCATGGCTTTCGAGATTCGCCGTAGCATCGAGGCAAGCAAGCCAGCCAAGAAACAGGCTGATGAGTTGGATGACGAGGAAGAAGACTGGGATGACTGGGACTGAAGATCGCCGCGCGCGGCTGACCCGAGCTAACCGCTGGGTTATCAAGGTTGGTAGTTCACTGGTGACCAATAATGGTCTGGGTCTGGATAAACAGGCCATTGCCGCCTGGGCTGAGCAGCTGGTCGCACTACAGCGCGCTGGCAAGCAGGTGGTGCTCGTGTCCTCCGGTGCCGTCGCCGAGGGTGTGGCGCGTCTGGGGCTGCGTCAGCGGCCTCGTGAAGTGCATTTGCAGCAAGCTGCAGCAGCAGTTGGGCAAATGGGGCTGATACAGGCCTATGAAAGCTGTTTTATGTTGCATGGAGTCCATGCCGCCCAGATTCTGTTAAGCCATGCCGATTTGTCGGATCGCACCCGCTATCTCAATGCGCGCAGTACCCTGAGCACCTTGCTGGATATGGGGACTCTGCCGGTGGTGAATGAAAACGACACAGTGGCGACTGCCGAGTTGTGTTTTGGCGACAATGACACGCTGGCCGCGTTAGTGGCTAATCTAATCAATGCTGATGCCATGGTAATTTTGACTGACCAGGAAGGGCTGTTTAATGCCGACCCGCGTGAGCATGCAGATGCCACGTTAGTGAGTTCAGCCGCTGCCAGCGACAGTTCGCTGGCGGCTATGGCAGGCAAAGGCAGTAGTCTGGGGCGTGGGGGCATGCAGACCAAGCTGTCCGCCGCCAGGCTGGCCGCGCGCTCTGGTACTGACACCGTCATTGCCAACGGTCGCATCAATCAAATTCTGGCCAATATCGCCCGTGGTGAGAATCTGGGCACGTTATTGTTTGCTGATGATGAGCCCGTCAATGCCAAGAAGCAGTGGCTGGCCGGACAAATGCGCATCAAAGGCTCGGTGCATCTCGATGCTGGCGCCGTTCGGGTGTTGCAGGATTCTGGCAAAAGTTTACTGGCCGTTGGTATTCATGCTGTCAGTGGTGAATTCAACCGCGGCGACGTGGTCAGCTGTGTGGATGCCCAAGGCAAGGAAATCGCCCGCGGCCTGGTGAACTACGATCACGAGGAAGTGGCGAAGCTCAAAGGGCAGCCCAGCGAACAGATTGAACACATGCTGGGCTACGCCGGCGAAGAAGAGGTTATTCACCGCGACAATCTCATTCTGAGCGACTAGCCAACCTCATAGACTGCAGCAAATTTTTACGAGCACAAAAAAACCGGCCTAAGCCGGTTTTTTTTGTATCTGGTGCTGCGCTTTTGGGGATTACTTAAGCGCGCGAATCGCAGTGTTCAATCGGCTCTTGTGACGGGCAGCCTTGTTCTTGTGAAGAATGCCCTTATTGGCCATGCGGTCAATGACCGGAACGGCCTGATTGTAAGCCTCAGTCGCTGCGCTGTAATCGCCTCCCGCAACCGCTGTATCAACTTTCTTGATATAGGTGCGAACCATGGACCGGAAAGACGCATTGTGACGACGGCGCTTTTCGCCTTGTCGGGCACGTTTTCGTGACTGAGGAAAATTAGCCAATTGTAACTCCTGATAAAATTAGTTTAGTGTTTGTAATTCAGACACTTAGCTGCTCTATTTAAACCCTGGTCGCATTAATGCATAGACCCGGATTTTGAAGGAGCGGTAATATGCCGCGTTCGCCGGTTGATGTCAACAGGATCAGTGTAACGGCACTTCGGAAAATTCAACAAAATCAGCATCTAGCCCGACAACCTTTAGTGGCATGGCGCCGTACTTTATGGCGCGTGAACCTGCGATAATCCAGCGCAAGCAATAGTGACAGGCAGTCATGACAAAGAAACAGGACGAAACCGCAGCGCGGTCAGTAGAAGAACCGCAGCAAGCCAGGGAAGGTGGCTTGTTGAAAGCCAGTGGCGTCACCGGAAGCATGACCATGGTCTCACGCGTGCTGGGCCTGTGCCGGGATGTGGCCATTGCGCGCTTGTTCGGTACCACGGATGGTGCAGATGCCTTCTTTCTCGCCAACAAGATTCCCAATTTCATGCGTCGCCTGTTTGCCGAAGGCGCCTTCAATCAGGCCTTTGTGCCGGTGTTGTCGGAATACCGCTCGACGCGCTCCAAACCGGAGGTCCGTGAACTCATTAATGCGGTCGCAGCGTCACTCGGTGGTTTCCTGACTTTGTTGACAGTGATCGTACTTATTGCTGCGCCATTGGTGGCTGTGCCTATCGCCTATGGCTTTACCGATGAGCCGGCCAAGTTTGCGCTGTTTGTCGATATGCTGCGCATTACTTTTCCCTACCTGTTACTCGTCTCCATGACAGCATTCTGTGGCGCCATACTGAATTCCTATGGGCGTTTTGCGGTGCCGGCGTTTACGCCGGCATTGCTCAATGTATCTTTGCTGGCTTGTGCTTTCTTGTTGGCTCCGCATCTGGCAGTGCCGGAAATGGCGCTGGCCTGGGGTGTTCTGTTGGCGGGTATCGTGCAACTGTTGTTCCAGTTGCCGTTTCTTGGCCGCATGGGATTGTTGCCAATTCCCAAATTGACGCCCGGCCACGAGGGTGTAGCGCGCATCAAGAAGCTGATGGTGCCAGCCTTGTTTGGTGTGTCAGTCAGTCAGATCAATTTGCTGTTCGATACGGTGATTGCATCGCTGTTAACCGCTGGTAGTGTGTCCTGGTTGTATTTTTCTGACCGTCTCATGGAACTGCCGCTGGGGACCTTTGGTATCGCTGTAGCGATCGTCGTGCTGCCCAGTTTGTCGCGCCGCCATGCCGAGCAGTCGATGACGGCGTTTTCGGAAACGCTCGATTGGGCGCTGCGTCTGATTTGCCTGATTGCCATTCCCGCGAGCCTGGCCCTGATTCTGGTGGCGGAGCCGCTGCTGATGACACTTTTTCAAAATGACAATTTCACCATTACCGATGTGGTGCAGGCATCGGGCAGTCTGCGTGCCTATGCGCTGGGTCTGCTGGCGTTCATGGCCATCAAGATATTTGCGCCGGGATTCTATGCGCGGCAGGACACCAGAACACCAGTGAAGATCGGTGTCATCGCCATGGTGGCCAATATGGTGATGAATCTGGCTTTCTATATGGCTGGACTGGCCCATGTCGGTCTGGCACTGGCGACATCGCTGGCGGCCTTTCTCAACGCTGGATTGCTGTGGCGTGGTTTGCGCCGCGAACAGGTGTTTACCTTGCAGCCGGGGTGGTTGCGTTTTATTGCACAGATGCTGTTTGCCAATGCCGCCATGGCGGCGTTTATTATCTGGTATGCCGGTGCATGGCAGACATGGCAGGATTGGGAGTTGTCTGCTCGAGTCGTTAATCTGTCCTTGCTGGTCTTCGGCGGGATTGCTATCTATGTGATCTGTTTGCTAGTGGTAGGTATTCGTTGGCGGCATATCCACCGTTAACCATTGTTGTTGGAGAGCCAAAGTGAAGCGAGTTTACAGCGCCGATAGTGTGGCGATGGCCTGGCATATTCACAACATGTTGGAGTATCACGGGATCGCGACAGTACTGCGCAATATGAATCTGTTCTCGGTTGCGGGTGAACTGCCAGTATCAGAGTGCCTCCCAGAAGTCTGGGTGAGCAATGATCTGGATTTTCGCTATGCCGAACAATTGGTGCAAGAAGCCAATCAGCCTCAGTCTGCCGAGTTGGCAGGCGAGCCGGATTGGCAATGTCCGTCTTGTCATGAAAATAACGCCGCCACGTTTGATATCTGCTGGCAGTGTCAGATGTCGCGTCATCAGGAATTAACCGATCAGCAAAGTGACGCTTGAGCGCCAGCCAGGCTTGTTAGATGAAATTATGAACAATCCAGAAAAAGAGCACAGCGAATGTTTGCAACCTACCGCGATACAGCTCTCCCAGGCGCGCGCGCTGGGGCTGGATTTGGAGAACTTGTCTGATGCAGCGGCTTTGGTTCACGCCATGGATGAGCATCTGGGTAAGAAAGCCATCGAGTGGCAAGCTTATTGGTACGTAATGAGCGTTTGGCGAGATTTGCAAAATGGGCAGTGGCAGACACCCAAAGACAGCGGTCTGGATGATGCCACTCTGGAGTCGGTCCTACGCAAGTTTCTAGAGCGCCGTGAAACGCGTTATTCACTGACTCGAGTGCTGGCTGAAAGTCGGTATCGCTATAGCCTTGTCAGCTTCGCTGAGCGACGGGATATGCAGGAGTTGGCGCTGACCAGAACAACAAAGGCTTACCGGTTTGCAGTTGCTGCGCTATCGGAAGTAGCTCTCGCATCAGCCGAAGCCCCCATTAATGCCAGTGCAGATGCTTCTGACCCGGAGCCAGATAGAGCAGATTCAAGCACATCGAAATCGATTGTTGATCGCCGCGCGGCACGTCGTGCACGCGAGTTCGATAGCGCTGTAGCGTCGGTGGCCAGATCTGTTAATGACATGCAAGAAAAACCGGCGACGAATCTGGCTCGGCCAGTCGCCGAGCTTTCTGATGAAGAATACAGCGAACTACAGGAAGTTCTGCAAGACGATGAGAGCGAGATAAAGATTGTCCATTCGCGCCGGCGTCTTGGTGTATCGGGAGAAAGGGTGAGTTTGCTGCTTGGGCTTGTTACTGGTCTGCTGTTTTTTGTAGCCGCACAATGGGTTTTGTTTTGAGTGATTGCGCGGACTGACAAAATCAGGCGCGGGACATGAATTTCCCGGTCACTGTATTGATCTTGATAACCTCGCCGACAGATAAATATTCCGGCACTTGCACTTCCAGACCGGTATTGAGAACCGCTGTTTTAGTGCGGTTAGTCGCCGAAGAACCGGTTACCGGTGGTGGCGTCTCCACGACTTCCAGATTGACCGATTGCGGTAGTTCTATGGCCAGCAAATTGCCATCGACAATCAGCGCGATGATATCTTCCTGCTGATCAACCAGATAGGGAATCTGTTCGGCAAGTTGGTCACGGTTCAATCCGTACTGGCTGAAATCCTCCTGATTCATGAAGTAATAGGTTTCGTCGTCAATATAGGAAAACTGTACGGCAACGCGAATGCAGTCAGCCACATTCAACAGATCCTCACCTTTGAAGGAGCCATCCAGTTTTTGCTGGGTTGTCAGGTTGTTGAAGCGAATCTTGTACAGCGTCGCAGCGCCTCGCGAAGAGGGCGATTTGGCTTCAACTTGTTTGACGATATGTGGGATACCGTCAATCTCGACGATCATTCCTCTTTTCAGTTCACTGGCTTTAGGCATGGGGTTTCAAGGGCTCTGTAGTTTGGCTGGCAGTTGCTGTCGGTCTGGTGCTTGTCGCCTGGCCTGCACAGGTAGAACCCGTGGTAGCTTGCGTCATGCAGCCGGCAAGTTAGCCGAAGCCGCGGCGGGGTGCAAGCCTGTGCTTGTTCAGGCCTGGTGGTGTGGATTGCGTGCAGGACCTTTGAGTTAGGCGGCGATTTCTTCCATAATCCCCCACCTTGCGAATTGTAGTGAAGAAAATCATGGCCAAGAAGACCAAAGAAATCGAAAACTACCATATCATCGGGCACGACCTGTTGACCCCGCCGGATGACGTTAAAGCCGAGTTTCCGCTGGCTGGCGCCGCATTGGAAACTGTCAGACAAGGGCATCGTTCGGTCAAGGGCATCCTCGACCGTACTGATCCACGGCTGATCGTAGTGGTAGGGCCTTGCTCCATTCACAATCCGGAGGAGGCGCTGGACTATGCGCACCGCCTCAAATCTCTGGCCGACGAAGTAGCTGATGAGTTGTTACTGGTCATGCGTGTTTATTTTGAAAAGCCGCGCACATCGGTAGGCTGGGAAGGGCTCATCTATGACCCCTATCTGGATGGCACTCACCGAATTGATCAGGGAATCCGCATCGGTCGAAAATTGATGCTTGATATTGCTGAGTTGGGATTGCCAATCGGTATCGAAGCGCTCGATCTTATTTCGCCTCAGTATCTGCAAGATTTGGTGAGCTGGACGGCCATTGGTGCGCGAACTACTGAGTCGCCAACACACCGTAATCTGGCTAGTGGTATTTCCTCAGCAGTCGGTTTCAAAAATAACGTCGATGGTGATTTGATGGTGGCAATCAATGCCATTCGTTCCGCATCGGCGCCGCACAGTTTTATTAGTGTGACCGGTGAAGGCAGGGTGGCCGTCTTCCGTACCGAAGGTAATCCGCATTGTCACGTCATTCTACGTGGCGGCAGGTCACCCAATTATGATGCCGCCAGTGTCGCTGCATGTGAGCAGCAGCTCAGCAAAGCCGGTCACTCAGCCAACTTGATGATTGACTGTAGTCATGGCAATTCCCAGAAAGACCCGCAACGGCAACTTGATGTGCTTAAAGCCATTGCCGAACAAGTCGACCAGGGCAATGATTCAATTATCGGCTTGATGCTGGAGAGTAATCTTGAAGAAGGTAATCAACCGATCCCTGATGATTTGAGTGAGATCAAACCGGGCGTGTCGATAACTGATGCCTGTCTTGGCTGGCCGGCTACTGAACAAGCAGTCAGAGACTTTGCGGCTCGGGTTCGTGAGCCGTTGAAAAAACGTCGCGCTTGACCTAAATCAATCGCTAATACCCAGAGCGGCGGTAAGCTTGGCTTTCAAACTAAAGGGCAGAGATTGTCCTCATGAGAAAGCAATGGCTCGATTCAGCAAGGTACTGTTGGCGCTCGATCTGGAATCCTGTTCTGGTAATCTTATTGATCGCGTACTCCAAACCTGTGTTGAGGAGTTTGCCGCGATACATGTCGTGCATGTCGTTAGAAAGAGCATGTGCGACCTCTCTGAACTACACAGCAAGCAAGGTCTTGCTCCGCATGCGCGTCGTGACATTGATCATATGATGTTGCGGTTGCGTGATTTACTGCGCAGTCACGGTCTGATCATCCCCAGTACGAATTTGCATATACGTTTTGGCGAGCCGGCGGCGGAAATCAAGCGACTGGGAAAAGAGCTGCAGGCAGATTTGTTGATTGTGGGAAGTCAGAACAAAGGCGAGCAATGGTTGCCACTGCCCGGCCCAACGACCAATTGTGTGCTACAGGGTAGTACGGCCGATGTGATGGCGATCCGGGTCTGACGTTAAACGCTTAACGCCAAACCCGAAGACCAGATGTTAGCCTTTAAGAACAGCTGCCAGGCTGTTGGCCAGGTATTCGATGTTGCTGTCATTGATGCCAGCCACATTGATACGACTCGAATTGACCAGATAGATGCTGTAATCATTAACCAGCTTTTGCACCTGCTCAACATTCGTGCCCAGAAAAGAAAACATCCCTTTCTCGCGTTCGATAAACGAAAAATCCGTATCAACACCAGCTGCATTGATTTGCGCAACAAGTTGCGAGCGCAAACCGTTGATGCGGTTACGCATGGCTGTCAGTTCGGCATCCCATTCGCTGCTCAGCTCAGGGCGCGTCATGATGGTGGCGACAATGGCGGCACCGTGATCGGGCGGCATGGAGTACATGGCGCGTGCACCGGCAGCGATAAGTGTGGTCGCGATGGCGGCTGCGTTGTCGTTTTCCGAGATTAACGTCAGCGCGCCCGTGCGCTCTCGATAGAGACCATAGTTCTTGGAGCAGGAGCTGACTACGATCAGTTCTGGTAGCGCTTCGGCGAGTAGCCGAACACCGTAGACATCTTCTTCAAGGCCATCACCCAGCCCCTGATAGGCCAGATCGATAAACACCGTAAAACCCTGCTTGAGAGCGACGTCTTTGATCTGCTGCCATTGCTCGTGGCTCAGGTCGGCACCACATGGGTTATGACAACAGCCGTGTATCAATACCAGGTCGCCGGCCGGTATCTTGCTCAGGCAGGCTAGCATTTCATCGAAACGCACTGTATGAGTGCTGTAGTCGTAGTAGGGGTATTGCTCGATTTTCAGTCCGGCGGAACCCAGCAGCGGCACATGGTTGGCCCAGGTTGGGTCACTGACCCAGACGGTGGCATCCGCATTGGCTTTGTAAATGAATTCTGCAGCCAGACGCAGACCGCCACAGCCGCCCGGAGCCTGTACAGTCACGCGGCGTTTGCCCAGAGACTCCAGCAGCGGTTTGCCGAATACCAACTCGGCAATGGCATCATTAAACTCGGCGGCACCAGTAGGGCCTATGTAAGTCTTGCTGGCTTGCTCTTCCAGAATCAGGGCTTCGGCTTTTTTCACTGCGGTCATGACCGGTGTATTGCCATCGGCATCTTTGTAGACGCCCACACCCAAATCGATTTTCTTGGGGTTGGTGTCGGTGCGATAGGCAGCCATTAAACCAAGGATGGGATCAGAGGGAAGCGCTTGCAGAGATTGAAACATGTTGGACTCTCTTTTAACGAAGGTAAGCTTTCAGGGTATTTTGCAATAATGAGGCGCGCGTCATTGGACCCACGCCACCGGGTACCGGGGTGATGTAGCTGCATTTGTCACTCACCGCGGCAAAATCCACATCACCGACCAGACGAAAACCACTAGCACGACTGGCGTCTTCGATTCGCGTGATGCCAACATCGATGACAATAGCGTCCGGTTTGACCATGCTGGCGTCAACGAATTCGGCTTTGCCGATCGCCGCAATCAGAATGTCGGCACTGGCACACAGTTCTTTCAGGTTGTTGGTACGGCTGTGCGCCAAGGTCACAGTGCAATTGCCTGGTTTGGTATTGCGTGACATCAGGATCGACATCGGCGTACCAACGATATTGCTGCGCCCAAGCACGACACAGTGTTTGCCTTCGGTATCGATGTGGTAACGGGCCAGCAATTCCATAATGCCATTAGGCGTGGCTGACACAAAGGTCGGCAGGCCGAGACACAGATTGCCAACATTCTGCGGGCAGAAGCCATCGACATCCTTGCCTGGGTCAATAGCGACGGTGATCTTGTGCTCATCGATTTGCGAAGGTAGCGGCAACTGCACGATAAAACCGTCTATCTGGTCGTTGTCGTTTAGCTGACTGATTTGTTGCAGTAGCTCCGCCTCGCTGACTGACTCGGCAAAGCGCAGCAGGGTAGACGTAAAACCCACTTCCTCGCAGTCTTTAACCTTGTTGGCAACATAGGTTTCACTGGCGCCATCGCTACCTACCAAAATAGCAGCAAGATGAGGAGCCCGTTTGCCAGAGGCTTTGATCTGCTGAACCTTGGCGGCGATCTCCTCACGAATTTGTTGCGAGCAAGACTTGCCATCGAGTAATTGCATGGTGTTCATTCCGGATTAATAGACTTGCCACTTTCGGTCAGTTCAGACTGTTAATACAGACCTAGGGAGAGACCTGGAGGGTAGGGTGCCCGAAGAGCCGGTATCATAACCAAGAGGCGATGCCAGCTCAAGCCAGAGCTCACCAGGAGCCAGTGTTTTCCATGCTGGACCAGGGTTCGGCCGGCGGCAATGGATCGCCGCTCTGCAGAAGCTCGATGGAAATATTGTCGGGTGAGCGCACGAAGGCCATATGGCCATCTCGCGGTGGGCGGTTAATCGTCACACCGGCAGCCTGAAGTCGGGCGCAAGTCTCGTAGATGTTGTCGACCGCATAGGCCAGATGACCAAAGTTACGACCAGAGTCATATTCTTCCGGGTCCCAGTTGTAAGTCAGTTCGATCTGCGCAGCTTCATTGCCCGGTGCAGCCAGGAAAACGAGCGTAAAGCGGCCCGTGTCGCTGACCTTGCGGCGAATTTCTTCAAGCCCGAGTTTCTTGCAGTAAAAGTCCAGTGATGCATCCAGGTCACTGACCCGCACCATGGTGTGTAGATATTTCATGTCGTCTCCGGTGGCGTGTGAGATTGTCGGCGGCAGTCAGTTGGCTTCAGAATACAACAACAGAACGGATGCTGGTGCCTTCGTGCATCAGATCAAACGCTTTGTTGATGTCTTCCAATGGCATGGTGTGGGTAATTAGCGGGTCGATCGAAATCTTGCCATTCATGTACCAGTCAACAATGCGCGGCACGTCAGTGCGGCCACGTGCGCCGCCAAAGGCAGAGCCTTTCCAGGAGCGACCGGTCACCAGTTGGAATGGTCTGGTGGCAATTTCCTGACCGGCACCGGCGACACCGATAATGAATGATTCGCCCCAGCCCTTGTGACAGCACTCGAGTGCCTGGCGCATAGTGTTGACGTTACCGATGCACTCGAAGGAGTAGTCCACACCCCCATCGGTCATGTCGATAATGGCAGCTGTGACGTCATCTACTTCGTTGGGATTGATAAAGTCGGTCATGCCAAATTGCCGGGCCAGTTCCACCTTGGACGGGTTCAGATCCACGCCAATAATGCGGTCGGCACCCACCATGCGAGCGCCTTGTATGACGTTGAGTCCAATACCGCCCAGACCGAACACAGCGACGGTGCTGCCCGGCTCGACTTTGGCGTCGAATGCCACCGCCCCGACACCTGTGGTAACGCCGCAGCCGATATAGCACACCTTGTCGAATGGCGCGTCAGGCCGGATTTTGGCCAGCGCTATTTCGGGCAGCACTGTGTAATTGGAGAACGTTGAGCAACCCATGTAGTGCAGCAGGGGTTTGCCATCCAGTGAAAAGCGGCTGGTGCCATCGGGCATCAGACCTTGCCCCTGGGTGCTGCGAATGGACTGACAGAGATTGGTTTTGGGATGCAGGCAGAAATTACACTCACGGCACTCAGGCGTATAGAGCGGAATCACGGTATCGCCAACGGCAACTGAGGTTACACCCGGACCGACTTCCTGTACGATGCCAGCGCCTTCGTGACCAAGAATTGCAGGAAAGGCGCCTTCCGGGTCGTCCCCGGACAGCGTAAAGGCATCGGTATGACAAATTCCAGTGGCCTTGATTTCAACAAGGACTTCGCCAGCTTTCGGGCCTTCCAGGTCGACTTCAACGATTTCAAGCGGTTGACCGGCGGCAAATGCTACAGCGGCGCGTGTTTTCATGGTGATGTCCTTATTTCGTCTGATTTGCAGGCATTGTAAAAGTCTCCACTCAGCCGGGCAACCGGGGCTTCGCAAGTGTTGCGGCAATGGCTATCATTGGGCCGCTTTTAATCAGGCCGATACTTAATCAGGCCGGTACTAAACAGGGAAGCCTCTTCATGGAATCGAACCAGCCAGCCAAATATGTACTCACTGTAGCCTGTCCGGAAACCAATGGTATTGTGCGCGCAGTCAGTGATTTTTTATATCAACGTGGTGCGACTATCTATGAGGCTGCCCAACACCGTGATCCGATCATCAATCAGTTCTTTATGCGGGTGGAATTTGAGGAAGTGGAGTCGCGCCTGCCGGACTTGTCACAATTACGCGTTGATTTTGCTTCGGTTGCCCGACAATTCGCAATGCAAGCGGATTTTTTCGATCTGGCAACGCCAAGCCGAATGCTGCTGGCCGTTTCCAATCACGGTCATTGCCTGAATGATATTTTGCACCGTTGGGAGTCGGGAGCGTTGCCGGCCACAATCGTCGGTGTCATTTCCAATCATGAAGTGTTTCGCGAGCTGACAGAATGGTATGGCCTGCCGTTTCACTACTTGCCAATTACACCGGAAGGCAAAGCGGAACAGGAGCAGCGATTACTCGAGATCATGCGCTCAGAAAAAGTCGATGTGCTGGCGCTGGCGCGCTATATGCAAATTTTGTCAGGCGAATTCTGCGCGGAAATAGGAAACAGGGCGATTAACATTCATCATTCCTTCTTGCCTGGCTTCAAAGGTGCCGATCCATATCGCCAGGCTTATAATCGCGGTGTGAAAATAATTGGTGCCACGGCGCACTATGTGACAGCGGATCTGGATGAAGGGCCGATAATTGAACAAACCGTTGAAAAGATCGATCACAATTGTGATATCGACGAGTTGCGACAAATTGGTCGTGATGCCGAATGCGTCGCTTTTGCGCGTGCACTTAAATGGCACTGCGAGCACCGTATAATCGTCAATGGCAACAAGACGATAGTATTCCGTTAATAGCTGGCGCTGGCGCTGGGTCGACTAACCGGCTAACATCTCGCGCTTGCCAGTTTTCAGGTATCGCAGTTGACTGGCCGCCACCGCATTCACTTTTATTTATTTAACTATCGGGTTTGTGCAGCATGGAAATTGCCGCGGCAATTGCAGTAATTTTTATTGGCTCCTATGTGCAAAGTTCGATTGGGTTTGGGCTGGCCATTATCGCGGCGCCCGTGCTGTTTTTTATCGACCCTTCCTATGTGCCCGCGCCAATCACGGTTTCTGCATTAACGCTATCTCTGGCTAATGCGTTCAAGCATCGCCATGCGATCTCATTTGCCGGCCTGAAATATGCCATAGTCGGTCGGGTCCCCGGCACTATTGCTGGCGGCCTGTTACTGGTGGTGATCGATCAGCGCCAGTTGGCATTGTATCTGGGCTTTACTGTGCTGATCGCGGTGGCAATCAGTATGAGCAGTTTTCGATTTCGGCCAAGCAATGGGGCGATGCTCTCTGCAGGCTTCCTGTCAGGTTTTATGGGAACGAGTTCGTCTATTGGCGGGCCACCTATGGCTTTAGTCTTGCAACATGAAGCTGGGGATTATATCCGTGCCAATCTGGCCGCATTCTTTGTCGCCAGCTGTATCATGTCACTGTTCATGCTGACCTGGGTTGGTCGCTTTGGCAGCACTGAAGTTCTGCTTTCCCTGCCGCTTATGCCAGCGACACTCGCCGGTTATTGGCTGGCTATGCGTACACTAAAATACATCTCCCTGAGCAATCTTCGGCGTTTTTCATTGCTATTGTGCGCCGTGGCCGGTTCAGCAGCCGTATTCTCCTATTGGCTCTAGCGCGCTGGATTTTGGCTCTATCCCGGAATAATATCGGGAGCAACCAGCTACTGAGTCCTGGCGCCTAAATTCTAACTCCCAGCTCCTTGTCCTTTGCGTGTAATATTCGCTGGAACTGCCAGAAAATGGCGTTCCAAGGGGGCGGTTGTGTTTGTTTAGAGCCCTGCCTTGTCACCAGCTAGGGCGTTTTTGCACCGCCCTGCCGGCAACCAGGTGAAGGTCAAACTTAACAGTCTGGACAATCCGTACTAAACTGACTGGCCCTGTTTGCTACTGGCACATAATAATAACTAGAGACTAACGATGACTAATTGGCCCGTTAATACCAGTATGGAAGCTTTCCGAAGAGCCTGGGTGCTCGAAGGAGAAGAGTTTTGGACCAGTGTATTTGTAATGCACCAGGACAAAATGCAGATCAAGAATCCGAAAATTGCGATCGGTAATCTTGAGAAAATTTTCACCGCCACGTTTCGCCTAGCCAACTCTAAAGGCTTTCAAGCCATGAGCCTGCGCGACCTCAGTCGCGAAACGGGCATCAGTATGGGTGGCTTGTATGCTTACATCGGCAGCAAGAACGATCTGGCTTCAGTCATTGAAGGTGTGTTGCGCAATTACATCGACCGCGTCATTGGCAGTTTGACCAATGAAGACCTGGGTCCGGTGGCAAGGCTGCGCGCTATCATCTTTGGCGAAATCTACATGACGCAAACTCTCAATCCCTGGTATTACTTCTGTTTCATGGAATCCAAGGGGTTGGACCGCGAACAACAGCAACAGGCCATGGACCTGGAATTACGCTTTGACGGAATTTTGATTTCGGCGTTTGAGGCGGGTGTTAAAGAAGGCATTTTTGTCTGCGAGAAACCACAGATTCTGGCAGCTCAGGTTACGGCCAGCGTACAGCAATGGCACCTTAAACATTGGAAATTCAAGCTGCGTGGCGTTAGCACTCAAGAGTATGCGCAGAGCGTGCTGGATAATTTATTGCGTTGTTTGCAGGCTGATGAAGCCGTCAGCGATTCGGAAGCAATGGTCCGCAAGCTCGCCTGATACCTTAGCTATTGGCTGCGTTCAAGCCTTTCTTGTTCGCGTAAAATTGCTGTATCTGCTGCATGTCGACGTCAATGTCACCGCTAGGTGAATAGAAGTCGGCAATGCCTGCTTCCTTCTTCGCTGCATCCACATAGCCCAACAAAATGGGTACTTCTGCATTCACCGCAATGTGGTAAAAGCCAGTCTTCCAGCGTTCGACTTTCTTGCGTGTGCCTTCCGGTGGTATCAATACCACGAGTTCATCGTTTTCCAGATATTGGCGTACAGTTTCACTAACCATATTGTGAGACGCGCTACGATTAATGGGTATGCCGCCAAGCCACTTCATGAGCCAGCCCAAACCAAATGGGAACAGAGTGTGTTTGCCCATCCAGAATACTCGCAATCGAAGTTTCAGAACGACCAATAGCATGAGAGGGAAATCCCAGTTACTCGTGTGCGGCGCACCAATCAACACAAAGCGTTGATGAGCGATCTCTTCACCGCGAGCATGCCAGCCAATCAACTTGAGAATAGCTATGGCCAGCAGTCGTAGCAGGGGGGTTATGACGGGGGTAGAAAAGACAGTTGTGCGCATGGGAGATTCTTTTCTCGGCATTATAGCAGTCTTACGCCGGGCGGCGGCAATGCGAAATGCTGTCTTAGTCTGTATCGCCGAACAGGCGTTTTAATTCGGCCAGTGCCCGGTCAGCTTCGCTTTTTGGCGAAGCTTCTGCCACATCGTCTGCGGCGGGTGGTTCTTCACCGAATAACTCGGCGAGTTTGGCGCGAGCGGCACGCGATTCGCTGTCATTGGCGGCAACATAGGCTTTGGGGTTGGCATTGAAGTAGTCACAGAAATTGGCTGTGTCCTTATCCAGCACAAAGTCGGCTCTGTCTTCGTGGCAGCCGTCTGACAAGTTCTCGGCATAGTGACGGCAGGCCCTGCAGACATGCAAATCAGCCTTGCAGGCTGAACATTCTTCGTAGCGCGAGAAGGGCAGCAAGGCTTCCTGTTGCTCGCCGCATTTCCAGCATTGGATTTTCAGGCTGCGACTGGCCACTCACCACACCTGAAAGTAATCGCCCGGTTTAACTTGCTGAATATTGCGGGTGGCATCTTTTGCGGTGCCCAGATACAAAAAGCCAATTATTTTTTCATTGCTGCTTAAGCCCAACCCTTTCTTCACCACAGGATGAAAAGCCATCGATCCAGTCCGCCACATGGCACCTATGCCCTGGGCATAGGCAGCCACCAGCATGTTCTGTGTGGCGGCGGCGGCTGACAGATCCTGCTCAAATTCGGGCACCTTGGGATGCTCACTAGGACTCGAGATGGTCACGATAATCATGGGCGCACGGTGCGGCTTGTTCATCAGGCGTTCGGCTTGTGCATCACTGAAGTCGTCTGCATCGGCCCGCGCGGCCTGGACAAACAATTCTCCGAGACGGGTCAAGGCATCGCCGCGGATGATAAGAAAGCGCCAGGGCCGCAGTAATCCATGGTCAGCAGCGCGCAGTGCGGCTTTGCAAATGTTCTCCAGCTGCGTCTCATTTGGTGCTGGTTCGGCCAGTCGGGGAAAAGAGCTGCGTGTGTGTAAGGCTTCGAGTGCTTGCATGACGGTTATTAATCGCTTCTCATTGATGTCTGACAGGAGCTGGCAATGGTGATTCCTCCGCTTCCTAAAAGCAAGTCACGGCATCGCCGGAGGGTCAGTAACCACAAGTGAAGTAAGGGATTTTCAAGGCTTGGCGCACATATTCGCCGGTGCTGCTTGCCACACAAAGATGGTATACTTTGCCAATCTTCAGTCGATATGATTTAAATAGACTGATCGCACTGCCTCAGCCGGCATTTTTGCGAAAAATTTACAGCTCCAAGCTACACTCAGGGACACTTTGATGAACTCCAAGGCCGATGTAATCGCCATTAGCACAGAACGACCCGCTTACCCGCAAGACAAGTCCAAATGGTTTGGCTCTGTCAAAAGTGAACGTCTGCGATTGGTGTTTTCGTTCTACTCCCCTGACGGCAATGAAATTGCCATGCCAATCGCCAGTATGTCGGGCTATCTCAAGCGCGATTTTCCCTATGTCGATGTGATGTTGGAACCTGTGCTGATCCTGCGCGACGAGGAAAAATACTCGCCGGAAAACTATGCCCGTATGATTCAGGAATTACAGCCAGACGTGATCGCGTTTTCTGTAATGAGTCCGCATTGGTATCCAATGGAGCCTTACTTCGAAGCGATCAAAAAATTAATGCCTGATCTGCCAATTGTAATCGGCGGTTATCAGGCCATGCTGTCGCAACAACAGACGATTGATAATCCGAATGTGGATTACATTTGTGTGGGTGATGGTGAGTACGCAATTGGCAATGTCGTACAGCACTTGCGCGGCAGCAAAGATGGTGCGGCCGATGGCATGTGGGAAAAACTGATTGACGGCTCTGTGCACGAAACAGAGCCACATCAAATCGGCGACCTGGCCGCACTACCTTTTCCGGACTACGATGTGTTCGCGAAAGAGGATGGTTTTAATGACGTAAACTCGTCGATCTTTGGTCCAAAAGGCAAGCTTGTTCTGCCAGTTATGACTGGTCGTGGCTGCCCTTATCGCTGCACCTATTGCTGCAACACGCCGCTATTGGAAGGTTGGAAAACCAAGAAAACTTTCTTGCGTAAATATGATCCGGAAGCGATGGTGGACGAGCTTATTCGTTTGCGTGACAAGTATAATGTTGGCTATTTCGAATTCTGGGATGAGTTATTCCTCTCCAATCTGAAATTTGTACGGGCGTTCTTTGCCATTTACAAGGAACGTATTGCGTTGCCGTTTTCTATTAACTCTCGCGTTGAAGTCATGAACGAGGAGTTCTGCCGGACTGCCGCTGAAGCAGGATGTCATACCATCTGGTTTGGTATCGAAAGCGGCGATGAAAAATACCGTTCGCAGATGCTGGGTCGCAAGATGACTAACCAACAGGTAATTGATGCAGCTGCGAACTGCAAAAAAGCGGGTATTAATCGCTTAACCTTCAATATCGTTGGTATGCCGTTGGAGACAGCGGAAAACATGCGCCAGACACTGGAACTGAATCGAACTATTCAGCCAGAACACTTCTTCTTTTTCCCGTACATTCCACTACGCGGAACTCCGCTGTACGAAACTGCCAAGAAAGAAGGGCTGTTGTTAACGAACAAGAAAAACCTGCATTACCTGTCTGCCGCCAATGACAAGGTGTTTACTCAGAACATGAAAGAATGCCCTGAGCTGATGACAGCGGATGAATACAATGAAATTTGTACCGAAATGCTGGCCTTTCAAGAACAGAATAATCGCTTGAGTTACTCTGACGACGGCAGCATGGAAACTGAGAAGGCGACTGTGGCTGACAAGAGTTTTGAGTTTCGCGAAGACGAGCCCAAAGTCGAGCCTGTGGTTGCAGAACATTCCAAAGGTGGTTTGCTCAAGAGCGTCAAAAACCTGTTCCGCAGTTAATCTGACTAATCCTGGATCGGCCGGATTTCTCTGGCCGATTTACCTCTTTTACTTTCTTACGTCCTTACCTTTTTTAGCTAAGCTTAGCTTTGCCGTTCGTTCTTATGCGGTGCCGACGATAGCTGTCTCGTCCTGAGCCAATGCACGATTGAATCGACGCCATGAAATAATGGCCATCAACATGTTGCCAGCGACTGCACCGGCAAAAAAGCCGATCAGCCCCCAGTAGTAACTCCCCACCCAGGCCAGCGGTACATAGAAAACAAAAAACCGTGCGATGCTGAGATAGAGCGCTGTCAGTGGCTGATGCAAGGCGTTCAATGAGGAATTGGTCAGAATAATAATGCCCTGAACACCGTACCCGATCGGCATTATCCATATGAACAATCTGATGGTCGTGATGACTTCCGGATCACTGGAGAAGAGGCTGGCGATTGGGTGCGCAAGCACGGCGAGTATGGCGTAGATGGCCAATTGCCAAAGCAAGATAAAGCGAATTGCTAACCGGTAGGCTTCGGCCACCCGATCCATGCGGTTCGCGCCTAAATTCTGACTGATTAGTGGCGGTAACGACATGGACATGGCGAGAATCACGAGCGTGGCAATAGGTTCAAGTCGCGCTCCGACTCCGAAAGCGGCAACTGCCGAGTCGCCAAAGCTGGCGGCAATGGCGGTCATTACTCCGGCAGCCAGTGGCGTCATCATATTGGCGCCAGCCGCGGGAATGCCGATGCGTAACATGTCGCGTCCGGAGCTAATGAGAATGCTGCGGGACGGGACGATTCGGCTCACCATTTCCATTTCTACGATCAAGACATAGAGCAGATAAGCATAGACAGTTGCCCAGGCAATGACCGTCGCCCAGGCTGCGCCGGCTATGCCCAGCGCCGGTACCGGGCCCCAGCCGAAGATAAGCAGGGGGTCAAGCAAGGCATTGATGAGGCCCGCCACCGCCATCAACAGACTTGGCGTTTTCGTATTGCCGCAGGCACGGAGGATACTGTTACCAGTCATCATGCAAACTACCAGTACACTGGCGGGTAACCATACATCCATATAAGCATGGATAGGCTCTTCCAGGTCGGCGCTGGCGCCCATCCAGCTAAAGATAGGGTCCATGAGCAACCACAGTAGAGCGGCAGCGAGGGCGGCCAACAGGAATGAGAGGTAATTGATGACAGTGGCCGCTTGTTTGGCTTTTTCTTCCTGAGCGCCACCCAGACAGCGCGCCACAACGGCGGAAGCGCCAATGCCCAGGCCAATCGCCAGGCTCATAATGGTGAAAGTCACTGGAAAGGTGAAGCTGATCGCGGTGAGTGCTTCAGTGCCGAGAAAACTGATGAACAGTGTGTCGACCAGAGAGAAGGTAAACAGCATGATCATGCCAACCATCATAGGCAGCGTCATGCGGACCAGTGCGGTTTGAATAGAGCCTTCTACCAGATTGGGGCGCGCGGACTTTTTCCGTGACATGAAATACAACAAACCTGCTCAAGGAGAGGCAGCAGGCATTGGGCCTTGGCCCAGTGGGATGGAAATCTGCTGCTGGCTACTTAACTTGTTCTAATTATCTGAAGCGCACCGAAATCAGTTGTACTATATACAGGTAGAGTTGATGCGCGCTTGGAATCAGATTGTAGCGGTTTACAGCTTGGCGCGAAGCTTGACTAGCTCTCGAAAAACCTTCGGGCTGCCGAAAATGAGCTCATCGGCGGATTTATATTCGGGGCCACCCATACCGTCACCGATGAATCCTCCGGATTCGCGGAGAATCAATGCTGCGGCGGCCAGGCCTTGAGGGCTTTGCTTGGCGCAATATCCACCATCAATACGACCGGCTGCTGTCAGCACCATGTCAATTGCGCTGCAGCCGCTCATGCGAATATGGGCTTGTGAGGTGCGCAAGGCTTCCTGAATCTTTAACCAGACTTCCAGTGAACTGCCTTTGGTGCCCATGGCAATCATTGCGTCCAGAAGGTCTTTCTTGGGGCTACTGCGCAGGCGTCTGGAGTTAAGCTGTGCGCCTGTACCACGGCTGGCGGTGAATTCTTCCCGCAGTAGTGGGTTAACCACGACGGCGTGATTGACAACGCCATTGATCTGGCAGGCAATGGAAACGGCAAATTGAGGGTAGCCGGTGGCAAAGTTCTGGCTGCCCAAAAGCGGGTCGATCAGCCAGACGGTATCGCTCTGTTTACCGTCATGAAGCCCGGATACACGACTGTCGTAGCAATGCTCCGGGTAAGCTTTCTGCAGGTGATACAGGATTGTCTTGTCTGCATTGTGATCCATGGACGTGACAAAATTGTCTTCGTCGTGGCTGATGATGTCGACGCGATCCAGGCGGTCACTGCTGTGTGCTAGTGCCTCGCTGGCGTCGCGCGCAGCCCTGAGGGCTATGTTTATCATAGGGTGCATGTGCAGATAGTATCCTGGAAAGTATCTTGAGAAATCGCATCGAATGCCGGGATGCTGAGTCCCGAGCGGTGCGCATGATAACAACATCCATGCTGGCAACCAATACAAATGCGGAATTGCGCCGGGCTACTGCTATAATCCCGGGCTTTCCAGGCATTGAGACAGAAAAGGCTCGCTATGATCGCTGTACCGGATATCAAAATCGTACTCGTCAACACTTCACATCCGGGAAATATTGGCGCGGCGGCCCGGGCCATGAAGAATATGGGGCTCAGTAGCCTTGTTTTGGTCCAGCCGGAGGAGTTTCCCAGTGGTGTTGCGGTTGGCCGGGCTGCCTCGGCACTCGATATTCTCGAGCATGCCACCGTGGTAGATAGCTTGCAGGAAGCGGTTGCCGATTGCGGTCTGGTTGTGGGCACAAGCGCACGCTCCCGGAGTCTGCCCTGGCCGATGCTGTCGCCAGAGCAATGTGCTGAGAAAATTGTTAAAGAGCAAGGGCAAAACCGCGCCGCACTGGTGTTTGGTCGCGAGGACGCCGGTCTCACCAATGAGGAATTGCAGCTGTGTCACTTTCATGTGCAAATACCCAGCGATGAAAAATACAGTTCGCTGAATCTGGCGGCGGCTGTGATGGTGCTAACCTATGAGCTGCGTAAAGCTGTATTGAATGCTGAGGCGCAGCAAGAATCTGCTGACGATGAGTGGGATCAGCCTCGAGCCACAGGGGAGCAGGTCGAACACTTTTATGAGCATCTGGAGAAGGTGCTGATCAGAGTGGATTTTCATGACCCTGATAACCCACGGCAATTAATGCAGAGACTGCGCCGTTTGTTTGGCCGGGTCAGAATAGATGTGATGGAAATGAACATTCTGCGCGGTATTCTGAGCAATATTGAGCATAACCTGAAAGGCAAAGACTAGCTGAAAAAGAATTGCCCCGTTATCGTTTACTATTAATTACGAGTCAATGATCAAAGTCATCAATGAGTATTGCGCACACATTCTATTTTAACGACGGTCCTTATTTGCAGGCATTAAAAACCTGCTTTAAAGCAGCGGTGTCAACTGAATCTATTGTGCTGCTCACAGGCGAGAGCAAGACGGGCAAATCCCGACTGTCGGAAAAATTGACGCAGTTGCTACGTAAAAAGGGCTTCCGTGCGATTTTGCTGGGCTCCGATATCAATTCTCCCGAGCTGTTGCGTAATTTTCTGGCGCGGGAACTGGATTTGCCACAGGCCGCCAATTTCACTCGTTTGTTGGAAACCTCACTAAGTACCGACAGCAAGCAACCGTTGATACTGATATTCGATGATGCGGATCAGCTCAGTGATACCACGCTGATGGAAATCCATATGCTCTGTGAGGCGCAGCAGCACGACCGGCGCATGCTTAATGCAGTACTCTGCGGTGAACCTGAGCTTACGCGTCGGTTGGCGCAGAAAGCAGAACTCAAAAAATTTCAGCAACTAATAACCGAGCGGGTCGAATTGCCGCCCATGACGGCTGACGAAACGCGTCAGTTTGTCTATAGCTATGCCAACAAGGCGGGCAACAATGGCTTGCAAATTGATC
This sequence comes from uncultured Gammaproteobacteria bacterium, assembly GCA_913060975.1. Classification (GTDB taxonomy): domain Bacteria; phylum Pseudomonadota; class Gammaproteobacteria; order Pseudomonadales; family Pseudohongiellaceae; genus UBA9145. The sequence continues at coordinate 223,302 of CAJXVC010000002.1, forward strand.
CAGCAGCCGCCAATTATTTGCAGCGTAGCTGTAAGGGTTTTCCCGGCCCAACCCTGGAAATTTCTCGCGCGTTATTGCTACGTCGCGCTGAGAACGCCGAGCAGTCACCAGTATCGAAACAGGAATTGGTGGGGCTTGTTCGAACTCTGCCTGCCAACGATTCCACCCGCCCGAATGTTCCGGGCAATGGTATCTCATTGCGTCAGGGCCTATTACCGCTAGCGGCGGTCGTTGTGGTCGCGTCAATGGCGCTGCTCTATCAGCAATTACTTGCGCCAGCGGACAGCGGTGAAGCACCAGCTATCAGTTCTGACGGCAACCAACCGCCCGTGTTTACTGATCTGGCTACTACGGTAGACGATGCCAGTCAGTCTGCTCCCAGCACGCCACAGCTAAACGCTGAAAATACCGGAGATTCAGTCGACCCAGATCGCGCGCCGGATAATCTCTTGGCAGATGAGCCTGTGAATGAGGCTGCTATTCCGGAAACTGAGCGCAGTACCAGCACGGCATCGTCAGGCACTGGCGCTGCTGCCGCTGGTGACCGCGCTGATGGTGCAAGCGCACAGGATGTGGCGATTGCCGTACCAGAACCACTGGAAGAAGAAACCAGCGATTCTGGATTGCTCCTAGTGACTGCCGAAGAACGCGGCGTTGACGTTCAGGATATTGCAGAACCCGAATTCGAGACCGTCTTGCTTGCTGATGAGCCTGTTGGAGAGCTAGATAGTGAACTAGATAGTGAGATCGAAGAAGCGACGAACAATGCCACAACGCTATCCACCACAATAGCCGATGCCACGAGTGCCGGTGCAGACGATGACAGTCCAGCCGCAGTGAGTGAGGCAATGCCTGTAATAGAGAATAGTAACGACGGGGTTGCCGTCGATACACCAGTGCCTGCCGATAGCAATGCGACCCCGCAAGTTGTCGCGACTGAATCTGTGAGTGCGCCACTTGAACCAGAAACAACGCCATCAACTGCCACGGACACTAGTATTGAAATTGCAGTTGCCGAGACTGCAGATGTTGCAGAAGTGGTGCCGCAGCAAGAAGAGTCTGAAGTACCACTCGACGTGGCAGACGCGGCTGCTGCAGAAACACGTAGTACCGAACCGAGTACCGAACCGAGTATCGAAATACAGGACACCGAAATACGCAGTGCCGAGTTACCGTTGCCAGTAGTGCTGGAAGAAACGGTGAGCGAATGGATTGGCCACTGGCAAGCACAGGATCTGGATGCTTATTTTGCCAGTTATCACACTGATTATGAGCCCAGCTACCATGATACCCGGGCACAATGGAATCAGGATCGCCGGCGCATCATCGGGAATGCCAGAGGTATTGAGATGGCGATCTCCGAGTTTGCAGTAATAGACCAACAGGAAGATACGATCGAAGTGCAATTCTGGCTCGACTACGCATCACCTACCTACCGCGACAACACGCTGAAAAAACTGTTGTTGAGAAGCGAGGCCGGTCAGTGGAAAATTGTCGAAGAGACTAATCTTATCGTGCGTCGCTAGTGTCTGCGTCGTTGCGCCTTGCGACGACCACTCTTGCGTTTGAGCCCGCCAGCAGCTGTTTTGCGTTCCGGCGGTGGAATGAGGTGTTGTTTGCCTGTGCCAATCAAATCTGAACGACCAAGACGGTCCAGCGCTTCACGTAACATCGGCCAGTTTTTCTCATCGTGGTAACGCAGGAATGCTTTCTGTAGGCGACGGTCATCGAGGTCGCGGCAGATTGTCACTTGTTCGCTTTTATAGCGTACTTTCTGTAGTGGATTCTTCTGTGAATAGTACATGGCGGTCGCCAGTGCCATCGGTGAGGGATAAAAGGTTTGCACCTGATCCGGTTTGAAATTATGCGTCTTCAACCACAAGCTCAAGTTGAGCATGTCTTCTTCATCGCAACCCGGATGCGCCGCAATAAAGTAGGGTATCAGATACTGTTCTTTGCCAGCCCTCTTGGAAAACTTGTCGAACAGCTTCTTGAACTCATCGTAGGCATTGATGCTCGGTTTCATCATTTTATCGAGCGTTTTATTTTCGCTGTGTTCTGGGGCAATCTTCAGATAACCGCCGACATGGTGCGTAACCAATTCTTCAACATATTCCGGGTCGCGCAGGGCCAGATCGTAGCGTAGCCCCGATGCTATGGCGATGCGCTTGACGCCCGGTACTGCCCGGGCCCGGCGATAGAGTTGTGTGGTAGGGCTATGGTCAGTATTCAGGTGCTGACAGATATTGGGGTAGACACAAGATAGCCGCTTGCAGGATTTTTGAATCTTCGGCGATTTACAATTCAGCTTGTACATATTCGCCGTCGGGCCGCCGAGATCGGAAATCGTACCGGTAAAGCCAGGCACCTGATCGCGAATCTTTTCGATCTCCCGGATTACCGAATCTTCTGAACGGCTTTGAATAATGCGTCCTTCATGTTCGGTAATGGAACAGAACGTACAGCCACCAAAACAGCCACGCATGATATTGACCGATGTCTTGATCATGTCGTAGGCAGGAATGCGGGCATTGCCATAACTTGGGTGCGGCCGACGCTGGTAAGGCAGATCAAAAATCCAGTCCATCTCCTCGGTATCCAGAGGAATGGGTGGCGGATTGACCCAGATATCTTTTGTGTCGTGTTTCTGTACCAGTGTTTTGGCGTTGAACGGATTGGCTTCCTGATGCAGCACGCGAGAAGCATGCGCATACAAAGCCGGGTCATTTGTCACTTTGCTGAATGAAGGCAGGCGAATGTAACTGGTGGCCGGATCAAAATCATACTGGCGCTGCAACGGCAAAGGAATGATACGCACAGCCTGGGGCTCATCAGTATTCGCTGCGGTCTGTTGCGGGGCTTCGCCGCAAGCGGTCGGCGCTTCTTCGAGTTCCCCGTTAGCACTGGTATTATGGTACTCATAGGGGTTAGGCATCTTGTCGATCTTGGATGGCCAATCAATACGCGTGGAATCGATTTCCGTCCATCCTTCCGGGGCGTGATCCACCACCATTGCGGTGCCGCGTAGATCCCAGCATTCGCTGACAGGTTTGCCCGTGGAGATTTCATGGGCCAGTTCGGTGAGCGCTCTTTCGGCATTGCCGTACAGCAGTATGTCGGCGTTGGAATCAATCAGAATTGAACGACGGACCTGATCACTCCAGTAGTCATACTGGGCTATTCTGCGCAGGCTGGCTTCGATGCCGCCGATCACAATTGGCGTGTCGTAGTAGGCCTCGCGACAGCGCTGACTGTAGACGATGACAGATCGGTCCGGGCGTTTTCCTGCTTCACCATTTGGGGTATAGGCGTCGTCGCTACGCAGTCGCAAGTCTGCGGTATAGCGATTAATCAGCGAATCCATATTGCCGCCGGTAACGCCAAAAAACAGATTCGGCTGACCTAATCGCATGAAGTCACTTTTGTCATGCCAGGCAGGCTGGGAAATGATGCCGACACGAAAACCCTGCGCCTCCAGTAAACGACCGACGACGGCCATGCCAAAGCTGGGGTGGTCTACGTAGGCATCAGCTGTGACCAGAATGATGTCGCAACTGTCCCAGCCCAACTCATCCATTTCGGCGCGAGACATCGGCAGATAGGGTGCCGTTCCGAAGCACTCGGCCCAGTATTTGGGGTAAGTGAAAAGCTTACGACATTCGTGTTGGTGCCGAGTCGCGACTCGAGCTGTGCTGGCAGTTGCTGTCATAGTGGGTGATTATTGTTAAGCGAAACGCTTTAGAGGAATTGATTGAGTGGCAAAATGTCGCCGTTTAAATTGAATTCGCCATCTGCGAGCGAAGCCTGAAGCAGAATGCGTCCGTTTTCAATGCGAATAAAGCCTTGTTGAGCATAGGTATCGATCATCTGTGCCGCCGGGCTACGCATCACCGCATCCAGATCCAGATCGATGGTCAGGCTCATCTCCAGGGCATTAACGACCGCGGCAGGGGCGAGTGAGGCAAAATCGGCAAGATCCGGCACGCCGCTCCAGGTGACATGCAACTCGGCGTTGTGATCACCGGCAAACGCCGAGGTGTTGAGTTCATTGTGAGTCACCAGTCGATTGCGCAGAAAAATCAGTGCAATGTCTTCACCCAGAGCACTGGAGTCCATGCTCATTGTGCCGCCGGCATTGATGTCAGCCTGCATTTGTTCTGCCAGATCATAGTACCCCTGAATTAATGAGCGCGAGATTTCATTGATCTGTGAGTCGAACTGTAAATAGGTCACTGGCAATTCCATGACGATATCGTTGAGAGTCAGTGACTGGGCGATATCGATGGCACTGGCGTCTTCTGCCGATTGCCGCAGAACCGAGTCTGTCTCCACGCTGGCTATAGAAAACGGAAAAGGACCAGCGCTGGAGATTTGATCGGCGAGCAGAGTCGCATTGGCGGGCGCCATGACATCATTTAACTGATCGGAATGGCTACTCAGGCTAATACCGTTGATCGTGAAACCCATGTCGCCCGCTGGGTTATAGGCGCTGAACGCCCCCATGTTGAGCGTGAAATCGGCAGACAGATCGGCCTGACTATGCAGGCTGGCTGTGAGTCCCGCAAAAGCCAGAGTGCCGTCGGTGCCGTTGTAGTTTATCGGGTCGATTTGCAAGTTCAGCAGTAAAGATTGATCAAAATAGACAAGCAGATCGAAATAAATTTCTGGCGCGGGAAAGGGCAGTTCATTCAGTGTTTCATTGAGTTCTTCGTTTAATTCTGCATCTTCAATGCGTGGTTCGATGCGGGCCTGTGCCAAGCCCAGATTGACGCCTTCAGGTGTCATCAGAAGTGGTCCATGGTTGATGGCAAAATCCAGTTCCAGTACCAGAGGCTCTTCCAGGCCCAGCGGGTTGTACTCAGCGATAATCGTTGCGCTGCTGGAAAACCAACCGCTGGCGAAATCCTCTTCACGAAATTGCAATTGCTGACCGGCTTCGGCGGGGAACAGGCTGGTTATATTATTGAGTAAGTTGGCGCGGATGTTTTGCCCGATAATCCAAGGTGTAACCACAAGCAGAACAAGCACTGCCAGCAGTGGGATCAGGGATAGTTTAAGTAGTCGCATTAACAGGAATTTGCCGAGTGAGATATTGCGTGCACTATACCAGAAAGCGCGACTTACAGCGGGGAAAGTGTCAGCTTAAATACGCGATTCAGGCGAGTGGTGTAATCTTGTAGGCGCAGCGACGCGCACCGGATAGCAGGTGGTCAACCCTTTCCACTTTGGCCTGGGAGTTAAACAGTGATTGAAACAGGGTCAACTCGGCATGGCAGAATTGTTGACAGCTTTCGGCAGCCGCGCAAATAGGGCAGTGGTTTTCGATCAGCATCCAGCCATCTGGTAGCAGGCGGACTTCTGCCATGTAGCCTTCCATGCTGCGCTGCGCGGCCAGCGCCCTGACTCTGTCTGTTAGCTCTGAACCAGCCTGGTCCAGCGCTTTTTCATATTGGCCTTGCACCTTGTCGTTACGAGCAGTTATTACCCGGGACAGGCCATCTTCACCGAATTCATGCCGCAGCACATCAATAAGCTCGACAGTAATCTGGGAATGGCTGTCAGGAAACTGTTGGTGGCCAGTTGTCGTGAGCTGCCAAAGATGTACCGGCCGGCCGCGGGTCTGCCGGGTTTCTTCTCTAGTGCTGACCAGGCCTTGATCGGCCAGCGCCGTCAGGTGCTGGCGTGCGCCCATGGTGGTCATGCCAAGCTGCTTGGCCAAAATTTTAACTGATTGCGGGCCGCGGGTTTTCAGGCAATGCAGGAGACGTTGTGGGCTTTTTGCCAGTTCCATAATGGTTCCGTAGCAGTGACTGCGCTATGAAGTTAGTCGGCCATTTAAACAAAGTATTTACTTTTATTAAAGGTTGTGGATTAATAGTAAAGTAATTACTTTACTAAATAAGCGGAGGATATGGTGATGGCCCGAATTGAACATTTACATGTTGATGTGGATTCACTAAACGCGACGTTGGCGTTTTTGGAAACAGCGGATCGTTCCCTGAGTTGTCGGGGGCAGGGTAACGACGCCAGCTTTGGATCGTGGGTGCATCTCGGCGATGCCAGCAACTATATCGCCATGACTGAGGTAAAAGGGGCTAAAGCACCGGCGGGCTTGCGCCACATTGGTGTCGTGGTTGAGGATCTGGATGGCGTGATGCAGCGTTTGCAAGCAGCTGGTTTTGAGCCAACAGACAGCAGTGCACTGGATGGCCATCCCTATCGGCGTCGTGTCTATTACGCGGACCCTAACGGCCTGCCTTGGGAATTTATTGAATACCTGACCCAGAACCCCGAGCTGCAAAACCAGTACGACTAATCAAGGCTGTTTGGCTGTATCGGCCCGCGTTACAACCGCACTGCAAGGCTTGTCGTCTGTGCGCTTGGCGGCGAAATGGGACCAAGCGCCGCGAGCACGCTGTGATCTGGCGCAACAGCAGTTGTCAACGCAACTTCTCAACCAGTACTCTGAACATCAAAAGGCTACTTGCGCGGCGCAACTGAAATTGGAGTTCAAGGCTGATGAAAAGCAATCTAAAAATGCCAAGCCACCGTCGCTTGCCAAGCGCGTGTTCACAGCGTGGCGGGGTACTCGCATTTGGCCTGCTAGGATTGCTGGGAGTGGTTTTGCTCGCAGGGGCAATCTGGTTCTTTACTTGTCCTTGTGAGCGTACGCCCGGAGCGTATTTGTTTGGCGAAGTCGCCGAGCAACCGGTTGCGAACTGGCAATTTGCCAATTCTGTTGAGCTGTGCCAATTGCAGACCTACCCCGGATTGATTCCTCACGCACTCAATCTCAATTGCATGGCCTCCCAGGAAGGGCAGTTATATTTAAGCTGCTCGCAATGCGAAGGCAAACGCTGGTCGACGGCTGCTCTGGATAATTCAAATGCCAGGCTGCGTATAGATGGCACAGTCTATCCAGTGTCGCTTGCACGGGTAACGCAACCAGCTGAACTGGATACGGCCTGGCAAGCGCGTTACAGCAAATTGCAGCAACTCAGTGGCGACAATGCCGGTGCAGCGCAAGATGTGCCAGAGCGGCCGGGGCACTGGTGGTCTTTTCAGGTGGTCTCCCGATAACAGGATTTTAAGGCTTTACCAGACGTAACTGGCTAGCTGTAAAGAATCGAAGGAAAGGCAACTTGCCGTAGCGGCAGTTTAGTTAGCGGCGTTGTCTTTGTGTTGCGCTTTCTCATTGCCGAACTTGAATTGCCCGGTCACTTTGGCCAGTGTCAGTTGTCGCTCGCCTTCAGATTGTTGCTCCAATCTTGCTATTAACTTTACAGCTTCCTTGCCCGAGACGGTGCGAGCATGCTTGCCATGGCAGGTTATTCTCACGCGGTCCGACTTCAATAGTTGAAAAGCAAACGGGTTGTTACTGAGGTCAGGCATCAGCAATTTTGTCTGTAAGTGCTGTCTCGTGAGCATCACTTTGTGGGTTATCTCTACTCGCAAGATGCATCTCGAGATGCGGTATATTGTCTTCCATGTAGGGCCCTTTGACCTTGGTGAACCCGAAGCTACGATAGAACTCTTCCAGATATTGCTGGGCGGAAATGATAATGTCCTGATCGGGCCAACGTTGCTGACATTGCGCAATGCAATGACTCATCAGGGCCCGACCAAATCCATCGCGACGCACGCTCGCGGCACTCACCACACGGCCAATAGAAACGGCATCGTATTTACTACCGCGGGGCAAAAGCCGGGCGTAACACAGCAATTCTTCGCCACGATACCCAAGCACATGCAAAGCTTGCTGGTCACAGTTGTCCATATCCTGAAAAGGGCAAACCTGTTCCACCACAAACACTTCGCTGCGCAAGCGTAGCAGGGCATACAACTGGGTTGTCGTGAGATCGGCAAAGGGCAGGCAAAGAAACTGAGCAGCGAGCATGGCGGAACCTGATGTGAAGTTGTGGGAGCAAACAACGAGACAGAAAATTAACCGACAGTTGCTAACCAAGTCGACCCACGGCAGCCAATTCCCAATGGCCCAGGCGGGTCCTTGGGAATTGGTGCCCCGGGCAGGATTCGAACCTGCGACCTGCCCCTTAGGAGGGGGCCGCGCTATCCAGCTGTGCCACCGGGGCAACCGAGCAGGAGTATACATGCCACGCTGCGCAAATTGGAGTGTAAGTAGTGTTGCGGGTAATACGGGCTGTCCTCAGCTGCGAAGCAGCGCAGACGGCGCAAAGTCCTGCCTGCAGGGTGAGGTTTTTGGCTAAGCCAAAACCAGTCCCCAACCCACCTGCCAACTCCAGGAATTCACACTGTTCACCACTAAATCAGCGATACTTTCCCTACTTTACCCCACCGATTGAGCACCGGACTCTTCATCTCCCGAGCCAGTTGGTGCCAAATATATCGATATTTGGTGCAAATGTGTGTTTCAGTTCTGCAATTACTTATGCATTTTCAGTTATCAGTTATTGAAAGAGTTAAATTTGTCAGAAAATTCCCTATAAAAATCAGGAAGTTGACCTGTTGCCGCTGTGGGCACAAAATTAATTCCAGTTTTTACACACTTATTGCCAAAGCTGGCTCAGGGATCGCAGCAACGCACTTTGGCGCAGTTTCACCATTATTACGGGCAGTGGGGATTATTATGGGTGACGTCGTACAGCTTCGCGATTTTCGATTCGAAGAAGAGATCAGTCTGCGCACGATCCAAACAGATGCATTAGTGCCAGTGGAATTCGGTGTTGGCTTGGCAGATCGGCAGCAGTGCCTGCTCAAGATTGCCGAATTGGGCATCCGCCGTGTGGAAGTTCATCAACTGAAAGGCCAGTCCGGTGCATCACTCTGCATGATGAGCATCAACGACGCGATCTGGTTGAACAAAAAGCTACTGGAATGCGAGGAACTAAGCGATGCGGAGATTGCTGAGCGTATTGACTTGATTCAAATGCTGGAAAACTCCAACCCGTCTATGCTGGAAGCAATGTGGAAGGCGTTTACAGTACAATATTCAGTAGCGGCATTCCAAGCAGACTGACTAGAACTGGAACAGGGCGCTATGACGCGCTCTCAAAATTGGCTGGTGCGCCGCACTTCTTTATTCAGCGCCAGCTCATTCAAGCTCCGGCGCCTTGCCGGTTAGTGTAAGGCAACGGCTCCAATTTCACTGCTGTAAATTCCCCCGGAGCTGATGCCAGTGCCAGTTCGGCAGTTTCTGCCTCGGTTGGCAGTACAGCCATTATATAATTTGGCTCATCAACACCTTCGACCACGCTCATTGGTTGTACGGGTAATTCAGCATCACCTATGCGGAGCATTAAATCAGCACTGCTTGGTATCGGTTCCTTAGTACTTAACAGGTATAACCGCTTCTTGGGTGTGGCGCGATAGAACATGCGTGCCACGACTTCTTGCCCTGTATAGCAGCCTTTCTTGAAATCGATAACGCCAGCGATGTCATAGTTAAGCAGCTGTGGCGTAAATTCTTCACTGTCACCTGCATTCACGTGCAGTATGCCGGCTCGCAATTCCTCTCTCAGCCAATCTTGCTGATTACCGGCTTGTCCTGCTTTCTGTATTTGCTGGGCAAGGGGGTGTTCACCGGTACACCAGAATTCCAGGCGAGCACCAGTCTCATCAGCATTGAGCAGGACAGCATCTTGTAATGGCGTGGCTGCATTGGCTGTGGTGGGCAATTTGATTGCCCCGAAGTCGCTCACGTTGGCATCAATAACGCCAAGAACCTTTGTGATGCTGTCGTCTCGTACCAGTTCGACCTTGGAAAAAACGGCGTAGCGAGCCAGCGTATCGAGGATTTTTTGCGCCATGCCTGGTTGCGTCTGTAACAGATAATCATCGTTGTACCTGACGATTCGAAAATCGGCAATTACGCGCCCCTTCAGATTACACAGCACCCCGCGTCGGCTAGATGTCAGAGTTACCTGTGTCATGTCGCAACTGACCTGTCCTTGCAGAAACTTCTCCGCATCGGGCCCGCTGATACGAATAAATTCCAAATGGGATAAATCAATGACTAACATGGTGTCTCCTGTTGTTGCGATTTGGCTGCAGCGGCTGATCAAGTTAAACACGCTTGCTTCGATGTATATTGGGGCGGTCATTGGAATTCGCAACCCGGGCTGGAATTCGCCATAATGCGCGCTTCCGGGATGGTGGTCGTGCCAATGGCTCAACTACTGCCTCGACAGACTCTCAATATCAGTCTCAGTCTCGCCCTTGCGCCAGCGCAAGTATCGTATTCAATTTTTAGTCAGCGGATCAATATGTCGGAAATCAATGTGCAGCGAATCTATTGGCATAGCCGCCGCGGCATGCTCGAGTTGGATCTTTTGCTGATGCCCTTTGCCCGGGAAGTCTTTCCGTCGCTTAGCGAAGCAGAGCAATTACTGTATCAGGATTTTCTGGAGCAGGAAGATCAGGATTTGTTTGTCTGGTTAATGGAAAGAGGGCAGCCTGCACAAGCTCGTTTCACGCCAATCATCGAGCAAATTTTGGCGCATAGCCGTAAAGTCGACTAGTTTTAAACTGAACCCTGTTTAGTGAGAGCTGGTAGTGGCTGTCTTACTGCTGCAACCTACCCCGTCGCGCATCGCTTTTCTTGTCGAGTTAATGCTCTTCTTGCTGGCAGGGACTGCGCTGTGGTTCTCAGCGCTTCCCGGGTTGTTAAAGGCAGCGCTGACCGCCATCATTCTTGGTATGGTTGTAATCAAAATCCGGCGAGCGCCCAACTGGGCTGCACCGATTTCGCGAATTACATTGAGTCAAAGCAGGTGCCTGGTGAAAACCGACAAGCAGGTGTTTGTGTTAGCCCCGCCAAGTGTCACATTTTATAGTGCAACGCTGATTGAATTGCTTTTCGATGCGGCTGATGGTCAGCCAATGAGCGCCAGACACAAACGCTTGTTACTCTGGCCAGACAGCTTGACGCGTGACGAGGACCGCCGCTTGCGGTGTTATCTGCAGGCGCGCCGGCGAGCCTGAGTTTGCGCTTTTTAAGCGAGCCCGGTCACAACGCCCTAGTGCGGCGGCGGTATTAATATTGTGTCGCCGGGATTTACGATCTGCTCGGGGTAGTCCAACGTGTAATGCAGTCCGCGACTTTCTTTGCGTTGCAAGGCGCTGCTAATAATCAATTCGGCCACGAGTGCCAGATTGCGCAACTCCAGATTATCGTTGGTGACGCGATGACGGATGTAATAATCCCGGATCTCATCGCGCAGCAGTCGTATCCGCCGCTCGGCGCGTTCCAGCCTGGCGGTGGTGCGGACAATACCGACGAAGTCCCACATAAAGCGGCGAATCTCATCCCAATCGTGAGAGACCAGGACCTCATCATCCGAATCCGTGACCTGACTTTCATCCCACGGGCGAATATTGTCGACCAGATCGGTGCTGGCAATGCGTCCGGCAATATGTTCCGCGGCACCAAATGCTACGACAAAACATTCCAGCAGGGAGTTGCTGGCCATACGGTTAGCACCATGCAGGCCACTGAAACTGGTCTCGCCAATTGCATACAGATTGGCAACGTCAGTTTCGCCTTGGGCATTGATCATGACTCCGCCACAAGTGTAATGCGCGGCAGGTACGACAGGGATGCGTTCGCGCGTAATATCTATGCCAAATTCTAGGCAGCGTTGGTAAATAGTGGGGAAGTGTTCACGGACAAAATCGGCCGGTTTATGAGCAATGTTCAAGTAGACACAATCACAACCCAGCCGCTTCATCTCATGGTCGATTGCCCTGGCCACAATATCGCGTGGCGCCAACTCACCACGAGCATCGAATTGCGCCATGAAACGGGTACCGTCGGGCAATTCCAGCCACGCGCCTTCGCCGCGCAAGGCTTCCGTGATCAGGAAAGATTTGGCGTGGGGATGATAGAGGCAAGTCGGGTGGAATTGATTGAATTCCATATTGGCGACGCGACAGCCTGCGCGCCAGGCCATGGCGATACCATCACCACTGGCACCATCCGGATTGGTGGTATACAGATAGGCTTTGCTGGCACCACCAGTTGCCAGTGCTACAAAACGGGCACTGATCGCTTCCACTTTTCGGGTAGCCTGGTTAAGCACATAAACGCCGATGCAGCGGCGTTGATCACTTTCTGTTTCAGGTCTGGTAATCAGGTCAACCGCAGTGCAGCCTTCCAGCAGAGTAATATTAGGGTGTTCGACTGCGCGCCGCTGCAAAGTCTCGAATACGGCTTTGCCGGTAGCATCGGTAGCGTGAATAATGCGCCGATGACTATGGCCGCCTTCCTGGGTCAGATGTAATGAGCTGAGCTCACTCAAAGGAGTATTGTTGTTCCTGGCAGGATTTTGCAGAGCGTCCTGGGTCGTAAACGGTACGCCCTGATTCACTAGCCAGGAAACGGCCCCGGCACTATTCGCGACCATGTGCTCAACAATCTCTTTGTGGCAAAGTCCTACGCCGGCGGTTAGAGTGTCAGCAACGTGGGCATCAACACTGTCAGCTTCATCGAGTACGGCAGCAATGCCGCCTTGCGCATAAAACGTGGCACCTTCGCGCAGATCGCCTTTGCTAAGCACAGTGACCCGGCCAGCGTCGGCGACTCGCAGAGCCAGTGTCAAACCGGCTGCACCGCTACCAATAATGAGAATGTCCGTGATGTTGCCGTGTTCGGCGAGAGTTGCTGTCATAAATACTAAGTCTGGCGCAGTCGCCTCAATCGCGTAAAATCCGCCAGCGATCGGGCTGTCTCAGTCCGAGGTGTCGCGACGGTTACCGGGTTATCTGGCCGTAGAAGTCAGTTAGGCTGAGAGCCTAATCTCTGGCGAGGTAATGTGTCATATTTTTATCGATTCTGAGAACTTTTGCACCAACATGCTGTCAATATCACTGAATTTGCCCACTTGTTTCTGTTTGCACAGCAGGTGCGTTTGAGCTGGATGGAGTAGGAACAATTGGCTAAGGAGACTGATCAACAGCTCGTTGACAGGGTTTTGGATGGCAACAAGAACGCGTTTAATTTGCTTGTTCTGCGCTATCAGCATCGAGTCGCAGCATTGGTTGGGCGGTTTATTCACGACCCGCAGGAAGCAGAGGATGTCTGTCAGGAAGCGTTTATCAAGGCTTATCGGGCACTGGCGCTGTTTCGTGGCGACAGCGCTTTCTATACCTGGCTGTATCGCATAGCCGTAAATACCGCCAAGAATTACCTGGTCTCACGCAATCGCCGGCCACCCAGCAGTGATCTGGATGTTGAGGAGGCAGAAGTCATTGAGATTGGCACGGTGCTGCATGAAATTGAAAACCCGGAAAGCGCACTGGCCACAGAGAAACTCAAGGAAGTGATTATGGCTGCCATCGAGGACTTGCCCGAGGATCTCAAGACCGCTTTCACGCTGCGTGAATTCTCCGGACTGAGTTACGAAGACATTACCGAAGTGATGGATTGTCCGGTTGGCACTGTGCGATCAAGAATATTTCGCGCCCGAGAGGCAATTGACAAAAAAATCAGGGAACTCATTTGAATATTTGGTTGTCCTATAGAAGTAGGAATAATTGCAGTTGCTGACGAGCGACACCTTCAACATGGCGGGCAGATGCCATCCGAAGCAGAAATTTTTTCCCATAACTTGCTGTTTTTGCAGCTAAATTGTGGAAGATGGCGAGGCAATCGAAAGCCAAACGAAAGGCTGATCGAACACAAATTAACAGGCAGTAAAGCATGCCTGTATAAAGCCGGGTAAGGTAGTTAGATCAAAGTATGCAGGTTCTAGACGATATCCATAAGCAGTAGCAGGCTAACAGTGAGTGTTATCCGCCGAGTGATATTAGACAGTTGTTAGCTAGTCGAGAGCCGCAGTAACAATCAGTTTAGATACGTACACAGCGCCCTGAGGCGCTAGCCTGGAACACACAGAGAACCGCACTATGAGCCGAACGGACAAAGAAGCGCTTTCCGCACTGCTGGACAATGAAGCTGACGATCTGGAACTGCGCCGTTTGCTGCAGGATTGGGACAAGCATGCAGCTGACGAGCAAGCCGATTTGGCAGCCAGTTGGGCGCGTTTCCAATTGGTGAAGGATGTCTTGCACGGTCAGGAAGTCGCCAGAGCGGGCAGCATTGCTGATCGAGTTCAGGCGCAATTGGTCAATGAAGCAGTAGTTAGCAAACCGCGTTTCGCGAATTGGCAGCAGAACATGGCTAAATTCGCGATTGCCGCGTCTGTCGCCGCCGTATTTGTGGTGGGTGTGCAGAGTTCGATACAGCCTGGTCCACAACAGCCTCAGGTGGCGGAGCAGGCCACACAGTTACCCGTGAGCAATACAGCAGATAGTGGTCTCGAGAGCGATTCGGCGCCGGTGGTTATTGCTGAATCCACCAACTATCAAGTGAACCCGGAAGCTGAACAGCGCATGCGCGATTATTTCCAGGCTATTACTGTCGATGCCTCTGAGCCAGCGGGCATTGAGCATATTCAGGATTCACCGCTTTACCGTTTGGTCAATCAGCGCCAGGAACCCCAGCAGTAGCGCGTATTGATCACAATTTGCCTCTGCCAATAGTGCTAGCGATCGCCTAGCCCCATTCGATTTGGCGCCACTTAGGCCATGCTTTGCGAACTGGCACTCAAATAGCCTCATGCCGCGGCCTCTGTATGCATGCCAGTCCAGTGTGCTACATTACTTCCCTGTTTTCTTAATGTTGGCGAAACAATCCGCAGAGATTGTCCCGTCCACCGTTGTTGCTGAGGTATAACACCGTATGCGTGCTGCATTACTCACTCTGGCTTGTCTGTTACTTGCGCCATTTGTGGCGTCAGGCTTACTGACTGCCGCTGAACTCCCGAACTTTGCTGATCTGGTCGAGAATAACTCACCCTCGATTGTCGAAATATCCACCATGCAGCGCGTGCAAGGCCGTGCCGCGATCCCTGATGAAGAGCTTGAAGAATTACTGCGGCGATTGAATCCGGGTGACCCTGATTTGAATATAGAGAACCTGCCGGAGTCGCGTCAGCGTGGCGCCGTCGGGTCTGGTTTTCTGATCAGCGGCGATGGCTATGTAATTACCAACAACCACGTGGTCGTGGGGGCTGATGAGATTCAGGTGCATCTCAACGATCGCCGTGTTTTCGATGCAGAAGTAATAGGTCTGGATGAGCCTTCGGATTTGGCATTGCTCAAGATAGAATCGAGCGATCTGCCACATGTTGAATTTGGTGATTCAGATGCACTGCGCGTTGGGGATTGGGTGCTGGCTATCGGTTCACCCTTTGGTTTGGAATTCTCCGCAGCCGCTGGCATTGTCAGCGCCATGGGTCGATCTATTCCCGGTCGTTCTACCTATAATTACATGTCGTTTATCCAGACTGATGTGGCGATTAATCAGGGTAACTCTGGCGGGCCATTGTTTAATCTTGATGGCGAAGTAGTCGGTATCAACTCACAGATATTGAGTAGTACCGGTGGTTCCAACGGTATTTCGTTTTCCATCCCGTCAAATGTGGCCATGAATGTAGTCAATCAACTGCGGGATTCGGGCGTCGTTGAGCGCGGATTGCTTGGCGTCAGAATGCGGGAAGTGGACTATGCATTAGCTGAAATTTTCGGCATGGAGCGCCCGCGTGGAGCCTTTGTCGATGAGGTGCAGTCAGATAGCCCGGCCATGGCAGGGGGTATTCGCAACGAGGACATCATCCTCGAATTCAATGGCCATGAGATTGAATTCTTTACAGATTTGCCGTTCTACGTCGGGCAGTATCAGCCTGGTACCGAGGCTGCTGTGGTCCTGTATCGCAATGGCGAAATACTGGATCGTTCTGTTGTGCTGGGTGAATCGCCGACCAATATCGTCGCCGCTGCCGAACCTGAAGTGGTTCGCGACCGGCGTAATCCTCTAGGGTTCAGGGTGGCTGAATTGAGTAACGAAACCCAGCAAGTCACCGGACTCAGCGGAGTGCGTATTGCCGAATTGAATGAAGGGCCTGGCCGCGATGCGGGGCTCCAAAATGGCGATGTCATTGTTTCCCTGAACCGTGAGGAAGTCTCATCACCGGAGTCTTTCGCAGAAATAGCCAGCAGCTTGCCCGAATCTGGCTTTGTGCCAATCCGCATTGTGCGGGAAGGGCAAGGCACTACGATGGCTCTGGAGCTGCAACCCTGAGCCAGTTTTTTCGTTGCGGCGCCCGTCGCATCCCGACTGACAGAGCGCAGGGATTACTGTAGACTTGCGACCTTCATTTTTTGACGTCCGGCGACCATTCGCGCGCCGGGCGCTTATAGAACTATCCCGCCAGTGACTGAACTTAGCCATATTCGTAACTTTTCCATCATCGCTCACATCGATCATGGTAAATCCACTATTGCCGACCGCTTCATACAGGTCTGTGGCGGTCTTACTGAGCGTGAGATGGCTGAACAGATTCTTGATAGTCTGGACATTGAGCGCGAGCGCGGCATTACGATCAAAGCACAAAGCGTAACGCTCTTCTACAACGCCAAAAATGGCGAACGTTATCAGCTAAACTTTATTGATACCCCAGGCCATGTCGACTTTACCTATGAAGTCTCCCGCTCGCTCGCTGCCTGCGAAGGGGCGCTATTGGTTGTCGATGCCGGTCAGGGTGTAGAGGCGCAGTCAGTGGCGACCTGTTACACCGCTATCGAACAGGACCTAGAAGTAATTCCTGTTCTCAACAAAATTGATTTACCGCAAGCAGAGCCGGATCGAGTGCGTCAGGAAATCGAAGAGATTATCGGGCTGGACGCTAGCGATGCAGTGTTATGCAGTGCCAAGACTGGTGTGGGCATCGATGACATTCTCGAGCAGCTTATTGAAAAGGTGCCACCTCCCACAGGTAACCGGGCTGGTGATCTGCAGGCGCTGATCATCGACTCCTGGTTTGACAACTATCTTGGTGTCGTCTCGTTGGTACGGGTCATGGCCGGTTCGTTAAAGAAGGGCGACAAAATTATTGCCAAGTCGATTCGCAAATCACATGTGGTTGACGCCGTTGGTGTATTCACGCCGAAGCGAACAGACCTGGACAAGCTAAGCGCTGGTGAAGTGGGGTTTGTTGTTGCCGGCATTAAGGATATTCAGGGTGCGCCAGTAGGTGACACGCTGACTCTCGCAAGCACGCCGGATGTCGAAGCACTAGCCGGATTTCGCCGTATCAAGCCTCAAGTCTATGCTGGCTTGTTTCCCGTTTCATCCGATGACTTTGAAGATTTTCGCGACGCACTTGAGAAGCTGACACTGAACGATGCCTCGTTACAGTACGAACCGGAAAATTCCGATGCGCTGGGTTTCGGCTTTCGATGTGGCTTTCTTGGCATGTTGCACATGGAAATCATTCAGGAACGTCTGGAGCGGGAATACGACCTGTCACTGATTACTACTGCTCCCACCGTAATTTATGAAGTGCGGATGACCAACGGCAATATCGTCAATGTCGATAGTCCTTCAAGGCTGCCTGCCATGAATGACATCGAAGAAATGCGTGAACCAATCGCATTGGCCAACATTCTGGTCCCACAAGAGCATTTGGGTAATGTCATCAAGCTCTGTGAAGAAAAGCGTGGCGTGCAAAAAGATATGCAGTTCATGGGGCGGCAGGTGTCGCTGAGCTATGAATTGCCCATGAATGAGGTGGTGTTGGACTTTTTTGATCGGGTCAAATCAGCCAGCCGTGGTTACGCATCACTGGATTACCAGTTTGTCCGTTTTCAGGAAGCCAAACTGGTGCGCTTGGATGTTCTCATCAATGGCGATAGAGTAGATGCGCTGGCATTGATTGTGCATCGTGATCATTCGCAGTCCAAAGGGCGGCTGTTGGTGGAAAAGATGAAAGATCTTATTCCTCGCCAGCTTTATGATGTGGCGATTCAAGCCGCTATTGGTGGTCAGATTGTTGCTCGCTCGACGGTTAAAGCATTGCGTAAAAATGTTACCGCCAAGTGTTATGGCGGTGACGTGACTCGAAAGAAGAAGTTGCTCGAAAAGCAAAAAGCGGGTAAGAAACGCATGAAGCAAGTTGGCAATGTCGAAGTGCCACAAGAAGCATTTTTAGCCGTACTGAAAATGGATAGCTGATCTCGACTATGGATATTGATTTTTCTCTTGTACTCGTTTGTCTCGTCGCGGCCTGCGGGGCGCTATGGTTGCTGGACAGCTTGCTACTGAAAAAGCCGCGCATGGCGGCAATTGAGGAGCACAAGCACAAGGCTAAGGGGCAGAATGAAGAAGCATTGCAGAATGAATTGGCAGAGTTGGCTCGTGAACCAGTAGTCATCGAATATGCCAAATCATTTTTCCCGGTCTTGCTCATTGTGCTGGTGCTGCGATCGTTTCTGGTTGAGCCCTTCCAGATTCCGACTGGATCAATGATCCCCACTTTAAAAGTCGGTGACTTTATTCTGGTCAATAAATTCGCCTACGGCATCAGGCTGCCGGTAATCGGCACCAAAATTATTGATGTTGATGATCCGCAGCGCGGGGAGGTGATGGTGTTTATTCCTCCGCACGAAGACAAGTACTACATCAAACGAGTGATAGGCTTACCGGGCGACACCATTCGCTACGAGGACAAGAATCTCTACGTTAACGGTGATCTGGTCGAAAAGGAGTTTCTCGACAACATCACTGTCGACACCAGCATCGGAGACTTGGCCGGCACACTTTATACAGAAAAGATTGGCGGCATTGAGCATACTACCCAGCACATCGATGCTGCAGGCCGTCGTCGGGCGCGTACGACCTGGGTTATTCCCAACGGGCATTACTTCATGATGGGTGATAACCGCGACAATAGCAGTGACAGTCGCGAATGGGGTGCAGTGTCTGAAAAAGATATAGTGGGCAAGGCTATTGCCGTTTGGATGCACAAAGATCCCGGCCTGAACTTGCCGAATTTTTCCAACAACAAACTGATTCGTTAATAAAAATGTGACCCCTATAACGGTAAGCGCATCCAAGTAGTGCGTTCACAGTTAGCCTTGGGGCAAAATAGATTCAATCCTGGCGCGCACAGCAAACATACTGAGAGCACGGTTATGAGAATCATTGCATCGAATTCTATAAACAAGCAACGCGGTGTCAGCAAATTTGGACTGCTCATCCTGGCGATTCTAATCACCGGGTTTTTCACCATCGGACTCAAGGTCGGCCCTGTCTATATCGATCACAATCTGATTACAGGTATTTGTCAGGATATGATCGATAGTGGTGAAGCGACCAATTTGACGATTGCGGAAGTGCGCGAGCGAGTCTCCAATACATTGCGCATCAATAATGTGGTCGGCTTTAATCTGAATAATATCCGCATGAGCAAGGAAACGGGGAATCCGGTAATCACTATCGCTTACGAACGTCGTGTAGAGATGTTCGGTAATTTGGATGTGATTGCCAGTTTCGACACCGTTTTGCAGTAAATGGCGTATAACCTCGAGACGTTACAACAGCAACTGGACTATCAATTTAGCGACCCTTCACTCGCACGACTCGCACTAACCCATCGCAGCGCAGCACGTGCCAACAATGAACGTCTGGAATTCCTTGGCGACGCTTTGTTGGATTTCATTATTGGTGAAATTCTCTATACGCAGTATCCTGATGCCAGCGAAGGTGAGCTGAGTCGGTGGCGTGCCGCAATCGTCAAGAAAGAGGCTCTGGCTTCGGTCGGTCGGCAGCTGCAACTGGGTGATATGTTATTACTGGGTACCGGTGAAGCCAAAAGCGGGGGACGTGATCGCGATTCCTTGCTGGCTGACTGTGTCGAGGCATTGATAGCGGCTGTGTATCTCGATGCAGGACTGACCGCCTGCCGGGAAGTTGCGACCAAAATGACGGCAGACTTAATCAAGGCGGATCCACGCCAGGCCAAGGCCAAAGATTTCAAAACCCGGTTACAAGAATTGATGCAGAGCGAGGGCAATGAATTGCCACAATATGACGTAGTAGAAACGCGCGGTGATGCCCACGCACAGGAATTTGTGATCACTTGCTCCGTAGCAACGCTCGACACGCCTACAACGGGTCGTGGCAGCAGTAAGCGTGCTGCCGAACAGGAAGCCGCCAAAAGCGCTCTGGAGGCTCTCAGTGGGCTCTGAGACGATCGTTGCTGGCAAAGAGCAGCATTGTGGCTTCGTGGCACTGGTAGGGCGCCCAAATGTTGGCAAATCGACATTGCTTAATCATTTGCTTCGCCAGAAAATCAGTATCACTTCCCGCAAACCGCAAACCACCCGTCATCGTATCCTCGGCATTAACAGTGATGCGACACATCAGGTCATCTTCGTCGACACTCCCGGTCTGCATGGGACAGTGAACAAGACTTTGAATCGTGTCATGAATGAGACCGTGGCTTCAGTGGTCAAAGACGTGGATGTGATTCTGTTTCTGGTCGAGCGTCTGGTCTTCAATGAAGGCGATCAGCTCGTATTGGAGTTGCTCAAAGACAGTAAAGTCCCGGTTCTGTTAATCATTAACAAAGTGGATCTGTTAAAAGACAAAGCGCAACTGTTACCCCATATCAACAAACTGGCTGAAGCCTATTCCTTTGCCGATATCGTACCGCTTTCCGCATTGAATGGTCACAACATGGAAGCCGTTGAAGAATTGGTGAAGAGCTATTTGCCAGCCGGTCCATTTCTCTATCCTGAAGATCAGGTGACTGATCGTAGTTCGCGCTTCCTGGCTTCGGAGTTGATTCGCGAGAAAGTGACGCGCCAACTGGGCGACGAAGTGCCTTACGAGGTCAGTGTAGAAATTGAGCGCTTCGTTCAGGAAGGGCCGACCTTGCACATTCATGGCCTCATTCTGGTCGACAAGGATGGCCAGAAACGCATGGTCGTTGGTAAAGATGGTGAGCGACTGAAGACAATCGGCACCGCAGCCCGGCAGGACATGGAAAAGGCGTTCGATTGCAAAGTGATGCTCAATCTCTGGGTCAAAGTGAAATCCGGCTGGGCCGATGACGAGCGCGCTTTACAGAGTCTGGGATATATGGACTGACGGCGACCCCATGGAGACTCGAGTCGCACTGCAACCCGCATACGTATTGCATACCCGCCCCTTTCAGAACAGCAGCCTCCTGATTGACTTTTTTACCTACGACTATGGCCGCGTTCGTGCCATCGCCAGAGGTGCCCGGCGCGAAAAATCCCGCTATCGCTCCCTGCTACAACTGTTTCAACCTTTGCTGTTGTCCTTTAGTGGGCGCGGTGAGGTAAAAACAGTCAGTGGTGTGGAAACCGGCATGGCGGCAATCTCCTTGCACAATGAGCGTTTATTCAGCGGGCTGTATCTGAATGAGTTGCTGACGCGATTGCTCCAGGATCACGAAGAACACACGCAATTGTACAAACACTATCAGCAAGCGTTGCTGGCGCTGCAGGGGACAGATTCCATGCAGATGATTCTGCGCCGTTTTGAAATGAACCTGCTCGGCGAACTCGGTTACGGTATTAATTTGCAGGAAGAGATTGGTAGCCATGCCCCCATCGAGCCGGAGCAGTTGTACCGCTTTAACCCGGATATCGGGTTTGAGCGCTGGGAAGACGATGCTGACTCCGATAATCGCCTGTTCCGTGGTAGTCACCTGATCGATCTGCGCAACCTGCAGTGGTCAGACAGTGAGTCGGCGCAGTCTGCCAAGCGCCTGCTGCGGCTTGCGTTGGCCACCCACCTTGGCGATAAACCCCTGGCTAGCCGAAGTCTGTTTGCCTCGCGTGCGAAGCCTCGCAACTCCTGATCGCTGGCTTTATCCACTGCGCTAATCTGTGTAGAATTCAGCGCTCCTACAAGCTCTCCAGCCAGTCTTGGCGCCACATCTATGTCATATGCAACTATCGCCAGCCTGATCGGTAATACCCCGTTAGTGCAATTACAGCGCCTTCCTGGCAAGTCCAGCAATACCATTTTGCTGAAACTGGAAGGTGATAACCCGGCCGGTTCTGTCAAAGACCGCCCCGCCTTCAATATGATTCTGCAAGCCGAGTTGCGTGGTGATATTGCACCGGGTGATAACCTGATTGAGGCAACCAGCGGTAATACCGGTATCGCACTGGCGATGGTCGCTGCTGTCAAAGGTTACGGTATGACCCTGATTATGCCGGATAATCTCAGCGACGAGCGCAAGGCCTCCATGCTGGCCTACGGTGCGCGACTTATTCTTGTCAGTGAAGAGCAGGGCATGGAAGGTGCCCGTGATCTGGCGCAACGGATGGCCGCAGCTGGCGAAGGCATAGTACTCGATCAGTTTGCCAATCAGGACAATCCCAGCGCGCACTACATGCACACCGGGCCGGAAATTTGGCGCGATACCAAAGGCAAGGTCACTCATTTTATCAGTTCAATGGGGACTACAGGGACAATCATGGGTGTGTCGCGCTATTTGAAAGAACAAAACAGCGCCATTGAAATTATCGGATTACAGCCGAAGGATGGATCCAAAATTCCGGGCATTCGCCGCTGGCCACAAGAATACCTGCCCAGGATTTTTGATCGAGAGCGTATTGATCGCATTGTTGATGTCGCACAACAAGATGCCGAAGACACTATGCGAGCGCTGGCCCGGGAAGAAGGAATTTTCTGTGGTGTGTCATCCGGTGGTTCGGTGTTTGCCGCGCTGCAACTCAACAAAGAAGTCAATAACGCCACGATAGTTGCCATTATTTGTGATCGTGGTGACCGCTATCTCTCTACTGGTGTCTTTCATGCGGATGCATGAGATGAGACGTATCGTAGTCCACGCTAGCCATGTCATTCATCGTCAGATGAATTTACATGTAACCGGTTTGCAATGCCCATGAGTCGAAGAAGAAGTCGCCGCCAGCGTGTGCCTGCTGAGCCTGTTGCCCTTGATATAACTGCACTTAGTCATGAAGGCCGCGGCGTAGCCCATGTGGACGGTAAAGTGTGTTTCGTTGATGGAGCACTGCCCGAAGAATCGGTGCAGGCGCAGTATGTGCGTCGGCGCAGTCAATTGGATGAATTGCGCGTGGTCAGTGTCGCCAGCAATAATCCGGCTCGCGTCAGTCCGCCTTGCGAATACTCTGACGTCTGCGGTGGCTGTTCACTGCAACACTTCGATACTGATGCGCAACTGGCCTTCAAGGAAAGCGTGCTGCTGGAATTACTGGCCAATAGTACAGGCTTGAGTGCAGATCAGTTTACGGTTTTGCCGCGTTTGCATGGACCAACGCAACACTATCGCCGCAAGGCGCGCCTGGCTGTGCGCGTCGTGACCAAGAAAGGCGGAGCGCTGGTCGGATTTCGGGAAAAATACAGCAGCTTCATCACTGACATGCACAATTGTCAGGTATTGGTGAAAGAAGTCGCAGAATTGATCGATCCATTGCGTGAACTCATCTCGGCATTACCAACGCGTTATGAAATCCCCCAGATCGAAGTCGCTGTCGGCGAACGCGAAGCGAATTCTGACGCACTGCAGGTGGCCCTGATTGTGCGGCATTTGAGCCCATTACAGGCCGACGATCTACTAGCCTTGCGAGAATTCGCGGGCAAATATGATCTCGCGCTCTATCTGCAACCGAAAGGGCTGGATACGGTGCACAAGATCTATCCTGACGATAAGCAGGATTTGCTTGAGTACTATCTGCCGGAGGCGGGCTTGCAACTCCAGTTTCATCCGATGGACTTTACGCAGATCAATGGAGCTATTAATCGTAAGATCATCGCCAAGGCGCTGGAGTTGCTGGAATTGGATTCCAGTGATTCGGTGCTCGACCTGTTTTGTGGCTTAGGCAATTTCACGCTGCCGATAGCTAATCAGGCAGGCTCTGTTCTTGGCGTTGAAGGCAGTGAGCAGATGGTACAGCGGGGCAAAGCCAACGCTGAGCTGAATGGCATGCAAAATGTTGAATTTGCGGCCGCCGATCTGACTAAACCTTTGCAAGAACAACCGTGGCTGCCGGGCAAGGTCAACAAAGTATTGTTGGATCCACCGCGTTCCGGTGCGCTGGAAATAGTCGAACAGATTGCCTTGCTTGAACCAGAACGTATTGTCTATGTGTCCTGTAACCCAGCGACATTGGCCAGAGATACGCAATGCTTGTTGGAGCGTGGGTACAAATTGAAATCTGCCGGGGTAATGGATATGTTCCCTCACACTACTCATGTCGAGTCCATGGCACTCTTCGTTCGTAATCATTAATCAGTCTTATTGGAGTTATTCCGTGGCAACGGAACCCTTTGCAGCACAAACCGCGATCAATCAGTTAAGGAGCTTGATGACTATGCTCCGTGACGGCGATTTTGGTTGCCCCTGGGATCTGAAGCAGACCATTGCGTCGCTTGCACCTTATACGCTGGAAGAAACCTATGAGGTTATCGATGCGATTGAGAAGCAGGATATGGTCGAATTGGAGGATGAACTCGGAGATTTACTGTTCCAGGTGATTTTTTATGCGCAGATTGCCTCGGAAGAAGGGGCATTTGACTTCGATGATGTTGCAAGAGCGATTACCCGCAAACTGATCAGGCGGCATCCCCATGTTTTTCCCGATGGCGATGTCGATCAATTCGGACAGCGCCCGGATATCTCGGCAGATCAGGTGTTAGTCAACTGGGAGGCGATCAAGGCCGAAGAGCGTGCCGAAAAGCGCCAGCGCGGTGGACAAAATAACGATACTGCGCCTGAAAGTGTTCTGGATGATGTGCCCAAGGCTTTGCCCGCCATGGAGCGAGCGAGAAAACTGCAAAAACGCGCTGCCAATCATGGCTTTGATTGGGATAACATCCAGCCTGTTCTGGCAAAGCTAAAAGAAGAGATTGCGGAATTTGAAGCGGCACACGCTGCAGGCGACATTGCCGCCCGAGAGAACGAATTTGGCGATATACTCTTCGCCGCCGTTAATTTGGCGCGACATTGCCAGATTGAACCAGAAATAGCGCTTCGGGGCACTAATAGCCGCTTTGCAGCGCGCTTTAGATGGATAGAAGCAGCGTTACGCGGGCAACAACGCAGCTTGGCCGATGCCGATCTTACAGAATTGGACGCGCTCTGGGAGCAGGCCAAGGAAGCAGGGTTATGAAATCAAGAATTCACAGACGATGGAGTAATACAGACCAATGAGGATTATTTTGCTTGGAGCACCCGGTGCTGGAAAAGGCACGCAGGCGCAATTTATCACGCAGACTTTTAACATTCCCCAGATTTCAACAGGTGACATGCTGCGTGCTGCGGTTAAAGCCAAAACAGAATTGGGGCTACAAGTAGAACAAGTCATGGCGAGTGGTGGTTTGGTAACAGATGACATCATGATTGCGTTGGTCAAAGAGCGCATTAGCCAGGATGATTGCCGCAATGGCTTTCTGTTTGACGGTTTTCCACGCACGATTCCACAAGCTCAAGCGCTGGTGGATGCAGAGGTAAATATCGATGTGGTGCTGGAAATCAATGTCGGTGATGACGAGATTGTGAAGCGTTTGTCTGGCCGACGCGTCCACGCAGACTCCGGTCGGGTCTATCATGTCGAATACAATCCGCCGAAAGTCGCTGATAAAGACGATGAAACTGGTGAAACGTTGATCCAGCGTGACGATGACAAGGAAGAAACCGTGCGTAAAAGGCTTTCTGTTTATCATGAGCAAACTGAACCTCTTGTTTCCTTTTATAAAGATCGGGAAGCAAGTAATGCAGGTGTAAAAGTCATCACCGTTGATGGTGTTGCACCTGTAGAAAGCATTCGCGAACAGATTAAAGCTGCACTTTCCTGAATAACTGACCTCTTAAGAAAAAAGCCCGAATCATTTCGGGCTTTTTTTTGTCTGAAATACGTTGAGCCAGAGTGAATTGCATCAGTTAATTGAACAAAAATGCAGCAATAAGGCGCCGGTGGGGAGAAAAGAAACACATTTGGCAAACTAATTGCTGCGCTTATGGATCTATTATTCAGTTAAGCAGATCAAGAGCAGGGTTCTTTTTCTTAAAGTTTTTTACGTAGCTAGCGAAATATGTGATTGATACCATCTTGAAGTGGGTATCATGTATGTATTATTGAAAGGGATTTTTACAAACCAGTACTGTATTCCATAAACTGTGCGCCAGATAATTTTTGTGATATGTTGCCGGCAAGCAGTGGATACACAGTTGGTCTTAAGCGGGCACGAACATTACCTAGGAGAGATACTAGTATGGCTAAAGTTAAGGCAAAGAAAAAAACATCTGCAAAGAAGAAGTCGACGGTTAAGAAAGTAACTAGTCCGGCTTTGACTAAAGCAAAAGCAACAGTTGCTAAATTGGAGAAAGAATCCAAGGCAGCACAAAAGAAAGTAGCCGCAGCGAAGAAGAAAGCTGTAGCAGCGAAGAAGAAAGCAGCCAAGACCAAAACTGCTGCTACCAAGAAAGCGGCAAGTTCTGCGCAAAATGCAGCCAAGAAAGCGGCCGCTAAAGCAGCAGCAACAAATGCCAAGATAAGAACAGCCAAGGCCAAGGCCAAAGCGGCTGAAGCTGTAGCCAAGGCAAAAGCCAAGAAAGCTGCTGATGCCAAGAAGTATGAAGACGATCTGGATAAGGCAGTAAAAGCATTTACCGCTAATTGGAAGAAGAAGCGCGCCAAGGCTGATGCAGCAAAAGCAGCAAAGCAGGCTCGTAAAGATGCACTGAAAGCCAGGATTGCTGCCAAAAAAGCGGCCAAGAAGGAAAAAGCCGCTGCCAAGAAAGCAGCAGCCAAGGCCAAGGCAGCAGCACGTAAAGCTGCCAAGAAGAAGCCTGCCAAGAAAAAGGCAGTAAAGAAGAAAGCACCGGCTAAGAAGAAAACAGCCAAAAAGAAGGCGGCCAAGAAGAAAGTTGCCAAGAAACCAGTAAAACGTCGTGCAGCGGCCAAAAAGGCTTCTCCGAAGAAGGTTGTAAAGCGCAAAGCTGCCAAAAAGAAGGTAGCCAAGAAGAAAGTCGCCAAAAAGAAGGTAGCCAAGAAGAAGGTAGCCAAGAAAAAAGTCGCCAAAAAGAAGGTAGCGAAGAAGAAAGTCGCTAAAAAGAAGGTAGCCAAGAAAAAAGTCGCTAAGAAGAAAGTAGCTAAGAAAAAGGTTGCCAAGAAGAAGTCTCCTGCCAAGAAGAAGGTTGCGAAGAAAAAGGCGGCTAAGAAGAAAGTCGCCAAGAAAAAGGCTGTGAAGAAGAAAGCTGCTAAAAAGAAAGTGAAGGTTAAAGCGGCAGCCAAGAAGGCATCACCGAAGAAAGTCGCCAAGCGCAAAGCTGCCAAGAAAAAGGTAGCGAAGAAGAAAGTCGCTAAGAAGAAAGTCGCTAAGAAGAAGGTGGCTAAGAAAAAGGTTGCTAAGAAGAAAGTAGCCAAGAAAAAAGTGGCCAAAAAGAAGGTAGCGAAGAAGAAAGTAGCCAAAAAGAAGGCTGTGAAGAAGAAGGTCGCTAAGAAAAAGGTCGCCAAGAAGAAGTCTCCAGCCAAGAAAAAGGCTGCGAAGAAGAAGGTTGCCAAGAAAAAAGTAGCCAAAAAGAAGGTGGCGAAGAAAAAGGTCGCTAAGAAGAAAGTAGCGAAGAAGAAAGCTGCCAAGAAGAAAACTGCGGCGGCAGCGAAGAAAGCTTCACCACGCAAAGTTGCCAAGAAAAAGGCAGCTAAAAAGAAAGTGGCCAAGAAGAAAGTAGCCAAGAAAAAGGCGGTGAAGAAGAAAGTCGCCAAGAAAAAGGTTGCCAAAAAGAAGGTAGCGAAGAAAAAAGTCGCTAAGAAGAAGGTAGCCAAGAAAAAAGTAGCTAAAAAGAAAGTAGCTAAGAAAAAAGTGGCCAAAAAGAAGGTAGCGAAGAAGAAAGTTGCTAAAAAGAAGGTCGCTAAAAAGAAAGTAGCTAAGAAGAAAACTGCCAAGAAGAAAGCGGTCAAGCGTAAAGCTCCCGCCAAATCTGCGGCAGCAAAGAAGAAAGCTCCAGCTCGTAAGAAGCGCTAGTCGAAACGAGCAGGGACTTTAGCCAAACATCCGGCGCCAGGCACGCCCGCTGCGGCGTCGGATAACCCCTTAAATCCCCCTTGAGTTGAATCAAGGGGGATTTTTGCTTTTAATGACCCCATCGCATTTAGTCCATATACATGTCTACGATTCTTGCCATTGATACCTCTTCACCTGTTTGCTCGGTCGCTTTGGCCGTCGCGGGTAAGGTCGTGACGCGGCAAACGCCCGCTGAGAGGCAGGCGGCGCAAAAATTATTACCTCTTGTTGAGGCATTGCTCAGCGATCAGCTACTGACACTTGCGAGTGTCGATGCTATTGCCGTGGTCACGGGGCCGGGCTCTTTTACCGGCATGCGCATTGGTGTCGGTGTGGCCCAGGGCTTGAGTTTTGCTGCTGACTGCCCGGTTATAGGGATTTCAGCGCTGGCGCTAACCGCAGTGTCTGGTCAGCGAGCGCTGCCATCATCAAATCAGCATTGGTTAGTAGCAGAGCCAGCTCGCGACGGCGAGGTTTACTTTGCCGCCTACCATGTGGCCGCCGCCGGGCAGGCTGATCTACTCGGCAAAGAACAAGTAGCAATACCTGAAAACTTGCAAATCCAAACCAGCGATTCCCTCTGGAACAGTGCGGGTGCCGCCTGGGATGAAGACTTGGCAAGTCGGTTGGGGATAACAGTAGCGTCACACTACGAGGCGCTCTCTGCCGACCTGATCGCATTGTGTGATATCGCGCGTCATCGGCTCGAATCAGGGCAGTATCAAACTGATGGTGGCGTGTTGCCCAACTACATCAAAGATCAACTGGATTACTCCTGACCACGATGGAACTAACTGAGCTCGGTTTCGTTCATCTCACTATTCTGGCGTTGATCCAGGGGCTAACCGAGTTCTTGCCCATATCCTCTTCGGCACACTTGATTTTGCCGTCACAATTACTGGGCTGGCCCGATCAAGGGCTGGTTTTTGATGTGGCGGTACATCTCGGCACACTGTTGGCAGTGGTGTGCTATTTTTACCGCGACCTGATAGCCATGCTAGTGGCCTGGCTGGGCAGTTTCGTTGGCCGTGGCGACCGCACTCAAGCGCGACTGGCGTGGATGCTAATTATTGCCACTTTGCCGGCTGGTCTGGCTGGGCTACTGTTAAATGATTTGGTTGCAGAATATGGGCGTTCGAGTCTCGTTATCGCCGCTGCCTCAATCGTCTTTGCGCTGGGGCTCTATTGGGCTGACAAGCAGCGGCGCGGCACACTGGCGCTGGATTCACTAGGTTGGCGTGAAGCGATCTGGATTGGACTGGCGCAAATGCTGGCATTAATCCCTGGGACTTCACGTTCGGGAGTTACTATGATGGCCGGTCTGCTCTGTCAGTTGTCACGCGAAGACGCAGCACGTTTTTCCTTTCTTCTGGCTATTCCAATCATTCTGGCATCAGGTGGCTTACAGGGGCTGGAGCTTGCCACTGCACAGGCTGAACCTATAGCCTGGGCACAGTTACTCTATGGCGTGGTCATCTCCGCACTCGTGGCTTTCGCCTGTATCCATTATTTCCTGCAGTTAATACCGCGTCTTGGCTTTCTACCCTTTGTCATCTACCGCATCGTGTTGGGTGTGGTATTGCTGGCAGTCTACTGGTTGTCATGACTGACGCACCGCTAGCGGTGGTCTCTGACGACGGGCAATTTGCCGATGCCAGTCGTGAGTTGGCTGCCAGTCTCGCTCTGCCATTGCTTGACGAAGCTGCGCTTGCGCACTTACAGCCACAGTTCCGCTTGTGCTTTACCAATAGCGGTCTTGCCTTGCAACAAACGCCGTTTCTAGATGCAGGATTGTTGATTGACTTCAGCAATGCCGATTTGTTGCGCCGGGCGCAAGAGAGCTACAAGAAACAAGGGCTAGGCAAAGCAGTGGGTATCAAACCGGGTTATCGGCCCACTATCCTCGATGCGACTGCCGGCCTGGGTAAGGATTCCTTTCTGCTTGCCAGTCAGGGCTGTCAGGTGACGTTGCTGGAAAGGTCGCCAGTCATTCATGCCTTGCTGACTGATGCGTTTGCGCGGGCCGCAGGGCTCGAGCAACTGGCAGCGGTAATGGCGAGATTGCAGTTGCTGGCAGGGGATTTTCGCTATTCCCAGACTAAAGACTCATCTTATGACGTTGTGTATCTGGATCCGATGTTCCCGGTCACTGGCAAAACTGCACGGGTGAAAAAATCGATGCAATTACTACAAGGGTTTTTACAACAAGCGGAGGAGAGTCTTACTGAAGCGCAGCGTCAGGATGAAGAAAGGCAGCTACTGCAAACGGCCCGATCGATGGCGAGGAAACGAATTGTGGTGAAGCGCGCCAAACTTTCCCATGATCTGGCTGGCGCGGCGCCGGACATCAGTTTCCGCGGCAAAAGCAATCGCTTCGATGTGTATTTGCAAGCAGCGAAATGAAATAAAGCGCTTGGCGGCAACGAAATGCAGCAAATACCTACAGCAACTTCTCCAGAACAGTCTCATAAATGTTTGACAGTGGCTCGAGATCAGCCACGCGGACGCATTCATTGACCTTGTGAATGCTTGCATTGACCGGGCCCAGTTCGACCAGCTGCGCACCGGTAGGGGCGATGAAGCGTCCATCCGAGGTGCCACCGGCTGTGGAGGATTCCGTTGCATAGCCCGTCACTGCAGAAATGCTTGCGTTGACTGCGTCGATAAGCTCGCCAGAGCGTGTCAGGAAGGGTTCGCCGGACAAGTGCCAGTCGAGTTCGTAATCCACATCCAGCGCTGCAAACGCCTCTGATACGCGCTGCTTGATGGTCTCTGCGGTAATCTCGGTGGAAAAACGCAAATTGAATTCGATCTCGATGCGACCGGGAATTACATTGTTGGCACCTTCGCCGGCACGTACGTTGGAAATTTGCAGGCTGGTAGGCGGGAAGACATCATTGCCCTGATCCCACTGCAAGCCCAACAGGGCTTTCAAGGCCGGCACGCTGCGATGAATCGCATTGTCTGCCAGGTGCGGATAGGCGACATGACCACGAGTGCCGCGAATCGCAAGATTGCCGCTCAACGAACCGCGACGGCCGACTTTAATCACATCACCCAGTCGCTGCGTGCTGCTGGGTTCGCCGACGATGCAGTAATCGATCTGCACATTGCGCTGCAGTAAAGCGTCCATGACCTTGCGTGTGCCATTGATGGCAATGCCTTCTTCGTCACTGGTGATGAGAAAGGCAATCCTGCCATTGCTACGCGGCTTGGCCAGGAAACGTTCACAGGCAGTCACCATGGCGGCAATACTGGATTTCATGTCAGCCGCGCCGCGACCATACAGATAGCCATCGCGCTCAGTAGGGGTGAAGGGGTCGGAATCCCAGTCAGACAATGGGCCGGCAGGCACAACATCAGTATGCCCGGCAAAAACAAACAAGGGGCCTGAGTCGCCCCATTCAGCCCACAAATTACTGACCTCGCCGAACGGCATCGACTCGATACGAAACCCCAGAGCTTTCAAGCGCTCGGCCAAAATGACCTGACAATTCTCATCAGCGGGCGTGACCGAAGGCTGCGCGATTAATTGTCGGGCTAACTCGAGAGTGGCTGACATGACAATTCCTAGTTGTGGCTATGCAGTTCTTCGTTAAGGCTCATCTGGCTCTTTAGTGGCACACATTCAACAGCACCATTGAGTGAGTTGCGGCGGTAGAGGTGATTCTCCAGTGTCATTAATTCTTTGGCTTTCACGGTTTTCACTGTATTGCGCTCGCCATCGAGTAGATTCACTTTGGTGCCGGCGGTGACATACAAGCCTGCTTCTACGATACAACCATTGGCCAGCGGAAAACCGATACCGGCATTGGCGCCGATCAGGCAATTCTCGCCGACTGAGATAATTTCTTTCCCGCCGCCAGACAAAGTACCCATGGTGCTACAACCGCCACCAAGGTCACTGTTGTTACCCACAATGACGCCCGCTGATATGCGACCTTCGATCATCGCCGTGCCGAGTGTGCCGGCATTAAAGTTAACGAAGCCTTCATGCATGACGGTAGTACCTTCACCGACATAGGCGCCGAGGCGAACACGGGCCGTATCGGCAATACGCACACCGCGGGGTACAACGTAATTGGTCATCTTGGGGAATTTGTCGACACACTGTACGTCCAGTGTCTCGCCGTTCAGGCGTGCCTCCAACTGTCGAGCGGGTAATTCATCGAGATCGATCGGGCCAACATTGGTCCAGGCCAGATTCTTGAGAATGCCGAACATGCCATCCAGAGCCAATGTCTGCGGTTGCGTCAGGCGATGGGAGAGCAGATGCAGCTTAAGGAACACTTCAGACACTGACGAAGGCGCAGCATCAGTGCCTAACAGACAGACAACGCATTGTTCTGCCCCGGCCAGAGCCGCAAGCGACTCAGCAGCAGATTGATCAACTCCCTGTAGCGCAGAACTCAGATCAGCAATTCCTGCATCATCCAGCTCATAAGTGTCGCAACTAGCGTCAGCATGGTTGAAATGCTTGCAGAGAATGGCGCTGATATCGGCATCTGGCGCAATGACCGGCTGTGGGTAGAAAACCTCAATGATTTCCTGACTGGCGTTCTTGGTGGCGACGCCAAAGCCATAACTAAATAGTGTTGCTGAACTCATTTGCTATCCATTCGATGTTATTGATTGATCAAGCGCTTCATGCGATCGGTATCATAGCCTAATAGCCATTCATTGTTGATGCACATCAGCGGTCGCTTGATGAGGGCAGGGTGTTGCTGCATAAGCTGTGGTGCATTGCTTGCAGTCAGATTGTCTTTGCTTGACTGAGGCAGGCCGCGCCAGGTCGTGCCGCGTTTGTTGATGATTTCCTCGACTGAAAATTGCTTGAGAAACTGTTTGGCCAGCTTTTCTGAACAACCTTCTTTTTTGTAATCGTGGAAATCGAATTCGACGCCCTGGTCGGTCAGCCATTTACGGGTCTTGCGAATAGTGTCGCAATTACCGATGCCATATAGAGTTATCATGATTTAGTCCTGCTTTATTGAACACGGATCGAAGATTAATCCGTGAGTCGTTCTTCCAATTCTGTTTTGATGTCAGCCAGTAATTCATCAATCTGGGTAGTATCGCTCAGCGGTTTGCCGAATTTGTCGGTGATGAAGAATAAATCCTCTACACGTTCTCCCAATGTCGTGATGCGTGCATCCTTGAGGTTGATATCGTGTTCTGCAAATACTTTTCCGACGCAGGCGAGAATGCCGGGTTGGTCAGAGCAGTTCACTTCCAAAGTAGAATAATTCTTGCCGACAGGGTTATTAAAAGACAGCTCAATAGGTTTGCTGAAGTATCTGTCTTTGCGTGTACGCCGCACGCGGGAAGGCGCCATTGGCTTGCTACCGTCGGCGAGGTTTTTTTCCAGTCGTGATTTGATCGCGGTAATGCGCTCAGGATTCTTGCCGACAGGATTGCCATTGTCTTCCAGTACTGCATAGGTATCCATGCAGTAGTCATCGTCTGAGGTGAAAATGCGGGCACCATGAATATTCAAATTCAGTTGCTCGAATGCTGCTGTACTGTTGGCAAACAGATAGTCAGCATTAGGTGCATAAATAAACACTTGGGTTGCGCCGCCATCGCCTTGAGTAGTTTGCAGTTCGGAAACCGAAATGAGCGGGCCATCACCTTCATGACCGGCGATTTCTTCGGTATGCCAGGCGATATTGGCGGCTGATTCGCGAACAAAATACTCATCATCAGCAGTGCGCCAGATTGCCTCGATTGCGGCGTCGTCAAAACCGCGCGCGCGCAGCATCACCAGTGCAGAGTCTTTCTTGTCGGCGATGCGGTCCTCGCGGTCGATGGTGTTATCCAATCCTTGCCGCAGTGCACGTCTGGTATTGAAATAAAGCTGACGCATCAGCGAAGCACGCCAGCTGTTCCACAACTCAGGGTTGGTGGCACAAATGTCAGCTACCGTCATGGTGTAGAGATAGTCCAGATGTAATTTGTCACCAACTGTCTGGGCAAATTCGCGAATCACCTCCGGATCGGAGATGTCTTTGCGCTGTGCCGTCATCGACATCAACAGATGTTTTTCGACCAGCCAGGTAACCAGCTTGGTATCCCAGATGCTTAAGCGATGACGTTCGCAAAAAGCGATGGCATCAGCTTTGCCCAGTTCCGAGTGATCGCCGCCGCGTCCCTTGGCAATGTCATGGTAGAGACCGGCAATATAGAGCAATTCAGGTTTGGGTAGATGACGCGCCAGTTGCGCGGCAATGGGGAATTGTTCATCGGCTTCGGGTAGCAAGAAACGACGCATGTTTTCAACTACCTGCAGTGTATGTGCATCCACTGTGTAGATATGAAAAAGATCGTGCTGCATCTGCCCGGTAATCTGCCCAAACTCCGGCAGATAGCGCGCTAGTATGCCATAGCGTGCCATACGACGTAGCTGCAAGGTCATCTGGTGCGGCGAGCGTAGTAGTTCCATGAACAAGGCGATGCTACGAATATCAACGCGATATTCTTCGTCGATCAAGCGCCGATTTTCCCGAATCAGGCGTATCGTAGAGGCGCGAATGCCTTGTATTTCAGGGTTCTGGCCCATCAGTACGAAAACTTCGAGCAAGGCAAAGGGAAAGCGTTGAAAGACTTCCGGGTATTTGGCTTCGATGTAGTTGTTATGAATCTGGAAGCGATTGTTCAGCGGAGCGATGCGGGTCTTTTCGTCAGCCCGCAAAATAGCTTCGTCCATGTGCTGCAATAGCACATCGTTGAGTTCGCGCAGATTGGCGACGCAACGATAGTATTGCTGCATGAGTTTTTCCACGCCGAGACTCTTGTCATCGTCTTCATAGCCGAATAGTTGGGCCAGTTCTCTTTGTTTATCGAACAGCAAGCGGTCTTCGCAGCGACCTTCCAGCAAGTGCAAGCCATAGCGCAGCTTCCACAAAAATTGCTGGCCTTTGTTGATCATGGTCTCTTCGGATGGTTTGAGAAAACCCAGCTCAACCAGATCGCGAAACGAACTGGCGCCAAAATTGCGTTTGGCTACCCAGGCAATAGTTTGAATATCACGCAGTCCACCCGGAGATGTTTTGACGTTAGGTTCCAGCGCGTAATCAATGTCGTGATATTTGCGGTGACGGTCGGCTTGCTCTTCCAGCTTGGCACGTACGAAATCCTTGACTGGCCAGACCCGCTTACTGCTGATTGCCGTCATCATGTCGGCATGCAATTCATCAGGACCGATAAGCGTGCGCGACTCTATGAGTGCGGTCACCACCGTAATGTCCTTGGCCGCTTCCTGTTTGCATTGTTTGATTGAGCGCACGCTCTGGCCAATCTCCAGACCGATGTCCCACAGCATGGTGAGGAAGCTGGAGATCGTCTCGCTGTATTTGCGATGATTGTCTTTACGCGTGAGGATAAGCAGATCAATGTCCGAGTGGGGCAGTAATTCACCACGACCATAACCACCGACAGCAACGAGGCTGATCATGTCGGCATCGGGCCACTGTTGTTGCTGCCAGGCCAGACGCAATACTTCATCAATGACAGATGAGCGGCCGCGAACGATGTGATTGATATTGAGGTTTTGTTTGTAGCGGTTGTCCAGTGTCTTGTCTGCCAGGTTAACCGCATCCCTGAGCACAGGAATGGGATTACTGGCTTCACGCACTCGCGCCCGTATTTCTGCCAGATCAATCAGATCGCGATCGGGTAAGTACTCGGCCTGAACTTCCAGTTCAGTGATGGAGAAACTGTCAATTGTCACAAGGCTTCTTCGGTGCGCCGAGTGAGAATCTCACAGCCATCGGCTGTAACAGCCAATGTATGTTCCCACTGGGCAGACAAGCGTCGGTCCTTGGTGGTGACAGTCCAGCCATCTTTCTTGGACAACTTGGTGTAGCGGCTACCAGCGTTCAGCATGGGCTCAATAGTAAAGGTCATGCCTTCGACCAATTGCAGTCCGGTGCCGGGGCGACCGTAATGCAACACTTGCGGCTCTTCATGAAAGATGCGCCCGATGCCATGTCCGCAATACTCTCTGACGATGGCATAGTTGTTGGCCTCACCATGCACTTGAATTATATGGCCAATGTCGCCAAGGGTCGTGCCCGGCTTGACGATCTCGATCGCCTTGTAGAGGCATTCCTGGGTGACACGGATCAGGCGCTTGGCATGATCTGGCACTTCGCCAACACAGAACATTTTACTGGTGTCGCCATGAAAGCCATCTTTGATAACAGTGACATCGATATTGATGATATCGCCGGCTTTCAGAGTCTTGCTGTCACTGGGAATCCCGTGGCAGATGACATGATTGACCGACGTACAGATCGACTTTGGGAAGCCGTTGTAATTCAGTGGGGCGGGTATGGCTTGCTGCTCATTAACAATATAGTCATGGCAAATGCGGTCCAGCTCACCCGTGGTCACGCCCGGCACAACGTGGGAGCCGATCATTTCGAGTACTTCGGAGGCGAGTTTGCCCACGACGCGCATTTTGGCCAGTTCTTCAGGCGTTTTGATATGAATCGTCATTACTTCCCAGATTGCGGTGTGAGTGGTCTGAGCCCGGCGCTCGCGCCGGTCCTACAGGATAAAAGCCGGTTATTGTAAAACAGACGCAGTGCTCGTAGATAGTGGCGGTTGGCTCGTACTTCATCTGGCGTGGGCTTCATAGAGTACAGAAAAGTGTGCAAAGGTGGTGCCTAGGAGATAGTCAGAGGTATCGACCATGGCACGCCGTGAACCCATCCCTGGGGGCTCGAGTTCGGCATCCATGCCTCATACGGCCATGTTCAATACCTCTGACTATCGCCTTTGCGAGTTTGCAGTGGACTTCAATCAAGTGAGAATTTCCCCGCAGGCCTGATAGTTAGAGCGCAAATTGCTTTCCGATTTTCGGCAATTGTGGTATAAAGCGCCGCGCTGGAACGGCTGTCCGCAAGGAAAACCGGGATTTCAGCACAATAAACTTTATTTAACGTCGCACATACACCGACACATGTGATCTGGGTGCCTGAATAGCAAGAATTTTCGGGTTGATTCATGGGGTGTATGGAGGCCTAACCCGATTAAGGAAACGACATGACCGTAAGCATGAAAGAAATGCTCCGTGCAGGAGTGCATTTTGGCCACCAGTGCCGCTACTGGAACCCCAAAATGGAGCCATACATCTTTGGCGCCCGTAACAAAATCCATATCATCAATTTAGAGCACACTGTGCCAGCCATGACATCTGCGCTGGAACAAGCTGCTAACCTGGCTGAAAAGAAAAAGAAGATTCTTTTCGTCGGTACCAAGCGCGCCGCTGCCAAAATCGTTCGCGAGCAAGCCGAGCGGGCAGGTATGCCCTACGTCAACCATCGCTGGTTGGGTGGCATGCTCACTAACTACAAGACAATCCGTGGTTCCATCAAGCGTCTGAAAGAGCTGGAAACCCAGGAAGCGGATGGTACGTTTAACCGCCTGACCAAGAAAGAAGCATTGATGCTGCGCCGCGCCAAGGAAAAGTTGGAGCGTAGTATCGGTGGTATCAAGGATATGGGCGGCTTGCCAGATGCGCTGTTTGTGATCGATGTGGATCATGAGCGAATTGCCATCACTGAAGCCAACAGCCTGCGCATTCCGGTTATTGGCGTTGTCGATACCAACAGTAACCCGGATGGCGTTGATTATGTGATCCCGGGCAACGATGACGCGATTCGCGCCATTCAGTTGTACGCCTCTTCTGTAGCCGATGCCTGTGTTGAAGGACAGAAGCGTAGTGGTCCTGGTGCTGTGAACAGTGAATTCATCGAAATTGATGATGATGAAGCTGCTGAGGCTCCGAAAGCCGAAGCTAAAACAGAAGCCAAAGCTGAGCCAAAAGCCGAAGCGAAAGCTGAGCCAGAGGCGGAAGCCAAAGCTGAACCAGAAGCTGCCCCAGCTGAAGAGCCAGTAGCTGCAGAAGCTGACAAAGAACCTGTAGCAGCAGATGCCGAAGCAGAAGCCAAGAAGGCGCCTGCGAAGAAGAAAGCACCTGCCAAGAAGAAAGCTGCAGCCAAAAAGACTGCGGCCAAGAAAAAGGCCCCTGCCAAGAAGAAAGCACCTGCCAAGAAAAAAGCAGCTGCCGACGACGAATCCTAGCAGGGATGCCCTGGAGCCGGATCAGGGAATTGATTCGGCTCGCATCAACTCATCTATTGTCTGAAAAGGGGCGCATTGCCCCTTTTTTCTAAATGATTTTGCATGGCCCTCGAGGCGATGCCCGTTTTAAAGTGAGGCACAACAATGGCTAACATCACAGCAAGCATGGTTAAGGAGCTCCGCGAGCGTACCGGCCTTGGCATGATGGATTGTAAAAAGGCACTGTCGGAAGCTGGCGGTGATATGGAAAAGGCAATCGAAGATCTGCGTAAAGCAAGCGGTCTGAAAGCAGCCAAGAAAGCGAGCCGAGTGGCTGCTGAAGGCACTGTCATGACCAAAATTGCAGAAGACGGCAACTATGGCGTCATCATCGAAATTAACAGTGAAACTGACTTCGTAGCGCGCGATGACAATTTCCTGGCTTTCGCTGAGCAAGCTTTGGATGCAGCATTTGCCAATAAAGAAGCTGATATCGCAGCAATCCTGGAAGGTGGCATCGAAGATGCGCGTCAGGCTCTGGTGCAGAAGATCGGTGAGAACATCAATCTGCGTCGCCTCGATCGTCTGGTTTTCGAAGATGCCAATGACGGTATTGTGGAAAGCTATGTGCACGGCAATAACCAAATCGCCGTTTTGGTGGCACTGAAAGGCGGAGATGAATCTCTGGCGCGCGACGTTGCCATGCATATCGCTGCGGTTAATCCTCTGTGCGTACGCGCTGAAGACGTACCAGAAGATGTGCTGGCCAAGGAATCTGAAATATACTCTGCACAGGCCCGTGAGAGCGGTAAGCCGGAAGAAATTATCGAAAAGATGATTTCCGGCCGTTTGCGCAAGTTTATAGCGGAAATCAGCCTTCTGGAGCAGCCATTCGTCAAAGACCCGGACACCAAGGTTGCTGACTTGCTGAAAGAAGCTGGTGCGGATATCGTCAGCTTTGTTCGTTATGAAGTAGGGGAAGGTATTGAGAAAGAGGAGGAAGACTTCGCTGCAGAAGTAGCTGCTCAACTCAATTAATCCCCAACAAAGGATCAATCGACATGCCAAAGAAGGAACGCAAATATAATCGCATCCTGCTTAAACTCAGCGGTGAAGCGCTGACTGGTGAAGCAGAATTTGGCATTGATCCGAAAGTCCTGGACCGAATGGCTGTCGAAG
This sequence comes from uncultured Gammaproteobacteria bacterium, assembly GCA_913060975.1. Lineage (GTDB taxonomy): Bacteria > Pseudomonadota > Gammaproteobacteria > Pseudomonadales > Pseudohongiellaceae > UBA9145. The sequence continues at coordinate 262,456 of CAJXVC010000002.1, forward strand.
TTGGGCAGCTAATCGGCCTGGGAGTTGAAGTCGGTATGGTGATCGGTGGTGGTAATCTGTTTCGTGGTGCCATGTTGCACGCCGCGGGAATGGAGCGCGTCACTGGAGACCATATGGGTATGCTGGCGACCGTGATGAATGCGTTGGCCATGCGCGATGCACTTGAACGTGCCAATATCCCAACCCGTGTTATGTCGGCCATTCAAATGAGTGGTGTGGTGGAACACTATGATCGCCGCAATGCCATCAGGCACCTCACTTCCGGCGATGTTGTTATCTTTTCTGCCGGTACCGGCAACCCCTTTTTTACTACTGACTCCGCGGCTTGCTTGCGTGGCATTGAGATTGATGCCGATTTGATACTCAAGGCAACCAAGGTAGATGGAGTCTATTCTGACGATCCCGCAATCAATCCTGATGCCGTGAAATTCGATCGGCTTACCTATGATGATGTCATCGACAAGAAGCTGGGTGTGATGGACTTGACTGCGATCTGTTTGAGCCGCGATCACCATGTGCCGATCAAGGTATTCAATATGAATCGTCCGGGTGCATTGCTGGAAAATGTGATGGGTCAGCCGGACGGCACGTTGATCGAATAAAAACGCCTCGTTTAAGTATCACAAGAGTGCGTAGCGTATAGAAATTCAGGAGAGCAAAAAATGATCAATGATATTATCAAGGATGCTGAAGACAGGATGCAGAAGAGCCTGTCTGCCCTTGAGGATGCTTTCAAACGTATCCGCACCGGACGTGCTCACCCGAGCTTACTCGATTCGGTCATGGTTTCTTACTACGGCGCCGACACGCCGCTAAGCCAGTTGGCCAATATCAATGTCGAAGAAGGCCGTTCGCTACTGATTTCACCCTGGGAAAAGCCCATGATTGGCGAAATCGAAAAGGCCATAATGAAGTCTGATCTGGGTCTGAATCCGTCCAATAATGGCGATACCATTCGCGTCCCCATGCCGCCGTTGACTGAAGAAACGCGTCGCGAATACACCAAGCAGGCCAAGGGCGAGGCCGAGAACGCGCGGATAGCAATTCGTAATATCCGCCGAGATGCGAATTCAGATTTAAAGGATCTGGAAAAAGAAAAGGAAATTAGCGAAGACGAACAACGTCGCGCTGAAGAGCAAGTGCAAAAGCTGACCGACAAGTACATAGCCAATGTGGAAAGTACTTATCAGGAGAAAGAAACAGACCTGTTAAGTATCTAGAAGCGATGATAAAGCTTCACAAATTCTCAAAAGGCATCCTTCAGGTTGTCTGCGCAGTAATGGCAATAAAGTCGAATGACACCTGACTCTACTCCACATCTTCCCGAGCATGTTGCCATCATTATGGATGGCAACAATCGCTGGGCTAAAAATCGCGACCTCCCTACCAAGTCCGGCCATCGACATGGTGCCGAAGTGGCACGGACAATCGTTAATTCTTGCGTTCGCCGAAATATCAAAACCCTGACTCTGTTCGCCTTCAGTAGTGAAAACTGGCTGCGGCCGTCGCGAGAAGTACAAGGCTTGATGGCGTTGTTTCTGTCTGTTCTCAAGCACCACGAAATCATGCAGATGCATCGCAACAATGTGAAACTGAAATTTGTTGGCAACCGCTCAGATTTTTCGGCCAAGTTACAATCAAACATGCGTGATGTTGAAGAGCTCACCGCAAACAATACTGGCACTACGGTTATCGTTGCAGCCGATTATGGTGGCCGGTGGGACATTGCGATGGCGGCGCAAAAAATGGCTGCTGAAGTGAAAGCAGGTCGTTTGGACCCTGAAGCTATCGATACTGATCTGTTGCATCAATATACCAGCCTTTCTGATTACCCTGACCCTGATTTGTGTATTAGAACTGGTGGGGAACGCCGCATCAGTAATTTTTTGCTCTGGCAATTTGCCTACACAGAATTGTTCTTTACAGAATGTTATTGGCCCGACTTCAATGATCAGCAATTTCAGCTGGCGCTGGATGATTTTGCCAATCGCCAACGCCGCTTTGGCGGTCACGACAGCAACCAGTTGTCGCACTCAGATGAGTAGTCCACTACGACAACGAGTCGTGACTGCCCTGATTCTGCTCTTGGGGTTGGTGGCGGCAACTACACTGCTATCGCCATTCGGTTTTGCGGTGCTTATTGCTGTCGTACTCGTGCTTGCGGCATGGGAATGGGCCGGGTTTATAGAAATCGAGAAGCGCCGCTCCAAAACCGGTTTCATGGTGACTATGGTAGTGATGATCGCCGGTCTGTTTTTCTTGCTGGGCGTACGACCAGGCTCTGAGACCATGGACGGTTTGCGAGCGTCGCTGATTCTCGGGCTGGGATTGCTGTTCTGGTTATTGGCGTTTGTCATGCTTTGGGGCTATCCGGAAAACGCCAGTCAGTGGAACAATAAATCCAAGATTGCCCTGATGGGACTCTTCGCGCTGTTGCCGACCTGGGTGGGACTGGTGACGCTCAAGTATTTGCTACCCAACGGCTATCTGGTAATCGGTTTGATTGTGATGGTGGCGGCAGTTGATGTCGGCGCCTATTTTTTTGGCATGGCACTGGGCAATACCAAGTTGGCTCCAAAGCTGAGTCCGAACAAATCCTGGGAAGGTGTGTGGGGTGGGTTGCTCACCTGTTTTACCCTTGGCCTGATTTTGGTCTGGGCGCTGAACGAATATGTAATCAGCTTGCAGCAGGGGCAGCGCATTGCCTTGATACTGCTCAGCCTGACCGTGACGTTTTTTGGAGTAACCGGGGACCTTGTCGAAAGCATGCTCAAGCGTAACTGCCAGATCAAAGACAGCGGTAGTCTGCTACCGGGCCATGGTGGCTTGCTCGACCGCGTTGACGGGTTAATGGCAGTGACTCCGGCATTCGTGCTTATTGTGCTGATGACTCTTACGGATATTGGCCCATGACTGCGCCCATTAAACTTGCCATTCTTGGTTCGACTGGCTCGATTGGCCAGAATACCCTCGATGTCGTTGCCGGCAACGAAGCATTCGTCGTTTATGCGCTCAGCGCGCACCAGAACCTGGAATTGCTCCTGCAGCAATGCCTGCAATTCCGCCCTGAAGTGGTGGTAGTCAGTGCAGCTGACAAAGCGCCACAAATGCGCGAATTGCTCAAAGAGCATGACTGCGCCACCGAAGTGCTCGCCGGGCCCGAAGCGCTGTGCACAATTGCTGAAGCAGAATCGGTTGATGTTGTCATGGCCGCAATTGTAGGTGCTGCCGGTTTGGCTTCATCCATGGCCGCAGTAGAAGCCGGCAAGCGCATTCTGCTGGCCAACAAGGAAGCACTGGTCATGTCGGGCGAGTTATTTACTGAGTCGGCAGCCCGCAATGGTGCTGAGATCGTGCCCATCGACAGCGAGCACAATGCGGTATTTCAGTGTTTGCCACGGTCGACAACTGACGCCGCTGGCTCAAATCTCAATGCGGTCAGCAAGATTGTACTGACAGCTTCCGGCGGACCGTTCCTCCATACACCGGTGTCACAATTGCTCGGAGTAACACCAGAGCAGGCATGTCGGCATCCCAAATGGAGCATGGGCCGCAAAATATCCGTTGATTCAGCCACCATGATGAACAAAGGGCTGGAATTCATCGAGGCGTGTTATCTTTTCGCGGTGGGTCCGGAGCAGGTAGAAGTGTTGATTCACCCCCAGAGCATTGTGCATTCCATGGTGCACTATTGTGATGGTTCAGTGCTGGCGCAATTGGGCAACCCGGATATGCGCATACCAATTGCCTATGGACTGTCATTTCCGGCCCGTATGCCTTCCGGTGCCGCGCAGCTGGATTTGGCCAGTTCCGAGGCGCTGGAGTTTCTCGAGCCGGACCTGGATCGCTTCCCGTGTCTGCAATTGGGTATGCAGGCAGCAGAGCAGGGTGGTACCGCACCGACGCTGCTCAACGCCGCCAATGAAGTGGCCGTGGAGGCATTTCTCGACAATCAGCTGGGTTTTACCCGGATTCCCTCAATAATAGCAGCCGTACTGTCGAAAATACCTTGTGAACCGGCGGCAAGTCTCGCTATTATTCAAGACAGTGATAGCCGCGCAAGAAATCTCGCTAAAGAATTGATTATCAAGGAGTTTCATTAGCTGGCCGAGCCTCGATAGGCACTTCGGTTGACTAGCATCTGACATGTTGGAAATCATCATCAGTATCGCTGCCCTGATTGTCACCTTGGGCATATTGGTCACCATCCACGAATTCGGTCACTTTTGGGTGGCCCGACGTTGTGGCGTGAAGGTATTGCGCTTCTCAATCGGCTTTGGCAAAGCGGCCAAGACCTGGGTGGGCAAAGACGGCGTGGAGTATGTCATCGCGCCTATTCCACTGGGCGGCTATGTGAAAATGCTGGGGCAGGAAGACACCAATGTCCCGGAATCCAGTGAGGTGCCCGCCAGTCAACGGCATATGTCATTCGCCTACAAGCCGCTGTGGCAACGCATGGCGATTGTTGCGGCTGGCCCGATTGCCAATTTTCTGTTGGCAATATTCGTATTTTGGTTAATCAACGTATCCTACGGCGTGAGCGGCATCGCTCCTGTGGTCAGTGGCGTTGTAAATGACTCGCCAGCGGCTGAGGCTGGGTTGCGTGAGGGCGACGAAATTGTCGCTGTCGATGGTGCTGAGACGATCATCTGGCAGCAGGTCACTATCCGTATGCTGGCGCGTATGGGGGAGACCGGAGACTTGTTACTGACGGTCGATCCGGCCGATTCCAACACCCTGCGTGATATCCGCATACCGCTGCGGGCCTGGATGGGAAGTGAAACCGAGCCTAACCCGATTGCTGATCTTGGGATTATTCAGATTCAAGTGCCTGCCCGGATCGCCGAAGTCTTCGCCGATCAGCCGGCCGCCGAAAGTGGCATGCAGCCCGACGACTTGGTGCTAAGTGTTAATGGCGAGCAAGTGTTGGGTTGGAGTCACTGGGTAGATATCATACGCTCCAGTCCGGAACTCTCCTTGCCAGTGGTTGTCCAACGAGGGGACGAGTTGGTCGACCTGACTATCCAGCCACGATCAGTGGACTTGGGTGACGGTCGTACTGTGGGTAGTATCGGCGCTGCTGTCAGACAAGCCAGCTACAGTGAACTGGTGCCGCCAGAGCGGCAGCGTGAAATTCGCTATGGTTTGCTCGGAGCAGTGGGACCAGCTGTTGCGGAGACGTGGGACAAGTCGGTCTTCGTGCTTGATTCGGTCAAGAAAATGATTGTCGGGCTGATATCTGTAAAGAATATCAATGGCCCGATAACAATCGCGCAAGTTGCCGGGGAAACAGCCAGCTATGGGCTTGATGTTTATCTGGGTTTCTTGGCGCTGTTAAGTATTTCACTGGGTGTGCTGAATCTTCTGCCTATTCCGGTGTTGGACGGTGGCCACTTGCTGTACTACATCATCGAAGGTGTTATCAGACGGCCCGTTCCAGAAAGAATACAAGCCTGGGGATTGCAGTTAGGCTTGATACTTATTTCCGGGATCATGGTTCTGGCAATTTATAACGATGTAAGCCGGTTATTGTAATTCGACTCATATTAAACCCGCCGCTTAAGAAAATAAGACGTCAATCGAGAATTCATATCACATGAAGAAATTGGTTTTTTCTTTACTGCTTGCGTTCGGCCTAAGCGGCACCGCGCAAGCACAAAGTTTTACTATCGCCGATATTATCGTCGATGGTTATCAGCGTATCTCACCGGGGATTATTTATAATCTTCTGCCTGTGGGTATCGGTGATACCGTCACTGCGACAACGTCGGCTGAGATTATCCGTTCGCTGTCCGCGTCTGACTACTTCGATGAGATTGAAGTGGCCAGAGAAGGCAACATCCTCGTTATCACCGTTCTCGAACGTCCGTCGGTGGCAGAAATTACCATCGAAGGTAATAGTGTGCTGGAGACGGAAGATATCATCGACAATATGGCGTCGGCGGATATTGCTGAAGGACAGATTTTTACGCGCGCCGCTTTGGAAGCCATTCAGCAGGGTATACAGGATGTGTATTCGTCACGTGGCCGCTATGGTGCTTCCGTGGAAGTGGAAGTTGAAGAATTGCCGCGTAACCGCGTTGCCATCAGCCTCGACATCAACGAAGGTGAAGAGTCGCGCATTCGCAATATCAATATTGTCGGTAATACCGCATTTCCAGAAGATGAATTGCTGGATCTTTTCGAATTGGGAACTAAGCCCTGGTATCTGTTTCTGAGCCGCCGTGACCGTTATTCTCGGGAACAGTTTTCCGGCGACCTCGAGCGTTTGGAGTCTTACTATCTGGATAATGGCTACGTGGAGTTCAGTATTGATTCCACACCAATTTCCATCACACCAGACCGCAAAGAAGTCTATATCACCATCAATCTCGACGAGGGTGACCAGTACGAAGTGGCCAATGTTGATCTGGCTGGCGATCTCGTCGATGCCGAAAATTTGCTGCGTGCGGCAATCTTTGTACGACCGGGTCAGATCTACTCGCAAGGATTGGTTACGGGCACTGAAGAAATTATGGTGCAGTTTCTGGGTAATCTGGGTTATGCCTTCGCAGAGGCAACCGGCGTCCCGGAAGTCAACGATGAAGACCAGACTGTTGATGTCACCTTCTTTATCGAGCCAGGCAACCGCACCTACGTCAATCGCATCAGTTTCACTGGTAACCTCTCTACTGCTGACGACGTGTTACGTCGGGAAATGCGCCAACTCGAAGCAGCGCCGGCGTCCAGTTTGCAAATCGAACAATCGAAAGTTCGCCTGGAGCGATTGGGCTATTTCGAAACTGTTGAAGTAGAGACCGAAGAGGTGCCCGGCACCGAAGACCAGATCGATGTGAATTACTCGGTTGCGGAGCAGAATTTCGGCGCCGTGAATTTTCAGGTCGGTACTGGCGGTGGTGGTAACTTCTTTATTAGTTCCAGCCTGCAGGCGCAGAACTTTATGGGTACCGGTCGCACTATCGCGGTCAGTGTGAACAAGAGTCGTTTTCAAAAAGGGCTTAATTTCCGCTATATCGATCCCTATTTCACTCCCGACGGGGTTAGTCGCGGTTTCAATATATTTGCTCAGGAAATTGATTCGCCATTCAATGTTTCAAACTTCAATACAACGACTTACGGCGGCTCGCTGAGTTTCAGTTATCCATTAAGCGAAGTGCAGTCTTTGGGTTTTGATTTGGGCTTTACCCACACAGAGTTGAGTGCGGGCTTTGGCTCTGTTCAAGAAATTATTGCCAGCCCGTTTTTGTTCGAAGGGATTGATAAGTACGTGATCGAACCTGCCAATGCCAATCCATTCGATGGTCCGGTACGTGACTCTGTGATTGGCAATGTGACCGATCTGGAAGATGAATTCCTGAACATGAATCCGGATCCGGGTTTCGTTGATCGCTATGGCGATACTTTTGATAATTTCACGATTACTGGCAATTGGTCGCACTACACCTTAAACCGTGGTCAGTTGGCCAACGACGGCATGCTGCATCAGATCGGTCTTGAAGTGACCCTGCCTGGCAGTGATCTGGAATACGCAAGACTCAATTACTCCAACCAGATTTACTGGCCGATTACTTCGGACCGGGAGTGGGTTGTGGCGCTGCGCACCAATCTTGGCTACGGTCTGGGCTACGGGAGTACCGAAGAACTGCCTTTCTTCAATAACTTCTTTGCCGGTGGTCTGATTTCCGGTGGCGGCCAAATTCGTGGGTTTGATGAAAACAGTCTTGGGCCGAGCAGCACCGCCGGCGGTCGCTACCTGACGGAGAGTAATATCTCTCTGCAGCGAGATGAAAATGGCGATATCATTCGCCGCGAGGACGGCTCGGCCATATTCACCAATGATGTGGGTTATCAGACTGTGCCAGTACTGGATGACAATGGTGATCCGGTGGTGGGTGCAGACGGCAATCCTCAGGTACAGATGGCCGTGCAAAATTTCTTCCTTGATGAGAATTTTGACAGCTTTGGTGGTAACATATTGACAACAGCTACTCTGGAGCTGCTGTTTCCGATTCCGTTTATTGATGACAGGAGTCGCGTCAGATCAGCATTTTTCATCGACGCGGGTAACGTCTTCTCAGACAGTTGTACAGAACGGCAAAAAGCTTTGAACAAATGTAGCGATTTCGATTTTAAAGAAATCAGATACGCGGCAGGTGTCAGCATCACCTATCTCTCCCCATTCGGTCCGCTCACATTTTATGTCGCGCAACCTTTTGGTAAAGACGGTGATGACACCAAACAGTTCGACTTTACCGTCGGTACTGGCTTCTGATTTTAACTAGCCGCACTGAGCGGCAAGCGAGTGCAGCGCCAGCAGGTCTGCACCAAAACGATTAACTGGAGAATTATTGTGAATAGAATTAAGTTTTTTCTTGTTTGCGCAGGGCTGGTATTCGCATCGCAAACTGTGCATGCGCAAGACACCAAGATTGGCGTTTTGAATGCATTACAGGCCTTGTTCAATTCTGATGCGGCGCGCGTCGTGCAAGAAGAGTTGGAGCAAGAATTTGCTGAAGACGAAACTCGTGCCACCAACCTCACGCAACAGCTACAGGAATTGCAGCAGGAATTCCAGCAGAACGAAGCTGTGATGACGCAAGAGCAAATTCGTCGTATGAATTCAAATGCGCAGGATTTACAGGTTCAGCTGCAACTGATTCAGGAGCGCGTTCAGACCGCGCTGCAAGAGAAAAATCAGGAATTTCTGCAGAGTATGCAAGAGGAACTCGCTGCAGCGGTCAGTGATGTTGTAGCAGAAGGCGGTTTTGATCTGATCCTTAACGCAGATTCGGCGCCGTATTTTGCGCCAGTACTTGATATTACTGCGCGAGTAACTGCCAAACTGAATGAGAATGCCCAAGCGGCAGGCAACGAATAAAATAAACTGCATCACTTCATAAAAGTGTCAGGTGACACATGAAAAGCTATACCCTTGGTGAGATAGCTACGCATCTGGAATTGGAGTTGGTTGGTGATGCAAGTTGTGTGGTCAATGGGTTGGGCACACTCAGTAACGCCCAGCCCAATCAGATCGGATTCCTAAGCAACCCTTCCTATATCGATCAGCTCGCCGCCTGTCAGGCGGCGGCTGTCATTCTGTCTGCCAATTTTGCTGATAATTGCCCGGTAGCAGCGCTGATTTCAGATTCGCCCTATGTGAGTTTCGCCAAGGCGAGCGCGCTGTTCTATGAGCATGCACTTTCCAGTGCGGGAATTCATCCCTCGGCAATAATTGATGACAGCGCGAGTGTGTCAGATTCGGCCATAATCGGCGCCAATGTCTATGTCGGCGCTGGCGCTATTGTTGGTGACAGAACCGTTATTGAACCAGGTTGCTCGATCGGTGCCAACGCAAAGCTTGGTCAGGATTGCCACCTGCATAGCAATGTAACGCTTTATCACGAAGTGCAGCTGGCCGATCGGGTTATCATTCACAGTGGCGCCGTCATCGGCGCTGATGGTTTTGGCTTCGCAATTGACGGCGCGACATCTATTAAAATTTATCAATTGGGCAGTGTGCGCATTGATGACGATGTGGAAATCGGAGCTGGAACCACTATTGATCGCGGCGCTATTGAAGACACAATCATAGAGCGTGGCGTAAAAATCGATAATCAGGTGCAGATCGCCCATAACTGTCACATTGGTGAGAACTCCATTATTTGTGGTTGCACTGCATTGGCTGGCAGCGTGACTCTGGGCAAGAACTGCATTATGGGTGGTGCGAGCGGTGCAGTAGGTCATATCACTATTGCCGATGGCGTACAGGTAAGTGCGATGTCCCTGGTGAGCAAGTCTATTCTGGAGTCCGGTCGTTATTCATCTGGCACCGGTCAAATGCGTACTTCGGAATGGAAGCGCAGCATTGTCCGCTTCCAGCAATTGGATAGTATTGCAAGAAGACTCAAAGAAATTGAAAGACAGTCCGATAAGGAATAATTAGAGATTGGTCCCGGGTAGCCCGCGGAACGTCGAATAGAGAAACTTTATGTTATTGAATGTAGAAGAAATCAAAGAATACTTGCCCCAACGCTACCCATTTTTATTGGTAGACCGGGTTGTTGAGATGGAACTTGGCAAGTCGATCACTGCCTACAAGAACGTCACTGTCAATGAACCTTTTTTCGAAGGTCATTTTCCCGACCAGCCGATTATGCCTGGTGTATTGATTATCGAAGCGCTGGCGCAAGCTGCTGGCGTGCTCGGTTTCAAGAGTCAGGAGAAGAAGCCAGCTGATGGCTATTTGTACTATTTCGTCGGCGCTGACGATGTGCGATTACGTCGCCCAGTAGTGCCGGGTGATCAGTTGACCTTGCAAGCCGAGGTTATCACCAATCGCCGCGGTATATACAAGTTTGCAGCCCGCGCTTCAGTGGGTGACGAACTGGTTGGTACTATGACCATCATGTGCGCAGAGAGGCAGGTTAATGTCGATTGATGAGTCAGCCAGAATAGATCCGAGCGCGCAGATCGATGAAGGTGTTTCAATTGGCCCCTGGTGCATAATCGGCCCGGAGGTCAGTATCGGTGCCGGAACTGTAATTGATTCTCATGTCGTTATTCGCAGTCACACACGGATTGGCAAGAACAACCGCATTTTTCAATTCAGCTCTGTAGGTGAAGACCCGGCGGACAAAAAGTTCGAAGGCGAAGAAGCCTGGTTAGAGATCGGCGACGATAATATTTTCCGCGAAGGTGTCACCTTGCACCGCGGCACTGGTGTTGGCGGCGGAGTAACCCGCATCGGTAGCGATAATCTGATGATGCCCTATGTGCATGTTGCGCATGACTGTATTGTTGGTAGCCACACGGTGTTTGCCAACAACGTTGGTATCTCTGGTCATGTGCAAGTCGACGACTGGGTCATTCTTGGCGGTTACGCCGGTGTGAATCAGTTTCTGAAAATCGGTGCTCATGCCATGATTGGTGGTATGACGCATATCTCCAATGATGTGCCAGCCTACATGATAGTCAGCGGTCGACCAGCCACCGTGCGCAGTATCAATGCGATTGGTATGGAGCGCCGCGGTTATAGCAAGGCAGCAATCGCGGAGGTGCGCGAAGCTTTCAAGATCATCTACAAGCGCAATTTCAGCCTGCAAGAAGCAATCGACCAACTCAAGGTGATGGCAGAGAGTTGTGCTGAGCTTGAAGTGTTGGTTGCCTCGCTCGAGTCATCCGAAAAAGGCATTCATCGCTAATTCCATAACGCCGACAGTAAGCGCGACTGATTACCTTGGTCAGATCATGTTCTGCTGTGGTCCATAACAATCAAATCGGGGAGGGTGCTGCTATCAAGCGTATTGGTATTCTTGCCGGTGAAAAATCCGGGGACATTCTTGGTGCGGGGCTTATTAACGCACTAAAGGAAAAATACCCTGATGCTGAATTCGTCGGTATCGGCGGCCCGCTCATGATCGCGGCCGGTTGTCAGTCGCTGGCCGAAATGGATCGCCTTTCGGTAATGGGTTTTGTCGAACCGCTGGGCCGCTTGCCGGAACTGCTACGCATTAAGAAACGCATCGAAACCACTTTCATTGACAACCCGCCAGATGTCTACATCGGCATCGACTCCCCCGATTTTAATCTGCGCATTGAGAAGAAACTGCGAGCTCACGGCATTAAGACAGCTCACTATGTCAGCCCCAGCGTCTGGGCCTACCGTGCGGGGCGAATCAAAGGCATCAAAGAGTCAGTCGATTTGATGCTAACCCTGTTCCCCTTCGAGACAGCAATCTATGAAGAGCATGGCATCGCCGTGCGCTGTGTCGGGCACCCATTGGCCGACAACATCGCACTGGAAGATCGCCAGGCTGATTATCGTCAGCAACTGGCATTGCCTCCTGATGCCAATGTTTTAACACTCATGCCGGGTAGCCGCGGTGGTGAGATCAAGCGGCTCGGGCCAGTATTCATTGGTGCCGCACTGGAAGCGCAGCAGCAGTGTCCGGATTTAAGATTCGTCATTCCTTGTGCTGGACCTGAAGCGCGTGCCCAGATTCAGAATTTGTTGAAACAGGCCAATGTATTCAGTGCCAATCAGTTTCACCTAGTGGATGACTCTCATGCTGCCATCGGTGCAGCAGATCTTGTCGTGCTGGCCTCTGGCACGGCGACGCTGGAAACCATGTTGCTCAAGCGTCCTATGGTGGTGTGTTATAAATTAGCGGCACTAACCTACGCGTTGGCCTCGCGCATGGTGAAAATCCCGTTTGTAGCACTACCCAATTTATTGGCCCAAAGACAACTCGTTCCCGAATACTTGCAGTCCGCTGTGCAGGTGCCGGTGATACGGGACGAGATTGTCACTTTCTTTGCAGGGAGACGTGATCAGGATGCCACGCTTGCCGAGTTTGATCGCCTACACCGTCTGCTACGCAAAAACGCATCCGTAGCTGCGGCTGATGCAATTAGCACACTGATCGAGGCGCCCCGCGGTGCCTGAACCTGCTCAATTGGCTTTCGAAATCGCCGCAGATATTCCGGTGCTGCGCGCCGGCACTGATGAGGTGGGAAGAGGGCCGCTGGCCGGAGATGTGGTCGCAGCCGCGGTGATACTCGATCCGCAGTCCCCCATAGCTGGGCTTAACGACTCAAAGAAGCTCACTGAACGTGCGCGCGAACGCTGTTATGAACAGATCAGGGATCAGGCGCGCGCCTGGGCCATTGGGCGTGCGAGCGCGGTGGAGATTGATGCCATCAATATCCTGCAGGCCAGTATGCTGGCAATGCAGCGCGCGGTGATGGCGCTGAGCCTGCAGCCTGAGTTTGTCTTTGTCGATGGCAATCGTTGTCCCGACTGGCCCTATCGGTCACAAGCAGTGGTGGGAGGTGATGGGCTGGTTCCCGAGATTGCTGCGGCTTCAATTCTCGCCAAAGTGACTCGGGACAGAGAAATGGTGGCGCTGGAGCAAACTTATCCCGGTTATGGCTTTGCCAGGCACAAGGGCTATCCTACAGCGTTGCATATGACAGCGCTGGAGAAGCTTGGTCCCTGTGCCATCCATCGCTGTTCCTTCGCGCCGGTCGCGCGCTGTCTGGATGCGAACAAGAGATAATCGAAAAGAACTGTAATTCGGCCTTGAGCCTGCTGCCGCAAACCATAATAATTGCTCCATGCCAGACACCCCCCAGACGCAACCGTTCGCCCATCTTCGAATCCATACCGAATACTCTATCCATGACGGACTCGTCAGAGTTGGTCCACTCATTGAGCGCCTGCGCGAGCTAAAAATGCCTGCTGTGGCCATGACTGATCTGGCCAATATGTTTGCCCTGATCAAGTTCTACAGTGGCGCTATCAAGGCAGGCATCAAGCCGGTGTCTGGTTGCGATGTCGTGGTGGAGAATGAAGCGGGGGTGCGCTCGAATCTCGTATTGCTGGTGCAGAACGAAGTGGGCTATCTCAATCTCACCAATCTCATCTCCGAGCTCTATACCCGCGCCGGCGGCCATGCTGAACCGATCCTGCGCATGGAATGGCTGAATGGGCGTACAGAAGGGCTGATTGCTTTGTCTGGCGCACAACAAAGTGATATCGGCAAAGCGCTGATGGCCAACGAAAACGATGAGGCAGCGCGCTTGCTGGCGCATTGGGAATCTCTGTTCCCGGAGCGTTTTTACCTCGAATTACAACGCATCGGCAAAGACGATGAAGAGATCTATATAGCTGCTGCCGTCAATCTGGCAATCAGCACGAATTGCCCCGTGGTAGCGACCAACAATGTGCGGTTTTTGGCGCAGGAAGACTTCGATGCCCATGAAGTGCGGGTCTGTATCAATGATCGCCGCACGCTGGATGATCCGCGCCGGCCGCGCAATTATACCGATCAGCAATACCTTAAAAGCGGAGCCGAGATGGCCGCCCTGTTCGCTGATATTCCCGAGGCTATTGCCAATGCTGGCGAAATTGTGCGGCGTTGCAATCTGTCGCTGACTCTGGGCGAACCCAGCCTGCCCAATTACCCGGTGCCAGAAGGCATGCAGCTGGAAGACTATCTGGCCAGCTTGTCGTCCTCAGGCTTGCAGAAGCGCTTGCAGAAATCACATGCCGAACGCGCCGAAGACCCCGAGATATGCAAACCTTATCTCGAGCGCCTGGACCGTGAGCTGGGGATTATCAATCAGATGGGTTTTGCCGGGTACTTCCTGATCGTGATGGAGTTTATCCAGTGGTCCAAGGAAAACGGCATTCCGGTAGGGCCAGGTCGTGGCTCCGGTGCCGGTTCAATTGTCGCTTATGCATTGGGAATCACCGATCTTGATCCGTTGAAGTACGACCTGCTGTTTGAGCGATTCCTGAACCCGGAACGTGTCTCCATGCCTGACTTCGACGTGGATTTCTGCATGGAAGGGCGGGACCGCGTTATTCAACATGTCTCCGATCTCTATGGGGCCGAGGCGGTCTCGCAAATTATTACCTTCGGCACCATGGCAGCCAAAGCGGTAGTGCGCGATGTGGCGCGGGTGCAAGGCAAGCCTTATGCGCTGGCCGACAAGCTGTCCAAGCTGATTCCGTTTGAGCCCGGCATTACCTTAAAGAAAGCTTTTGAACAGGAACCGCAGCTGGGTGAATTCGTCGACAATGACGAGGACGCTCAGGAAATCATGGAGATGGCGTACAAGCTCGAAGGCATTACTCGCAACGTGGGCAAGCACGCCGGCGGTGTAGTTATCGCACCCACCCGACTGACCGATTTCACGCCCTTGTATTGTGACGAGTCTGGCCAGGGCCTGGTCACCCAGTTTGACAAGAACGATGTTGAAACTGCCGGTCTGGTGAAATTCGACTTCCTCGGGTTGCGCACGCTGACGATCATCGATTGGGCCGTGAAGATGATCAATGCCAAACGCGAAGATCAGCCGCCGCTGGATGTGAATGATCTGCCACTCGATGACGCCAGCGTCTATGAGTTACTGCAAAAGGGCGAGACCACGGCAGTCTTCCAGCTGGAATCCCGGGGTATGAAAGACCTGATCAAGCGTCAGGTGCCCAGTAGTTTTGAAGACATTATCGCACTGGTAGCCTTGTTCCGGCCGGGGCCGTTGCAGTCAGGCATGGTTGACGACTTTATCGAACGCAAACACGGCCGGACTGAAGTGGTGTTTCCACACCCGGAGTTGGAACCGGTGTTAGCCAATACTTATGGTGTGATTCTGTATCAGGAACAGGTGATGCAGATTGCCCAGGTGCTGGGTAATTACACGCTCGGTGGCGCTGATATCTTGCGTAAGGCCATGGGCAAGAAAAACCCGGCCGAGATGGCCAAACAGCGGGCGACTTTTACTGATGGTGCCACCGCGCGCGGTATTGACCCCAAATTGGCAGAATCCATCTTCGACTTGATGGAAAAATTCGCCGGCTATGGTTTTAACAAATCGCACTCGGCAGCCTATGCCTTGGTTTCCTACCAGACGGCTTGGCTTAAGAAACACTATCCAGCCTATTTCATGGCCGCGGTACTCTCTGCGGATATGCAGAATACCGACAAGATCGTTACCTTGATTGACGAGTGTCGCTCGATGGAGCTCACAGTCTTGCCGCCTGATGTCAATATGGGCCGGTTTAATTTCACGGTCAACGATGCCGGCGAAATCGTTTATGGGCTCGGCGCCATTAAAGGTCTCGGCGAGGGCCCGGTAGAGAAGTTGCTGGTGGCACTGGAAGACGGCCCCTTTGAAGATCTGTTTGATCTTTGTCAGCGGGTGGATTCGCAGTCGATTAACAAGCGCAGCATGGAAGCGCTGATTCGGGCGGGCGCACTGGACAAACTGGTGGCGGGCGATGCCGACCATTCACGGGCGCAACTTTCCGTCATGTTGCCATCGGCAGTACAGGCGGCCGAGCAGAGCAGCCGCAATGAAGCCAGCGGTGTCGAAGATCTGTTTGGTGGGATTGCACCAACAGAGCCAGCGCCTGAAGCCGATGGTGGTAGATTCAGCTTTAAGCCCTGGAGCGAACAGCAGCGCTTATTGGCTGAAAAAGAAACCCTGGGCTTGTATCTGTCCGGTCATCCGATTGATGAGCATCTTCACGAGTTGGATCAGCTCACGACAGCGCGGCTGGCTAATTTACGGCCCGAGCGCGGCCCACAAGTCGCCGCTGGTTTACTGCACGGTTATCGGTCGATGAAGAGCAAGGCCGGGGATACCATCGCATTTTTGACTCTGGATGACCGCACGGCGCGCTTTGAAGTGTCGCTGTTTGCCAAGGAATATGAGAAGTTTCGCGATCTCATTCAGAAAGACGAAATTCTCATTGTTGAATGCATTGTGAGCGTCGATGACTATACCGGCGGAACGCGGGGTAGAGCGCGGCAGGTGATGACGCTGGCCGAGGCGCGTAAGAAGCATATGCGGCAACTGGCGTTGCAGCTTGAAAGCGAACAATTGCCCGGTAATTTTTGTGATGTGCTGGAAGAGATTCTGGCACCTTATCGACGCCCTGCTACCGTTGCTCTGGAAGCGACAGGCACGACGGCAGTCACGCCAGATACTGCCGGGCAGGGTAATGGCGGGATGGCCCCGGAGGCCGCGCCAGAGCCCGGTTGCCGGGTTGTCGTTAACCTGCAACGCAGCGCCTCCAAAGGATGTATAATGCTCGGAGACGAATGGCAGGTAGCACCGGCCGACGAATTGATTCAACGCTTGAAATCTGAATTTGGCCGGCACAATGTTGCCATGAAATACAACAAAGCTGCCGCGCCGATTTAATTGTCAGAATTATTGGAACTTGCATGGACCCGAATTACCTCGACTTTGAACAACCTATTGCCGATCTCGAAGCCAAAATCAGTGAGCTGCGACTGGTTGGCAGTGACAGCGATCTGGATATCAACGAAGAGATCCAGAATCTGCAAAACAAAAGCACACGTCTGACGGAAAAAATATACGCCAATCTGTCATCGTGGCAGATTTCGCAAGTGGCCCGTCATCCGCTGCGGCCTTATACGCTGGATTATATTCATCACATCTTCGATGATTTCGAGGAGTTGCATGGCGACCGCCTGTTTGCCGATGATCTGTCCATTGTGGGCGGCTTGGCACAGTTGGACGGTCGGCCAGTGATGATTATCGGGCATCAAAAGGGTCGCGGAACCAAAGACAAGGTACGGCATAATTTTGGCATGCCACGCCCGGAAGGCTATCGCAAGGCGCGACGCCTTGTGCGACTGGCTGAGCGTTATAACCTGCCAGTGCTGACATTTATTGATACACCTGGCGCCTATCCTGGAATGGACTCAGAAGAGCGCGGCATCAATGAAGCCATTGCTGAAAACATGGCTTTGATGTCTCGTATCCGCACGCCACTGATTGCGACAGTTACTGGTGAAGCCAATTCCGGTGGCGCGATTGCCATTGGTGTTGCCGATCAGCTGAATATGTTGCAGTACTCGACTTATACAGTCATTACGCCGGAAGGCTGTGCCACCATCTTGTGGAAATCATCCGACTACGCGTCAGCCGCAGCCGAGGCCATGGGCGTCACATCAGAGCGACTGCAGGAGTTGGGTATTGTCGATCATACGATTCCCGAGCCATTGGGTGGTGCGCATCGCAATGTTGCCGCTGCGGCCGCCAATATCAAGGCCTCCCTGATTGAACAGCTCGATAAATTACAGGCCATGGATCTGGATGCGTTGGTTTCTCGACGCTACAAGCGTCTGATGAGTTACGGCGTCGCTGACTAGGCTGCGATTTGCCAGCTAGCCCTGTTACCATGCCGGGTATGTCTGAATTACATCCGCTTGCTTTACGTTTTGCGTCTGCCATGCAGGCGCTGCCGCCTGCTGCCACAGTGCGTGTAGGGCTCAGCGGGGGCATGGATTCTGTTTCCCTGTTGGCGTTGCTGAGTGACTATCAGCGCGCACACAATCCCCCCTGGCAACTGGCAGCCATTCACGTCAATCACGGCCTGCAATCTGAGGCACATGAATGGCAGGCCTTCTGTGAGCAGCTCTGCCGCAAACTCGATATTCCTCTGAACGTTCGAAAAGTCACCGTTTCCAGCACCGGTTCGCTGGAAGCAGCAGCCCGGGAGGCCCGTTATGGCGCATTCTCGCAGGTGCTGACAGCGCAAGACGTCCTGGTGCTGGCGCAGCATCTGGATGATCAGCTTGAGACTTTGTTGCTCCGCCTGATGCGAGGCTCAGGACCGACCGGGTTATCAGGTATGCCCCGATCCCGACCCCTCGGGCAGGCGACGTTGTTCCGTCCGCTACTGGATTGCAAGCGTGATGAACTGTTGGCGTATGCGCAGGCCAATGCGCTGGAGTGGAAAGAAGATCCTTCAAATTCCAATATCGAATTTGATCGTAATTACTGTCGTCAGCGTGTGCTGCCGCAACTGGCCGAACGCTGGCCCGGCTACCGCGATAGCTGGCTGAAGAGCCAGTCGCTGCTGGCAGAATCAAATGTGCTACTCACCGAGCTTGCTGCTGCAGACTTGCAGTCTATTGGCGAGGATGAAGGTGGTAGTTTGAACTTAAGCAAACTGCAGAACTTGAGCCAGCCGCGACAACGCAATCTATTGCGCCATTGGTTGGGGGGGCTGGGTGTGCAGGAGCCGGGTTGGAATGTGTTGCAGCAATTGAGCAAGGAAGTCATTCCTGCGGGCAACGACAGCAAAGCCTTTGTCGAGTTTGACGAGATTAGTCTGCGGGTGGCTGGCGGTCGCTTGCAGGCGTTGCGCTTGCCGGCGTTACCTGGCGAGCAGGGTCAACACTGGAATGCCGTAGAAAATGGTCAACTCCATTTGCCAGACAATGGCGCGTTGTTAGCGGCGCCGGTCATGGGGCAGGGGTTGGGCCGGATCCATGCTGATGCGCTGGAGATTCGTTACCGCCGCGGCGGGGAATCTATTCGACTGCCAGGCCGTCCGACCAAATCACTGAAGAAGCTGTTACAGGAAGAAGGCTACGCGCCTTGGCTGCGCGAGCGTTTGCCACTGTTGTATGAGGGCGAGCGCCTGGTTTGCATTCCCGGCTTTGGTCCGCTCACCGAATGCGCCGCAAAACCAGACGAGCCCGGCATTGTCATCGATTGGCAGGCACCGCAGTTTGCAGTACGGCCGCAGTCTGACCTGTGAGCCACTGGCATTTTTACCAACTTGATGCACACTTCACATTGAGCTGAAGAGGGCCTTCTGGTAAGCTGTCCTTCCATCTGTCGGAGTTAGCTCCCTGCTAACTCGCTCGCAATGGGTGGGGCCCAATGACTCGTTATATCTTCATTACCGGTGGCGTGGTTTCTTCGCTGGGTAAAGGAATCACTTCTGCTTCCGTTGCCGCAATTCTTGAGGCTCGCGGTCTCAAAGTCACTCTTCTTAAACTCGATCCTTATATCAATGTTGATCCTGGCACGATGAGCCCGTTTCAACACGGCGAAGTCTATGTCACCGAAGACGGTGCCGAGACTGATCTGGACCTTGGCCATTACGAACGTTTTTCCAAGGCCATCATGACCCAGAAAAACAATTTCACGACTGGCCGTGTTTATGAAGAAGTGCTGAAGCGTGAGCGTCGCGGTGACTATCTGGGTGCGACCATTCAGGTGATTCCCCATATTACCGACGAAATCAAACGCCGCGTGATCGAAGGCGCCGGCGATGCCGATGTTGCGCTGGTCGAGATCGGTGGCACAGTCGGTGACATCGAATCGCAGCCTTTTCTGGAAGCCGTACGACAACTGCGTGTAGAGCTGGGTTCAGACAGGGCGTTGTTCCTGCATCTGACGCTGGTGCCTTATATTTCCACAGCTGGTGAGATCAAGACCAAGCCAACACAACACTCGGTCAAAGAGTTGCGCTCCATTGGTATTCAGCCTGACATACTGGTGTGCCGCTCTGAGCAGGAAATCGATGAATCCTCGCGTGGCAAGATCGCGTTGTTTACCAACGTCGAATTGCCGGCGGTTATTTCATTGCCCGATACAGATTCGATCTATCGTATCCCCTCTATTCTGGGTGCCGCTGGCATTGATGAAATTATTGTACGCAAGTTCCAGATTGATTGCCCGCGGGCCGATTTTGCTGAATGGGATCGCGTTGTCGAATCCCAGTTCCATCCCAAGCAGGAAGTGAACCTGGCCATGGTTGGCAAATACATGGACTTGTTGGATGCCTACAAATCATTGAATGAGGCGATTACCCACGCCGGCATTCAGACGCGCACCAAGGTCAATGTCCACTACATTGATTCCAGTGATCTGCGCGAAAAGGGCACTGGCGCCTTGGAAAACATGGATGCCATTCTGGTTCCCGGCGGTTTTGGAGAGCGCGGCGTCGAAGGCAAGATCAAAGCCGTGCAATTTGCTCGTGAAAACAAAATCCCGTATCTGGGGATTTGTCTCGGCCTGCAAGCGGCGGTCATTGAATATGCCCGCAACGTGGCTGGTATCGAAGGCGCACACAGTTCCGAATTTGACCCCGATTGTTCTGACCCGGTTATTGCCCTGATCAGTGAATGGACAACGGCCAGCGGCAACAAAGAACAGCGCGATGAAGATTCAGATCTGGGTGGCACCATGCGTCTGGGAGGCCAGAAATGTGTACTGGACTCAGCTTCCAGGACATTTGCCTGCTACGGCAAGGAAGAGATTGTCGAGCGCCATCGTCATCGCTACGAATTCAACAACGACTACATCGACAGACTCACCGCTGCCGGACTCAATCTGGTAGGCAAGTCCGCCGATGGCATGCTCGTGGAAGTCATCGAAGTGCCGGATCACCCATGGTTTGTGGGTTGTCAGTTCCACCCTGAGTTCACCTCAACGCCGCGTTACGGCCATCCGTTGTTTACCGGCTTTATTCAGGCTGCCAATGCGCACCGAGAACAATTATCATTAGGCGGTGATTCATTGACTGCAGTTGCGCCCGGTGTAGCGGCTGCCAATTCTGCCCAGGCCTGACGCCAAAACCAGTCACTCCAGAACATCTATAACAAGAGTCGGTCGGGGCGGGCCGACTCAATGACCCGAAACAGCTAGCCCAAGGACTGCAACATCCCCATGAGCACCCAACAGCTTACTATCGCGGACATCACGGTCGCGAATGATCAGCCTTTTGTCCTGTTTGGGGGGATGAATGTGCTCGAATCGAGAGATCTGGCCATGCAGGTGGCGGAATCCTTCAAGGAAACCGCCAGTCAGCTTGGTATCCCCTACGTCTTCAAGGCCTCGTTCGACAAGGCCAACCGCTCATCCAAGGACTCTTTTCGCGGGCCCGGACTCGACACCGGCCTGAAATGGCTGGCCGAGATCAAGGAACAATTTGCGGTGCCCATTATTACTGATCTGCATGAGCCCGCTCAGGCCAAGCCGGTAGCCGAAGTGGCGGATGTCATCCAGTTGCCTGCGTTTCTGTCGCGCCAGACCGATCTGGTGGTGGCGATGGCCGAAACGGGCGCTGTGGTTAACATCAAAAAGGCGCAATTTCTGGCGCCCCAGGAAATGGGCCATATTCTGGCCAAATTCAAGGCCGCTGGTAACGACCAATTGATGCTGTGCGAGCGGGGCAGCAGTTTTGGCTATAACAACCTGATCGTCGACATGCTGGGCTTTTCTGTACTGAAAGAGTTCGGTTATCCGGTGATCTTTGATGCTACTCACGCACTGCAACGACCCGGTGGTCGCGCTGACAGTGCCGGTGGTCGCCGCGCGGATGTCACCACTTTGTCCCGGGCAGGTTTATCGCAAGGTATTGCGGGCTTGTTTATCGAGGCGCATCCGGATCCCGAT
Organism: uncultured Gammaproteobacteria bacterium; assembly: GCA_913060975.1. Lineage (GTDB taxonomy): Bacteria > Pseudomonadota > Gammaproteobacteria > Pseudomonadales > Pseudohongiellaceae > UBA9145. The sequence goes on from CAJXVC010000002.1 coordinate 284,191, forward strand.
GCTGCCAAGTGTGATGGTCCCTGTGCGTTGCGTTTGCGGCAACTGCATCCGTTCCTGAAGCAAATGCGGGACCTAGACGTGCTGATCAAGTCCATGCCGGTGCTGGATACGGCCTGAGCAAGCGCACCGGCCCTCAATCATAAGCTCGATTATAAATTAAGAAAGTATATTAAGGTATTGAAATGAATAATATTAAGGATATTAAGGCCAGGGAGATTCTGGATTCTCGCGGCAACCCGACTATCGAAGCGGATGTCATTCTTGAAAGCGGTGTCATTGGTACCGCCTGTGCGCCATCAGGCGCCTCTACAGGCTCGCGTGAAGCATTAGAGCTACGAGACAAGGATGCGTCGCGCTATCTCGGCAAGGGCGTGCTCAAGGCTGTTGGTAACGTCAACGGGCCAATCAAGGCAGCGCTGGTCGGCTGTGCTCCGGAAGACCAGAAAGCCCTCGATGATCTGATGCTGGATCTGGATGGTACCGAGAACAAATCCAAGCTGGGTGCCAATGCCATTTTGGCGGTGTCATTGGCGGCAGCCCGGGCCGCGGCAACTGCGCAAGACATCCCGTTATATCAGCATATTGCTCAATTGAACGGCAGCGAGGGTATGTACTCCCTGCCAGTACCGATGATGAACATCGTTAACGGCGGTGAACACGCCGATAACAATGTCGATATTCAGGAATTCATGGTGCAGCCCACCGGTGCCAGCAGCTTTACCGAAGCGCTGCGCTACGGCGCGGAAATCTTCCATGCGCTGAAGTCGGTGCTGGCCGAGCAGGGCTTGAGCACGGCAGTGGGCGACGAGGGTGGTTTTGCCCCGAATCTGCCGTCCAATGCGGCAGCGCTGGACGCCATTCTACAAGCCATCGAGTTGGCCGGGCTCAAGGCGGGCCAGGATATTCACCTGGCGCTGGACTGCGCGGCCTCGGAGTTTTATGCCGACGGTCAGTATAATCTCAAGGGCGAGGGCAAGAGCTACGATTCCGGCCAGTTTGCCGAGTATCTGGCCAAACTCAGTCAGGACTACCCGATTTTGTCTATCGAAGACGGTATGGATGAGTCAGATTGGGAAGGTTGGGCTAAATTATCCGCGCAAATAGGCGATAAAGTGCAGTTAGTAGGTGATGATTTGTTTGTCACCAACACCAGCATTTTGCAGCGAGGCATCGACGAGAAGATTGCCAACTCCATTCTGATCAAGTTTAACCAGATTGGTTCGCTGACCGAAACGCTGGCGGCGATCAACATGGCCAAGCAGGCTGGCTATACGGCAGTGATTTCACATCGCTCCGGAGAGACCGAAGACACCACCATAGCCGATCTGGCCGTTGCCACCGCAGCTGGCCAGATCAAGACCGGGTCATTGTGCCGTTCTGATCGCGTTGCCAAGTACAATCGCTTGCTCCGTATCGAAGAGCAACTAGGCAGTGCCGCGATTTACAACGGCCTGAAAGAGTTTGCGCGCTTTACCGGGTAGAGATGCGCAACAGACATTAGCCTGACATCAGGCGCAGGGGAATTATGAAAGCATTGTTCACCACGCTGGGGATTATTTTCATCGTGCTGCAATACAAATTGTGGCTCGGTGAAGACAGCGTGCGTGCGTTGAACATGCTGGAAGAAGATCTGGCCGCACAGCGTGCCGTTAACGAGGAGTTGGCGGCGCGCAATGATGAGCTGGAAGTGGAAGTGCTGGATCTGAAAAATGGGCTTGAGGCCGTCGAAGAACGTGCCCGTTCAGAACTGGGTATGATTGGCGAAGATGAGACATTCTTTCTGATCGTAGAGTAAGCCCGCAATGACGAACAGGTAGCCATCCGGTGTCACGCATCGACGGCTGACAAACTTATGAATATTTGGGCTATTGTGCCAGCCGCTGGCATCGGACGTCGTATGGCGCCGATTCTCCCTGAACAAGACGCAAGACAAGTTCCCAATACTGTCGCCAGACAGGTTCCCAAACAATACCGTGAAGTGGCTGGCCAGCCTGTGCTTGCGCACTCCCTGTTAAAACTTCTCGCCTTGCCCGAGCTGGAGCAAGTGGTCGTCGTCCTGCATCCTGATGATGAACATTTTGCGCGTCTGGCCATTGCTCGCAATGCCAAAGTCATCAGTACTACAGGTGGCAAGGAACGTCAGGATTCGGTGCTCAATGGGCTGGCGGCACTAAGTGAGGCACAAGCAGACGACTGGGTGTTGGTGCACGATGCAGTGCGCCCTTGCGTAACCGTGGCTGACTTGCAAAAGCTGCTTACGACGCTCGCTGATCACCCCGTAGGTGGATTGTTAGGTGCGCCAGTGGACAGCACCTTGAAAGCGGTCGATGACAATAGCGTTGTTACGGGTACGGTTGATCGCAGTAGGCTTTGGCAAGCCTATACGCCACAGATGTTTCGCGTCGGGCAATTACGCAAGGCCATGCAGCAAGCCAGTGATAGCAAGAAAGCCATTACTGATGAGGCTTCGGCAATCGAGGCGTACGGCTTGCAGCCGCAACTGGTGCTGGGCAACAAACACAATATCAAAATCACCCATGAGAGCGACCTGCAGCTGGCAGATTGGCTGTTGCAAGAGCAGCTCAGGGCAGGGAGCTCGTGAGTAGCTTCATTAAAGTCGTTGCTTCCGGGTTTCGACGACGATTGGAGAGTGCAGCATGACGACACAGGCAATGCGAATTGGCCACGGCTTTGATGTGCATCGCTTCAGTGCCGAATTCAATGCCGACAAGCCACTGACACTGGGCGGATGTGTCATTCCCGAGGCAATGAGTCTGGAAGCTCACTCCGATGGTGATGTGGTGTTGCACGCCGTGTGTGATGCCATTTTGGGTGCGGTGGCAGCAGGTGATATTGGCGATTTGTTCCCCGATACCGATCCGGCGTTTGCCGGCGCAGACAGCGGCGTGCTGTTGAACCAGGTTCTGGCTTTGGCCAACGAGCGCGGTTATGTGCCCGGCAATGTGGATGTCACAGTGGTCGCGCAAGTACCCAAACTTGCCAAACATCGTCAGGCGATGCAGCAACGTCTGGCCGAACTTCTCAAGCTTGGTAGCGACAGCGTCAACATCAAGGCCACGACAACCGAACGGCTGGGCTATGTCGGCCGCGAAGAGGGCATTGCCTGTCATTGTGTCGTCTTGTTGGCTGCACATTCATGAGCCAAGTGCCTGCTGCCGATTTTCGGCAACTCGATGCCCTCGAGTACGCCGGCGGCCGACCCGCAATCAGTGCCTGGTTAAAAACCGATTTTCAGGATTTCAAAGTCGATGAAGAGTTGGGCTTTGTGCCGACCGGATCCGGTGAGCATCTGTATTTGCATGTGCGCAAGACTGACTACACGACGACGCAGGCAGCCCGACGCCTTGCCGAAGTGACCGGTGTGCCTTTACGCGATGTTGGTTACTCAGGCATGAAAGACCGCCGCGGTGAATGCACACAATGGTTTAGCCTGAAATTACCACCGGCTGACGAGTCTTCCCTGCAACACTTTGAAGACGCGGGAATTCAGGTGCTGAAGAGTCAGCGCAACAAGAAAAAGCTGCGCGTCGGCTCCCATAAAGCTAACCGATTTCGCTTGCGCCTGCGGCATTGTCAGGGTGAGCAAGCTGAATTCGAGCAACGTCTGGCGCGTATTTCCAAAGAAGGCGTCCCCAATTACTTTGGCGCACAACGTTTCGGCAAAGAGCTCAGCAATATTCACCAGGTACTGGCGCTTATCGATGCGGCTGGGCAGCCGAAAGCCTTGGCAGACAATGATAGCGTTCGGCCGCGAATGGGCCGACAGCGGCGCGGCATGTTGTATTCGGCAGGTCGAGCCTATTTGTTCAATCAGGTATTGTCGCAGCGTCTCGCCTTGCAGCAGTGGAATCAGTATGTGCCCGGCGATGTGCTTAATCTCGATGGTACCCAGCGCTGTTTCGCAGTAGCGCCTGAGGAATGGGATGACACACTGCAAGCCAGATTGGCCAGTTTCGATATTCACCCTACCGGACCGCTGCCGGGCCGTGTGCTTGCGACTGACAAGTATGTACCGCAGGCGCAATCGGCCGATATTGAAGAAGCGGTATTGGCGAATTACGCGACGCTGGTTGCCGGTCTGATCAAGCAGGGTTTGGAGGCCGCACGGCGGCCACTGCGCTTTCAGGCAATCAACTTGCAGTGGCAGTGGTCAACTGGTGAAGGCCTGCAAGAGCAGTTGAATGATGGCCGGGAAGGCAGCAGAGATGAAAACCCGGGTGAGAGCCTGGATGAAAGTCAGTATGAAAGCCCGGCCACAGACGAGAAAATTCTGGAATTGAGTTTTCAATTACCACGCGGGGCTTATGCAACGAGCCTGTTGCGTGAACTATGTATCGCACACGAGCCGAACAGGAAATCCAGTCATTGATTGAAAAGAAGAATCTCAGCGGCATCGGAATGACGTCGCAACGTACGCGAGAACGGTTGTTAGGCCGGTTAATGGATCAGGGCATTGACTGCATGGCGGTGCTGGATGTTATCCGTTCAACACCACGCCATATTTTCCTCGATGAAGCACTGTCCCATCGTGCCTATGAAGATGTCGCCTTGCCGATTGGGCACAACCAGACAATCTCGCAACCTTATGTGGTTGCCCGCATGACCGAGGCGCTATTCAAGAGTGGCTCATTGGATCGGGTGCTGGAGATAGGCACCGGTTGCGGATACCAGACCGCTGTCATCTCACGATTGGCGGGCAGGGTGTTTACGGTTGAGCGCATCAAGCCCTTGCTGGATCGCGCCAAAAAGAACTTGCGCTTGTTGAAGTGTCGCAACGTAGAATTCAAGCACGATGATGGCTCATTGGGTTGGTCGGAGCGCGGTCCTTACGATGCTATTATCACCACCGCAGCGCCACAACATATCCCGCGCGAATTGCTCGGCCAGCTTGCTGATGGCGGTCGTTTGATCATTCCGGTCGGTGGCGATGCCGGGCAGGAACTCAAACTCATTACCCGGGAAGGGGATGAGCTGCATGAGCAAACGCTGGAGATGGTACGTTTCGTTCCGTTGTTATCGGGTCAATTGCAACATTAAATGCTGTGAATTAGCGCCGGCAAGCAAGCATTGATTGGCCAGCGTTTTCGTATCAGTTCAGGATCAAAAACAATGAGTCATCAAGGTGACAGCGCAGCGCCGACAGTGTCGGCTCAACCCGTATCACTGCGGGAGGCAGCTCTGCTCTATACCAAAGGCGTCGCCATGGGGCTGGGAGATTCAGTCCCGGGTGTCTCGGGCGGCACGATTGCAGTCATCACGCATATCTATGACACGCTGATCTATTCGATTCGCTCTATCGACCTGGTGGCTGTGCGCTTGCTGCTGGCATTGCAATGGCAGAATCTGTGGCGCCACGTCAACGGCAACTTTCTGCTGGTGCTGCTGCTGGGTGTTGTCAGTGGCCTGCTGTTGTCAGCGCAGACCGTCCTGTTTTTATTGGACAATTATTTCGAAGCATTGATGGCATTTTTTATCGGGCTGGTGCTGGCTTCGATCTGGCTATTGCGCGGCAATCTTGATTGGGGGCGGGTTAGTAATCTTGTTGCCATGCTGTTCGGCATTGTCCTGGTGGCCGGGGTAGGCTTGATCGAGCCTGGACTGCGCACGCCATCGTTACCTTATGTTTTTTTCAGCGGCATGCTCGCCATTTCTGCCATGATTTTGCCGGGTCTTTCCGGTGCGTTTATTCTGTTGGTTCTGGGTGTCTATCAGTTCATCCTGCAGGCGTTGCTAAATCTGGACATAGTGACTATTACGGTATTCGTGGCCGGGTGCGCCATTGGTATTGTCGCCTTTTCGCGGGTTCTGGCCTGGTTGCTGCTGCGACACCATGAACTTTGCTACGCTGGCATCTGTGGCTTGCTGTTGGGGTCGCTGATTGTGTTGTGGCCGTGGCAGCAAGCGATTAGCTGGTATACGGACAGCGAGGGAGTGCAGCAACCGCTGCAGACAGTCAATGTTATGCCGATGTCCTATTTTGAGTTAACAGGGAATTCCCCCATGCTGGGAGTTGCCTGTCTGGCTTGTCTGGCAGGATTGGCCAGCGTATTGCTACTATCGCGGATTGCCGCCGATTAAAGTAGCGCACACAAAACGAATCAGGTTTCACATGAGTGGCAGTTTGCGAAAATTACACAATGGCTTGTTCTGGGCAATGCTTGCCGCAGTGCTTTTCTCGTGTGCCAATAATTCACCCGCACCGGTGACTGACTCCGGGCAGCGTCGCGTGATTACGCCGCCATTGATTGCCGACAGTTCAACACCGGACAGCAGTCTGCGCGCGCCAACGCGCAATACAACAGTCAGCTCCAGTTCCAACACTGCTGCGAACGGCAATTCTGTTCGAGAAACTACCAATACCGCGGCACGCCCGTCATCGTATCGCGTGCAAAGGGGGGATACGTTGTTCTCGATTGCTTATCAGTTTGATCTGGATTATCGCAATCTGGCAATGGCGAACGGCCTGCAACCACCCTATACCATTTTCGTTGATCAGCAATTGAATCTCGATGTAACGCGGGTGCAGACTTCAGCGCGTCCCAGCCCGAATAGCTCACTCGGCACGCCGGTGACCGATAACAGCGTGGCGCAAGCACGCGGCACGGGGAATACTACCGGCGCGGTGCTACGCCAGCCCATTGTCTCTGAGCCTGTCGCGCCAGTGTGGCGTTGGCCTTATCAGGGGCGTGTGTTGCGGGCGTTCGGTCGTGACGGTAACGAGGGTATTGATATTGCCGGGGGCACGGGTGATCCGGTGCTAGCCACGAGTGATGGTGATGTGGTCTATGCCGGCCGCGGCGTGCAGGGCGCTGGCAACCTGATAATCATCCGCCACACGGATCGCTTTCTGAGCGCTTACGGTCACAACAGTAACTTGCTGGTCAGCGAAGGCGATCACGTTCGGGGCGGGCAGCAAATTGCGACGGTTGGTCAAAATGCAGCTGGCGTCGCCATGCTGCATTTTGAAATCAGGAGAGATGGTCTGTCTGTCGATCCGATCGGAATCTTACCAGCGCGTTAACTGGCTGCAGCCGGAGCAGTGTTTGCAGCATCCGGTTGACCTGCATCAGTACAGGCTGTTTTAACGTTCCAGATATTGCAGTTTGTTTGGTGTGTCAGTCCATTCTTCGGCATCGGGCAGGGCGTCTTTCTTTTCCGTGATATTTGGCCATTCTTCTGCCAGTTCGGCATTCAATGCCAGAAACTCTGACTGATCTTCCGGTAGCTCATCTTCGGCATAAATTGCGTCAACAGGACACTCGGGCTCACACAGTGCGCAGTCAATGCATTCATCCGGGTGGATCACCAGAAAATTGGGGCCTTCATAAAAACAATCCACCGGGCAAACTTCTACACAATCGGTGTGTTTACACTTGATACAATTATCACCAACTACGAATGTCATGTTCTTTCATCCCTTTCATTTTGTGCACCTGCCGGCAGAGCATGAAACTTCACGTTCATGGGTGGGGCAGGTATTGCTGGAATTCATCTGGCCGTCGAGCTGCAAGCGTTAGCTGTTGCGGCACAGGAGCCGAATTCTAGCAGCTTTTACGGAGCTTTTCTCAATAGCCTGACGGCATTATTGTGGCGCTATCAGTGCTTATCGGCCTTCTTTTTCAACTCATAAAGAATCTGTAGCGCTTCTTTGGCGGTGATTTCATCCGGATTGAGCTTTTCCAGATAATCCACTGCCGGATGCGGAGCGCTGGCGAACAATTCGTTCTGCACGGGCTGGTCTTTTACAGAGGCAACCGGTGCGGCATGGGACTCGGCTTCCAGCTGCTGCAGTTTCTCCCGGGCCTGGTCAATTACGCCTGGCGGTATCCCGGCCAGCTGGGCAACCTGCAGCCCGTAACTCTGGTTGGCGGGGCCGGGCTTGACGGCGTGCAAGAAGACGATGCCGTTGTCATGTTCCACGGCATCCAGATGCACGTTACACATGCCGGCAATCGACTCAGGTAGTACCGTCAACTCGAAATAGTGGGTGGCAAACAGGGTATAGGCCTTGAGATTCTCAGCGATAAACACCGCCGATGCCCAGGCCAATGACAGGCCATCGAAAGTACTGGTGCCGCGGCCAATCTCGTCCATTAACACCAGACTTTCCTGTGTGGCATTGTGCAAGATGTTCGCGGTTTCGGTCATCTCAACCATGAAGGTAGAGCGCCCGCCCGCCAGATCATCGGAAGACCCGATGCGCGTGAAAATACGATCTATCGGGCCTATTGTGGCCGCCTGAGCGGGGACATAACTGCCGGTCAGCGCCAGGAGAACGATCAGCGCGGTTTGCCGCATGTAGGTGGACTTACCGCCCATGTTGGGGCCAGTAATGATCAGCATTTTCTGCGTCTCATCCAGGTCCAGGCCATTGGCGACAAACGTCGCTTCGGTCACAGTCTCAACGACCGGATGACGGCCCTGATCAATGCGGATACCGGGTTCGGCGCTCAACTGGGGGCGGCAGTAATCCAGATTGACGGCACGCTCGGCAAAGGTATTCAGCACATCAAGCTGCGCGATGGCATCGGCGCTGGCAATCAATGCACTGAGTTGGGCAGCCAATGCTTCCAGCAATTCATCGTAGAGCGCTTTTTCCCGGGCCAGTGCCTTGCTCTTGGCGCTGAGCACCTTGTCTTCGAATTCCTTGAGTTCCGGCGTGATAAAACGTTCGGCATTCTTCAAGGTCTGGCGCCGAATATATTCCGCTGGCAGTTCACCGCCAGCCTGACCTTTACTGATTTCAATGTAATAGCCGTGCACGCGGTTATAACCCACCTTGAGCGTGCTGGAGCCTGTCCGTGCCTTTTCGCGCTGTTCCAGATCTACCAGATAGTCACCGGCATTGCTGCTGAGATTGCGCAGCTCGTCCAGCTCTTCATCGAATCCGGTGGCGATGACGCCGCCTTCGCGAATCACCACAGGGGGATTCTCTTCGATGGCGCGGGTCAGTAGTTCAGCTTGTTCGGGAAATTCACTAATCGTCTTGGCCAGCGCTGCCAGTGGCGGCGAATCGATACTAGCCAGACGCTGATGCAAGTCGGGCAACAAACACAAACCATCGCGCAGCCGGGCCAGATCTCTGGGGCGTGCCGAGCGCAGTCCCAGGCGCGCTAAAATACGTTCGAGATCGCCAATATTGCCGAGCACGTCGGCCAGCGCTTCGAAATGAAACTCGTCGATCAGGGCGCTGACAATTTGCTGGCGCTTGCCCAGCTCCTGACGGTCACGCAGTGGGCGATTGAGCCAGCGCGATAACAGGCGACTGCCCATGGCGGTGGCACTGCGATCAAGAACGGAAACCAGCGTGTTGTCACGACCGCCGGCCAGATTGACGTCCAATTCCAGATTGCGCCGACTGGCTGCATCGAGGATAACGCTGTCAGTCAGTCGCTCAACGCGCATACTCTGTATATGGGGAAGGTCAGATTTTTGCGTTTCGCGGGCATACTGGAATACGCAGCCGGCGGCACGCAGAGCGCAATCCATGTCATCGCAATCAAAAGCGGAAAGATCGCGGGTGCCGAAATGTTCGTTGAGAATCTTGCGCGCATTGTCGAGATCGTATTCCCACGGTGGCTGCTTGCGGATCGCGCTGTGCACGATGTGTTCGCGCAGCGTAGTCGCTTCGCTATCGATGAGAATCTCAGCTGGCTTAAGACGTTCGATTTCAGTCTGCAGGGCGAGCAGGCCTTGCACTTCATTCAATACCAATCGGCCGCTGCTGATATTCATCAGCGCCAAACCATAGAGCGGCTGCGCGGGATCATCAGATTCAGTCTGGGCAATCGCCAGCAGGGAATTATCACGCCGGGCATCGAGCAGGGCTTCGTCACTGACTGTGCCGGGTGTAATAACGCGCACGACCTGACGCTCGACTGGCCCCTTGCTGGTCGCCGGATCACCAATTTGTTCACAAATGGCGACTGAGACACCAGCCTCGACCAGCTTGACCAGATAGCGATCGACAGCATGAAACGGAATACCGCACATCGGAATAGGTTCGCCGTTGGACTTGCCTCTGGCGGTCAGCGTGATGTCGAGGATGTCGGCTGCGCGTCTGGCATCGTCAAAGAAGAGTTCGTAGAAATCTCCCATGCGATAGAACAGCAGGTCATCTGGATGCTGGGCCTTGATGCGCAAAAACTGCTGCATCATCGGCGTGTGTGAGGAGGCGTCGGCCAAAGTAGTGCAAACTGCGTTGATCTGATTGAAGCCAGTGATTCTACACGGTTTGTGAGGGTTCTTGGAATCCGAATGCAGCAAGCGTTTCTTGGCGGCAAGATAAAGTAAGGTTTTTCTTTCTCAGCGGCAGTGCAGACTTGGTTAGCTCACTGCAACAGCACTTAACCTTTGCTTGTTGTGGCCTCGAGTCGCACTACGGGCCATCTACGCAAGCCACTGGCGCCGGCCTTCCAGGCTGCCCTCTCTCCGCAAAAAGCCCAAAAGACGGTCTTTTTGCTGCGTTCGGCGTGCGCCTCTGACGTGACTTGTGTAGATGGCCCGCAGCACGAACAAGCATTAGCGAAATCTGTACGTCACCCAACCTCGATAAATATCCAGAAAAACCCGAAACCCGAAATCCGAAATCCGAAATCCGAAACCAACAAATCTTTCAGTTGGGATGCACGAAGGTCAATGGGAACTGCGAGCGCTGGGGCAGGGGTATGGGATAGGCCGGCGTCAAAGCGCCGCACCGACTGACCGAGGAAGACCGTATTCTGGGCTTCCGACGAAGGGAGGGCACCCTGGAGGGGTGCAAGCAGCCGGGCTAGCACATGCTCCTGACCCAGTGCGAAATCCCGTCATCGCGAGAATGAAAATCGAAGAGGCCTCACCAGTTACCAGCGACACACCAGATATCTGACTACTTATCGCTCACAATCTAGCCGTCAAGTAACTTGACAATGTGTTACCTATTTTTCAAAAGGGCGCAATCTCCAATGCCCCGAAATACCTTATTTCTAGGGCTTCCCAGCATTTCGGAAGTATCTGAGAACCTTGACATATTTTGCCGTGATGTTATTTTGACCGGCCCTTTCCGACGGGCCCGGACGGCGCTACCTCGACAGGGGATATACAATTCGCCGTGCCCAATCCGGACATACTCAGCAGCAAATAAGCTCATCCACCCGAGAGGCGCAGCCATCCGCGGGTGGAATGTGGCGGAGAAAGAAAATAACTGCGTAGTCAATTGAGAGAATAATTCTGATATGAGTGATGTGAGTCAGCAGCCCCTGAAATTCGGTTATCCGGAAAAAACAGGACTTTATGATCCCGCCAATGAAAAGGATTCTTGCGGTGTTGGATTTGTTGCCAATATTAAAGGGCAGCCCAGTCACCAAATTATGCTGGATGCCTATCACCTGAATTCACGCATGGATCACCGCGGTGGCTGTGGCTTTGAAGCCAACACCGGTGATGGTGCCGGCATCCTGATGGCGCTGCCGCACAGCTTCTTCCAAAAGATCGCCAGTGAAGAATTGGGTGCTGAACTTCCCGAGGCGGGTAAATACGCCGTCGGCAATATTTTTCTGCCAACCGATAAAGATGAGTTGGCACATTGCAAACAGGTTGTCAGCGATATCGTCGCCGAGGAAGGCCAGACACTGGTTGGTTGGCGTGACGTGCCTGTCGACGCCGATGGCGCCGACGTTGGCCCTGCCGCAAGAATGGCACAGCCAACGATCGAACAACTGTTTATCACAGCTGAAGACAGCCTGACTCGCGAAGAATTTGAGCGCAAGCTGTACATTATTCGCAAGCGCTTCTCGCACAAGCTGCGCAATGACAAGAATCTGAAGGAAGCCAAGCAGGTTTATGCTTGCAGCCTGTCCACCAAGGTTATTGTCTATAAAGGTATGCTGACACCGGGTCAGTTGTTCCCTTTTTATCTGGACCTGTCTAACCAGAGCTTTGAAACGCATCTGGCAATGGTGCACTCACGATTCAGCACCAACACCTTCCCTTCCTGGGACCGCGCGCAGCCGAATCGCTTCATGAGCCACAACGGAGAGATCAATACTCTGCGCGGCAACGTGAACTGGATGGTCGCACGTGAAGGTAAAGTTCAGACCGACGTGTTCGGCGACAAACTCAACGAGATCTTCCCGGTCATCGACAACGACTGTTCCGACTCCGGTACTTTCGATGCCGTACTCGAATTCATGCTGCTGTCCGGTCGCTCACTGCAAGAAGCAGTAATGATGATGATTCCGGAAGCCTGGCAATCTGATACCAATATGGATCAGACCAAGAAAGACTTTTACGAATTCCATTCGGCATTGATGGAGCCATGGGATGGTCCTGCCTCTATCGTATTCTCTGATGGTCACTATATCGGCGCCTGTCTGGACCGAAACGGTCTTCGTCCAAGCCGTTACTACGTCACCCATGACGACAAAGTGATAATGGCTTCCGAAGTAGGTGTATTAAAAGTCGACCCATCCAACGTCAAGCACAAAGGCCGTCTGCAGCCAGGCAAAATGTTCCTGATCGATTTCGAACAGGGCCGCGTGATTTCAGACAGCGAACTCAAGGACGACATCTGCAGCAAACGCCCCTACGGCGAGTGGCTGTCAGAACAAAAAGTGACACTGGACCAGATTGCTGCCGGCAGCGCCGCGCATTCTCTGGACAGTGACGACACACTGCATCGCATGCAGGCATTCGGCTACACCACCGAAACCATGCAATTCATGTTGATGCCTTTGGTCACCGAATCCCGCGACCCACTGGGCTCCATGGGTAATGACTCTGCCCTGGCCTGTCTGTCCGACAAGCCACGGATGATCTATGACTACTTCAAGCAATTGTTCGCGCAGATCACCAACCCGCCGATCGATTCGATCCGGGAAGAGGTTGTCATGTCCTTGCGTGTGTTCCTTGGGCCAGAAGGTAATTTGCTGGAAACCAGCCCGGGGCAGTGCCGACGCTTGAGTCTGGATCACCCGATCCTGTCCAATCAGGAACTGACTACTATCAAGGACATGGATTATCGGGACATGCGTTCCAAGGTAATCGATATCACATTCTCACGCGATGAAGACAATGGCTATATGGCCGCTCTTGATCGCATCTGCGACGAGGCCACCGCTGCTATCAGTGAAGGCTACTCGTTCATTGTGCTTTCTGACCGTGCCACTTCACAAGATCAAGTGCCACTCAGCGCACTGGTTGCCTGTGGTGCTGTCCACCATCATTTGGTCAAGAAGCATCAGCGCACCCAGATCGGCATTATCGTTGAGACAGGTGAAGCGCGCGAAGTACACCATCATTGTTTGCTTAGTGGTTATGGCGCCGATGCCATCAACCCCTATCTGGCATTCCAGGCTTTGTGGCAAGCAAACAAGGAAGGCCTGTTAGGTGATGCCTATCCAACAGAAGATTCTTTAGTTGCTGCCTACAAAAAAGGCGTTGCCAAGGGCATGCTGAAAGTCATGGCCAAGATGGGTATTTCCACATTGGCTTCTTACCGCGGCGCGCAAATCTTTGAAGCCGTCGGACTTGCCGAAGATATCGTCAAGCGTTGCTTTGTTGGCACGGCCAGCCGTGTGCAGGGCGTTGACTTCGACGTACTGGTTGAAGAATCACGACGCCGCCACAGTATTGGCTTTCCAAAAGATGCCAGTGATCGCATTCCTGTGCTGAACAACCCCGGTGATTTCCACTGGCGTACTGGCGGCGATTCCCACATGTGGAATCCCAACACGATTTTCAATTTGCAGAACGCCGCGCGCACCAACAACGGCGATGCCTATAAGACGTTTGCGAAATTTGCGAACGAGGAAAGCACACGTCAGTGTACTTTCCGTGGGCTACTGAAATTCAATACCGACAATGTCACCGCCATCGACATCAATGAAGTTGAACCGGCCAGTGAAATCGTCAAGCGCTTCGCAACTGGTGCCATGAGCTTCGGTTCGATCTCGCAAGAGAGCCACGAATCATTGGCCGTTGCCATGAATCGACTCGGCGGCAAATCAAATACCGGTGAGGGTGGTGAAGATCCTGCACGTTTCAATCCGATGCCCAATGGCGATTCCAAGCGTTCTGCGATCAAGCAAGTCGCGTCCGGTCGTTTTGGAGTTACCGCGTGGTATTTGACCAACGCCGACGAATTACAGATCAAGATTGCCCAAGGCGCGAAGCCTGGTGAAGGCGGCGAGCTACCCGGTGGCAAGGTCGATGCACAGATCGCTCGTATTCGTCACTCGACTCCCGGCGTTGGCTTGATTAGCCCACCGCCACACCATGATATTTATTCGATTGAAGATATTGCCCAGCTTATTCACGATTTGAAGAATGCCAATCGTGAAGCGCGCATCAGCGTCAAGCTGGTTTCCGAAGTTGGCGTCGGCACGATCGCGGCTGGTGTGACCAAAGCCAAAACTGACCACCTGGTTATTGCGGGTCATGACGGCGGTACCGGTGCCTCACCACTGACTTCGATCAAGCACGCAGGTCTACCCTGGGAACTGGGTGTAGCAGAGACCCACCAGACGCTTGTTATGAACAATCTGCGCTCACGAGTCGTTCTGCAAACAGATGGACAGCTCAAGACTGGTCGCGATATCGCCATTGCTGCGCTGTTAGGTGCCGAAGAATATGGTTTTGCCACTGCGCCGCTGATTACGCTGGGCTGCATCATGATGCGCAAGTGTCACTTGAATACATGCCCGGTAGGCATTGCGACGCAAGATCCGGAACTGCGCAAGAAATTCAAAGGCAAGCCCGAGCACGTTGTGAACTATTTGTTCATGGTGGCTGAAGAAATGCGCGAAATCATGGCGCAACTCGGCCTGCGCACTGTCAACGAGATGGTGGGTCGTGTCGACTTGCTGGATTCTGACAAGGCGCTGAACCACTGGAAGGCAAAAGGCCTCGACCTCAGCGGTATTCTCGCGCCCGCCAAAGTGATCTTCGAAGGTACTGAGTTCTACAAGACTCAGGATCAGGATCACGGACTCGACAAGGCGCTGGACAATGCCTTGATCCGCCTGGCCCAGCCCGCGCTGCTGAAAGGCGAAAAAGTATTTATCGAGCACGAAGTCATCAACATCAATCGTGTTGTTGGCACCATGTTATCCAACGAAGTCGCCAAACGTTACAAAGAGGAGATGCTTCCTGAGGACACCATCAACATCAAGTTGAACGGTTCAGCAGGGCAGTCTCTCGGCGCCTGGTTAGCCAAGGGTATTACTCTGACTGTCGAAGGCGATGCCAACGACTATGTCGGTAAAGGCCTGTCTGGCGGCAAGATCATTATCTATCCGCCGAAGGAAAGTACCTTTGCAGCCGAAGACAATGTCATCGCCGGTAACGTCAATCTCTACGGCGCCACCAGCGGTGAAGCCTATATTCGCGGTATCGTGGCTGAGCGCTTTGCCGTTCGTAACAGCGGCGCCTCTGCCGTTGTCGAAGGCATTGGCGATCATGGTTGCGAATACATGACTGGCGGACGCGTTGTCGTTCTCGGCAAGACCGGACGTAACTTCGGTGCCGGTATGAGTGGCGGTGTCGCTTATGTGTGGAATCCGGATGACGATTTTGCCAAGCAATGCAACATGGAGACATTCGAACTCGAAGCTGTCAGCGCAGGCCAGGATATCCTGGAACTGAAAGAGCTGATCAGCAAGCACTTTGGTTACACGCAGTCGCCAGTTGCCAAATCAATTCTGGATAACTGGGAGAATTCACTTTCGCAATTCGTGAAAGTGATGCCTACAGACTATAAGCGTGTGCTGGCGGAGCAAGCTGCTGCCAATACAGCCGCTTGATTCAGCCCAGTAATAATTAAACGCAGTACCTAGGAACACCAATGGGAAAGCCAACAGGATTTAAAGAGTTTAAACGCGAAGTGGCCCCCTATCGCGATGCGATGGAGAGGCTAGTCGATTTCAAGGAAATTTATACCGATCACCGGGAAGATCACCTGCAGACGCAAGGTGCACGTTGCATGGATTGTGGCGTACCATTCTGCCAGTCTGGAGACGGTTGCCCGGTCTACAATCTGATTCCGGAATGGAACGATCTGGTCTACAAAGGTCGCTGGAAAGACGCGCTTGAGCGTTTGCACAAGACTAACAACTTCCCGGAATTCACAGGTCGTGTCTGTCCTGCTCCGTGTGAAGGCTCTTGCGTGCTCGGCATTAACGAACCAGCCGTGACCATCAAGAACATCGAATTCGCTATTGCTGACCGCGGCTTTGCCGAAGGCTGGGTAGTGGCCGAGCCTCCCGAGGTACGCACCGGCAAGAAAGTCGCCATCGTTGGTTCCGGCCCTGCCGGTCTGGCTGCCGCTGCGCAACTCAATCACCATGGTCATGAAGTCACCGTCTATGAGCGCGCCGATCGCATCGGCGGATTGTTGATGTATGGCATTCCAAACATGAAGCTGGAAAAAGACGTAGTAGACCGCCGCGTTAATTTGCTGCGCGAAGAAGGCGTCAAGTTTGTAGTTAACGCCGACGTTGGCGGTACTGGCGACAACGCTGTGGCCGTCGACACACTGATGGCTGACAACGATGCCTTGCTGCTGACCACCGGAGCAACAACCCCGCGTGATCTGCCAATACCGAATCGCGAAGGTGAGGGCATCCACTTCGCCATGGAGTTTTTGACCAAGAACACCAAGAGCCTGCTCGATTCCAATCTCGAAGATGGCAACTACCTGACGGCGAAAGACAAGAATGTCATCGTCATCGGTGGTGGTGATACCGGTACTGACTGTATTGGTACTTCACTGCGTCATGGCTGCAAGTCACTGGTCAATTTCGAAATCATGCCGCGTCCACCGGCAGACCGTGCTGCTGACAATCCCTGGCCGCTGTGGCCGAAGATCTATCGGGTCGACTACGGTCACGAGGAAGCTACCGCGCGCGATGGGCAGGACCCACGTGTCTATTCGATTTCTGGCAAGGAATTTGTCCGCGACGATAGCGGCAAACTACTCGGCATCAACACTGTTGAAGTTGACGACAAGTTTCAGGAAGTCCCTGGCACTGTGAAATTCTGGCCAGCGGATTTGATCCTGCTCTCCATGGGCTTTCTTGGTCCTGAGCACTATGTCAGCCAGCCTCTTGAGCTGGACCTGGACCAACGCTCCAACTACAAGGCTGAGTTCAAAGACTTCCGTACTTCGAATGAGAAAGTCTTTGCTGCCGGCGACTGCCGCAAAGGCCAGTCCCTTGTAGTCCATGCCATTAACGAAGGCCGACTGGCCGCCGAACAGATCGACACCTTTCTCGAACAGGCTTGATCGACACGGTGTGTCTGGCGCTTGCGCCAGACAGCGCACAGCGTTCTCCACAAGCAATACAAACCACACGACAAACCAAAGGCGACTCATTGAGTCGCCTTTTTTGTCTCTGCATTGATTCAGCTTTGTTTCTGTCCCCCACGCTCGCATTTTGCGATACTCCCGGGCAGATCATTACCAAGGCAAGTTCATGCCAGCAAGTGCCCTGCAACTAACCCATGTCCGCAAACAATTCGGCGATTTCACAGCCGTGGACGATATCAGCCTGAGTATTCCTCAGGGGGCGATCTATGGCTTTTTAGGCCCTAATGGCGCCGGGAAGACCACCACGTTGCGCATGGTGCTGGATATCATCAAGCCCACAAGCGGCGAGATCAGCATTCTGGGGGCGTCCTCCGCCCTGGACGTGCGTGAGCGTATTGGCTACCTGCCCGAAGAGAAAGGCTTGTACAAGAAAATGAAAGCCTGGGCGGTGATACAGTATTTCGCCATGCTCAAGGGCATGCCCAAGGCCGCCGCCAAACAGCGCGCATTGGCATTGCTGGAGCAATATGGGCTGAAAGACTTTGCTGACAACAAGGTGGAATCCTTGTCCAAGGGCATGGGCCAAAAAGTGCAGGTGCTGGCAGCGGTCGCCCATGATCCGGAACTGATTATTCTCGACGAGCCGTTCTCCGGTCTCGACCCGGTCAATCAGGCAGTCCTCGAAACCCTGATTCAGGATCTGGCCGCACGCGGCAAGACCATCATTTTTTCCACTCATGTGATGCAACATGCCGAGCGGCTCTGCGATCATATTCTTCTGATTGCCCGCGGCCACAAGATTTTTGATGGCACTGTGCAGTCCGCCAAGGCATCGCTGCCGCGCCGTGTATTGATTGAAACCGATGGCGACGCCCGGGTATTGAATCAACTTACCCAAGTGCGCCAGGTTGAAGTCCTGGCCGAGGCGGGCAGCGCCGCCCAACAGTGGCAAATCACCATAGACGAACAGGCCAATCCGCAACACTTGCTCAAAGCCTGTTTCGACAATGATATTCAGCTAGTCAAGTTTGAGTTCCTTGAACCCAGCCTGCACGATGTGTTTGTCGACCTGGTTGGCCAACACGAGCTAAGCCTGACCGGCGAGGCGGCGCGCGCATGAATATGATTCGCCTCATCGCCATGCGTGAATATCTGGAACATGTGAAGACCAAGGGTTTCTGGCTCACGATTCTGATCTTTCCCCTGGTGATTGGCGGCATGATTTTTTTGCAGAGCGCACTGGAAGAAGCCACTCCAGTGCGCTACTACGTATTGGTCGATCAAAGCGGCCAGTACGAAGACGCTGTCGCCACCGCCATCGGGCGCGAGCATCAGCGCCGCATCTTGCAGGCTTTCGTCGATTATTTGCTGGAACACCGCAAGGAAACTGATCTGGAAGCCACTGCCGCCAATGCAGAAAATGCCGCTGATCAATTCATCGACGACGTGGACGCCGATCAGGTCGCGGCACTGGATGAATGGATCAACAGTGGCGGGCTGGACTATGCCTTGCTGATGGCGGGGCCATATCTCGATGCTGATGCGCCGCCTTTCGAACGCCCGGACAGCCTGTTCGTGGCCGCCGACTTACCCGACGGAATCGATGCCACAGCTGACCCTGAGACTATTGTGAGTCAACTGCGCCCTTATCTCACAGGGCAGCAACAAATACTTGTCGATAACAATCCGCGTGACCTGTTCGCCTTGATTTTGATACCGGCTGAGGTGGATCAGGACATCACTCGACCCGGCACAATGCCAGAAGCACCGGGCAATCTCAGTGGCGTGCAATATTGGGCCAGAAACCTGACTGACTCGCGCCTGCCCGATGCTATCAGCAGCAGTATCAATTCGGCGATTCGGCAGCAGGAATATCAGAGTCTGGGCCTGGATAGTCAGGCCGTGCGCAACGTGCAACGTACGCGGCTGCCAATGAGCCGGCTCGACCCGAGTGCAGCTGCCGGCGAGGAAACCGTCAGCATGGCAGATACCATTCGCCAGTATGCGCCGATGGCCTTCGTCTATCTGATGTTCGTGTCGCTCATGCAGAACGTACAGTACCTGCTCAGCAATACCATCGAAGAGAAATCGAATCGCATTATTGAAGTGTTACTGGCTTCGGTGACTGCCGATGAGTTGATGATGGGCAAGTTGTTCGGTATCGGATTGACTGGCTTGACCACAATCGCCGTCTGGCTACTGTCACTCTTTGCCTTTATCAGTTTCTACGACAACGCGACGACCGAGTTTATCAGCAGCGTGCTGGATGTCATGCTCGGCTCTGAACTCATCCCGTGGTTTGTGTTCTATTATTTTGCTGGCTATGCGTTGTACTCGGGTATGTTTCTGGCCATAGGCAGTTTGTGTACTTCCCTAAAAGAAGCACAGGCCATGATGATGCCGATGATTTTGATACAAGTAGTCCCGCTGGCAATGATGGCCTTTGTCATCATGGATCCGAATAACGGCATTGTTCGTGTACTGTCATACTTCCCACTGTTCACGCCTTACCTGATGATGAATCGCGCCGCTGCGAATCCGCCAATGCTGGATGTGGTTGGCACAACCGTAGTGCTGCTGCTAAGTATCGCGCTTATTCTGTGGGGCTCGGGTAAAGTTTTTCGACAGGGAGTTTTGCGCACCGGTCAGCCACCGCGACTCATGGAACTGTGGCGCATTCTTCGCGTGAAATCCTAAAGGTTCAGAATTTCATCTTGTCCTCATCCTCTTCACTGCGCAGCGTATCGTAACTCAAACTGCAATGAACACAGCGATGGGTGCGCAAATTCAGTAGAATGTATTTAACGAAAAATTGTTCACCACACTGCGGACAACGTCGGCGCGCCATATCGATGGCAAAGGCCGACCAGACACCCATATAGATGAACATGAACGAATCCACACTGCGCTGATTGTTGAGTAGTATCCACACGGCAATCATATAGACTGGCAGAGTAAGAAAGCAGACCAGCAATCGTGTGCGCGAACGCGCAATCGGACGTAACAGACTCGCAAGTACTTCTTTGCTCTCTGTCACCTTGCTGGCATTCGACTGCGGTGGCTTTTTTCCTGATTGTGGATCACGATCCATGCGACTTCCGGATGCGTATTGCGGCAGGGTAGTAACTCATAGGTGTACTCTAGCTAAGTTAAACAACCATGTATATCGAATCACGAAAATTCACGCCGCAACGCGATACAGCGCCCATTAACTTTGGTTTGCGGTGCCCAGGATGAGTGAATTCAATGCCCTAGTTCGTAACAAGCAAGGTAATGGCTGGCGGCGCTTCCGCGATCCCAGCGAAGTAGTGGTCGCCACGACATTGGCGCAAGTCAAACCGGCACTGGCACATATTGAAGCCGCGGCGGCCGAAGGCCTGACGGCTATTGGCTATGTTGCCTATGAGGCAGCGCCAGCTTTTGATAATTCGCTGCAATGCCATCCCTCACGCATTCCCCTGTTGTTGTTCGGACTATTCTCACACAGCGAGGCCGCCGAATTGCCAGCGCCGCCCTTGCATGGACTGGACTTGCCTCTGGCGCCGCAACAAGGTCGGCAGGATTACGAGAAAGCATTGCTGCAGATTCGTGAACACCTGCGCAACGGGGATACTTATCAGGTCAACTACACACAGCATCTGCTAGGGCATACCGATCTGGACCCTGAGCAAGTTTTCGCCGGGCTATATGCGGCGCAGCCGTCCGAATTGGCTGCCTTCATTCAATGGCAGGATCTCAGTCTGTGCAGTGTCTCTCCAGAATTATTCTTCTCACTGACAGACGGCCAGATCATCATGGAACCGATGAAAGGCACGCGGCCGAGAGGCAAGACACCCGAGTTGGATCGCCAACTGCACGACGAACTATTAACGTCGGAGAAGGAACGTGCCGAGAATCTGATGATTACCGATATGGTTCGCAACGATCTTGGCAAGATTGCCGTTCCCGGCACTGTTAAAAAAGAACGTCTGTTCAATATTGTCGAGCTGCCTACCGTTTGGCAACAGGTCTCGACAATAAGCGCTCAGACCCAAGCCTCCCTGTGCGATTTGTTTACTGCCTTGTTTCCCTGCGCCTCGATCACCGGCGCACCCAAGGCCAATACGATGTCCATCATCAAGCACCTTGAACCCGGCCCGCGCGGCGTTTATACCGGCGCCATCGGAGTAGTGCGCAGCGATGGCAGTATGCGCTTCAATGTCGCAATCAGGACCCTGACTCTTGATCGGCGTACATTCAGTGCCGAGTATGGAATTGGTGGCGGGATTGTCTGGGACTCGGACATTGAAAGCGAATGGCAGGAAACACTACTCAAAGCCCGAGTGCTAAGCCCGGACTTGCAAGACTTCAGCCTCATTGAAACCATGCGCTTTGATCCAGACTCTGGCATCGCGCGCCGTGCATATCATGTAGCGCGCGTATTGGACGCTGCTGCCTATTTCGGCATTCCACTGCAACCAAGGCAGTTAGATGCTGCATTGGCTAATCTGACTAGCGCTGAGGCGTGCCGTGTTCGCATGCTGGTCGCCTTCAGCGGCGAGATCACTCTCGAGACCATGGCATTACCGGAACCACAGGCAAACGTCGTCTTGAAAATGGCAGCAACTCCGGTAGATGCCCGGGATAAATTCCTGCAGTACAAAACAACCCGGCGCGAGACCTATCAGCGGTTACGGCAACAAGCGGCAGATTGTGATGACGTGATTCTCTACAATGGCAATGGCCAGCTAACCGAGACCACTATCTATAATTTATATTTGGAGATTGGCGGCGAGCTGTACACGCCAGCCTTGCATTGCGGATTATTGCCCGGTGCCTATCGGCAACAGCTGCTGGACACCGGCGCAGCCACGGAAGCTGTGTTGACGCGAGAAGATCTGCGCAAGTCAACACGCATACTGGTAAGCAACAGTGTCAGGGGCTTGCAGGAAGCTGTTCTAAAAGACTGAAGCAATTTTAAGACCAGTGCTTTTAAAGACCAGTACTCAGGCGTTAAGAAAGCGCCAGATCTGTATCAGACCAATAATGAATAGCACTGCCGCGAGCAAGTGATTCACCGCCCGGCTACTCTCATCAAGATGGCTCTTGAGATAGTCACTGGCAATCACAAAGCCATATAACGCCAGCATTTTTCCTAAGAACACACCCAGCAGAAACAGCACCAGATACCCGCCAACATAATCGAACCCAAGATTCTGGCTGATCGTAGCCACTGCAAACACCCAGAACGGAATCGCCTGTGGATTAATCGTGGCGACAAACAAGCCACGTTTAATGAACGATGGATTCGCAACATTGTTATTGGCCAACGATGGGTGTGAGTCGTGTATGTAAACGTAGATTGCCAGACCAATAAAAGCCGCCGCGATAAGTAAATTGACACTGGCATGGTCGGCAAGAAACCGGCTAATAAACAAACCAAAGTAAATAGCAATCCAGGCCTGAACGGTTTCTACCAGCGATGCACCGAACGATACCTTTAATGCGGCTGCCCGGTGATGGTCGACGGTGGTTTTTACAACGGTAAGATTAATTGGCCCGAAAGGTAAAGTGGCAACAAATGCCGTTAAGAGTGCAACCAGAAAATAAAACAGTGGTGTAGCCAAGCTATTGGTACCCCTGCGCCTGCAGGTTGAACAGCGTGGCATATTGTCCGTCAGCTGCCAATAATTCCTCGTGGCTGCCGCGCTCCTGAATCTCTGCCTTTTCCAATACGATAATATGGTCGGCCATACGCACCGTTGAGAAGCGGTGGGAAATTATGATTGAAATGCGATTTGCCGTCAGATCACGAAAGTGGGAGAAGATATCGGCTTCAGCTCGCGCATCGATTGCCGCCGTTGGCTCGTCAAGTATCAACACATCGGCTTTGCTGCGCATGAACGCCCGAGCCAGAGCAATCTTTTGCCATTGTCCGCCAGATAATTCCTTGCCGTTCTTGAACCAGGTGCCCAGCTGAGTGTTATAGGCATCGGGCAGGTCTTTGACGAACTCATCGGCCATGCCTTTGCGTGCGGCCTCTTCGACTAGATCCTCGCGGGCAATTTCTTTCACATCGCCAATCCCGATATTCTCACCCACTAACAGTTGATAACGGGCGAAGTCCTGAAAGATAACACCAATCTTTTCGCGCAAGACATCGATATCCCAATCGCCCAGATCCATGCCTTCCAGAGTAATGCGGCCTTCTGTGGGTCGGTAAAGCCGAGTCAGTAACTTGATGAGCGTAGTTTTACCACTCCCGTTTTCACCGACAATGGCCAGACTTTCTCCGGAGCGGATATGCAAGTTGATATCTTTCAGCGCAGGAATATCACTGCCCGGGTAATGAAAACTCACGTGCTCGAAGCGGATGCCATCAGTTGGCTCAGGACCAGCGGTTTTATCACCGGTTTGTTCCGGTACTTTATGATCGAGATACTCAGTGAGATTGGACAGATACAGATTGTCTTCATACATGCCGTTCACGGCCGTAAGACTGTTGGTGACAGCATTCTGCCCCAACCGAAATTGCGCGATGTACATGGTCATTTGACCAATAGTGATAGCGCCACCGATTGCGGCAAAGCCAACCCAACCATAAGCAAAATAGAACGCGGCGCTAGCTAGCAGGCCCAATACGTAACCCCAGGCCCCACGCCGTAGCACCAGATTGCGATCTTCCTGATAGATGTTGCGAAAAATATCGACATAACGCTGCAGAAACATCTTGCCCAGTTGCAACAGCTTCACTTCTTTCACACCGTCTTCACGGGTTAATACCATTTCCAGATATATCTGCATTCGCCGCTCGGCGGAACGACGACGATGAATACGAAACGCTTCGCCAGAAAATTTGGCTTCAGCTATAAACGCAGGAACGCCGGCGAAAGCCAGCAACAAGACCGCGTAAGGTGAGAATTGCCACAAGAACAAGCCAATAGTAATCAACGCGATGACGTCCCGGCCCAGATCGAATGTCTTGATAACAAGACTCAGCGGGCGACTTGAAGCCTCGCGTCTGGCACGGACCAGTTTGTCGTAGTATTCGGAATCCTCGAAATGCGCCAGCTCGAGAGTAAGAGCCTTTTCTAGAATCATGACATTGATCTTGTTGCCGAGCAGGACGCGGAGAATGGACTGGCACACCGTATTGAGTTTTTGCGCGCCAGTCATTAGCACAACAAGTCCCGCTTCAATCAGCACATAACGCAAAACATCGCCGCGCGCCTGCTCAGCTTGTACGCCATCGGCCTGAATTGCAGTCGCCACTGCATCAACGAACAAACCGCCAATCGATGCAATGGCCGCTGGCAGCACGCCGGCAGCAAGCGTGCTAAGCGCCATGACAATCGTCAGCAGGGCGTGCGTGTCCCAGACAATCTGCAAGGCGATGCGACTGTATTGAAACGCAGAGACGAATTTACGAAACGGATTCGTGGCTTCTTGGCTGGTCAAAGTCTACTCGGGTTTTCGGATGGGAATGTGCTGCCAGGCAACTAACGATATTGCCAAGCGGGGGAGATTTTAGCACGGTAGTGTAGCGCGCGCTGATTCGAAACAGCCGCCAGATCGAATGCTCTCGAGAGTGACTGGGTGTCACTCTCGAGAAGCGATTCTGGGGTCTTTCTGTCTATTTGTACAATTTGTGCAGTTGGTACAGCTTTTACAGTTTCATGAATTTCAGAACGATACGGTCGGTATTGCGTCCGAGTGATTCATCAAATGGGCCAACCGTATGGTCATCAGCCGGGTTGTCCAGCACTTCACTGCTGCCGACCAGTGCGAAGCCACTTTGAAGGACGGCTTTCACAGCTTCATCAAAAGCGATGCGGTGCAAAGTCGCATTGTCAGCGCCAGGAGTACCCTCGTGGTCGAGAATACCCAGTACACCACCAGTTTTCAGGACGCTCATTACATCGGCCAGAATCGCCTGGGCGCGGGCCGGATCCGAATTATGAAAATCGTGAAAATTCAGGCCAGTAATGGCGAAGTCTACAGACCCGGCTGGGGCATCTGTGATATCAGCGATTTGTTCAACGTTATCCAAACGGTCTGCGCGCGCCTTGGCAGCTTCATCAGCACGCCCACCTGGACGATTCTGCATATAGACTGTGCCATTGGAGCCAACAGCGTAGGACAGGACTTCAGTGTACCAACCAGCGGAGGCGTTGATATCCAGCACAGTCATACCGGGTTCAACACCCATGAATGACAATACCGCGGGAGCTTGGCGGGACGCATCCCGCTCTTTGTCAGCAGCCGGGCGATCCGGGTTGGCCATAGCACGTTCCAGCGCAGCGGTGTCGAGCTGGGCGGTCGCAGTGCTGCAAAGTAAACAAGCGGCGAGCAGAGAAAGGACGGATTTCATAGTCATAACCTTTATTATTCCAATTAAATGCCAAGTGTATTTCATTCACATGGCCGTTCTTATTGAACGGGTTAGGCAGAATAAACCAAGGTCTGACGGGAGTACACCGGTATCCGGCAAGTCGAGCGCAAGAAGCCGTCAGCTTAAAGGGCGGATAATCACCCAAGTCGTGGGCGAATCGCATGGCGTCGTGAATTTAATGTAGTCGCCGGGACAGTTTCAGCTCGCCTTCGAAGAACTCTTTCACTTCGAGGAGTTGTGACACGTCGCCTTCACATTCCATCAAAGGAAGGTGATGCTCGATATCGTTGAGGATATTGGTGATGCTGCCTGTATCCAGTGAGCTGAGATCCAGGTCGAAAGGGAATTTCAATTCCTTGCTCATGTGTTGCTACCGCTCCAAACTGCTATGAAGGCCCTGAGACTGTATTCAGGGGCCACATATGCATACTATCGACTGGCTTTAAGAAATCTTCATAAGAATATCTATTACTTGAAGTTTTTACCCATAGAGCATTGGATAGAAAATCTCCAATATCATCTTTACGCAGTTCACATCTAGGTTTAGACTACCCCCAAAGTTGGTGTTATTTACTGCGAGCATCTATGCTCAATGCCGAACAATAAAAAATTATAAAGGGCAAACCTGACAGGTCTTGCCCGGACCTGGGAGTATCAGGTTGGATCGATTTATCGCTGCTTGGGCGAATTTTGTGCTGGCCCGGCGCGCAGCCATTGTCGCTGCTGTTGTCGCCCTCATCCCTCTGCTGCTCCTCACGGGCGGCCCCTTACCGTTTGATAACAGCACCGAGCGTTATTTCATTGCTGGTGACCCCACGCTAGCCGAATATGACCGGCTGCTCGATCTGTTTGGTGACAACGAGTATCTGCTGGTCGGTATCGAAGCGACCGGTACAAATGATGTCTTCACTACTCCTGCATTGCATGCCCTGCAGGAGATCTCCGATTTCCTCGAGTTCCACCCGGCCATCACCCAACTGCGCTCGCTGACCAATTTCCAGTACGTCCATGCCGATGGCGATGATCTGCGCACCGACTATTTGATCGACGACATCGCCACGCTCGGCAGCGACCCTGCTGCCATAGCTCAGGTGAAGTCAATTCTGGACAATGAACCGCTGGCCATCGATACGCTGATCACACCCGATTTCCGCAACACCCGCGTTGCCGCCCGGGTGGAATACCGGGGCGAAACGTCTGCGCACAAGATTGATTTGGTTCAGGACTTGTTCAGCTTTATTGAAACCGAGTCGCTGTTTGCCGACGCCGATGAGCCCTATCGACTGCATCTTTCGGGCTATCCACTGGTGAATGAACGCTTTGAAACAGTCTCGGCAGAGGACTCGGCGCTGCTGATACCCATCATGACCGTGCTGATGATCGCCATACTGTATTTCAGCTTTCGCTCCTGGGCCGCCACTTTGTTCCCCTGGCTTGTCATCGGTGGTGGCTTGTTGATGCTGCTCGAACTGCAGTACTACCTGGGCATTCCGCAAACCACCATAGACAGCGCTGCATTGGCACCAACCCTGATCATCATTGGTATCGGCATTACCGTACATGTGCTACTGGAATTCTTTCATTACTCCCAGAACACCAGTGACAGCGTTGAGGCTGCCCGATCCACAATTCTGACTATCTGGAAGCCGGCATTTTTCACTGCCATTACAACCTCTGCTGGCTTTCTTGCCCTGTCGGTAACCCGCATCTTGCCTATTCGCGAATTCGCGCTGCTTGGAGCCATAGGTCCAATATTATTGTTCTTGCTCGCGCTAACACTGTTACCCGCGATGCTCAGTTACTTGAAAACCTTGCCTGCCAGCACCAGCGCAGTAATTCGCGGCGGATTGATTACCCGGGCCGTCGCCAATCTACCCGGCATTGTGCAAACCCATAGCAACAAAATTCTCGTGGCCGGCGCACTATTGCTGCTATTTATTATCTGGAACTTGCCGCGTGCCGAGATCGAAAATAATTACGTGACGCTGTTCAAGGAAGACAGTCAGACGCGACAAGACATCGAGTATTTTGATGACGTGTTCAAAGGCATGATGACGCTGGATATTATTCTTGATTCAGGCAGCCCTGAAGGCATCAAAGAGCCGGAGTTCCTGACCAAGATGGCCACCATACAGGATTGGCTATCCAGTCACGAAGACCTCGGCAAGATCAATTCGTTAGTCGACTATTTACATGAAATCAATATGGCACTGCATGGTGACGACCCTGCCTTCCGTGACATACCAATCAGCCGCGAACTCACTGCGCAGTACTTGCTGCTTTACGACAGCAGCGGTGCCAATGAAGATCTGTCAGACCTCAAAGATTTCGATAACCGCTATACACGCATGGTAGTGCCTGTTATCAACTTGCCAGCATCTGCCATGCAAACCGAACTTGATGTCATCAACGAATATCTGACCACCAACTACAGTGAGCTCAATCCAGTGACAACTGGCACCATGGTGCTCTACACAGTGCAGGACATTTATACAGCCGACGGCATGCTGAAGTCATTTCTTACTGCACTGTTCGTTATCTGCCTGTTCTTTATCATTCTGTTTCGTTCTGTGCGCTACGGGCTCCTGTCCATTATTCCAAGTGTATTGCCCATACTGTTGGCGGCCAGCTTCGCCGGTTGGCTAGGAATCTACCTTGATCAAAGCTCGGTGATTGTGTTCGCTATGACTATGGGCATCGCCGTTGATGATGCGATTCATGTCATGAATCGCTACCTGATTAACAAACGTCAGGGTGAAGATGTCCACACAGCCGTGCAGCGCGCCATGTTCGAATCCGGCCGTGCCGTTGTATTCAGCTCATTAACTCTGGTGGCAGGCTTCAGCGTCTTGACGCTGGGTTCATTTACCACGACGATTCACGTTGGAATGTTTGGCGCTATAATTATGGCGATGGCTTTGATTGGCGACCTGGTGTTCTTGCCAGCTATACTGTATCTGGTAGACAGACAGCGCCCCAGCAATAACAATGAGCAATCACTGACTGGATGAGCACTTCCAAGATGACCAGAACAGTAATTTCTAGCAGTTCAAGCCTTCGGCGCTCAGTGCTGGGCGTGCTTTGGCTTGCTGCCCTGCCAGTACTGACAACTTCGGCTCAGAATTCCGCTCTCGATGCCAGACAAGTGATGGAACGCGTCGACAATCTGGCCGACGGCGAAACCGTTACCGCCAACTACACCATGATTCTCATTGATCGTCGCGATCGGCAACGCACGCGTGAGTTAACGCTGTATGCCAAGGATTACGACGACAGCACACGCACACTGACCCGCTTTAGCGCTCCGGCAGATATTAGCGGCACTGGTTATTTGAATTACGACTGGACTGATGCCGAGCGTGATGATGATTCCTGGCTCTATCTACCCGCCCTGCAACGAGTAAAGCGCTTGGCGAGCAGCGAAACATCAGACTCCTTTCTTGGCAGTGACTTTACCTATGCCGATATCAACGGTATCGAGTTGGACTGGTATGACTACAGTTTCGTCTCGGAATCCGAGGAAATCGATGGTCAGGATTGTTGGGTTATCGACATCGTGCCAAAAGCAAGCGTTCGCGAAAAAGCTGAAGAAGCGACAGGTTACTCGCGCTTGCGGGCCTGGATCAGCAAGGAGAACTTTGTCCAGATTCGCGCCCAGGCCTGGGAGTTGCGTGGCAATCGCATCAAGTATTTTCTTGCTGAAGACGTCCACCAGGTTCAGGGTTACTGGACTACCGGTCGCTTGCAGGCCATCACCACACGCAATGATCGGCAGGAACATGCCAGTATTCTGCAACTCAACGACGTGAGCTATGACAGCGAGTTGAACGACGAATTTTTTACTTCTGAATCTCTGCAGCGCAACAGCAACCCGAACTAATCAGCGTGCTCCCGGTGACTCCTATTCGGCAACTACTCCTCTTGCCACTGGCCAGCATGGCAATGCTTTTTACACAACAAGCATTCGCTCAAGGTAACTTTTTCGAGCCTCTCGACGTCCAAGTAGAAACCAGTAGCCAAGACGGCATTGGATTACTGGGCTGGTTGATTGAAGAAGTCAGTTTTGGTTTGCAAGATCCCGGCGCCGGGTTTGCAAGGCAAGAGTCGGGTATCAACAAGATTGAGACTCGCTTGTTTTTGCAATATGACAAAGAGCTGGCTGACGACTGGAATTTCCGCATTAGCGGCAATGTTTATCACGACGAAGTGTATCGGGCCTATGAGTCGCGCAATTACAGTACGGCCGAAATTAACGTTCACCGCAATCGTTATCAAGTACGTGATTTCTATCTGGAACATGAGACTGACAACGGTCTTTATTTCAAGTTTGGCAATCAGATAGTTGCCTGGGGTCAGGCTGAATATTTGCGCGTAACTGATTTAGTGAACACCGAGGATCAATTCACATTTGCCCAACAGGATCTGGAAGACTTGCGGCTTCAAGTACCTGCAGTACTGGCCAGTTTTCCAGTCGGAGAATGGCAAATAGAAGGCGTCGCAACATGGGAAGCCGGGCTCAATCAACTGGCGCCGGAACGAGATGAGTTCGACCCTTATATCGCACTTCGCCAGGCAGGCATACAACCAGTAATACTGGATAGCGCCAAGAAACATGAAATCTTTTTTCGTGCTTCGCGGCAGTCATCACTTGGCGATGTGCAAATTGTGATGGGCGAGTTCAACAATAATACTCCCAGCGGTGTCGGGACTGCTGTGGCGCAAGGTGTGTCGCAACCGCCAGCATTTCTGTTTCAGGCTACACGCAATCGTGCCATCGGCGTAGCCGGGAACCGGGTGTCAGGGCCGTGGCTCGCATTCGCCGAAGCAGGTTTTCACAAGAATCGTGCGCTACGACCCGCTTTAATGACCGTAGCCGCGATGAATAACAGTTGGGAAACTAAAGACCAGTGGTTAGGGGTATTGGGTCTGGAGTATAGCGGCTTTGAGAACTTGCTTCTCAGCGTCGAAATCGACAGTATTTACACCCAAGATCACACAGCTAATCTTTGGACTGACGCTAACCAGACCGGCTTTGGTGCGCGTTTTTACTGGACCGCAATGAACGAGCGGTTGCAAATTTCGGGGGTTTGGAATGAACTTCCGGATGCCGTCGGTGAAGTCACAAGATTGTCGGCCAATTTTGATTGGTCTGACAGCTGGAGTCTGGGTCTGCTTTGGGTCGGTTACAAAAGTGCGCCAGACTCTGTGTATGCGCTTTACGACCAAAACGATGTTTTACAGCTGCAGGTCAGATTTAATTTTCAATACTAGTCGAATAGCGGCAAACCGAACCTAAGGGCTTAGCAATGTTCAGCGACGATCAGGAAAATCAGCAACCTTATCACCATGGAAATGTGAAAGAGGCATTGATTGGTGAAGCAATGAAATTCATTGAAGCCAATGAAACCGAGCAGTTATCTCTTCGCAGACTCGCCAAGGAAGTGGGTATTTCACCGTCAGCGGTGTACAACCATTTCCCCGACAAGAATGCGCTCATGTTGGCGATCAAGGCGCGTCTCTACAGCGAATTCAACCAATACTACGAAGCTCAATGTCAGGAAGCGACTGATCCAAAAGCTGCCATACTCGAAATGTGTCTGGCCTACTATCATTTTTCCCAAGAACAGCCAGCTCGATTCCAGATTCTCTTTGCTTCGACTTTACCTATGGAGTGGTCTTCACCGGAAATGGTCGATATCGCCTGCCAATCCATCATCCGGCTGCGCAAGTTGGTGTTGGAGATTTATCATCAGTATCAGGTGCCTTGCTCCGAAGAAGCGTTGGTGGATCACACCCTGCTGATCTGGTCTCAGCTACACGGTATTGTCAGCTTGAAGAATACCGGCGGCATCAAAGCTGCTGTGACTTATCAGAACTGGCCGCAAACCTGTGCCCTGGTCCACGATCAGGATGTCAAACGTCTAATCAAGAACCATGTCGACAATACCGTGCAGTCCATCATGAATGCCCAATACAATGACAGCCATCACTAGTCAGATAGTTGTCTGGCTAGTGGGTTGGGAGATTGATTGAGAGTTTGGTTGAGAGATTGATTGGAAAGTTGGGTGGGTAACTGACAAGTAGCGTAGTTGAATGCTCAAATCCGGCTGCCCATGGAGCCGGTAATTTCACCCACATAGATCTAGCCAGTGTAGTCCAGTCCCATTGCCTTGCGGGCTAGCTGGTTCTTAACCACCGGCATGCTGTCGACACTATGCAAACCCAGATTGCGCAGCCAGCGCACCGACAGTGCTTGGCCGGCAAACAAGTGCTTGAAGCCTTCCATCAGCCACATCATGCTGAGATTGTGGCCACTACGAGCTCGCTGATAGCGCTTGAGCAAAGTGATATCGCCGGGCGCACGACCACTGGCCAGACCTCGCGACAACTCATTGGCCAGTGCCGCGGCATCCAGCAAGCCCAGATTGACGCCCTGGCCTGCCAGTGGATGAATGGTATGCGCCGCGTCCCCTATCAATGCAATTCCCGGCTGCACATAATCGATGGCATGTCGTTGGCGTAACGGAAAGCTGAAGCGTTTGGCGCAGCTCTCTACCGGACCCAGCGTTGCCTCGAATGCTTCGCTCAGCGCTTTGCAGAACGCTGCATCGGAAAGCTCCATCAACGCAGCGGCCTGATCCGGCAGTGTAGACCAGACTATCGAACTAAAATGTTGCTCGTCCGTAATGCTGTCAGATTGTAAAGGCAGGAACGCCAGCGGACCGGTGTCCATAAAACGCTGCCAGGCGGTCATCTGATGGGGTTTTTCAGTACGCACTGTGGTGACTATCGCCTGATGGCCATACTCCCATTCGCGCGTTTTGAATTGTGCCAACTCCCGAATTTTGGAATTGCCGCCATCGGCAGCTACCAGCAGCCGGGTCGTGAGCTGTTGACCCGTATTTGTCGCCACGCTGATGCGCTTACCTGCTTCGTCATCCAGAGACAGTAATGAGTCGACTGACTCGGGTGGCAGAATTTCCAGGTTAGCGATTGTCTGCAAACGCTGATGCAATGCCGCAAGTACAATACCGTTCTCTACGATAGTGCCCAGGGCCGGCTCACCGATCTCACTACTCGAGAAATGAATTGAACCAGTGCCGTCAGCATCCCAGACATGCATATCCTGATAGTCACAACCGCGCACCGCCTCGATGTGCTGCCAAAGCCCGAGATCATTGAACAGTTTGCGTGAAGCCAGTGTCAGAGCGCTGACCCGGGCATCAAAGGGTTCCGGAATGCCGTCCGGCTTCAGGGGAGTTTTGTCCAACAGGCCCACTTTGACAGGTGCTTCTGCCAGTAAGCAGGCCAGCGTTGCGCCTACCATGCCCGCGCCGACAATCAGCACATCAAACTGGTTCTGGTCTTTCGTTGTCATCTTAACTCCGCTTTTTCTCTATTATAGGGACTTCCGCTGTGTATCCCTAGTCGCAGGATTCTTAAGGACGCGGTTATACTGCGACTTCGATACCGGCTCTAGCCGGATACCCACGGCTATTGTTGAGGACCCACCATGACCTTGAAAATCAATCCTGCACAACTACCCGACTACATTGGCAAAGAGGTAGGGGTTTCAGACTGGCTCTTGGTGGATCAGGAGCGCATCAACAAGTTCGCCGATGCCACCGGTGATCATCAGTACATTCATGTGGATCCGGAGCGGGCCGCTCAGACACCATTCGGCACGACAATCGCGCATGGTTTTTTAACCATGTCCTTGCTCGTACCCATGGGCTTTGAGGCCAGTCTGAAGTTAGAGAACACGGTCATGGGTATTAACTATGGCTTCGACAAGCTACGTTTCATCAATCCGGTCAAGGTTAACAACCGGATTCGGGCAAGGTTCCAGCTCGCCAGTGCCGAGGAGAAAAAAGCCAAGCACTATTTGCTCAAGCACATTGTCACAGTGGAGATTGAAGGCGCGCAGAAGCCGGCCCTGCTTGCTGAATGGCTGGGCATGACGGTGGTGGGTTGATACCACCGCTGATCGCTATCGAGTCTGCACACGTACTACACGGTTTTCGGGGTTAAATTATGAAAAAGTCACTACTGTCCATGTTGCCATTCCTCTCTGCCTGCGCTGGCGAACCACCACAAGACATCGGCGTAGTCGATGGCCGTCTGACCGCTTGCCCGGACTCTCCGAATTGCGTGACCAGTTACGCGAGTGATGAAACGCACGGAATCGCGCCACTGCAAGCGACACTGGAACAAGTTCGCGGTGTCCTGAATGGCATGGAGCGCACCAACATCGTCAATCAGGATGGCAATTATTTATATGTGGAATTCACCACGGCCCTGATGGGTTATGTGGATGATGTGGAATTTCTCTACGATCCGGCTGCCGGCGTCACTCACGTGCGCTCCGCATCACGTCTGGGCTACAGCGACCTGGGCGCGAACCGCAAACGGATCGAGGCCTTGCGCGCCGCCCTCTAGTTAACGACCTCAAGTGAGTCCCTTGACGCTAACTCACTGATCAATATTTTTTGCTTTGCATATTGACTTTACGCCCCCAAGTGCTACTTTTGCAGCATAGTGCTATTTAAGTAGCACCAATTATCGAACCTCAGCTGGGTAATGTCGCTATGCCAAAATTCAATCAGCTCAGTCGCCGCGAGCGCCAGATCATGGACATTGTCTATGAGCTCGGCGAAGCCTCCGCCAAAGACATCGAACAGCGCCTTCCTGATGCTCCCAGCTATTCAGCGATCCGGGCGACGATGAACAAATTGGCGCGCAAAGAGTTTCTCTCGGTTGCCGAGCGCGATCTCAAATATTTCTATTCACCCACAATCGATCATGAAGAAGCCAGCCGCACGGCCGTGCGCCGACTTCTCCGCACGTTTTTCAAAGACTCACCTTCATTGGCCATGAATACGCTACTGGATCTGTCAAAAGAAGACATCTCGGCGCAGGAACTGGATCGTCTCAAGAAAGTGATAGAGGAAGCCAAAGCAACAAAAAGCTAGTCACTCAAAGACTCTTCAACCTGGCAATAGTCCAAACAACTACCCCGGAATGGCACCATGGGCAAAGTCACATCACAAACTTATCAGGCAGGTCTCTCCGAAAGTCTTCCCGTTATTATTGATTGGCTAGTCGTCTCAACCTTGATTCTTTTGATGGCAGGGTTGCTGAATTTTTTCCTGGCTCGTAAATCCCCGTCTTTTCGCAATGCCAACTGGCGTATGGCCTTTGTGGCCCTTGCACTACTTCCGCTATTGCAATGGCTTGGCCCCGAATTGGGAATTGCCATACCGGTATCCCTCAACGAAAGGCTGGCCAACGGCAGTTTTGCCTTCTTGCCGCCATTGGCAAATCTGCTGGTTTACCTGACATTGCTTTATTGCGCGGGAGCCGCTTTCAATCTGCTCAAGCTAACTGCTGATATTCGTGCGGTGATCCGTAGTTCGATAACTTGCCAACCGTGTGACAACCCGGAGTTAGCGGCACAATTGGCTGAATTAAGTCAGCGCAATGGCGTGACCCAACCTGTCTCACTGTATCTTTCCAGCGCCGTCAGATCGCCCAGCACCTGGGGTGTTTTCAGGCATCGCATCATCCTGCCAACCGCAGCGCAGAATTGGGGGACAGTAAGCAACCAGTGCGTTCTCGGACACGAACTTGGACATATTGCTCGCAATGACTGGTTTTTCTACGTGTTAAGCCGATTGGTTGCCAGCCTGTATTGGTTCAATCCATTGGCCTGGTCTGCGCTTGCACGGCTGGAGGCAGAAGCGGAAAAATCCTGCGACGATATCGCAATAGATGACTCCGGCTGTCAGTTTGCCTACGCCGAATGCCTGGTCTGCATGGCGCAAACTATGTTACCTGACGCCTCTAAATACAAACCTGGCATGTTGGGTAATGCGCATCAGTTGACGCAGCGCATCAACCACATCTTGCATCCGCAAGCTGACAGACACCATATTCCCCGCGAGAGTTTCTTGCCTTATCTTTTTACGGCAGTAGCTCTGACCTGCTGCCTGTCCAGTCTGCATTTTAACTTTCAAGCCAAAGAAGACAGCCAACTACCAGGATTGTTAATCCCAGTGCACTTTGTCCCCGCCAATTCAGATGAATTTAAATTACTTATGTCGGGTCAGCCAGTGCGACACCCTAACCAATAGGTGGAGGTTCACTATGATGGATTTCGCTCGCCAATTTTTCAGATTCAATATTGCCATTGTGCTTGCTGCATTGGTCACACTACTGCTGTTCTATTTCATGCAATACCTTATAGCAGTGAGCGACAATGGCCCACAGCGTCTTACTGTAACCCGGCTTATTGATGCTCGCGTTCCCGAATTCGAGATGGAATTGTTCACGGAAATTGCGCCACCGCCGCCAATCGAAGAACCTCTTCCACCCAGTCCTGACATTCTGACACGCACTCCTGTTGACGGAGGGTTTGGGCCAACAACAGACACACAAGTAAGATTGAATGACATCTCCATGCCGGGCATCTCTATCACACCCAGTGACAATGTCATGGTGCCTCTGATTCGTACCACGGCCAACTATCCGCAACGCGCACTGGCACGCGGGATCGAAGGCTTCGTCGAGCTTAGTTTTACCGTCGATGCCGAAGGCAATGTCGTGGACCCTGTTGTACTTTACGCAGAGCCCGAAGGCATGTTTGAGCGATCTGCTTTGCAATCTATTCGCCGCTGGAAATATGCAGCTGCAGTCGAAGACGGTTCGCCAGTTGCAACCACCGACGTCCGTCAACGAATTGTGTTCCAGTTGGAAAAGTGATGTTACCGAACGGATTACAGGCAATGTCAAAAGCAAAGTTTACCGGCATGGTCAATTCGATTATTGCTATAGCCGCTTTTTTTTCATGCTTGTCATTGCACAACGATATCCCTCCACAAGTCGATGATTCTCTGCTTGTTGATTGTGAGGCTGTCAACGCGTAATCGTGTTATAAACCACCGCTGGATTCACAATCATTAGCGCAACCTTTAAACCAATCTTCCAGAAAAGCGCTGTCAGAATCCACAGAGAACAATACAGCATTCAATCCTGACGAGCCAAGCAACTCGCTCGTTGAACTTGCTGTGCAGGAATCGCTCGTCAGGCTAAGGCTTGAGCAACCCGACGAAGCGCTACAGGAACTCGACCCGTTGCTCGAAGATTATGAACAATTGACTGATTCAGAAAAATTTACCCTGGTAAACGGGTATGCCAATTTTTTTCTGGCAGAGGGTCAACTTCAGGATGTCATAGAACTCTACCGGTCGGCATTGTCGCTTGAGGAAATATCGCCCGACGAAACATTGCTATTATATCGAACCCTCGGTCAACTCAGCATGCATTCAGAGCGGTATCAAGATGGCATCGAATATTTTGACAGCTATTTTTCACGCGGTGGACAAGTTGATTCTGCTGTTTCACTGACTTTGGCCCGAAGCCATAATAATGTTGGCAATATCGACCAATCCTTTCAATACTTGCTGCGTCATTTTCAACTCAGTATCACAGAAGGTAATCAGCTACGGCCAGAATTCTACAACAGAACCTATAGCGAACTTGAAGACGTACTCGTCCAGACCTCACAAAGCGAATTGGCAGTAGATCTCGCACTGGAAATAGTGCAGATATTTGATAGTCCGGGTAGTTGGCGAAATCTGGCGCGAATATACTTACGGCATGGTCAGGTGGATGAGTATGAGCAGGTACTCGCTGAGGCTCAGCGGAAAGGATTATTGATCGATAATCAGTGGGTCAATGAATCTCAGTAAGCACTCTCTAGCGGAAGTAGCAATGCTTTAGCAACTCAGACCCCCATGGCAGAACGTGCCAGTTGCTGGCGTAAGGTGGGAATCATGTCAATCGACAACAAGCCCAGTTTTCTGATTAGCGCCTTGTGCGTTCTGGCGCTGGAAAACAGGGATACCAGCTGATCTGTAAACGTGATGACACGTTGTTGATCCTGCGTCTGCTGATCTAGATAACGCTGCAGTACTGCCATTGATCCGGGCGATTCCTGACGCGCTTGCCCTGCCACCAACTCGTTAACCAGACACTCGGTATCCCGTAGTGCCAGATTGAAACCCTGGCCGGCAACCGGGTGCACGGTATGCGCCACATTGCCCAGCAAGACCAGTCCCGGGCGTACTTGCTCAGCGGCGACTGACAGCGTCAACGGATAACACACTCTCTTGCCGATCTGGGTAACGCGACCTGCCTGACGACCCAAGCGTGCATTGAGGGCTTTCACAGTTTCAGCGTCCGATAAAGCCATCAGCTGCTCACTCTCTGCGGCATCAACCGTCCATACCAGCGAAGCACGATTTAAGCCTGTATAACCCGACAAGGGCAAAACAGCCAATGGCCCGCTGCGCGTAAAGCGCTCTATCGCCTGATTGTTGTGGGCTTTTTCCAAAGCGATGTTGGCAATGATCGCATGTTGTTCGTAGCTCTTGCGTTGCTGCTCAATGCCCAATTGAGTACAGATGGGCGACCTGCCCCCTTCTGCTACCACAACCAGAGCAGCTGACACAGTGTGCGTACTGTCCTGGCAGTCGATTGTTAATTCCATTCCGCTCTGCTTTGGCCAGATCTGACTGATCTGCGCGGGTGCCAATTTCGCTATTGTCGGTGATTCTTCCAATGCCGTGTTTAACACGGTACCAAGATGGCGGTTCTCAAGCACATAACCAAGCGCTTCCTGGCGGTGCTCTGTATGACTCAACGAGGCTGATCCAAATCGGCCCTGATCGGAAACATGAATATCATTAATGGCGGTCGCCTCTTCGTCGAGCGCACCCCAAAGCCCGGCGCGCGCGAAAAATTCGCGCGAACTCCAGGACAGCGCCGTGGAACGGGCATCAAAACTGGGTTGGTCTTGCGACCCGGCTGCGACAGCCTCAACGACCAATATAGAAAGCGTGGCGCCGGTTTCATTCTGCAGATGCAGCGCAAAACTCGCACCGACCAGACCACCACCGACAACGATAATG
This sequence comes from uncultured Gammaproteobacteria bacterium, assembly GCA_913060975.1. Lineage (GTDB taxonomy): Bacteria > Pseudomonadota > Gammaproteobacteria > Pseudomonadales > Pseudohongiellaceae > UBA9145. The sequence continues at coordinate 322,838 of CAJXVC010000002.1, forward strand.
TCGTAGTGATCCTTGAGGGAGTTCGCAGATGAAGAGTTTGCAGGTAAATCGATCAGCATGGGTTAATGTACTGCTTTGGCCATAAAAGTTTCGATTTCGGCAACTGTCTTGGGGATGCCCGTGCTGAGAATCTTATGGCCTTTGCGGGTAACCAGTACATCATCTTCGATTCGCACACCAATGCCACGCCATTTCTTGGCGACCTTGGTATTGTCGGGGGAGATATAAATGCCGGGCTCGATGGTAGTCACCATGCCGGGTTCCAGCAGACGCCATTTTTCATCGATCTTGTAGTCACCCACATCATGGACATCGATACCCAGCCAGTGCCCAACCCGGTGCATGTAGAAGTCCCGGTAGGCTTGCTTTTTGATAAGTTCGGCCGGCTTGCCTTTCAACAGCCCAAGCTTGACCAGGCCTTGCGTGATGACCTTGACTGAAGCCTTGTGCGGGGCATCCCAGTTCGCGCCTGGCTCAACGGCTTTGATCGCCGCTTCCTGTGCCTTCAACACGATTTCGTAAATGGCTTTTTGTTCTGGCGAGAATTTACCGCTGGCTGGAAAAGTACGGGTGATATCTGATGCATAGTGACCAAATTCACAGCCTGCATCTATTAGTACCAGGTCTCCCTCTTTAACTTCGCTCGTGTTCTCAGTGTAATGAAGAATACAGGCATTATCACCGGCAGCCACGATAGACGAGTAAGCCGGAGAACGACTGCCATTGCGCGTGAAGGCATGCAACAACTCAGCTTCCAGTTCATATTCATGCATGCCCGGCTGGCAAACTGCCATAGCCCGTTTATGACCTTCTGCCGATATCTTCGCAGCCTGTGTCATAAGCTTTATTTCGCCACTGGATTTGATCAGACGCAATTCATGCAGTAAATGATCGAGCATCATGAACTCACCCGGTGGATGGGCACCCATTTTCGATTTGCTACGGATGACTTTCACCCAGTTCATGACGCGGTCATCAAACTGATCGTCCTTACCCATGGCATAGTAAACGCGATCCCGCCCTTCGATCAGGCCCGGCAGTATTTCATCGACGTCGCCAATGGGGTACGCATCATCCACAGCCAATTCGTCTATCGCCGCGTCAGGGCCCATTACACGGCCGTGCCATAATTCTTTTTCGGGATTCTTCTCGGTACAAAACAGCACAACCTCACCCTGCTTGCGGCCTGGAATTAATGCCAGCAAGGCATCTGCCTCGGCAAAACCGGTCAGATAGTAAAAGTCACTGCTTTGTCGGTAAGGGTATTCTGCATCAGCATTACGCATTTTCACTGGGGCTGCGGCCAACAGAGCAATACTGTTAGGCTCCATTTGAGCCATGAGTTCTTTGCGGCGGGTTTTCATTTCCCGAATTTGACTGCTCATCGGTATAGCGATTCCTCGAATCAGGCGAATTAGTCAGGCGATCAAGCATATAGGGGACTGAATGGCGAACCAAGTCCCATTTTTTACCCGCTTTATATTGACCCTTCTGCACCTCGGCTCTATAGTTACTGCACTCTTAATGTAAATCCTAAAGTATTGGCAATAGTCCGTTGCGGCTACAGCAGAATTCAATAAAATCAACATAGTACAGACCAATACACACTGACCAAATACAGAATGAACGAAGACAGCTTTCAGAACCTGAGCAGCAAGGTCGATGATCTCATCGATCTGTGTGCGCAAATGAAACGGGAAAACCAGCTACTCAAAGCCAATGAGAGTACCTGGCAAACCGAGCGCCAGAAACTCCTTGAGAAAAACAAGGAGACCAAAACCAAGCTTGAGTCCATTCTGGTTCGCCTCAAGGCGATGGATCAAACCTAATCTCGACACACCGGTTACCCAGTATGAGTGAGCAAAGCACGTCCGTTCAGGTCAAAATTCTCGATAAGGAATATCAGGTAAATTGCCCACCCTCGGATCAGGAAGCCCTGATGAAGTCGGCGCACTATCTTGACGAGAACATGCGCAAGATCAAAGGCCGTGGCAATATTCACGGTGCTGAGAAAATTGCCGTCATGGCTGCCCTGAATATTACTCACGACATGCTACGCAAAAACCGGCTCATCAATGAAGCTCGCCACGTCACCGCACAGCAAGTCAAAGGCCTGGAAGATAAAATTGACATGGCACTAGCCTCTGGCCGGCAGCTCGAGATCTAGTCACCCCCCCCTGTAGAGTTCGCGTAAATTTACGGACGAATCCGGCTTTATCTTAGCCTTCTTACCGGGCTATACTCAGCGCAGAGTTCCCTAGAACATTTGCCAATCAAAAGTGTTCTTGAGCCGATATCTGTATACCCGGAGGCAACTCGTTAGATGTTGTTGTGCACGTCCGCACGTCGGAAAGCCTGATTCATCGCGGGAGCCACCACCTGAACCTTTGGGTTCAGGGCAACTTTGGTAGCGGTGTTCCGGGGAACCTCATTTTTTTCTCACCTTTATTGTCTCACCGACTATGAATCAGGAAGAACGCAATGCTTTGCGTACTGCTCTCAGGCAGTCACGCAACTCCCTGTCCCCCGAACAACAACAGGCTGCGGCACACGCTATCCAGTCAACGATACTGGCTCAGGATTTTTTCCAAAGCGCTCAGCGCCTTGCGTTTTATCACCATGTTGACGGCGAAATTGACACCTCTGGTCTTATTTCCACTGCGCTGACTGAAGGTAAATCCTGTTTTTTGCCGGTGATCGATAGTGGCCAGGAAGAGTTCATGGCGTTTGCGCCCTACACTGCTGATACCAAACTGGTCGAGAATCAATGGGGCATTGCCGAACCACCATCGCCCGATACGATTGGCTCACCCACTGAGCTGGATGTGGTTTTTGTGCCACTGGTAGGATTCGATGAAGGTTGCTTCCGCCTGGGAATGGGGAAGGGCTATTATGATCGGACTTTCAGTTTCAAGATATTTAACCGCGGCAGCAAGCCTTTATTGATCGGCCTGGCTCACGAGTGCCAACTGACCGAGCCGTTTCCGGTGGCGAGTTGGGATGTGCGGCTGGATGCGGTAATTACTGACAAGAAAATTTACCGCCCCGATACTGCGTAGGGCGGTTACTAGGCTACTTTACTACCTGTCCCTGGTTGTCGCTTTCCCTTGTCGTTTTCTTGCGTCGGCTCGCGCCGTCTATTCCTTGCCGAGCATTCTTGCAGGCGTTTATTAGAGCCTGCTAAAACTGCCCTTGTCTCTCTTCTAACTTCCAATGTCTCTCTATGTGTCTCTATGTCTGTCTTGTCTGTCCCCGTTCAAGACTGCCTTACAGTAACGCGCTCTGGGCGACGCTGCTGGCTAGCACTCCTGCTACGAACAGGGCAATGATGACCATGACCATGTCCGGTTTTTTGCTCATTTTGCCTCTCCGCTGCTGGTTCAACGTACAAAATGGGTAGCGGCGCGTTCTGGAAAAGCTTTAATATTCTTAGCTAAAACAATTGATTACAACACTTATCTCGCCTCATTAATAATATTGTTGAAAGCATTGCTTGCCAATAATGGCCGCCTATAATACTGTATGTATTTACAGTACTTTACAGCAGCGGTCATTGCCATGAACTCTCTCAAGCACCACATCGATTCGCCAGAGCCCACGCCCCATGCAGCTTTCAGCCAATATGGAGCGATCCAGTCGGCACCGGGCGCAAACGGCATTAGCAACCAGGTTAGCAGCGCCAATCAGAGCGCGGAGCCCGGGCACAACGAGATTGATGCGCTGTTAGAGCGCCATCCCGGTCTGTGGCGCGGTTGCGACCTGGCTGGCCAGGGTCAACACGGGCGCAGCACTGGCTTTGCCTCACTGGACGCGATTCTGCCCGGACAAGGCTGGCCACAAAAAGGCCTGATGGAAGTCATCGCCCCTTGCTGGGGAACTGGCGAGCTGCAGTTGCTAATGCCATTAATGCGCGACGTGATCGCCAAAGGGCAATGGATACTCTGGGTATCTCCGCCATTCCAGCTTTACGCCCCGGCACTGGAACAGGCCGGCATCGATACCCAGCAGATTCTGGTGGTCGATCTGGATACCTCCTGCAAGGATGCCCTGTGGACTATGGAGAAGGCGCTGCAGAACCAACATTGCGGACTCGTGCTGGCCTGGCAGAACTGGTTACCCGGCAAAGTATTGCGCCGCCTGCAGCTGGCAGCCGACACTGGCGATACGCTGGGCGTGTTGTTCAAACACAATGATAGTAAGTACTCACCATCTCAGGTTCGGCTGCAAATAAAGGATATCCCCTCCGCTGATCAGCATTTTTCCGAGTCGGAGATCACCTTGATCAAGGCCCGGGGTAATTTCCGCCCGCGCCGCACCCGGGTACAACTGCAACCCCGCCTCTAGCAGGGTCATGACTGGTGGACGATTCCGATAGCAGCGCTCAGATCTCTCTGCCGGCTATTCCCGACCGGCAGGGGGCACGCATTATTGCTCTCCCGGTTGCAACACCACGTCGAGCCCCTGCACAACGCCCGGACCAGCCTGCCAAAACCAGTCGGCCTGCGCTGTGGTATGCCCTGTACTTTCCTGCCCTTGTCGACTTGCCCGACAGTGACCAGCAGCAAGCTCTGGAGAAACTGGCTGCAGTAGCCGAATCCATCAGTTCCACCGTCAGCTATCATCCCCAGGCGCTGATTTGCGAGGTACGCTCCAGCCTGAAATATTTTGGCGGCCTGGAAACGCTTCATACACGCCTGCAACAACCCTTGCAGGATTGTCTTGTGCAGTTAGCGCTGCCAGCAGAATTTTTTTATGCCGCCAGTCCTACTGTCTCCGGCAGTTTGCTGCTGGCCAGGTCTGGTCACAACATACTTGTTTACCGACCCGACAATCTGCGCTCAGCGCTGGGTCAATTAAGCACCGATGTTCTGCAATTGAACAAGGAACAGAACCGCCGCCTTTACAATATGGGCATACGCTATTTGCGTGATATCTGGCGCCTTCCAACAGATGGCTTGCGTAAGCGTTTTGGCAGTGAACTGGTTAACCAACTCAGCAAGGCGCTTGGTAATGCGCCTGAAGCAACGCATAACTATATCCCCGCCCCGGTTTTCAACAGTGACTATGATCTGCCCTATGCCATTGAACAGCTGGACAGACTTTTACCTGTCGCCGATGAGATGCTCAGCCAGTTGACAGAATTTCTCACCGCAAGAGATTTGTGCACCAGCCAATTACTGTTTCAATTACTCCACGAAAAACGCGAGGCTACCGCTGTCAAACTCGGCCTTCGCCAACCCACTCGCTGTCGCAGCCACTTGCTTGAATTATTGGAGATGCATTTCAGCAGTCTTGATCTGCCTGCACCGGTTATTGCCATCAAACTGGATGTCAGCAACTTCGATGCGTTTATGGGGCACAGCAATTCCCTGCTCAGCGGTCCGGCGGCAACTCCCACCCCGGACAAAAACAGTAACCTTGATCTGTTCATGGAACAGCTTCGCGCCCGTCTGGGCGGGCAACCAGTACGCAGTATTCACAGTGTTGCCGAACACTGTCCGGAATATGCTTGCCAGCAACTGGATTTTGACGCGGCACGCAACAGTCATCATATAAACCAACAACGGCCCGATGACAAATTGTGGCTGTTGCCTAACCCCAGACCGCTGTGGTTATTATCACAGCCGCAACCACTCACGGTACGCCATGGCAGACTTTATCATCGTCAGCCACTATGTATTCTGCGCGGCCCTGAACGCATCGAGGCCCGTTGGTGGTCCGGCGAAGATGTGCGCCGCGACTATTACATTGCCCGTGAGCGTAACGGCAGCCGCCTGTGGATTTATCACGAACGGCAAGGAGAGCGACTCTGGTATCTGCATGGGGTCTTTGCGTGACAGCGGTAGCAAACTGTCCTTTTCAACTATTTTTAATTAATTATTGACTTAATTAAGTTATATCTTAATAATAAAACCATGGATAAATTCAGCGCACTGGCCGATCCGACACGGCGGCAAATAATCGAACAGCTCGCCGCGAAAGGCACGCTCAATGCCAGCCAACTCGGCCAACCATTCACCATGTCAGCACCGGCGATATCTCAGCATCTGAAGGTGTTGCGAGAAGCGGAGGTTGTGATCATGCATAAACAAGGACAGCAACGGTTATACACGATCAATCCCACTGCCTTTAACGAGATGGAGCAATGGCTGCACCAGGTCAGACAATTCTGGAATGACAGCTTTACTGCGCTGGACACCATGCTGGCCAGGAACGAGAAGGCTTCGTCCAGTAAAAGAGTCAGTGGCAAAACTAACAAGACCAAGAAGAAAACTTGAGCCTGAACACCGCTGGCAAACCAACCTGATCGCCACATTGTGGCCACGAGACAGAAGACATAACGCAGAACAGCAACAAGAATTTGAGAGGTGGAAAATGAACGAAGCGACCAACGCCAAAACCGATGCCGCAGCAGCCTTTGTCTTTCGTATTGAGCGAGAATTTAAAACTTCGCTGACAGCCATGTGGGACGCATGGACTGACCCCGAACAGATGGCCCAGTGGTTTGGGCCCAAGGGCTGTCCGGTCTTTCACAGCACAATAGACCTACGCCCTGACGGCCTGTTTCACTATGGCATGCGCACACCCGACGGTGACGAGATGTGGGGCAAATGGTTGTACAAGGAAATAGACCGACCTCACAAGCTGGTCAGTATTGTGTCATTCAGCGGTGCGGATAGCCGCGAGTTAACTCGCCATCCCTGGGACCCTGACTGGCCACTGTATGTACACAGTACTGTCACTTTCAGCGAAAATAATGGCATGGTGAAAGTGCTGGTCGAATGGCTTGCCTATGAGCCAACTGCCGCCGAGCGCGAACGCTTTGCTGCCGGCCAGCCGGACATGAATGAAGGTTGGGGCGGTACACTGGATCAGCTGCAGGAATTCCTCGGCTAATCAACCTCAGCGCAATCGGATAACAACAAAACAAAGGAGCTTACAATGGCCATGAATCCAGTGAACTGGTTTGAAATCTATGTGCAGGATATCGCACGCGCCCAGAAATTTTATGAGGCCGTATTACAAATAGAAATGAACAGCATCAGCCCACCTGATGGCGAGCTGTCCATGCTGGGTTTTCCAATGGATATGGAACAGTTCGGCAGCAGTGGCGCGCTCGTCCACCATGCTGATGTACCCTCGGGCGGCAACAGCACACTGGTCTATTTCAATAGCGAAGACTGCGCCATTGAAGAAGCGCGCATCGAAGCTGCTGGTGGCAAGGTGGAGAGGCCCAAGATGTCGATCGGTGATTACGGGTTTATCACACTGGCTGTGGACCCTGATGGCAATATGTTTGGTCTGCACTCCATGAAGTAAGCTGTCGCACAGGCTGAGCAATGCCCAAAACCACTAGCCATGTCAGTTCATCTGGTATGGCTTGAGTAGACGTAATGCCAGATTGTTGGAACAATGCAGCAACGCTCGCAGTTCTGTTCAAAAACATGCAGCACTTTGCGCCGAGCAATAATAAAGCCGGCTATTAGCCAGCAATCACACAAGGACATGCAATGCCACTACGTCATTCTCTCGCTCTCGCCACTGTTGTACTCGCATTCGCTTCTGTCAGCTCCATGGCGATTGCTCAGCAAGCCACGACCAACGATGGTGTCTACACTCAGGCACAGGTTGATGCCGGGCGAGAAACCTTCACCGAGTATTGCGCCGCCTGTCATGAAACCAAGTTCTATCAGGACATCTGGCCGGCCTGGGAAGGGCGCTCCCTGAAGAATTTCTGGTTCATCATTGTAGGTGAGATGCCCGCGGACAACCCCGGCATGCTCTATGATGAGGAGTACACCAATATCGTTGCCACGATTCTCGCGGATCTCGGTTTTCCCGCAGGGGATACGCCTCTGGACCCGAATGGCAACATGGAAGACATTTTGATTGCTGCGCCTTAGCATTGCTTGGCGGCTGTCATTATCAACACCAGCTTGAATTAACGCCTGTATCAGACATTGCTATCCGGCGAAAACCTGATTGGCACCAACGCTATAAAAAGGACCCCAAACACACAATGAAAACGATGACTTGCAAACAACTCGGCGGTGCCTGTGACAAGGCTTTTAGCGGAGAGACATTCGAAGAGCTGGCAGAACAGAGCAAGCTGCACGGCATGGAAATGTTCCAGAAGCAGGATAGTGAACATCTGGAAGCCATGCAAAGAGTGCAGGCTCTCATGCAGGAGCCGGAAAAAATGCAGGCCTGGTTCGAAGCGAAAAAACAGGAATTCGCGGCGCTACCTGAAGACTAAAAATCAGCTCCCACGCTCTGCATGGTGGTTTGGCGACTTTGGCCATGGTCTCTCTGTCATCTCCGTCATCTCCGTCATCTCTCCATGGCTTCTCCGCGACCTCTGCAGGCACTTACTCAAGAAGCAATGCTATGGCCATTATCGTCGCCGGTAGAATCTATCTGCAATCAGGGCAGCGCGCCACCTTTCTCACGCGCTCTATGGATGCTATCAAGCAAGCACGCGTGACTGAGGGCTGCACTGATTTTGCCGTCTCTGCTGATCCGCTCGAAGAGAACCGGGTGAATATCTTTGAGCAATGGTCCGATCGCACCAGCCTGGCAACGTTCAGGAATACCGGTCCGGACGATGATATGTTTTCCCTGATTGAGAGCATTGATATTAACGAATATGAAGTAGGCCCCTAGCTTCATCACGGCACGGTTGCCTGCCATCCAACAATCGCCAGGCTTTTGTCTTGGTCTTGGTCTTGGTCTTGGTATTAGTGCTTGCCGATAGCAGCTTGATTCCTGAGCATGTATTGGCAACTTGCTGGAATCATATTGAGAAGTTATGGGAAACTTGTTGGGGAGTTATTAGGGAGTTATTGGGAAGTTATTAGGGAGTTATTAAGGGGATTTACCATGCTGGAGCTTCGCCCCAATTGTGAATGCTGTGATCGTGATCTGCCTCCCGATTCTGTTGAGGCGGTGATCTGCACGTTTGAGTGCACATTCTGTGCAGATTGCGCCAACAATATTTTGCAAGGCGTCTGCCCAAACTGCGGCGGCAATTTTGTGCCAAGGCCGATTCGCCCTGCCCATCTGTTAACAAAATATCCGCCATCTCAAGAGCGTGTTGTAAAAGACAATGGCTGCGTTGCTGTCGAGTCGTAACCATTTCTCCAGCTGCTTCGTGGCATGCCCTTGGAACTAGTCGCACAAGCAATCAGCACAATTGGAATAATGACGGACCCGACTCAAGTAAAATTCCGTGAAGCAACTTCCAGATCTCCCAGCCAGTGACTCAAATCAACCAGGTCGCGAGCAATCAGATGCACAACCCCCTCGCTTTTCTGCACATGACCGGTCACACCCAATAACATTGCCTGACGAACTATCGGACGCTTCTTCTCACCCAGCGTCGGCCACACGACGACATTCACGAACCCGGTTTCATCCTCCATGGTAATAAACGTCACGCCCGCCGCCGTCATCGGTCGTTGTCGGCAAGTGACCAAGCCGGTGACCTTGACGCTGGTTTCGTTGTTCACAGCCTGTAACTGACTGGCCGTATTCACCTGATAACAATCAAGATGGCCACGGAAGAGGGCGAGTGGATGGCGACGCAACGTCAAACCGGTGGCATTGTAATCACCGACTATGTTTTGACCCTCGCTGGCCACTGGTAGCAGAACATCGACACCGAAATCAGTACTGCCGCCTTCGAAGTCCATCGGCACAGTACCGTGTCGGTCGCTACTCGCCTTGGGTTCGATGCCCGAGGCTTGCCAGAAGGCCCGGTGCCGATCCCCACTGAGTCCACGCAAAGCATCCGCCGCCGCCAGTGCTTCCAGGTCTTTCTTGTTGATACCACTGCGAAACACCAGCTCCTGAATAGTGGCAAAGCCTTGTTGCTGGCGCGCCTCAACAACGGCTCTGGCACCGCTTTCAGATAATCCTTTCACCATGCGTAGCCCGATACGCAAGGCCGGCTCGAGCGTACGGCGGGCATGATCGTCCAGTCTGGCAAATGCGTCGTCCAGCTCCAGCGTGCTGTCGTAGTCACTGACATTGACGTCCACAACCCGCACCGGCACACCGTGATGGCGCGCATCCTGAATCAATTGCGCCGGCGCATAAAAGCCCATAGGCTGGCTGTTAAGCAATGCGCAGCAAAAAGCGGCCGGGTGGTAATGCTTGAACCAGGATGAAACATAGGCAAGCAAAGCAAAGCTGGCCGAGTGCGATTCCGGAAAGCCGTAGTCGCCAAAACCCTTGATCTGGTTAAACAGCTGTTCGGCAAAACCCTGTTCATAGCCGCGCTCAAGCATGCCTCGTACCAGCTTGTCACGATAGGGTTCCAAACCGCCTTTACGTTTCCAGGCGGCCATGGCCCGCCGTAGCTGATCAGCCTCGCCACCACTGAAGCCAGCCGCTACCATCGCCAGCTGCATGACCTGCTCCTGAAAAATAGGCACGCCCATCGTGCGCTCCAATGCCGCTCGCACCGCCTCGCTAGGATAGCTAATCTGTTCCTTGCCATTGCGGCGGTTGAGATAGGGATGCACCATGTCGCCCTGAATAGGGCCAGGTCGCACTATTGCAATCTGGATGACCAGATCGTAATAGCAGCGCGGCCTTAGTCGCGGCAACATACTCATCTGGGCGCGGGACTCGATCTGAAACACACCCACCGTGTCGGCCTCACCCATCATGTCGTAGACTCTGGGGTCTTCTGCCGGAATTTTTTGCATGGTCAGTGGCTCTTGTGAATAGCTGCTCACCAGATCCAGACACTTTTGCAGCGCGGTCAACATGCCCAGGGCCAGTACATCAATCTTTAGCAAACCAAGAGACTCGAGATCGTCTTTCTCCCACTGGATGACGGTACGGTCTGCCATGCTGGCATTCTCGATGGGAACCAGATGTGACAATGGGCCCTGACTGATGATGAAGCCACCGACGTGCTGCGACAGATGTCTGGGAAATCCGATCAGCGCCTGAGCCAGCGTGACCAGCTGCTGGATCCGGGGATCGTCAAAGTCCACCTCTGCATCACTGAGTTGTTCTTGCAGTGACGATCCCCACCAGTAGATTGATTTGGCAATATGATCAAGCAGCTCGTCCTCGATGCCCAGTGCTTTACCCACATCGCGCAGTGCACTACGTGAACGGTAAGTGATGACAGTGGCGGCCAGCGCAGCACGCCCCCGCCCATACTTGCGATAGATATACTGGATGACTTCTTCACGCCGGGCGTTTTCGAAATCTACATCGATATCCGGAGGCTCGTCCCGCTCTCTGGAAATAAAGCGCTCAAACAGCACTTCAACACGCGCCGGGTCCACCTCGGTAATGCCCAGGCAGTAACACACGGCCGAGTTGGCAGCTGAGCCGCGCCCCTGACAGAGAATATGCTCGCGGCGAGCAAACGCCACCAGATCATGCACTGTCAGAAAGTAATGTTCGTAATGCAGTTCCTTGATGAGCATCAGCTCATGCTCGATGATGTTACGCACCTTGGCGCTGGCGCCACCCGGCCAGCGTTGCCGAATGCCGGCCTCGGTCAACTCGCGCAACCAGCCATGGGGGGTGTACCCCTCTGGCACCAACTCGCGCGGGTATTCGTAGCGCAACTCATCAAGCGAAAAATCACAGCGCCCGGCGATCTCTACCGTCGCTGCCAATAACTCTGGCGGATACAGTTTGCGCAATTGCTCCATCTTGCGCAGGTGGCGTTGTCCATTGCTCTCGCCTTGCAAGCCTATTCGCGAGATCTGCTTGCCCAGACGAATCGCTGTCAGTGTGTCCTGCACAATACGTCGGGATGGAGTATGCATATAAGCACCGCCAGCAGCGCACAGGGGAATCTCATAACGCTTGCCCAACATCTGTAAACGTTGCAGATAACGCCTGTCATTGCCGCGCAGTAATAGCTCCACCGCCAACCACAACCGCTGCGGAAACAGCCGCTGCAGCCAGGTCGCTTGGGCGGCAATCATCTCGGGTGCCAACGACAAATCTGGCAGCCACAACACCAGACACTGACTGGGCAGATTCGCCTCCAGCATTCGCCGGTCCAGCGCATAGCTGCCTTTGGGGGACTCCCGCCGGGCACAGGTAATGAGATGACTCAATTCGCCGTAGCCCTGACGATTACAGGCCAGCAATACGACATGGGATTCATCTTGCAGACGAAATTCACTGCCAATGATCAATTTGATGTCGCGGGCCCGGGCTTCGCTGTGGGCACGCACGACCCCTGACAAGGAACACTCATCCGTAATGGCAATGGCGCGATAGCCCAATTCATCCGCCCGCGCTACCAACTCTTCCGGGAACGAGGCGCCGCGCATAAAAGTAAAATTCGACAGGCAATGGAGTTCGGCATAGTCAACGCGCGCCACTACCGGCTTTGCGCTTGTCGAGGCGTCCGCTTGACTCTCAATGCCGGCATCACTGGTAGCGCCAACACTACCGGCAATGTCATTGCCCGCGCATGACGACGGCGCACAGCCAGTTTTCCTAGGCGTTTTCTCAGGGGGTTTCGCGGGCATAATGGCATAACCAAATACTGTATAAATATACAGTATTTGGCTGGCATCATTTTGTCAATGCCATAGCCCTCACAATGATTACCAACCGACCCTTGCCAACAAAGTCACGGCACTGCGCATGTTACTGCTGCCGATCCGCTACCACTTGCACAAGCACCGGCGATTTCCATGATCATAATGAGATGATACGTGGCGCTACAGTCAACGACGGCACAGGTAAGTTGGGCCACGTTGCCGATGGAAGGGTCAAAGTCAGGCTGAATTGGTCAGGACTAGCGCTCGTCAGGAGCATCTACTGAAGCCGTTGGCAACTCGCAAAGCGCGTTAATGAGAAACCAGGAAGAGAGGGGAAGAATTCGGAGCTGGAAAACAAAGGATAGCGAACAAAGAAGTAGAAATAGCGCCTGCCGAAGCAGGCGCTACTGATCTGGCAATCTATCTTACAGTTCGAAGTCTACCGCGTAGGAAACTACGAATTTAACTTCATCGTTATCACGCGTTGCCTGGCTTGCGTAATCTTCGATGCCGTCGCCGTTGTCATCGTCACCCAGAGAAGTTTGGGTAACCATCGCAGAGAAACCGTCTTTAGCGATGCTGATGGCGAAATCCCAGTAGTCGTCTGTTGCGCCGTTGAAGGAGTACATGAAGTCACCTTCATGGTAACCGGCGTGCAAGCCGAGTTCGGCACCGCTGGCCAGAGGCACAGCGTAGTCGAATGACCAGTAAGAAGCTTCGCCGAAACCGAAGTCTTCGCCTGGACCTTCATCTGGTTCAGCGCTGGCAAGTAAAGACAGAGTCGCGCTGAAGTTACCGAAACCGATAGAGCCGTAAACTTCGCTGAAGTCATATCCGGCATTTTCGTCGTAGTTGTAATACAGGTAACCGATATCGTAGCTCATGCCACCAGCTTCGCCGGCGAAACCACCATAGATGTCGTGCTCATATGAATACGCATCATCTGCATCGTACTGAACGTTGGAAGCCCAAGTACCAATGTAGAAACCCGACTCGGAAGCCCAGTCCAGGCCACCCTGAACAGCAGGTTCGTTAGTTGTTTGAGTCAAACCGCGCCAGATGTAGTTATTAGTGACTGAAACGTTAGCAGACAGCTCAGCATTTGCGGCGCTAGACAGAATCATCGCTGAAGACGCGAGGATCAGGCCAGAGGCTATGTGGGTTAATTTTTTCATAAATCTTGCTCCAAGATAGTGATCATAGTTTCGCAGGACGGCACTGGTTCTCCCCAGAGTGTCCCGAACAAGGAAACTTTGCTTCCCTTGACCTGCTTGATAGCAAGGAGTGGGCCAGAAATTTTAAATCAATATAATTCAATGGCTTGGAAGATTTCCCAAGCAAACCTGTGGGCGTAGTTGTACTCCCGGTGCGGTGTGCGCACCCTTCTGGTGCCGAAGGTCAGGGCTCGCCTTCAGTAAGTGCGCCGGGGTATGCGCGCACAGCAGTGCGGCAAGCGCATCAGGAAAAGCGCTATCACAGAGAACGTGATCGGGTCTCAAGAGCCATTGCGAATTGCTTGCGAGAAGGCTTACGCGAGTTCACAACGATCACGAGTGAGCGGCGCATTCGCAAATGCCCGTACTACACAGGTATCACGGGGCCTAGTGGCACATTTTGGCGAGATTGGTCTGTTACCAGACAAAGCAGATTCGGCCCGGACAGGGCAAGGGGTCTGGACACAAACAATGTACGCCTTGCTGAGGCTCTGACGGGCTATCAGTAAACAGGGCACTTGCGCTGGCTGTCAGGCAGTTCGCGGTAATTTGCCAGCCGGGTCAGCAAAAAACGCTACATCCCCCGTATTTACTGGCTCACAGGAAAGCCTAACCGTGTCAAAAGATATTGTGCACTCAATCGGTGCTGATTTTCGCACTAAATTACAGCCCGCACTGAAGTAGTGCCAAGCCGGAGAATTGTCAAACTGGCGTTCGGAACCGGAAAGGGGCAAACTGGGGCTATGGTATTTGGAAGCAAACGCAAACAGCGCATCATGCGCGAACAAGTCAAAGACCGGCACACCAGTCATTGGGATCTGGACATGCTCAGCCACGACGAGCTGGAAAAGCTGATGGGAAAGCCTTCTGAACAAGCTGACAACGCCAACCACCAGAGCGACCCGCGCCTGCCCAAACCCGCCCGCTAAGCGAATTTCGCCGGCCAGTTCGGCAACTGCTGGCAGTAACCAAAGCTTGCGCTTGCCAATGCATTCGGCCTTGGACGACCAGCATTCAGGCATAGCTGCCTGGGGTAGCTCGATTCAGGGTAATGGCACTGGCAATGGATCTGGCACGCCATAGCCCCTCTGCACCGCCTCACGTTCTGCAATACGCAAATACCAGTCGCACAAAGCCGGATACTCATTCAGGTTCATATGCTGGAATTCAAATCGCGAAATCCAGGGCCAGGTTGCGATATCAACCACCGAGTAGTCACCACAGATATAGCTGCGGCCAGTAAGCCGTGTGTTAAGCACGTCATACAGTCGGCGAGTCTCCTTCGAATAGCGTTCTTCGGCGTAGGATGACTTGCCGGGATTGAAGTGTACGAAGTGGTGGGTCTGCCCCAGCATCGGCCCAACATGTCCGGTCTGAAACATCAGCCACTGCATTTCTTCCCAATAGGCGGTGCCAGATTGGCTCATCAATCGGCCAGTTTTCTTAGCCAAATACATAAGAATTGCACCTGACTCCATCATTGTAAGCCCCGCCTCATGATCAACAATCACCGGAATCTTTTGATTTGGATTACGGCTGGCGAGCGCCTCTTCATGCTGGACGCCTTTGCCGATGTCGACCGGAATGACTTTGTAATCCAAACCCAGTTCCTCCAGCATAATCGAAACTTTGCGACCATTCGGCGTGCCCCATGTGTAGAGGTCGATTGCTGTATTCGATGCGGAATCTGCCATGTGGGTTATCTCCTTGGTTATTGACCGGCCAGCGCTATTTTCCAACCGCCACGCAACAATTGATTGCTTGTGCCAGTGCAGCTATTGCTGACACGGACAACCGTGCCAGATCAGATGCAGCAATGATTGCTCGCCCTACTTAATGTTTGTATTCTGAGTCTCAGTAATCGCTGTTCGTGGCAGCTCGTGGCAACAAACAAGCTACGCCAGTGATTGCACTTCATGCTTATCGGACGTTTATGCGACTACGATGCCTGGCATTGATCCTGTTCTCCCTCAGTTCGAGCCTGGCCCGGACGCAGCCAGATATTGCCAACCCTCATTCTGAAGACACCAACTGGTTGAACCAGTACGCGCATGGTTTAGGCGAACAGCATACCGAACTGGGTCTGGAGGCGTTACAACTAGGCGACTATGCAAAGGCTGAGCGCAGTTTGCTGGATGCCATACAGGTTATCAAGGTCAATCAGGGCCTCTATGCAACTGACCAATTGCGACCACTGCAGTACTTGATCGAAGCGCAATTAACCCTGGGGGAATGGCATGCGGCCGAAACCCAAATTGAGTATTTCCAGTGGATCAATGTCCGCAATTACCGCAACAGTATTTTCACATATTTAAATGGGACTGAAGCCCTTAGCGGACTGCTATTGGCATCCTCAGCCAACGTCAATAATCCTTATTCTGTCAGACATCTTGTTGCCGCCAAGAATCTGAACTGGCAAGCCGTGAACGCGATCGAACAAACCTTTGGCTCAAACAGTCTGGAGCTCGCCCCCTGGCTCTATCGCATCGTCCTGAACCATTATTATCAAAGCACAATGCTGCGACGCCAGGGCTTGAGTAACTATTCGTTCAAGTCAGACAGTAGTGAAATTGTC
This sequence comes from uncultured Gammaproteobacteria bacterium, assembly GCA_913060975.1. Taxonomy (GTDB): domain Bacteria; phylum Pseudomonadota; class Gammaproteobacteria; order Pseudomonadales; family Pseudohongiellaceae; genus UBA9145. The sequence goes on from CAJXVC010000002.1 coordinate 339,157, forward strand.
AGCGGCTGGACCATGCGACACAACGAAACGTTAGAGATGAGTTACCGCATCGGCAAAGAACTCCTGGGCCGAATCCAGGAGCTATTTGCCTATCATGTTGCTGATCATGAACAGATCAGCAACGATGCAACTGCGTTGATGACCATCTATCAGGGTGATTGGGAGTTGTTGTTTGGCAACGATGAAGAAGCTCTGGAGCATTACCGTTCGGCGTATCAGGATCTGCTGCAAATGGGCCGCTCTGAAGCTCAGGTAGATCGTTTTTTCGACAGGCCCGTCTCACTACCCGCTCCGCGATTGCAAATGCAGTGGCCCGACCAGCTGGCAGCTGAGAGTAATGAACCTTTGCAGTTCTTTGCCTGGTCGCCGATGTATCCGTCTGCGTCGCGGCCCGCAGAGCCCCGTGGTGATGCCTTGGCAGCAGATGATCAACAGACAGCACTGGCCAGATTCGATCTGACGCCAGCCGCGGAAGATGAGCCGGCCGACACAATATTGGCCGACACTAATCTGAGTCTGGATAATTTACAGATTCTTGGCACGACTCCTGACAACGAACTTACCCGGGAACAGGCACGTGTCTATATCTCGCTATTGCAGTTTCGCCCGCGACTGGTTTCAGGAATGCCGGTCAAACTCGAAAATATCGAACTGGAATACCTTTTCCCGCCACAGATGAGTCTGCTACCGCTACTTGATCCGTAGTGTAGGCGCTTACTTAAAAATCCGGGGCACCGAAATGTTTAAAGCGATTTTCGCACTTCTATCTATATTGCTTCTACATGCTTGTGTGGGCAGCCCTGCGCAATCAAACGCGCCACGCTTGCCCACCGACGCCGAAGTTGAGCAATACAACGCCAGTGTGCCTGCCGATGAACATATTGTGTGCCGTGATGAGATTCCGGTCGGTACCAATATTCCGCGTCGCAAGTGTCGCTACGTTCGCGACATTCAACAGACTTCAACTTTTCATCGCGAGCAATTGCGGCGTGCACTGCAATAGGCCGCGGCCAGTCGCATCAGTTGGACGTTTTCCGGACCTTGCGCCACCTTTGTCATAGAGACAAATCAGGTATACTCGATCAATAACGCCGCCCACCATGATTCCCAATGCTTATTTGGTGGACCCGCATTGAATTTTATAAACATCAAGTAACCAGCTTTACGTGATACGACCAATCCCGAGGTACCCCATGTCGACCCTGAAAATATTTGCATTAGCGCCACTGTGCGCTGCACTGCTCAGCTGCGGTAGCGAAGAAAGCATGCCTCAACAATCTGCTGCACCAGAACAAGTGCCAGCCACGCCCAGCGCATCTGCCGCTGACAATACAACGACTGACACTACCACTCCCGAACTGGGGTCTTTTGGTGTCGATCTGAGTTATCAGGATGAGAATGTCGAGCCCGGGGACGATTTTTTCCGCTATGCCAATGGCGTGTGGCTGGACGAATTTGAACTCCCTGCGGATCGCAGCAACTATGGCAGCTTTACGGCGCTGAGTGATCGCTCCGATGAACGAGTGCGCACGATCATCGAAGATTTAAGCAATATGGAACCGGCCGCTGGCACTATCGAACAGAAGATCAGCGACTACTTTCTTAGCTATATGAATACTGAGGCCCTCAATGACCGCGGCATCGCGCCATTACAACCCGGCCTGGCAGCGCTCGCCGAAATCGATAGCCAAGAGGAACTGGTGACAGGGTTTGGTCGTGCCCAAATTGATAACACTGCCAGCCCTTTTGGTTTCTATGTCAGCGCAGATCGTAGCGACCCCGATCAACACCAACTGACTATCGTCGCTGGTACCGGCCTTGGTTTGCCGGATCGGGACTACTATCTTGTCGACAACGCTGACTATCAGGAAGTCCGGGAAGAGTATGCAGCGCATATCGAACGTATCCTTAATTTCGCTGACATCCCGGATGGCGCCGCCAAGGCCGAGTCTATTCTTGCGCTGGAATCGCGTATCGCGGAATTCACCTGGCCACGAGCACAACGCCGTAATCGTGACCTGACTTACAACCCGATGAGCTATGCGGATTTCAAGAGCGAATATCCCGGTTTTGATTGGGATGGGTTTTTCGCCGCGGCCGGCATCACGGAACTTGATGAGCTCAATGTTCTTTATCCGAGCGTCATGTCTCCCATTATTGATCTGGTTGAGTCAGTCCCGGTCGAAGATTGGCGCAATCTGATGACCTATCGCTATATTGTCGACAGTGCCGGGCTGCTCTCCGAAGAAATCGATCAGGAAGCCTTCCACTTTTATTCCACTGTTCTCAATGGTGTTCCTGAACAGCGTCAGCGTTGGGAGCGCGGTGTCACTCGAGTTGGATCCCTGAGCAGCCTGGGTGAGGCAGTCGGTCAAATTTACGTACAGCGCCATTTCCCGGAATCAGCCAAACAACAAATGGAAAACCTGGTCGAAAATCTGCGTACTGCTTTGGCAGAGAGTATCGAAGAGAATGACTGGATGGGTGAGGAGACCAAAGAAGAGGCACATCAAAAACTTCAGGCTTTCCGCCCGAAGATTGCCTACCCCGACGAATGGAAGGATCTGTCTGACATCGAGATTGACCGCGATGACTTGTTCGCCAATGCCCAAAACATTCGCGAGTTCAACTACGAAGATGAAATCAGCCGCCTGGGCGAACCGACAAATCGCGAAGAATGGGGCATGACACCGCAAACGGTAAACGCCTATTACAATTCCTCTTTCAACGAGATTGTGTTCCCCGCGGGTATTCTGCAGCCACCTTTCTTTGATCCCGCAGCCGACATGGCAGTGAACTATGGCGGTATAGGGGCCGTGATTGGCCACGAGATGGGACACGGTTTTGACGATCAGGGTTCCAAATCTGACTATGCAGGCGTGCAGCGCAATTGGTGGACCGATGAAGATCGCGCCAACTTTGAGCAACTCACTACTGCGCTGGCCGAGCAATACAATCAATTTGAACCCGTGCCCGGCTATTTCATCGATGGTAATTTCACGCTGGGCGAAAACATCGGTGATGTCGGCGGCTTGTCACTGGCCTACCGTGCTTACAAACTGGCGCTGGATGGTGAAGAAGCACCAGTTATCGATGGTTATACTGGCGACCAACGCTTCTTCCTCGCCTGGGCACAGGTATGGCAGCGCAAGTATCGTGAAGACAATCTGATTCAACGACTGACAACTGACCCGCATTCTCCTTCCGAGTTTCGTGTTAATGGTGTGGTACGTAATTTTGACGAGTGGTACGAAGCCTTTGACGTGACACCGGAAGATGATCTGTACTTGCCTCCGGAAGAGCGTATTCGGATCTGGTAAAGTAACTCTGACAATCTCAGCAGGAATACCAACATGAAGCTTCAAGTAGTAATTATCCGACTGTTTTTCCTGCTGAGTATCAGCGCCGCTCTGCCGACCACTGTCGGCGCCCAGGAAAATTTCGATATTATCATTAGCGGTGGCCGCATCGTCGATGGTAGCGGCAACCCTTGGTACGAAGCCGACATCGGTATAGTCGGTGAGCGCATTACCCGCATCGGCAACCTTTCCCAGGCCAACGCCAACACTCGCATCAACGCAACAGGTCTGACGGTCTCACCGGGCTTTATCGATCCCCACACTCATGCCTTACGGGGTATCTTTGATGTACCCAATGCGGAAAGTGCTCTTCTGCAAGGGGTCACTACTCTGACAGAAGGCAACGATGGCAGCTCACCATTCCCTATCGCAGACCACTACGCAGACATTGCCGAACTCGGTATCAGCCCGAACTGGAGCGTCTTTGTTGGTCAGGGAACAATACGTTCGCTAGTCATCGGGGAAGAAGACCGCGAGGCAACTGAAGCTGAATTGGAGCGCATGAAGGCCATGGTCCGACAAGCAATGGAAGAAGGCGCGCTGGGAATTTCCACTGGCCTGTTCTATGTGCCCGGCAGTTTTACGTCCACTGAGGAAGTTATCGAATTATCAAAAGAAGCCGCCGCCTATGACGGCATTTATATCTCCCATATGCGGGAAGAGGCTTATCAGCTACTTGATTCAGTACAGGAAACTATTCGAATTGGTGAAGAAGCTAATATTCCGGTACAGATGACACACCACAAAGTCATCGGTGTTGAGAACTGGGGTTCATCTGTTGAGAGTCTACGCATGGTGGACAAAGCCCGAGCGCGCGGCATCGATATTACTATCGACCAGTATCCCTACACGGCGTCGCAAACCGGTATCACAGCGTTGATCCCACAGTGGGCCCAAGAGGGTGGTACTGACCAGTTGTTGAGCAGAATAGACAGTCAGGAAACACGCGGCAGTATTAAAAACGAAGTTGTCGAAAAAATTCTTTACGACCGGGGCGGCGGTCATCCACGCAATGTCTTTATTTCCCGCAACTCCTGGGCTCCTGAAATGGCAGGAAAGAATCTGGCCGAGCTGACAATTGAAGCTGGCATGGAACCTACACCTGAAAATGCCGCGGAGGTCGTTTTTGATATTATTCGTGGCGGTGGTGCTACCGCCGTGTATCACGCCATTGGCCCGGAAGATGTCGACCGCATCATGCAGCATCCTGCCACTGCTATCGGCTCGGACGGACCAGTCGGCATTTTCGGTGAAGGCGCTCCACATCCTCGCCAATACGGTACCTTTGCGCGAGTGTTGGGCTATTACGTGCGCGAGCGCGGTGTCATCACATTGGAACAAGCGGTAAGAAAAATGAGCAGCCAGACGGCTCAGCGTCTGGGCATTTTCGATCGCGGCCTGATTGCTCAGGGTTATTTTGCCGACATCGCTATCTTCGATGCCGACACTGTTGTCGACCGTGCCACCTTTGAAGATCCTCACCAGTATGCGCAAGGCATGCACTATGTCCTGGTCAATGGCACAGTTGTGGTCGAAGATGGCGCGCACACTGGCCAACGTCCCGGCAAAATTTTACACGGGCCTGGCTATACTGGCGCGCGGTCACTACAGCAGGCAAATTTTTAGTGTTTCTGCGGAAAGATTGCAACAACCAGTCGCCAGACTTCATCAATTTCATTTGATTCTTCAAACGATTGGCGGTGGTGAAGACGGTGACGGCTTCTCCCAGCTCTTTCTGCGTCGGACATGCTTGGGTCCGATTTTACCGACCTTGCCGGCATTCAAAGTGGCGAAATTCGCCAATTTCTCATCTCTCACGTCGCTCTGAGCATAACCCCAACTCATAACCTGTTGTTATTTAACAGATAAAATAGTTGGCACAGTCTTCGCAATTATACTCAAGTAGTGTGTTTTTTATCGCCAAGTGGGGCTGATTATTAGCTCTCAGAGCATGGGAAGTGGAGAAGACAATGAGAACACTGGGTAGTTTGCTGACAATATTTCTGGTTATTTTGGGCTGTTTGGCTCTGATTCCGCTGCTGACCTTCAGTTTTGGACTGGTCACTGCAATCGCCCTGTTTGCAGTCTGGCTAGCGCCTTTCTGGATTATTGCCACCTCCGATAAAACCACAGGTTTCGAAAAAATCGCCTGGTTGTTGGCAATGATCTGTCTGTCCTGGTTTGCCTGGGTGTTCTATTTCTTTCTGGCCCCCATCAAACGCCGTCGTGACGACTATTACGACTACCGCTACTGAACGCACAAACGGCAGGATCTGGACGCTGTTAATAGCGAACTGTTCGCGTATGATGGACGCTCCACCGCACTCGTGACCGTCGTGCGGTCAGCACGACAGGATCGACAGCGTGGCGACACCGATAATAGCAATCGACAGACTCTGTAAGCGCTACCCGCTTCCCGACGACAAGAAACAAACCTTTCTTGCCGTAAATGAAGTGTCTCTCAGCATCGACGCCGGCGAAATATTTGGCATTCTCGGCCCCAACGGTGCCGGGAAAACAACCACGCTGGAAATGCTCGAAGGCTTGAACGATATCGATAGTGGCACAGCAACTATTGATGGTATCGATGTTGGCTCGTCACCCTTCAAGATCAAAGAAATTATTGGCGTGCAATTACAGGCCAATGAGTACTTCGACAATCTTTCCCTCGAAGAATTGCTGGTGCTTTTCGCCGCCCTTTACAACCGCAGTGTCGACAGTGGCGAACTACTCGACAAAGTTAATCTGCGTGACAAGGCAAAGGCCAAACCAGACAATCTGTCCGGGGGACAAAAGCAGCGTTTTTCGATCGCGTGTGCTTTGGTCAACAGCCCCAAAGTCCTCTTCCTCGATGAGCCTACTACCGGACTTGACCCACAAGCCAAGCGCAATCTATGGGATCTGGTTCGTGAACTGAACGCGGCCGGTATGACGATTGTATTGACGACGCATAACATGGAAGAAGCTGAAGTGCTGTGTCAGCGCATTGCGATCATGGATCACGGCGAGCTCATTGCCCAGGGTACGCCACAGGAACTCATTCATGCTCATGCCCCGGAGCCACCAGCCGCCCCGATGCATGGCAATCTCGAAGATGTTTTTCTGGTCCTGACCGGCCATGAGCTTAGGGAGTAGCCGCCGTGTTAACCCGCTTACAATTGCATCTCGCTCGCGTTTTTTTGAAAATTTTCCTGCGCGACAAGCAGTCTATTTTCTTCAGCCTGTTCTTCCCGATTATTTTCATGAGCGTCTTTGGCTTCATCAACAATGGCGAACAAGAGCCCGTTGATATCGGTGTTGTGAATACTTCCAGTGGGCCAGTAGCTGAAGATTTCATACAGCAATTGATCAATGACCCATTGTTCAATGTGACCGTAGGTTTGGAGTCCCGGCTACGGGAACAGCTCGAGGTTGGTGATCAGACCATGGTCTTGATTCTGCCTGAGCAAATGAATACCTCGGACAGCATCGATGCTACATCCCTGCGTGTATTAGTCGACGCCGCACAAGTCCAGCAATTGGGGATGATTATTCCCTTGCTGGAGCAGAAACTGCTGGCGATTGAGCGTGAATTCCGCGATATCGAACCACTGTTTACTCTTACTGTGGAAGATGTGCAGGCCCGGTCGCAACGCTACATAGATTTCCTCTTGCCAGGTTTGATGGCGTTTACACTCATGCAACTCAGTATTGCCGGGAGTGGATTCAATATTGTTGAGTATCGCCGCAAAGGCATTCTCAAACGCCTTTTTGTTACTCCGATTCAACCGAAAGACTTCATCGCGGCTATAGTTATGGCCCGGACGACAATCGTGCTTTTACAATTGAGCGTATTAATCGCGTTTGCGGTTTTTATACTCGATGTCAGAATTCTCGGTAATTTTGCGTCTTTCTTCCTGATTGTCATTCTCGGCACCTTCACTTTCCTCAATCTGGGATTCTGCCTCGGCAGTGTTGCCAAAACGCAGCAAGCTGTAATGGCTGTAGGCAACATCATTATCTTTCCTCAGATTTTTCTCTCTGGTGTTTTCTATCCCATCGAATCAATGCCGGAACTACTGCAGCCCATTGCCACGGTACTGCCGCTCAGTTTCGTGGCTACCGCGATGCGGGATATTGCTAACGAGGGTGCCAGTTTACTCGCCGTAGCACCCAGCCTGATAGGCATTGTTATATGGTTTATTACCGGGTTTATCCTCGCCACGCGGCTGTTTGTCTGGAAAGAAGTCGCCAATTGAATCTTGCCGGTTCTGGCACTGATTAAAGTCCTAACTTTTTATATAGGTTCAGAGCTTTCTATATGAATTCAGGGCTGTCTATATGAGTCCAGGACTATCTATAAGAGTTCACGACTGTCTCTATAGCTTCAAGACTGACGCCATAGGCTCAAGCATGGTCAATGAATGAACCCGCATAGCAGTGCATTCGGCGTGAGCGGTGACATTCACTGAAAATTTGTACTATATTCGGCCAATGACAGGTCGGGGCACTGTCTACTGAACTGATTTAATGGGCTATATTGATGAACCGCTCTGACTAAATCGGTTGATTGAATGCATTGAAAGCTTTGCATGAATAGCCAAGTCGATTTATTACCAGGTATCCCAACCGAGGACACGGAGAAGAACTAATGAAGAAAATTGTAGTAATGCTTTGCACACTGATGATCGCTGCTTCCGGCACATTCTACACTGCCGTTGCGCAGGAAATGACACCGGAAGAGCGTGCAGCCGCGGCTGTGGATACGCGCAAATCCCTGTTCAAGATGCTGCTTTTTAATCTGGGACCCATTGCTGGAATGGCTCGAGGTGCTGAATTCGATGCGGAAGTTGCTGAGCGTAACGCGCGCCGAATCGCCGTCATGGCCACCATGATTCCGGAAGTGCTGGCTACCGACACCAGCGCATTCGATGACATCGAAACCACTGCTCTGGATTCAATCTGGTCCAATCAGGATGATATTGCGGTCAAGGCACAAGCTTTGATCGATAATGCCAATGCCTTTGCCGATGCGGCAGCAACCGGTGAACGTTCAGCCGCACTGCGGACCTTTCAGGCTTTCGGTAGCACTTGTGGTAACTGTCACGACGAGTATCGCGTCGACGACTAGATATCAGGCAAGCAGTTAGGCATAAAAAAGCAGCCTTCAGGCTGCTTTTTTTATGACTGACAAAACTGGCTAGTGCAGCTATTGAGGTGGATTGTGTCTGGTAAAGAAAATCGCCAAAGCCATGCGGTCTTCATCAGTCAATAAACTGGTGTTGTGCTCGATCACATCACTCATCTCCCCACCAACAAATTCGTCATTGGGTTTCAAGCCCAACAACAAGAACAGATCAAAGGCACTGGCGCTCCAATCGACCAATGCATCGGCATCAATAGCTTCGATCGTATCCTCGCCCATTGTGGCTCCGGCATATTCGCGGTTCAGGTCAGGAATGCCCAGCGAATCTCTCGGTGTATGACACTCGCCACAATGACCAAGGTTGCGCGCCAAATAAGCACCTCGCGCCAATTGTTCATCATCAAAATCAGCCTGCTCGGGCTGGCGGAAGTCCGCTAACTTGTTCCAACCAGCCACTGCCCAGCGATTGAGCCAAGCCGGGGTATCAGCTTCTGGCACGCTATTGCTGACAGGTTCCAGTGATTGCAGATAGGCCGCCATAGCTAAAACGTCACGATCAGTTAGCCCACTGTAAGCACGATAGGGAAATGCCGGGTAGTAGAAACTGCCAGAAGGCGTGCGGCCATGCTTGAGGGCCAACAGAAAATCGTTGCCGGTCCAGTTGCCAATACCTGTGTCGGGATCAGGCGTAATATTGGGTGCGTAGAACGTGCCAAAATCTGACTCAAGGGGCAGCCCGCCGGCCAGGGTTTCCTCCATGCCTTCGCGCTGACCGGCATGGCAGGACACGCAACCGCCGGCGGTGACCAAATAGGCGCCTCGCTCAATGGCTGCGGCTGTGCGCGGAATCTCACGGCTGCCTACATCAGGTACGGCGAACATCCAGTAACTGCCACCACCAAACAGTAAACCTAACAGGACTAACATGATCAATTTGAATTTCATGCTTATAGCTTAAACCAGATTGTCGTCAATTGCCGCTATCAGTTAGGTGACTGGTCGCAGTTGACAGCAATACTGTCCACACGATTTCTCGCCAAACTGCTCAGGAGTACAATCAAGGCGTTAGTACAACATTGCCCGCCTTGTCCTGCATACAAAGGAGTCGGTAAACTGCAAAACATCAACTTTCTGATCACAGCCTGCTTGGCATACGGTATCGCTCTTGTTGGAATTCGAACACATAGTGCAGGTCAATGATCTTACTAATAGTGGTCTGGCCGCATTGACCCGCAGCCAACTATGGCAAGGCTTGCTATTGCGAGCCCGCAACCCCGAAAGATTCAATCCTGGCCTGCAATGCCTGGCCCAGCCTATCGTGAACAATCAATTTCTGCGCAATATAGAGGCGGGTGAATTCACTTTTGTTGAACAGGTTACACTGGAGCCTGAGGCAGCCATTCACACCGAAACAGTTTCAGACCTGAAGCAATTGCATGCGGAAAGTACCGCTAGAATTGAAGAGCCGCAACCAGGCTATCTGTTTGTGCGTTTCAGCTATAAACGTGAGTTGGAAGTGACTACAGACGCTGTGGATGTCGCTGAACATTTGAAGTCAGCTTACGTGCAGGTGGATCGTGATGCCGTCGCGCTGATTCGCCTGCTCGCCGAATCCGAACTCTTCGATCAGAGTATTAACTAAGCACTCACGCCTGAATTACTGCGGCGTAATAACAAGTCGAAAGCCGATAGTGTCGCTGCGCACACCGGGGTCTACAGCGCCGCGCACAGCAGTGCGTACGTTGTTCGCTGAATCTGAATATGAGCCGCCACGCATCACATAGAGTGGATCGCCATCAGCCAACGTCGTCTCTTCTGCCGGATCGTAGGGATAGTCTTGCAACGGACTACGGGTCAGCTCCCACACATTACCGGCCATGTCAGACAATCCATAAGCACAGTCCACGCAGGACCTCGAACCCACAGGCAGAGTCGCTTCGCTATTAAAATTGGCGAATGCGGTTTGCGGACGAGCACCCCAGGGGAAAACCCTGCCGTCAGTACTGCGAGCTGCTTTCTCCCATTCCGCCTCGCTGGGGAGAATCACCCGGCCACCGTTTTCCAAAATTGTCCGCAACGCTTGCGGCGTTTGCTCTGAATCAAGTAGCTGCGTCTGTAGCCAGCGCCCATAAGCCAATGCCTCAGGCCAGGTGACGTTAGTAATTGGATAGGCGCCACCGGGTGAACCTGCGGTTGCTGCCGTACCAACTCCCGTATCGCGCACAAACGCATTGAACTGCGCTGCAGTAGTTTCGAATTGCGCGATGTAGAAAGCCGGTAGAGACACCTCACCCTGACGTTCAAGATTGGACCAGCGTTCGTTCTGATAGGCCATCCGGTCAAGTGCCGGATTGCTACCCATGGTGAAAGTACCAGCGGGAATTTCGACAAAACCCAGCATTGGCGCATCGGGCAGAAAGAAGACATCGGCACGAAAGCCATCAAGATTTTCGGTCAGTCGGGTATTACTATTCTGGTCGGACTGGTCGAGTGACGCCTGGTATTGCAGCCACCAGGCAACAAACACGATCATCACAACCATGATGCTGAAACCTAATGTACGACCTGGCGTTTTGTTTAGTGCCTGCTCAGACCCACCGGGAGTAGGGGCCGACTGTTTCGTCATGTCTGATTCCCGCTACGCTGACAAGCAAACGACCAATTGTGATTACAGGCGCGCTCATAAAGTTCAGGCAAGGGGGCTTCCATCAAGTTCTGACCACCTTCTCGCAACAACAACCGTAGATCCAACTCACGTGGCTCAGCTCGCGCGATCGAGTCCTGCTCAAGCAGATTGACGCAACCAGCCTGGAACTTCAGCTCACAGGCCCGGGCAAAGAATGCCAGAGCAAGATCCTCATCTGCCGCGACGATCTGTGCCTCGCGGTAATGCGCGCCAAGTTCATTACAGGCCCAGGCTGCGTTGTCATTGCAGTAAGTTCGCTCCAGTTGTACCAATCGCTCACAAGCGTTGGGCAGGCCGTCGGCGCAGGCTTGCTCCCAGAAAGGCAAACTGTCGCCAGTATGCTGGCCGTCCATTTTGCCAAACAGACTCATGGCGCCAAAAAACAGAATCCAGATCGCCATGTGTGCGACGTTACCGCGGCCACCGAACCAACTATTACGCCAAACATTAGTGATGGCTTCCGAATCAATAGAACGCACGGTTTTATCGATCGCAATCACACTCAGGTTGAGTAGTGGCACGCACAATAGTTTGTCATAGAAAGTAGGAGTGCCAAGTGCCCCAAGTAATGTGTACAAACCGAAAACCCCCAGGCCATACAGCACACCAAAAAATACTTTGCCCAACGGCGTGCGCGGCGAAGTCGACGGGTCTGTGATCAACAGGTGCAGACCGAGGAAAACAGCCGCCGGGATTTCCGAATCAAGAAAGTAGGGCACGCCTGTGCTGGCCGAATACAAGGCACTGAAACCCAGCAGCGTGATCGCCGCCATGCCCGCTACCAGAGTGATCGAGAAGAAATACATGACCACGAGACCAGCCAGAAACAGAAACGTGTAAATATTCGGCGCCAGCGTCAACGTGGACGCAATCTCCTGCCCCCAGGTCAGATGCGTCGTATTGGTGAGAATAAGAACAAGGGAAAACAAACCCAGCGCGAATGCAGAAGGATTAAATATATGTACATTGCGGCCTTCGCGGTTCCAGCGCACATACTCTTTACCCAGAAAGCCCAGCGCGATCATTAGAAACTGCATGTAGAACCAGTCGTCACGGAACCACAGGAAGAGATTAACGCTAAGAATAATGGGCACCGGACCAAAGCCCAGGGTGTAATCACGACGTCTTGCCCAGGACAGCAACATGTCGAAAGCGTAGGCAAAGATAATTTGCGCCAGAATCAGCCATGCGTGTTCGTACACCGGCCGCCAAAAAAACCCCCAGTAAAGGTAAACACTGGACTGCACCATGGCCTGCACATAATGCTGCGGCCGCAGCAGCACGTGGAAGCCGTAGCTACTGCCGATGCGATTCACCAGAAAAAGCTGGTAGGCCTGCCAGATGAGCAAGACAGCAACAGTGCCGTAGAACGACGCCGCCAATGTGGCATTTTCCTGTACCCGCGGCACGAAGGATAACAGCAACAGGGCAGCGGTCAGGCCCAATGCTACAGGCAACTTGCCCAACGCCAGCCCACCACCGGATGCAGTGTTTGAGTTGGGCTTGTCGGCCTGTGTGCTTGAAGTCATGGAATGTCCTGTAAAGGCTGGCTAGCGCCTGCAATCCGAAGGCTCGGAAGCATAGCCTAGCTCCCAGACCAATTCAATTTCCCTCAGTATCCGCCAGTCCTCTTGCGTAAAACCCGTTCCGCAATCGCCTTTCCCGAGCAACTGCTTGTCAGATTGGCCTTGAAAATCCCCGGAATCAGGCGTACTTTCAGTGGCTTACCAAAAGGTGTTACGCAGTTAAAGACACCGATAAAAATAAGACAACAATAATAAATCGGAGGTTCATATGACCGCACGAACCCTGCCCCTGCTGCCCGCTGCCCTGCTAGGCCTGTTGGTCGCGCCAATGACGCTGGCCCAGGAAGACATTCCCCGAACTGCGTATGGCCATCCTGATTTACAGGGCACTTACACCTTCCGCACGATCACCCCTCTGCAGCGACCAGTTGAGCTTGCTGACAAGGAAACGCTGACTCCTGAAGAAGCAGCGGAGTGGGAAGCCTATGAGAATCGCCGACAGAACCGCGATCTGATCATCGATTCAGTCGGCGGTGCCGGCTATCCACCCGGAGTCATTTCCTACAACGAATTCTGGTATGAGCGAGGCAGCGAAACCATCGAGAGTCGCCGCACGTCGCTGATCTACGATCCCCCCAATGGCCGCATGCCCGAATTCAATGCCGCAGGCCGGGAACGCCGCGCTGAATACAGCCAGATGGTCTTCGAAAGTGCCGGACCGGAAGGACGTACTACCGTGGATCGTTGTCTCACTGGTTTTGTCGCTGGTCCACCCATGATTCCCGGGTCCTACAACAACAATATGCAAATCGTGCAGACTGCAGATCATGTGATGATTCTCAACGAAATGGTCCACTCTGCACGCATTATTCGCCTCGACAGTGAGCATCACACCAAGCAGTTAAAGTGGGAAGGCGATTCGATCGGTTACTGGGAAGGCGATACGCTGGTGATTCATACCCGTAACTGGTACCACGATTACAATCTGCGCGGCATGTCTGATCAAGCTGAAGTGACTGAGCGCATTACTTATATCGATGAGAATACGCTGGGGTATGACTTTACTGTGGAAGACCCGCTGTCCTGGGATGAGCCCTGGTCTGCGCGGCTGCCACTGCGGCGCTCTGAAGATCCCGTCTATGAGTACGCCTGCCACGAAGGCAATCATGGCCTGATGGGTATTCTGGCTGGCTGGCGCCGCTACGAAGTCATGGGCTTCAATGGCGATGGTTCGCCAAAATCTGAAACTGGCACCGTGCAGCTCGAAGAGTAGACTTACTTTCCTCGCACGAAAACGCGCTTGAAGCGCGTAGTGTTAATCCCGAAGGCCGGCCCACGAAACAATGTGCCGGCCTTTTTCGTGGGTATGAATTACTGCAGACGAAACCCGGGTAGCAATTCCAGTCCGCGAATATTGCAGCCAGCGCGATACCGGCTTTTTTATTGGTGGCGCTGTTGTGTAAACTAGATGGCCTTGTAAATTGTTTGACGCCGCTACCTCGGCTGACGGGTTCAGACTCATTATTATGAAAAAACTCTCGGCAACATTCCTGTATCTGCTCACACCTCTGTTGTTGCTTTTACCGACCAGCGCCATTGCGGTGGATTCGGTATTTGTGCAATCGCGGTTGGACTACAACGCCATTCTCATCAGCGGTGTGGATGTGCTGTTCGTGTATGACGATGCGGCGCTCGAATACATGCCACAGACGAAAAGCAGTTGGTTCTCCGGCAAGCGCCAGTTCCTTGAGCAAGCCGGTGATGCGATCGATCTGGTCAGTGTGTTTGTGCCGCAGGGATTTGATTCGGAAATGATCAGCATGCCCGAACGCAAAGACGAGGCTGTCAAAGTGTTTGTTGTGGCGCAGCACGATGCTTCAAGCCGGGCGCCGATCGATATCACCGACTACGCTCACGTGCTGGTGGAGATAAACGAATTCGGCATCATCGTGTCGCGCCGGGACTAAAGGACTGAAACCTTGCAATCCAGCCAGCTGATCAGCTTTGTACTGGTCTCCGCATTGTTCATTCTTGCCCCTGGGCCCAATGTCATCGTGATTGTGTCGACCAGCCTGCGGGCCGGTTACAAACGCGGTCTGCAAACCGTACTGGGTACTAATCTGGCAATGCTCATTCAGCTGCTTGTCGCAGCTGTAGGCACTAGCTGGTTGCTGGCCTTACTGACCGACGGCCTGCTATGGCTGAAATGGGCCGGTGTGTTGTACCTGCTCTATCTGGGCTGTCGGGCTTTGCTACGCTGCTGGCAGGTACAGGAAGCCGATGCAGTCACGGCGCTTGGCTCCATGCAGCGCGGCTTCTGGATAGCCCTGACCAACCCCAAAACCATTCTCTTCTTCAGTGCTTTTCTACCGCAGTTCGTTACCGATGCGAGCCGTTACAACGAGCAGGTTGCATTGCTGTCAGTGATTTTCTGGCTATTGGCTACGTCCCTGGACGCCTGTTACGCCATCGCCGCCGATCGTTTGCGCTGGTTATTCGGCAATCAGGGCAAGGGAATTTCCGCGCGTGCAGTTAATGGAACATCTGGCACGTTATACCTGACAGCAAGCGCGCTTCTGGCCGGTTCCAATCGCACTCCCTGACTGCCAATCACCTTGCGTACACTGCACCTGCATTGACACAAAAACCGCATTAGCAAACACCGCTCAGGAATCTTAACAAACTGTCACAGCGCCCAGTTTATGGGCCGTATCGTAATTGAATTGACTCCACCCCTAGTTTATCCTTGGGAACCTTTTTCAGTAACGAGAGTTGAGACATGACCAACAAAAACACCATAAAGTCAGCCTGTATAGCGCTGTTTGTGGCGCCTGCTCTGGCGTTTGCGCAAGCTGACATGCCTCCAGTTAATGACCTTCCCAATCCTTATATTACGCAGTCCGGCTTTTTCAAAATGCCAGCCGGTCGTGAATGGGGTTCCTCCAGCACAGTTGATATTCATCCCGATGGCGAAAGCGTCTGGGTAGCCGAGCGTTGCGCTGGAAATGCCAATGCCTGTATCCAGAATCCTGACGTTAACCTGATCATGTTGTTCGACAAAGACGGCAATATGGTACGCAGCTTCGGCGCTGGCTATATTACTTGGCCACACGGTATCGAAGTCGATCACGAAGGCAATGTCTGGGTTGCTGACGCGCGCGGTACTGACCAAATGAGTGACTACGAGGGCGAAGCCTATGGTCACCAGGTTCACAAATTCAGCCCGACTGGCGTACATCTGATGTCCTTGGGTCAGAAAGGCGGCGGTCGTAACGACGAGTATTTCTACACGCCAAACGACGTATTGGTTGCACCTGATGGTTCAATCTTTGTTGGCGAAGGTCACTCCAGCGCCGAAGGCACACCGAACCGCATGCACAAATTCGATGCCGACGGTAATCACTTGTTCTCATGGGGTGAGTGGGGCGAAGGCCCAGGTCAATTCCGCCAGCCACACGGCCTGGCAATGGACTCCAAAGGTCGCTTGTTCGTAGCGGACCGCGGTAACGACCGCATCCAGATTTTTGACCAGGAAGGTAATCTTCTGGACATCTGGTATCAGTTCAGCCGCAACAGCGGTATCTTCATCGACGAGCATGATGTGCTGTACGCTGCTGATTCCGAATCTGGTTCGGTTAATCCAGCACACGGTGACTGGCTGCGCGGTATTCGCGTTGGTAGCGCCATCACTGGTGAAGTGGAATTCCTGATTCCTGATCCACAGCCTGACTGTCGTGGTACTTGTACTGCAGAAGGCGTTGTTGCCGACAAGCACGGCAACATCTTCGGCGCCGAAGTTGGCCCGGTCGGTGGTATCAAGCGCTACGTACGTCCAGTTAAATAACACTGGCCGTCGCTAGACACAAAAAAGCCCGCCTTTTCAGGCGGGCTTTTTTTATACCCGTCATTTTATCCAGTTGGCATAGCGGAACAGGCTATCTGAGCCAGTCTGCCAGACCAGACGTGAACGATCAGATCTTCGCAAGTATGGCGTTCAATGTTGCGCTGGGGCGCATCGCTTCCGAGGCGAGCTTGGCATTCGGCTGATAGTACCCACCAATATCCATTGCAACGCCCTGAGCCGAATTCAGCTCGTTCACGATAGCCTCTTCATTGCTGCTCAACTCAGTCGCAATATCTGCAAACTTCTCTTTCATGGCCGTATCTTCATCCTGCGCTGCCAGGGCTTGTGCCCAATACATCGCCAGATAGAAATGGCTGCCGCGATTATCAAGCTCGCCCACTTTGCGTGAAGGCGACTTGTTATTGTCGAGGAAATCCGCTGTGGCTTTATCCAGTGTATCGGCCAGTACTTTCGCACGGGTATTACCGGTGGCGGTGGACAAATGTTCCAGTGACGCAGCCAAGGCCAGAAATTCACCCAGCGAATCCCAGCGCAGGTGATTCTCTTTTTCGAACTGTTGCACGTGCTTGGGCGCTGAACCACCGGCACCTGTTTCAAACAGACCACCGCCATTCATCAGGGGCACAATAGAAAGCATTTTGGCGCTAGTGCCCAGTTCAAGAATCGGGAACAAGTCGGTCAGATAGTCGCGCAAGACGTTCCCGGTAACAGAGATCGTGTCCTTGCCTTCCCTGATACGCTCCAGGGAGAAACGTGTCGCGTCTTCGGGATTCATGATATGAATCTCCAGACCGCTGGTGTCATGATCAGGCAGGTACTTGTTGACCTTTTCGATCAACTGACGGTCGTGGGCACGATTCTCATCCAGCCAGAATACTGCCGGCGTGTCGGACAGACGCGCACGGGTAACAGCCAGTTTGACCCAGTCCTGAATCGGCGCGTCTTTAACCTGACACATACGCCAGATATCGCCTTGCTCGACACTGTGCTCCAACAGAGTCGCACCATCGGCATCAACCACTTTAACTGTGCCATCGGCTGGCAGTTCAAAAGTCTTGTCGTGTGAGCCGTACTCTTCTGCCTTTTGCGCCATCAAACCAACGTTAGGCACCGTGCCCATAGTAGTCGGATCCAGAGCACCGTGCTCTTTGCAGAAGTCGATAACTTGCTGATAAACACCGGCGTAGCAACGATCGGGAATAATGGCTTTCATGTCATGCAGGTCGCCGTCAGGGCCCCACATCTTGCCGGACGAGCGCAATGCAGCAGGCATGGACGCATCAATGATCACGTCGCTGGGTACGTGCAAGTTGGTAATGCCGCGGTCTGAATCCACCATCGCCATTTCCGGGCGGGTGCGATAGCAAGCCGCGATAGCCGATTCGATGGCTTCCCGTTCTGCTTTTGGCAGATCGGCGATACGGCTATAGACATCACCGATGCCGTTGTTGGGATCAACTCCGAGTTCTTTAAACAGACCACCGTAAGTCTTGAAGACGTCTTCGTAGAAGACAGTCACGGCGTGGCCAAAGATAATCGGGTCAGAGACCTTCATCATCGTGGCTTTCAGGTGTAATGACATCAGCACACCCTTGCTCTTGGCGTCGTCAATCTCCGCAGCCAGAAAGCTGCGCAATTCCTTGACGTTCATGGCAGAGGCATCAATGACCTCGTCGGCCTGTAACGCGATGCCGTCTTTGAGTGTCGTCGTCGTACCCGCAGAGTCAGTGAACTGAATCGATACTGACGTTGCTTTTGCTACCGTCGTGGATTGCTCACTTGCGAAGAAGTCGCCAGTGCTCATGCTGCTGACATGGCTCTTGCTATCTGACGACCAGGCACCCATTGAATGAGGGTTCTTGCGCACATAGGATTTCACTGAAGCCGGAGCGCGGCGATCGGAGTTGCCTTCACGCAGCACCGGATTGACCGCGCTGCCCTTAATGCGGTCATAGCGTGCTTTGGCTTCCTTTTCCTTGTCGTTGGCTGGCACTTCCGGGTAATTCGGCAAAGCGTAGCCTTTTTTCTGTAATTCCTTGATCACCGCATTCATCTGCGGGATTGACGCAGAAATATTCGGCAATTTAATGATATTGGCCAGTGGATCCTGGGTCATTTCACCCAGTTCGGCCAGATCATCTGATTGTTGCTGCTCGGGGGTCAGATAGTCAGGGAAATTGGCAATTATGCGTCCTGCTAGTGAAATATCCCGAATCTCAACCGTGACGTCGGAGGCTGCTCCAAACGCCTTGACGATGGGCAACAGTGAGTAGGTCGCCAGCGCTGGCGCTTCGTCGGTCTCGGTATAAATAATGGTGGATTTTTTCTCTGACATCATGTTTCCTTGGTTACTTGGCTCGCGCACACGTTACGGATTTGACGGTCCCGATTGGATTCGGGTCATCAACATAAGACTCCCGAAAAAAGGCGCGTATTATAGCAGTCAGGCGATTCATCGAATAGTCAGCCCTGCCAAACACCTTCGCACACACTCCAGTAAGCACATAAAACTCGCGTGATGACCTCCATGATTATTGAAACTGCATTGCCTGAATTCACCATTCGCAAGGCTGAGAAGAGCGATTGCTCCCTGATTCTGGCTTTTATCAAGGAATTGGCTGACTACGAGAAACTCAGCCACGAAGTTGTCGCCACGCCACAGATGCTGGAGGAAACCCTCTTCGGCGAGACTCGCTACGCCCAGGTCATTATCGCCGAATATCAGGGCACCCCGGTTGGCTATGCGCTGTTTTTCCACAATTTTTCGACATTTACCGGTCGCCCGGGCATTTATCTGGAAGATCTGTACGTGCAACCGCCCCTGCGCGGCAAGGGCTTTGGCAAGTGTTTGCTCGCCTATATCGCCAATCTGGCAGTGGCAATGCGCTGCACGCGAGTGGAATGGTCGGTACTGGACTGGAATGAGCCATCAATTCAATTCTATCGATCCATTGGCGCCAAACCGATGGACGAGTGGACCGTGCAACGGCTCGACGGTGATGCGCTCGCCCAGTTCGCCCAGGAATTTACGCCCGCTTAACAACTCAACCCGATTTATTACCACACTCGCTTTCAACCACGGAGGTTCACTTGAGCAAGATCGTTTATGTCAATGGCAGTTACGTACCTGAGGATCAAGCCAAAGTGTCCATTTTTGACCGCGGCTATCTATTTGGTGACGGCGTCTATGAAGTAGTGCCAGTAATCAGAGGTCAGGTCGTCGATAAAGCCTATTTCATTGAACGCTTGCGCCGAAGCCTGAACGAGCTAAGCATTGCCTGGCCCTGTAGCGAAGTCGAGTACATGCAAGTCATGAGTGAATTGGCGGAACGCAATCAATTACAGGAAGGCGTAATTTACTCACAAGTCACGCGCGGCGTTGCACCTCGTGACTTTACCTTTCCGCAAGATGCCAAACCGGCCTTCATCGCTTTCTCAACACCAATGGCTTTGCTTGAGCACCCGCAGGCTGCAACTGGCGTCAAGGTTGTGACAACCGAGGACTTGCGCTGGAAACGTCGCGATATCAAATCGGTTAACCTGCTCGGTCAGGTTCTGGCAAAACAGGATGCGGCAAGCCGCGGGGCCACAGAAGGCTGGATGCTTGAGGATGGTTTTGTCACTGAAGGGGTGTCTTCGTCAGCCTATATTGTCAAAGACAATCGCATTATCACCCGACAACTGAGCAATTCCATATTGCCAGGCATTCGGCGGCGGACACTGCTCGAGTTGGCTGCCAAGAGTGACATCGACATTGAGCAGCGTCCGTTCACTGTTGCCGAAGCCCTAGCTGCTGATGAAGCATTTATCAGCAGTGCCACGACAATGTGTTTAGGCGTAGTAGAGATCGATGGCCACACCATCGGTAATGGCAAGCCCGGACCGGTGACTCAGAAGTTGCGCGAATTATATACACAACGCGCATTGGAAGAAGCCGGCGCTGAGGCCTAGTACACTCAAGTCTTGGCAGTTGTAAAACTGATCACTTGCTCAATGCTGGTCGACTTGCTCGCCAGCATGAGCAGACGATCAAAGCCTAACGCCACACCCGAACAGGCCGTCATTGACGGCAGTGCCGCCAGCAGTTTCTCATCCATGTCGACCGGTGTTAAGCCCAACTCCTGGCGGCGTTGCTGATCGCGCCGGAAACGCTGGCGCAGTTCGTCGGCATCCAGACACTCCTGATAGCCGTTCGCCAGCTCCATACCCGCCCCATATAACTCGAAGCGTCGCGCTACCAACTGCCCCTTCGCATCTTCGGCTACCACGGCCAATGCGGCTTGTGCCTGCGGGTAATCATAGACAAAACAGTTCGCCGGCAAGGCGGGCTCGACGACTTCACTCATTAACAATTGCAGATAATCGGTACTATCTAGTGCCTGCGCCTGCAGGTCCACATGTGCGTTGGCGAGCTTGCCCAGCTCAGCATGAGTAGCGGTATGCGGATCGATGCCCAATGCTGTTTTAAAAGCGTCTCGATAACTGAGCCTGGTAATATCGTGCACGCCAAGACAGTGTTGAAGTAATGCGCCCACCTCATCCATCAGCTCTTCGAGACTGTAGCCGGGCCGATACCATTCCAACATGGTGAATTCGGGATTGTGACGCGCACTGGTTTCACCGGCACGAAACGCCTTGCACAGCTGATAGATCGCACCACTGCCCGCTGCCAGAATTCGCTTCATGGCGAACTCCGGTGAAGTTTGTAAGAACAGCGGTGCTTGTGAACCTGGTGAGGCGTCCGCGCGAATCACATTGAGTGATTCAAGATGAACATCGGTAACCGTGTGATTGGTGAGCAGGGGTGTTTCTACTTCAAGCACATTGCGTGCCGCAAAAAACGCTCGTGTTTTCGTCAGTAAGGCGGCCCGCAGACGCAGCGCTTCGAGCGAAGCGCCTGGTTTCCAGTCAGTCATTGGGCCAACACGCTACTTGCTCGCGCGGTTTTGGTATTCCCCACTACGCGTATCAACACGTAGCACGTCGCCCACATTAATAAACAGGGGTACTTTTACGACGGCGCCAGAACTCAACGTGGCTGGCTTCGTGCCGCCTTGCGCAGTATCTCCTTTCAGACCAGGGTCTGTTTCAGTCACTTCCAATTCGACAAAATTCGGCGGCTGCACTGAGATCGGCGCTTCGTTCCAGAGAATCACTTGATACACTTCCTGATCTTTCAACCAGTCCTTGGAATCGGAAATTGCCGCGCTATCGGCAGCAACTTGTTCAAAGCTGCCGTCGGTCTTCATGAAATGCCAGAACTCGCCATCTTCGTACAAGTACTCCATCTCGATTTCCATCACGTCGGCAGCATCGACAGATTCACCGGACTTGTAGGTACGCTCCCAGACACGGCCATTCATGAGGTTACGCAGTCTGACGCGGTTAAAAGCTTGCCCTTTACCCGGCTTGACCACTTCATTTTCTAAAATGGAGCAGGGCTCACCATCGATGAGTACTTTCAGTCCTGATTTGAATTCATTTGTGGAGTAGCTAGCCATATTGTCCTCTTGCCCCGGATTGCTGCCGGCGCTGTTTGCGATGAGTTTGCTGGCGCTCTGTCTGGATGTGTGAGCCTTGCGTTTGCTGCTATGATAAACGCCTTCTTGAACAAGCCCGCCATAACCAATGACCGACCCCGCTCTGCAACTAATCCAATCAGACACCGCTGAAAAATGGCAACAGATATTAGCCGATCTCATAACAGATCCAAAGGAATTACTGGAAATTCTGGAGCTGGATGCCCGGCAAAATCCACTTGGCGAGCATGGCCTGGAAGAGTTTGCCCTCAAGGCACCACGGCCGTTTGTGGCACGCATCAGGAAAAGTGACTGGCACGATCCGCTGCTGTTACAGATCTGGCCGGACCAACGTGAAGCCCTTGCCAGCAAGGCATTGAGCAAGGATCCGTTGCAGGAGAGCCGGTTTAATGCAGCGCCCGGTTTATTGCACAAGTATCAGGGTCGGGTCCTGCTAACCGCTGCCCCACATTGTGCTATCCATTGTCGTTACTGCTTTCGCCGGCATTTCGACTATGCCGCCAATACCCCCGGCCGGCAGCAATGGCGGCAGGCATTGGACCAGATTCAACAGGACAGCAGCATTCACGAAGTCATCCTCAGCGGTGGCGACCCACTAGCCGCCAGCGACCGCCTCCTGGCCTGGTTAATCGATGAGTTGGAGGCGATCGATCATCTGACCACACTGCGCATCCACACGCGCTTACCGGTAGTTATCCCGCAGCGCATTTCGCCGCCATTGCTGGAGTTGCTGGCTCGAACCCGGTTACGGGTGGTGTTGGTGGCCCATTGCAACCACGCCCAGGAGCTGGATCAGGCGGTTTCGGGAGCTTTTTCGGAATTAGCGGCAATTGGCGTCACTTTACTGAATCAATCGGTTCTTTTAGCCGAAGTTAACGACAACGTCGACGCCCTGTGCAAGCTAAGCGACGCGCTTTTTGCGCAAGGTGTACTACCTTATTACCTGCATCTGCCGGATCAGGTTGCCGGAACCAGCCATTTTCAGGTTCAGGAGGAGCAGGGCATTGCGTTGGTACGAGCCATGCGGGCAAGGATGCCAGGCTATCTCGTGCCACGATTGGCCAGAGAAATCCCGGGCGCAGACTCCAAGACCTTACTGTTGTAACAACAGCTGTATTAACAAGAGTGGTTTTATCACTATTTGTTTTGATAATTGTTGCTGTACCGCCAGCCTGATCCTGCAGAGGCGACTACCACCTGTCTGTCAGCAAGAATCGGGGCCCCGTTATGCAAGCACCACTGACACCGAGCAATGTCGCAAATCACAACAGGCTCAACGGTCGCAACAACACTGGAATACTGGCCACCAAAGCTCCCAAGCAACAAACCGCTGACCCCCTGACTGGCCTGCCGACGCATTTGCAGCTCAACAAAGAGCTCGAGTCACGCCTGGCGCAAAGTCGCCGGAACCCGGTGACAGCGACACTGGCCCTGCTGCAGCTCGCCAACTTCTATGAAATCCGCAAATGGGTCGGACGTGCGGAGGCAGATTTGCTGCTGAGCGACATCGCCAACTTGCTGCGCGACACACTGCCAGAGTCAGTCCCCCTCTATCGTTGTGAGCGCTATGAATTCGCCGTCTTGCTGGACAATGCTTGCAGTCTCAATGCCAAAACGCTGATTGAACGGGTCCGGTCCGCCATGCTGGGGGCGACGTCGGACCTGATTCCACCCCAGTTAGAGATGCACTGCGCCGTCGGACTGGCGCAAGTCCATCGCAGCATTCCCAATGCCCCCGTGCTCTTCGCCCGGGCCCGACATAACCTGCAACGCTCGCTAACAGATCATCAAGAGACAGACAGCGCCTATGGCTATCTCTACCAATCTCCTGCACGCAGTATCGACATCCTCAAGACGGCGCTGAGCAATGATCAAATACAGATCAACTACCAACCCATTGTTAGTTTGCGTCACCTGACGACACCCTGTTACGAAGTCCGCTCGGGTCTCGGTAATGGCGCCGAACCAATACCTCCACGCACACTGTTTGATCTGGCCACGATTAATGCCTTGGGTGAAGCGCTTGACCGGCAAGTCATCACAAAGGCCATCACTTGCTTGCAGGCGACCCGCCAAAGCCAAATGCAGCTCAGAATCAGTATTAGCTTGAATAGCATCGTCAGCGGGGACTTCCTCATCTGGCTCGGTCAGCTCTTGCGGGACAACACTGGCTGTAGCGACCAACTACAGCTGCAGGCCAGCGAACAGGATTGCCTCATTGCCCAGCATCATCTGGGTGATCTCAGCGAGGGGCTGTGTTCACTGGGCATTCGCTTCGGTATCAATCACTTCGGTTGCATGGCCGAACCGCTCTGCTACTTGCCAAGGCTCAAAGTGGATTTCGTCAAACTGGACCACTCACTCACGAAAGCGAGTGCCAGCGACCCGGTTCAGGAAGCACATCTCACCGACCTGACCGGGAAATTGCATGACCGGGGACTACAGGTATGCGCTGGTAGCATTGAGAGTCTTCACGCTCTACCAACGTTTTGGCAGGCGGGCATTGATGAAGTCCAGGGTTACTCACTGGCAAGACTCGATCCGCACCCGGATTTTCCTTTCTTTGAAGAACGCAGAATTGGCTGATACCGCCTGCCAGCCGACACATCGGCTGCATAAACTGATTGGGGAACCCGCCGGCTCCTGCTATTCTTGCCGCTCTGAAAGTAACGCTATTCCCAGTACTGACTAATGCCAGCGCAACAAGATATGGCCACTGGCCAGGCAAGCACAGACTCTCCCTCTTCCGGTAAGCGCTCGCGCAAGATTGCTCGCAAGTTCGCGCTTTCAGTGTGTTTGTTGATCGTGCTGACGATGTGTAGCTTTTGGCTAATTACCAGCTTCAATACGCAGAACATACTCAACCGTCAGGCAACAGAGTTGGGCAACTTGCTGGCTGAACAAACTGCGGCGCAGTTAACCGAACTGGTGCTGGCCAATGATCTGATCAGTATGAACGTGGTGCTGTCGCAACTTGCCCAGTCCTCCACAATCGCAGCAGTATCGGTATTGAACGTGGATGGCAATGTCATCGCCAGTGCCACTACTAACAGCCCCACTGCCACACCATTCATGCCGTTACCGATTGCACTCAGCTCCTTGAGCGTGGACTATCTTGCACCTATTAATCTGGCTGATTCTGTCGCCGGTTATATCCGACTACGACTGGACCTTTCCTATATCGAAGTCACCATCGTCAACAATTTACTGTTAATTATTGGCGCGACATTTTTACTCATTGTCATCGCCGCACTACTGACTTCAACCTATTTCCAGACGCTGGTGAGTTTTCCAGCGAATCTGTTGGCCTATTCACTGAGTAACTTGCGCACAGGCAAAATCGAAACCTGTCCGGAGCCAAAAACCGAAAACGAACTTTCGCAGGTTATTCGTCAATACAATGCCACCGCAGAATTTCTGGCAGCCAATACTTACCTCAACAAACTCGATACCCCGGATCCCAATGACACCAGGCAAAAGTTTCAGACAATGGCCAAGCGCGATGACGTCACATTGCTCGCCATTAAACTGGCGAATTTTCACTATCTGGCCTCTACACAAAATGAAGAGTCGCTAATCACACTACTGAATAATTTTTACTTTTTGGCGGGTAAAGTCAGCCAGCTTTATGGCGCAACAGTTTGCTTTTGTAGCGAAGGAGATATTCTGGTCAATTTCGATCGTGTCCCTTTGCAGGAAGAGCGTGCTTTTATGGCAATCTGTGCAGGGCAACTGTTCCTGAAACTGGTCGGCGAACTCGACCAGTTTGACGACGTCAAACACAATGCCAAGTTCCGCCTGGCTGTGCATAGCGGTTCAGCAATCAAGGGTTTGTATTCCGCTATCAGCGATGACAGCGTGAACCTGATGGGTAGCACTGTTGATCTGGTGTGGCAGCTATCAGAGGAATGCCCGGATAATACGTTGATCTTAAGCGAAACCAGTCTCAAGCATGCCGGCCCGGGTACCCGGGTTGAGGCAGAGGAATTTGTAGAAGTCGGAGAGCCGGAAAGCATCAAGACCTATCTGGCCGGCGCCCCTCTGGAAGAATTTCACCTACTCATTGAGCGCCAGGCTAACCAGCTCAAATCCCTCTACAGTGACTAGCGCAAAGCGACTGACAGTGCGTCAGCTGCCTTTCTTCACTACTTCAACATGATCTACATTCTGGAAGCCACGCGGTAGTTTGTTACCACGGCGGCCGCGCTCACCACGATAGTGCTCAAGATCAGCCGGCTTCAAATTATGATGCCGCTTACCGGCATGAATCGTTAGTGTATCTTCTGTAGTCAACACAGCTAGCGCAACGACAAACTCTATACGGTCTGCAACGCGCGCCGTTGGGATGCTGATTATCTTGTTACCCTTGCCCTTGCCCAGTCGCGGCAGCTCACTCAATGGGAACATCAACATCCGCCCCTCATTGGTGATGGCAACGATAAGTTCTCCCTCGTAGTCGGCAACCATAGTAGCCGGCAGAACTTTCGCGCCCTTGGGCAAGCGCAGAATGGCTTTGCCGGACTTGTTCTTGCTGATCAAATCCCCGACCTTGGCAACAAAGCCGTAGCCGGCATCGGAGGCCAGCAATACGTCCTTGTTATCTTCGCCAATCACTACACCTTCAAAAGTCGCACCGGATGGTGGATTAACCTTGCCGGTTACTGGCTCGCCCATACCTCGTGCCGATGGCAGCGAATGCGCGGGCAGGGAATAAGCCCTGCCTGTGGAGTCCATAAAAATCGCAGCCTGATTGCTCTTGCCGCGCGCAGCGAGTTTGAAACTGTCACCGGACTTGTATTGCAATGCCGTCGGGTCAACGTCATGCCCCTTGGCTGCGCGCATCCAGCCACGGCTGGAAAGGACTACGGTGACTGGTTCTGTAGACATGATTTCGGTTTCGCTGAAAGCTTTGGCTTCCTCGCGCTGAACCAATGGCGTACGGCGTGCATCGCCAAATTTCTCCGCATCAGCCTTGATTTCTTTTTTAATAAACGTCTTCAGGCGGGTGGCTGACTTGAGCAGTTGTTCCAGTGTTTTACGTTCATCAGCGAGTTCTTTTTGCTCAGTCTTGATCTTGATTTCTTCGAGCTTGGCCAATTGCCGCAAACGCAACTCGAGGATCGCTTCTGCCTGGGTTTCGGTAAGCTTGAACGCCTTCATCAACGCGGGCTTGGGTTTGTCTTCGGTGCGGATGACCTTGATTACTTCGTCAATATTCAGGAATGCAATCAACAAGCCATCGAGAATATGCAGACGATCTATGATCTTGTCGAGTCGCGTCTGTAAGCGACGGCGCACCGTGACTGTACGAAACTGCAGCCACTCGGTTATCAGCGTGGCCAGATCTTTGACTTGCGGCCGCTTGTTGATGCCGATCATATTGAAGTTGGCGCGGTAGTTCTTCTCCAGATCTGTCGTCACAAATAAATGCGACATGACCCCATCGTAATCAACTCGATTCGAACGCGGCACGATGACAATACGTGTCGGATTCTCATGATCAGACTCGTCACGAAGATCGACTACCATAGGTAGTTTCTTCTTGTTCATCTGATTGGCGATCTGCTCCAATACCTTGGAGCCGGAAACCTGATAAGGCAGAGCGGTAATGACAATTTCCCCGCTCTCGATAGTATATGCCGCGCGCGCCTTTAAACTGCCGCGGCCGGTTTTGTAGAGCTCGAGAATTTCTTCTCTTGGTGTAATGAGTTCTGCCTCGGTCGGGAAATCCGGGCCTTGAACAAATTCACAAAGGTCGTCAACAGTCGCTTTAGGGTTGTCCAGCATATGGACACAGGCATCGGCGACTTCGCGCAGATTGTGCGGCGGAATATCGGTAGCCATACCAACCGCGATGCCACTACCGCCGTTCAACAAGACATTGGGCAAGCGCGCCGGCAAGATCTCTGGCTCATCCATCGTGCCGTCAAAATTCGGCTTCCAATCGACAGTGCCCTGACCTAACTCACCGAGTAAGACATCGGCGTAACCTCGCAAACGGGATTCGGTATAACGCATGGCCGCGAAGGATTTCGGATCGTCCTGGGAACCCCAGTTGCCTTGACCATCAACCAATGGATAGCGATAGGTGAACGGCTGGGCCATCAAGACCATCGCCTCGTAGCAAGCCGAATCGCCATGGGGGTGGAACTTGCCAATGACGTCGCCGATTGTTCGGGCTGACTTTTTGAACTTGGCCGAAGCCTTCAGTCCCAGCTCCGACATAGCGTAGACAATACGTCGCTGTACGGGTTTGAGCCCGTCTCCCAGGCTGGGCAGAGCACGGTCATTGATTACGTACATCGAGTAGTTGAGGTAGGCCTGCTGCGTATAGCTACGCAAGGCCAGTTGTTCTACTCCGTCCTCGTTGACGATGATTTCTTCATTCATAATGCGTTTTCTTGTCTGGATGAATTCTAAAAAGGGTGCCAGTCTATTGGACAATTGGCGATCTTGGCTGTCTGGTTCGACCTATCAGACTTATTCCACCAGCTCTGCTTTATTGCCGCTGTCTTCCAGCCACGCTTTACGGTCCGAAGCGCGATTTTTCGCCAGCAATAAATCCATGGTCTGGAAAGTACTCTTCTTTGTATTGGCCATGGGATTTTCTTCCAGAGTCAATTGCACCAAACGGCGGGTATCTCTGGCCATCGTTGTTTCACGCAGCTGGATGGGGTTCATTTCGCCCAGTCCCTTGAAGCGCTGCACATTGATCTTGCCGGTTTTCTTTTCCGTGGCGATGCGATCCAGAATACCGTTCTTCTCAGCCTCGTCAGTAGCGTAGTAAACGTCTTTGCCTACATCAATACGATACAGCGGTGGCATGGCGACATAGACATGACCGGCGGCGACGACGGCATGAAAATGTTTCACAAACAGCGCACACAGCAGGGTAGCGATATGCAACCCATCCGAGTCAGCATCGGCCAGAATACAAATCTTGCCATAGCGCAGGCCATCGATATCCGGCGTGCCGGGATCAACACCCAATGCGATAGCGATATCGTGCACTGCCTGCGAGGCCAGAATTTCGCCGGAATCGACTTCCCAGGTATTCATGATCTTGCCGCGCAGCGGCATGATGGCCTGAAACTCCCGGTCTCGAGCTTGCTTGGCCGAACCACCGGCAGAGTCACCTTCGACCAGAAACAGCTCGCCGGACATGACATCCTGGGTCGAGCAATCGGCCAGCTTGCCAGGTAGCGCCGGCCCGGAGGTAATCTTCTTGCGAGCCACTTTTTTGCTCGCCCGCAACCGGTTCTGGGCATTGTTGATACACAGTTCGGCAATCGCCTCGGCTTCGGCAGTGTGCTGATTGAGCCAGAAACTGAATGCGTCTTTGACGACGCCGGACACAAACACTGCACATTGCCGTGAAGAGAGGCGTTCCTTGGTTTGGCCTGAGAATTGTGGTTCCTGTAGCTTGGAGGACAGCACGAAGCAGCACTTTTCCCAGACATCCTCAGGTGACAGTTTCAGACCACGTGGCAACAGATTGCGAAATTCGCAGAATTCCCGCAGCGCATCCAGCAAGCCGGTGCGCAGACCACTGACGTGGGTGCCACCCAGCGGGGTAGGGATAAGGTTCACATAGCTTTCACCCGTGATCTCACCGCCCTCGGGGAGCCACTGCACAGCCCAGTCCGCCGCCTCGTCGTTACCTTGCACCGAACCCACGAACGGTTCCTTGGGCAGGGTTTCGAAGCCTTCTGTGGCCTGAATCAGGTAGTCGGTCAGACCTTCCTGGTAACACCACTCGTCACTTTGGGACTTGTCCTTGCTGACGGTATTGTCATTAAAAATGACTCGCAAGCCGGAACACAGAACGGCTTTGGCGCGCAGGACGTGCTTGAGCTTGGGAATGGAAATTTTCGCAGAATCGAAGTATTTCTCATCCGGCAAAAACTTCACTGTGGTGCCGGTATTGCGTTGCCCAACCTTGTCGATGACTTTCAGCTCAGTCGCCTTGTTGCCATCCTTGAACGACATGTGGTGGACTTTGCCATCCCGTTTGACCGTCACCTCCAATTGCTTGGAGAGCGCGTTGACCACGGAAACACCGACGCCATGCAAGCCACCAGAATACTGATAGTTCTTGTTGGAGAACTTACCTCCGGCGTGTAATCGGGTGAGAATCAGCTCCACACCGCTGA
The DNA here is from genome assembly GCA_913060975.1 of uncultured Gammaproteobacteria bacterium. Taxonomy (GTDB): domain Bacteria; phylum Pseudomonadota; class Gammaproteobacteria; order Pseudomonadales; family Pseudohongiellaceae; genus UBA9145. Next base: position 369,411 of record CAJXVC010000002.1, read on the forward strand.
CTTTTTCACCTTTGTGTTTATCGACCGGCATGCCACGGCCATCGTCACTAACTTCGATGGTCCCGTCTTTATTCAAGTCGAGTGTCAGGGTGCTGGCATGACCGGCAAGGGCTTCATCGACGCTGTTGTCGATGACTTCCTGGATCAGGTGGTTGGGGCGTGTTGTATCTGTGTACATGCCGGGGCGCTTGCGAACCGGGTCTAGCCCGGTTAACACTTCAATCGCATCGGCGTTGTAATTATTGCTCATGGGGTACTTACTACGAGGTTAATGTGTGACGTCTGCTGGATAGTATTTTATCGCACAGAACCGCCAATTCTTGATAGTAGGAATTGTATCGCTTGCGGCAGTTCAAGGTGAAAATTTTCGAAACTGTGGTCGCCGTCTTCATGGACAATACAGTGTGACTCGCCGTAAAGCGATAGCGCGCGACGATAGTCCAGCACCTCATCGTGCTTTTGCAGATAAACCTGATAGTTTTCAGGCTGTCCGATCTCAGTCGGTGCCAATTCTGCAAGTTCCCGCACGTGTTCCGGCGTCACCGAGTGGAGCGTATCCGAATGGTAATTACGGTGCTCGCCCACGTATTGCTGCCAGTAATCGTGGGGGCGCACCGCCGGATTGATTAAAACTGCCGGGGCCCGACAATGTTCGGCCATACAGCTTGCATAAAAACCGCCCAGCGAACTGCCAATAAACGCCAGTTTATCATGACCGGCCACGCGCTTCTGCAACGTATTGATGGTCGCCAGTGGACTGCTATCCAATTGCGGTATAAACAGATTGTCAGCCAATCCCAGTGACGTAGCATAGGCGAGAGTCTGGCGGGCTTTTTTGGACTGGGGGGAACTCAGAAATCCATGCAGATAAACAATAAGTAGTGCGTCCGACATCAATAACCAGTGCTATCCATGTCCGCACTCAGGTCGCTGGCAATACGGTGCACTTCTGTCTTGATCTCGCCGTTACTGAACAATTCCATAGACCGATAACCGGGCTTGGTCTCATCCAATGTGAAGTGGGCAACATCGGGTTTGAACTGGATACAGGTAGAGGGTGTGCAGATACAGCGAATTCCACGGTGATCGAAATCCAGTTCCTGATGCACATGACCATAGACAACGCATTTCACCTTGGGGTATTGACCAACCGTTTCAAAAAACCGATCACCATCTTGAAGGCCAATGTCCCGCATCCAATCAGCATTACCTTTGACAGGATTATGGTGTAGACACAGCAGGCAATGGTCGACCGAAGCGTCACTGTCCGCCACGCTCAGACACTCATTCAGAAAATCATACTCGTTCTTGTCAATCCGCCCATGCACCTGGCCTGCCACACTACTGTTGAGAAAAACAATAAGCCAGTTATTAATTTGCACTTTCTTATCGGCAACTGAGGTATCAGCGACACTGGATTCACTACTAACTGAATCCATTAATTGTGCATTATCGTGATTACCAGGAACCCAGGTAAGTGGCGTATCAAGCTCTTGCATTTTTTCCAGGAAATACTCATAGGCATCCTTCGAACCATCCTGCGCAATATCGCCAGTGGCCAAAATGAAATCCAACTGTGGTTGATTAGCCTGTAACAGTTTTACTACTTGTTCCAGGCTTTGCTGCGTATTCATCTTTAGCAGGGTGCCAGAGGCATTACCGTAAAGATGCGTATCAGTAATTTGAACCAGCCGAATGGGATCTTGTGTAGTCAGCAAGGTCATGATTGATGGACACGGTCTCAGTGACTGTAAACGAGATTTGGCGCAGTCAGACTTCGACCCACCTCGAGGCAATGTGTCAGCCATTCACCCAGAAACCTGTTGACCTGCATTTTCTCATCAGGCTGATACATCTGAGGATTCGGGCGTGTATAACGAGCTTTGAGATGACGGTGCCCCTGGTAAGAGACGACCTCTGCCGTGTTGGCGTCATGATAGACCCGAACCAGCATAGAGGGGTTTGTCATCCATTTCTTGAATTCAGGGCGCTGCACAATCTCAAGTGTTGACGTATATTTGAACGCTTCGAGCACTCTGATAGCGACTGTGACTTTCTCACCACCATCATCAAGGTCTGCGATATAAAATTCCTTGCGCAAACCTTCGAGCATTTTCTCTGGCTCTTTGCTTAGATCACTGAGTTGATCACCAATCGGGGATTCAAAAATCTCATTGCTCAGATCAAGTTCGGCAAAGGAACAGTCGCGGTAGGCACTCAGCTGCGGAACCAACTTCAGAATGCGAATGTAATTGGCATCACATTCGGCCATCTGTTTAATGAGATCCACACTGTAATTCTTCTTCGCCATGATTCCGATTTCTACCTCGATTTTCCGGCTCGTTCATTATAAAACGTGCGCGGCTTCATTCATTGTGTTCGCAATCTGGCGATTGCTTAATCAACATCGGACACTTCAGGTTATCCTACAGCTACCAAATTCGGGATAGGCACTGCTGAATTCTGTTTGGTGTCTCAAAATACGGTGTGCTGCACTACAATCGGTCAGTATTGCTGTAGATGCAGCCAAGCTGCATTCAATACTCGACTACTCATTGTAACCAAATAGGCTGAATTTGCGAGTTTTTGTCAGAGTCGCTCAGGACCAGCGCTTCTGCAGATCCGCCTTGTTAAGTGCCAGCCACTGCAAGGCAATAATGGACATTGCATTGTTGATAGATCCGGCTTGCAAACCGGCCATGGCTTCCTCATAGGACAGTATCACAACTTCGATGTCCTCATGCTCGTGCGCAAGGCCAAACACGCCGCCAGCTGTGCTACTGTCGACTCGGCCACAATATAACGTGACATTTTCGTTGCTTGCCCCCGGACTATTGTAATAGTCACAAATTCGCAGCAAATCCACGGGCTCGATATTGGCTTCCTCCAGGGATTCACGATGCGCTACTGCTTCGGCCGATTCAGCCGTATCAATCAAGCCAGCCACTAACTCCAGCAGCCAGGGTGAACCAGGCTCATGCAATACACCGACGCGAAACTGGCGCACCATCACTATGGCATCGCGATCGGGGTCAAATAGCAGCACGCCCACGGCATGATCTTTGAGCAAGACTTCCCGATCCATGGGCTCGCTCCAGCCACCTGCAAACAATTTATGCCTGAGGCGTAATTTGTCCAGCCGCAACCAACCCTTGTGGCAGGTCTCAGAGGACAATATTTCCACATCCTGCGCTGTGAATTGATCAGACCCGGAACTCATTCAGACTAAAAAACTTGGCGATAGGCGCAACAATAACCCGGCTTCTGCACCGATTTGCAGGCAATCACTATCATTGCGCGCGATGATTGTAAGATTGCAGCCAATGCCGGCAGGTAATTGCGATATGAGTGACTGCCGTCTCCCCAAAAGAGCAAGGGAAAACGGCCGTCGGTTACTGGCGTGGGCATGGCTGCACATGCGGATTAGCTCCGGCTGGTGACTTCCAGCAAATGATAGCCAAACTGGGTTTTTACCGGGCCCTGCAGCGTGTTTACGTCGGCGCTGAACACGACCTTGTCGAACTCTTTTACCATCATACCCGGACCAAACTGGCCGAGATCTCCACCCTGCGCCTTGGATGGGCAGTTGGAATGCGCCTTGGCGACATCGGCGAAATCTTCACCGCCGTCGATGCGTTCCTTGAGTTGCAGACACTCTTCTTCCGTGTCCACCAAAATATGTCTTGCGCTTGCTACTGTCATAGTAAAATCTCCAAAATACAGCTGTGTTAATTATGCCCCAATTGTCGGTGCAGAGACACCGCCATTAGCCATACGTTATAATCCCTGATCGAACAGCCATTGTCGGCAAGGAACGCCCGATGATGTTTTCATAACCACCCGGTTTTACTCTTGATTTATTTTCGGAGATGCCATGCCATTGCCTGAAGCAGTGCCTCGCAAACACCTGCACACCCGCGCAATTGATTATCGCGGATTCCAGCGCGAAGACGGAATGTGGGATATCGAAGCACACATGACCGATACCAAGTCCTATGCCTTTAACAATGACTGGCGAGGCGAAGTGGCTGTGGGTGAACCACTCCATGAAATGTTGTTACGGGTGACCATCGATAATAATTTTGAGATTCGTGATGTCATTGCTGTCACTGACAACAGTCCTTTTGCCATGTGCCCGAATATTGCGCCAAATTACAAAGCACTGGTTGGCATTCGCATGGGTGCCGGTTGGCGCAAAGCTATTCGCCAGAAAGTCGGTGGCACTGAAGGCTGCACTCATTTGACTGAACTGTTATTTCCAATGGCTACAGTGGCCATGCAAACAATCTGGCCCATTCTCAAACAGCATCGCAAAGCGGCCAGTGGTGGTAAAGACGGCAGCGACAAGAAGAGTCAGCGGCCACAGATTCTTGACACCTGCCATGCCTGGTCTACTGAATCTCCAGTTGTGAAGAAATATGAAAATGAGTGGTATACCGGCGACGATTAGATCCTTGCGTCGCCATGCAAGATTGCCAGTGAGTAACTACTTGTAGAACAGCGGAATAACCACCGTCACCACAACACCTTCCCGGTCAGTGCGATTGTCGGCACGAATCTGGCCACCGTGGAAATCAGTAATCAAGCGAGCGATATGCAACCCCATGCCAAGGTGTGGTTGTTTCTGTTTCTCCTGTGGGCGTACGGAGATCATCGAATCAAACAGGCGATCCTTCATTTCCTCGGGCAAATACGGCCCCGAGTTGGCGACCTTGATGACAGCGTGATCACGTAGCGGTCGGCAATAGATCTTGATTGGCTGACCATCATAGGTGAACTCCACAGCATTGGCGATTAGCTTGTCCAGCAATTGTGCAATGTATTCCGGTACCCCGTTGACATTAATAGGCTGGTTATGGAGATCAGATACGAAAAAGATGTCGGGATAGGCCAGTTTATAGCCTTCCACGCAACCATCGAGCACCTTGCACAAATCGATCTTTTCTTTTTCCGAGGTCTGTAGCATTTGTTCCAGACGCGTTGCCTCACTCATATTGGTCAGGATCAAATTCAAGCGGCTAATGCCTTCTTCTGCACGCTCCAAATACACCAGAGATTCTTTGTTGCTCTCCATCATACTCAGATTTTCCAATGACGAACGCACCACGGTGACCGGTGTTCGCAACTCATGGGACAGTCTTGATGACATGTTCTCCAGATAACTCGTGTACTGAGTCAGCCGCTCGACAATATTCGAAAAACTGCGCGACAGGTCGCCAATCTCATCGGAATTACGCGTGGGAACAATGGAATTCTGAATGCGCCCGCTTTCATCGATGATGCTCTCTGCCTGATTTCGTAAACCACGAATGCGCGATGAAATTCTGGATGCAAAGAAGAACAGCCCAAAGACAATCAACAACAGCAAGGCCAGCAGGGTATTGAACAACGACTCCAAGGCCTGATTACGGAAGGTACGCAGACCATTCATGTTCTGATCCACCACCACCGCACCCAATATCTCGCCGTTGGCAAGTATAGGATGCGCCGCCTCGAGCAAGCGTGTTTCGGTACCAGACAGAGTGCGGTACTGAGTCAGCGGAGTGCCATCAAGAGCTGAATCTATGTGTGCGCCGTCTCGCGTCACGCCGGAATAGAGATCATCAATAAAGTCGCTACTGGGCTTGGTAAGAATCTGGTAGTACAGCGGATTGAGAATCTTGTCCTGCAAGTATAGCCAGTACTTGTTAACCGGCTCATCGGCAGCCGGTGTCGTGGGCTGTAGTCCCGTGGCAGTCTGAATATCGCCGACAGATAACAAGACACGACCACTGCGATCGACCACTTGAATGCGGGAATTATTATGGCCCATGCCGGCGACGATGCGATCGATCTCCGGCGTTGGCAAACGTAGCGAACCCAGCCGCTCTTTGTCGTTAATATCGGACGTCGTCACCACAGAGTGAATGTTGCGGGTACGAGGATCATCTACATCGAAAATTGCGAAGCCAAGGCGATCGCCCAACATCTCCATCGGGATGCGCAGTTCAACTTCGTATCCGTTTTCAGTTTCATACCATTGACCACTGATGCGGTCTTCATAAACCGGATCGGTAAAATCAGAGCGCACTTTGTAGGGATAGAGAAACTCGGGTTCATGTGGCGCAATCACATAGCGATCGATGCCACTGCCTTCAGGCGACAACATGGATAACAACAAAAAGTCGCTACGGTGTACACTAAGAGCATCGCGGCTGCGATAGACAATCTTGTCATCGCGCACCTTGAAATAGGCATACAAGGAACCGTTGTACTCACCCACCATATTCTTGTAGCTGAGCGTGCCTTCCTGATCGTACATCCGCGAAGGGTTCAGCGAAGTAGTCATGTAATCGCGATTATCGTAATTCACTTCATACTGTTGATACTCGCGCCAATCCACCAGCGAACCATCATCCAGTGAAAGCGGAGAAAAGATGGGGTAGACGTACAGGTCCTCGGAACGCCGCGCGGGACTGTAGCTGCCTTCATTAAACAGTTCAGGGCGTTCGTTAAGCGCCGTGGCGAGCGCCTGCGCAGTACCCAATACAGTTTGCTCCTGCCCGCGGCGCAAATACTCTTCCATCTCCAGTATGTACTGGTAACCCAGCCACGGCACGACAAGCAAGAAGCTGGACAGAAAGACCAGCTTGAAGCGGATGCCAAATGGATTTTTGAATAGAAGGTTCATTTCAAGGCGTCATTGTCAAAAACTGCCGAGGCGGCAACGAAAGTCATTAACTCGGTACTGCCGGTTCTATATTCCAGCGATAACCCATTCCGTAAACGGTTTCGATGCAATCGAACTCCGGATCTGATTGCATGAATTTTTTACGAATACGCTTGATGTGTGAAGTGATCGTGCTGCCGTCAACAAAGATTTTTGATTCCTGCATCAGTATCTGACGGCTTTTTACGTGCCCCGGATATTTCGCCAATGCATGCACCATCCAGAATTCTGTGACAGTCAATGGTACCGGCTCGCTCTGCCATTGCACGGTCAGACGGCCGATATCCAGCGTCAGTTTGCCACGCTGTAGCAAGCTCTCAGGCGACGGCGGCTGATCTATTACATCGAGGCGGCGAAACAGTGCAGCAATACGTGCAGTCAGATGGGGAAGAGAAATATCTTTGGTCAGATAGTCATCCGCGCCCATACGCAATCCACTCACGGTATCGAAATCATTGTCACGCGCCGTTAGAAAAATAATAGGCAGCGTATCGGACAGCGAGCGCAGCGCCTGACACAAGGTAAAGCCGCCATCGATTTCGTTTTCCAGCCCTATGTCTATGATAGCCAGGTTGGGCAACCGGATATCAAAAGCGGACATGGCATCCTTGCGATTGGCGTAAGTCTGCACCTCATAGCCCTGCTTGCGCAGCACATCGGCATAATTTTCCCTGATCGCCGCTTCATCCTCGACGATCGCAATTCTTCGACCCATAACTTGCACCAACTTTTCCCGATTAATTAAGAGCTTAGCGGAACTATACGGTATTTGTCTGATTTCGGAGAGGAATGGTTTTAATCACAGGTTAATTGCCATGATTCTGCCATATTTAATCATCACATCGCCGCAATGCTTGCCCCTGCAAGCAATAAACATCTTGTTTAATGACTGCTATCGGTACCAGATGGGGACAGAAGCCTCCAGCCTCAAGTACCAGAACCCTTAAACCGGCACGATGCCAACCAACAACGATGTTTTACAGGACCAATCCCATGACCAAGAAATTGCCTCTCGTTTTACTTCTCAGCCTGTCCGCCGGTTCTGTCTTCGCTGATACAGAGCTCGCAAACTACAACAACCCTGCCTCAGTCGAAGAGACTACTGGCTTCTTCAGCGGCGCCCTTGTCGGAGGACTCGCAGGCGGCCCTCCGGGTGCTATCGTCGGCGCGGCCATCGGTGCGCTGACTGGCGACGGCTTTCGTGCCCGTAAAGATATAGGCGATATGCAAGCCGACCTGTATGCCGCGCAGCTGGAATCCAAGCGCGCCAAACAAAATGAAGACGCGATGCGTACTCGCTATCAACTGGCGCAACAACAGCTGAATGAACTACGCAACAATTCCGCCCGGACGATTCCGGCCTATTTGCCGAATCAGCCGACCAGCGCCCCCGTTCAGGAAACCGCACTTAGTGTCCATTTCCGCAGCGGCTCCAGCACGATAGAAGCGCAATACGAAGAGCAACTGCAGTATCTGGTGAAAGTCGCCAAAGACATGCCAAACGCGCGCGTTGAGATTACCGGCTACGCTGATCGCACTGGCGATGCCCAGAAAAACCTGGAGCTGTCCAGAGCCCGCAGCAGCGCCATCAAGTCCTACTTTAACTCAATGGGAGTGCAAAACTCGGCGATCACAACAGTGGCTTATGGCGAGAGTCAGCCACTGCATGAGCAGCAAACTCTTGAAACAGATTTCTTTGACCGTCGCGTCAATGTTCGACTACGCGATACCAGTCAGCAAATGCTGACTCAAAACCCTGAAAGCGAATGACCGTTACATCCTGGATTCGGAGATAAGTAAATGAAAGATATTAGACTTGTCATTGGCAATAAAAACTATTCCTCATGGTCTATGGTTCCCTGGCTACTGTTGAAAATGTATGACGTCGATTTTGAGGAAATCGAAATCGAGCTCTACCAGGACAACACGGCTGAGAAGCTTGGCCCCTATTCGCCGTCATTAAAAGTTCCTGTGTTGCTCCACAATGAGATAACAATCTGGGACTCAATGGCAATTTGTGAATACATATCCGAGGTTGTGCTCGGCGGCTCCGGCTGGCCGACCAACCCCAAGCGTAAAGCGACCGCGCGTGCGGTCAGCGCCGAGATGCATTCTGAGTTCCCGGTTCTGAAAGCGGAATGGCCAATGAACTGCAAGGCCTCTTATAAACTAAAGCCTTCCAATAAACTGGCGGACGAAATTGCGCGCATCGATGCGATCTGGAGTTGCTGTCGACGCCGATACGGTGACAATGGTAACTATCTGTTCGGTCGCTTCTCGATCGCCGATTGTATGTTCGCACCGGTGGCTGCCTGCTTTGAAGGCTATGGCGCCGAGCTAAGTAAAGACGCTAATACCTACATGCAGACCCTGTTAGACAATCCATTTGTCCAGAAATGGATAACTCTTGGCCGACGTGAGCAGGAAACGTTGTCCGTCGTTCAGGCATTACATGCCTGATCTCAAGCTTGCCTGCTGCTGACATTCCCCACGGTAGCAGGCAATTATTCCCTTCATTCTCAACTAGTGCACAAGGCCCTTCGGGGCCTTTTTTATTGGTTCACTTTGGGCCAACCTGGCAGATAAACTATTGCTACTTCTTCAAGAATTTCCGCCAGCCAGTCGATAGCCTGTAAAACGATTACCCAATGCCCATGACGACTAAAGACTCCCCCAAAGACATCATCCGTTTCTGGTTTGAAGAAATCTCGCCGGCGCAACGTTTCAAGAAAGACCCGGAATTCGACCGGATGATTAACGAGCGCTTCCGCAAGGTTCACAAGCTCGCTCGCAGTGGCCTGTTGTATACCTGGCGCGATCATCCGCTGGACGCGTTGGCGGAAATTATTGTACTTGATCAGTTCTCGCGCAATATGTACCGCGACAGCCCCCGCGCTTTCGCTCAGGATACGCTGGCACTCGTGCTGGCCCAGGAAGCGGTTAGACGCAAACAGGATGTCGAATTGGACCCCGGCTACCGCGCTTTTCTGTACATGCCATTCATGCACAGCGAATCGGCAGAGATTCACGAGATCGCTCTATACTTGTTTGATCAGCCAGGCTTGGAAGAGAATTACAATTTTGAGGTGAAACACAAAGTAATCATCGACCGCTTCGGTCGGTACCCACACCGTAATGAGATACTACGGCGCAAATCCACACCGGAAGAGCTGGAGTTTCTATCCCAGCCCGGTTCCGGCTTCTAGTCGCTTGATTTAGTCTCTGACTTGTTTAGTCAGGCTTGCTTCGAGTTGGTAAAACGTCGCGCAGTTTGTCTGCCATCTCCAGCAACGCCGCTTCTGTCGACTCCCAATTCATACAAGCATCAGTGACGGACACGCCATATTGCAATTGCGACAAGTCCGCAGGGATGGACTGGTTGCCTTTGTTGATGTGGCTCTCCAGCATGGCACCGATGATAGATTGATTACCTTCCAGAATCTGATGGGTAATGTCCTTTAGCACCAGCGGCTGCATATCCGGGTCTTTATTGGAATTGGCATGGCTGCAATCAACCACGATGTTGCTGCTGACCTTGCCAGCGGCCAAGGCTTGTTCGCACTGTGTGATGTGCACCGAATCATAATTCGGGCCATTGCTACCACCACGCAGCACGACATGCGCGTAAGGGTTGCCACGAGTCGTCACCACTGAAACCTGACCTTCCGAGTTAATGCCCAGAAAACGGTGCGGGCTCGATACAGACTGCATGGCATTCACAGCCACAGTCAAACCACCGTCGGTGCCATTCTTGAAGCCCACCGCTGAGGACAAGCCAGATGACATTTCGCGGTGCGTCTGGGATTCGGTCGTGCGAGCGCCAATGGCCGACCAGGCAATGATGTCCTGTAGGTATTGTGGCGAGATTGGATCCAGTGCTTCGGTCGACGTTGGCAGGCCAATGTTGACGATATCCAACAGCAGACGACGACCCTTACGCAGACCTTCCTCGATCTTGAAGGAATCATCCAGATACGGATCATTGATCAGGCCTTTCCAGCCAATAGAGGTACGTGGCTTCTCAAAATACACCCGCATCACGATATAGATGGTATCTGCTACCTTGTCGGCCAGCGCCTTCAGACGGCGGGCATAATCCAGCGCCGCTTCTGTATCGTGGATCGAGCAAGGGCCAACCACGACAAACAAACGTGGGTCCTTACGGTCCAGAATGTCATAGATTGTCTGACGAGATGCCTGAACAGCATCCAGAGCAGATCCTTCCAGCGGCAGTTCCGCCTTCAGTTGATTCGGGGTAAGCAGCGCCTCATTGGACGCGATGTTAAGATTGTCAGTACCTGCCGACATGGTTCATCTCCGCTTGTCACAGCGTTCGGTGAAAAAAAGGGCGGCAATAATAGCAAATAGTGTTCAGCAAAGTCATACTTCTGCTCAGCTTTATCGCTGGGCATGACACAAGGAGGTTACGTGCAGATCAGTCAGGAATTCGATTCGGGTAATATTGAAGTCATCGACGCCAGTCGCCACGACGATATCCGACTACAGATTCGCCGCGACGAGCAATCCGGGTTCTACCAGTGGTTTCACTTTCGCCTGACCGGCGCCAAAGGCCTGCCCTGTCGACTGACTATCACCAACGCCGCCGGAGCCGCCTATCCTGACGGCTTTAGAAACTACCGCGTCCTGGTCTCCTATGACCGCCAGGAATGGCGCCGACACGATACTTCGCTGAACGGCGGTGAACTCAGCATCGCCGTTACACCGGAGCAGGATTCGGTGTATTTCGCCTATTTCATCCCCTATTCCATGGAGCGGCATCACGACTTGATTGCCCGTGCCTTGCAGTCACCGATGTGCTCGCATCAAAACCTCGGCGCCACACTCGACGGGCAGGATCTGGATTTGCTCAAACTGACTGCTGCCAGTAGTAGTGCCAAACGCCGTTGCTGGATCATCGCCAGACAGCATCCGGGCGAGTCTATGGCACAGTGGTGGATGGAAGGTTGTATCGAAAAGCTGCTCGACCCCGAAGACCCACTAAGCCAACAGCTACTGCGGGACAATGAAATTTATCTGGTAGCCAACATGAATCCCGATGGCAGCAGACGCGGCCATTTGCGGACCAACGCCGCCGGGCGCAATCTGAACCGGGAATGGGAATCACCCAGCATGAAGGCCTCGCCAGAAGTCTATTTGGTCAAACAAGCGATGTTGGCAACCGGCGTGGATTTTTTCCTCGACGTGCATGGCGATGAGTCATTGCCCTATTGTTTCATTGCCGGCACAGAAGGATTAGCAAACTGGAGTGAGCAAGATCAGGCGCGGCTGGATTTTTATCGTGGCAGGCTTGCCGAGTTGAACCCGGATTTCCAGACCGAGAAGGGCTATCCACCCAAACCTCGCGGCACCGCCAATTTGACTATGAGCACAGCCCAGACCGCCCATTTGCATAGCTGTCTTGCCATGACGCTGGAAATGCCTTTCAAGGATACAACTGCGACACCTGACCCGGTTTACGGCTGGTCAACACAGCGTTGCAAAACGCTGGCGCACTCATGTCTGCAAGCAATGGCAGATTATCTAGCTAGCGACGTTTATTAACCGTCGCTAGCAGATAATCAGGCACGGCTCTATTCAGACTTTGTGATAGAGCTTGCGGCCCTGCTGGTTATATTCTTCCGCCATTTCATCCATGCCGGTTTTTAACGCTGCATCGACATCAGCCAGTTCTTTCTTGGCGGCGTAATCGCGGACTTCCTGCGAGATTTTCATCGAGCAGAACTTGGGTCCGCACATGGAACAAAAATGCGCCACCTTGCCTGATTCCTTGGGCAAGGTCTCATCGTGATAGGATCTTGCCGTGACTGGATCCAGCCCGAGATTGAACTGATCTTCCCAGCGGAATTCAAACCGCGCTTTGGAAATCGCGTTATCTCTTAGTTGCGCACCCGGATGGCCCTTGGCCAAGTCAGCGGCATGAGCAGCGATCTTATAGGCCATCAAACCATCTTTGACATCTTGTTTGTTCGGCAAGCCAAGGTGTTCCTTGGGCGTGACATAGCAAAGCATGGCACAGCCGAACCAGCCAATCATTGCCGCACCGATGCCCGAGGTTATATGGTCATAGCCCGGTGCGATGTCGGTAGTTAGTGGCCCAAGTGTATAGAAAGGCGCCTCGTCACACACTTCTAGCTGCTTCTCCATGTTCTCCTTGATCATGTGCATGGGCACATGGCCAGGACCTTCGATCATGGTTTGAATGTCGTGTTTCCAGGCAATCTTGGTCAATTCACCCAATGTTTCGAGCTCGCCAAACTGCGCCTCGTCATTGGCGTCTGCAATAGACCCAGGACGCAAACCATCGCCCAATGAGAAAGACACATCATAGGCCTTCATGATTTCGCAGATATCTTCGAAATGCGTGTAGAGGAAATTTTCCTTATGGTGGGCCAGACACCACTTGGCCATGATGGAACCACCGCGTGAGACGATGCCAGTAACCCGCTTGGCTGTCATTGGTACATAGCGCAACAACACACCCGCATGAATGGTGAAATAATCCACGCCCTGTTCGGCTTGTTCAATCAGCGTATCGCGATAGATTTCCCAGTTCAGGTCTTCCGCCACGCCGTCGACTTTCTCCAGCGCTTGGTAAATAGGTACCGTACCGATTGGCACCATGGAATTGCGAATAATCCACTCGCGCGTTTCATGGATGTTCTTGCCTGTCGACAGGTCCATTACCGTATCGGCACCCCACAGGGCAGACCAGGTCAGTTTTTCGACTTCTTCCTGAATAGAAGAGGTGACTGCGGAATTACCAATATTGGCATTCACTTTCACCAGAAAGTTGCGGCCGATAATCATCGGCTCGATTTCCGGGTGATTGATGTTGGCCGGAATAATGGCGCGGCCCCGAGCGATTTCGTCACGCACAAATTCCGGCGTAATCACTGCGGGAATCGAGGCGCCAAAATCATTGCCCTTGTGCTGCATGGACAGCTGCGCTTCTTCGCTGGATTGCTGCCGCGCCAGGTTCTCACGAATGGCGATGTACTCCATTTCCGGAGTCACTATGCCCTGGCGTGCGTAGTGCAGTTGGGTGACGTTGGCGCCGGCTTTGGCGCGACGCGGCTGACGTATGTGTTCAAATCGTAAATGCGCTGTCTGGGCATCAGCTTGACGCGCCTGACCAAAAGTTGAAGTCGCGCCGGACAGTAATTGGGTATCACCGCGTTCTTCGATCCACGGTTCCCGAATGGCTGGCAGACCCTGACGCAAGTCGATCTCGACATCCGGGTCCGCGTAGGCTCCAGAGGTGTCATACACGCGCAAGGGTGGATTTTCTTCGACACCGTGCTCGGTTTGCGTGGCGGTCAGCAATATCTCGCGCATAGGCACCTGAATATCCGGCCGACTGCCGGGCACATAAACCTTGCGGGAACTGGGGTAGGCATTACCTGAACCTGTCTCCAGATTACCGATTTCGTCCAAAAAGCCTTCAGAATTTGCGTTCATTGAATATTCCTGTGTCGCCGTCACCCATGGGTTAACTACTCGCCGGGATGGCGGCCAAATCTAGTATCCGGAATTGATCGACCGGGAAGAGGCAGAGCGATGAATTAGTCTCATTATGCCCGAAATCGACGGCGCTCGAAATTGGCCGATACCGGAATCCTCAACTTTACTGTAACCAGTTGCCGGATTTACTCGTCTAACTCCTCAGTATTACGGGATGAAGCGACAACAGAAAAATTGTCACTTTTGGTTACACTGTGTAGAATGCCGATCAGCTTTGCGCGCCTGCTGCCCGCTCCCCCTGCGGCATCCGGCACGAACATCCCTTTCCTCAATTTCAGTTCTGACAAGGCCATAAATGATGCGACGTATTGCGAAGTCTCTTGGTATTTTTACTGTCTGCAGCCTGTTCAGCTCCATCAGCTATGGTGATGATCTATTCGAGATCCTGCAGCTGGCGCTGGACAACGATCCCACCCTGCAACAGGCGGAAGCCACTTATCGTGCGAATCACGAGAACGTGATTCAGTCACGCGCCTCACTACTGCCTACTTTCGGCGTGGGTGGTCGTACCTCGCGAATCACCGCAGGACCAACAGATTCGAGCTTTATTGAAAGAACCGACCCGGCTACTGGCGAAACTGTTTCCGTCTTCCAGCCGGAACACAGTTTCCGCCCGGGTATTAACAACCATGGCTGGGGCGTCAGCCTCAACCAGAGCGTTGTGAATCTGGCTAACTGGTACAACCTGCAAAGTGCCCGCGCCAGCGACCGCGCTGCTGCTGTTAACCTGGCTGCCCAGGAACAGGACCTGATCATGCGCGTTGCCGCAGCTTACTTTGATGTACTGCGCGCCCAGGATCTATTGGATACCAATGTCCAGGAAGAGGAAGCCGCGCAGCGCTCTCTCGAACAGACCCAGCAACGGGAAGAAGTGGGTCTGGTTGCCATTACCGATGTCTTTGATGCCCAAGCTGCATATGACCTGGCTCGCAACACCACTATCTTGCAGCAAAACGCATTGCGTTCAGCCTACGAGGCATTGGAAGCCATCACTGGCATGGCGCACCCGGATATTGATCCGCTGCGCGATGACTTTCCCATTGAAGAAGTCGATGGCAATCTCGAGGCGTGGGAAGATCAAGCCGAAGACAACAGCCTGGCGATTGCCGCAGCTGAGTTTAACTTGCAGGCAACACGCAGAAATCTCAAAGCCCGCAAGGCGGATCATTTGCCGACCGTTGATCTGGCTGGCCAGTGGGGCCATGACGTGACAGCACCGATCGTTAGTCAGGGTATCCAGATTGGCGGTGGTGCCAGTGATCGAACGTCACTCACATTGAGTGTCACCATCCCTCTTTATACCGGCGGAGCCACCAGCTCACGACGTCGCGCAGCCGAATACAATGTGATCGCTGCACAAGAATCGCTGAAGCTTACCAAGCGCCAGCTCACACAGAATATTCGCAATGCCTATCGTCGAGTCAATACTGACGTACTTGTAATCGCTCAGCGTGACCAATCCATAACCTCCGCACAGAGTGCACTGGATGCCACTGAACTTGGCGCTGAAGTAGGCACACGTAATATTGTTGAAGTACTGCGGGCTCGCGAAAATCTGTATCGCGCCCTGCGTCAGTATGCTGAAGCACGCTATAACTATATTATTGATTCGCTGATTCTGAAGCAGGTTACCGGCACACTGACACCACAAGATGTCATTGAATTGAATCAGTGGCTGGAGCAGTAAACACTACGCTGGATCGACAACATTGACGTCTGACACGGACTACCTTTTCGAAGAGAAGGTAGCCCGTTTGCGTTACAGGGCTGGTCAGTTCGCGGGTCCTTTGCGCCAGACCGAAACCTGACTGATGATGTATTCATACTTGCGGCGATGCTCGCGAATCATGAATGGCAAATCCTCTTCATGTAATAGCGTGAAGCCAGGCAAGCATTCTTGCAGACGCGCTAACGTGTCGGCATTTTCGGCACCATCGAGAAACTTCTCTTCTGGTGTGTAGTCGGCCATCCAGGTATTCGGGGAAGCAATAACCAGTATGCCACCGGGCAACAAGTAGCGATCAGATTGAGTGAACTGACGCAGACAATCCTGCGGGCTACTTAATCGACAAAGCAAGTTGCTAAGCAGTACAGCGGAGAAGGGTCCTCCCTCGCCAACTTCCTCAACCTCATTCAGGCTGGCTGCATCACCCTGCACAAACTGCAAGCGGCTTACATCGATTGCTTTGTCAATTTTGGCTGTCATTGGCGTGCGGTAGTTGCCGGTTTCCCAACGTTGATAATCCAAATGCCCGTTCAGGCGCAGCGCTTCAGCCGCGTTTACGAATGCCGCACTGTAATCCAGCCCTACCACCCGATTGAAATCTCTGGCCAGTTCAAAACTCGCCCGGCCTACGGCGCAACCCAAGTCCAACACACTGTCTTTATCACTGACAAATTGGCGCACCAGATCTGCGGTACGATCAATCAGGTTCAGCACCGACGGAAATTCAATGCGTTTGGCCAGCTCTGGGTCCCGCTGTTGTGCTTCATCTCCCCAATGGAACAACAGATACTGATCGAGCACTTCATCAGTATCGTATTTGTCACCCTTCTTCGCCGCACTGCCTAATTCCTGCACGATACGAAAGCCTGCATGTTGAAAAAAGTGGGCGCGAAAGTGAAAGCGCGACCAGATGCTGGCCTCGTCTCCAGTACTGATGAACGAACCACCGAGAATCATTTGGTGCGCGCCATCAAAACACGGAGTGCTGAAGTCGGTATAAAAATCATGAATCGAAAAATCCGGAAGCGGATGGAAGGCGTCTTCACACCACTGCCAGACATTACCAAAAGTGTCGTAGAAACCCTGGGAATTGGCAGGCAGTGCATTCACCGCAGCTTCCGCACCATAGTTCAGATTGTGATTGGCAGCACTGGGCTGACAATCATGCATGACTGCATCCAGCGCCAGACAATTGTTGTCAGCCGCATGCCAGTCCACTGCGTCATGCAAGCTGGGTTCGCGGATCGCATGATGTTCGGCCTCGGTTAACAATCTGTAGGGTCGGTCTGAAGCCTGCGTGGCCGTTAACCAGGCGCAGTAAGCTTTCGCTTCGTAATAATTGACGATCGCCGGCCAACTCCACTGCATGGGTACCTCGGCAATCGTACTGCGCAATTTATAGCGATGCGAACCAGCAGGGCCATCTTGCACCCAGAAGGTTGGCCATTTCACGTTACGAAACTGCCGCCATGCCCAGCCATCCGACGTCCAGTAGGCCTGGTTTTCGTAGCCGCCTTCTTTAACGAACTGCAAAAACTCACCATTACTGATCAGGAACTTGCTGGCCTTGAAAGGCGCAACTTCACGCGTGTCCGAACCGTATTCATTGTCCCAGCCAAAACTGGGCCAGTCGCGAGGTTTGCCAAGCCTTACTTCGGTTGCTGGCAATTCGCGCATGGCGTTGACAGGATAATCTTTGCCTTTCTCCGGTTGATACGTTTGCTTCTGCAAAGGGGAAAGCAATGCTGGCCAGGCATCAGGCTGCTTGACGTATTCGGCCGGTAACTCGCGGATCAATACGCTGGATGTTTCCAGATGAATGCGTTCATGCTCAAACGCCATGGCAAACGCCCATGTGGGGCTGTCCTGTGTGATTGGCTCGTCCAGAGCCGGATGTGTCGTTATCAACTGAATAACCAGTTCATAGACCTGCTGACGGTAGGCTCGCACCGCCGCCAGCTCTGGCCAGACATCCTGCTCGCCTTCGTGCAGATCATCCCAGTTCATCTCATCAACGCCGGTTTCGAACAACAGCTCAAAGTCCTTGTTCACTGGCTTGTTGATCATGCCGCTGACCAATAGTTTGTTGACATAAAGACTGGCAGGATGAGCATAGTAGAAAATCAGCGGATGGCGCGTCTTGTGGTAGGGGCGCACGAAATAGGCTTCGTCGCTTACCAGTGCGGAGAACAGTTGCTCAGTCAGTGACCAGGTATTCTTGAAGTAATTCAGTACGGCGCTGCGGCCAGCATTCAGGTTGAGCAGGGGCAACGAGTGTGGGAGTGCATTGCGCACTGCACTCTTGTCATTATTAAGCGCACCACGACTGGATGTTAGATTGATGATTTCCTTGGACACAGACATACCTTTTCCTGCTGGCCACCTTTCTCAACTCATGCAGCTTTTAAACAAAGCCGCGGTGAACAAACTGACTTCTGACTTATGTTAAGAGAATTGTTTCTTGCTCAGCAGCGTCTGACGAAATTCGGTTACAATGCACTGAAGTACCACAAAATTCGTCAATGCAGCATATAGACCCGCCCGGGAGCTTGCAATTTGCACACTAAATTACCACACGTTGGCACAACAATTTTTACAGTCATGTCCAAGATGGCTCAGGATTATGGCGCAATCAATCTTTCTCAGGGCTTCCCGGATTTCGATTGCCCGCCACGCCTGCGCGAACTTGTCACGCACTATCTCAATGCCAGTAAGAACCAATATCCACCGATGGCTGGCGTACCCCTACTACGACAGCGCATTGCAGAAAAGATCAATGCGCACTACGATTATTTCCCGGATTCTGAAAATGAAGTCACCGTAACCAGTGGCGCCACAGAGGCGTTGTTCGACGCCATTCAGGCAGTTGTCGGACCCGGCGATGAAGTTATTGTGTTTGACCCGGCCTATGATTCATACGAACCCGCCATCCAGTTGGCCGGCGGCAAAGCCGTACATATACCGTTAGCGCTGCCCGACTACACTATTGACTGGGATCGTGCCGCGGCAGCGATTACCGACCGCACCAAACTTATTATCATTAATTCCCCCCATAACCCCTGTGGGGCCATTCTTGATGCTGATGATCTGAACTCGCTCGCTCGCCTGACTCGTGATCGCGACATGTATGTGCTCAGTGATGAAGTATATGAGCACATGGTGTTCGATGGACTCAAACACCTCAGCGTCATCGGCCACGAGGAGTTACGCACACGCAGTTTTGTCGTCTCATCATTCGGTAAGACTTACCATGCCACCGGCTGGAAGATGGCTTACTGTGTTGCCCCGCCGGCATTGACGGCGGAGTTTCGCAAGATTCATCAGTTTGTCACCTTTACGACAAACAGTTTCCTGCAATACGCAATCGCCGACTTCATGCATGAATGTCCTGAACATGCTATTGAACTACCGGATTTTTATCAGCAGAAGCGTGATAAATTTTGCGCCTTGCTTGCCGACTCACGCTTCTCGTTCAGCCCATCAAAAGGCACCTACTTTCAACTAGTCGACTACAGTGCCATCAGTGACAAATCCGATGTCGACTTTGCCAATGAACTCACGCAGGAAAAAGGTGTAGCGGCTATTCCTCTGGCGCCTTTTTACGAGACTCCGCCTGATACGCGCATTCTGCGTTTTTGCTTTTGTAAGGACGATTCCACGCTCGAACAAGCCGCGGAAATTCTTTGTCGCCTCTAGCGGCCACACTCCGTTGTTAGTACAAGCAGCTAGCTTGGGTGGCGAGCACTGGTAGTGATAATTGGTAGCTAAAATTGGTAACCACAGTGGCTATGACTGATCTCGATATGCAAGCGGTAAAAACCCGGATTCAGTCCTGGGGACAGGAACTGGGTTTTCAGCAGGTAGCCGTCTGCGACGTCGATCTCACTGCCTACGCGGCCGACTACCAACAATGGTTAGCCAAACAATTTCATGGTGATATGCAATACATGGCAGAGAATCAGGATCTGCGTTGCCACCCTGAGAAACTCCACCCTGGCACACAGCGCGTTATCTGTGTGCGCATGGATTATGCCGAGAGTACTGAAAATTCTTTAGACCCTCTGCAACGATCGCAACAAGCTTATGTCGCTCGCTATGCCCGGGGCCGGGACTATCACAAATTAATGCGCAAACGTTTGCAGCAACTAGCAGAGAAAATTCAGGCGCAAGTTGGCGAGCATGGTTATCGGGCATTTGTTGATAGTGCCCCTGTACTGGAGCGCGCGTTAGCCGAAAAATCCGGTCTCGGCTGGATTGGCAAGAACACCATGCTCATCAATAAAAAGGCCGGTTCCTGGTTTTTTCTTGGTGAGCTTTTTACTGATATGCCAATACCGGTGGATGAGCCGTCCGAACCTCACTGCGGCTCATGTCAGGCTTGCCTTGATATCTGCCCAACCAATGCCTTCGCCGGAGCCAATCAGCTGGATGCCCGCCGCTGTATTTCCTACCTGACGATTGAATTACGCACCAGCATTCCGGAAGAATTCCGCAAGCCCATGGGCAACCGGGTATTCGGCTGTGACGATTGTAATTTGATTTGCCCGTGGAACAAATTCACGCACCGCACTGTGGAAAAAGATTTCTCGCCGCGCCATCAACTGGATGAAGCGGAACTCATCGAACTGTTCGCGTGGACGGAAAGTGAATTTCTCGAACGAACCCAGGGTTCGGCGATTCGGCGCATCGGTTATGAATGTTGGCTGCGGAATCTCGCCATAGGGCTTGGCAATGCCAGCACGAATAATGCCGTGATAAGCGCTCTGCGCTCGGCTGAAGACCATCCATCAGCGATGGTAAGAGAACATGTTGAGTGGGCACTTAGACAGCATCAGGTCTAACTTTTAACCTTATACTCCTCAAGTAGAGGGCATTCGATCAGGCCACGAAGAAATGCTGACGATAGTGTTTCAATTCATCAATAGAATCCTTGATGTCGTCCATGGCCTGATGCGCCCCTTTCTTGGTAAGACCTTCCAACACCTCTGGCTTCCAGCGGCGCGCAAGTTCCTTGACTGAACTGACATCCAGATTGCGGTAATGGAAATAGTCTTCCAGCTCTGGCATGTAATTCGCCATGAACCGGCGATCCTGGCAGATGCTATTGCCGCACAACGGCGAAGAATTTTTACTGGTATGTTGCTGCAGAAATTCCAGTGTTTGCAATTCCGCATCACGTTCACTGGTCTGACTTTTCTTAACTCGGTCAATCAGACCTGACTGGCCATGGTGTTTCTGGTTCCAGTCATCCATGCCATCGAGCATGGCATCCGACTGATGCACAGCCAGTACCGGTCCTTCGGCGATAATATTCAACTCAGAGTCAGTCACGAGGGTGGCAATTTCGATGATGCGATCTTCATTGGGAATCAATCCGGTCATTTCCAGGTCAAGCCAGATTAGATTGAGATTCTTGTCCATGTCGGCCACACCTCCTTGCAGTCAGGTCGAGATTGTAACAAAGCTACTCAGGCCCGAGTATGCAATAATTCGCTCTTAAGCCCCCAGCCAGATAACTTCTGCAGTAATGAGCAAGCGACAACTCACCCAACAGCAGCGCCAACGCATCGCCCAGCAACAGCAAAAAGCCTTGGCCAATGCCGATGGCGACATCGTTAATAGCGACAGCTGCAACGGCAGAGTTGTCAGTCATTTCGGTCAGCAGCTGCAAGTAGAGTCTCTGGTGCCCGAATCCGCCGGCGAACTCTTGCTCTGTTATCAACGCGCCAATCTGCCAGCTCTGGTGACCGGTGATCTGGTTTTCTGGGAAGCAACCGAGAGCGGGCAGGGCATCATCGTCGCAGCCGCCCAGCGCAGTAATGCCTTCACCCGCCCTGACGTCAATGGCCGTGCCAAGCTGGTGGCCGCCAATGTCGATCGTGTACTGGTGGTCTTCGCCGTGTACCCACAGGCGTTTTTGAATTTGATCGACCGCTATCTGGTGGCTATTGAGAGTCTCGACCTATCGCCCACCCTGGTCCTCAATAAAATTGATCTACTCGACGACGACAATCGCGATTACATTGACAATATAGTGTCGATTTATACCGATCTGGGTTACCCGGTATTCACGGTGTGTGCCGGATCCGGCACTGGAATCGCGGCGCTGGAATCGGCATTAAACGGCCAGACCACTGTCCTGGTTGGTCAGTCTGGCGTGGGCAAATCCTCGCTGATCAATTGCCTGGGTGAGGCAGATTTGGCGGCGGTAGGCGATCTCTCTGCAGCGCGCCAGAAAGGCACTCACACCACGACTACTGCGCGCCTGTTTCACCTGCGCCAATGCGATGTCATAGACTCGCCTGGTATCCGGGAACTGCGCGTACAAAATCTGCACGCCGACCAGGTGACTCAAGGTTTTATCGAACTCAAGCACCTGGCCGACGAGTGCCGGTTTCGCAACTGTTCGCATCAGCAAGAACCCGGCTGCGCTCTGCGCGCCGCAGCTGAGGCCGGCACTATCAATCCGCAGCGTTGGGAGAGTTATCAGCAAATGCTTACTAGCCTCGAAAGCGCCTGATATCGCCACTGCTAGCCAGGTTAGTACAAGCAATCAGCGATCGCACACAGTAGAATAGCGACGCTTAATTCACCCGCATTCACACAACGCAAAACGCCATGAATCACAACGCATTACCCTTATTACTCCAACCCGAAACGTTCGCCGAACAACCAGCACATGATGATGTCCTGTTGGTGATTGTCGCTCAGGCGCAAGTGTTCAATGCCGGACATATACCCGGCTCAGTTCTTGTCGAACCCGCAGAATTGGTCAGCGGCGACAAGCCCGCGGTTGGCAGTCTGCCCAGTGAAGAAAAGCTTAGCGCAGTGTTCAGCCGCATTGGCCTGAACAGTAACAGTCATGTGGTGGTCTACGATGATGAAGGAGGCGGTTGGGCCGGCCGCTTCATCTGGACGCTTGATGTCATTGGTCACCCGCGCTATTCCTATCTTGATGGCGGCCTCGTGGCCTGGAAGCGACTCGGCTTGCCATTGACGGCAGAACCGGATCTGGCACAGCGCAGTGAGTTTCGCGCGCAAATCGATCGCAGTTGCGCCGCCGACAAGGCCGATGTCCTTGCGTCGATTGATGACGAGCAGACCCTCATATGGGATGCCAGGGCGCCGGAAGAATTTGCCGGTAAAAAGGTCACTGCGTTACGCAATGGCCATGTGCCAGGGGCTGTGAATATCAACTGGGTCGATTTAATGGACCATGACAATGATCTGCGCTTGTTGCCGCTGCCGCAATTAACGCACAAACTGGCCGCCAAAGGCCTGACCAAAGCCAGCCACATCATCACCCACTGTCAGACTCATCACCGTTCGGGGCTGACTTATCTGGTCGGCAAACTGCTGGATCTGCCCATTCGAGCCTACGATGGTTCATGGTCAGAATGGGGCAATGACCCCACAACACCTGTCTCTACAGGTCAGTAAGGCTTAACTACTATGGGGCGCTTGTTCGTCTGGATTCAATATGTGCTACCACACCATGCCCTGTCTCGGGCCGTGGCGGCCTGCGCTGCCAGCCGGCTTTTCAAAAAGCCTCTGATTAGTTGGTTTATCAAACGCTACAAGGTGGATCTGAGCGAATCGGCAATTTCGGACCCAAGCCACTTCAGCTCCTTCAATGACTTCTTCACGCGCGCCTTGAAGGCCGATGCCCGCCCGATCGCTCATGACTCTGGCGCCATTGTTTGCCCGGCCGATGGTTGTGTCAGTCAAAGCGGTCCTATTGCGCATGACCAGATTTTTCAGGCCAAGGGCAAACACTACTCACTGCTGTCTTTGTTGGGTAATTCACCAGCAATGGCCGAGCTGTTTCATGATGGCAGTTTTGCCACCGTGTACCTGTCACCCAAGGATTATCACCGGGTGCACATGCCGCTAAGTGGCACCCTGCGGCAAATGACCTATGTGCCTGGCCGGCTGTTCTCCGTCAATCCGGTTACTACCGCCCATGTACCAGACTTGTTTGCCCGCAACGAGCGCCTGATTTGCCTGTTCGATACCCCGGCTGGCGCCATGGCCGTCATCATGGTTGGCGCCATGATTGTCGCCAGTATTGAAACTGTGTGGTCCGGGTTGATTTGCCCAAGCCCGGGCTTTCGCCAGCTTCGCACCGTGTCCTACGCAGATGATCCAGCCGCACCGCAGCTGGCTACCGGTACGGAAATGGGCCGCTTTAAACTGGGCTCCACTGCCATCGTGCTGTTCGCCAAAGACGCGATGGAGCTAGCCGATGCTATCAAGGCAGGCGAGACCGTCAGAATGGGCCAGCTTTTTGGCCAGCAACGCACTTAATCCAGGAACACGCTATGAATCAGGATGACATGAAAAAGGCGGTCGCCAAAGCTGCCTTCGACTACGTAAAAGAAATGATCACTGATGGAATTATTATTGGCGTCGGCACCGGCTCGACGGCGAATTACTTCATCGATGAGTTAGCTGCCGTCAAAAATGACATCGGAGGCACCGTAGCCAGTTCAGAAGAATCGGCAACGCGTTTGCGTGCGGTGGGCATTGAAGTCATGGATCTGAATGCTGCTGGCCCGGTAGCTGTCTATGTCGACGGAGCCGATGAAAGTAATCAGCAACTACATTTGATCAAAGGGGGCGGTGCAGCGCTAACGCGGGAGAAAATCATTGCGGCAGTTGCGGAAGAATTCGTCTGCATCGCGGATGAAAGCAAACTGGTAGATGTGCTCGGCAAGTTTCCCTTGCCAGTAGAGGTTATTCCCATGGCACGCAGTCACGTCGCACGAGCAATTGTAAAGCTCGGCGGGGATCCTGTTTGGCGGGAAGGTTGTGTCACTGACAATGGCAACCAAATAATCGATGTCCACAATCTTCAGATCATGGAACCACGAAAACTGGAAAACGCATTGAACCAGATCGTCGGCGTTGTCTGTAATGGACTGTTCGCCGAACGCGCAGCAGATCGCCTATTTCTTGGCACGAGCTCAGGCGTCGAGACTCACTTACCCCGAAATTAGCCCTGAATCATCTGTGATGGTTAATCACAGAATGAAACACAGAACTCACTAATCAAGTTAACCAGACCCGACCGGATAAGACAGTTTCGAGTCGAAACTGTCTTCATAGCCGGCCAGGAATCGGAGACTCGCTAGTAGGAAATAAAGCTATCTGGAAAAGCTGCCTCGTTAGAGGCTCCAGAAACTACCGCCCAATACTACAGCGGAGTGACGTTGTCCGCTTGGGGGCCTTTTTGGCCCTGGGTAACTTCCATGGTCACTTTCTGTCCTTCGTGCAGGCTTCTACGCCCGGAACCGTTGATGGCGCTGAAGTGAACAAACACATCCTTACCACCATCCTGCTCGATGAAACCAAAACCTTTCTCATCGTTAAACCACTTAACGGTACCTTCAACTAAGTCTGACATATTACTCTCGTGCTATAAAAATAAAAAAAATGGAATTGCTAGCCATAGCAACCCTACGGCCCATAACGACCGTGTGGTCAGTGTACGCCTATCCTCAACAAGAAGGAAAGGCCAATTTTGGCAATTCGAACAATATTTGTCGTCGCTTGACGTAAAGTTCTTACAGTTTGCCTCAGAAATCCCCGCAACAGTGTCAGAGCTAACAATCTATGAGCTTTCCCGGGTTGAGGATATTGTTGGGATCAAACACGCGTTTCACCGCTTTCATGTAATCAATTTCAGCCGCGTCCCTGGCAAAATGCAGATAGGGCTTTTTGAGCAAGCCGACGCCGTGCTCTGCCGATATTGTGCCACCATGCTGTTTAACCGCGTTAAACACCAGATCGGAAACCTTGCCGCACTTGCTAAAGAATTCTTCAGCGGGCAAGGAGTCCGGCTTGAGAATATTCAGGTGCACATTGCCATCACCGATATGACCAAACCAGATAATCTCAAAATCAGGATAGGCGTCCGAGACAATGCCATCCACCTCATCAAGAAACTGTGGAACCTGTGAGACTTTCACCGAGATATCATTTTTATACGGTGTGAATTTGGCTATCGTTTCGGAAATATCCTCGCGAAGCCGCCACAGGTTTTGCGCCTGACCAATATTCTGGCTGATGGTGCCATCTGCTACCCAACCTTGTTCGAGGCAGTGCTCGAACAATTCCATGGCCGACTCCATGTCTTGTTCCGAGCGATTTTCAAATTCAATCAGCGCATAGAATGCGGTGTCAGTTTCAAAAGGCTTGGGCAATTCTTTTTCGGCAATCACATGCGCCATTGCCTTGTCCGAGAAAAACTCGAAGGCGGTCAAGCTCAACTTGCTTTGGAAAGTTTCCAGAATCGGCATGGTGTCCGCCATATTCTCTACACCGAGTAGCAACACAACCGGATCAGTTGGTGGGCTGCACAGATTCATAGTGAGCTCTACAATTAATCCCAAGGTGCCTTCTGACCCAATAAACAAATGTCGAAAGTCATAACCCGTGGCATTCTTTGCCAGACCACGATTGAGATCCAGAAGTTCGCCCGTGCCTGTCACCACTTTCATTCCCGCTACCCAGTTACGCGTCATGCCATAGCGGATCACTTTAATACCACCAGCATTAGTGGCGACATTGCCGCCTAACTGACTCGACCCTGCTGATGCAAAATCGACCGGATAGTAAAGGTTATTCTCTGTGGCGAATTCCTGTAGTTGCTCAGTGATCACGCCTGGCTGACAACGCACTTGGCGGTCAGCCGCATTGAACTCAAGAATTTGATTCATGCGATCGAAGGCAATAACTACTTCGCCGTTTTCGGCAACTGCACCACCGCTCAAGCCGGTGCGGCCACCCGAAGGTACCAGGGCGAACTTCAGTTCATTGGCCAGCTTCACAATTGCCTGCACAGCCTCTATCGAAGCTGGCAAGACAATCGCAACCGGGGCTGGCGTGTATTGCCGGGTCCAGTCGCGGCCATAGCGTTGCAGGTCGTCGCTGTCGGTCTTGACCCATTCGGGGCCGGCGATGCTGGCAAGCCAATCGATAATTTTTTCGGTACTCATGACTATCCTGATTTCTAAAAACAACAGTTAGGTAGAACAGTTGGTTTGTCCTGTCAGAAGAAGTTGCCGGAACGCTGGCTCCGGGCAGCTGACCCGGGTGCCATGCGGTTGTCAGAATTGCCTTGGCGGTAAACTTTGCCGCTCAGGGGATGCCTGCTAAATGTAAAACTTCAACGTCAGTCAAAAACTGCACAGTAAGATTATGTTACCATGCGCCTGCGTTGGGAGCACCGTCAGGGTCTCCCGGTGGCCAGACAGCAGGCATTGAGAGCAGTCCAACGAGTGTAATTTGTAATTTAAAGAGTGCGATCCGAATCAGTCCCGCCTTCCGGCTCCAACTACCGACCTACTAATTTGATTCAGGCTTAACGATCACTATGGAACATATTTCCTTTGAAAAACACAAAATCCGTTTCCTGCTACTGGAGGGTGTCCACCAGAGTGCTCTGGAAACACTGACCAAGGCGGGATACGAGAACGTTGAGTACATCAAATCCTCGCTGGATAAAGACGAGCTTAAGGCCAAGGTAGCCAATGCCCACTTCATCGGCATTCGCTCGCGCACACAGTTAACCGAAGAGATCTTTGCCGAGGCGAAGAAACTGCTGGCCGTTGGCTGCTTCTGCATCGGCACGAATCAGGTTGATCTTACGGCGGCCTTGTCACGCGGGATCCCGGTATTTAATGCGCCCTTTTCCAACACCCGCAGCGTTGCTGAACTGGTCATCGGTCAGGCTATTTTGCTGCTCCGCGGTATTCCTGAGAAAAATGCCCAGGCTCACCGCGGTATCTGGAACAAAGCAGCCAAAGGCTCCTTCGAGGCGCGCGGCAAGAAACTCGGCATCGTCGGCTACGGCAATATCGGCTCGCAGCTAAGCGTATTGGCCGAATCGATGGGCATGAAAGTCTATCTCTATGATGTCGTTACCAAACTGCCGCTGGGTAATGCCGAGCAGTTGGATTCCTTGCAGGAACTGATGAGCGAATGTGATGTGGTCAGCCTGCATGTGCCTGAGACCCATGAAACCCGAAATATGATTGGCGCGAAAGAGCTAGGCTGGATGAAACCGGAAGGCATTTTTATCAATGCCTCGCGCGGCACTGTTGTCGACATCGATGCATTGGCTGCAGCACTGGAAGCGAAAAGCATCGCCGGTGCCGCTATCGATGTTTTCCCGGTAGAGCCGAAGTCCAACGATGAAGAATTTGTCAGTCCGCTGCGCCAGTATGACAATTGCATCATCACGCCGCACGTTGGCGGCAGCACAATGGAAGCACAGGAAAACATCGGCGTTGAAGTTGCTGAGAAGCTCGTGCGTTACAGCGACAACGGTTCGACTTTTACCTCAGTCAATTTTCCCGAGGTTACGCTACCTTCACATCCGGATCACCACCGCCTGTTGCACATTCACGAGAACGTGCCAGGTGTACTGTCTGAGATCAACAGAATCTTTTCAGACATTGGCATCAATATCAGCGCACAATATTTACAAACCAATGAAAAGGTTGGCTATGTGGTCATGGATATCCATGAGCAATACAGTGAACTGGCGCTGTCCAAACTGAATGAAGTCAATGGCACGATCCGTTGTCGCGTCTTGTTCTAGGTCACACACCTTCAACAGACTCCAAACAACTTCTTTAGTAGCCTCTGGAAACCTCTAACAGCTCACCAGCAAACTTCGCGGCCTCTATTCGAGGCCGTCGGCAATGATCTGGTTTACCAGCCCGAAAACCTTATTGCGAAACTCTGCCGACTCGTTGACCAGATGATGTTTGGCGTCCGCCACGAGATAACTAAGCGAGCCCGGAAATTTTGCAGTGATTTCTTCTATGTTGTTTTGCCAGTCAACAGTCTTGTCATCCGTGCCCTGAATAATATGCATCGGGACGTTGCCAACCTCAGCGTGTGCGAAGCGTACCTGATAGTCCAGCATGGCCAGCACCCAGTCGCGCGGCAATCGTTTGCATTGCAAGGCATCTTGCCCGCGCAGGAATTCAAGAAATTCCAGATCATGACTGTTAGCAGAAAAGCGCCGTGGCGTGGATGACAGAAACAGGCGGGTACTGTGAAACAATATTCGTGCCTTGTTCCAGCCATAGGGTTTTAGCAGTGGCGCCAATAAAATAAAGCAGCGAAACGCGAACTGCTCGACCAGACGCTGATTGAGCACACTGTCCATCAATATGGCAGCCCCAGTGCTCTGGCCAATAGCGAACCACGGATGGGCTACGCCTTGATCTTCAACTCGCTCGAGAAGCGCAATCAAGGCATCGCCATAAAGAGCAAATGAAGCAATACTCGCGGGCTTGCCAGTAGACAAACCATGGCCGGGCAAATCCAGCGACACCACTGACAAGCCCTGCTCCAGGCAATTCTTGATCAAGTGGCCATAGAGGCCGGTATGATCAAAGTAGCCATGCAGAATGACCGCTGTGCCAACTTGCCTGTCCATCGGCACTGTAAAATACTGAGCCACTAACGTGGAAGCACCGCTGGTCAGCGTACCGGCATGATGGGTGACGGGTAGTTTGCTACCGCCCAGATTGAGGCCGTAGTAGTCGCAGTATTTTTGCAGAATAGCTGGCTGTGCTTGCTCGCCACCTGCTTGAGCAAGCGGAGAACGCGGGGAAAACGGGCCAAGTGACTCTCTTAATGCTTGTGCATCAGCGCGACTAAACACGAATTACCTGGCCCGGCGACAAAATTGAATCAGGCTGCTTTATCGGCGTAGCGCTGATACATTTCTTCCAGACTGTAGACCTTCTTGATGCGATCAGCGTTGCCGGCAGCACCAAAGGCTTCCAGACGCGCTTTGACGATATCTTTCATGGCACTCATAGTCGGAATCAAAAATTTGCGCGGATCGAATTCAGATTTGTTCTCCGCGAGGAATTTGCGCACCGCACCGGTTGATGCCAGACGCAAGTCAGTATCGATATTGACCTTGCGCACGCCGTGCTTGATGCCTTCCTGAATTTCTTCGACAGGGACACCGTAAGTCTCCGGGATCTCGCCGCCGAATTCGTTGATCACCGCCAACCATTCCTGTGGCACTGACGAGGAGCCGTGCATGACCAAATGGGTATTGGGAATCTTGGCGTGAATTTCCTTGATGCGCGAAATAGCCAGTGTATCGCCCGTCGGTGGACGAGAGAATTTGTAGGCGCCGTGACTGGTACCCACGGCTATCGCCAGTGCGTCGACGCCGGTAGCGTCGACAAAATCCGAGGCTTCCTGCGGGTCGGTCAACATTTGCGCCATGGACAATTTACCTTCTGCACCAATGCCGTCCTCTTCACCGGCCATGCCCGTTTCCAGCGAACCCAGACAACCGATCTCGCCTTCAACGGAAACGCCACAGGCGTGAGCCATCTCAACAACCGCGCGGGTGACACCAACGTTGTAATCAAAATCCATCGGTGTCTTGCCGTCTTCGCCCAACGAGCCGTCCATCATCACAGACGAGAAACCCAGCTGGATGGAGCGCTGACAAACCGCTGGTGAGACACCGTGATCCTGATGCATAACGACAGGAATATGCGGGAACTCTTCAATGGCACCCTGAATCAGGTGTTTGAGAAAATTGGCGCCGGCATATTTGCGCGCACCTGCTGATGCTTGCAGGATAACCGGACTGTTCACTTCATCAGCCCCTTCCATGATGGCGCGGACTTGCTCCAGATTATTTACATTGAATGCTGGTACGCCGTAGCCATGTTCGGCGGCGTGGTCCAATAGTTGTCGTAAGCTGATAAGCGCCATGCTGGTTCCTCTCAAAAATGCTTTGCAAAATGTGTGGCTCTGACCAATTCAGGCAAGGCCATGTAATCAAATAATAATGACGTCCAGACTACTGTGTCTGGCTACGTTGCTTCAATACTTGTACCGCAGGTAACTCGGTTCCCTCGACGTATTCCAAAAATGCGCCGCCACCGGTTGAAATATAGGAGATGGCGTCGCCGATTCCGAACTGCTCGATAGCCGAGACTGTCTCTCCGCCGCCGGCCAGTGAAAATCCGGTATTGTCGGCAATGGCCTGGGCGATTTCACGAGTGCCCGTGGCAAACGCTGCAAATTCAAACACGCCCACAGGGCCATTCCAGAGAATCGTACGCATGGCCGAGATCAGTGTACAAAATGCTCTGGCGGTTTCCGGGCCAATGTCGAGAATCATGTCGTCATCGTCCACGTCCGTCACGGCTTTGACTGTCGCGGTCGCATCGGCACTGAATTCCCTGGCGACGATCACATCAGTCGGTAGCGGAATCGTCGTTGTCTCCATCAGCTTCGCCGCGGTGTCAACCAGGTCCGGTTCACACAGGGATTTGCCAATATTGTAGCCAGCGGCTAACAGGAAGGTATTAGCAATGC
Source organism: uncultured Gammaproteobacteria bacterium (assembly GCA_913060975.1). Taxonomy (GTDB): domain Bacteria; phylum Pseudomonadota; class Gammaproteobacteria; order Pseudomonadales; family Pseudohongiellaceae; genus UBA9145. Next base: position 400,763 of record CAJXVC010000002.1, read on the forward strand.
CGCCACCAACGATCAGTTGATCCACCCGGGTAGACAGGGACTGCAATACTTGCAGCTTACTGGACACTTTGGCGCCGCCCACAATCGCCAGCATAGGGCGTTCCGGATGGCTCAGGGATTTCTCCAGCGCATCCAGCTCACCAGCCAATAAAGGCCCGGCACAGACCGTCTTGGCCTGCAGCGCCACTCCGTGGGTACTGGCTTGAGCGCGGTGGGCGGTGCCGAACGCATCCATCACGAACACATCACACAGTGCTGCATAACGCGCCGACAGCGCCTCGTCGTTAGCTTTCTCACCGGTATTCATGCGCACGTTTTCCAACAGGATCAGGTCAGCATCTGAATCGGCCACTTGCTGCGGATTGTCCAGATAGTCACTGATGAAGGCCACTTCTCTGCCCAGTAGCTGGCCCAGATAGTCTGCCACCGGCTGCATGGAAAATTCTTGCTGCTGACTGACGGCAACGCCTTCTTGCGGGCGCCCCAAATGCGACATGATGATGACCTTGCCAGCGTTGGCCAAGGCCAACTCAATGGTAGGCAGCGCCGCACGCACCCGCGCATCATTGCCCACCACACCGTCTTTCACCGGGACATTCAAATCTTCCCGAATCAACACTGTCTTGCCGGTCAGGTCGAGATCCGTCATGCGCGTAAAGGTCATCATCTTCCTCGTCTTGATTTTTGCTTTGCTGGCTAACCCAGGTGGCGGTTAGTCACTCAGGTTATGCAGGTATTGCGCCACATCCAGCATCCGATTGGCGTAAGCCCATTCGTTATCGAACCAGATAAGCAGCTTGTAAAGATTGCCCGGTGCGACCCGAGTTTGCGTCAAGTCCACTACCGCCGAACGCGGGTCGTGATTGAAATCGCACGAAGCCAGTGGTTCGTCAGTCACACCCAACACATTGGCTGGCAACTCTTTGGCTTTGCGCCGAAACAATTCATTCAGGTCTTCGCGGCTCACGCTCTTGTTCGCCACAATGGTCAGATCCATGACCGACACATTCACCGTCGGCACGCGAATAGCTTGCGCCTGCAGTTTGCCATTGAGTTGCGGCAGTATACGTTCGATACCGCGGGCCAGCGCGGTCTCGACCGGAATCATGGACTGCATGGCGCTGCGCGTGCGGCGCAGGTCGGCATGATGAAAACTGTCGATGACGGGCTGATCGTTCATGGCCGAGTGGATCGTGGTAATCACACCCGACGCAACGCCCAGCTCGTCATCCAGCACCGATAGTACCGGGACGATGCAGTTGGTCGTGCAGGATGCATTGGAGATGATGCGGTGACTACTGGCCAGCTTCTCGTGATTAATGCCATAGACGACAGTCGCGTCCACATCATTCTCGGCCGGTTGTGAAAACAACACCCGGCCAGCACCAGCCTGCAAATGGCGTTCGGCAGTCGCACGATCACTAAACGAACCGCTGCACTCCATCACCAGATCGACCGACTCGGCCTGCCACGGCAACTGATCAATCTGCGCCTGTTTGGATATGGCAATGCTGTCGCCGCCGACAATGAGCTTGTCATCTTGCACAGACACATTGCCGAGGAAACGGCCGTGGGTACTGTCATAACGCGTTAGATGAGCCAGCGTATCGACGTCTGCCAAATCATTGACGGCGACGATACGCAGGTTGGGGTAGTCCGTGGATTCATAAAAGGCACGCAGAACACAGCGGCCAATACGGCCATAGCCATTGATGGCAATGCGGTATGTCATTCAGGTGCCCCGGGCAATGCAGCTAGTAAGTTTGCGTTCAGAAAAAGGAATTCACCGACTCCACGACATTCGCCGTGGTAAAGCCAAAGTATTCCATGAGCGCGCCACCCGGTGCTGACGCACCAAATCGGCGCATGCCGATGACTTTGCCGTCGAGACCAACATACTTGTACCAGTAATCTACCGCTCCGGCTTCAACTGCCAGACGTTTGCGGATTGTGGGCGGCAGCACCGTGTCACGATACTCCTGATCCTGTTGCTCGAAGACATCGACACTGGGCATTGAGATCAGACGCACCGCTTTGCCTTCAGACTGTAATTGCTTGACCGCGTCCAGACAGATGCTTACTTCCGAGCCGGTGGCGATGACAATCACTTCCGGGCTGGAGTCGCAATCCTGCAGGATGTAGCCGCCGCGCTGAATCGCGCTTACCTGCTCTTCCGAACGCGGCAAGGCTGGTACGCCCTGGCGGGTGAAAACCAGGGCTGTCGGGCCGTCCTGACGCTCCAGGGCCGCCTGCCAGGAAACCGCGGTTTCCGTCAGGTCCGCCGGGCGCCACAGCGACATATTCGGAGTCGTGCGTAAATTGGTCAGTTGCTCGATTGGCTGGTGAGTCGGGCCGTCTTCGCCCTGTCCAATGGAGTCGTGGGTATAGACGAAAATACTGCGTTGCCCCATGAGCGCCGCCATACGCGCCGCATTGCGGGCATATTCCATAAAGATCAGGAAGGTGGCGGTGTAGGGGATCAAACCGCCGTGCAGGGCAATACCGGAGGCCATTGCCGTCATGCCGAATTCACGCACGCCGTAGTAGATGTAGTTGCCGTCAGCCTTTTCAGTAATTGGCGTACTGCCGGACCAGGTAGTCAGATTCGAGCCAGTCAGGTCGGCACTGCCGCCGATCAATTCTGGCAGCAGGCCAGAAAACGCCTCGATACATTGCTGCGAAGCCTTGCGAGTTGCGAGCTTGGCATCGCTGACCTGACACTCGCGAATAAACTCCTGGGCACGCTCGGCAAAATTGCCTGGCAGTTGCCCTTTAATGCGGCGAATCAGCTCCATGGCCAAATGCGGATATTCCTCCTCATAAGCCACCAGTTTTTCCTTCCAGGCCGTTTCCGCCTGAAAGCCTTTCTCGGTAGCGTCCCAGCGAGTTTTGACTTCTTCCGGGACAAAGAATGGCGGGTGTGGCCAATCAAGTTGTGCGCGGGTCGCGGCAATTTCATCATCGCCCAGTGGGGCGCCGTGAGTCGCGGCGGTGCCTTGCTTGTTCGGGGAACCGAAGCCGATAACGGTCTTGCAGCTAATCAGAGTCGGCTTGCCGGTTTCGGCCTGCGCCTCACTGATAGCCTTGCTGATAGCGGCTGGATCATGGCCGTCCACAGACAACACTTGCCAGCCATAGGCGGCAAAGCGCTGCGACGTGTCATCCGAGAACCATTGTTCCACTTCGCCATCGATAGAAATGCCATTGTCATCATAAAAGACAATGAGCTTGCCCAGCGCCAGCGTGCCAGCCAGTGAACAAACTTCGTGGGAAATACCCTCCATCAAACAACCATCACCGGCAAACACATAGGTGTAGTGGTCGACGATTTCATGACCTTCACGATTGAACTGGGCGGCCAGCGTCTTTTCGGCAACTGCCATACCTACCGCATTGGCCAAACCCTGACCCAGAGGGCCGGTGGTGGTCTCAACGCCGACCGTATCGCCATATTCCGGGTGACCGGGGGTGTGGGAATGCAATTGGCGGAAGTTTTCCAACTCCGACATGGGCAGGTCGTAGCCCGTCAGATGCAACAATGAATAGATCAGCATCGAGCCATGACCGTTGGACAGCACGAAGCGGTCGCGGTTTAGCCAGTTCGGATTGCCCGGGTTGTGACTGAGGAAATCATTCCATAGCACTTCAGCTATATCCGCCATGCCCATTGGCGCACCGGGATGGCCGGAATTGGCTTTTTGGACAGCATCCATACTCAGGGCTCGGATTGCGTTAGCGCAATCTGTGCGTGACACAGCGTTATCCGCCATTCATGAAACTCCTCAATCGATCTTGTTGTGGGGCAACTTTGCGTTGCATGATTTTGTGGGCCGACGCTCTCAGGAAAGCCCGACGCTTGGAAATTCAAGGGCCATTTTAAGGGCCCAACAGGCAGCCATGCCTGAAAAAGGCGGCTATTTTCCCGCACCTCGCGGCAATATGCCACTGGCGCAGGCGCTTATTTTCGCCCTGTAAGCCAATTGGGGCGTGGCGTAGCGCAAACATGGCAATTTCAAACCTATATCAAAATATTTTGATATAGGTTTGATCTGTACCACGGAAATTGCTATGGTACGTGCCTCTATCAGACACACCGACCCAACAAATCCGAACCTTTGACTACCGTCGCTATTCACAGCAACGAGGCTGAAACATTCAGCCCCGTAGACAATCTGGCAGCCGTGTATAAAGCACTGGCCGACCCGCTGCGTCTGACTATTTTGCGATTGTTAATGAATGAGTCCTTCGGCGTGCTGGAATTATGCCGGGTTCTGGATATACGCCAATCGGCGCTGAGCCACCACTTGAAGATACTTGCCAACGCCGAGCTGGTTTCAACACGCCGCGAAGGCAACTCCATCTTCTACCGCCGCGCCTTTCTGAGTGGCGACGACAGTTATCGCCGGATGAAGGCGCGCATCTATGAACAAATTGATGCCCTGCCAGTATCAACCACCATGGCGAAAAAGATTCAGCAGATTCAGGTTGAACGCTCGCAGCTCTCCCTGAATTTCTTCAATCGCAACGCTGACAAATTTCACGAGAAGCAGGGCCTGATTGTTGCCCACGAAGATTACGCGGCAACTCTGCATGACGTGATTAACAGCCTGGGGCTCGACGACACTGCCAGCGTCCTCGAAGTAGGTCCTGGTGAAGGACATTTGTTAGTCGAGCTGGCGCCGCTCTTCAAATCGCTAACGGGTCTGGATAACTCCAAAGACATGTTGCAGCGATCCGAGCAAGCAGTGAAAGCCGCTGGCTATAACCACGTTGACTTGCTGCTAGGTGATACGGGTTACGCCAAGAAACAACGACTGCGTTGCGACTTGATCATTTTTGAGATGGTCCTGCATCACATCTCATCTCCGGCCAAGACTTTCAAGCACTGCGCCTCACTGCTCAATCCCGGCGGACAATTGCTCATCGTTGAGTTGAGTCCACACGATCAGGACTGGGTGCGTGATTCTTGCGGTGACCTCTGGCTCGGTTTCGAAAAGCAGGATCTGGATCGCTGGGCCGACAAATACGGTCTGCAATCCGGCCCAAGTTCCTATTTGCAATTACGCAATGGGTTCCAAATTCAAATTCGCGTTTTTAATAGAGGGCACCTCTATTAATACCAAACGGCCTCTGGCCTTCAGGGCATATCAGGATCAAGGCGACTTGCCGAAGACGGGCTGGTTGCCCGCCGAGGTAAGTCAACGCAGAGCCTGGCATGCCCTGAAAGCCCCGAAGGGCGCGGCCTCGGACACTCATCCGCTGCGTTGCTCTTCTTGCCAAGGGCGACGGCCATTGCCGGCGAAGAGCGCCTTGCGGGCTGAGCGTCCGATGCCGCGCAGAGACCATTTGGTATTAGTAGAGGTGCCCTTTACGCGGCACTTAATCAACCACGAAATGTCAATCCAAAGTAAAGGAATAACCAATGGCTGAATCACATTTATTTACATCAGAATCCGTCTCGGAAGGACATCCAGATAAAATGGCGGATCAGATCTCTGATGCCATTCTTGATGCATTGCTGGCGGAAGACAAGCACTCCCGCGTAGCCTGCGAGACCATGGTGAAAACCGGTATGGTTATCGTCGCTGGCGAGATTACTACTGAAGCCTATGTTGATGTAGAAAGCATTGTACGCGGTGTTGTTAATGACATCGGCTACAACCATTCAGAAAGCGGCTTCGACAGCAATACCTGTGCCGTACTCAACGCAATCGGTGCCCAGTCACCTGATATTGCGATGGGCGTCGACGAATCCGACGACAAGGAACAAGGCGCTGGTGACCAGGGCTTGATGTTTGGCTATGCCACCAACGAAACAAGCGTTCTGATGCCAGCTCCCGTGCATTACTCGCACCTGTTGGTCAAGCGTCAGGCGGAAGTACGCAAGAACGGCACGCTGCCATGGCTCGAGCCTGATGCGAAGAGTCAGCTGACTTTCCGTTACGAAGACGGCAAGCCTGTCGGTATCGATGCAGTCGTACTGTCTACCCAGCATCGCGAAGAAATTGGCCTGGCTGATCTGCGTGAAGCTGTTATGGATCAGATCATCAAGCCGGTATTACCTGAAGAATGGGTAAGCAAAGACACTAAATACTTTATCAATCCAACCGGTCGCTTCGTTATCGGTGGACCACACGGCGACTGCGGTCTGACCGGACGCAAGATCATTGTCGATACCTACGGCGGTATGGCACGTCACGGTGGTGGTGCGTTCTCTGGCAAGGACCCATCAAAGGTTGACCGTTCTGCCGCTTATCTGGCGCGTTACATTGCCAAGAACATTGTTGCTGCTGGCCTTGCCGACCGCTGTGAAATTCAGCTGTCCTATGCCATCGGTGTTGCCGAACCTACCTCGGTCAGCGTCGATACATTTGGCACAGGCAAAATTGAAACTGCCAAGATCGAAAAAATGGTGCGCGACAATTTTGACCTGCGCCCCAAAGGTCTTATCAGCATGCTGGATCTGTTGCGTCCGATTTACCGCGACACAGCCGCTTACGGTCACTTCGGTCGCGAAGAGCCGAATTTCTCATGGGAGAAAACCGACAAGGCTGACGCACTGAAGCAAGCTGCCGGAATCTAAAAGACAAGCTATACAAACGAATAAATTACGAACTATGGAGTTCACTATGAATGACTTATCTGTAAAAACTGACGCAGCGCAAGACTATAAAGTCGCTGACATCAGTCTGGCCGATTTTGGCCGCCGGGAAATTACTCTGGCCGAATCTGAAATGCCTGCCCTGATGGCTCTGCGAACCAAGTACTCTGATGAGAAGCCTTTGGCCGGCGCCAAAATTCTTGGCTGTATCCACATGACTGTACAAACAGCTGTACTGATCGAAACCCTGCAAGCACTGGGTGCCGAAGTACGCTGGTCATCATGTAATATTTTCTCCACGCAAGACCACGCTGCCGCCTGTATGGCCGCATCAGGTGTTGCTGTCTATGCCTGGAAAGGCCAGACAGAAGAAGAAGCCGAGTGGTGTATCGAGCAGACGATCCTCAAAGATGGCAAGCCATGGGACGCCAACATGATTCTCGATGACGGTGGCGACCTTACTCTTATGGTGCACGACAAGTATCCGCAAGTATTGGACAACGTCCACGGCATTACTGAAGAGACAACAACCGGTGTGCACCGTCTGTTGGAGATGATGAAGAAGGGCACGTTGAAAGTTCCTGCCATCAACGTTAACGACTCTGTCACCAAATCCAAGAACGATAACAAGTACGGTTGTCGTCACAGTCTGAATGACGGTATCAAGCGTGGTACTGACATGCTGCTGTCTGGCAAGAAAGCCCTGGTCGTCGGTTACGGTGACGTGGGTAAAGGTTCAGCACAGAGCCTGCGTCAGGAAGGCATGATCGTAAAGATCTCCGAGATCGACCCGATCTGTGCCATGCAAGCCTGCATGGACGGCTATGAAGTTGTATCGCCTTACAAAGATGGCGTTAACGGTGGCACAGCCGACAACATCGACGCAGCACTGCTGGGCAAGACAGACCTGATTGTCACCACAACCGGTAACATCAACGTGTGTGACCGCTATATGCTGGACGCTCTCAAGCCTGGCGCGGTCGTGTGTAACATTGGTCACTTCGATAACGAAATCGATACCAAGTACATGCGTGACAACTGGGAATGGGAAGAGATCAAGCCTCAGGTCCACAAGATCTACCGTAACGGCAAAGCCAATCAGCACGATTATCTGTTGCTGCTGTCTGAAGGCCGTCTGATCAATCTGGGTAACGCAACGGGTCACCCATCACGCATCATGGACGGTTCTTTCTCCAATCAGGTACTGGCACAAATGTATCTGTATGAGCGCAAGTACGCCGACCTGTCTGCCGATTCCAAAGTACAGAAACTGACTGTTGAAGTACTGCCGAAGAAACTGGACGAGGAAGTTGCCGCACTCATGGTACAAGGATTTGGTGGTGTCATTACCCGTATGACTGATGCCCAGGCTGATTATATCCACGTACCCACTGAAGGTCCTTTCAAGACCGACAGCTACAAATATTGATCGCGCGATAAAGGAAAGTGCAAATGGACACAGCACAATCGTGTCATTACAGTATTGAGTTTTTCCCGCCTCGAACAGAGGCGGGCGAAGCCAAACTGGATGCCACTCACAAAGAACTCGCAGCACTTGATCCGGATTTTTTCTCGGTTACTTATGGTGCCGGTGGGTCCACAAAAAAAGGCACACGCAAGCTGGTTCTGAAATACCAAAAAGCTGGTAGTCAGGTTGCGCCGCATTTGTCGTTTGGTGGCACCTCGGACAAGGAAGTGTTGAAACTGTTACAAAAATACATGGACGCTGGCGTCAACCGGATCGTTGCTCTGCGCGGCGATGTGCCCTCGGGAAGTGGGTCGTCGACAACTCATCGTTATGCCAATGAACTTGTTGAGTTTATTCGTCGCGAGACGGGTGACCACTTCCACATTGATGTGGCGTGTTACCCCGAGATTCATCCGGTCGCCAAAAGCTATGAATCGGATGTGCAGTATTTCAAGCAGAAGGTTGCAGCGGGCGCCGATTCGGCGATTACTCAATACTTCTACAATGCGGATGCCTATTTCCGATTTGTGGATTACTGTGCGTCAGCTGGCATTACAATTCCCATTGTGCCGGGCATCATGCCGATCACCAATTTTGAGAATCTGGCGCGTTTCAGCGGCAACTGTGGTGCTGAAATTCCCCAGTGGCTTTCTCGCCGCTTGGTCGATTTTGGTGATGACAGCGAAGGGCTGAAAACCTTTGGGCTGGAAATAGTCACCGAGCTGTGTGAAAAGCTGCTCCAAGGCGGCGCACCCGGCTTGCATTTTTATTCAATGAATTCCGCGAACAACGTGACTCAATTGTGGAATAATCTGGGCTTGTCTGACCGCCGTTAATCGGCACCAAGTTCACCCCCAGCCTGCCAAAAGGCTGATTAACAGAGCCGGCTGCCATGCGCATCTCAAGAATTCATGTAGACAGTGCACTGGTAGCCGGATCTTCTCTACCTCTCGATCGTGATACCAGCCATTACCTCGGCAAGGTTTTGCGTGCCCAGGCATCTGACCCGCTTGTCGTCTTTAACTCCGACAATGGTGAATTCTCCGCGCAAGTTGAATCGGTTAGCAAACAGGCTGTGGTCATCAGCGTTGGCGATCAACTGCAAGCTGCATCGCCACCCGCCCTGACCATTCATCTGGGCCTGGGATTATCCCGCGGTGATCGCATGGACTTTGCTGTGCAAAAGTCTACAGAACTGGGCGTGATGCGTCTGACACCTGTGTATACCGAATTTGGCGATGTGCGCATTAAACAATCCGAGCGCGCTGAAAACAAACGCCGGCACTGGCAGCGTATCGCCATCAATGCCTGTGAGCAAAGCGGTCGTATCATGGTGCCAAAGCTGGATGCACCGGAGCCGTTGGCACAATGGCTGGCCGATCGCGAAGCTGGCTACAGTATTATTCTCGATCCAACTGCCGAGTTGCGCCTGAGCAAGGACAACGACGGCAACGAACTGACGCAGGTCAATTTACTCATTGGCCCTGAGGGCGGTTTTTCAAAACAGGAAATACAGCAGGCGGAAGACAGTGGTTTTGTCAGACGCTCGTTGGGGACACGCATCTTGCGTACCGAAACCGCGCCGGTAGCAGCACTGGCGATCCTGCAGCATCTTTACGGTGATATGTAGGAAACCAGTCAGCCGTTGTGGCATCCATCCGCCAAAGAATGGCTTACAGACGGAAACCGAACTTACCCAGTGCCACGCGCCTGCCGGCGAAAGCAAACGTGTACTGACCCAGGTCGATCTCCAGTTGCCCCGGATTGACACTACTGACGATGGCTTTCGGGATGCCCGATTTAGGCGTCTCAGTCAGATCTTCGATACGTGGTTTGGCCAGCGACATACCGTTATCGTCTTTGATGATCGCTATCTTCGGATGCAGCCGATCAGCAACATTCTGTTCAAGCACCAGGGCAATCTCGCCAGTGGACAGTTGCACAACGGAACCCACCGGGTTCATCCCCAATACATGAATAAACTCAACGATTAATTGTTCCGGAAATTTCAATTCCCGTTGCTTGTAGAGTCGTGCAGTGGCCTTGGCTGGTGATACGCGCCCGCGCGGATTATTGCTGCGCAGCAAGCGCTCAAAACTGTAGGCCAGAATTGTAAAACGTGCCAATGCCGGAATCTGGTCGCCGCGCAGCCCACGTGGAAAACCTCTGCCATCGTGTCGCTCATGATGACAGCGCACCAGACGCAGCAAGCGTTCGTCCAGTTCACGATATTGCGAAAGCAATTCAATGCTGAAATTCACATGCTTGCGATAGGCGAGATATTCTTTCTTGCGAAAGTTGCCGCGGATGCTTGTGAGCCTTTCCGGTAGCAAATGCATACCAATGTCTGCCAGCAGCGTGCCTTTGAACAAGTCTTCCAATTCTTTCTGGCCAAGCCCGACTTGCCGACCAAGGATAGTTGCCCAGATCGCGGCGCGTACACAATACAGATTCTCGCCTGTTACTTTAGTATCAGTAAGCAGGATCCAGATAAGTGTTTGTGGATTCGCGATAGCGCATTCAATAAGACTAAGCATCGGCGCTTCGAGCTCATGGAGATTCAGGCGTTGGTCATTGTGCACAGCATCTGTGAAGCTGTCATAGATGATCGCCGTGTCTTGATACCCGCGATAGGCTTTATCAATCTGCTTCTTGACCGGTTGCGTGACCGGGTAGGCATCTCTGTTGACCTTGATCGCTGCTGCCGGCGGCGTCGCCAGGCGAGCTGTACTGAGAATAGTCAGATTGGCGCGTTTTTTAGGGGCCGGCGCGGCACCACGCGTGGTATCGATAGTCACCAAGCGACAGTATTTTTGCAGCACCTGTAGCTCATCACTGTTACGCAGATGAAAACCACCAACGGGAAACGGAGTCGAGGCCCACGAACAATCTATCTCGGAAACAAACATGCCAACGATAAGATCGTTGCATGGCAAGCGTACGAGATGACTGTAATTATTCTTGGAATCGGTGACTGGCATGGAGCGCATATTACGCTCATCGGCGTGTTTGACTGTGAGAAAGCTCACAGATGGACACGTGGATTTCAACGTGGATCACACATTGGCAACACGCACCCCTTCAGGCCCACAAAAGCAGTGCAAGGTAAAACTGCAAAGCTGGCATGGCACGCATATTCATTTATTTCAGGCATAAAAAAAGCGCCTTCTGTTGAAGGCGCTAATACGTAAAAGGTTTACGTTAAGGGAGAGTTGTCTTGCAATGAACGGCAGCCCCGATAACAGGGCTGCCATTCGAAGTCTTACTGAGTTACGAATTCCGGATACGCTTCCATACCACACTCGGAGATATCCACACCTTCGTCTTCTTCTTCTTCGGTAACTCGTACACCCATGATGGCTTTCAGTGCAAACCATACAATCAGGCTGGTAACGAATACCCAGATGAAGATAACCAGCATGCCGACCAGCTGACCCATGAAGGTCGCATCAGAGTCAGACAGCAGGACAGCGAAGATACCGAAGATACCAACCGTACCGTGGACGGAAATCGCACCAACAGGATCATCGATCTTCATCTTGTCCAGGAAGACAATGCTGAAGACAACAATCGTGCCACCGATGGCACCGATGATAGTGGCCAGCAGTGGAGTTGGATCTGCAGGCTCAGCAGTAATGGCAACCAGTCCAGCCAGAGCACCGTTGAGCGCCATAGTCAGGTCAGCTTTACCAAACATGATGCGAGCAACGATCAGCGCGGCGATCAAACCACCAGCTGCAGCAGCGTTAGTGTTCAGGAATACGTTAGCGACTTCGTTGGCAACCGCGATGCCACCCAGTTTCAGAGTAGAACCACCGTTGAAACCGAACCAGCCCATCCACAGGATAAATGTACCCAGTGTAGCTAGTGGCAAGTTGGCACCTGGAATCGCACCGACAGTACCATCAGCTTTGTATTTGCCTTTACGTGGTCCGAGCAGGATGACACCAGCAAGAGCAGCAGCGGCGCCCGCCAGGTGAACAATACCGGAACCGGCATAGTCGCTATAGCTAAGCGCACCGATCAGAGGTACGTCTTTGCCGCCCCATGTCCAACCACCTTCGATTGGGTAGATGAAGCCAGTCATGACAACAGCGAAGCCAAGGAATGCCCAGAGCTTCATACGCTCTGCAACAGCACCAGATACAATCGACATGGCTGTGGCAACGAATACCACTTGGAAGAAGAAGTCTGATGCGCCAGAGTAAACTGAACCGCCATCAAAGCCTTCTGCTGCAGAGTCTGCCAATACTTGCGCAACTGCTGCATCGTCCATACCGCCAACTGTTGTTACGCCCGACAGGAAGTAACCACCGTCGTACATAAACTGATAACCACACACCAGGTACATCGTACAGGCGATGGCGAACAGTGCGACGTTCTTGGTCAGAATCTCTGTGGTGTTCTTGCTACGAACAAGTCCAGCCTCGAGCATGGCGAAACCTGCTGCCATCCACATGACGAGTGCGCCACAGATGAGAAAATAAAACGTGTCCATTGCATACTGCAATTCAAAAATTTGGTTTTCCACCTTTACCTCCGTAGTGGTCTGAGCCTGAGACCACTTGAAATTAAATTAATTGTTATCAACCCTAGATAGCTTCTTCACCGGTTTCGCCAGTTCGAATCCGGATGATTTGTGCCAGATCTGTGACAAAGATTTTGCCGTCGCCGATTTTGCCGGTGTTGGCTGCTTTAGTGATGGCTTCCAGTGTCTGATCCAGCAAACTGGCTCCAATTGCGACTTCAAGTTTTACCTTCGGTAGAAAATCAACTACGTACTCAGCACCACGATACAATTCGGTGTGACCTTTCTGCCTGCCAAAGCCTTTAACTTCTGTGACTGTGATGCCCTGCACCCCTATTTCAGACAGTGCCTCTCGGACATCGTCCAACTTGAATGGCTTGATAATAGCCGTGACTAACTTCATTACATTCGCTCCTTAGTTGTTATAAGCGGGTTGCCCGTTCGAATCTGTACAACTGAAGCTGCTTGTATGCACGGGGCGTGCCAGAAGAGTTTTCCCTTTTAAAAACAATATGTTGGAGTTGCTGTATCAGAAATGACGACAGCAATGGAGGGGACGGCGCACTATTCTGGGCATTCTCAGTGCACCGGGGTGAGTCGCGCACTAATAGAGTGCGAGAAGTGGAGTATTTTCGCTCACCAGCTTCATAGGCTCCCCGTTTAGGGGCGTTTTCGCCCTGAAGTCGCCACCCAGGGCAGCCAATCTCCGTGTGCTAAAATGCCAATCTCTCTCTTTGGAATATTAATCAGGTAGTTTGACTATGCGCGACATTCCCCCACTGACCGATTTAGCCCAGCGAATTGCGGCTCTGTTTCCGGCAGCAGGCACCCTGCAGGAAGAGTTGCGCACCAGGATAGAGCAAACTCTGCAGAAAGGTTTTGCTGATCTGAATCTGCTTACCCGGGATGAATTCGTGGCCCAATCACAAGCGCTTGAGCGCGCGCAACTGCGGGTGGGTGAACTGGAAGGTCGACTTGCGGCCCTTGAGCAACGGCTGGAGACTCTTGTGGGCGGAAAGACTCAGGACAATTCTCAAGACTCTTAAAACTCTCAAAACTCTCAAAACTCTCAGTCATAACGATTGCTGCAAGCGCGATTCCCGGTAGGTGAGCGCCTCCAGCAAATCAGTTCGGCGTACCTGAGCCACACCTTCATAATCGGCAATGGTCCGAGCCACTTTCAACAGTCGGTGCACACTGCGCGCCGAGAGCTGCATCTGCTCGATGGCAGTTTTCAGCACGTTATTCAGTGACTTGTTGAGCCTGCATTGTTGTCGTACCTCGGCAGGTGTTAATTGACTATTGAGCTTCTGCTGGCGCTGCAATTGCCTGTCGCGACTGCAAGCGATATTGGCACGCACAGACTCCCAATCAGTGGCATCTTTGTCCTGAGACAGTATCTCGGTATGCGACAAACTCGCCAGTTCCACCATCATATCCATGCGATCCAGGAACGGCCCAGACAACTTGCCCAGATAGCGTGAGACACGATCTGGACTGCAGCGACAGGATTTATTGGGGTTGGTGGCATGCCCGCAAGGGCACGGATTCATGGCGGCCAATAGCTGAAAAGCAGCCGGAAATACCACGCGCTGATTCGCGCGGCTAATCGTAATCTCACCGGCTTCTAACGGCTCGCGCAAACCGTCAAGTGCGCCTGGTTTGAATTCAGTCAGCTCATCCAGAAATAACACGCCTCTGTGCGCCAACGAGACTTCGCCCGGCGTTATTCGGCTACCGCCACCCACCAGTGCCACCGCCGTACAACTATGGTGTGGACTGCGTATGGGGCGAGTCAGATACGTCTGTGCTGAAGGGTATTCGCCAATAGCAGAACGTACGGCGGCGACCTCCAAAGCCTCTGTGCGCGTTAACGGCGGCAATAGCTCAACCATGGTTTTGGCCAACAGTGTTTTACCGCAGCCTGGCGGCCCAAGCATGAGCAGATTGTGTTGCCCCGCAGCAGCGATTTGTACGGCGCGCTTGGCTGCCAGTTGGCCTCTGATATCTATGGCGGTCAAATCTTTTTGCTGGCTGGAACTTGATAACTCTCCGGTTGAACCACCTGAAGAATTTTGCTGCACCACCACTTCCTGATCTGGATTAGCCAGCCAGGCAACCAGATCTGTCAGCGAATCAACTCCGCGTGCGAATTTGATATTGGCCAGAGCAATTTCTGTGGCATTGTCGGCCGGCAGCACAGCTTTGCGATTCTCTGTATCAGCTGCAATCAGCGCAGAGATCGCTCCTGTGACTTTTCTTACCTGACCATTAAGTGCCAGTTCTCCCAGTATTTCCAGGTTCTCCAAGGCTGATTCCGGAAGTTGCCCCGAGGCACACAGAATGCTTACGGCAATCGCCAGATCATAGCGCCCGCCGGCTTTAGGAATATCCGCCGGCGCCAAATTGACCGTAATGCGTCTGGCGGGAAATTCCAAGCCCGAATTAATGATCGCGCTACGTACCCTTTCTTTGCTCTCCTTAACCGCTGTTTCCGGCAGACCAACGATAGAAAAACCCGGCAGTCCTGCGGACAGATGCGTCTCCACCGTGACCTCGACGGCTTTGATTCCGGACAGCGCACGCGTGATGACAGTAGCAACAGACAACAGTACCAGGCTTGTAGTTTGCTCTAAACTACACAGTGAATGACTACACTTAGTCATAGCTTATAAACACAAGACTGCCAAATTTCAGGCAAAAAAATGGGCTGCAGAGCAGCCCATTCCCGATCATGCTTGTAGTGTTAAAACTACTGGCTGGAACTGATCATGTAGTCAACCAAAGCCTGCAGGTCAGCATCGTTACAATCGAAGCAAAGACCGCGCGCCGGCATGGCATTTATGCCATTGATGACGTTCTGCATTACAGCTTCCATGCCTTTTTCCATGCGCTCAGCCCATTCTGCGTCATACACGCCAGGTTCTACTTTTGGCGCACCAGCAGCACCTGTGCTGTGGCAGGCAAAGCAAGAAGCCATGTATTTTTCTTCGGCGTTGAAACCATCACTGGTTTGCGCCAGCTGCAGTGCTTGCGAATCATCGGCGCCAGCAAAAGAAGCGGTGAATAAAGCACTGGCAATCACAATTGATTTGACCAGTGAAAGATGAAACAGCTTGGTGAAATGTGTCACGTTAATTACTCCTTGGTTCGAAATTGTTCAGATTATCTGACCAGCCCTATTGGCTAATCATGTAATCCACAAGTGCTGCTAACTGATCATCAGAGCAGCTCATGCAAAGCCCGCGTGCTGGCATGGCGTTAATGCCATTGAGCACATTGTTCATTACTGCATCCATGCCTTTTTCTAATCGGGTTTCCCAGGCCGCGGCATCACCAATTTTTGGTGCGCCTGCTGCGCCTGTTGTATGACAAGCCATGCAGCTTTGGTTATAGGCTGCGGCTACATCAAAATCTGTTTCTGCTGGCGCGGCCGCTGTGTTGTCCGCAGCAGGTGCTGCTGCCGGAGCGGGCGCTGGCGCCGCAGGAGCTGGTGTCGCACTGCTGGCTGTTGATGTACTGGCACCACCCCCGGCGGGTTGACCAACGCATGGCTCACCAGCCAGACAAACCTGGCCAACCGGGGCGATAATGTCAGCAGTGGAAGACTGCGCCAGTGTTGAGCTCGCCATCAGAGCTGCAAAAGGCAGCATCAGCAAGGCTATTACGGCGCGTCGTGATAATAATTTAATCTGTGTAAACATAGTGGCCATCGTCTGTCTGCGTTTGAATTAATGTCTCGTTGTATCTACTTGTGTATCTACTTGTGTCGCTACTCTTGGTAGCCGCTGCTTGGCAGCTACCAGACTGAACTTACTATGGCTTACTACGGCGTAGTGCTGTCCGTGGTGAAGTCCGTATCAGTCCGGACTCTCTATCCGGGCTCAGTCGGTGCTCTCAGTTACTGCTCTCAGTTACTGCTCTCAGTTGGTCTTTCCAGCCGCCTGGAGCCGTAAAAATTGCGGGCGAATTATAACGTAATACACCCCTGCAAGTACCCTATTTCATGGCAAGATGTTGTCTTAGATTGTGACAAATCAGCCCTGTATCTTGCCAGCGCCTGCTCCGATTGCGGCTCGGCGAGCCTGATTCCGGGGCGCTATTCTGGCGCCACTATCAGGCTCAGAGGTGTGCCGTGAAAATAGATTTCGTCGGGGTTGGCATGCAGACCGTAACCCACCACAAAATCCACCTCAATAGCGCTAATGCCCAGCTCCGCTGGCACCAGATCATTGGCGAAACTGATCCTCTCTGTAGCCCCCAGCACCAGTTCCCGGGCTCTGGTCAACTGCCCTGCCTGCGGGTCATAAAGCTCGAACTGGCCTTGTTGATTCAACAGGATAATCTCATTGCTGTTGGCCGCCGCCGCCACTAAAAAGCCGGGCTGGCCTTGATGGGCCGGGTCAATATTGATCGTGGCATCGATATCCAGCGAATCCGATGGCGTGAAGACATTGCCATAGGAAATGCCATTGTTGGCGCTAATACCACCAAAAAACTCGGCGCTACTGACATCGCCCAGAAAACTGCTGGCGGCGCCTAAAGCGACCGGGTCAGCGCTGGTGTACTGGACTGTTAGCGCATAGTCGCCGCTGGTTCCGCAGTCATCCTTCACCGGCTCCACAAAGGTATTGGTGAGCAGATAGTAGCTGCCAGCGGCCAGATTGGCCGTCAGCGTCGAATCACAGTCAGCAAAGGCGTTATCGTCGAAATCGAACACGCTGAGGTTGGCATCAGCCAGTAACAGCACCGAATCCAGCGACTCGGACGTCATCGCAAAGCGCATGCTCGCCGGACTGCTCAGGGCAAACTGAAAGACGTCGACAAAACTGTTGTCGTCACCACCTGCCGTCAATTCGAAGACCTGACAATCGCCAGCAGACAGCGCGTCATTCACCGCGCCCAGTTTCAAGGGCCGAATCGTGCAGTTGCTGAGGCCGTCATAGAGCGCATTAACGCCGGCGATATCATCGGCTTGCAGGCGGTCCAGATTGCCGATATTGGGCGCCATGATGGCCGGTGGGCCGCTCTCGTGATCCAGACCAATGGCATGGCCCAACTCATGCAGCGCCACACGGCGAAAATCCAGGCCGGGCACACCAAACTGCACTATCGGCCCATCAAAAATATTGTATTCCACATCCTGATTGATCACGATATCAGCTTCGGCAATACGCGCCGGGCCAAGCACCTCGGACTGAAACTTGCGTATGGTCACAGCAAGGGTTTTGGCGCCGTAGCTGGTCCCGCAAATGGTCGATGTGAAATCAACTCCATTGGCGCCGTCATCACGGCAGGGATCGCGATACTCATTGACCACCGTCAAATCAAAATCGGTTTCTTGCGTCCAGTCATTCGCCGCCTGGGTAAAGGCCGAATTCCAGCTAATACTGCTGGGCGAAAACCCCTCAATATTTATGTAGAAAGTCGCCGCCGCACCGGGCCATTTGCTGCCGCTGATTTCAAAGGCAGCCGCAGGGCTTGTGCAACTCAATATCAGGCTTAAGAGTAATAACTGGCGCATAAGTTACTGTGTCAGAAAATATTCGATGTGGCTTCTTGTTCCACAAGTCTTGCTACTACGATGATTGATCACCAGTCTAGCCGGGGCAAGGTTAACTGAAACTGACCAGCGCAGCGATTTTCGCGCTTTCGGCAGATGGCTGTACAACCGCCCCAGCAGTAAAACCAGCTCACTTAAAGAAGCACACTGACAGGCGCGCGCTGCAGATCAATCCTGATACGAACCATCCTGAATGGCACGCCACCAGGCCTCGTTGTTGAGGTACCAGGCCACTGTTTTGGCCAAACCGGACTCAAACACTTCGGCAGGCTCATAGCCCAACTCACCGGTGATTTTCTCAGCATCGATGGCGTAGCGCGTGTCGTGACCCGGACGGTCAGCGACAAAGGTAATCAGTTCACTTGCCGGAGTCGCCTTGGCACAGGGTGAATCGGGAAAGCGTGTCGCCAGAGAACTATCGGCCTGAAACTGTTCATCGACCAGTTTGCAGAGCAAACGCACTACATCGATATTGGCCCACTCATTGTTGCCGCCGATGTTGTAGGTCTCGCCAGGGCGACCTTTGTTGATGATGAGATCAATACCCAGACTGTGATCATCGACATACAACCAATCGCGAATCTGTTGGCCGTCGCCATAAATCGGCAGCGGTTTGCCAGCAAGAATATTCAGCAAACACAGGGGGATGAGTTTTTCCGGGAAGTGGAAAGGGCCGTAGTTGTTGGAGCAATTGCTCGTGGTAACGCGCAAGCCATAAGTATGATGATAGGCCCGTACCAAATGATCAGACGCTGCCTTGCTCGCCGCATAAGGAGAGTTAGGCGCATAAGGTGTGGTTTCAGAAAATGCCGGATCATCCGCAGACAGAGTGCCATACACTTCATCAGTGGAAACGTGATGAAAATGGTTGTCTTGTACGCCCAGCTCATCCAGCCAGATTTTCTTCGCGGCTTTCAATAATGTGTAGGTACCAACAATATTGGTATCGATGAACGCATCAGGCCCGGTAATCGAACGATCGACATGACTTTCGGCGGCGAAATGAACAATGGTATCCAGACCGTGGTCGCGCAGCAGGCTTTCGATTAATGCTTCATCAGTAATGCTGCCTTTGACAAACTCGATTGCCTGACTGGCAAGCAAATCATCAAGGTTATGTTTGTTGCCGGCGTAGGTCAAAGCATCCAAGACAAGCAGTTGATCATCCGGATACTTGTCAGCCCAATAGTGCACAAAATTTGAACCGATAAACCCTGCTGCGCCTGTTACCAATATCTTTTTCATTACGTTGCCAATTGACCTTTAGTTGCTGTTGGTGCTTTTCGTTTACTATCCGTTTGCGTTTCCATGCTATTTGAACTGTGCTTTTTATTCGATCGAACTACCGCGATTTATTCAGGCCGCCTGGTTAGCTGCCAGTTGCGCAATCACATTGCGTAACTCGTCTCGCCAGCTCTGTGCCGGGCACGCAAAATCACGTTGGGTGGCCAAGGTATCCATCACGCTGTAGGCCGGCCGCGTCGCCGGTGTCGGATACTCACTCGTGGGTATCGGGTTAATCGTTATGGGCTTGGTCAGCAGGCCCTGCGCCAACCCTTCTTCCTGAATCGCAACCGCAAAATCATACCAGCTTATCTGTGCGCCATCGCTCCAGTGATAAATGCCCTGCTCAACGTCACTGGCCAGCGCTGCGAATATTACCTGGGCCAGAGACTGTGTCGAAGTTGGCGATCCGATTTGATCACTCACCACATTAAGAGCGTCTCGCTCAGCCATCAGGCGCAACATGGTTTTGACAAAATTGTTTTTATAAGGCGAATACAGCCAGGAAGTGCGCAGGACAAGTGAGCGCTGTGGCCAGATTCTGGCGATAGCGCGTTCGCCGGCCAGTTTGCTGGTGCCATACACACCGAGTGGCTCTACCGGGCTATCTGGGCCGTAAGGCGAGTCTGCCTTGCCATTGAACACAAAGTCAGTGGACACATGCAGTAATCGTACATTGTGCTCCGCCGACCAGGTAGCAAGATTAGTCGCACCGGCTGCATTGATCAGATGGGCCTGTTCGCTATCTGCCTCTGCTGCATCAACTGCTGTGTAAGCAGCCGCATTAACAATCGCTGCGACATCAGTATTCGCCAAGGCATTGCTAATACTGTCCGCACTGGTGATGTCCAGTTCACTGCTGGAGAAGGCCAACAATTCATAACTGGCCGCCAGCGCGCTGTGCGGCCATAGCGCCTGCAAAGTCAGGCCCAGTTGGCCGGTGCCACCAGTGACGACAATAGCCTTTCGATTCGCCATGGCTTAACTGAACGTCGCCGCGTCGGCCAGTGTTTTGGCGTCGGCGTCTTTGCCGGATAGCAACGGCTGGTCGTTTACCAGCGGCCAGTCAATCGCCAATGCCGGGTCGTTCCACAACAGGCTGTGCTCGTCTTCCGGGTGATAGTACTCGGTGCACTTGTAGGCGATCTCGGCAGTCTTGGAAGTGACGTAGAAACCATGTGCGAAGCCCGCGGGCACCCAGAGCTGTTTATGATTGTCTGCTGAAAGTGTGACACCGACCCATTTACCAAAAGTCGGCGAACTCTTGCGCATGTCAACGGCAACATCATAAATCTCACCGGACAACACGCGCAGTAATTTACCTTGTGGGAAGTTTAGCTGGTAATGCAATCCCCGCAGTGTTCCCTGCGCGGACTTGCTCTGGTTGTCCTGGACAAACTTAACGGCAATGCCTCGCTCGTCGAAATGCGATTGACGCCAGGTTTCGAGAAAATAGCCCCGATCGTCGCCGTGCAGTTTTGGCTCAAAGATCAGGACATCAGGTAGTTCAGTTGCAACAATATTCATGTTAATTAACGCGACTCAGGGGTTTTCAAGAAGCTGGATAAGATACTGACCATAGCCACTCTTTTTCAGCGGTTCGGCCAATGTGCGCAGTTGCTCGGCATCGATAAATTTTTGTCGGTAAGCCACTTCTTCCGGGCAACCAATTTTCAGCCCCTGACGTTCTTCCAACACGCGAATAAAGTTGGCGGCATCCAGCAAAGATTGCACAGTGCCCGTATCCAACCACGCGGTACCACGGTCGAACAGTTCCACATGCAAGGAGCTGTTACGCAGATAGGTATTGTTAACGTCGGTAATTTCCAGCTCACCACGTGGCGATGGCTTGATCGATTTGGCAATCTCAATCACATCGTTGTCGTACATGTACAAGCCTGTCACTGCGTAATGAGATTTTGGCTTGGCGGGCTTTTCTTCCAGATCGATAGCCTTGTTGTTCTCATCCAGCACTACGACGCCATAACGCTCGGGGTCGTTCACGTAATAGGCAAAGACACTAGCGCCTTTTTCCTGATCCACAGCGCTTTTTAGCGTGTCTTCGATATCGTTGCCGTAGAAAATATTGTCACCGAGGATCAAACACACGCGGCTATCACCGATAAAATCTTCGCCGATAATAAACGCCTGAGCCAGGCCATCCGGACTTGGCTGCTCGGCATATTCGATGGCGATTCCCCATTTCTCACCGTCACCCAGCAAATTCTCATAAGCGGCACGATCCTGCGGCGTGGTGATAATCAGAATCTCACGAATACCGGCTTGCATGAGCGTGGTCAGCGGGTAGTAGATCATGGGTTTGTCGTAGACCGGAATGAGCTGTTTGCTCAGGGAGATGGTCATGGGGTGCAGGCGAGAACCGGTGCCTCCGGCGAGGATAATTCCTTTGGTCATGATTAGAGTGAAACTCTCTAGCTAGGTCACTGAAGCGAGCATCACGCGTCAGTTCGTGGATTTCCTGTCGCCTGCACCAGAGCAGGCAATTCCTGATAAAAAGTGGTCTGCGCCTGAAAGCCAAGCTGTTCAAGGGCTGCAGTGTCGGGGATGCAATGATCCGCAACCAGATTGCGGTAGGTGCGTAGCCCCAGGCCGCGTCGCGCCGGCCTGACCAGCCCTATCACTTCCATTGCCAGCGCCGCGCCGTATAGTAACACACGGGGGCAGCGCCACGATGGCTGTCTGCGGCCCCAGGCACGGTAAATTGCCGCTTCAATCTCGTGTAGTCGATAGTCCGTGCCATCTGCAATAGCGTAGGTATTGCCAGCCGCTGACGCCTGCTGCGCCAGCAAGATGGCGGCCTGAGCCAGATCCGCCACCGACACCAGCGCCATGCGCGTGGTTAGCGCAGGCAAGGGTGGCAAGCGGCCAGCACCAATCATCTGAACAAGGCGCTGCAAGTTGCCCTGCATACCCGGACCATAGACGTTGACCGGCCGCAAGATGACGGCCTCAATAGCAGTAGACGCTTGTAAAATTTTCTCAGCTTGCAGTTTGACCTGGCCGTACTCCGTGGCTTGTGCAGAACCTTCCTCGGCCTGCTGGGCCAGAATACTGCTGAAGTACACAATGCGGCTGACCCCCGCAGCGGTGGCAGCCTGCAATACCGCTTCGGTACCGGCCACAACGATCCGCCGTAGCTCATCCTGTTCCGGGCCATAGACATGGGCTACCGAGGCCAGATGAAAGACTATGGAGACCTCTTCCATCGCCGCCGTCAGCGCGGCGGCGTCCAACAAGTCGGCTTCGATATGAGTGACATTTCCGGCCAGGCTCGGCGGCATGGGAGAGCGGGACAGTGTGACAACCTCATACCCATGAGCCAGCAGCTTTGCGGTCAGACTGCGGCCAACGAAACCGCTAGCCCCTGTGACCAAGACGCGCTGTGAAACTGCGCCTCTCATCAAAAGAACCGCCAGCCATGGGTAGCGAAGAAGCGGTAGCCTGAGCGGGCAAACATGCGGATATGAGCCAGACCCTTGCCGGCGCTGTTGCCGCCGCCATGCTGAATTCGCATGGCAGGCACATAAGCAAGCTGACCTTCGTGACCCATGCGCAGGCTCAAATCAAAATCTTCGAAGTACAGGAAATAACGCTCATCAAAACCACCCACTTGCCATAACGCTTCACGCTGGCAAAGCATGAAACAACCGCTGATTATTGGCATTCCCTTGCTGGGTTTGTCTTCCGGCAAATCGCGCATCTCAAAATGCTGCAACGCCTTTTTGAATGGCCGTCGCAACCACGCAGGAAAAAAGCCCCGGGCCAGAAACAAGCCTACCGACGGGTAGCGCTTACAAAGGTATTGTTTTTCACCAGTGGTGTTTCGCACCGCTGGTGCCACCATTGGCACATCGGCATTGTCTTTCAGATAGGCTATACCGCTGGACAAGCAATTATCCTCAAGCACCACATCCGGATTGAGAATCAGATGGAAAACAGTCTTCGATTTATTGATAGCCAGATTGTGCGCGGCCCCGTAACCAATATTGCCGTGGCCCTGGATCAACTCAAGGTCCGTTGCACAGTCGGCGAGCTCCTCTCGCAGCGAAGCACAATCCTCAATGGTTAATGGCTGTTTGTCGCTGTTATCCACCAGCCATATTTTGGCGTTGAAATCGGGCGCAGTCTCTTTGAGTTGTAACAGGTTAGCCGCAAGCGAAGCCATCAGCTGAAGTAGCTCAGCTACCGACGTGTTGTAACAAACAATGGAAATGGACAAATAGGGGGGAGATGGCGCAGTCACTGAACGGTTCGCGCCTCGTTATTCTTGAACGAGGCGATCTCCAAACGGTGTCGAGATAACGCGCATGCCTTCGGGCACATCCTCTGGCGCGATACGCCGCGGGCGGAAGCGTTGGGGGTTTGGATCTGAGGCTGGGTTGTCAGCGGCATTGGCGGCTCGTATGCGGGCGAAGGGGTTGTCGGGGGCTGCTTCGGCGTTTTCTTCTTCGTCGTTGGGTTCTACAGCAGCTGCCTGAGACTGCACAACATTGCCAAGCACCAGAGCTAGTTCAGCCGTGGAGGCGTCGCGACAGCTAATGCCACTGTCAGGATACACCTGACAGATCTCATTCGCCGGCAAAGTGATCGCGACTTGCTGGCTACCACCACTGGTGACCGCAAACCCTTGGTATCCGGGTATTGGCATGGAGCCGTCAAAATCAGCAGTTATGGAAACTTTGACCACTTCACCACTGCGATGACGAAGGTGGATCTGCCTAGAATCTCCTATACGCATGGTACCAAGCAATCTGAATACAGGATCACCACTCATGGCCCGCGCGCCATCTGAAGGCTGCGCTGATGATGAGGCTCCAGCTTCGTTTTCCGTTTCGAAGGGTTGAAACAATGTGAGTTCCTGAGAATAGGCTGGCGATATCACAGCAAAGACTATGGTACAAACAATAGCGCTGGCTACTCTGGCTAATTTCATTGTATTCATTTAAGGCTTCAGTTCGTTAGTACTGTCGTCAGATTACGCTTTTCGTTGCTCTATGAATCATTTGACGCGTTCTGCGTTTAAATAGTTTGTTCTGAACCATTCGTGTCGTGCTTGCTTTCTTGTCCAGACTTAGTAATCAATAACTCCCAGCCCTTTAAAAAGCGAAAGCCGCTCTTTATCGAATTTTGTAGTTAGCTCCTGCAGTACCTCGAGACTCTCTTCCTCGCTCTCAACACTCTTGCCGTCTTTCACTATTGAATGCCCTTGGTTCTTGAGTATTTTCCATACATAAGACACCCAATCTTGGGGTTGATTGTATCCTTCTTTGAAAGCACGCAGAAATAATTGTTCTATGCGGTCTACTGCAATAGCAGTTGAAGTTAATGGACTCACTAGATAGTTGATATCAGATTGACCAACAGATCGCTCGATAATGTGATTGTTCAGACGGGTCGTCTCTGATTTTACTTTATTAACTATTTCTGGACTTTGAGCCGTACTTACTCGCCCATCACTCATTAGAACCATGATTACCTGAGCCAACATCGTCAAATCGATATTCTTGTTTTTTACTTGCTCAAAAAGCTGCCCAATAGAAACGGATTTAAAGTTTCCTAGTGTATCTATAACCGGCCCATATATTTCCGGTGTCAATACTGCTCCACCTAAAGAACCTGTTATTTTATCTGGAACGTCTGATACAGCACTCTGAAGAACAATCTCATGATCTTTGAATACTTGGCGTTTTTCAAGATTTGAATAGCGTCGAATCCCTTTAATCCAGTAGTCTTTCCTAAATTGACGATCAACCATAAAGTCGCGAATAGATTGTCGAAATAAAGGGTCTTGTACAGAATTTATAAACTTTAACTGTTCTTTCGTCACGTTGACTTCGTCCACATGATCGAGATAATTTGCGGAACATGCAAATTGTACTTTGGCTGGCTCTATTAACTTACTAAATGTACCAAAATGCATTGGGTGCCAATCACGATTGAAATATTCGTGAGCAAGATACTCCCTAGCCATCCCTTTTATTTTATCTAAATGATTCTTAACACTTGGGTTTCTTTTCGAATAAAGAGGGGAGCTGCTCAAGAGCCTGTCAGCAAAGTCAATTGCTGAACCAACTCTGTTTTGAATACTCTGATCGGGAGCCGACATACGATTGGCGTGCTCGGTCATTAGATGCTGCATCGGAGTGAACGCAGCCCAACCTGGTAAGGTATTGTAGCTAATATATAGCAGCCCACCTACTTTGAGTTTCCTGCCTATAAAATCCACAAGAATCATACGATTCTTATCTGATATCCAGCTCCATATTCCATGTAACCCTATAAAATCGAATTCAGGGAGGTCTGTCCGATAGCAGAAATCTTCAAAAGCCTCGTCATAAAGTCGAGCCCCCGCTTGGGAGACTCGATTCAAATGTTGAGCCAGAGATGCTTGCGATGGATTGAAATCTGTACCAAACCATTCTGTTTTACTGGCTGCAGCATGGAAATTAGTACTCAAACCTTGCCCAAATCCAAGTTCACAGGCAGTTTCAAACTCAGGGGCAACAATCCCATTGTTCAACAATGCGAACTGTGAACGAAGCGGATTAAGCTCCGAATAGTAGCCGTAGGTATAGCCAATATCTGAAACATAGCCAGAATCCCAAGAACTCACATTTTACTCCTTGTTACCCGCTAGGCATTTGATGAGTAGATTTGATCGCTTTTTCCAAACTGCAACGCCAAATCTTATTTAATTAGTCAAATAAAGTCTTTCTGAAGGTTCATAATATACTGCTGTTTCCATCAAGATTGCTATACAGCGATCCAGTGAGTTGGAGTTATTCGCTCATGACAATAGCAACCACTCTCGGTTAGCTATCAAGCGGATTTACACAATATTACTGTAATCACTAACATCAACTAACCAGTCCGTTTCGCTGATTTTTGTGAATGTCTTTAGTTTGCCCCAAGCTGGCCGCAGGTCAAACCACCACCGCATCTAACTCGGTCTATAATGTTTTGTTGCCAGCTTATCGATACCGGCAGAAGTGGCGATTTTAGAACCGAGGTTAGACTCATCCTAGAATAATTTTTTAGTGCGGCCTGTAACAGTACGCCTCCAACGTATACAATATCCAGTAAGAAATGTGAAACTACTACTTTTAGAAGAACATACATCTAAAAGTAATTTGCTCTACAACTCCTTAAAAGGTCAAAAATTGTCGAACCTGACTCCCGTCTCTACCGAAAAATTTCAAAGTCGATACTGGTTTAAGTATTCAGACTTTGGATTTACTGCTAGCGATACACTCGTTCCGATTTCTGCTAACGAGGTGCCCCAAGCCTGTATCGGGTTGCCTCTTGGTTTTTTACTGAATAAAGATGTTTATTCCTGTGTGGCCTTGCTAGGCCTGAATCCTGGTCAGAATCTTTGTCTGGATAAAGACAATTTATGGAGTGCACGCTATCTGCCGCACCACTATTTATTTTATCCCTTTGTGGCACTTCCAAATACCGATGGCAACTTAGTATTGTGCGTAGATGAAAATAGTAATTTGATCCATAGCGATTCAAGCAGGGGTGGCGAGCCGTTTTTCGATAGTTCTGGCGCTCCCAATCCTAAGATTAACGAGATTTTTAAATTCTTGCATACAAAAGCAACTCAGCACGAGACCACACTTAAGATCTGCGATATTCTCGCGGAACATAACCTACTAAAACCCTGGACCGTCAACGTCCCTGTTTATCAGACCCAGTTTGAAATCGATGATTTGTTTTGCATTGATGAATCTCGCTTGAATCAGCTGCCTGGTAGCGCGCTTCGTGAGCTCAGAAATACCGGAGCATTATTAGTTGCTTATGCACAGTTATTCTCTATGGCTAATACCGCTAGTCTTGCAAGAATTCTTTATTCTGATGGTGGTTCAGCCAAGAAATCCTTAGGCTCTGAGCTTGGGTTTAGTACAGAAAAAGATAGCGGCTCGCTGAATTTCGACAATCTGTAGTTGACCGTTTAGCTAAAAAAATCTATTTCCCAGAGTAGCTTCCAGTTGCTATTTGACTGAAACCTGTTATCGCAGTATTTCCCACTTTTCTTAATTTTGTAATCTACACAAACTTTATTAGCAAATTCCTACCCTCACTTACGCTTACCACAAGTCTCTTTATATAAAAATTCTTCTCAGCTCAACTGGTACTAGCTTCTTTATTTCAAGTAAAAAAAAGGCCAACCTTTTCAGGTTGGCCTTTTTAGTTAAGCGGTGCCATGGACCACAAGTAGTGGCAGTGGCTTCTAACCTAGCTTATTAGATCACTAGCCTAGAGTACTTAACAAACTACTGCTTAGCATCACTGCAGACTTTAGATAAAGTCGCCAGAAGCAAGCGCCGCATCTTCAAATACAGCGATCAATTCAATTTCTGAAGCAGAAATTGTGTTGGCTGTATTTGTAGAGTTGGTGAATCGCAGAACGACTGTACCGCCATCGTTTGCAGTTCCGGCAGCTTCATTGGTTTCAGCATCAATAGCGATCAACACTGACTCAGAAGCACCGAATGTTGCATCCAGATTTGCAATTGTACCGAGGGCAGTAATAGCCGCAGTTTCAACAGCGTCTGCATTTGCTGCAGTAGGTGCTCCAGCATAGGTTGTGAGTGCTGCTTCTAAACCAGCATTACCACCAGCAGCAAGAGTCACAAGAAACACTGTCGCGTCACTGTCAGCAGTGATTGCAGCAGTCAATGTTGCACCGGCTCCTACAGCAATTGCAGTTTTGGAGTCATTGTTAAGAGCACCATTGTAATCAAAGTGATCTTGTGTAGTGACAAATGCTGCTGCATTGGCAGTACCAGCGTCATCAGTTACAAGAACCGCGTCAGCCGCTGTAGTTGCTGAAGTCTGAATTGTGGCTTCACCAGCGTCAGCACTATCCAAAGTAACAGTGTCACGGCCAGAACCAACGGCAATGATCGTACCATTCTGAGTAGTAGCACCTTCCAGATTCAGCGTGTCAGCTTTAGAACCACCAGTGAATTTGAACGCACTAGTGAAAGTGTCAGCGCCTGAAGTGATAGAAACGGCCGCTGTTGAACCTGACGCATCCAGAGTATTAATTGCAAGTGCCTCCAGATTTGTAACGGTCAACCCAGCTGTCGTTGCGTTAACAACAACACTCAACGCATTGGCGAATGTACCTTGAGCCAAGGTGTGAGTGATAGAGCTACCTGCAGAAGTAGAATTCAGCGTCACTGTTTCGATTTGAGCAGCAATAACAGCCGTAGCAGTAGAGATAGCAGTGCTCTTATTCAGCGAGACACTCAACGTGTCATCTGAAGAGCCGGCACCAGAATCAGCTTGAACGATTGTTAATGTACCACCAGTCAAAGCGGAATTAATCTCCACTCCAGCACCTGCCACCAGGTCAGTTACTGTTACATTACCGCCCAAAGCTGAACCAACAACAACGGCTTGTAGGCTAGTAAAATTGCCCACGTCATGATTCACGCCATTACCAGCACCTACATCCAGCTTCTCAAAGTTGGAAAGGCGCGCGACCAATGCGTTCGTCAGAGCCGTAGTAGAACCAATAGTATCGGTACCTTCACCACCATCGATTGTATCGTCAACAGTCAGTGTACCCGCAGCAGTGACAGTATCGTCACCAGCTCCAGTGTTAACTGTGTTGATACCGCCGGTCAGTGTGAAATTGTCCTTACCGGAACCGCCAGTAACAGTAGCAGTCAAGTTACCAACAGTAGTAGTTAGACCACCGCTATTGCCTGAGGCATCAATCGTCTTGATGGCATCGTTCTCAGCATTAGTACCGTCATAATTCAATGTCAGGGTACCAGTACCACCAACAGTCACTTCAGTCAGAGCCACATCAGCGTCAGCCTGCGCGTTAAGTCGCAGGTAGTTGGAACCAGTCGCGGTGATATTAGCTTTAGTATAGATGCTAGTTGTGCCATTAGTATCTAGTACTAAATCAGGAATACGAGCAGCAGCACCTACGCCATTTGTTGTCAGAGTTAATGTGCCAGTAGTTCCAAGACCAGAAGTTCCTACTGTCGCTGCAGTATCGTTGTTATTCTGAACTTTCACATTTTCTAGGCCAATCGTAACATTGCCCAAACCAGCAAAAGTCACTGCAGATGTAGTTGTACCGTCAACACCTGTGTCTTTTACCTTAACACCTGTAACACCAGTCCAGCTGGCGCCACTGATAGTACCTGTAGCCGCAGTTGCAGTAACTTCTACATTCTCAATATTGGCCAAAGTAATCGGATTTGCATCATTATCGGCGATAACCATGCGCAAAGTATCTGTTCCTGCGCCACCATCCAGGCTGTCACCAGTATTGATTGTGTCAGCCGTATCAGTGGCTGAATCTACACCGATATAAGTATCGTTGTTTGTAGTTCCAGTGAACGCCGTGCCGAAATCCAGGCCAGTGGTAAGCGAGAATGCTTTACCAACATTGGCACCGCCATCGATACTAGTTTTCGCACTAGTGACCGTAGCATCTGAGCTTGTAACGTTAACAATTACGGCTTTCAGTTGGTCTAGTGTATCGCCACTCTGCTGAGTAGTTACAGAGTAGTATTCTGCTACTTCAGTTTCGTTGTTCAACCGTGCAGCTGCGGTACCGAAGTTAGTGTCAGTTTCAGGTACTGCGCTAACAGCAGTGATTACGTCGTATACGACTTCACCACGGCTCTTGCCGCTGTTCAACAGGGCAACAACTGCGTCAACTGCCAGAGTAAAGTTAGCAGCAGACACTTCACCAGGATTACCACCTAAAAAGTCAGTCAGGTAGTTCGTAGCAAATTCAGTGTTAGTCAGGAATGATGGGTACTCTGCCTTAAAGACAGCACTAGTGCCTAGAGTGATAGACAAGTCTTTCAGGCTCAGGCCCGCATCGACGGCTTCCGCCAGTTCAGAGAGGACAGACGCACCTGGTGCGGCACCGAACATGCCTACTACCAGCTCGATAATGTCCGTTCGAGTTTCAGCTGTAATCGCCATTGTATGTAAAGCTCCTTGAGATCGATTTCAAATTTTATGTTTACGATTGTGTCAGGTCGAAAGTGCAAATGACCCCTCATCGTTGCAACAAGCATAATCAAGACTCTCCTATTTGCTTGTGACTGTAATCACATGAAATGGAAATGCCTTGGTCGTGCCTGTTTACATCAACTTGGGTGCCTATCTTGCAACCGCAAGCAGATATCGACCGGATATTACAGAGTCTTTAAATTCAATACAACATTCAGGCTGATTTCTTCGCCTATTTCTTGACCGTAACTGACTATTTTTCCCAGCTTTTTTCAAAAAAGCTGAGAAACTGCATTAAATATGTGAAATGGGCCACAAAACCCAATATAGGCTGTTAGAAACGGAAGCTGAAACCGACTTCGAAAGTGTTGTCGTAGGTTCGAAATAGCTCGATGTTGCTGCGCTGGCGCTGATGATAAAGATTAACGAGCAAACTGGTGTCTTGAACGGCCCAATTTAGTGGCCTGCGATACTGAAACAGAACATAACTGCGCTCCAGCCATCTCGCTGCACCGCCCGCAAGCAGTGGGCTGTAGCCACGTCGATCGTCCAGCTGGGTGTGATTTACCAATGCCCTGAACGTATTGTCTTGCCAGTTGGCTTGCCAGTCCATGTTGAGTTGCCAGCCTTCGCGGACGCCACCAGGTCGACCGCTACGCAAAGGCTCGCTATGCACCCAGCCGATATCAATATTCCACTGTTGCTGGCTGTTCTCGCCTGTTCTGGGGCAGCTCAACCCCGCACTGGCCTTGGCTTCCAGTGAATTCAAGCGCTGCTGCTCGTGATAGAGCTGATGTTGCGCCGCCAGTGTAGTGAATGGCCGGCAAGCACCCGGTCTATTCCACTGGTAGCGCCCATTGGCCTCGGTAGCCGAGTAGAGCGCACTGCCACCGAAGAACAGATGCGACATACCCGTGCCTACCTGCCAACTGCTGGCCGGGCCGGGTTTAACAAAAGCGTAACGCGCGCCGATCTGAAACAGGTCAGACTCCTGATCCTCACTGGCGCGGCCGCGCATTTCCGCACTGAAGTTATGCTGGTGGTCGGGAGCAAGTTGTCGATAGCGCATACCCAGGCGGGGGTTGAGATACGGCCCGCTTACCGGCCGAAACTCTTCACTGAGAGGCAAAAAGACAGGCTCCCCAGACAGCGTTAAGGTAATCAGGTCGGGGTCTGGTGCGCCATTGAGATTTGTATCATAGCCAGCCAGCAAATCAGCCTGAAACGACGTCTGCTGAGTCATTGATTGCCAGGTTTGCTGCCGCGCTGCTAACGCAGGTTGCAGGTTAGCGGGCAAATCGCCGCGGTCGAGGATTTGTTCATTCAACGCCAACGCAGAGAATAACTGGCCTTGTTGAAAAAGCGCTTCGGCGTAGTCAATCTGCGCGGCACCGTTGTCAGGGTCCAGTAATAGCGCCCGCTCTAAAGAATCCAGGGACTCAGCGACCATGCCGCTATTGAGTTGCGCAGCACCGCGTAGTGCAAAATATTCTGTAGAACGCAGACATTGCGTCATGAGTGGCGCCAACCGGGCTTCAATGGCTGACCAATCCGGATCACTGTCTGGGTAGTACGCCGATAGATCAGGGCAAGTTTGCGCCGCAACTGGCGCTGCGAAAGCACAAGCAAGTGCGCAATAGATTGCCCGAGGTTGAAACCTCGCCCGGCAGCATAACAAGCGCATGGAAGGCCAGAAAGCCTGCATCATCATTCCAGGCTTACGCCAACTGAAAAACATGCCGGGATTATCGTGAATCACCCCTGAGCATGCAACAAACGTCTTCTGAAGAGTGCTATTGGAGCGATATTGCCGAAATGCACAACGAAGCGTGCGACGAAGAGCAGGGGAATGACGAGAGAGAGGCGATTGGGGCGAGTTAAGTGAGTAAAGAGTAAGGGAGTTAAGAGAGTTAAGAGAGATAAGAGAGTTCAGCCACACCACCTGGACGAACAGAGACTACTTACGGCCACCAGACAGGACTTGCAAGGCAGGCTGGCCATTGCGACCGGTAACCGCAGAAGCAGAACGCTCTGACACCGCAGGGCGCGGCGCGAACAAGGTATGCGGCGTTCGCAGGCCTTTTAACAGATAACTGCCCTGGGACTCCAACTGCTGATCCGTCAGTTGCCGTGCAACGCACTCACCAAGCAGGACGGGCTGCGCCAGATCCGCAGTCATCTCCTGAATACGCAAGGTGATGGCTACTGTGTCGCCTAGCAGCGCGTGAGTACGACGCTGGGCTGGTCCGATCGAGCCAATCAAGGCCGGGCCTTGTTCTATACCAATGCCAAGCGCCAGCGGTTCCAGCCCGAATGGCACTTTCTTGGCGAGTAACTCATCAGGCAATGCCGATTGCATCTCCTGAGCGGCCAAATAGGCTTGTTGCGCCGCGGCCGGGCCTTGGGCGTCCCACACTGCCAGCAAGCTATCGCCGATGAACTCCTGAATTCTGCCACCGTGACGCTCGATAATAGCGGTAGCTCGCACAAAGAAATAATGCAGCATGGCTGCCGATTCCTCGGCCGGTCGCGATTCACCAAATGCAGAGAAGTTGCGCAGGTCAGCACTTAACAATGTCACTTCACAACGCCGTGCGCTGATGGCTGAGCTGGGCAAGCTGAAGGCGATATCCCGCGCGAACGAGCTAGGCAAGTAACTGCTCAGGTTGCCATATACGCGGGTACGCTCTGCCCTGACGCGGCGCTGTTCCAATAATAACAGCAAGCCCGCAGCCAACAGACTGAACAGGGCTGGCGCGATCCAGCCAAGCCAGATACCACTCGTGGCCACTAGCTGAACGTGTACGCCCAGTGCAACCAGCGGCAGGGTAATCGCAGCCACCGGTAAACCATAAGCCACAGTACGATCAGATGCAGTGGCCAATCCCAGCAGGCCAGCAGCAAAGGCCAGGCCCAACAGCGCCAGCATTAGTGGCGCACCGACCGGTGTAAAAGGAATTGTCGTATCCAGCATGCTGGCCAACATGCGAGCTTGTAGTTCAACTCCTGGCGTAGCGCCGCTGTAAGGTGTAGGCACAATGTCGCCCATACCAAATGCTGTAGCACCCAAAAGTACCCAGGTGTTGTCCAGCATGGCGGAATCAGCTGTACCGTTTAAAAGATCGACTGCAGATATCGCCCGATAACTATCCGGTGTGCTGCGGTAAGAAATGCGCAGATTGCCTTCGGCATCAAGCGGCACTTCCAAACCTGGATAGGAGTCCAAGCGTAATATTTGCGCAGGGTCGAACAGGGATTCGCCTGGCGATAAAGTCACCGACCAATCACTGCTCTGGGTTGCCTGCAGCAATGCCGATATTGGCAGAATCGGATACGCCGCACCGGAAACACAAATAATCGCTGGCGCCTTGCGAATCGCACCGTCGTTATCAATGAGTGGCGTGATGTGGCCCTTTGGCGTATTGGCGAACAAAGCATGGGGCGCCAAATAGCTGTTGGTTTGAGGCAAAGTCAGGTTTGGTGTGGCTGAAGACGCAATATTACAACTGGCGCCAATCAGCGGGTGTGTCATCTGCCCCGCCTGCACGGTGCCATCAGACGCCAATACCGGCACTTGTGCGAGCACCGCACCTGATGAACTCTGCAATGCAGCTAGCAAAGCCTGGTCGCCTTGTCGCGGTTCGGAATACACCACATCGTGTATCTGCAATTGTGCACCCGCATTGGCAATTGCTTCAGTCAGCTCCGCCATGGTCTCGCGTGACCACGGCCACGGGCCAACTTCTGCCAGGCTGCGCTCATCAATCGTCACTAGTGTTATACGTTGTTCAATTGCAGTGTCGGGAGCAAGCAACCAACCCAGAGCACCAACGCGCTCTTCCAGTGTCTCAAGGCTGGACCGGAAAAGGCTCAACACCGCGAGCGCGCCAATAGCCGCAATCGCCAATACCAGCAATCTGCCGGCCAAAGGCGACAGTCGAAGAAGGGGGTTCAAGGGATTGAAGAAGTTACCCTTTTTACCTTGGTTACTTTGGTTACCCTGATAAGTGCGAGACTCTGACATAGGACTATTGACTATCCCAAAGCGTCAGGCCGGAAACAGAGCCGTCTTGCAATTGTTTTTCGAAAAAGTAGCCAGCCTCTTGCCCATCGATGCTGACCGCACCAGCCATGGTTTGCTCTGCGAGGCGGCTATTGAAATAACCACCATCAGAGATATTGCCGGATGCATTAAAATTCACAGCCCCAGTGATATCGTGACTTAAATCCAAACCGGTATCGAAAGTGCTCGCAACGAAATCAATATCCAGATTTCCGCCGTCCACTTGCATGGCCACAACACCATTGGCCGAGTCGTAAAACGCCTGGGCACTGGTCAAGCCAAAGCTGATCACGCCGAGATCTTGCGCAACACGAGTGCCGTTAAGTTCAGGGCGATAGAGGCGATATTCCAGATCATCAGAGGCAACAGTGATTTTGCGGTCGAATTGCTCAGAATTATAGGAAAGGGTAATACGCTCGGCATCACCATACCCGTTGGACCAGCGGCCCCAGACCAATTGACGCTCATTCAGAATAGACGCAGTTACCGGGTTTTCCGGCGTAATGCCTGGTAAAGGGTCAACTGTGCCTGCTTGTCCCTGATCCAGACCCGCCGCCTCGGCAGTGACGCGCGTTGTAGTCACACTTTCTAAATAAACATCATTGCTGATGGTCTTACCGTCTTCATTTTCATTACTTTCCGAGTCAGCCAGAGCTAACTGCACTTCGCCGCGCATGGAATTCGGGTCGCGCTCATGGGGCGCGGGCATCAGTCGAGGTGTGGGTGATTCGCCTTCAAGCTCAAAAATCTGCAGTGAAGCATCAGTAAGTTCGACTGCATTCAAGTCACAAGGGCCGAAAGCATCCATCGCACACTCGGATGAATAGGGTGCCATGACGATAGCGCCTTCGCGCACCAGAGCACGGGTTGTTCGATCTGTCGCGCTCACAATAAAGTCTGTGCCACGCACGCCAATCGCGGCAATAGGGGTGTTCAGGCGAAAGCGGTCGCGAGCTGACTTGGCGGCATCGCCGGAGATGGCCCGGGTAACACCTTCTTCGAGATTGAATTTGACCGAGGATTGTTCTGGGCGGACTGGGTCATAGTCGTAACGGACGATTTCCAAACGACTGCCTGGCCGGACGCTCACCAGCGCATCATCAGCAAAATGGATATGAACGTGACCATTGGCTTCGGTAAATACCTGATCGCTTGCCTGCAGCTGCAGGCCTCTGCGAGCAGCCACTCGCTCATTATCAGCATTGACGATAAACGCTTTGCCAAGCACAAGCGAAATTTCACCCACAACAGAATGACCTGCTGGAGGAGCTGGCTCTGCAGCCTTGGCGCCCATCATCATGATGGTGCAAGCCATAGCTACAAAAAAGGAATGCTTGAATCTGCTCATGTTATGCGTAAATCTGACGAGTATGTTGAGTGTCATAGTTTAAATCACGTTGACTGCTTGCATAGAGTAGAAACACTGAAATTGACGGTTTCATGCGCTGATTGGCGTTTAAAACCAGCTATTTAGCTCTATTCACGCAGGTATCCCACGCTAGGTAGGAGAAAGTTACCTTAAAGATGGGCACATCCGCGTGACTGGAATCACATGGCACTGCGATATTAGCTTTTAACCCGATTCTTCAGGCACTTATAATTCTCGCCCGGTCGGCCTTTTGGCACCACTTCCGTCATTTTCAGGGATATTAGTTCAACGTGGTTACCTCCGAACTATTGAGCACTTTTCCGCTCTTGAAATCCCTGCCTAAAGCCACTCTGGCTCCGCTTGCAGAGCAATGTGTACTGCAAAAATTTAGCCGGCGCGGGATCGTCCTAACTGCAGGAAAATCGGAAGAAACTGTGGTTTTCCTATTTGAAGGAAGGCTACAAGGCGTTGATTTTACAGTAGATGGCCGCGAAGTAGGCATTTACTTCGTAGAGCCGGGCGAGTACTGCGGCGAGCTTGGTGTTTTTGATCGCGGACCACAGCCTGAGTACATCATCGCTCTTAGCCCCTCTGTGGTCGTCACAATGCCAATGGACGCGCTGCGTCAGGCAATGCAACACTGCCCCGAACTAACCAGTACACTTGCTATAAAAGTGGCTAATCGCGTGCGTCAGTTGACTCTTCAGCGCTCTTTGTTAGGTATGCCTAATGTCGAACAGCGTGTATGTCACCAGCTTTTACTAATGGTGCCGGATAAAGACAAGATCACTTTGCAGGAGTCGGCCATTGCCAATCCACCGACGCATATGGAAATCGCCATAATGCTCAATTTAAGTCGAGAAACCGTCACTAGGACATTCCGGAAATTACAGGACTTGCAAATAGTGAGACGCGACGGCAGCTATCAGCTCAAAATAGTCGATTTACGTGCCCTTAAAGAATTGGCAGACGGTGATAGAAAAGCTGGACAAGAGTAAAACATCAATACCCCAGATTATTGTCCGGATTACTCATCAACAGCCGATATTGCTCTAGATAAGTTTGGCGTCGGGAGCGTATTGTCTAAACAGGGGGTTGAAATGCATCGAAACTCCCCTCATTTAAAGGTGACTATTAGCCCAACGATTGAAAGCGAAAATTGTGAGTCTATATTTCCTCAACTGTTGTATTAAGAGTTTTCTAGCGGAAAATTAATTAGCCCATGGTCAATAATTCGAACAACCCTGAATATCAAGAGCTCAAAAACACGCTGAAGGAGATAAAATCCTATTTTATCTACGCAGGTTTGTTCAGCGCTGCAATCAATGTGCTCATGCTAACTCCCATAATTTACATGCTACAAGTCTATGATCGAGTGATCTCGAGTGGCAGCCTGTCTACCTTAACTATGCTAACTCTGCTCATGATTGGTTTGCTCGTCGCTATGGGTGGCTTTGAGTGGGTAAGATCCATGATCCTTATCAGTGCTAGTAATAAGATCGAGTCAAAATTGCGACGACGCGTATACAGTGCAACGTTCAAGCAGGCGCTTTTGACTGGGGGGCTAAATGCCAGCCCACAACCTATTTCCGATTTATCCGCTTTGAGACAATTCCTGACTGGCAATGGACTGTTCGCATTTTTTGACGCGCCCTGGTTTCCAATCTACATCGGCATCATGTTCCTTTTCCACCCTTGGTTTGGAGTCGCTGGGATTGTTGCTGGCTTGATCATGGTTGTTCTAGCTATCACTAACGAAAAAGTAACCAGCAATAAACTTAAAAAAGCAAATCAGTTAAATAACAATCTGTCTGGCCAAGTCACGAATACTCTTGCCAACGCTGAAGTCGTCGCCGCCATGGGTATGGAAGATAGCCTGCGCTACCGCCAAGAAAATAGTTCTGATGAAGTGTTGAAGTTACAAACCGACGCCAGCCGCTCCGCGAGTATGTTGACCAGTTTCAGTAAGTCATTTCGCATCATCATGCAATCTGCTGTGCTAGGTCTAGGTGCCCTCCTCGCGTTGAGGCAAGAAATCTCGCCAGGCATGATGATAGCAGGTTCTCTATTATTGGGACGTGCACTAGCACCCATCGACTTGTTAGTAAGTTCTTGGAAAGGCTTCTCTGTGGCTCGAGCTCAATTTGCTAGATTGGGCGAACTCTTGGATCTAATTCCAGCAACTCCCCAAACCATGGAATTGCCGGCGCCAGAAGGGTCTTTGCATACCGAAAAGCTTGTTGTTGTACCGCCTGGATCAAAAACCCCTGTCATCCGTGGAATAAGCTTCCAGGTAGAGGCTGGCGAAGCTCTCGGCATTGTCGGCCCCAGTGCATCTGGCAAATCCACATTGGCACGAGCACTATTAGGAATATGGCCCGCTTATTCTGGCAAAGTGCGGCTAGACGGTGCCGATATTTCATCTTGGGATCGAATCAAGCTTGGACCACATATCGGATATTTGCCTCAAGATATCGAGTTGTTTACTGGCTCTATTTCGGAAAATATTTCCCGGTTTGGCGATGCTGATCCGGAAAAGATTGTAGCCGCAGCA
The DNA here is from genome assembly GCA_913060975.1 of uncultured Gammaproteobacteria bacterium. GTDB lineage: Bacteria > Pseudomonadota > Gammaproteobacteria > Pseudomonadales > Pseudohongiellaceae > UBA9145. The sequence goes on from CAJXVC010000002.1 coordinate 439,209, forward strand.
AAATTATCTGGAGTGCATGAACTTGTTTTAAAACTACCGCAGGGCTATGACACAGTTATTGGTGCAAGTGGTGGCGCACTTTCAGGTGGGCAACGTCAACGTATCGGGCTCGCGCGTGCTGTATATAACAATCCTAAATTGTTGGTTCTTGATGAACCAAATTCAAATCTAGACGATCAAGGCGAGCGTGAGTTAGTCGAAGCTCTGCAAAGGATCAAGGCCAACGGCTGCACAATAATTGTTATCAGTCATCGCACGATGATCCTTCAGTGTGTTGACAAGATTTTAGCGATCAAAGAAGGGACTGTTGTAGGCTTTGGTCCGAGGGATCAAATACTTGCAAACTTAACCGGTTCTACACCACAAATTCATAAATCCGCGGCAGGTTAAAAGCCCAATATCGAAATATAGGCATGCAAATTGAGTAAACAAACGAACAGCAACTTGCCCATCATTAGTGAACAAGCCTTGGGCACGTCTACATTAGAATCTCTTACTAGTATGGAATATCCCAAACGAGTTGGGCTAACCATATTCCTATTGGTATTTGGGGTATTCGGCTTATGGGCAGCTGTAGCCCCACTCGATGGTGCAGCATTTGCCGCTGGTACTGTAACTGTTCGCTCATATAAGAAAGTAGTTCAACACCTAGAAGGCGGCATAATAAGCGATATCCTCGTTCAGGATGGGGACATTGTAGATACAGGACAACCATTATTGCTGATGGACAATACACAACCCCAGGCGCAGCTTGAGATTGTGAATAGCCAATACATAGCAATGAAAGCACGGGAAGCTCGGCTAATTGCAGAGCGGGATAATAGAGAGACAATTGAGTTCCCCGAGCTATTGAATTCCGATGATTCAATAGCTCAAGAAGAATTAAACGCACAGCAGGAAATCTTTACCGCTAGGCGAGAGGCTCGACTTGGAGAAGTTGAAGTTCTGGAGCAGCGCATCCAACAGTTGCAATCGCGTTTAGTCGGACTGCGCGGATTGAAAGAAAGCAAAGAGCAGCTTGCTAGATCATTTAGCGAAGAGTTATCCGATATTAGTGAACTCCTCAGCCAAGGATTTTCAGATAAAAACCAATTACGGGATCTGGAAAGAAACCAATCAAGACTACAAGGTGAAGCCGCAGAGCTATTGGCATCTATAGCTTCTACGGAAATGCAGATAGGAGAAGCTCGGCTGCAAATACTGCAATTAAATAGAGAATTTAAAAATGAAGTCGTGCAGTCACTTAGCGAAACACAGACTAATATTAAAGACGTACGCGAACGCATGTATGCCTTGCAAGATGTCGTATCACGTACCATTGTGCGAGCGCCAGTAGCAGGGATCGTTAATGGCATGCAATTCCATACAATTGGCGGGGTAATTAGCCCAGGCACTCAAATAGCTGAAATAGTTCCACAATCTGACGAACTGATTGTCGATGCGCGCGTTCTGCCTATTGACATTGATAGAGTTGCCGTTGGTCAAGAAGCAACGGTACGCTTCTCTACATTCGGAAGTTCTGTACCAACTATTACCGGCGAAGTTTTGAACCTGTCAGCTGACAGTTTCCCAGATGAATCAACTGGCATGACCTATTATCGCGCCAGAGTGGAAGTCACTGAAGAAGGCATGGAAGAATTGGGCGACCTGACACTTCTTCCCGGCATGCCAGCCGAAGTGTTTATTGCAACCGGCTCAAGAACTTTCTTGCAATACTTGTTTAAACCCTTTTCAAATGCGATCGCACGTAGTTTCAATGAAGATTAATCGTAAGCATCTAACAACTGCAGTCAGTCTGTCTGTACTGCTGTCTGTGCCATTTGGCTTGCAGTCAGCAGAACTGCCATCGCTCGGTTCTGATCCAGTGAGCCCTGCCGGTCTGACAATTGGAGAATCTCTCGAAGATTTTTTCACTGCCGCGCTGGATTACAGCCCGCGTATGCGTATTGTAGAAGAAGGCCTGAATATTGGCGCCGCGCGAAAGCAAGCTGCAACCGGGCAATTATTGCCTCAGGTGCAAGCCAATGGCAGTTTGTCTGACAACCGGCGCGATACTGGTATTGAGGTCCAGAACTTCGATGGTCAGCGGTATTCAGTGCAACTGAGTCAGGTGCTATTCAATTGGCGCGCATTTTCAGCGCGCAAACAAGCCTTGCTTGTCGAAGATCAGCTCGAAGCGCAGTATTACTATGAGCTAGCCACAGTGCTTACCGATGTAGCGGATCGTTACTTCACTGTGCTGCAGGCGCAGGATGCGCTGGACTCTATCGCCTCTGAATTGGAGGCGGTACAGAATCAACTCGACCAGATCCAAAGTCTTTATGATCGCCAATTGGCACAGATTACTGATCTGTATCAGGCCCAAGCCAGTCTCGCTGCCGTGCGCTCGCAGCAACTGCAATTGCAGAGTGAACTTGCGATCGCGGAAGAGTCACTGCGCTCGGTTTCAGGTATAGATGTTGGCGATTTGTACCAGCTGCAAGCCGATGCCGAAATACCAGAAGTTGAGGAAAATATCGATTATTGGGCTGAACAGGCGCGCGTCAACAATCAGCAAATCGAAGCCAGTGAATATGCCTTGCAGGTGGCTGACGAGCGCATATCGGAACGGCGTGGTTCCTATATGCCCGAAGTGTCTTTTATCGCGCAACGTCAGGATTCTAACCTTGGTTTCGACAATGCGCCTATATCGCAAACTGATACTACTTACTACGGCCTCAACGTATCCATTCCGATCTACGCCGGCGGCGCCAATCGCGCCCGTGTTAGCGAAGCCAAAAGCCAGCGCAATATCGCCGAGAATGAACTGCGTCAGGTAGAGTTGGAAACCAATGAAAGTGTACGCACGGCCTATTTGCAGGTTCAGTCCAGCGCCAGCCGTACCGAATCGGCGCAAATTCTGGCCGAATCAACAGCCTTGTCCGCCGAAGCCATGCAACAGGGTTTTAACCTCGGTGTTGTCACCAGCGTTGATTTACTCAATGCGCTGCGTGATCAATTTCAGGCCGAGCGTGACTTTCAACGTGCGCGCTATGAGCATGTGCGTTACCTGCTGCAACTCAAGCGCGAGGCTGGCTTGTTAGTCCCTGCGGATCTGATTGAGGTCAGTAGTTGGCTGACCGATTCTGCTAACCAGTAACCACCGCCGAACTCACGTGTCACGCATTCAACGCTTTTCTTCCGTCTATATTGATTCTGAAGATCGTATTCGTCTCACCGGCAAGACCGATGACGATGCGGTGCTTGGCTGTATGTTAACCATGCGCTTGCTGCGCCGCTTGATTCCGCACTTGTTAAAAACTCTGGCACCGGAAGAAACTCGAGAAGCTGCGTCAGATGCATCAGCTCAGACTCGACAAGAGACTGCAGCCAGTTCTGCGAGTAATGAACTGGCTCAGGGTATGGCGCAACTGCGTGCCCAGTCCGCGATCAAGCCGGAAGCACCTGTCAATCTGCCTGAATCAGAAACTCCCTGGCTGGCTCATGCTGTGGATATCGCCGCTAACGAGCAACAAGTGTTGCTGACGTTTCGTGATGGCGATGAAGCGAGCCTGCAAGTACAGCTGGACGGCACACAACTGCGCCAATGGCTGGGTATTCTGTTTCATCTTTGGGTCAAGGCCGAGTGGCCTACCGATCTTTGGCCGGAGTGGATCAAGTCTGAATCGTTAGATGGCAAGCAAACATCCGATACCGTTCATTAGTCCCACGGCATTCTTCCAGCGCAACCAGTCTCCGTAATCGCAATGCTCTGCACGAAACTTTCGCTGTGCTTTCGTTGTACAGTACAGACCTAATTGTTAATTCGGGAAAGTGAAGCGACAGCAGAGTTGTAGTGAACTGCTAGCGACCGCATTCAGAAAACAATCGGAAAATAGCAGCTACTGAAAATAGCGATTGAGAATTTTTTGCAGCACGCTGGCCAAAGGCTCACCAAGATCCGCATGCGAATAGTGATAAAACCCCTCAGCGTATTCAACCTCGGCAGGTAAAGTGAACGTACGCCCTTTATCGAGGGCAACAACCAGTTCAGGGTAATTATTCTGACTGTTTTGGCTGGCATACAAATCCATTACCTGCTTCTTGTGATCGATCACTTCGGTTATATCGATCAGCACATTGGCCGGATTCTGTACGCTTATTTCATAGGCGTAGGCCTGCGGTAGCGTGCCACCGTTATTGCTGATTGTCTGTAGCGCTGACCAGACGATCTCGGCGGTCATGCGGTGGTCCGGGTGCAATTCCATGGAACCGGGAAAAAACACGCTTGCTGGCGCGATGCTGACAATGGCTTCGGCAACCTTGCCTACCAGCTCGGTTGACGGCTGCAGCCCCCGGTCCGGCTCACCCCAGATAGCCAATGACGACAAACCCAACATGGCCGCGGCCTGTTCCACTTCCGATTCGCGCACCGAGACCAGATCGTCCTGATCACCACCCAGCGCACCGTCTGTCAGCACGATGACATGTGTCGCAATACCGGCTTGTTTGGCTTTGAGCAGAGTGCCGCCCATACCAAAGGTCTCATCATCGGCGTGGGGGGCAAAGACGAGCCATGGGCCCGCTGGTAGCTCGGAGGTTGTGAAGGCAATCAGCTCGTGTTCTTGGGAGGGCATCGGTGATCAGCAGGCAATAACGTCAGAAGCGGCAAATTATACGGGCTTGAATGGCTTATTTTTAGCTTTTTTACGGCGATTCATGATTAAATTCGCACCCTGACAATCGTCATTGTCACTGCCAGCTCGCAACTGAATTCAATTACGTTGAGCTGTCCGACAGGGAATCACGCCAGGACCGGGAATGCTTTTTAAACTGCTACAACACTGGGCGCTTACGCCGTATACCCATTTTCGGCTTTTCCAGAATTTCACACGACAAGATTTTTACGCACAATTCACTGCCTCAGTGGGCGGGATGCTGTGGCTGTTTCTGACGCCGCTCACCCATATCATTATTTACTCCTTCGTCTTTGCGTATATTTTTCAGGTTCGCCCACCAGAAGGCTTTGGTGAAACGCGCTTCGTCATTTTTATGATGATTGGCTATCTGCCCTGGTTTGCCTTTGCCGATGCCGTGAGCAAGGCGCCTGGCTTACTGCTTGAGAAGGCGCCACTGATTACCAAAGTGATGTTCCCGGTCCAGTTGATTCCAGTGGTTGGTACTGTGGTGCCCTATATCACTCATGCGATTGGCTTCAGTGTGTTGCTGTTGTATCTGGCGTTTCAGGGTTACCTGACCTGGTTATGGTTATGGCTACCGCTGGTGTTGTTTCTGCAGTTTCTATTTACCATGGGGCTGGTTTCTATTTTGTCTGCCTTGTGCGTGTTTTTGCGCGATCTGCAGCAGATCGTTGCGCTCATGGTCATGGTCTGGTTTTTCCTGACGCCAATCATTTATCCGATCTCGCTGGTTGGCGATCCCGCAATTCAAAATATGTTCTTGCTCAACCCCATGCACAGCTTTGTGAATTTTTACCGTGAGCTGATTCTGTTGGGCAATTTTTCCATGGTGAATTTTCAGATCATCGTGCCGGTATCACTCATCAGTTATGTAATCGGCGGCCTTTGGTTTATGAAGATCAAACAGGCTTTTGGCGACGTACTGTAGTTACAGAACAGTCTCAAAACGGTTTCAAAACAGACTCAAGACAGTAACGGGACAATCCCAAGACACTTAAAGCAATGACACGAATTACAGTCAACAATCTGCACAAGGAATTCAAGATCTACGATCGCCCCCAGGATCGTCTGTACGAGATCCTGACCCGGCGCCAGCGGCACAAGGTCTATCATGTGCTTAGCGACATTTCCTTTGCAGTACCCGACGGGCAGAGTATCGGCATTATTGGCGATAACGGCGCGGGCAAGTCGACTCTGCTGAAAATGCTGGTTGGCACGTTGCAGCCTACTTCCGGAACCATCGACATGCAGGGGCAAGTCGCTGCGCTGCTGGAACTCGGCGCCGGCTTCCATCCCGAGTTCACCGGTCGCAAGAATATCTATCTCAATGCGTCCTTGTTAGGCGTACCTGATGAAAACATTCACGAGTTGGAACAGGACATCATTGAGTTCTCCGAGCTTGGCCAATTCATCGACCGGCCCGTAAAAACCTATTCTTCCGGCATGTATGTACGCTTGGCCTTTTCTATTGCCACCATGGTCAAGCCGGACATCCTGGTGATCGACGAAGCCCTGTCAGTTGGCGACATGGCGTTTCAGAAAAAATGTGTCGAGCGCATGAACGAGTTCCGTGCCCAGCGCAAGACTATGGCGTTCTGCAGTCATTCCATGTTTCATGTTCAGGAATTATGCGATATCGCTATTTGGCTGGATCAGGGCAAGATTCGCGAGATCGGCGAGAGTGACAAGGTAGTAGGGCACTACGAACATTTCTGTAACAGTAAAAAGGTCTATCACAGCATTCGCGAAGACATGCCGGATGAAAGCGGTACTGGTAGCGATGGCGAAGCTGGTTCGGAAGATGGCGCAACAGACAGTGCAGCAAAAACCGAGGCCAAGCAGGTACAGGATTGCCGCATCAATAAACTCTCAGTGCGCTCTATGGACGGCGAAGACCTGACCAGCGTCCAGGCACTGCAAGACATTCGATTAACCATGGAAGTCGAAGTGCTGGCCGACAATATCGAAGGCAACTTTGGTTTTGCCTTTATGAAGTCTTCCGAAGAACCCATCGCTTCTTTTCTCACGACCAGTGTCGAAGGCGTCGAGAAGGGGCCTTTCCACAAGGGCGATACCTTTGAAGTCTCACTCGTCGTGCGCAATATTGCCATGCGGGTAGGTGATTTTTACGTACTGGGCGGGCTGGCAGATAAAAGCGGATTGCTCTGGTATGAAACCAAGTTCAGCAAACAGCTGCATATCGATGCCAACAAAGGCGTTGGGCCATTGATCATGGAATCACAGTGGTCGGTGGTGCGCGAAGAAGAAAAAGAATAAGTTCTGCGTGAACGCGTTTTATTGGTTTCGCTGTTCAGTCGAAGTAGGAGTTGTCCAACTCCACTCGCGGCGGAGCGGTATCCGGCAGATAGCCGTAAGGGTCGACTTTCATTACTGTGGGTAGTTCCCGGAAACTGCGCACTTCCACGATTTCCATGTAGGCCTGGGTCACAGGGTCGGGATTGTCATAGTCTTCTCCTGCGCCGTTTTCTTGAGTGTCTCTATTCTCTCCATTCTCGCCATTCTCGCCATTCCCTCTACCTGGAACAGAAATTTGCTCCGAGCCTTCCACCGCTAATGCGTTGGCCTCTACTTTGGGATACACATAAACGGTGCTGACCTGGGAGAATTGATTGCCAATCCAGGTGCCAAGCTCCACCAGATTTTCATAGGGAATGAGTTCGTTGATCTCTTGCCGATTATTGATGTCTTCGACTTCCCGATAGGCCAGTATGCGCTCGATAATCTCGTCGTCCATGCCCGGCAATAATTGCAAGGCTTCGCGGGTCGCCAGATTGAGATTGATCGAACGCTCATTGCCATAAATGGTAAATGCCGCTTCCAGATTCACATCGCCAAACAGTTCAGCAAAACCGCGGATCAGCAGAAGTTCGTCCACGGTATCGAACGTGGCGCTATTGCGTGGTGCATAACCGGGCTCCAGTGATTGATAGTAGTCACTCTCTGCGCCGCCCAGTGTGCTGGCCAGATCATTCAAATCAGTCCAGTCAGTCCACGCAGCCATTAGTTCTTCAACTTCATCCGGGTCGGCTTCTTCACGGCCGCCCAGCTGCACTTCGATAAGCTGTCGCAGTTTGCCTCGCTCTATGCGGTTCAGATTTATCTTGCCTGCGTGATTGTAGATACGCACAACGATGTCGTCCGACACAGGGTAATGCAGGTTCAATGGCTGACCATTGAAGCGGTACCGTTGTTCACGTATCTCGCCTTCTTCACTGGTCACCAAAGGCTCACCGACAGGCCGCGCCATGTTCTCCATCATGAGTTCCATCTCGGCCTGACTCACAGCGCCCATCAGTTCTGCCCAACTCACTGCCGCTTCGTGATTATGCACAACTGTCTTGGCCGACAGTCGCACCTTGCTCGCCATGGCGGTGACCAACACAGTCAGCAACGCCGCTGTCCACAGGACGATGATAATGACGGTGCCACGTTGGTTATTAAAGCGCCGCATTACAAGCCCTGCTGCACAAACGTGTTGGGGGAAATGTCTCGATGTAGATTGGTGCGAATTCTGGTCAGGATTTCGATAACGTCTTCATCATCATCGAAAGCCTCAAAACGGGCATAGATTGCCAATGGCAGGCTTAACGCTTCATCCCCGAGCCAATCATCACGCCAGACATGATCTTCATTGCTGTCTTCATACAAATAGGCAAATTCAACGGTGTAGCCGGGCAGAATCAACCGTGGTGTTTGCGCATCGAGCCGCTCACCGGGGTGGTCAGTGTAGGCAGGGCTCAATGTGACATAGACACCTGCATCCGGTTCTGAGGTGATTGCCCAAGCAGTCAGTCCTGAGGTGCGTTGTGGCGACACGGTCGACACAAAACGCAGTGTATCGTCGTCGCCCTGAAAGAAGATTTCCCGGGAGAGATTATCCAGATTGGTATAACTGTGGGGAAAGGCACCTTGAAACGCGCGGTCGAGTTGCAACAAGGCCAGTGACTCGTCCAACTCGTTGTCGAGCACGTCTGAGTTCCGGTTCCAATCCTCCGCCACAACATAGACACCGGTGCTCAGCAGCCCTAATAACAAGGCGGTCAAACCCAGCGCCAGCAATACCTCAACGAGTGTAAACCCGGTCTTGTTAGTTGCATTAAACGACGGCTGCATCACAGAATATCCACCTGAAATTCTACCCAGCGCACACCTCTGTAAGTTTCATCAGTTTCAGTATTGAGAATCTCGTACTGCTGGAGACCATTAGGTGTTGCTTGCGTTTTACGTTCAGGTTTTTCAAGAATCTCGCCCGCTTCAACCGCAAACATATCGTGCTCAAGAATTTCTTCGACAGTGTTGAATTCATTTTGAAGCAGAGCAAAATTGGCCGCGGCACGAATCTGGCGTGCCCGTTCCAGGTTGTCGCCGGCGCGCCAGCTCAACTGCTTGCTGCCAGCGACCAAGGTAAACAAACTGCCCAGAATAAACCCGGTAATAGCCAAAGAAACGATAACCTCCAGCAAGGTAAACCCTTTATGGTTGCGAATCCTAGTCATCCTCTTCCTCGATGTTGACGCGACCGGTAAATGGATCAACAGCAATAGCGGCTTCGCGTTCGTCACGAGCAAACAATAACCGGCCACCAGTACTGCCACCTTCGGGGTAGAACACGATCTCTAAACTCTCATCCAGGTCGACGGTTTGTTCGGTGCTGTTTTCATAACGAATTTCCGTAAGCTCGCTCTGCCACGTACCTACACTCGTGCGCGCAGCTGGTGGCAAAGTCTCGTCTGGGTCTTGCAGCGTGTAGAAGGTGACGCTACTTGGCAGGCCACGTACGACAGCCGTGCGCCGGGCATAGTTCAGGAGAGTGTGAGCTTGCCGGACTTCCACGTTAAAGCTGCGGGAATCAAGACTGCCGACATTGGGGATAACAATCAGGCTGGCGGTGCCGATCAATGCCAGAACAAGCAGGATTTCCAGCAGGGTAAAGCCGGCAATTGTAGCCGGCTGGCAAGACGCGCCAAGGTGCTTGGGTGGTCTAGCGGTTAATATCGGCGTCATCACCTTCGCCGCCTTCTTCCCCATCGGGGCCATAAGAGATCAGGCTAAATTCCCGGCCATTGGATTCATACACGTATTCGTTGCGCCATGGGTCCAGCGGCACATCACCTCGCAGGTAAGGGCCGTTCCAGGAGGCGCGCGACGAATCATCTTCGATCAGGCCATCAAGTGTGTCAGGGTAGCGCTGCACATCGAGATAATAGGCATCGAGTGCTGTTTGCAGTGCAGAGATTTGCGCCATCGCCGCATCACGCTGCGCTCCTGCTTGCTGACGAAACAGGTTCGGAGCCACCATCACGGCCAGCATGCCGATAATGGCCATCACCACCAGTATCTCGATCAACGTGAAACCACGCTGTGTCATTGGCAGGCGCTTGCGGCTAACTTCAGTGTTCTTCATGACTTCTCCCGTAGTAATTTGACGCGTCCATAGCCTGCGTCATTTAGTCTGTTCGTGCTGCTATCTTTACTCTGGCTCAGTTCTGGCTTTGCTCTGACTTTTTCGTTTGCTCGATTTCGATCATCTCAATCTGCCACGCTTTAATCGATACCATGCTCGGCAAACAATTCCGAGGCGAGCTCAAAACGTTGCAATATGGCCGAGTATTGTACACTGCTCTGTTCATTCAGATTGACGATCTCGGGGCGCAAGACGATAAACAACTCACGGCGCTCCTGATTGCGTTGCTGATAGGAAAACAGATTGCCGACCACCGGCACACGATTCAAACCGGGTATACCGGTGTTCAAGCGCTCGCTGTCATTCTGAATCAGACCGCCCAGTACAACGTTCTCGCCGTTGCGCACCACAACCGTGGTACTGATCTCCTGATTGTTGAAGGTCGGATTCTGGCGTACACCACCGGCACTGGAATCCACCGACGACAACACCTGACGTATCACCAGATTGACCACGCCGTCACTGTTGATCTGCGGTGTGATGTAAAGCTCGATACCCGTATCCCGGTATTGAATGCTCGATGTCGCGACGCCACCATTGCCAATACTGGTTTGCGATTCAACTGGCACCTGGGCACCAATTTGAATTTCCCCTTCCTGGTTGTTGCTCACAGTCAGCGAGGGGCGTGCCAGCAGACGGACATCGTTGTTGGTAGCAATTGCTTCCAGCGTGGCCTCGACCCGTGCCGCGCCATCCAGAAAGCCCTTGGTAAACATCAAGCCACCGAGCCCACCGTCCGGCAGAAACCCGGTGCTAGTCGTTGTCGAAATAGGGTTTAGATCCGCATTCGCGGCAACCCGGCTCCAGTCAACCCCAAAGCGCGTCTCATTGTTAAGTGTAATCTGGGCGATCACTGCGTTAACCATTACTTGCAGCGGTACCTGATCCAGTTGCGCAATTGTCGTCAGTAGCTGTCGGTAATCTCGCGCCGTGCCACGAATCAGCAAACTGTTGGTAGACTCATCCGCCACGATTCTGACACGCAAGTCAGCGGAAACAGCATCGCCTGTGTCCTGCGACTGTTCGGCCTGCTCGGCTCTTTGTGTCACGAGCCTCGGCTGACCATCTTCGCCTTCAACGGCAACAAACGCCGATCGAGTCTGTTGGTTATCATTCACAGGACGCGGCTCGTCCTCATCATCGTCATTGTCTTCTTCAAAGACCTGCGACAGGGTATCCGCCAATTCCAGCGCCGCCAGGTTTTTTACGCGGTACATAAAGAGTTGTTCAACCTGCTCCTGGCGGTCGGCATCCAATATCCGCACCCAACGCCCGATCTCATCGAAACCACGCGTGGCCGGTGCCGTGACCAAAATCGAATTGATGCGTTCGATGCCACGTACCTGAAAGGCCGGATTGGGGCCTTCTATCATGGTCAGGATTTCCGATAATTCTTCAGCAACTTCAACGGCGTTGGCATTGCTCAGTTGATACAAGCGAATGCCCTGATTGCTGAACGGATCAGCATCGACAAGCTGGAGCAATTCATTCACACGCTGTAACTGTGCTTCAGAACCGGTAATCAACACCAGATTGCGGCTACCTAGTGCCGTAATAGTGCCATCGGGCGCCAACATGGGCTGCAGTATTTGTGTGGCTGTTTGCGGTGATACATAAGTCAGCGGTGTTGCCTGCATAATGCGTGCGGCGGTGCCATCACCCAATTGCTCCGGCGTCGTGATTTCCAGCGGCAGGTTATTATCGGATTGGCGTGCCGTGTAGACATTGCCATTTTGTTCGATCAGCACACCAGCGTTGCGTGTCAGCAGACGAATCAGTGGCCAGATATCAGCCCGGCTCAGAGGCCGGTTTGCCGACGTACGAATGCTAACCTGATTGTTGATGGACGGATCGATGATCAGTGTAATATCCAGCGCATCAGCCAACTCTTCCAGTACCAGGCGCAGATCCGCCTGTTCATAGTTTAGCTCGACAATATCCTCGCCCTGCGGTGCAACCGCAGACGGCCCATTCTCGCGATAGCCCTGAAAATCCAGCGGGTCGCCATCCCGGTTGATTTCATCGATTAACGCCTGTTGTTCGGCACTGCCCCCAGAAGTGAGCACCGGGATGCTGCTATTTGCAGAGTTGCCAGCAATGGCGCCTGATGATTGCGCTGTGTTTGACGCAGATTGCGCCGGCGGATTGCCCGACTGTGACTCCAATGTTGCGCAGGAAGAAAGAAGTACAGATGCAGAAATAAATAGTGCCAACTGTCTCTTTTTAATATTGCCAAGCGCGGGCAGCAACCAACGCTGGTTACTGGCTGCCCGACCTTCGCAATTTTGCTTGATTCGCTTCACAACAATTCTCCAGTTAAATCTAGAATTCCACGGCGTTCATACTGAACACGGCGGAAAGCATGGTAATCGTGATGCCACCAACAGCGATGGCCAAAAAGATAATGAGTGCCGGTTGCAGTGCCGCGACCAGAGCCGACATCTGGTTGCGCACATAGTTATCGAAAGTCACGGCTGTCTTGAGCAGAATGGATGACGTGCGGCCTGATTCCTCGCCTACGGCAATCAGTTGATGCAGCAGAGTAGGGAACTGGTGGGTCTTCTCAAGAGACAAGCCCAGACCGGCACCACCGCGAACATCTTCTTCGACTTGCAACAAATGGCTGGTTAGAACGGTGTTGTTGACGACTTCTCTGGCCACGCGCAAGGCCCGTATAAGCGGAATGCCAGCACCCAGCAAAGCGCCCAGCGTGCGGGCAAACACGGCGCAGTCCTGATAGAGAATTAACGTACCCATGATCGGCAGAGATAGCAGGAAGCCGTCTTTCTGCAGTTTGGTTTGTGGGTTGCGGTCCAGCCAGTTCCAGAAGAAGACAGCGGCGACCGCGAGCAAAACAAAGACAAAGCCGTAGCTTTGAATAAAATTACTCAAGCCAAGCAGAAACTGCGCCGAGCCGGGAATTTCAGTGCCAGCATCTTCAAACATAATGGCAAATTGGGGTACAACAAAAACCAGCAACAACACGACAGAGATGACACCGGTCACCAGTAACACGGCCGGATAGATCATGGCCGAGATCACGGCCTGACGAGTGCGGGCACTGGTTTCCAGAAATTCGGCCAGGTCCGGCAACAGGTCATGCAAGATGCCGCCTTCTTCACCGGCCCGGACAATGTTGATGTACATCTTCGAGAAGACCTTGGGATGCGCCTCCATGGCTTCGGCCAACGACTTGCCTTCTTTGACATCCCTGAGCAGATTGAGCACCAGCTCCCGCATGGCAGACGATTCGGTAATGCCATCAAGCAGTCGCAGAGCCTTGTCGATCGGCACGCGTGCTTCGACCAGCGTGGTGAGGCCGTTAGTGAAATCCAGCAAGTCGTTGTGGCTGATCTTCTTTTTCTGGCCGCGCTCGCCAGACTGTCTGGTTTCCTGAATTTTGACTGGCGTAAGATTCTTGCCCTGCAATATTCGCACAGCTTCACGCTCAGACTCTGCATTGAGCTGACCGTTCTGCACATTGCCGGCCGCATCGAAGGCCTGGTATTTGAAATGCAGTGTACTCATAAGGCGCGAGTGACCCTCACGACTTCTTCGGGCGTTGTCAGCCCGGCTTTGAGTTTCTCCAGCGCATCCTGGCGCAGGGTTTTCATGCCGGCCTTGATGGCTTCACTGCGGATAACATTGGCATCGGCGCCGGTGGCGATGTGGTGGCGAATCTCATCACTGAGCAAGAGCAATTCGTAAAGGCCGACACGACCGCGGTAACCCGTATTGCCGCAAGTTTCACAGCCACGGCCACGCTGAATTGAGGGGTAGTCCTGGATAGTAATTTCCAGCACGTCGGCTTCGTCCGCGCTTAGCTCAACAGTCTCCGCGCAGTCCTTGCAGACGCGGCGCACCAGACGCTGCGCCTGAATGGCCAGCAAGCTGGAGCTAATCAGATAACTTTCCACGCCCATGTCTTGCAAGCGCGTTACTGCGCCGGCGGCATCGTTGGTATGCAAAGTGGAGAATACCAGATGCCCGGTCAGTGCCGACTCAATGGCAATCTCGGCTGTCTCATGGTCACGAATCTCACCGACCATGAGCACGTCCGGGTCTTGCCGCACAATCGAGCGCAAGCCGGCAGCAAAGCTCAACCCGATACTGGCATTGGCCTGAATCTGGGTTATGCCGTCCAGCTGATATTCCACCGGGTCTTCCACGGTGATGATTTTCTGGGTTTCGTTGCTGATTTTTTCCAGGGTGGCGTAAAGCGTTGTTGTCTTACCGCTACCCGTCGGGCCGGTAATAAGAATCATGCCGTGGGGCTGATTGATCACGCCCTGATACTGGCGAAGCACTTTCTCCGGCATGCCCAGCTCCATCAGATCTACCGACATATCACTGCGATCGAGGATACGCAATACCACCGATTCGCCATGCACGCCGGGCAATGTCGACACTCGCATGTCAAGCCGCTTGCTGCCAACCTGATAGTCGATACGACCATCCTGCGGCAAGCGCTTCTCGCCGATATCCAGCTTCGCCATCAACTTCAAGCGCGAGGCGACCGCCGTGTGTATCTTGATCGGCAAACGTTCGATGCGGGTCATGATGCCATCGACGCGGCAGCGCACATCGAGATGATTCTCGTTGGGTTCAAAATGGATGTCACTGGCATTCAGATCCAGTGCGCGCGCAAACAGGTGATTTACCAAGCGGATAATAGGCGCTTCAGAGGCCAGATCGATTAGCTCTTCATCGTCTTCGAAACCCGAGACGAACAAGTCTTCTTCGCTGCTTTCAATCTGTGGCGATAACTCTGCGCGCCAGTGCTTCATCAGGCGCCGGACTTCGTCTTCACTGCGCACATCAAAGCTGACCGGTTCTCCTAGCACGAAGCGAATACGTGCCCGCAACTCGACCGCCGGCGGCTGACTGCAAACCAGTTTGCCGGAATCGGTATAGTCGTTGGCAGGCGCAATGCCCTGGGGTTCGAGCAATTGCGAAAACACACCCATGGTCATGGGCGCGTACGCTGTCGCTGGCTGCTCTGCTGTAATTTCTATTTCTGACATAGCTGTTTAATTGCTACTCGCATTGGGTAACAGGCCTTCGCTGCGGGCAAAGCCAACCACCGTAATCGAACCCGTGAATTGCGCACGGCTGCGGTCCAGAGAAAATTCTTTCACGTGCAGTCGCGGTGTCGAGGTTTCCAGCAGGCGCAGTAATTCGACGGTGTTACTGGCGTCGTTGGTGCGAAACGACATCTCCTGGCTGACCAGAATCCAGCCTTCGGTTTGTTCGCGTTGCGCCAGCCTTGTGGAATTGATCGTGATGTCGGATTGTCGGGCATACTGCGTCAAATCCCGTTGTATCGAGGCTTCAATCAGCGGGATCGTATTACCCTGATGAACCTGGGCAGCAAGTTCCTGGCGTTGTTCTTCTGCTGCGATTCTGCGCTCACGCCAGCGCTCGGAATCTTCGATGAAGCGCGTTTCCCGGGACAGATCCAGTAATACCGAATCAATACTATTGGCACGCTCCTGATAAAAATCCCTGACCGTGGGCACGACATAACTAAGCAGAAAAATAACAGTCGTGATGGCAGCGAGAATCAGAATATTTCTCTCCCGCGTGCTCAGTTGTAAATTCAGTTTGTTTATTTTGCCAATCATGATTGTTTAGTTGTCCGGAAAATAGCGCAGCATATAACCTTCAAAGTTCACCGGGTTCAGGCGCAGGTCAATGAAGTACCGCGAGTTGTTGGTTGCTCTGGCAAACACTACTTCGGTAAACAACGGATCTTGCTCCAGACGCTGCAAGATAGCTTGCGGGTCGGCACTCGTGCCTTCGATACTGATCAGCCCTTCCGACAATTCAAAAGACGTCAGCTGTTCTGGCGCCAATACATCCTGCAAAGTAAACAAGGTTTCGCTGACGTTCTGTTGCGGGTAGTCAATGACTGGACCCCATTCATTCTCAAAGTTCGCAACAATGGCCTGGTCTGCCCGGGCATCGGCGGACAACTCACGGTTTTCAGCCAATGTCGCCGCGGCGCGCCTGAATTCAATCGACTGCCACAGAAAGGGCACGGCCGCTAATACGACAAGCACAACCGCAGCGATTCCGCCCGCGACAAGACGACGCCCCTGTTCGGCTTTATGGACATCCTGTAGAGCAGCGCCTGGAAAGAAACTATACGCAAGGGAAGCGTTAACTGAATTCTTGATCGTTTGTTCACAATAGTTTTCGGGTGTATTCAGCGCGATGCTCTTGGCAGCGGGATGGCTTTTAATTTCTTGTTCCCACTGTTCGGCAAAAGCCGGCGTATTCAGGTCGCTCTTGTGAATGTGTAACCACTGGGTGATCACTTGTTTGTTCACCGCGACACTGGATTGCGTATTGATGTCGCTATCATCCAGGCGCGCCTCAATGTCTGACAATGTCACTGCCAGCGGCCGGGGTTTGACTGCAGCCAGAAACAGCCCCACATCAGCAAAGGCATTGAACAACTCATCCAGTCTTTCCTGACTGATCCACAGTGCAATGTGGTCGTCACCCAGTGTGGTGGAATCCGGGTTGATGCCCATGGCCAACGGCATGTCCAATGCGGGCAGTAATGAGTCTTGCTGCAAGGCGATCGCAGCAGTGAGATTGTCCCGGGTAACGCCCGGCATGTGTTTGCTCGTGGCGACAAATTCACTGGGTGGCAGCAAGAGCATTACGCTGGCGTTGTCGCGTTGCAGTACCGATGCAGCTGCTTTCGCCAAATCGCTCGCGGCAACAACGGCCGGTGTAGAACTTTGTTCACTGTCACCAGCCACTGAGCGCTGGGTGCTCGCTTCCAAATGCACAAGCAGATCGTTGAAGACGAGCAAGGTCGCATTGACCTGACCGATCAGCTCGCGCCGTGCATCACGGCTAATGAAATTGCGCAGCTGTTCGGGCAGTGCTGCCCGCAGTTTGGTTTGCCATTGCGCCATGATTGCTTCGTGCCTTTTACAAGCGTTGCCTTGGTTTTCTCTCGATGGAAATCTCTCGATGGAAATCTCTCGATAAAATTTCTCTCGATCAATTCTTCTCGATTCCCTTACCTTGACCACAAAGTAGCAATGGCTGCCGCTAAGGAGACAGGCAGCCCGCTATTGGTCTGCAAAGGAGAATCTGGCTAAGCGCTTGAATGATTTATTGATTCTGAGGATTAAGACTGCGCCAGACGGCAAAAAGTTTGGATTTCAAGCAATAAAGTCAGCCAATACATCACCTTGCGAGGCTTGCAGGTGTCGGTATTGGGAGCTTGATGACGAGATAAACGACAGAAGGGGGGGCGATCAGCCCGGACAGAGGACCTGTCCGGGCAAAATCAGTCTGGATACGGGGTTATTCGCCTGATGAGCTAAGCGTTGCGCGCTCTTTTTCGACCAGGAATTTCACCACATCCAGCATGTCTTGCTGAGTCGGTACCGATGCACCTGTCGTGATCAGGTACTTGCCATTCACGACCATGTTGGGCGTGCTGCGAATCTGGTAATCCTGCATGCGGCTCTTGGCCTGATTGACCTTGGTGCGTACTGAGAAAGAGTTAAACGCGGCTTCGAAGTCTTCCTGGCTGATGCCATGCTCAGCGAACAGGGCGCCAATCTGACGCTCGCTCTGCAAGCGATTGCCCTGCACATTGATGGCATTGAAGATAGGCTCGTGCAATACGTCCAGTGCGTCCAGTGCCTCAGCGGCATAGTAGGCCTGACCGTGAACCTCCATCAAGGCATTCCACATGGCCGGGAACAGAGTAAAATCCACGTAATCCGGAGCATTGGCTTTATAGTCGTTAATCAGTGGCTCGAAACGGAAACAGTGCGAGCAGCCATACCAGAACACTTCCAGTACTTCTACTTTGGAGGCATCGCGCGTATTTACCGGATTATTCAGTTCCGTGTAATGCGTGCCAGCGACATATTTCTCAATCTGGGCGTAACTGGACATGGCCAGTGGCATCAGGGCCAGAACGACCAATACTTGTAAGCTTCTTTTAATCATTGTGCGACTCCGTCACAGGGGGTTTCAGCAATGTTGAAAAAATTATCACAGCCTTGTGGGCCTTGCTATTACCGAGGTACAGCAATAGACCCGTTAGCCGCAAATTTGCTTCGCTAGGCCTAGTTCAGCCCCGAAACGTAGCTGGCAACAGCTTCCAGCTCGGCATCAGTCAATCGTTCAACTGTCATTTGCATCATACTACTGGCGTCATTATTACGCTCACCTGAACGGAAGGCGCGTAATTGCGTCAGTGTGTACTCTTCGTGCTGACCACCCAGAGCAGGGAATCCGGCAGGGCCATTGCCGGCGCCAGTCGGGCTATGGCAAGCCGAACAGGCGGCGATGCCGATATCTTCGTTACCAGCTCGGTAAATAGATTCACCCAACTCGATTTGCGCCGGGTCAGCGCCACCCAGGGTTACTTCCTGCGAAGCATACCAGGCGGAGATATCAAGAATGTCCTGCTCAGACAGGCTGGCTACCATGGCGGTCATCGTCGCATTTTGACGTGCGCCTGATTGGTAGTCCTGCAGTTGTTTGACCAGATAACTGGCACTCTGACCGGCCAATTTTGGGTTCATAGGGATCTGGCTGTTGCCGTCTGCACCGTGGCAAGTAGCGCAAAGTGCTGATTTTGCCTGGCCTGCAGCCGCATCGCCCTGTGCCATCACGAGTTGTGGCAGTACCACACCAATCACAGCCGACGCGAAAAAAGTCACTAATTTGTTCATTGCTATTCCTGGGATTACTTCTGAATGTCTGCGTTTACCAATCCAACCCACCATCTTGCTGCGACTGTAGTTGCAGCATTAGCCTCTTATTCAGCCTCTCAAAGGCCAGCTTTTCCGCATGGCCGGGTCGGATGGCACGATTGCGGTCGCGGATTATAGCCTAATTACAAGGGCGACTCTATGAAAATGGCATCTGAAACCCTCGTTATTGCGGGGATTTGCTACAGAGTCCTTCGCGTAAATGAATAGTTCCCGGCTCAGGCCGCCACGAGTAGAATAGGCGCCCATGGATTTTCGCCAGACAGCATTTACCATCAGCGCCGATCGACTGGCTGCTTGCCCCGAAGACAGCCTTGCCGAAGTCGCCTTCGCTGGCCGCTCTAATGCGGGCAAGTCCAGCGCGATCAACTGCATCACCAATCAGACTCGACTGGCCCGTATCAGTAAAACGCCCGGGCGCACTCAGCTGATCAACTTCTTCAATGTGCAGCCACAGCGCTATTTGGTCGACCTGCCTGGTTACGGCTTCGCCAAGGTGCCGCTGGCAGTGAAGGATAAATGGCAGCGCGAACTGGAAAAATATCTGCGCGAGCGGGAAGCACTGGCTGGCCTGATCCTGCTGTCCGATATTCGTCACCCACTTAAAGAGTTCGACCGCATGATGATCGAGTGGGCGGTGCAATCGGAATTGCCTTTGCATTTGTTGCTCACCAAAGCCGACAAACTCAAGCGCGGCGCCTCCAGCAATACTTTGTTATCGGTACGCAAGGAATTGCAGCCATTCCCCAATGTCACAGTGCAATTGTTCTCGGCGTTGCAACCTCTGGGTGTTGATGAAGTCCGCAACCAACTCACAGAATGGTTGAGTGATGGCGATGATGTAGTTGAGGGCGAGGAAAATGCTTCGGATCGCAATGATCAGGATGCTTCAACTACAGCGTAGAAGCCTATCTGCATAAGTCGCCGAGTTCGCTTGCCAGCTAGCATCTATATTTTTCCCTTTTTAGAATTTTCATTTTCCAACCTTTTCCTCTTTTCGATAGAAAGCCCCGCTCAGTACTTATCTCACTGAATTCGCAAATTTTCTGAGATTGTTTGTGTTTAGTGTGGCCTCGAAGTCGCACTGCGGGCCATCTACACCAGTCACTGGCGCCGGCCTTCCAGGCTGCCCTCTCTCCGCAAAAAGCCCAAAAGACGGTCTTTTTGCTGCGCTCGGCGTGCGCCTCTAACGTGACTGGTGTAGATAACCCGCAGCACGATCAGACAATTGCGAAGCCCGAAATTAATGCAACTTCGAAAATTCTCGAGAGCAAGCCAACAAGTAGATTTTGGTTTGGGGTTTGGGATGCAAGATCGTCAATGGGAACTGCAAGCGCTGGGGCAGGGGGCTGGGATAGACCGGCGTCAAAGCGCAGCACCGACTGACCGAGGAAGACCGCGTTACAGGGCTTCCGACGGAGGGAGGGAACCCTGGAGGGGTGCAAGCAGCCGGTCTATCCCAGCCCCCTGCTTCAGCGCGCACCTCCAACAAATCTAATAAAGACAGCGAAGCAGAAACAATAACCCCTAATAAATGCCCAAACTTTAAGCACAACGACACTAGAGAATACTAATGCGCCTGATCCCAGTTATCACCCACACCCACATCAACTACCAACGGCACATCCAGTGACGCCGCCGAAATCATGCGAAAGCGCACGCCTTCTGCCAGCAATTCCACGTCTTCCTCAGCCACTTCAAAAACCAATTCATCGTGCACTTGCAATACCATGCGCGCTTGCAAGTCACACTGACAAAGCCAGTGGTGCACATCGATCATGGCTTGCTTGATGATGTCCGCTGCCGTGCCCTGCATGGGAGCGTTGATTGCCGTGCGCTGTGCCGCCCGGCGCAACATGCCATTGCCGGCATGAATATCGGGTAGATAAAGACGGCGACCAAACAGGGTTTCTACATAACCTTTTTCATCAGCGATCGCCTGCGTCTCATCCATGAATTTGCGCACGCCGGGATACTTCTCAAAATAGCGATCCACATAGTCCTGCGCCTCGCCGCGACTCACGCCGATCTGATTGGCCAACCCAAAAGCCGACATGCCGTATATCAAACCGAAGTTGATGGCCTTGGCACTGCGGCGCTGGTCCGCGCTTACTTTATCTAACGGCGTATTGAAAACGTCAGCGGCTGTTGCCTTGTGCACATCCTCATCGCTGGTAAATGCTTTGAGCAGACCCGGGTCTTGCGACAAGTGCGCCATAATGCGTAGTTCAACCTGAGAGTAATCCGCCGCCAGCAGTTTGTTGCCTTTGCCGGGTACAAACGCTGTTCTTACTCGCCGGCCGGCCTCGGTGCGAATTGGAATATTTTGCAGATTCGGTTCGGTTGAAGACAATCGCCCGGTTGCGGCAACTGCTTGCTGAAAAGTTGAATGAATGCGGCCAGTGGTCGCGTTCAATTCCAGCGGTAGTTTGTCGGTGTAAGTGGATTTAAGTTTGCTCAGCGAACGATGTTCCAGAAGTAGATGGGGCAGTTCATAGTCCTGAGCCAGCTCCTGAAGAACAGGTTCGGCGGTAGAAGGTTGCCCGGTCTTGGTCTTCTTTAGTACCGGTAATTCCAGCTTTTCGTAGAGAATGGCTTGTAGTTGTTTCGGTGAGCCGAGGTTGAATTCCTCACCTGCCTGAGAAAAGACTTCGGCCTGTAACTTGTCGATCTGCTTGCCAATCTCCTTGCTCTGCTTGGCAAGAATAGTTTCGTCAAGCTTGATGCCATTACGCTCGACTGTTTGCAGTGCTTCAACCAAGGGTAATTCATAGTACTGATATAAACCCAGCAGGTGTCCCTCTTTAGCCAGCGTTTGCTCCAGATGCAAACCCAGACGCAAAACAACATCGGCTTTCTCAGCCGCGCATTCGGCATACTCTTCTACCGGAACCTGTGCCAGAGTCCGTTTTTTGCGGCCTTTGCCCAGCATGGCTTCGCCATCTTGCGGCGTAAAATCCAGATAGTAACTCGCGACATCGCGCAAATTGTGTTTGATGGCTACTGAGTTCAGAACGTAGGATGCCAGCAAGACATCGCTTTTGAGCGGTTGCAGATCGATATCGACATTGGCCAACAGATGGCGCAGCTTTTTCAGGTCGTGGCCAACTTTGGTGATCTCGCCATTTTCAAGAATCGGGCGCAAGCGCTCGAACACCATCTCCGGAGACAGTTGTTTGGCACCTTCATGCAGTAAAGGAATGTAGCTGGCTTGCCCTGGCTCGAGACTAATGCCGACGCCGATAATGTGGGCTTCCATATAATGCCCGGCTTCTGCTTCGAGGCTGATACCAAAACGCTTGCTGTTTTCGATTTGCTCGATAAGTGCATCGAACTCGGCTTCGCCGGTAATCGTGTTGTAGTCAATATTTTCTGGCTTGAGGACGGCCTGCGCAGTTTCCTCATTCGGAGAACCCTGATCGCTTGCAGCTAGCGCCGCGGCAGAGGGACCATCAATTCCCTGTTCTTCCAGTTCTTTAATCCAGCTTTTGAATTCCAACTCAGTGAACAGATCATATAGCGCTTGCTGCGCATCATCGGCTTTTACCAGGTCCTTGATCTGAATTTCCAACTCGACATCATCTTTGATAGTCGCCAGCTCATGGGACAATCGCAGCAAATCAAGATTTTCGCGCAGACGTTCGCCGATCTTGCCGCCAATGGCGTCGGCATTTTCGATGATGCCTTCCATCGAGCCGTATTCAAGTAGCCATTTAACAGCCGTTTTCGGGCCAACACCCGGGACGCCGGGGATATTGTCTGCCTTGTCACCCATAAGGGCCAGGTAGTCCACAATCAGTTCGGGGCCAATACCAAATTTCTTTTCAACGCCGGGAATATCAAGCAGTTCGTTGGTCATGGTATTGACCAGTGTGATCTTGTCCGTCACCAGTTGGGCAAGATCCTTGTCACCAGTGGATACCAGGGTCTTCAGGCCCTGCTGTTCGGCCTGCCGCGCCAGAGTGCCAATCACGTCATCGGCTTCGACGCCCTCGACTACTAACAGTGGCAAGCCCATGGCCTTCACGATGTCGTGAATCGGTGCAATCTGGCCACGCAACTCATCAGGCATTGGCGGGCGGTGGGCTTTGTATTCGGTATAGATATCGCTACGAAAGGTCTTGCCCTTGGCATCGAAAACAATCGCCACATTGCTGTCGCTGTGCGCCTTGAGTAGCGCACGGATCATATTGATAACGCCTTTGACAGCACCGGTTGGCTGACCACGGCTGTTCACCAGAGGGGGCAGGGCATGGAAGGCGCGGAACAGGTAAGAGGATCCGTCGACCAGCACGAGGTCCTTGGGTTTGGGCACAGGCTTTCCTTTTTAATTCATTTCAGCGGGTGACAGACAACCAGTAAACGCCCCCGCGACAGATTCAATAAGCTCGGGGTAAGCAGCTGCACTAATAGCAATACCGTAGCCAAGCGGATCAATGGTGACAACCCGCAGATTACTTCGATCCGGTATTAAAGTAGCGACCAGCGGTTCACGGGCATCAGGCTCCAGCAGCAAGCAGTCCGGCTGCAAATCCGCAATCTGTTCACGTTTGCTCAGCAGTGCGCGCATGCCTGGCTCAACTTCGGGGTTGTCTACTAACGCCAGAGAATGGCGTAGTGAAAAATACTCTTCGAAATACTGGTAGGCGTCATGATAGACCATGAATGATCGCGTACTCAGCCCCTGCAGTTCGTCTCGGTGCATTGCTGTTGCTGCTTCGACGGCAGCAACAAAGTTCTGCAAATTGGCCTCGAAGTCAGCTGCCAGCTCTGGCTGCAGAGCGGATAGTTCTTCACTGATCGCCCGCGCAATCACAGTGGCATTATCCGGGCTTAACCATATATGAGGGTCGGTCTCGCCACTGGCCAAACTTGAGATTGTCATTGTGGGCAAACTGGCGGCTCGTATGACAGCCCTGCTGCGTTCCTGGTCAAACAGAAAGTCAGCCAGTTCGGTTTCCAGTATTGGCCCGACCCATACCATGATTTCACTGTCGGCAATTTGCAGGCGATCACTGGGTGTGAGGGTAAAATGGTGGGGAGAATCTTGCGCATCCATGATAGATTGCGCCTGCCCGTGCTGACCAACAATCGCCTGGGCAATAAACGCTAACGGCCGTATCGTCGTGATCACGTCAACTGCCGCGTAAGCACTGCTGGCCGCGCACAGAATAAGGCCGGCTATTACGCCGATGACTGATCGAGCTGGTCGAAAATAGTTAAGGTTTGACATCAATCACATGATATACCATTGTCAGCCGTGCTCTAAGCATCCAGCCTCAGCAACTAAAGAAAAATAGTTAATACTCTTGTTGATACAGCATTGAGTACAACAGTGAGCTCGACAGTGAACACCACTGCTACAGAATCCACTTCCCTGATTAGCGCCAGAGGCATTGTTAAGACCTTTGGTGAGCGCACCATCTTGCATGGTGTGGATGTCGATCTGGCGCCTGGCCGCGTGTTGACTTTGATTGGCCCCAATGGCGCCGGTAAAACCACTCTGGTTCGCATACTGCTGGGGCTAATCGATGCTGATAAAGGGCAGATCAAACGCCTGCCGGGTCTTCGCATCGGTTACATGCCACAACGACTCGACGTCCAACCTACACTGCCGCTGACGGTCGCACGCTTTTTGAAGCTCAGCCAGCCTGCGCCCGACGTTGATATGGAAGCCTTGCTCAAGCGGCTGTCCATCGCCGACTTGCAATCCCAGCAGCTTATTGCAATCTCTGGCGGAGAATTACAACGAGTATTGTTGGCCAAGGCTCTGCTACGCAAACCCCAACTACTTATTCTTGATGAGCCAGCCCAGGGTGTCGATCTGGCCGGTCAGGCCGAGTTGTATCAGCTAATTGGCAGTATTCGCACTGAGCAAAATTGTGGCGTGCTAATGATCTCTCATGACCTGCAGTTGGTGATGTCTGCTACTGATGAGGTGATTTGCCTGAATCACCATGTTTGTTGCCATGGCAAACCTGAGCAAGTCAGCAATGATCCGGCGTTTATCGAATTGTTTGGTCCGAATATTTCCAAGGGTCTGGCGGTGTATACACACGACCACAACCACGAACACGATTTGGCCGGGCATGTGAAACCTCACTCGCACTCATGAATTCATTTTTGCAATTATTCACCGCTGATTTTTTCCTCTTTGCACTTTGCGCAGGGTTGGCACTGGCTTGCGTCTCTGGACCACTGGGCTCATTCATAGTATGGCGCCGGATGTCTTATTTTGGCGATACCCTCGCCCATGGCGCCTTACTCGGTATCGCCGTTGGCTTGATTACCAATAGTAATCCACAGCTCAGCATCATCATTAGCAGCCTGATTCTGGCCGTGTTATTAACGCTGTTAGACCGGCGCCCAACGCTGTCTACCGATACTGTACTGGGCATTCTGGCACACAGCGCACTGGCGCTCGGCGTGGTGGTTTTAGCGCTTACCGGTTCACAACGAGTGAACCTGGAAGCCTATTTATTCGGGGAATTACTGACTATTTCCGGCCCTGACCTGATTTGGGTTGTAGCGGTAACAGCTATAGTTGCTATTGTTTTAAAGCTGTTCTGGAACGATCTTCTGGCAATTACAATACATGCAGAATTGGCAGAAATCGAGGGCTATAAAGTACGCCGACTGAATCTGCTTTTAGTCATTTTGCTGGCCATGACCATCGCTGTGTCAATGAAGCTGGTAGGGGTATTGCTGATTACTGCATTGCTGATTATCCCACCCGCAACTGCAAGACGAGTAGCCAATAGCCCAGAATCAATGGCGTTGATTGCCAGTGGCATCGGTATAGTTTCAGTGTTGTGTGGTTTGTTGTTGTCGTTCTACTACGATACGCCGGTCGGCCCGACCATAGTGGTCATGACAACGCTATTGTTTATTATTTCCTACCTGATGCCCCAGGCAGAAATCAATCGCTAACGATCGAGCAGCATTTTATACGACCCCATGATCTGCTGATCGAGGTGGGGGAGTCGCATGACAGCGTAGAGCTGTCCTTCGGGATTGATCACTGATATATGGCCGCTGTGATTAAATGTGCCTTCTGGCACCTCAGTGGAACCCATGCCTGCATGACCAGCATGTTCATCGCCTTCCATCGCATTCTCCATCTCGCCCTCCGCCAGGTCACTCGAAATGACCACGTAGAGTTGTGACGCCAGGTTCTCCAGCTCTTCAATACCGCCTGTCAGTCCGGTAAAAGCAGGGTTAAAACGCGTTACGTATGAGGTCATCTCTGCCGGTGTGTCCCGGTCGGGGTCGACTGTTGCCATAATAACCTGGGGGATTTCCCCAGCATTGTCGTCGACTAATTGGGTGTAAAACTTGTCCAGCTCGGCCATCGACATGGGGCACACATTCGGGCAGTTCGTGAAGCCGTAAAAAATCAGTGACCATTGGCCAAGCAAGTCTTCTTCAGTGAATGTCTGTTGGTCGTGGGTTGTCAGCTCGAATGGCTGAATCTGATTGGCAACTGGATAAATGCTGGTGCCTAATTCGCGCAGTGCCAGTTGCTCATCGCGTTCGGAGCGGATAAGGAACAGAAACAGGACGACGGCGCCGAGTAACACATCGACGGTGAGAAAAACGGTCCATTTGATTTTACTGCGGCGACTTAGCGGCACGGTGTCAGTCGATTAAAACAAGTAGTGGTCGACTACCAGCGCGACGAACAGCAAGGCCAGATAGAGAATGGAGTACTTGAAGGTATCCATCGCTGTAGTCGGGCGAGGTCGAACCATTAACAAGATTGACCAAACCAGAAAGCCTATACCCAGTGCCAGTGCCGAACCGAGATAGAGCCAGCTGCTCATACCAGTGAAGAATGGCAGGACGCTGGCGGCAATCAACATGACGGTGTAGACGATGATGTGCACCTTGGTGACAAATTCGCCGTGAGTCACGGGCAACATGGGAACGCCGGATTTGGCGTATTCGTCTTTACGATGAATCGCCAGAGCCCAGAAGTGGGGCGGCGTCCAGGCGAAAATAATCAACACCAGAATCAGCGCACCGGGTTCGATCGTGCCAGTCACGGCAGCCCAACCCAGCAGTGGCGGCATCGCGCCAGACAAGCCACCGATGACGATATTCTGTGGCGTGGCGTGTTTCAGATAGCCTGTGTAGATAAAGGCGTAGCCGATGAACGAGGCCAATGTTAGCCAGGCACTGAGCGGATTGACGAGCAATAGCAGGATCGCCATGCCCAGGACACCGATGACGATGGCAAAAATGGCTGCCTGACGTGGTTCCACTCGACCCTGAGCAACCGGGCGGTTGTGGGTCCGCTTCATAATAATATCGATCTTGCGATCAATCAGGTGGTTAACCACGGCGCCAGAGCCCGCCACCAGGGCGATGCCCAGATTACCGAAAATCAACACATCCATTGGCACCATGCCGGGTACGGCAAGAAACATCCCCACCAGCGAGGTGAGAATCATCAACATGACGACGCGCGGTTTGCACATCTCATAGAAGTCGCGCCAGCTGGCCGCCTGATTGGAAGTAATGTCAGTCACAGATCTAATATTTTCAGAGTGTTAAATTGGCAAGGGTCCAGATACCTGATTTGCCTAGTTGAGCCGCTCTCCTGGAGAGTTTTCAACGTTCGGCAATCGCTCATCTGGAGCGGCGGCATTCAACCACGTTTGCACCCGAATCTCAAGGCAAACACACTTGATACAAGCAACATTCTTCCAGTTTTTCCAATTGAATGATTGAGAAACGAAAGAGTCATAATCGAGAATGACAGTTTCCTGTCAAAAATGCTTGATTTAGCACGAGTTTAAGCATTTTTACGGATGGGTTTAACTTGCGATAAAAGGTGTTTTTCTATAGCATTCCGATGCGCGTGAGGTGTGCGTAAAGCCTTAATTCTGGCGGTTAAAACCACGTTGTGGTTGCGAGGGTTAGGGCACATCGATACCCCATCCAAATAAAATAATTATTAGGGAATTCATTTAGGGCACTACAGTTTTGTGAGCGGCTGATATGACATGCTGCCTTTGGGTATTTTGTCATTTCAACGAGCGCAGCCTGTATATCCCCGGGTGAAAAATTGAACACAACAGTTCTTGCTGTTCAGTCAGTGTTGTATTGCTTGCTGAGCCCATCGAGACAGGTTTGAAAATTTAGAAGGAATACTGGTTTATGGCTTTAGCGGTCGTTATCTTTCTACTAGTCATTGGATCCATCATTTTCCATTTCGCCAGCCCTTGGTGGTTTACCGAAATAGCAGCTGATTGGGGTTCCATCGATTTTACTATTAACTTGACCTTTTGGGTCACAGGTTTCGTGTTTGTTGCGTGCAACCTGTTCCTTGCCTACTGCATCTGGAAATTTCGCCAGAAGGAAGGTCACAAGGCGGTTTACGAACCGGAGAACCACAAGCTGGAGATTGGCCTTTCCGCCATCACCACGGTTGGTGTTATCGCCATGTTGGCGCCGGGCTTGTTTGTCTGGGCCAGCTTCGTAAACGTCCCTGATGATGCCGTGCAGATCGAAGTACTCGGCTCACAATGGCAGTGGCAGTACCGCTATCCTGGTGCTGACGGCCAATTGGGTACAGCCGACGTATTGCTGGTCACTGAAGACAACCCCTTCGGTGTGAACCCGGAAGATCCTCGCGGTCAAGACGACGTTGTCGTCAACGACCCGGAGTTGCATCTGCCACTCGGTCAGCCAGTTCAAACTCTGCTGCGTTCACACGACGTACTGCATAACTTCACCGTACCTCAGTTCCGCGTGAAAATGGACCTGGTTCCCGGTCTGGTTTCTTACCTCTGGTTTGATCCGACTCGTGAAGGCCGCTTCGACGTCATGTGCGAAGAACTGTGCGGTATTGGTCACTTCGTCATGCGTGGCGCTGTGGTCGTTGAACCACAAGCCGATTTCGATGCCTGGATAGCCCAACAGACTACTTTCTCCGAGACTCAAAACATGGCTGCGCCTAACGTTGCTGCCGGTCAAGCTGCTTATGCTGCTTGTGCCACATGTCACGGTCAGCAAGGCGAAGGCAACCAAGCTCTGAACGCACCTAAACTCGCTGGCCAGCAACCCTGGTACATCGAACGTCAAATCCAGCACTTTAAAGATGGTGCGCGCGGTGGCGACGGTGATACTTACGGTGCCCAGATGGCAGCTTTTGCCAACATGCTTGCCGATGAGACAGCAGTACGTAACGTCGCTGCCTACATCAACACTTTCCCGGATACTCCTGCACAACCGACCGTCACAGGTGATGTCGACAATGGCTACGATATTTACGATCGTAACTGTGCGGCCTGTCACCTCGATAACGGTCAGGGTACCTGGTACAACGATTCGCCAAAATTGGCTGGCATGAGTGACTGGTATTTCGTCACCCAGATCAGCAATTTCCGCGCGGGTATTCGTGGCCTGCATCCAACGGATGACTATGGTGAACAAATGGTCTCCATGGCCACTGCTATGTCCGATCTGGAAGAAATTCAGGACGTCGCCGCCTATATCAATACGCTGCAGCGATAACGGTAAAGAACAAACTTTGGGTTTAGAAATTTACGATAGCTACGGCTATTGATTTAAGAGTTAGGAGGTTTTAATGGCTTACGTCCCATTAGCTGACCAAGACAAAGAGATGGAGATGCACCATCCTCATAGTTGGGTCGAGAAATACGTGTGGAGCCAAGATCACAAAGTGATCGCGATTCAATACGGTAGCATTGCAGTATTTACCGGCATCATTGGTTTGACGTTGTCTGTGCTGTTCCGTTTACAACTGGGTTTTCCGGAGTCAGTAGACTTTATCGATCCGAACTTCTACTACCAGGCCGTGACAATGCACGGCATGATCATGGTGGTTTATTTCCTGACTGCCCTGTTCCTGGGTGGTTTCGGTAACTACATGATCCCCTTGATGTGTGGTGCGCGGGACATGGTATTCCCGTTCATGAACATGCTCTCGGTATGGACGTTCCTGTTGTCAGTGATCATTCTGATGGCCAGCTTCTTCGTAGGAGGTGGACCAACCGGTGCCGGCTGGACGCTCTATCCGCCGCAGACTGCGATGGAAGGTACGCCAGGTCATGACATGGGTATCGTCCTGATGCTGATCTCACTGGCTGTGTTTATCGTGGCGACTACCATGGGTGGTCTGAACTACGCTGTGACAGTCTTGCAGTATCGTTGCCGCGGTCTGACCATGATGCGCCTGCCTTTGACGGTGTGGGGCATTTTCGTTGCCACCATTTTGGCACTGTTTGCCTTCCCGGCTCTGCTCGTTGCCGCCATCATGATGTTGTTCGATACCCTGTTGGGTACCAGCTTCTTCATGCCAGCTGTCATTGAAGCCGGTGCGCCGCTTGACCATAACGGTGGTAGCCCACTGTTGTTCCAGCACTTGTTCTGGTTCTTCGGTCACCCGGAAGTGTACATCGTTGCGCTGCCAGCCTTTGGTCTGGTCTCTGACGTACTGTCGACTCACGCGCGCAAGAACATCTTCGGTTACCGCATGATGGTCTGGGCGATTATCGCCATTGGTGGTTTGAGCTTTATCGTTTGGGCTCACCACATGTACGTATCTGGTATGCACCCTTACTTCGGCTTCTTCTTTGCCACGACCACATTGATTATTGCGGTCCCAACGGCATTGAAAGTCTACAACTGGGTACTGACGCTTTGGGAAGGTGACATCCGACTCAACGCGCCCATGTATTTCGCCATTGGCTTTATCTTCACGTTTATTCACGGCGGCCTGACCGGTCTGTTCCTGGGTAACGTGGTTATCGACTTGCCATTGTCCGATACCTATTTCGTGATTGCTCACTTCCACATGGTAATGGGCGTGTCACCAATCCTGGTATTGTTCGCAGCGATCTATCACTGGTATCCATTGATGTCTGGTCGCATGTTCCATGAAGGCCTGGCCAAAGCTCACTTCTGGCTGACTTTCCTTGGCGCCTACGCGATCTACTTGCCAATGCACTACCTTGGCTTCCTGGGTGTACCACGTCGTTACTATCAAATCGGTGCGACCGATTTCATTCCAGCTTCTGCACAGGATCTCAATGCATCGATCACGATTGCAGCGATCTTTGTTGCTGTGGCACAGCTGCTGTTCTTCGTGAACATCATCTGGAGCCTGAAGTACGGCAAGAAAGCCGAAAAGAACCCTTGGGGTTCTGCTTCACTGGAATGGCAAACACCTGATCTGCCACCCAAGCACGGCAACTGGGGCGACGAACTGCCTACGGTTTATCGCTGGGCTTATGACTACAGCGTGCCAGGTGCCCATGAAGACTTTATTCCTCAAAATACACCAGAAACCGTCGAACCAACCGTGGACGAAGAACACTTCGACCCGGATCAAGACGCTTCAAAGGCTGATATATGAGTCTATTCAAGAGTCTCGCGGTAAAGCCGTGGGAGCGTAAAGGAATCATCGGAGGCCTCCGACCTGAGGGGGCCTTCGATACTTCACCTGAAAAGGTGGGGCTAAGCTACTTTCTGGTTATCGCCAGCGTGGTCTTTTCGCTTTTCATGGTCAGCTACGTCATTCGTATGGAGCTGCCAGACTGGCAACCGTTGTCCGAGCCAGGGCAATTGTGGGCCAATACCTTACTGCTGATTCTCAGCAGCGTATTGTTCCAGTGGACACGCAACATCGTAAGCAGCGACAAGCCTCGCAACCTGATGACCGCCTTTTTTGGTGCCGGTCTGTTTGCGATCTTGTTTATTGCCGGCCAGTTGATGACTTGGGGTAACTTGCAGGAGGGTGGTTTCTATCTCACATCCAACCCTGCCAACGCCTTCTACTATTTATTGACTGGATTGCACGCAGTTCACCTGTTGGGCGGTTTGTGGGTATGGAGCAAAGGCGCCATCCGCTTGCTGTCTGGCGCCGAAGCCAAGGATCTCCGACTGAGCGTTGAGTTATGCACGCTCTATTGGCATTTCTTGCTTGTCGTTTGGTTGATACTGTTTGCCTTTCTGGCCAACACATAATTTTGTTTAATTGATTAGAAAAACGCGAAAGCGAAACAAGTAACGGGAATTTTAGGATGAGTGAAGCAGCCGTAGCAGCAAATAGCCCAGCCGAAGGTATGGATGGGCTGGTCGACGACTGGAGCGCCGACAAGCAGGCGTATCATGTGCCTTGGGGTAAGGCCATGATGTGGTTATTCCTGGTCAGTGACACCTTTATCTTTTCATGCTTTTTGGTGGGCTACCTGAATGTCAGGATGACCACTACTGAGCCCTGGCCTGTCCAGAGTGAGATCTTCGCCCTGTCATTTGGTGGCGCACCGATCCCTCTGATTCTGATTGCCATCATGACTTTTGTGCTCATTACCAGTTCGGGCACCATGGCCATGGCGGTCAATTATGGCTATCGCCGGGACAAGACCAAAACCTTCTGGCTAATCTGTGCCACAGCCCTGTTTGGTGCCATGTTCGTTGGCATGCAGGTTTTCGAGTGGTCAAAACTGATTGGCGACGAAGGTGTACGCCCCTGGGGTAACCCCTTTGGCGCTGCCCAGTTCGGGTCGATCTTTTTTATGGTGACGGGCTTCCACGGTCTGCACGTAACCTGCGGTGTTATCTATCTGATGTGGGTAGCACTCAGGGTCAAGCGGGGTTATTACGATGACAAAGGTTTCGAGATTGTCGAAATCGCCGGTCTCTACTGGCACTTTGTTGACCTTGTTTGGGTATTCATTTTCGCGTTTTTCTATTTATTGTAAGAGGGGACAACAATGTCATCAGATGCAGGACAACAACATCCTCTAGGGATTTACTACAAGGTTTGGATTCTACTCTTCGTAGTTAGCTTCTTTTCCTACATGGTAGATTATCTGGAGTTTCAGGGCGCATTGCGCTGGACTCTGGTTCTTCTGTTCATGGTTATCAAGGCTGGATTCATTATCGCCATTTTCATGCACGTCGTTTGGGAGCGCATGGCACTGGCCTTAACTATCCTCGGCCCTCCAGTCGTACTGTTACTCTTGATCGGTTTGATGGCCGTTGAAGGTAACTACACTGAAGAAGCGCGCTTCAACTACATGGGTCACGATCGTGACGCAGTAGCGCTGACTCCTGCCGATTTACACGGTGGTGAACACGGCGGTGAAGAGGAAGCTCACTAAACTGCTATTGAGCACAAAGTGAATACGCAAAGAAAAGGGCTGTGAGAACAGCCCTTTTTTTGTGCCTGTCGTTTATGACAGGCGACGATCAATAAACGGAGACTTAGCGGCGCAACGCGGCAATGACCGGCTGCGTTTCCGGGCGTTTGCCTTGCCAAAGCAGGAATGATTCAGCGGCTTGCTCCACCAGCATGCCCAGCCCATCCAGACAGACTCCTGCGCCATGTTGCTTGGCCCAGCTAACAAAAACTGTGTCGCTATCGCCATACATCATGTCATAGCAGCAGGTAGATTCAGCAATCAAGGCCGGGGAGAGTGCTGGAAGCTCGCCATGCAAACTCAGGCTGGTGGCATTGATGATGATATCGAAAGGCTTTCGGTCCAGTGCTTCGAACGAAGTGGCATCAACCCTGGCGATGTCTGCGAATTCATTCTGAATTGTTTGCGCTTTGGCCAAGGTTCGATTTACCAGCACAATCTGTTCAGGAGACTGCTCAATCAGCGCCGGCAATGCACCACGTGCAGCGCCTCCTGCACCAACCAGTAAAACGCGTTTGCCGGCAATCGCCACCTGATGGTTTTCAGTAATGTCTGTCACTATCCCGCGGCCATCGGTATTGTCTCCGAACAACTCGCCATTGCTATCCAGCATCAGGGTATTGACCGCTTTTGCCAGTTGCGCCTGTATGGAGGTGGACGCACACAACGCAAACGCCGATTCTTTATGGGGTACTGTGACGTTTAGACCACCACCCCCGGCTGAGAAAAATTCATCAACGAAAGATTTCAAGCCATCGGCTTCGACCTGTATCGCCGCGTATTGCACATCGGCGGTAAATTGCTCGGCGAACAGTGTATGGATACGCGGTGATTTGCTGTGCGCAACGGGGTCGCCGATAACGGCGTAACGAGTCATGGGTTGGTTTGGCCTGTTAGTTCATGCATTGCTTGTTCTGCATTTGTCTTTGGTATCGAACCTGAATCCAAACTCACGCCTAGACCCAATCTCTTGGCGTAAGAAAATCTGTTGCCAGTTTGCTTTCTACGCTGCCTGCCTCGGGCTGCCAGTCATAGATCCAGCGCACGACAGGCGGAAGTGACATCAAAATTGATTCGACTCGACCAACGCCGGATTGCAATCCGAATAAGGTGCCCCGGTCGAAAACCAGATTAAACTCCGCGTAGCGCCCACGGCGGTATTCCTGGAATTGTTTGTGTTGTTCCTGAAACGGCGTGTTCTTACGCTTTTCGACAATCGGCACATAGGCGTCGAGATAACTCTTGGCCAAAGCTTGTACAAAAGCAAAGCTGTCGGCAAAACCCAGCTCGTTGAAGTCATCAAAAAACAGCCCGCCAATTCCACGTGTTTCTTGTCGGTGTTTAAGATAGAAATAGTCGTCACATTGCTGCTTGAACAGTGGGTAGTACTTTTCACCGAATGGTGCACAGGCATTTTTCGCGGTCTGGTGCCAGTGTACGCAATCTTCTTCCTCTGCATAATAGGGCGTTAGGTCATAACCACCCCCAAACCACCAGACCGGTTCTTCGCCAGGCTTTTCCGCAACGAACATTCTAAAATTTGCATGGGAAGTGGGAACAAAAGGGTTCTCTGGATGAATGACCAAAGAAACGCCCATTGCTTGATAAGCACGTCCTGCCAGCTCCGGTCGCGCTGCAGTGGCCGAGGCCGGCATGGCGTTTCCGAATACATGGGAAAAGTTGACGCCGCCTTTTTCAAAGACATTGCCGTCGGTGATCACGCGGGTGATACCAGCACCGCCATCATCACGATCCCATTTATCCGTATGAAACCTGGCTTTGCCATCGGCTTGTTCCAGCCCGCTGCAAATATTTTCCTGCAAAGACAGGAGGAATTCTTTGACTGCTGAGATGTCTTGTTGGTTCATAACTACTACCGGTGATTGCTATTACTGTTAAGAGTTTTCATCGAATAATAGCACCGGTCATCAAGTCTCTTATTTGCGATGGGTCAGATTCCTGGCCGATTTCACCAGTCACAATGAAGTCCAGTGCGTCCCCAAAACGTTGACGCACATCCTGTTCGTTTCGCAGTTCAGGTTCATTGGCCTGATTGGCCGATGTCGACACGATTGGACCACCGAACGCGCTACACAAGGCATGCACGACAGGGTGGGAGGAAACACGAATGGCAACAGAGGTATGCTGGCCACGAATCCAGGCAGGGAAGAGTGGTTCCGGGTCGGGTATAAGCCAGGTCACCGGGCCCGGCCAGGTTGCCTCGAGCTGCCCGATTTGTTCGCTGGCAAGCGGCGCCAATAGTGGCTCGACTTGCTCTTGATTGGCGGCAACCAACAGCAAGCCCTTGTCTACTTCGCGCTGTTTGATGGCCAGAATCTTGTGCACTGCCTTTTCATCAAACGGGTCACAGCCAAATCCCCACACTGCTTCTGTCGGATAAGCAATGACATGGCCCTGACGCAGGTGATGCACGGCCTGCTCAATAGCGACGTTGCTCATATCAAAATCTCGGTGCGAAAAAGCCAGGATGCATTAGAGGACATGATCAGCAAATTCAGTTCATTGCGCATTGTTGGTCAAGTCCGGTGCCAACAAATGAAAAACGGCAAGCTACAGTACCCTTGGCCCGTTGGCAAGTTAGTGAGCCGGCTCAAATTAGCCCGGGGTGGGCAGCGCTATAATCCGCCCACCTTCTTGTCTGATCAACCCGGCCAACTCAAGTTCTTGTAGGCCACCGCTGATTTGAGGCCATGGCAATCCTAACTCGTTTTGCAGTTCATCGGGTAGACAGCCTTGCCCCTGAAGTCGTTGCCAGATTTGCTTACCGGTAGCACTCAGCGCTGCCTCAGCCAATTGTCTCTGCTGCGATTGATCGCTTGGCTTGTTAGCCTCTCGCCACTCAGTCGTCACCTCCAGCAAATATTCTTCAAGCTCTTCTACTATATGCTCAACTTGATCAACCAAAGTGGCGCCTTGTCTTATCAGGGTATGACAACCTGCTGATTGCGCTGCCCCAGGAGGGCCCGGCATGGCAAATACTTCCCGGTTTTGTTCCATTGCCAAACGCGCGCTAATTAACGAGCCCGATTTCGCTTCTGCTTCCACAACGAGGACGCCCAGACTCAAGCCCGTGACAATACGATTGCGGCGCGGAAAATTAGCTGGATATGCCCGCGTTCCTAGCGGAAATTCACTCACCAGCGCCCCATTGTTCTTGATGTGTTCTGCCAACTCCTGATTCTGTCGCGGATAGACCTGATCAATGCCTGTGCCCAATACCGCAATAGTCGGCTGGCCGGCATCCAGTGCGCCACGATGGGCACACGCATCGATGCCATTGGCCAGCCCGCTCACGATGGTTAACCCGCGCTGACTACATTGCCGCGCCATCCACCGAGCGTTTCTGGAGCCGTTAATTGAGCAACGTCGCGAACCAACGATCGCTAGCGACGGGTGATGTAAACAGCTTTTGTCACCAATAACATAGAGAATCGGTGGGGGAGAGTCGATTTCCCGCAGTTGCGCCGGATAGTCTTGCGACTCGAATACCAGCAAATGTTGGCCGGTGGATTCACCCCAGCGCAGTGACCGGTTAATCGCGTCGACATCGATCACAGAACGATGCAAATGGGTCTCCAACCATTCGGCTGTCTCTTCCCGCTGCCGCAGTGCCGCGAGGCTGCCACAGGTTTGCAGCATCCTGGCAAAACTGGCGGTCACCGCCGCTGATTGCAGACACAATGCAAGATAGTCAGTTGTCAGTGTTGTTGCTGATGCTGGTGCTGTTTGGTGAATTGATGACAACGTTTTGGCATCCGCCCCTGTCACTGATGGTTGAGTAGTCGCGTACAGCCGCGCCTAAAACTTGCTACGGCTTCCTGGCCAACTAACGCAAGAATCGTCTGAGCTGAGCTGTTTAGCGCAACAGGTTGTCATCTCAATTCGGCTTTGGGGTGTTATTTGTTGTAGCGGCTCAACTGGCGCTTGTGGCCAACTGAGCGAAGCTCAGGGATTTGTTACGCGAAAGTTTAGTTCAATAGGGCGGGGGCTGCTAAGAATCACAGCATAACTAAAACCATCGAAGACTTTATAAACAAGCAGGGTCCCGATGTCGTCGCCGGGCAGGGCCACGCGAGCCTGATTGTTGGAGAAAATATTGCGCATGCGTTCCTGGAAAGTCATTCGGCTCCGTTCGACCACATCGACGATATTCGAATCCTCTGTGCGTACCGCCAGAACGTGACCGATTTCCAGATCTTCCTCAGAGCCAATGTTGATGACCACGGTGTCGAGCTGGGATCCCATTGCCTCGCCATTGAGCACGGACATTATACGTGCTTCGACGGGGTGGCTGGGTTCAGTGGGGAAGATAGTTGCGCCAAGTGACGTCTGTTCGCGGACTAGTAAGCGGTCACCAACTCTTATTTCTTTGCTGCTGTTGTTGATCAACAGGCGGCGAACATTGTCTTCATGCGAACTGACAATCGTTGCGAAACCCAGATATTCCACTTCCAGCCCCAGTAGCTCATCACCGGAGTCGTCAAAGTATTCGCGGCTCGGTCGGTAGACTTCAAACGAAGTAGTGCGCTCTGGCCAGGTCCCGCGCGCGAAAATCTCATCACCAGTAGCAATCGCCAGATTGTCGCCCAGATTTTGCACAATATAAGGAGCTGCGTCGTACAACTCCTGTGTGACAATACGATTCTGGGTAAAGCTGTTTTCAATAGACTCAAGAGGGATGGCCGGTATCGCGCTAGTGAGTGTTTGCTCACGCATAGTCGGGCTGAGTCGTTCGACATCTTGTGAGCCACGCTTGACCATAATACGGGGCGAGCCGCCGACGAAATTCACCGTGAGAATATCACCCGGGAAGATAAGGTCAGGGTCGTCCAGATAGCGGTCTGGCTTCCAGATTTCCTGCCAACGATCGGGATCTACCATGAATTGACTGGCTATTTCCCAGAGGCTGTCGCCTTCCTGGACCGTGTAACTGGTCGGATAATCATTGCGCAGCAGAGAGCTGCTTTGTGCCCAGACACTTGAAAGCGGCAAAAAACAAACTATATATAGAAACAGTAAGCGGGACACCGCGCGAGGAGACAACGCAAAAGGTGGGACTTGCTGGGAAACGCGCGGGTTAAGCATGTAATAAATTCCGCCCTTTTTGGCAGCGATATCTTAGCAATACGGTATAATTATCACTAGAAGCAGTTCACAGTCTGCTTCTTCTGTCGCAATTCTCTTTTATTGTCTCGAGCCGAGTACTCGAGCCGGATCTGACCTTACAATGGCCAAACTCGACATTCTTGAATTTCCAGACCCACGACTGCGTACCAAAGCGACGCCGGTCACTGTCTTCGATAGCAAACTCGAAGCGCTGATCGATGACATGTTCGAAACCATGTACGAAGCTCAGGGTATTGGTCTGGCCGCAACTCAGGTTAACGTGCATAAGCGTTTGCTGGTAATAGATGTATCGGAAAATCGCGATACTCCTCTAGTATTTATTAACCCGGAGTTCGAAATAATTGAACACGAGCTCTGTGAATACGATGAAGGCTGTCTGTCTGTGCCTGGTTTTTACGAAACCGTTTCCAGGCCACAGAAAATCGCCGTTACCGCGACTGATCGTACTGGCGAACAATTCACAGTTGCGGCCGAAGGCATTTTGGCCACCTGTGTACAGCACGAAATCGACCATCTGGACGGCAAACTCTTTGTCGACTACATCAGCACTCTGAAGCGGCAACGTATTCGCAGCAAGCTGGAAAAAGAACACAAGAAGTCGGCCTGAACCTGATGCATTCTTACCGGATCTGTTTTGCAGGTACGCCTGCCTTTGCTGCCGGTCACCTAGACGCTTTACTCAATTCCTCCCACCAGCTGTGTGCAGTGCTGACACAGCCGGATCGGCCGGCCGGTCGTGGCAAGCGCTTGCTGCCCAGCCCGGTTAAGCAACTGGCATTGGACAACAACTTGCCAGTTCATCAGCCGGCCAGCCTGAAGTCAGCCGAAGCAGAACAATTACTTGTCGATCTTGATGTCGATTTACTGATCGTTGTGGCCTATGGGCTCATACTGCCCGCCAGTATTCTGGCTATTCCCAAACTGGGGTGTATTAATGTCCACGCCTCTTTGCTGCCGCGCTGGCGTGGCGCCGCGCCCATTGAACGCGCCATGCTCGCCGGCGATAGCGAAACCGGCATTACGATCATGCAAATGGATGCGGGCCTGGATACCGGACCGATGCTACTTCTCGAAGCTACACCTATCGCTGAAACTGACTCGCGGGATGCTCTTGAAGAGCGACTGATGCAATTGGGCCGGCGCCTGCTGACAGACACACTGGCTGATTACGAGTCCTTGCGTGCCAATGCCACAGAACAGGATGACAGTCTTAGCACTTATGCGGCGAAACTGGACAAGACCGAGTCAGAAGTGGATTGGCACAACAGTGCCAGGCAGATTCTTCGACAGATTCGCGCCACCGCCGGCCGCAACCCTGCCTATAGCCATTTCAATAGTGATCGCTTGCGGTTATTGGATGCAAAGGTGTTGTCGGATTTTTCCGGAGTCTCTTCTTCTACCGAACCCGGCACTATTATCGATTCTGACCGACACAGTTTTACAGTACTCTGCGGCGAGCAGGCTCTGCAAATCACCGCGGCACAATTACCCGGCAAAAAGGCCATGGCGGTGACTGATATCAGCAATTCCCGCCCGGATCTGTTCGCCACTGGCAAGCAATTCTCCAGCCCCGCCAACGCCACATGAAGCCTCTTGCTGCTCGGGCCCAGGCCGCACTGATTCTCGATGCTGTTCTAAAAAGTAAAGGCTCACTTACTACACAACTAAGCAAACACAAGGAGCGGGAAGACTACCCGCTTTTACAAGAAATGTGTTTCGGGGTCTGTCGCTGGTATTTTCAACTCGATGCCATTGTTGGCCAACTACTCAGCAAGCCGCTCAAGACCAAAGATCAGGACGTTAAATTACTGCTGTTAATCGGCCTGTATCAGATTCGTGAGATGCGCCTGCCGGACTATGCCGTTATCAATGAGACGGTCGGGGCAGTCAAAGGCCTGAAGAAACCCTGGGCGCGCGGCCTGACCAACGCCGTATTGCGAAATTATCAACGCCGCGCCGCCGAACTCGATGAGTATCTCGCCAGTTTGCCGCTCGCTCAACAAACCGCCCATCCGCAATGGCTGGCTGATCGCATCGCCGCGGACTGGCCCGAGCAAAGCCAGGTGCTGTTGGCCAATAACAACCTGCGCCCACCCATGACTTTGCGCGTCAATCTGGCTCGGCAGTCACGCGATGCCTATCTGCAGCAACTCGCTAACGCCGGGATCGATGCCAAAGCAGGCCTGCTGTCCGACAGTGCCATCTACCTAGCAGCGCCTTGTCCGGTGACCAGCTTACCGGGCTTTGAGACTGGCAGTGTGAGTGTGCAGGATGAAGCCTCGCAACTGGTTCCTGGCGTGCTGGATCTGCAACCTGGCCAGCGTGTGCTCGATGCTTGCTCCGCGCCTGGCGGTAAAACCTGTCATATTCTTGAGAGTGAGTCATCACTAACTGAAGTGGTGTCCATTGAACTGGAAGCCAGCCGCATGCCCCGGCTGGAGGAAAACCTGCAACGTCTCGGTCTTCAGGCTACCACTGTCTGTGCGGATATTACCGAAACACCTTTCTGGTGGGATGGTGTCGAATTCGATCGCATTCTGCTTGATGCCCCTTGCTCGGCAACCGGCGTGATTCGCCGCCACCCCGATATCAAAGTCTTGCGCCAACTTGAAGACGTCGAGACATTGGTCGAATTGCAAACGCAAATCCTGCACTCGCTATGGCCTTGCCTGAAATCTGGTGGTCTTTTTCTCTACACCACTTGTTCGATCCTGCGTCAGGAGAACGAAGCCAATCTGGCAGCGTTCCTAAACTCCACGCCAGACGCTAAATATGAGCGCATCACGGCCGATTGGGGAGTAGAATGCAATTATGGAAAGCAGCTGCTTACCGGCCAACAAGATGGAACGGATGGCTTTTACTTCGCCCTGCTTCGCAAACAGTAGTCGCGGCAGCAATCTGAGAATACCGCAGTCATGAAAATCATTATCCTCGGCGTCAACCAGGTAGGTAGTACGCTCGCGGAAACCCTGGCCAACGAGGCCAATGACATTACCGTAGTCGATAGCGATATCGAAAAACTGCGAGAATTGCGCGACCGTATAGATCTGGGCATTGTCGATGGCAAGGCCTGTCATCCCGACGTGCTGGAGCGCGCCGGTGGCAATGACGCCGACATGATCATCGCCGTTACCGAAAGCGATGAGGTCAACATGGTAGCCTGCCGGGTCGCCCATTCATTGTTCCAGACTCCGAAAAAAATCTGCCGCATTCGCGCTTCTTCTTATCTGGTGAGTGACAAGCTGTTTGGTCAGCAGGGCATTGCCGTTGACGTGGTCATTAGCCCGGAAAAAATTGTCTCGGAATACATTGCTCGCCTGATCGACTTGCCTGGCTCGCTGCAGGTGCTCGATTTT
The DNA here is from genome assembly GCA_913060975.1 of uncultured Gammaproteobacteria bacterium. GTDB lineage: Bacteria > Pseudomonadota > Gammaproteobacteria > Pseudomonadales > Pseudohongiellaceae > UBA9145. The sequence continues at coordinate 480,807 of CAJXVC010000002.1, forward strand.
GCCGATGGACGTGTGCAGTTAGTTGCGGTAAAGGCCTTTTATGGTGGTCCATTGGTTGGCCAGGAGATTCGTCTGTTGCGCCAACACATGCCTTCTGTTGAAACCCGCGTCGCCGCAATCTTTCGCAAAGATCGCCCCATTATTCCCGAAGGCTCTACTGTGATTGAAGCCGACGATGAGGTGTTCTTCATCGCCGCACAAAAAGACATTCGTGCCTGCATGGGTGAATTGCGCCGTATGGACAAACCCTACAAGCGCATCATGATCGCCGGCGGCGGCAACATCGGTTCACGACTGGCACTGGATCTCGAACAGCGCTATCAGGTGAAAATTATTGAGCACAATCCTGAGCGCTGCGCAGTGCTGTCGGAAAACCTCAACAAGGCGATCGTTCTCAATGGCGAAGCCTCGCAGCGCGATCTGTTGATGGACGAAAACATCGAAGAGACTGATGTGTTTCTCGCCCTGACCAATGATGACGAAGCTAACATTATGTCGTCGCTGCTGGCCAAGCGCCTGGGTGCCAAGAAAGTAATGGCGCTGATTAACAACCCAGCTTATGTTGATCTGGTTCAAGGCGGCGAAATTGACATCGCCATTTCTCCGCAGCAGGCCACCATCGGCACTTTGTTGGCACACGTGCGTCGCGGTGATGTAGTGAATGTGCACTCCCTGCGCCGCGGTGCAGCTGAGGCCATGGAGGCTATTGCGCACGGCGATGAAAGCACCTCAAAAGTTGTCGGCAGGGCCATTGAAGATATTGACCTGCCCGAGGGTACGACTATCGGGGCAATCGTGCGTAATGACGAAGTGCTAATCGCCCATGACGATACTGTTGTGCAAACCAATGACCATGTCATTCTCTTTTTAGTTGACCGTAAAACCATTCCGGAAGTGGAACGCCTGTTCCAGGTCGGCTTTAGCTTCTTCTGATGCATGCCTCTATAACAGTCAAGATTCTTGGTTTACTGCTCATGTTTTTCAGCGTGCTGGCCAACCTGCCGCCGTTGTTTGTCTCCCTGATTTATAGCGATGGCATGGTGTTGCCGTTTCTGCATTCCATGCTCTCACTCTTTATTCTTGGCTTTATAATGTGGGCCACTACGGCCCGTACTCGCAAAGACCTGAGCACACGCGACGGTTTTCTCGTAGTAACACTGTTCTGGGCGGTACTGGGTACTGCCGGCTGTTTGCCATTTTTACTATCAGATCAAGTTACCTTGTCGATCACAGATGCCGTGTTCGAATCTCTGTCCGGGCTAACGACAACCGGTGCGACTGTTATCTCTGGCCTGGAAACGCTGCCTAAATCTATTTTGTTTTATCGTCAGCAACTACAGTGGCTGGGTGGCATGGGTATTATTGTGTTAGCCGTGGCACTTTTACCGATGCTCGGTATCGGGGGTATGCAGCTCTATCGTGCAGAAAGCCCCGGCCCGGTGAAAGATAACAAGCTCGTGCCGCGCCTGGCGGAGACTGCCAAAGCACTCTGGTATATCTATCTTTCCCTCACGGTAATTTGTGCGCTGGCCTACTGGCTGGTGGGCATGGATTTGTTTGACGCCATCAGTCACAGCTTCACTACTGTCGCCATCGGTGGCTTCTCAACATACGATGCCAGCCTGGGCCATTTTGATAACCCGGCAATCGAGATGATTGCCATCGTATTCATGTTTATTGCCGGGGTGAATTTCGCCTTACATTTCGCGGCCTGGCGCAATCGTTCCTTGCGCAGTTATTTCGATGATCCAGAATTCAAATTCTATGCATTGATTCTGCTGTCTGTTTCCGTCGTTACAATTCTGGTACTGGTGTATTCAGATGTTTACGCCAGTATGTCCGAGGCGTTTATCAAAGGCCTGTTTCAAGTAGTGTCGATTGCCACGACCACTGGCTTTACCACCGCCGACTTTAATTCCTGGCCGCTATTTTTACCCTATGTGTTGCTGTACGCCGCTATCATCGGCGCCTGTGCCGGATCAACCGGGGGCGGGATGAAAGTCGTGCGTATTCTGCTGATTTTCAAACAGGGCATTCGTGAGGTACAGAGACTGATTCACCCGAAAGCTGTGATTCCAGTCAAATTGGGCAAGAAGGTAATTTCCGACCGGGTAATCGAATCCGTCTGGGGGTTTTTTGCAGTGTATGTAATGGCCTTTATGGCCATGCTTTTAGCATTGCTGGCCACTGGCATGGACATCATCACAGCCTTCAGTGCCGTGGGCGCCTGTATTAACAATCTGGGTCCTGGGCTGGAGAATGTGGCGCAAACCTATGGCGCCTTGCCAGCAACAGCAAAATGGATTCTCTGTCTGGCTATGCTGTTGGGCCGGCTGGAAGTCTTTACCCTGTTGGTGCTCTTCACGCCGATGTTCTGGCGCCGTTAGACCCGCAACACCTGGCCCACATGCTTCCGGGCTGATGATTCAATAAAATTCCTGATTATCGGGTCGACGCCGAAAACGCTTATATTCCCACTGATACTGGGCTGGCGCCAATTGCACACAATCTTCCACGCTGCGATTCAAGCCGGCTAGTGACGCTGCAATATCACTGCTGTATATCGCTTCATCGGCGCGCCGGAATACCGCCTTGAATCCCCGACCACCCGGCAAGCGTTGCGCAAAACCGCAGAACACATGCGCGCCGGTGCGCTGCGCCAACTTGCTCACCAATGTCATAGTGTATGCCGGCTCACCAAAAAACGGCGCAAATTCACCGCTGCCATCCGCCGGGACCTGATCAGGTAATACACCCACCATTTCTCCACGCTTTAATGCGGCCAGCACCTGGGCAACCCCGGCTCTGCTGGTTGGCGCCATCTGCACACCACTGCGTGACCGTACTTCTTTGAGGAGTCGATCCATAGCCCGGCTGCGAGGCGGTTGATACATAAAATTCGAGGGTAGATCCTGGCAGGCATAAAACCCGAAAATTTCCCAGTTACTCAAGTGTGGCGCTAACAGGATCACGCCCTTGCCAGATTCACCGGCTGCCAGAAACTCCTGATAGCCGTCTTGTTCTTTTACCAGCGCGATAGTCCGTGATACAGGCTGGGCCCAGGCTTTGCCCATCTCCAGAGCGGTAGCCACGGTATGACTGAGGCTGTCTTTCGCCAAAGCGGCAATTTCGGAATCTGACTTATCGGCAAAGCAGGTCTGCAAATTCTTGTAAGTGGTGGACTTGGCGCGGCTGGGCAGGGTGTTGGTCAGCCAGCCACCCACGCGTGCCAGCCCATGCAAAAGAGGCAGTGGTGTGAAGGCCAGGCATTTAAGGACCAGCAACAGTAAATAATAACGCAGAGTATCGATATCAGGCCTCGTGCCGGTCACAGCGAGCAGGGTCAAAATCAGGTTTGTCGAAGAGTCCGTGTATGGGCTCGTAAAACAGGAGCCTATTGTAGTGCCATTGTGCTGAATGACAATTGCCAGTCAGCACGAGATTACTGCGAATTGGGCCGGCTCAAGAGTGCCTTGCTGTGGATTAGTCCAAGAGAATCGCGCATAATTGCAGCCCCTTGATTTTATGAACATTTCATCATCGTGAGCTCACAGAAGGACCTATTGACGTTCCAGGATCTGGTTCTGGCGTTACAACAATTTTGGGCCGAACGCGGATGCGTCGTGCTGCAACCTCTGGATCTGGAAGTCGGTGCCGGCACTTTCCATCCGGCCACGTTCTTGCGTGCCATCGGACCGGAAAGCTGGAATTCAGCCTACGTGCAACCTTGCCGCCGCCCAACAGACGGCCGCTATGGCGAAAATCCGAATCGCCTGCAGCACTACTATCAGTTTCAGGTCATCCTCAAGCCATCGCCGAAAAACATTCAGTCGCTGTATTTACAGTCACTGGAAGCCCTCGGCATCGACATGAGCATTCATGATGTTCGCTTTGTCGAAGACAATTGGGAATCGCCGACATTAGGCGCCTGGGGGCTGGGCTGGGAAGTGTGGCTTAACGGCATGGAAGTCACCCAGTTTACTTACTTTCAGCAAGTCGGCGGTCTCGAGTGTCATCCGGTAAGTGGTGAAATCACCTACGGTATCGAGCGCATCGCCATGTATCTGCAGGGCGTGGACAGCATTTACGACATCGTCTGGACCGAGGGCCCCAATGGCGTGGTCACTTACGGCGATGTGTTCAAGCAGAACGAAGTTGAGATGTCCGCCTATAATTTCGAGCACGCCGATACCGATTTACTGTTTCGCAATTTCGACGATGCCGAGCAGCAGTGCGAAAAGCTCATCGACAACGGGCTGGCGTTACCCGCCTATGAGCAGGTACTCAAGGCATCGCATTTCTTCAATTTGCTTGATGCCCGCAACGCCATCTCGGTCACTGAACGACAACGCTTTATTCTGCGTGTCCGCACGCTGGCTCGCGCGGTTGCCCAAGCCTATTACGACAGCCGCAAGGCCCTGGGCTTCCCGTTAGCGCCCGAAGCCTTGCGCAAAGAATTTCTGGAAAAATCGTGAGCACAAATAAACACGACCTGCTAATTGAGCTGGGTACTGAAGAGTTACCTCCCAAAGCCCTGCCGAAACTCTCGGCGGCTTTTGAGAAACTGTTGACCGATAAACTGCGGGAACAGCAACTCGACTTTACAAGCAGCAAAGCTTTCGCCACGCCGCGACGGCTCGCCGTATTGATCAAAGCCCTTGATGAGCAACAACAGGATCAGGAAAACACGCGCTTTGGCCCTGCTGTGCAAGCTGCTTTTGCTGATGACGGCAAGCCAACGCCGGCCGCCATGGGTTTCGCCAAATCCTGTGGCGTGGAAGTGGAAGATCTGTCCCGCGCTGAAAAAGACGGCGTCGAAAAGCTGTGTTATCAAAAAACACAAAAAGGGCAGCCCACCACAGCGCTGCTGGAAAATATTCTGGTCGAGGCACTGGCGCAACTGCCAATCCCGAAGCGCATGCGCTGGGGAAGTTCGCGGGCGGAATTTGTCCGACCTGTACACTGGCTGCTGGTGCTGTTTGGTGACAAGCCTGTTGCTGTGTCCGTGTTTGATATCAAGTCTGGTGCAACAACAATGGGGCACCGCTTCATGCACAATGAAGCGATTACCATCAGCAAGCCGGACGACTATGAATCTGCATTAGAAGACCCGGGCAAGGTGATCGCCGATTTTGGCAAGCGCCGCGAACAGATCCGTGAGTTGGTTGAAGCCGAAGGCAGTAAGTTGTCTGCCACACCGATGATCGATGACGACCTGCTCAATGAAGTCACAGCCCTGGTGGAATACCCGGTCGCTCTTACTGGTGACTTTGATCCACGGTTTCTCGAAGTGCCCCCCGAAGCACTCATCTTAACGATGAAGTCGCATCAGAAGTGTTTTTGTCTGACTGACGAAAAAGGCGAACTTATTCCCAAGTTTGTTGCCGTTAGTAATTTGCTTAGCAAGGACCCGCAGCAGGTCGTTGAGGGTAACGAACGCGTCATTCGTCCGCGCCTGGCCGATGCCAGCTTCTTTTTTGAGACGGACAAGAACAAGACATTGGAATCACGCTGCCCGGACCTTGAAAAACTCAAGTTCCAGGACAAGCTCGGCAGTGTCGGCGCCAAGAGTGCCCGTGTCGCACGTCTGGCCAGCTGGATAGCAGAGCAGGTCGGGGGAGATTCACAGCTTGCGGCTCGCGCGGCCAAGCTTGGCAAGTGCGATCTGCTCACCAACATGGTCGGGGAGTTCGCCGAACTGCAAGGTCTTATGGGCTACTACTACGCCCTTAATGATGGCGAACCCGAAGCGGTGGCTATTGCCCTTAACGAGCAGTATCAGCCGCGCTTTGCCGGCGCTCCGGTACCGGAAACACTGAACGGTGCGATTGTTGCGCTGGCAGATAAACTCGATACCACAGTTGGCATGTTCGGCATTAACCAACCGCCTACCGGTTCCAAGGACCCGTTCGCACTGCGTCGTTCAGCACTGGGCATCCTCCGCATTCTTATCGAGAAAGAACTCGATCTGGATCTACAGGCCAGTATCGCTTATTCAGCCGAAGGGTTTGCAGGCTTGAACCTGGCAGAGAAAACCAGCGAGAGCGTATTTGATTTTATGCTCGATCGCTTTAAAGCCTGGTATGCCGATGAGGGTATTGCCAGCGGCGTATTCCAGTCTGTGTTTGTACTCAAACCGACTCGGCCACTGGATTTCCATCGCCGCATTCAGGCGGTTAACTCGTTCGCCTCTTTGGATGAGGCGGCGGCGCTGGCGGCTGCCAACAAGCGCGTCTCCAATCTGTTAGCCAAACAGGAAGCCGGTTCTGTCAGCGCGAATGTTGACGAGTCTTTACTTACCGACGCAGCAGAAAAATCCCTGTTTTCTGAGGTTAAAGATTGCGAGTTGGAAGTCGGCCCGCTGTTTGAGGCCGGCAATTATAAAGAAGGCCTGCAACAGCTTGCTAAACTGAAGGACTCTGTCGATTCATTCTTCGATGACGTTCTGGTTATGGCAGAGGACGAGCAGTTAAAGCTCAATCGGCTGGCTTTATTATCGCGCCTGCGCAAACTGTTTCTGGCCACTGCTGACATTTCTCACCTGCACGCGAATTAGTCCCGTGCCAGCAACCAATCACGACAAGATTGTAGTGTTGGACCGGGACGGTGTAATCAACCAGGATTCACCTGACTACATCAAGTCCGCTGATGAATGGTTACCCATTCCCCGTAGCATCGAAGCCATTGCGCAATTGCATCAAGCAGGATTCCTCGTTGCGGTAGCCACCAATCAATCCGGGTTGGCGCGCGACTATTTCGATGCGTTCACCCTGGCACAAATTCATCAAAAGTTAGCGATGACTGTGGAAGCGGCCGGTGGTCTGGTATCCGGTATTTTCTATTGTCCACACGGACCTGATGACGGTTGTACTTGTCGCAAACCCGGGGTCGGTTTATTGCAACAGATTGAAGCCGAGTTGCGTGTAAGTTTGCCGGGCCATTGTTTTATTGGCGATAGTCTGCGTGATCTGCAGTGCGCTCGTGACTATGCCATGCAACCAGTGCTCGTGTTGAGCGGCAATGGTATTAAAACCCGCGAACAACTTGCTGAGAATAGGCTAGGCGATACACCGGTGTTTGCAGATCTGCTCGATGCTGTTCAACAGCATATTCTGGCTTAGGTGGTAACAGTCACCCTATGCTGATAATTCGCTCTGCCTTGTTCTATCTCGGTTATGTGCCAATGACGATATTGTTGTCATTGCTGTTTATCACACTGTTTCCCATGCTACCCGCCAGGGGCCGCTACAATTTTGCAGCTATGTGGTGTGGATTCGTATTGCACTGGCTGCGCATTTCCTGTGGCGTACGCTGGCAAATCAAAGGCCAGGAAAATCTAACCGGGCAGTCAGCGGTAGTATTAGCCAATCATCAAAGCAGCTGGGAAACCCTGAGTTTCTACCGCCTGTTTTTCCCGATAGCACCGATTCTTAAAAAGGAACTATTGCGCATTCCGTTCTGGGGCTGGGCCCTGCGCTTGCTGCAGCCCATTGCAATTGATCGCAGCAAACCAAGAGATGCCGGCAAGTCAATCCTGAAACAAGGGGTGCAACGGTTACGCGATGGTTATTCGGTGATTATTTTTCCCGAAGGCACGCGTGCGCATGTGGATGAGGTAAAACACTTTTCGCGCGGTGGAGCCAAGTTGGCAGTAGCCGCCGGAGTACCGATTATTCCGATTGCACTACGCACCGGGCATTGCTGGCCGCCGCGGCAGTTTTTGAAGTACCCGGGCGTTATCACTCTGGAGATTGGTGAACCGATGGCAACCGATAGTGGTGATGCCAATGCCCTGACCGACGCTGCCGAACAGTGGGTCCGGCAGCGCGTTGCGCTTATGTCAGAGCAAGACTAAATATCGAGGTTTTGCGCAGCCAGCGCATTTTCCTCAATAAACTCACGGCGTGGGTCGACCTGATCACCCATCAAGGTGTTGAACAGCTGGTCCGCACCGATCGCATCATCGATAGTCACCTGCAACATGCGACGGGTTTCCGGGTTCATGGTAGTTTCCCAAAGCTGCTCCGGATTCATTTCTCCCAGCCCTTTATAACGCTGCAAGTAATGGCCCTTCATGGCGTCTTTCGTCAACCATTCGATCGCTTCAGAAAAATTAGCAATATCCTCTTTGCGTTCACCGCGCTGCACATAAGCACCGGGTTCAATCAAACCATCCAGTGTTTCACCCAGATCGGCTAAAGCGCGGTACTCACCTGAATGGAAGAAATCCTGATTGAAGGTGTAGGGGCGTTCCAGGCCATGCAGGCTATGTTTCACCACTGGCAGTGACAGGGAACGCTCGCGGTCTTCGACGACGTCGAAGACATAATTCTTGCCAACTGTCGGGTGAATAGTGGCAAGACTTTCGATGAGCTTGGCCGACCATTCAGTGACTGCCTTGGTGTCTTTCAACAACTCTTCTTCCAGCCGCTCGGTATATATCATCGCCTCCAGCACTTCGGTCGGATAGAGGCGGGCCAGGCGGCTGATAATGGCATAGGCCCGGTTGTACTTATTGACCAGAGATTCCAGAGAATCATCGGTAATGCCTGGCGCTGTGGCGTTTACGTGCAAGCTCGCACCTTCCAGAGCAATCTGGGTTTGGTAATTGCGCAGCTCAGCTTCGTCTTTCAGATACTGTTCTTGCTTGCCTTTGCGAATCTTGAACAGGGGAGGCTGGGCGATAAAAATATGGCCCCGCTCGACCAGCTCGCGCATTTGCCGAAAGAAAAATGTCAGCAACAGAGTGCGAATATGGGAACCATCAACGTCGGCATCGGTCATGATAATAATGCTGTGATAGCGCAGGTTTTCCGGTGTGAATTCCGTGTTACCGATGCCGCAGCCGAGCGCTTTAATCATAGTGCCGATTTCAGCCGAACTGAGCATCTTGTCAAAGCGCGCTTTCTCGACATTGAGAATCTTACCCTTGAGCGGCAAGATCGCCTGATTCTTGCGATTACGACCCTGCTTGGCAGAACCGCCCGCTGAATCACCCTCCACTATGTAGATTTCAGACAATGCCGGATCTTTTTCCTGGCAATCTGCCAGCTTGCCCGGCAAGCCTGCGACATCCAGCGCGCCTTTGCGGCGGGTCATTTCCCGTGCTTTCCGTGCGGCTTCTCGCGCCCGGGCAGCATCGATCATCTTGTTGACGATTAATTTGGCGTCTTGCGGGTTTTCCATCAGGTAGTCATTAAAATGGGCGGCCATTTCCTGCTCCACCACGGTTTTCACTTCTGATGAGACCAGCTTGTCTTTGGTCTGGGAAGAGAATTTAGGGTCCGGCACTTTGACGGAAATAATGGCGGTCAAGCCTTCGCGGGCATCGTCACCAGAAGCGACAATATCTTTCCCTTTTTTATTTGCCAACTCCTTGTCAATATAGGATTTCAATACGCGGGTGAGGGCGGATCGGAAGCCAGCCAGGTGCGTTCCACCATCACGCTGGGGGATGTTGTTGGTGTAAGGGAATATGTTTTCCATATAGGAATCATTCCACTGCAGCGCCACTTCGACGGTAATGCCGTCTTCTTCGCGCTCGGCCACCATGTGAAACAGCTTGTTTACCGGCGTTTTATTCTTGTTCAGGTAGTCAACAAAAGCCTTAAGGCCGCCATCGTATTTATACAACTCTTCTTTACCGCTTCGCTCATCGGTAAGTTTGATGGCGACTCCGGCGTTAAGAAACGCTAACTCACGTAATTTTTTGGCGAGAATATCGTAGTGGAATTCGACGTTGGAAAATGTCGCGTCGCTGGGCTTGAATTGACACTCGGTGCCGGTTGAATCGGTCTCGCCAACGACCTTCAGAGGCGCTTGAGGAACACCATGATGATAAACCTGCTCGTGAACTTTGCCATCTCGACGAATCGTCAGCTTCAATTCTTCGGAGAGGGCATTCACTACCGAGACGCCCACACCATGCAGGCCGCCAGAGACTTTATAACTGTTGTCATCAAACTTACCGCCAGCATGCAGTACTGTCATGATGACTTCCGCAGCGGACACACCTTCTTTATGCATTTCCGTGGGAATGCCGCGGCCGTTGTCCGACACGGTGATTGTTTCGCCAACATGGATGACCACATCGACCTGATCACAATGACCGGCTAGCGCCTCATCGATTGAATTGTCCACCAGCTCAAACACCATGTGGTGCAAGCCGGTTCCGTCATCAGTATCACCAATATACATGCCTGGGCGCTTGCGAACGGCGTCCAATCCTTTCAGGACTTTGATGCTATCGGAATTGTAAGCTGATGGGGTTTGTTCACTCATACACGGTTCTCCATTTGGCATGGTCGCAGGTGGAAGCCTGTCGTATCACATGCCGAATTACACGCCCTGGAGCGCGCGAATTAGGTGTTTATTTTACCACGTTCCACGTGGAACGACGCCATTTCCGTCGCTTTCTGCTGCCCGGAATTGAAGGAATCTTTGTCCACACAGGTAACGAACAATTGGCTCTTAAGACCAGCGAGGGTGGCCAGCACAGACTCGCGGTTTTCGCGATCGAGTTCCGCTGGCAGGTCATCCACCAGGTACACACTATGCCTACCATTACTATCGGCGAGCAACTGACCCTGTGCAATTTTTAGCGCGCTGACCAACAGCTTTTGTTGACCACGGGACAAGACTTCCAGCGCCTTGTGCTTGCCGGTCTTGATAGTGACGTCCGCGCGCTGCGGACCGAATTGGGTAGCCCGATATTTGCAGTCCATATCCCGCGACTGAACAAAGACCTCGGCCAGGGATTTCTCTGCGTCCCAGCCCCGATAATAAGTGATCGACAGGTCCATAGCACGTTCGCCGGCTATGTCACTGTATACGGAACGAAACACGGGAAGCAGGGCAGCCAAATACTGATCCCGGTACTGATCCACCAACTCAGCCGCAATGATCAACTCCTTGTCCCATACCTGAATCTGGTCAAAGGCGGGTCGCGGTTGTTTGAGCAAATGATTTCGGCTCGCTAGGCTTTTGCGGAAGCGCCGCCAGGCCGTGAGGAAGGTTGGTTCCACGTGGAACACGCCCCAATCCATAAACTGTCTTCTGGCACGTGGCCCGCCTTCCAATAACAAGAAGGCACTAGCATCAAGAACCAGCACCGGCAGAAGCCGAGCCACATCATCCCAGTTGCTCTGCACACTCTCATCAAGCCGCAGCTGTTTCTTGTCATTACGGGACCGGCTAATGCCAACCCTGTGACCCCCTGCTAGCTGGGCAAATACCACCGCTTCATTGGCGTCATTATTAATCAGTGATTCGGTAGCTGAAGTACGAAAAGAGCGTCCATTAGCCAGCAGGTGTATGGCTTCCAGAATACTGGTTTTACCACTGCCGTTCTCCCCGTGGATGAGTGTGAATTGGGGATGGCACTCGAGTTCAAGCTGCGCGATGTTACGCACCTGGTTTATGCGCAGCGACTCAATAATACTCATGCTGGTGGCAGCGTGATGGACGCCAGCCTATAACCGCATTGGCATGACAACGTACAAAGCGTTGCTTTCACCGTCATTGGCTTCCAAAAGGGCGCTGCTATTGGGATCTGACAACGTGGCGCGAATCGACTTGCTAGAGACAGTGGTCAGCACATCAATCAGGTAGGACACATTAAAGCCTATTTCTAATTCATCGCCATCATATTCTACCGCAACGACTTCTTCGGCTTCTTCCTGCTCCGGATTATTAGCAACAATACGCAGCTCGTTTGGCGACAGCATGACGCGGACACCGCGATACTTTTCATTGGAGAGAATAGACACCCGGGTAAACGCCTGCTTCAGCAGCTGACAATCACCAATCATCACGCGATCGCCACCCTTGGGCAGTACACGGTTGTAGTCTGGAAACTTGCCATCAACCAGCTTGGAGGTGAAGGTAAATTCCGGAATCTTGGCGCGAATGTGGTTCTGCCCGAAGGTCAAATCGATATCACCGCCGTCATCAGACAGCAGACGGGACAATTCAGTAATACCCTTGCGAGGCAAAATAAGCTGCTGAGTCTCGCTGATGGAGTTATCCATATTCAAGGTTTCCATCGCCAGGCGATGACCGTCAGTGGCGACGACCCGCAGATAATCCTTGGCTACTTCAAACAGCATGCCATTGAGGTAATACCGAACATCTTGTTGCGCCATAGCGAAGCTGGTGCTTTCCAGCAAATCGCGCAATTTCTCCTGAGACATAGTCAGGGAGAAAGTGTCCGGCTCTTCTTCTATAGAAGGAAATTCAGTCGCCGGAAGTGTCGTCAGGGTGAAGCGGCTACGGCCAGACTTTACCTGCAACTTGGCGTCGTTAAGCTTCATTTCGATCTCGGCGTCGTCAGACAGCGATTTACAGATATCCAACAGCTTGCGGGCAGGAACAGTCACCGCGCCAGGCTCATTGGCCGCATCGATAGACACGCGACCCACCAGCTCTACTTCCAAATCTGTGCCAGTCAACGACAATTCGTTGTTCTTTACTACCAACAACACATTCGATAGTACGGGTAAGGTCTGGCGCCGTTCTACCACACCACTGACCAGTTGCAGCGGGCGTAAAAGCGCTTCTCGGGAGATCGTCAATTGCATTACTTACTGTTCCTTTTCCTTATTTATCAACAACTTATCTAGTTGGAGAGGGATCTCAACAGGTTGTTATAATCTTCCTGAATATCGATCGAGCTGTGTCGCAGTTTGTTAATTTGCTTACAGGCATGCAGCACTGTTGTGTGATCGCGTCCGCCAAAGGCATCGCCAATTTCAGGCAGACTGTGGTTAGTCAGCTCCTTGGACAAAGTCATCGCTACCTGGCGGGGGCGTGCCACTGAGCGATTGCGCCTTTTCGACAACATATCCCCCATTTTTATCTTGTAGTACTCGGCCACCGAGCGCTGAATATTATCAATCGTTACCAACTTGTCTTGCAGGGCAAACAAATCCCGCAATGCTTCCTTGATCAGATCAATACTGATGGGTTCAACCTTGAAGTTGGCGTGGGCAATTACCCGCTTCAGAGCGCCTTCGAGTTCGCGTACATTGGAACGCAAGCGCTGGGCAATAAACAAGGCAGAATCATAGGGCAGGTCCACATTACATAGCTCAGCCTTGTTGATCAGGATCGCAGCACGGGTTTCCAACTCGGGTGGCTCAACTGCCACCGTCAGACCCCAACCGAATCGCGACTTGAGACGCTCTTCCAGACCATTGATCTCTTTATGATAGCGATCGCTGGTCAAGATGATTTGCTGGCCACCTTCGAGTAAGGCATTAAAGGTATGAAAAAATTCTTCCTGGCTACGCTCTTTGCCGGCGAAAAACTGAATGTCATCAATCAACAAAGCATCAACCGAGCGATAAAAGCGTTTGAATTCATTAATGGCATTGAGTTGTAACGCTGTAACCATGGTGGCTACAAAGGTCTCCGAATGCAGGTAAACCACCTTGGCGCCTGGCTTGCGGGCCTGCAAGTAGTTGCCCACCGCATGCATTAAATGGGTTTTACCTAAACCCACACCACCATAGATAAATAGTGGGTTATAGGCATAACCCGGGTTCTCTGCCACCTGACGTGCAGCGGCACGCGCTAGCTGGTTGGATTTGCCAACAATGAAATTGTCGAAATTGTTCTCTTCATTGAGCGCACCACGGTGGCGAAGTTTGCCCTCTATAATAGTATCCATACCGCGGGCCGATTCGCGGCGTCGAATATGCACCGCCGGGGCGGTGTCCACTTGCGCAGCAGTTTGAACCGCTTGCGCTGGTTGGGTGGGTTCTTGAGCTACCGTTGAGTATTGCTGCGCACTGGAATGGCGGCTGCTCGTTACTTGCTCTGTTCCACTAGTAGTACCAATGTTAGAACCAGTATTAGAACCTCCACTAGACGCTGGTCTGGCAGCCGGACTTGATAGTGGGTCGTTGTTGACTTCCAATTGAACCACGATGCTCTCTGCACCAAGTTCGATGAGCAGCTCCTGAATACGCGGGAGGAACTTGCCTTTCACCCAGTCCTTGATAAAGCGGTTAGGCGCCAAAACGCGAAGAGTATTGTGTTCGGCCTGTACCTGAAGGGGTCGTATCCAGGTATTAAATTGCTGGGAGGGAAGCTCGTCCTGCAGATTGTCGATGCACTGTTGCCAATAATTCCTGATTGCTTCTGCCACTACGTCATGCCTGTTGGATTATATTTTTTGTCTTGAACGGCCTGAAATTCTAGTCCCACGACTAAAAGTTATCCACTGCTTTAAAGCTTTTGTCGCGTTTTTTTGGGCTCTGGTTTTTTAGTTTATTTTCAACCAGTTATGAAGCTTGACGCCTGTTTTACCGGGGTTTAAGAAGGGTAATTTTCCGGTAATACACAAAAACCTGTTGATAAATAATCTGTGGATAAAGTGTGGTTAACTTTGGGGTAAGAGCGCTGCTCCGGGTTGGGGCGGCCGCCCCAAGTTATCGTCCTGTAACAATTCCATTATCTGTGCCACTGCAGGCTCAGCGACCCAGTACAGATTACTTACTATTGCGGTTTTCTCACGTATTGAGCGTTGCAAGTTTGGGGTAAAACCTCTAGAATTCCGCCTCCTTTTCGAACCGCCTTGGTTCGAAATCCTTTATTTAGTCAGTAGTTAGCGGCAACTTGTTAACTACATACATTGTTGGACATTCAGCTATGAAACGAACATTTCAGCCAAGCGTTTTGAAGCGAGCCCGTACTCATGGCTTCCGCGCACGGATGGCAACCAAAGGTGGCCGTCTTGTACTCAAGCGCCGTCGTGCTAAAGGACGCGCTAAACTCTCAGCGTAATTATCATTTCACTCCACCTCGATGAGAGAAGTGAATGTTCCGTGGCAAACAGCAGCTATCCAAAGACATCCAGGCTGCTGAATGCCGGAGAGTTTCAAGCAGTCTTCAGTCATTCCCAATTCAAAGTCTCCTGCCGTTATTTTCTGGTGCTGGCTAAAACCAATGACCAGAACAACACCAGAATAGGTTTAGTTGTGGGCAAGAAGAATGTTTCCAAAGCCGTGCAGCGCAATCGGGTCAAACGACTCATTCGTGACTGGTTTCGCCGGCATCAGGAATTCTCGCCCAATCTGGACATGATCGTGCTGGTCAGGAAAGAGGCTGACACTCTGAACAATCAGCAACTGCTGAATCGGCTCGCCAGTTTATGGGACGATCTGAATACCAAATGCCTCTCGGCAGGCAACTAAGCATCACAGGTGACCAGATCGAGCTGACTATGTTGAAAAACGTTCTGATCAAACTCATTACTCTCTATCAACTGACCTTGAGCATGCTCATCGGTCAGCAGTGTCGTTTTTACCCTACCTGTTCGCAATACACCAAAGAAGCCATCGCCCATCACGGATCTGTTAAGGGAATCAAACTCGGGATGCGTCGCATTTCCTGTTGCCACCCCTGGCACGCCGGAGGCTACGACCCTGTACCTGGAGTTGAAGAAAAATAATTTCTGCAACGCAATTTACCTATATATAGACGCTAGACACTTCTTGTTATGAATCTTACTCGTTTCTTTTTATACACAGCGCTGGCCGTAATCACTTACTTGATGCTGTTGGCATGGCAAGAAGACTATCCGCCACTGATCGACAACGGTGACAACGTCGTCCAATCCAGTAACTCGACGCAGCAGGATATACCAGCAACACCCACGCAATCTGATATACCCAATTCAGCGCCAGCGGCAGCCAGCGACGATGCTGACCTACCCAGCGTTGCTACCAGCACACCACCGGCGCCCGCCGCAAACAATGATGCCGGCATTGTCGAAGTCCGCACCGATACTCTCGTGTTGAACATCGACCTCAATGGCGGCGATATTACCTATCTGGCCTTGCCGCAATATTTACGCGAGTTGAATGGATCTGATGATCCGTTTGTTCTGCTTAGTCCGAATAACCAGCGCACCTATGCAGCACAAAGTGGATTGATCGGTCGTGACGGTATTGATTCACCGGCCCGGGCTGTCTACAACAGCGCCGCCACCAGCTACACACTATCCGATAGTGAAGAAAGCCTGACTGTCGATCTTGTCACCAGTACCAATACTGGCGTGCAAATTACCAAGCGTTTTGAGTTTCAACGTGACAGTTATCTGATTGATGTATCTTTTCTGGTTGAAAACCAGTCAGGCGCATTGTGGCAAGGCAATGCTTTTGGTCAGATCAAACGAGATGATTTTGATGACCCGAGTGACGCCGGCGGTTTTGGCCGTACATATTTGGGCTACGTCACCACGGCCAGCGATGACCCTTACATCGAATGGGAATTTGACGACGTTGAAGACGGCGTCACCCCTCATGAAATGACAGGCGGTTGGTTAGGCTTTAGCCAGCATTACTTTATTACTGCCTGGGTCCCTAATACTGATTCCACCAATCGCTACAGCGCTCGCCGCAATGACAATAATGAATACTTTGGCGTATTCACCAGCTCACCTTTTACTGTAGAGCCTGGTCAAACCGGTAGTCACAATTTCCAATTCTATGCCGGCCCCAAAGATCAGTACGCGCTGGCAGAAGTCTCCGACAATCTCGATCTGACCATCGACTACAGCTTTCTATGGTTCCTGGCTGCACCTATTTACTGGTTGCTGCGCCAGATCAATTCGTTTGTCGGCAACTACGGCGTGTCCATTATTCTGCTGACCTTCTGTGTCAAAGCCTTGTTCTACAAGCTGTCGGAGACACAATACAAATCCATGGCAGGTATGCGCCGCCTGATGCCCAAGATGCAGCAACTCAAAGAGAGTTATGGCGACGACCGCATGAAGCTGCAGAAAGCCACTATGGATTTATACAAGAAAGAGAAGATCAATCCTTTTGGTGGTTGCTTACCCATGCTGGTTCAGATGCCAGTGTTTATCGCCCTGTACTGGGTACTGATGGAGAGCGTTGAATTGCGCCACGCTCCATTCTTCCTGTGGCTGGAGGACTTGTCAGTACGCGACCCGTTCTTTGTGCTGCCGCTACTCATGGGTGCCTCCATGTACTTCCAGACCAAACTCAGCCCGGCGCCAGCAGATCCAATGCAAGCCAAAGTCATGCAGCTAATGCCAATCATGATGACTGTTTTATTCTTATGGTTCCCGGCTGGCCTGGTACTCTACTGGCTGACCAACGGTGTATTGGGTATTGCGCAACAGTGGTATATCACGCGTAAGATTGAAGCTGAATACGCCGCCAAGGCTAAAAAGGCCACCTGACCCCGGGCAGATGCTGGCGGCTGCCCCTTAGCGATTAAGCTTGCCATGTCCCAAATCGACAATGACACTATCTGCGCCATAGCCACGCCTCCAGGGCGCAGTGGTGTCGGCATCATCCGTATATCCGGTGACGGTGTTGCCGCTGTCGCCAGTGCCATAATTGGCAAGCTCCCCGAACCCCGTTTCGCTCACTACAGTAATTTTCGCGATGCCGACGGCTCTATTATTGATCAAGGCCTGGCGCTGTTTTTCCCCGGGCCCAACTCATTTACTGGCGAAGACGTGCTTGAGTTACAGGGCCACGGCGGCGCGCAAGTACTCACCGCCTTACTGAACAGAGTACAGTCTCTTGGTCCCAGGCTCGCCAGAGCAGGGGAATTTTCAGAACGGGCATTCCTCAATAACAAGATCGATTTACTGCAAGCTGAAGCCATTGCCGATTTGATTGATGCCAGCTCTGAACAGGCTCGGCGTTCGGCGATGCGTACACTGCAAGGTGAGTTTTCCCGCCAGATTCACTCATTGGTTGCCGCCATTACCGCTATTCGCGTCAACGTCGAAGCGGCAATCGATTTTTCTGATGAGGATATCGATGTCATGTCAGACACCGGAGTCGGTACAGCTATTCAGGATTCGCTAGCCGCCTTGCAGACTATTTTCGAGCGCGCCGAGCAGGGCGCCTTGCTCAAAGAAGGTATTAATGTGGTGATTGCCGGGCAACCCAATGCCGGCAAATCGAGCTTGCTCAACACTCTCTCGGGCCAGGATTCAGCCATTGTCACTGAGATCGCCGGCACGACAAGAGACTTGCTACGCCAGGAAATCAATCTGAACGGACTGCCGATTCATGTCACCGACACCGCTGGATTACGTGACAGTGACGATCCGGTTGAGCAAGAAGGGGTACGCCGAGCCCGTGCAGCGATGACGCAGGCCGATCAAATTCTGTTGGTTGTCGACAGTAATCAGACAGAAAACTGGGCTGAACAGCTGTCTGTTTTGGCCCTTGATGAATTGTCCGACGAGAATGCCAAATCAGTTCTGCGACGCACAACACTCATTGCCAACAAGATCGATCTGCGCCCCGGGGTAGAACCCCACATGCAATCAACAGATTATCAAGGGGTTACCCTGAGTGTTATCCACCTGTCGGCACAGCAACAGTTGGGGATAGAACTGTTGATATCCCGTTTGCAAGATCTTGTGGGGTTTACCGCCAATGAAGAAGGCGTCTTTGTCGCTCGCAAACGCCACCTGGATGCCTTGGCCAGTGCCCATAATTATCTCAACACAGCCGCTGGTGGGGTGAGCAACCATGCGCCTTTAGAGCTGATTGCTGAAGATCTGCGGCTTACCCAGCGGGAATTGGGTCAGATTACTGGGGAGGTGAGCAGCGATGATTTGCTCGGGGAGATTTTCAGCAATTTTTGTGTTGGAAAATAACAGCTATAAAAGAAGACACAGACAAGTCTAGCCGCAAACAGCACCAGCTACTAACAAACTGTGTATGAATACGCCTGAGCAGTGGATTAAACCGGGACAGTTATGAATAACAAATAGGCCGTTTTCGGGCCGGTAATTTAATGTACAAGACATACCGGCTTTTAACCCCGTCTGCCAAGGGCTTGTCCACCTGCTTATACTTGTTCTAAAACCATGAAATCATGGCACTAAATACGGTTACCCACAGAAAAGTCGCTGACCATTAATATCAACATCTATACCCTATCTCTATTTACTTTATTTAATTACTTAGTATTTTTAATTAGTTATAAACACCGGTTTTTAAAGAATTGAGTTACAGTAACGCCTTGGAAGTATTGATTTATTTTTCTGAGCAAATCTTTATACTGCTCAGCCCCTGAATCCACGAAGCCGGTCAAACGGCCTAAAATCAGCAAAAACACCATGGAATTCAATCAGCAATACGACGTAATCGTAGTCGGCGGTGGCCACGCCGGCACAGAAGCCGCGCTAGCCAGCGCCCGGCAAGGCGTCAAAACGTTGTTGATTACACACAGCATCGAGACTCTCGGGCAAATGTCCTGCAACCCGGCAATTGGCGGCATTGGCAAGAGCCATCTGGTCAAGGAAATCGATGCGCTGGGCGGCGCCATGGCCAAAGCCGTGGATCAGGCCGGGATTCAGTTTCGCATTCTCAATGCCAGCAAGGGCCCCGCAGTGCGGGCCACTCGAGCGCAAGCTGACCGCGTGTTGTACAAAGCGGCGATCCGGGAAATTCTGGAAAACCAGGCCAATCTGGACCTGTTCCAGCAGGGCGTCGACGACCTGATTATCGACAATGATCGCGTTGCTGGTGTGATCACCCAGATGGGCCTGCGCATCCGTTCAAGCAAAGTCGTTTTGACTACAGGGACGTTTTTGGGGGGCAAGATTCACATCGGGCTGGAAAATTCCGCCGGTGGTCGTGCTGGAGATCAACCCTCGATTGCCCTGGCGCAGCGCTTGCGTGCCCTGCCATTTCGAGTTGATCGGTTAAAAACCGGAACGCCACCTCGTATCGATGCCCGCAGCGTGGATTTTTCTGTCATGCAGGAACAAGCTGGCGACACACCCTTGCCGGTAATGTCGTTTCTGGGGCAGGAGAGCGAACACCCACAACAGGTCAATTGCTACATCACGGCAACGAACGAACAGTGTCACGAGATCATTCGTGGTGGGTTGGACCGCTCACCAATGTACACCGGTATTATCGAAGGCACTGGGCCACGCTATTGCCCGTCAATCGAAGACAAGGTCATGCGTTTTGCTGACAAGTCATCACACCAGATTTTTGTTGAACCGGAAGGGCTTAATACCCACGAGCTTTATCCCAATGGCATTTCCACAAGCCTGCCTTTCGATGTGCAAGTGGCGATGGTGCATAACATCAAGGGGTTCGAGAATGCGCATATCACTCGCCCCGGCTATGCCATCGAGTATGATTTTTTTGATCCTCGAGATTTGAAAAATTCATTGGAAACCAGGTTTATTGAAGGGCTGTATTTTGCGGGCCAGATCAACGGCACGACAGGCTACGAAGAAGCCGGTGCACAAGGTTTGCTAGCGGGATTGAATGCCGGGCTGGCCGTGCGCGGCATGGATTCCTGGTGCCCACGCAGAGACCAGGCCTACATCGGCGTGTTGGTTGATGACCTGATTACATTGGGCACTAACGAGCCCTATCGCATGTTTACCAGCCGCGCTGAATACCGGTTAACGCTACGGGAAGACAATGCGGACATTCGCCTCACCGAAGCAGGCAGAAAACTCGGGCTGGTGGATGACGCCCGCTGGACATTTTTCAATCGCAAGATGGAAGCAGTGGAACGCACATTACAATCTCTGCGCGCTACCTGGATTCAACCCAAAAGCGAACAGGCTACAGCCATTAACCAGCTTTTGGAAAAACCGCTCAGCCGCGAATATTCACTGGCCGACTTGCTGGCGCGTCCAGGTGTTGAGTTTGGCAAGTTAATGCAAGCGGCAAATTCCAATCGTGAGCTTGATGATAAAAAAGAGACAACTGACGCCTCTGAAATAGAGACAGCTTTTCAAGAGAGGTTTGTCAGCGATGGTGATGCCGGTAATCCTGATTCACTATTGTGCAGAAACAACAGCCAGGCTGAACTGCAATCCGAAATACAGATCAAGTATCAAGGTTACATTGATCGCCAGGGCGAAGAGATAGAACGTCTCAAGAAACAGGAAAACACGGTAATTCCAGCTGATCTGGATTATTCGCAAATGCAGGGCTTATCCAATGAGCTCAAGCAAAAATTGATCACCGCGCAGCCAGAAAGCATTGGCCGCGCGTCACGAATTCCCGGCATGACACCGGCGGCAATTTCTTTGCTGCTCATCTATCTGAAAAAACATCGTGGCCCGGATCGCAAGGCAGGATAAAACTCGAACTGATTCTATCCGGTTCCAGCCACTGACATGACTTCAACCTTTCAAACGGCGCTGACTGCAGGTATCGAGACACTCGGGTTAGAGTGTAGCGCTGCACAACTTGAACTATTACTTCGCTATCATGAGCTGCTGTTAAAGTGGAATAGCGCGTTTAATCTGGTCAGTGGTGGTGAGTTAAATCAATTGGTGTCGCGACATTTTCTCGACAGCCTGGCGATTCAACCGTATCTCGATGGTGAGAATATTCTCGACATTGGCACCGGTGCAGGCTTTCCTGGTATACCGTTAGCAGTGCTAAATCCTGATAAAAACTTTGTGCTATTGGACAGCAATGGCAAGAAAACGCGTTTTCTTTTTCAAGTCCAGCTGGCGCTGCAACTCGACAATATCACTATCGAAAATTGTCGAGTCGAGCACTATCAAAGTCCGGGGCAAATTGATATTGTGACTTGTCGCGCTTTCGCCTCACTGGCTGAGGTACTGATCAAAGCGCAGTCGTTCTTCCTTGATGGTGCACAGTTATTGGCTATGAAAGGCCGATTTCCCAATGCTGAGATTGAAGAGTTGACCTCGATCGTGATCACCAATAACAAGACTGACTTAACGGCGACTCCGGAACTTATTGCTACCCATCAACTGACCATTCCTGGAAATGATTCGGAGCGGCACCTGATTGCGGTTAAACTAATGCATAGACAGACACATGCGCAGCAGTGACACACAAGCGGGAACAGGGAATAAGTCGTGACTAAAGTTCTGGCAGTGGCAAATCAAAAGGGTGGAGTAGGCAAGACCACAACGTCGGTCAATCTTGCTGCGTCGCTGCAGGTCACCCGCAAGCGCGTCTTGCTGATTGATATGGATCCCCAGGGCAACGCCACGATGGGATCTGGCGTCAATAAATCGGAACTCGAATACTCCATTTATGACTTGCTGGTACAAACCAGTGAGTTCGATGACGTGGTCGTTAAACCTGAAGGGGCAGACTACGATTTGTTGCCAGCCAATGGCGACCTCGTGGCGGCCGAAGTCGAATTAATGAATGTCGATGGGCGCGAACATCGTCTGCGTCACATCGTGCAGAAGATCGCGGATCGCTATGACTACATTGTTATTGACTGCCCACCGTCACTAAACATGATTACCGTGAATGCGCTGGTTGCGGCCACCGGCGTGTTGATTCCCATGCAGTGTGAGTACTATGCGCTCGAGGGGCTTTCTGCCTTGATGGATACCATCGGTGCCATTAAAGACCGGTTAAACCCCGATCTGCGCATCGAGGGTATTTTGCGTACCATGTATGACCCAAGGAACAAATTGACCAGCGAAGTGAATGGTCAATTGTTCGATTATTTTGGCGACGCGGTGTATCGCACCGTGGTGCCACGCAATGTGCGACTGGCCGAAGCCCCCAGTTACGGTAAACCGGTGATCGCCTATGATCGGCAATCACGTGGGGCAATAGCCTATTTGGCGCTGGCTGGTGAAATGCTGCGTCGTAATGATGAAGCTGGCAAACTGGCTAGCCAATCACCCTAAAAGAATTCGGGCGAAACGATTCATGACAGACAAGCGAAAACTCGGCAAAGGCCTGGATGCACTGCTCTCTGGAGGCAGTTCGTCCTCGATGGCCAGCCTGCTGGGCAAATCCACACCAGCAGTGCCAACTGATGGCAACGAATCAGCGGTGGACAACACAGACGGCGCTTTACGCCATATCCCGATTGAGCTGATCCAGCGTGGGAAATACCAGCCCCGTACTGACATGCATGAGGAAGCCTTGCAGGATCTGGCTAACTCAATTCAGAAGCAGGGCGTCATGCAGCCCATCGTTGTGCGCCCGATTTCTGCTGATAAGTACGAAATCATCGCTGGTGAGCGTCGCTGGCGCGCCAGTCAATTGGCCGGCCTGGACAAGATCCCGGCCATCATCAAGCCAGTGGGCGATGAAGCGGCTATCGCCATGGCGCTGATCGAGAATATTCAGCGCGAAAACCTTAACCCGATTGAAGAAGCCATGGCGCTCAAGCGTCTGCAGGATGAATTCGAATTGACTCAGCAGGAAGTCGCTGACGCCGTGGGTAAATCGCGCACGACTGTGACTAACCTGATGCGCCTGATGGCCTTGAACGTCGACGTGCGCCGCATGCTCGAGCACGGCGATTTGGAGATGGGGCATGCCCGGGCCCTGCTTGCCCTGCCTTATGACGAGCAGTCGGCTGCTGCGCGCGCTGTCGTGGGTCGTGGCTTGTCAGTCCGGCAAACTGAAGCGCTGGTACGCAAGATGACCAGCGAAGCCAAAAATCAGGGCGCGCAGACCAAGCAGGCTGTGAATCCGGATATTAAAAATCTCGAAGACAATCTGGCCGACAAGCTGGGGGCCAAGGTTCTCATCCAGCATACCGCCAAAGGGCGGGGAAAACTGGTGGTAAAATACAACAGTTTGGATGAATTGGACGGTATCTTGTCCCATATTAGCTAGAAACCCAACGTAGTTGATTGCACATTACAAAGTCCCTATAATGCGCGTGCTTTGGGTGGCAGTGGTCGTAATTTAGTGGGGTCACAGGTCAGATTCGGGCAGCGATAAAAGCCTGTTGAAACCTTTCGAGCTAACGTAAGTGTTAACCAACGTGAACTCCATAAAAGCTCCTTCCATCTATAACATCATTATTGGTCAATGCGTTGCCACTATTGTCTTGGCAACAATTGCCTGGGGTTTTTCGGGTGTACCGATGGCCATTTCGATTGGTCTCGGTGGTGCTATTTGCCTGATAGCGAATGCGGTCTTTACGATCAAGGCATTTCGCCATTTGGGGGCAACAGCATCGCGAAAAATCCTCAAAGAATTTTATATGGGAGAGGCATTTAAGATTCTTCTAAGCGGCGCCGGATTTGCGCTGACGTTTATTTACGTAAGTGTGGCGCTGCCAGCTTTCGTATTAGCGGGCTATGTATTGGTTTACCTGGTAGGGATGTGGGCAACGATCAAAGCGGTCAGTGCCTACACGCAGTCACCGCGTTAAACCAGAACCTCACAAGAGCGAACATTTTTAACAGGCAACATTCTTTATTGTCTTAACTGTCTTTGTCGGTCCGCGACGGCCCGATCAGTCAAGTGAAGAGATAATCAAAGGACTTTAAAAGATTATGGCATCAGCTGGACCAGAAGGCGCAGAAGTAGCACAAACAGCTACGGAATACGTATCCCACCACTTGGGCTTCCTGAGATATGGCAGAACCGAAGATGGTACTTGGGGGTTTGCTCACTCAGTAGAAGAAGCAGATGCCATGGGCTTCTGGGCGATCAATGTCGACACTATGTTGATCTCTGTGCTTCTGGGTCTACTCTTTGTGGGCGTCTTCCGCTTTTGCATCAAGAACGCCACGGTTGAAAACCCCAGCATGTTCCAGAACATCATCGAGAGCATTGTTGAGATGGTGCAGAACAGCGTTAACAGCAGCTTCGATCACAAGAATAATTTGATTGGACCATTGGCGCTGACCATTTTCTGCTGGATATTCCTGATGAACACCATGGATATTATTCCAGTAGACTGGATTCCACTATTGGCTCAAACAGTAGCTGGCGACAGCCATTTGTACTTTAAGGCTGTTCCCACAACTGATTTGAATATCACTATGGGTTTTGCCATCAGCGTGTTCTTCCTGATTATCTTCTACAGTATCAAAATGAAAGGGTTGGGTGGATTCCTTGGTGAATTTGCTTTCCAGCCTTTTGGTAAATGGGCTGTACCTCTAAATTTATTGTTGGAACTACCGGGCTTCCTGGCGAAACCAGTATCGCTTGGCCTGCGACTGTACGGCAACTTCTTCGCAGGTGAGGTGATCTTCCTGGTAATCGCATTGCTGGGTTGGTACCAACTCCCTCTACACTTTGGCTGGGCTGTATTCCATATTCTGGTTATTACACTGCAGGCATACCTATTCATGATGTTGACGATCGTCTATCTCAACCAGGCACACTCACATCATTAATCTTAAATTCACTTTACTACTGACTATTTGTTAAAAAACGGAGACAAAAATGGAAACAGTACAGGCTTTCTCACTGCTGGCTGCCGCAATCATTTTCGGAATTTGTGGTGCCGGTACAGCCGTCGCTTTCGGTAACCTGGGTGGCAAACTGATCGAGAGTTCAGCCCGTCAACCAGAACAAGCACCTAAACTGCAGACGCAGTTCTTCCTGGTTGCAGCGTTCGTGGACGTAATCTCCATCATTGGTGTGGGTATGGCGTTCCTGTTCATCTTCTCAAATCCGTTTGTATAACTGTCAGCATTTTTCGTCCTGCGATTAAACAGGCAGGACTCGCTTAGTTATTCAATCAGTTATCCAGGGAAACCTTCATGAATCTTAACGCTACAATTTTCGGACAAAGTATCGCTTTTTTCTTCTTTGTCTGGTTTTGCATGAAGTACGTATGGCCACCCATCGTTGCCATTCTGGAAGAGCGTCAGAAGCGAATTGCTGATGGCCTTGAAGCAGCAGAGCGTGCCCGAGTCGATCTCGAGAAGGCACAAGCTGAGTCTGCCGACCAGATGAAAGATGCCAAGGTGGAAGCCGCGGCGTTGATCGATCAAGCCAACAAGCGTGCAAACCAAATTGTCGAAGAAGCCAAAGAGCAGGCGCGAGAAGAAGGTAAGCGTATCATTGCGGGTGCCAACGCCGAGATCGAACAGGAAATCAATCGCGCCAAAGAACACTTGCGCGCTCAGGTTTCTTCTATCGCGATCGCCGGCGCTGAAAAGATTCTAGAGAAATCTGTGGATCAGGCAGCCAACGAAGAAATGCTTAACAAACTCGCCTCAGAACTGTAATCGCAGGAAGCTAAGACAAGACTATGGCCGAATTAACTACACTGTCACGACCTTACGCGAAAGCGGCTTTCGAAGTAGCGCTGTCAGACAACGCTCTCGATAAGTGGTCAACCATGACCGGTTTGGCCGGTGCTGTCGCCAGTCAGTCGGCAGTGAAAGAATTGCTGGCTTCACCTGCGTTGTCATCAGAGCAAGTTGCACAGGCGTTTATCGATGTGTGTGGTGACGAGCTCGACGAAAAAGGCCAGAACTTTATTCGTCTGCTGGCAGACAACAAGCGTCTGACGTTGTTGCCACAAATCGCCGAGCTGTATGAAAACCTCAAAGCCCAGCAGGAAAAATCACTGGACGTTGAGATCACGACCGCATTTGCAGTGAGTGAGTCAGTGGCTACTAAACTGGCCGACGCACTCAAGTCCCGCCTGCAACGGGAAATCAAGTTAGCGACGAAAGTCGATCAGTCACTGATAGGTGGTGCGATTATTCGCGCCGGTGACACAGTCATCGACAGTTCGGTCCGGGGCAAGCTCGCCAAGTTAGCTGAATCAATGAATTCCTGAACGAGTCAGGAACAAAGGAAACAAGCATGTCACAACTGAATCCATCCGAAATCAGTGAAATTATCAAGCAGCGAATCTCGTCGCTGGATGTGTCGGTGCAAGCCAAAAATGAAGGCACCATTGTCAGCGTATCTGACGGCATTATCCGCATCCACGGCCTGGCCGATGTGATGTACGGCGAGATGATCGAGTTCGAAGGCGGCATCTATGGTATGGCGTTGAACCTCGAGCGTGACTCGGTCGGTGCCGTAGTCCTGGGTGACTACCTCAAGCTGAAAGAAGGTCAGACCTGTCGCTGTACACAACGAATTCTTGAAGTACCGGTCGGTCCAGAACTGGAAGGCCGCGTTGTTGACGCACTGGGTAAGCCGATCGATGGCAAGGGCCCGATCAATGCGCAAATGACAGATCCGATCGAAAAAGTGGCACCTGGCGTAATTGCTCGTCAGTCTGTTGATCAGCCGATTCAAACCGGTCTGAAATCTATCGACGCCATGACGCCTGTTGGTCGTGGTCAGCGCGAGCTGATCATTGGTGACCGTCAGGTGGGTAAGACTGCGATCGCAATCGACACGATTATCAACCAGAAAGGCAAAGGCATTAAGTGTGTCTACGTGGCGGTTGGTCAGAAGGCCTCCTCTATTGCCAACGTGGTACATAAACTGGAAGAACACGGCGCCATGGAATACACAGTGGTTGTAGCCGCTTCCGCTTCCGACCCGGCGTCCATGCAGTTTATTGCCCCTTACTCTGGTTGCTCCATGGGTGAGTACTACCGTGACCGCGGTGAAGACGCCCTGATTATTTATGATGACCTGACCAAGCAAGCCTGGGCCTATCGTCAGATTTCCCTGCTGCTGCGTCGACCACCGGGTCGTGAAGCCTATCCTGGTGACGTTTTCTATCTTCACTCACGTTTGCTCGAGCGTGCTGCCCGCGTTAACGCTGATTACGTAGAAAAGTTCACTGAAGGTAAGGTGAAGGGCAAGACCGGTTCTTTGACCGCTTTGCCAATCATTGAAACCCAGGCTGGTGACGTCTCCGCATTCGTACCGACCAACGTGATCTCTATTACCGATGGTCAGATCTTCCTCGA
This sequence comes from uncultured Gammaproteobacteria bacterium, assembly GCA_913060975.1. Taxonomy (GTDB): domain Bacteria; phylum Pseudomonadota; class Gammaproteobacteria; order Pseudomonadales; family Pseudohongiellaceae; genus UBA9145. The sequence continues at coordinate 508,429 of CAJXVC010000002.1, forward strand.
AACCGACCTGTTCAACTCCGGTATTCGTCCGGCGATGAACCCGGGTATTTCGGTGTCTCGAGTAGGTGGTGCGGCACAGACCAAGATTATCAAGAAGCTGGGTGGTGGTATTCGTATCGCTCTGGCCCAGTATCGTGAGCTGGCGGCTTTTGCCCAGTTTGCTTCTGACCTCGACGAAGCGACTCGTTCCCAGTTGGAACACGGTCAGCGCGTTACTGAGCTGATGAAGCAGAAGCAGTACTCGCCACTGTCGATTGCGGAAATGGGTGTTTCCATTTACGCCGCCAACGGTGGTTACCTGAAGGATGTTGAGCTGAACAAGATTCTCGACTTCGAAGCTGCGCTGCTGAGCTACATGAACAGCGAGCAAGCCGACCTGATGGCCAAGGTCAATGAGTCTGGTGACTGGAACGACGATATCGAAGCGCAGTTCAAGTCAGCCGTTGAGACTTTCAAGTCTACCCAGAGCTGGTAAGCGACTTACTAAAGCATTTGGTTTACTAATTCATTAAAACGAAGGCAATAACTCACAATGGCAGGCGGTAAGGAAATCAGATCCAAGATCTCGAGTATTAAAAATACTCAGAAGATCACCAGCGCCATGGAAATGGTTGCGGCGTCCAAAATGCGCAAAGCACAGGATCGCATGGAAGTAGGCAAGCCCTACGCCCAACGCATCCGTTCTGTGATTGGCCATATTGCGAACGCCTCTTCCGAGTATCGTCATCACTTTTTCGATACTCGCGAAGTAAAACGAATCGGCTACATCATTGTCTCTACTGACCGTGGTTTATGTGGTGGTTTGAACATCAACTTGTTCAAAGCCACTGTTGCATCCATGAAGCAGTGGGCAGACAAAGGTGTTGGCGTGGATGTGTGTGTGATTGGCGCCAAAGCCGCCAGTTTCTTCAACTCCTACGGCGGCAATGTCGTCGCGGCACAGCGAAATATTGGTGAGTCTCCAGAATTGGAAGATGTCATCGGCGCAGTGCAAGTCATGTTGAAGAAGTTTGAAGACGGAGACATTGATCAGGTCAATCTGGTCTGCAACACCTTCGTTAACACCATGACACAGCAGCCCACGGTTGCGCAGTTGTTACCGCTGCCACCGAGTGAAGAATACGATCAAGCATTACCCTGGGATTATCTCTACGAGCCGAATGCCGAAGAATTGCTGGAAGGCCTGCTCTCGCGTTACATCGAATCCCAGGTCTATCAGGCAGTGGTTGAAAACAACGCCTGTGAACAAGCGGCACGTATGTTGGCGATGAAGAACGCCACCGACAATGCTGGCGACATTATTGAAGAGTTGGAACTGGTTTATAACAAAGCGCGCCAGGCATCCATTACTCAGGAACTGTCAGAAATTGTGAGCGGCGCAGCAGCGGTTTAATCGTCTGATTATCAGCTCACAACGACAAACGAATTTAATTTACACACTTTAGATTGCCTAGAAAGACTAGCGAGAATTTAAGAGGAACCGGACATGAGTAGCGGTCGAATCGTACAAATTATTGGTGCTGTTATCGACGTGGAATTTCCACGAGACGCCGTACCCCAGGTTTATGACGCCCTGACAGTTGATGACACTGAAGTCACACTGGAAGTGCAACAACAGCTGGGTGACGGCATAGTGCGAACTATTGCCCTGGGTTCCACGGAAGGTCTTAAGCGCGGCTTGAACGTAGCCGACAGTGGTGCACCAGTTTCCGTACCGGTTGGTACAGAAACGCTTGGCCGCATCATGGACGTGCTGGGTCGCCCGATCGATGATTGTGGCCCTATCGGTGAGAAAGAGCGTATGCCGATTCACCGTGCCGCTCCTACTTACGAAGAGCTTTCAGCGACCAACGAGCTGTTGGAAACCGGCATCAAGGTTATCGACCTGGTATGTCCGTTCGCCAAGGGTGGTAAAGTTGGTCTGTTCGGTGGTGCCGGTGTTGGTAAGACCGTTAACATGATGGAGCTTATTAACAACATCGCCAAGGCCCACTCCGGTTTGTCTGTATTTGCCGGAGTTGGTGAGCGTACTCGTGAAGGTAACGACTTCTATCACGAGATGCAGGAATCCAACGTTGTTGACGTTGAGAATTTCAGCAACTCAAAAGTATCGATGGTTTACGGTCAGATGAACGAGCCACCCGGTAACCGTCTGCGTGTTGCCCTGACTGGTTTGACCATGGCGGAGAAATTCCGTGACGAAGGCCGTGACGTACTGTTGTTCGTTGACAACATCTACCGTTACACACTGGCCGGTACCGAGGTATCAGCACTGCTGGGCCGTATGCCTTCTGCGGTAGGTTATCAGCCAACACTGGCCGAAGAGATGGGCGCCCTGCAAGAACGTATTACTTCCACCAAGACCGGATCTATTACTTCGATCCAGGCTGTGTATGTACCTGCGGATGACTTGACTGACCCGTCACCGGCAACCACGTTTGCTCACCTTGATGCGACGGTTGTACTGTCACGTGATATCGCCTCGTTGGGTATTTACCCGGCGGTGGATCCACTGGATTCCTCATCACGTCAGCTCGACCCACTGGTTATCGGTACCGAGCATTACGAAACAGCGCGTGGCGTACAGACCGTACTGCAGCGCTATAAAGAATTGAAAGACATTATTGCGATTCTGGGTATGGACGAGCTGTCTGAAGAAGACAAGCAGACTGTTGCCCGCGCGCGTAAGATCTCCCAGTTCCTGTCCCAGCCGTTTACCGTTGCGGAAGTATTCACCAACGCACCTGGTAAGTACGTATCTCTGAAAGACACGATTGCCGGCTTTAAAGGCATTCTTGCGGGCGACTACGATCACCTGCCAGAACAGGCCTTCAGCATGGTAGGTACCATCGAAGAAGCGGTAGAGAAAGCTGAGAAACTGAAGAACAAATAGAGACAGGTTTTGCCTGACTTAACTTCTGATTACTCGACTGATCAAGTGCTGTGTCGTCAACGACGCAGCCAACCGAAATACACGCTTGATGCGTAAAGGAACAGACTAAATGGCTTCAACAATGCATTGTGACATCGTGAGCGCAGAGCAAAGTATCTTCTCAGGTGAAGTTGAGATGGTCGTTGCCGCTGGCACACTGGGCGATTTGGGTATTGCCCCTGGTCACGCACCTTTGATTACTGGCCTGATTCCCGGACCGGTTCGCCTGATCCTGGAAGGTGGTGAAGAAGAAGTATTTTATGTCTCCGGCGGTTACCTTGAAGTACAGCGCGGAGTGGCAACACTACTGGCTGATACGGCTCTGCGCGCGGACGACATGGACGAGGCAGCGGCACTGGAAGCCAAGGCCGATGCTGAACGCGCCATTGCCAACCAAGGCGCCGAGTTTGAATACTCATCCGCAGCTGCTCAATTGGCGGAAGCTTCAGCGCAACTGCGTGCCCTGCGCCAGTTGAAAAAGCTGTAAATAATTCGCACTGATCCTGGTGATCAAACGCGTAAGAAAAAGGTAGCACTAGCTACCTTTTTTTTTGGTACTCTTTTGAGCTACGTATCAACCTGAAGAGCACTAAGCAGAATATGGAAGTTGTCGTTTTAGCGGCGGGTAAAGGTACTCGCATGTACTCAAGTCAGCCCAAGGTACTACACAGTATTGGCGGCCAAGCCATGCTTGAGCGCGTGTTGACCACCGCCAGCAAGCTCAACCCCAATAATATGCATGTGGTCGTGGGGTTTGGCGCCGACGCTATCGAAGCCCATTTCGCCAATAGCCCATTGAGCAGTTTGAACTGGGTAACCCAGTCCGAACAGCTTGGCACGGGCCACGCCGTGCAACAGGCCATAAGTGAGATTGATATCACTACCGACGACAATCAGGTGCTGGTGCTGTTTGGTGATGTACCCCTGATCAGCGAAGCCACACTACAAGATCTCATCGCGCAATGCGGTCCGGATACTCTGTCCCTGCTAACTGTTGTTACACCCGAACCCCATGGTCTCGGGCGGATTATTCGCAATGACCTTGCGCAAGTGGAAGCAATCGTCGAGCACCGCGATGCCAATGCGCAGCAACTACTCATCAATGAAATAAACACTGGCATCATGGCAATTCCGGCGGCCAAATTGGCGCGTTGGCTGAACATGATCGGCAACAACAATGAGCAGAAAGAATATTACCTGACAGACATCGTTGCGTTGGCAGCCAAAGAAGGTTGTAAGGTGACGGCAACGCAAGCAAGCGATGACAAAGAAGTAATGGGCGTAAACGACAAAGTGCAACTGGCTTTGTTGGAGCGCCACTACCAAGGTCAGAAAATGGAAGCGTTGCTACGCAGTGGTGTGACCTTGCGTGATCCAACCCGTGTGGACGTGCGCGGCAATTTGACGTGCGGCCGCGATGTAGAAATTGACAGCAATGTTATCTTCGAAGGCAATGTAGCGCTGTCAGATAATGTGATAATTGGCGCTAACACAGTCATAAAAGACGCAAAAATAGGCGCTGGAACAATAATTCTTGCTGGCACGCACATCGACGGTGCTGAGATAGGCGAACACGTTACTATCGGTCCGACTGCGAGAATCAGACCTGGCACTATACTTCATAACAACGTGAAGGTTGGGAACTTTGTCGAAATCAAAAAGTCTACTCTTGGCGAGGGTAGCAAAGCCAACCATCTGGCCTATATAGGCGATGCGATACTGGGCACCAATTGTAATATTGGTGCCGGTACGATTTTCTGCAATTACGATGGCGCCAATAAACATAAGACTGTCATTGGCAACAATGTCTTCGTTGGCTCTAACAGTGTGTTGGTGGCGCCGGTAGCTCTGCAAGATAATGCGTTTGTCGCTGCCGGGTCAGCGATCAATACCGATGTGCCCTCTGAACACCTCGCCGTAGCTCGTGGCAAGCAACGCAACATCGCCGGCTGGAAACGCCCGACGAAAGATACTGGCTCTCATTAGAGCTCATCGACTGAGTTTGCCGAATGCCTAACCCCGATACTTATAAAACAGGCTCAACAGAATGTGTGGAATAGTAGGCGCAATCGCTGAACGCGAAGTTACGCAAATTTTGCTGGAAGGTCTCAAGCGCCTGGAATACCGGGGCTATGATTCAGCAGGTGTCGCCTTGATCAATGATGGTAGTCATAAGCTCAAGACGGCCAAGGCGGTCGGCAAAGTGTCTGCGCTGGTCAACAAGGTGAACAAGCAGAAACTCACTGGCAAAATTGGTATCGCCCATACTCGCTGGGCTACACACGGCAAGCCTACTAACGCCAATGCTCACCCGCACTTGTCCCATGACCAGATTGCGGTAGTGCATAACGGCATTATCGAAAACTACGAATCGATTCGTAAGAAGCTGGAAGCAGCCGGCTACAAATTTTCCTCACAAACAGACAGCGAGTCCATCGCTCACCTCATTCATCTGGAGCGCAAAGGTGGCAAGGTGCCCCTGCTGACTGCGGTTAAACGCACGGTCAAGCAATTGCATGGCGCTTACGGGATCTGTGTGACTGATGCGCTGGAACCGGAAAACCTTATTGTTGCTCGCTCGGGAAGCCCGCTGGTAATTGGGCTTGGCATTGGCGAAAACTTCGTCGCCTCTGACCCGTTGGCACTCGGCCAGGTCACAGACCGTTATATCTATTTGGAAGAGGGCGATATCGCCCGAGTTAGTCTTACCGAGATTGAAATCTGGGCTGGTAATAAAAAGGTCAAGCGCGAAGCTACCACAGTGCAGCATCGTGGCGATGCGGCCGACAAAGGTGAGCACAAGCACTTCATGCTCAAAGAGATCTTTGAGCAGCCACAAGTGATTCGTGACACTCTGGCGGGTCGAATCAGTGAGGGCAAGGTTCTGGAAAACGCGTTTGGCGTCAAGGCCAAGGCGATTTTCGACAAGATCAAGCAGGTACAGATCGTTGCTTGTGGTACCAGCCATCATGCCGGGCATGTCTGTAAATACTGGCTCGAATCCATTGCCAAGATGCCGTGTTCAGTGGATATCGCCAGCGACTATCGCTACCGCGATATCATCGTTCAGCCCAATACGCTGTTCGTCACTGTCTCGCAGTCCGGTGAAACCGCCGACACGCTGGCAGCTCTGAGCTACGCCAAAGAACTGAACTATGCCGGCTATCTGGCTATCTGTAATGTGGCGACCAGCTCGCTGGTGCGGGAATCCGATATCAGCATTCTCACCATGGCTGGCCAGGAAATTGGCGTGGCGTCTACCAAGGCATTTACCACTCAATTGACATTGCTTCTTATATTGGCAATTACGCTGGGCCGGCGTAATGGTTTAAAACCCAAGGCCGAAGCCGAAATTGTCAATGAGCTGGCCAAACTACCGGAATTACTGGAAGCCACTCTCAAACTCGACAAGCCCATCAAGAAACTCTCGCGTGCGTTCAGCAACAAGAACCACAGCTTGTTCTTGGGCCGCGGCATTCAATACCCGATTGCCAAAGAAGGCGCACTTAAACTCAAAGAGATTTCCTATATCCACGCCGAGGCGTATCCGGCCGGTGAACTCAAACACGGGCCATTGGCGTTAGTGGACAGTGACATGCCGGTAATCGCGGTTGCGCCCAATGATGATCTGTTAGGCAAGCTGCGGGCAAACCTGTCAGAAGTCAGCGCTCGGGGCGGCAAGCTCTATGTGTTTGCAGACGAGAGCGTCACCTTCGAAGGCGACAAGAACTGTAAAGCCATCCATGTACCAAACACACCAGACGTACTGGACCCCATCGTCTTTACCATTCCGCTACAGTTATTGTCTTACCATGTGGCGATTGTTAAAGGTACAGACGTGGACCACCCGCGGAATCTTGCAAAATCAGTAACCGTGGAGTAATCAGCAACCCTGGGGATTCAGAAATGACAAAGCGCATTGTTAAAAAAATGGCCGCCGTAGCCCTTGGCTTGCTTGGCGCCGTGATGATTTTTCTGGGCCTGCGAGCGGGGATACTGGCCCCTTCGGTGACAGGCCTTGGATTTTTCGTCATTGCGGCCGTATTTGCTTTGGATTCGTGATCTCAGTCTAAACTCGCAGACGAAAACTCATACACATTTGCAGCACTGAGAGTATTAGCTAATCCGGGTCACTAGTGCGCAGAGCTTTCTGTGATTTCTGTAAGCGATTTAAGTGCTCTTTCAAGAGTGGCTTGCGATGTCGCGCCACACCGGTAGCCAGCACATCGATCACAACCAAATGTGCAATGCGTGACGACACCGGCGTCGAAGCTTGCGAGTCTTCTTTCATGTTAACCGTAATAGGAATACTGCACTGCTTGTTCAGGGGTGTACCGGCTGGTGCCAGGCCGATAACAGTGGCGCCAGCTTCCATGGCCAGTTGCACACCCTCTAACAACGCCTTGGTCTTGCCCGACTGGGAAATTGCCACCACCACATCTTCGGTGCCTAGCGAAATCGCCGACATATTCTGAATGTGAGGATCGGTATAAGCCGAGGTGGACAGTTGCAACCGGAAAAATTTGTGCTGGGCGTCAGAGGCCACTGAGCCAGAGGCACCAAAGCCGTAGAATTCAACCCGCCGTGCCTTGGCGATGGTGTTGATGGCGGTCTCGAGCACATCCGGGTCCAACTCATCACGCACGCTAAGCAGGGAGCCAATCGTGGTGTCGAACACCTTGTTGCGCAGGTCGGCAACGGTATCGGAGTCATTCACGGCGAACTGGGTATAGACACTACCCATGCCCAGCTGCTGGGCCAGCTGCAGCTTGAAAGACAGAAAGCCATCGAAGCCAATGGCCCGGCAAAAGCGGATCACAGTGGGTTCGCTGACTTCAGTGTGATTAGCCAGATCGACAATACGCATATTGATTACGTCTTTGGCGTTGGCGAGCACAAAGTCGGCCACCTTGGCCTCGGACTTGCGAAGCTGCGCGCGATTATCAGTCAGTCGTCGTATCAGATTAGGTGAATCCACCCGGCACCTGTTAAATTAATCAGCAAAATGGCATTGCCCGCAATGCTACTGAAATTACCAGACCCCTGCACCCCATTATTCAGCCGGCAGTTTGCAACCCTATGCAAGACCTCGCAGTTACCTTTGTCGACTCCATCACTGCGATTGGGCCTGACGACTGGAACAGCCTCACCGGCACCGACAACCCCTTTATGCGCTACGAGTTTCTCCATGCTCTGGAGAATACTGGCTGTACTACCCAGCGTAGTGGCTGGCAACCTCGTCATGTCGTCGTACGCCGGGTGAACCCGGGTCTGGATGAACTGGTTGCCGTCATGCCGTTGTATGAGAAGACCAATTCTTATGGCGAGTATGTGTTCGACTGGGCCTGGGCCAATGCCTACCAACAGTATGGCTATGACTATTACCCCAAGTTTGTCACCAGCGCGCCTTTCACGCCCAGCACCGGCCGCCGACTATTCCACACCGACGAGGTGGACACGCAAGCACTCATCAGCCTTATCAAGAACGCCATCGAGGAACGCGCGGACTTCATTCGTGCCTCGAGTTGGCACGTCCTTTTTCCAACCGAGAAAGAACACGCCCACTTCACTGATAACGACATGCTGGCGCGCACCGCCTGCCAATTTCACTGGTTTAATCGCGACTATCAAAGTTTTGATGATTTCTTGCAAACCATGAGCTCAAGAAAGCGCAAGAATCTGAAGAAGGAACGCCAGAAAGTCACCGATGCCGGGATTACCTTCAAGCGCCTGGAAGGCAGCGAGATCAGCGACGCATTATGGAATGACTTTTACACGTTCTATCAAAGCACTTATATGATGCGCGGTATGCAAGGCTATCTCAGCATCGAATTTTTTCTGGAAGTCGCCCAGACCATGCCGGAACAACTATTCATGGTCTGCGCTCAACAGGGCGAGCACACTATTGCGGCGGCGCTATTCTTCAAGGGCTCACAAAATCTTTATGGCCGCTACTGGGGAAGCGCAGCAGACTATCAATTCCTGCATTTTGAAACCTGCTATTACCAGGGCCAGGAATACGCCATTGAACACGGCTATAAACTGTTTGATTCTGGTGCACAGGGCGAGCACAAGATTCAACGCGGCTTTGAACCTGTTATTACCTACTCGAATCATTGGATTGCTGACGAGGCCTTTCGCGATGCGATTGCCAGGTTTCTGGAAGAAGAGAAGCCACATATCGAGCATTATCGAAATGAGGCCAGATTGCTGCTGCCGTTCAAGTCAGAGTCAGCCGATTTGTCTAACAAGCTCTAAATAGCAGGCTTGGCATGTGACACAAAGTTCACATTCGATATTTCGGACTATAAATTCCAATTCCCGGGAATTGCCGATAAACTCGATCGTGGCCCACGAATCTTCGGGCGAGGAAGGCCTTAGAGGGTAATTGGCCCTATAGTCTGCGAACGGCGAAAAGCGCACAGAAGAATAGACGGGATATCAGACATTTAGGTGATAAACGTCAACTCGGCAATGTTTATAAGGTTTACCTTCTAATAATTATTATGGGGCCGTAGGCCTCATTAACAGGCTGTTATGTTTACAGGCTCCGATAAGCTATGAGTGAAGAAGAGAAAAAAGCATTAGCGGAATTTCTAAAGGCCTACCCCAAAGCTGTTGAGCGTGTCTACGAAGACGGAGCGTCTGATGCCCTTAAGCAAGTAGGAGGGCTAGCTACAAACTTAGTAAAAGCCTTTCGACTTGTAACGGCACCAATCCAATACATGAGTTTGTTGCAAGATCGTTTGGCACATCATCTGAAAAAAGTAAGCGATTCCATTCCATTAGATGACCAAGTTACCCCGCCGGCATCATTGCTGTTGCCGCTTCTCGAAAAATTGAAATACCAAGAGGACAACGAATCGTTAACCCAACTATACGTTGAGCTTCTTAAAAGGTCATGTGACAAAAACAGAGTGGCTGAAGCCCACCCCGCATTCTTTAATCTAATTGGGCAACTATGTGAAGATGAGGCAATGTTGCTTTTTCACATGAAACGGATAACAAATGACCCTGGAACCTATTTCATATCTAAAGATCAAAACAAAGAAGACAAAGTTTTTGACCACTCGAAATTTGGCAATATCGACCAACCCGAGAATTCTAAGAAACATCATGTTCACACACTAAATAGCCCAAAGCTTTCTAGAAGACTTTTCCCGATTTCGGAACTGATGTCGAAGAACTTTATAGATGTGTATCTCTCACATATTGTATCTCTTAACCTAATCGAACTATTCAATTCGCCAGGTCTAGTTGAGATACATTTCAGTGAAGATGATGCGAAGAGGCACAAAACTCAGAAAAAACGAATAGTCTGTTACAGACTTACATCATTTGGGCAACTTTTTGCTAATGCATGTATACCCGATAACTTGGAAACATAACAATCAAATCAATCAAGGACAGGGCTAAAGCCCTGCCCATTATTCAAGGCGTTAGCTGGTTCGATTGCTGAAGTTCATGCTCACCGGAGGTGAATCATTGGACGAAAAAACTGGAGAAGTACCAAATGACTTCGCCAAGTTAAGACGAAAGGTTCTGGATGCGTTGGGTGATATCGAGCCAGCGGGTAAGCCTCGATCGGATCATGAGCCGAAGGCACTGATGCTGTCATCTACGACAAGAGGCAGTAAGAGACTCCCTCCCTATTATCTCGTGTACTTCATGTTCGTCGATTTTCTTCAGTATCCCAGGATGGGGGCGTGGGAAAAAAGCGCGTGGACTGTGCCAATCAGGTACCAGGACAGGCTCTACGCAATAGAGCACCAAAAGATGGGGCTTCGAATTTGTGCTCCAAATAGAGATCCTGGTGCTCGCATGAGCGGTCGTCCGAATGAGCAACAGGAAGAAGATTCGGATTTGATAGCAAATAAAATACGGAAAGCTGTAAATTTGGCAGGACCGTATTTTGATTGGCGCGCAAAACAAGAGGCCAAGGGCAACAGGCTTAACGTACTCAACCATAGCAAATGGCTCTTCGGGCGTTACCAATTTTTCAAAGATAAATTTATAGAGCAAAAGGCTGAAGCGGAGAGACGGAGTGCGGAGCTAAGGCAAGAAAAGGATTCCTCTGATCTCCAGTCACTGCTAAGAGCACTCAATTCAGGTGTTTTGGAACTTGCTTCTGAAACCGATTGGATAGGTCAGGCTGCCGTCGATGCATTTTTTAGCTGGTCTGAGCATGCGTTTATTCATGTTGCGATACTGAGGGGGCGTATAGAGAACGGATATCAAGTCGCCGAACTGGCTGCGGCCAACTGGAAAGAGAAATTTCGAGCAGCATTAGATTTAGATGATCCTTGCTTTAAGGGTCATTACGATAAGCTCTTACTACTGCGGGTACAGATGAGAAACTTCATGGCCCATGGTGCTTTTGGTAAACGTGGGGAAGCATTCTCATTTCACTCGGATGCCGGGGCAGTTCCGGTGCTTTTGGCTGAATCCGGAACGAATCGTTATTCATTCAGTGGGGCGCCTGCTTTTGATGAGGTGGAGGCAATCAGAAATATTGATACCTTCTTGGATGATTTTTGGTCAAGTGAGTTGTCGCCCGTGAGATCGCATCTTTTTAGCACCGTACCAAGCATACTTACTTTTGTTGCTGATTCTACATACTCAAAAGCTATGTGCTCAGATGAGGCTATGTCAGAGCTTGTGGAATATCTCGAGAATCAAATGGACGCAGCAGCAAACATGGAGCGGTGAATGTTGGATGTTCTCTATTTCGCCAAGAATAAGCTAACAAATGGCTGTTGTCGGACGTGCCTACGCTGCGCTCCGGAACGCCGCAAAGCCAAGCGTTAGGTAGCAATCTTAGAGTTCAGTGATGCCGAAAAAGAAGACCAAAAAATCGGATCTCGAGTCTTCAGTGTTAGAGCATCTCTCTGTTCTTGGTCCGTTCGTTAAATCGTTTGCCCAAGGAAACATGGCGAAGAACAGAATGTACTCGAACGCAATACGTGCCGCTTTTGCAAAATGTTATGAGTTTAACAATCTAGCTTGGAAAGATGAGAATTCAGATACCTCGTTCTATTGGCTCCCATCATTAAGAGGAATTTGCGAAGACTTGATTGTACTCAATTTTATACAAGGGGCTGCCACTAAAGATCGAGACCTATTAATAACAGCAATGATGCAAATTGACTTTCAGAAACACCTTCTGATCCAAAAGAAATATTTCGCAGAAGCAAGGCCAACGCAGAGAGTGATATCACCCCCTACCAATAAACCAGAAGAACTGACCAAGCTCGAATTAGAGATGCAAAGAATATGGCAGGAGAATGGGTGGCAACATATTGGGCTAGGAAAAGTACCACCAGTGCAGCAAATGGCAGCAAAAAGAGGTGGGGACATATTAGAAGTTCTCTATGAATATCTTTATAGGATTACCTCTCGCTCAGTGCATTTTGATGTAATGGGCTTATTTAGAACTGGCTGGGGAGAACTACCTAACGCTAAGTTCTCTACAGCCAATTTCCATAAGTACTACGCCATGTTTTCGAGGGTTTATGGGCTTTACCTGTTCTGCTGCTATTTTGAGCTTTTTGCTCGCTTTTTAAGAGCGCCCAAAAAGGTTAAAAACACCGTCAACGAACTTAAAGAAACGATTGTAAGTATCCCAAGATGGCCTGAAGTTGTAACCTTTGAGGAAATGAACATAGAGCCACCCAAACTCAGCATCTTCGAAGTACTGGGAAGTAGGTGGATGTACCCTAGGGATCAAGGCCACATTAAGTTACTGCGCAAATAGTAGGTGCAATTGCTACCTAACGATCAGTTCAATCAGGGACTCAGCTTAGGCTGAGCCCATTAACAAGGGCGTTAGATATCAAATGGAACATTCGGAAGAATATTTGGAAGCAGAACTCGTAGCTGCCAACGAGCAAGCCTTGGGGACATATATGGACGCTCCCCTGAATTCAAGCAATACTAACCCGCGATCCTGA
>CAJXVC010000003.1 GCA_913060975.1 uncultured Gammaproteobacteria bacterium
AGCAGCGGTCTCCAAAACCGCAGGTTGGGGGTTCGATTCCCTCCTGGCCTGCCATACAGGCAGGCGCGGTTTGAGACAATAACCGCGATAATTTGACGATAAGAAGTTTGGCAGAAAATGGCAGAAAAGCTGGAAAGCGATAATACAAAACTGGATTGGCTGAAGTGGGTAGTCGTTGCCGCAATCGTGATTGCTGGTGTTTACGCTAACTCTTATTTCGCCGCTGAGTCTTTGTTGCTGCGTACAATTGGTTTATTGATTGCCGCTGGCGTGGCTGGATGGATTGCAGCTCAGACAGTGAAGGGTAGAGCCTTCGTAAACCTGTGTCTCGATGCCAGGGTAGAAATCAGAAAAGTCGTTTGGCCAACAAGGGAAGAAACGACGCAAACTACTATTGTGGTGCTGATTGTTATTTTTATAGTAGCGCTGATTTTATGGCTTCTGGATTGGGCTTTGAACGGCGTTATTTCATCGGTAATCACGTAAAGGACTAAAATGGCTAAGCGCTGGTATGTAGTCCATGCTTATTCGGGCTACGAAAAGAAAGTAATGCATGCACTGAGAGAGCGAATCACTCTTTCCAAGATGGACGATTACTTCGATGAAGTACTGGTTCCTACTGAGGAAGTGCTTGAAATGCGAGGCGGCCAAAAGCGGAAAAGCGAGCGCAAGTTTTTCCCCGGTTACGTGCTTGTGCATATGGAATTGAATGACGATACCTGGCATCTGGTAAAAGACACGCCACGCGTTATGGGCTTTATCGGTGGTACGGCAGAACGTCCGGCGCCTATTTCCGACAAGGAAGCCAACAAGATTCTCCAGCGCATGGAGGATAGTGAAGAAACGCCAACACATAAGACGATTTACGAGCCGGGTGAAATGGTTCGCGTTACTGACGGTCCTTTTAATGACTTCACCGGCACAGTCGAGGAAGTCAATTATGAAAAGAGCCGTCTACGCGTAGCAGTACTTATTTTTGGACGCTCCACACCAGTCGAACTGGAGTTCGGCCAGGTAGAGAAAAGCTAGAGAAGCCAGAAGCCCAAACTGCGCCGAAATCCGCAGGGATTTCTTCGTGGCGGGCTTCGCGGGACAGGTCAAAAGCGCATTCGCCAGCTTCAAGGTTGGCACCAAAGATCCGCGCTTTTGCCCTGTCCCCAGTTAAAAGTCTGTTAGATCTTGAAAAAGACTGAAGCGGGCTTCGCGGGACAGAACAAAAGCGCATTCGCCAGCTTCATGGCTGGCACTAAAGACCCGCGTTTTGCCCTGTCCCCAGTTAAAAGCCTGTTAAATCTTGAAAAAGACTGAAGCGGGCTTCGCGGGACAGAACAAAAACGCATTCGCCAGCTTCACGGCTGGCATTAAAGACCCGCGTTTTTGCTGTCCCCCAGTGAGAAACCTGTTCGATCAGGAACAGAGCAACAAGATTCGGAACTTTGCACTAATGCAAAGCGCCAAAAACGAGTGCAAATCAAGAGCCAGCCAGCTCTGATTAGCACACTAAAGTCGAATTTTTACCTTCATCGAAGGCCAAAAATACGCCGGGGAGTCTGAACAGCCGTTAGGCCCAGTAAGGCGCCAGAACCCAAGGAGATAATCATGGCTAAGAAAGTACTGGCTTATATCAAGCTGCAAGTTGGCGCAGGTGCTGCCAACCCAAGTCCACCTGTTGGTCCGGCTCTCGGTCAACATGGTGTGAACATCATGGAATTCTGTAAAGCATTTAACGCGCAAACACAGGGCGTTGAGCAGGGGCTGCCGATTCCGGTAGTTATCACTGTCTATGCTGATCGCAGTTTCACCTTTATTACCAAAACGCCTCCTGCCGCAGTACTGCTGCGTAAGGCTGCTGGTGTCAAAAAAGGCAGTGGTCGACCCAACACTGAAAAAGTTGGCAAGGTTACTCGTGCACAGTTGGAAGAAATCGCCAACCAGAAAATGCCTGACCTGACCGCCGCTGATATGGACGCTGCCGTGCGTACGCTAGCTGGTAGTGCTCGCAGTGCGGGACTGGAAGTAGAGGGAGTGGAATAACATGGCCAAGTTAACCAAACGACGTAAATCAATGCAGGAAAAGATCGAGCCTGGCAAGACCTATGCCATTGAAGAGGCCGTATCTTTGATTGCTGAGTTTTCTTCGCAAAAATTCAAAGAGTCTATCGATGTATCAGTCCGTCTGGGCGTCGATCCTCGCAAATCCGATCAAGTGGTTCGTGGTTCCACCACGTTGCCAAATGGTACGGGTAAAGACGTGCGCGTTGCTGTATTCGCCCAGGGCGAAAACGCTGAAAAAGCCAAGGCTGCAGGTGCCGACATCGTCGGTTTTGATGACCTGGCCGAATCGATTCAGGGTGGCAACATGGACTTTGACGTAGTCATTGCTACACCGGACGCTATGCGTGTGGTGGGCAAGCTGGGTCAGGTTCTTGGGCCGCGCGGCCTGATGCCAAACCCCAAGGTTGGCACAGTGACTCCTGATGTTGAGACTGCTGTTAAGAATGCCAAGGCTGGTCAGGTGCGTTACCGCACAGACAAGAACGGCATCGTACACGGCGGAATCGGCAAAGTTGGTTTTGATGGCGATGCTATCAAAGGCAACCTGGAAGCTCTGTTGTCAGATCTGAAGAAAGCCAAGCCTTCTTCATCCAAGGGCATCTATATCAGGAAGATTGTGTTGTCTTCGACTATGGGCCCAGGCCTGCAGATCGATCAGTCAAGCCTGACCATTTAACGAATTGAAGCAAGACCGAGAGTCGGCATGCCGGCGGCTCGGTCGACTTTGTGAGATTTTGCTCGCCAGACATTGCCAGAACAATCAGGCATTCGAGCGCTAGCAAGTCGCAACCGAATTTGAGGGTTTTGTGAATGCTTTGTCATTCGCGGAGCCGTCAAAGACCGTAGGTGACTCAGTAATGGGTCTTAATGTCCTACGCAGATGGTGAAACCCGATCCGGATTAAGTAACACCGGTTCTTATCACCTAATAAAACGGATGCAGTACTTTGTATTGTATTTAAAGCATGGCTGGCAACAGCCAAAACTAAAGGAGTCTGAATAGTGGCTATTCGATTGGAAGACAAGAAACAGATTGTTTCTGAAGTCAATCAGGCTGCTAGCAGTGCCCTGTCTGCGGTACTCGCCGATTATCGAGGCGTTTCCGTAGAAGACATGACAGCACTTCGCAAGACTGCACGAGAAAACAATGTTTATCTGCGCGTTGTTCGCAACACACTGCTGAAAAGAGCAGTGGCAGAGACAGAGTATGAGTGCATTCAAGATGTGTTGGTCGGTCCGACAATTTTGGCTTTTTCTCAGGAAGATCCCGGTGCCGCTGCGCGCGTACTGAAGGATTTTGCTAAGGGAAACGACAAATTCGAGATCAAGGCACTGTCGGTTGGAGGTGAGCTCCTGGATGCATCGCAGATTGATCGGTTGGCGAAATTGCCGACTCATGATGAAGCGTTGTCTCTGTTGATGAGCGTGATGTTGGCGCCTGTCACCAAGCTTGCCCGTACGATGAACGAGGTACCGACAAAAGCAACACGTGCGGTAGCCGCGGTTCGCGACCAGAAGCAGGAAGCAGCCTGATTCCTTTGCCATTTAATTTTTAATTTATTAGCAGGAGATAAGACAGATGTCTCTATCGACAGAAGATGTATTAAACGCAATTGCTGATATGTCAGTTATGGACGTTGTCCAGCTGGTTGAAGCTATGGAAGAAAAATTCGGCGTATCTGCCGCTGCTGCAGTTGCAGCCGCGCCAGCCGCTGCTGCCGGTGATGCGGCCCCAGCTGAAGAGAAGGACGAGTTCGACATCGTTCTGACTGGCGCTGGTGAGAAGAAAGTAAATGTTATTAAAGCAGTACGTGCCATCACCGGTCTTGGCCTGAAAGAAGCCAAAGAAATGGTAGACGGCGCTCCTTCTACATTGAAGGAAGCTGCTCCTAAAGCTGAAGCGGAAGAAGCCAAGAAAGCACTGGAAGAAGCTGGCGCTACCGTTGAGCTTAAGTAACAAGCGTCGACTTTCAGTCAAATGGCGTCAGGTGCACTTCGGTGCGCCTGACGCTTGCTTGTGCATTAAATAAGCAAAAGATATTTGCCCGGCAAAGTGTCAGGGCAGACGGATAATTACCGTCATTCGCTGCACATAGCGATGCGTTTCAGAATTTGCAGATCGACTCTGCCAGCAGTAACTACTTACAGTACATAAAGCTAGGAACTCACTAATGGCCTATTCTTATACAGAGAAAAAACGTATTCGTAAGAATTTCGGCAAACTGCCGAGCGCGATGGACATCCCTTACCTGTTGTCCATCCAGGTTGATTCTTACAGACAATTTACCCAGGCTGGTATCCCGGCAGAGGATCGCTTGGAGCAAGGCTTACATGCCGCGTTCAAATCTGTATTCCCAATCGTCAGCTATTCCGGCAAAGCTGTTCTGGAATATGTTAGCTACGCTTTGGGCAAACCCGCTTTTGACGTCAAGGAATGTCAGCTGCGTGGTTCCACCTATTCCGTTTCCTTACGCGTCAAGGTTCGGTTGATCCTGTACGATAAGGAATCAACGACACAAACCATCAAGGACATTAAAGAGCAGGAAGTCTACATGGGCGAGATCCCATTGATGACTGATTCCGGTACTTTTGTCATTAATGGTACAGAGCGTGTTGTTGTCTCTCAGTTGCACCGTTCACCGGGTGTCTTCTTCGACCACGACCGTGGCAAGACGCACAGCTCCGGTAAGCTGCTTTATTCTGCGCGTGTGATTCCTTACCGTGGTTCCTGGTTGGATTTTGAGTTCGATCCAAAGGACATGGTCTATGTGCGGATTGACCGTCGCCGCAAATTGCCGGCGACCGTACTGCTGCGTGCTCTGGGTTATAGCTCCCAGGAAATTCTGGAGATGTTCTATGAAAAGAACGACCTCAAGATTTCCAAAGGCAAAGAGCCTAAGATTTCATTGAAGTTGGTGCCATCGCGTCTGCGTGGTGACGTGCTTACCTTCCCGATCAATGACAAGAAAGGCAAATTGATCGTCGAAGAAGGCCGGCGTATTACTAGCCGCCATATTCGTCAGATGGAAGACGCCAAGCTGACCGAACTGGAAGTCTCACATGACTATCTGATCGGTGCTGCGTTGGCTTCCGACATTATCAACGAAGAAACCGGCGAAGTAACATTTGCCTGTAACACAGAAATCACTCAAGAAATAATTGAACAGTTTCTTGAAACTGGCGTGACTGATTTCCAGACCATTTACACCAATGATCTGGATTGCGGACCGTTTGTTTCCGACACGCTGCGAATCGACACCACTACTTCCAAGCTGGAAGCGATGGTCGAGATCTATCGCATGATGCGTCCAGGTGAGCCGCCGACGAAAGAGTCTGCGGAAAACCTGTTCTCGAATCTGTTCTTCTCGCCAGAACGCTACGACTTGTCTGCGGTTGGCCGCATGAAGTTCAACCGTCGTCTGGGTCGCCCGGAAACCGAAGGTTCGCCAGTGCTGGATATGAACGACATCGTTGACGTGTTGAAGACACTGGTTGGAATACGTAACGGTTTCGGTTCTGTCGATGACATCGACCACTTGGGTAACCGTCGCATCCGTTCTGTTGGTGAGATGGCCGAAAACCAGTTCCGCGTCGGTCTGGTTCGTGTTGAGCGCGCTGTTAAAGAGCGCTTGAGTATGGCTGATTCTGAAGGCCTGATGCCACAGGACATGATCAACGCCAAGCCGGTTGCTGCTGCTATCAAGGAATTCTTTGGTTCCAGCCAGCTGTCCCAGTTTATGGACCAGAACAACCCGCTGTCTGAGGTCACTCACAAGCGTCGTGTTTCTGCTCTTGGGCCAGGTGGTCTTACCCGTGAGCGTGCCGGTTTTGAAGTACGAGACGTGCACCCGACTCACTACGGTCGAGTTTGCCCGATTGAGACTCCTGAAGGTCCGAACATTGGTTTGATCAACTCATTGGCAACCTATGCGCGTACCAACAACTACGGCTTCCTCGAAAGCCCGTATCGTAAAGTAGTAGACAACAAAGTCACTGATGAGATCGATTACCTGTCAGCGATTGACGAAAGCGATTTCGTCATTGCCCAGGCCTCTGCGCCGTTGGACAAGAAGCTAGGCTTTGTCGATAACCTGGTCACTGTGCGTTACAAGGGTGAGACCACCCTCAAACCACGCGAAGAAGTGGACTACATGGACGTGGCGCCACAACAGATGGTATCTGTTGCTGCTGCTCTGATTCCATTCCTGGAGCACGATGATGCCAACCGGGCATTGATGGGTTCCAACATGCAACGTCAGGCTGTGCCGACACTGCGTACCGAAAAACCTCTGGTAGGTACTGGTATGGAGCGTAACGTAGCCAGTGACTCTGGTGTGTGTGTGGTTGCCTTCCGTGGTGGTGTTATTGAGAGTGTGGACGCGGGTCGAATTATTGTTCGTGTAAACGACGATGAAACAGACGCAGGCGAGGCGGGTGTAGATATCTACAACCTGACCAAGTACACCCGTTCCAACCAAAACACCTGTATTAGCCAGAAGCCTCTGGTGAAAGACGGCGATATTATCAGCCGTGGTGACATTCTTGCTGATGGTCCGTCCATTGATATGGGTGAGCTGGCGCTGGGTCAAAACATGCGCATCGCCTTTATGCCATGGAATGGTTATAACTTTGAGGACTCGATTCTTATTTCAGAGCGAGTGGTTAAGGAAGACCGTTTTACTTCCATCCACATTCAGGAACTGACCTGTGTTGCTCGTGATACCAAGCTGGGTTCTGAAGAAATTACAGCAGATATTCCCAATGTCGGTGAAGGCGCGCTGGGCAAGCTGGACGAGTCCGGTATTGTCTACATCGGTGCCGAAGTTAATGCTGGCGATATTCTGGTTGGCAAGGTAACTCCGAAAGGTGAAACCCAACTGACTCCGGAAGAAAAGCTGCTGCGTGCCATCTTTGGTGAGAAGGCCTCTGACGTGAAGGATACGTCACTGCGTGTTCCTACCAGCGTAAAAGGCACCGTAATTGACGTGCAGGTGTTCACTCGTGATGGTCTGGAAAAAGACCAACGTGCCATTGAGATTGAAGAATATCAATTGGCGCAGGTTCGCAAGGACATCAACGACGAATACCGCATTGTCGAAACAGCGACCTTTGAACGTCTGCAAGACGCCCTGTTGGGTAAAGTTGTTGCCGGCGGTCCGAAGATCAAGAAAGGTCAGAAGATCACCAAGGATTACCTGGAAGATCTGCCTCGCGAAGATTGGTTCAAACTGCGTATGTCCAATGAGGCCATGAATCAGCAACTCGAGCGTGCTGAAGCGCAATTGAAAGAGCGTCGCGAAGAACTGGACGAGCGTTTTGAAGACAAGAAGAACAAGCTGACTCAGGGCGATGATCTTGCTCCGGGTGTGCTGAAGATCGTCAAGGTCTATCTTGCTATCAAGCGCACCATCCAGCCAGGTGACAAGATGGCCGGTCGTCATGGTAACAAGGGTGTGATCTCTGTGATCATGCCTGTTGAAGACATGCCGTACGACGAAACTGGCGAGCCTGTTGATATCGTTCTTAACCCGCTGGGCGTACCGTCGCGAATGAACGTGGGTCAGATTCTTGAGACGCACCTGGGTGCGGCCGCCAAGGGGCTGGGGTTGCGAATTGGCAAGTTGCTTGATTCAAAAGCCAAGACCACGGAAACGCGCAAATTGCTGACTGACATCTACAACAAGGTCGGTAATCGCACTGAAGACATCAAAGGTCTGACTGATGATGAGGTGATGGAATTGGCTGGCAACTTGCGTGCCGGTGTGCCAATGGCAACGCCTGTTTTCGACGGTGCAGCAGAAGCTGAAATCAAGGACATGCTGGAACTGGCTGAAATGGATCGTAGTGGTCAGGTCACTCTCTTTGATGGACGAACTGGTGAGTCTTTTGATCGACAGGTCACTGTAGGCATCATGTACATGCTCAAGCTCAACCACCTGGTGGATGACAAGATGCATGCCCGTTCTACCGGCTCGTACAGCCTGGTTACCCAGCAGCCGCTGGGTGGTAAGGCGCAGTTCGGTGGTCAGCGCTTCGGAGAAATGGAAGTGTGGGCCCTGGAAGCTTACGGTGCAGCTTATACGCTGCAGGAAATGCTGACAGTCAAGTCAGACGACGTTGCTGGACGCACCAAGATGTATAAGAACATCGTTGATGGTGATCATCGAATGGAACCAGCGATGCCGGAATCGTTCAACGTGTTGGTCAAGGAGATTCGTTCCCTTGGCATCGACATGGAACTGGATGTGAGCAACGAATAAGCGTTGCTCGCGCACCAGTACGAATCCGCATAACGACTATCACTGCTTAAAAAAGTCTGGCCACGGTAAAGAGGCCAGACGGAGGAAACAGAATGAAAGACCTATTAGGGTTGTTGAAATCTCAATCACCGTCAGATGAGTTTGATTCCATTCGCATTGGCCTGGCATCGCCTGAGATGATCCGGGCGTGGTCCTTTGGTGAAGTGAAAAAGCCAGAGACCATCAACTATCGAACATTCAAGCCAGAGCGCGATGGTCTCTTCTGTGCCAAGATTTTTGGCCCGGTAAAAGACTATGAATGTCTGTGCGGCAAATACAAGCGACTGAAGCATCGCGGTGTCATCTGTGAGAAGTGTGGCGTTGAAGTCGCACTCTCCAAAGTTCGTCGTGACCGCATGGGCCATATCGAACTGGCCAGCCCGGTAGCTCATATCTGGTTCCTGAAATCGTTGCCGTCGCGTATCGGTTTGTTGCTGGACATGACGCTGCGTGACATCGAGCGCATCCTGTACTTCGAATCATTTGTTGTGACCGATCCTGGCATGACGACTCTGGAAAAAGGCCAGCTGCTGACTGACGAGCAGTACTACGAGGCCATGGAAGAGTGGAGTGACGAATTCGAAGCCAAGATGGGTGCCGAAGCTGTCCAGGCCCTGATGAAGGACATGGACGTTGATGCTGAAGTAGCACGCCTGCGAGAAGAAATTCCGGCAACGAATTCTGAAACCAAACTGAAGAAACTGTCCAAGCGCCTGAAGCTGCTTGAGGCCTTCGTCGACTCCGGCAACAAGCCTGAGTGGATGGTCATGTCTGTATTGCCAGTGCTGCCACCGGACCTGCGTCCACTGGTACCTCTGGATGGTGGTCGCTTTGCGACTTCCGATCTGAACGATCTGTATCGTCGGGTAATCAACCGTAACAACCGTCTCAAGCGTCTGCTGGATCTGAACGCGCCTGACATCATCGTGCGTAACGAAAAGCGTATGTTGCAGGAAGCGGTCGATGCATTGCTGGACAACGGTCGTCGCGGCCGCGCGATTACCGGTTCCAACAAGCGTCCATTGAAGTCGCTGGCCGACATGATCAAAGGTAAGCAAGGTCGCTTCCGTCAAAACCTGCTCGGTAAGCGAGTCGACTATTCCGGCCGTTCGGTTATCGTGGTTGGCCCGACCCTGAAGCTGCACCAGTGTGGTCTGCCCAAGAAGATGGCTCTGGAACTGTTCAAGCCGTTCATCTTCGGCAAACTCGAGCGCCGTGGTCTTGCCACTACTATTAAAGCTGCCAAGAAGATGGTGGAACGCGAAACAGCCGAGGTCTGGGATATTCTCGCCGAAGTTATTCGTGAACATCCGGTATTACTTAACCGAGCGCCAACTCTTCACCGTTTGGGCATTCAGGCATTCGAACCGGTCTTGATTGAAGGTAAGGCCATTCAATTGCACCCGCTGGTTTGTGCTGCCTACAACGCCGACTTTGACGGTGACCAAATGGCCGTTCACGTACCGCTGACACTGGAAGCCCAGTTGGAAGCACGTACGCTGATGATGTCTACCAACAACATCCTGGCTCCGGCCAACGGCGAACCTATCATCGTGCCCTCGCAGGACGTGGTATTGGGTCTGTACTACATGACGCGTGAGCGTGTGAACGCCAAAGGCGAAGGCATGATTTTTGCCGATACCAAGGAAGTTCAGCGCGCTTATGAGACTCGCAGCGTTGATCTGCAGGCGCGCGTTAAAGTGCGTATCACGCAGACCATCAATGATGATGAAGGCGGCAAGGAAACGACTACCTCAATTGAGGAGACGACTGTTGGTCGTGTCTTGCTGTTCAACATCGTGCCAGCAGGTCTGCCTTTTGCGATGGTCAATCAGAAGATGGGCAAGAAGCCGATCTCGCAGATTCTCAACGCGTGCTATCGCAACGTAGGTCTGAAAGAGACAGTAATTTTTGCTGACCAACTGATGTACACCGGTTACAAGTATTCCACGCGTTCCGGTTCGTCCATTGGTGTGAATGATTTCGTCATTCCGGATGAAAAAGCCAAGATCATTGATCAGGCCAACGCCGAAGTGGAAGAAATCGAATCCCAGTTTGCTTCCGGTCTGGTAACCCAGGGCGAGAAGTACAACAAAGTGATCGATATCTGGTCGCGGGCTAACGACATCGTGGCCAAGTCCATGATGGAAGGCCTGTCCACAGAGCCAGTGATCAATCGCGAAGGCGAGGAAGTACAGCAAGAGTCCTTTAACTCCGTGTACATCTATGCGGATTCCGGCGCTCGAGGCTCCCCCGCACAGATTCGTCAGTTGGCTGGTATGCGTGGCCTGATGGCCCGTCCGGATGGCTCTATTATTGAGACGCCGATTACTGCCAACTTCCGTGAAGGTCTGAACGTATCGCAATACTTCACCTCTACTCACGGTGCGCGTAAAGGTTTGGCCGATACGGCATTGAAGACGGCTAACTCAGGTTATCTGACGCGTCGTCTGGTGGACATCTCTCAGGATCTGGTGATCACTGAGCACGATTGTGGCACCACTGAAGGCCTGACCATGTCACCAATCATCGAAGGCGGTGACATCATCGCGCCACTGGGTGATCGTGTACTGGGTCGTGTGCTTAATGCGGACGCACTGGATGATGAAACTGGCGACGTGATTGTTGAAGCCGGCACCATGATCAACGAGAAAATGGTGGAGCGGCTGGAAACCCGTGGTGTTGACCAGGTGCTGGTACGTTCGCCAATTACCTGCGAAACCCGTTTCGGTATTTGTAGTATGTGTTACGGCCGTGATCTGGCGCGTGGTCATATCGCCAACGTCGGTGAGGCAGTGGGTGTTATCGCTGCTCAGTCCATCGGTGAGCCTGGTACTCAGCTGACGATGCGTACGTTCCACATCGGTGGTGCGGCCTCTCGAGCTACAGCGGCTGACAGCGTACAGGTGAAGAACACCGGTAAGATCCACCTGAACAACATGAAGACTGTGGAAAACATCAAAGGCGAGCTGGTTGTAGTATCGCGCTCCGGTGTGCTGATCGTGAACGACACCAATGGTCGTGAGCGTGAACTCTACAAGCTGCCATACGGCGCCACAATTACTACTGGTAAGAAGGTAGAAGTGGAAGCGGGCCAGTTGGTCGCCACATGGGATCCTCACACTCACCCAATCGTTTCAGAAGTGGCAGGTATTGTCGCGTTTGAAGCAATGGAAGAGGGCATTACCGTACGTGAGCAAACTGACGAAATCACTGGTCTGACAACCTGGTCGGTCATCGATCCGGCTGAACGTTCTTCGTCTGCGAAGGAACTGCGTCCAGCGATCCGCGTTATCGACAAGAAGGGCGAGGATATCTGTTTGCCAGGTACCAACGTACCAGCTCACTACTTCCTGCCTGCCGGCGCCATCATCAGTCTGAAAGACGGTGCTGACCTGAATATCGGTGACGTTGTTGCCCGTATCCCTCAGGAGAGTTCGAAGACTCGAGATATTACGGGTGGTCTGCCACGCGTTGCGGACTTGTTCGAAGCGCGCAAGCCGAAAGAACCAGCTATTCTGGCCGAGATCTCCGGTACCGTCAGCTTCGGTAAGGAAACCAAAGGCAAGCGTCGTCTGGTTATTACACCGAAAGATGGTGTTAACCCGATCGATGGATCAGATCACTACGAAACACTGATTCCAAAGTGGCGCACCATGACTGTGTTTGAGGGTGAATATATCGAGAAAGGTGAAGTGGTTTCTGAAGGGCCGCCCGCACCACACGATATCCTGCGACTCAAAGGTGTTGAAGCGCTGGCTCAGTACATCGTCAATGAAGTACAGGACGTGTATCGACTGCAGGGTGTGCGTATCAATGACAAGCACATCGAAGTCATCGTGCGGCAAATGCTGCGTAAGGTCGAAATCACGCAATCTGGTGATTCCAACCTGATCAAAGGCGAGCAGATGACTTTCACCGAGATTCTCGACATTAATGAGAAGCTGAAGTCTGAAGACAAGATCCTGGCGAAGTTCGACCGTATGTTGCTGGGTATCACCAAGGCATCGTTGGCGACGGAATCATTTATCTCCGCCGCCTCGTTCCAGGAAACCACGCGGGTACTGACCGAAGCTGCCGTTACTGGCAAGCGGGACTTCCTGCGCGGCTTGAAAGAAAACGTCGTAGTAGGCCGATTGATACCAGCGGGTACCGGTTTGGCTTATCACGAGGCACGTAAGAAAGCGGCCGCTGAAGTAGTGGCTGATGCAGAAGGAGTGAGCGCCAGTGATGTGGAAGCAGCTCTGACTGAAGCGCTGAGCGAAGGAAGCGACAGCTAAAAAGTCTCTGTCCAGGCTGCTGTTCGGGGGCAAACCCCCTGAATATCGGCCTTTGGGCAGTATGCTCAGTGTTGACTAAGGCAGGCGAGATCATTAAACTCTCGCCTCCTTTGCTTGACGGTCGGCCAAAATTGCTCAAAACACAGCTTTTTTGCCGGGATTAGCAGTTAAAAGCCAGACATTTGGCGTCAACCAGAGGATTTACGCGTCTCCTAAACGCCCCGAAAACCGGGCATCTGGTAGCTGACAAGTTGGTAAGACAGACATCTGAGACGCGCTAGACAACAAATACAGGAATTTATACAGAACGATGGCCACAATTAACCAGTTAGTGCGTAAACCTCGCAAGAGCAAGGTCACCAAAAGTGATGTACCGGCATTGCAGCGCTCCCCGCAAAAGCGTGGTGTGTGCACACGTGTGTATACCACTACTCCCAAGAAGCCGAATTCAGCGCTGCGTAAAGTGTGTCGTGTGCGTTTGGTCAACGGTTACGAAGTGAGCTCCTACATTGGTGGTGAAGGCCACAACTTGCAGGAACACTCGGTCGTATTGATCCGTGGTGGTCGAGTTAAAGACCTTCCCGGTGTTCGTTACCACACCGTGCGCGGTAGCCTTGATACTTCTGGTGTCAGCGATCGTCGTCAGGGCCGTTCCAAATACGGAGCCAAGCGTCCCAAGTAATCCGAACAGTCTCTACTGACTGTTCGGGGCACGCTGCTAGCCCAAAAAATTTCAGAGTCACCCAAACATGCGTATGGATGCGCACCGCTACGCGACTCTTTAAACAAGCGAGCGGGATGAGTAAGGCCGGGTAGTTGCTAGATTGCAGTAAATCCCGGATTAACCTGAATAAACACGAGGTCATCTATGCCTAGAAGAAGAGAAGTGGCAAAGCGCGAAGTTTTGCCTGATCCAAAGTACGGAAATAAAATCCTGGCGAAGTTCATGAATCACGTCATGGTTGACGGCAAGAAGTCCGTCGCCGAGAAGATCGTGTATGGCGCCCTGGATGTTGTCGCTGAGAAAACCGGCGGCGATCCTCTCGAAGCCTTCGAAAAAGCCCTGGAAGCTATTGCACCAATGGTCGAGGTTAAATCTCGCCGTGTTGGTGGTGCTACTTATCAGGTCCCCGTTGAAGTTCGCGCCGAACGGCGTAATGCGCTGGCCATGCGTTGGCTGGTAGAGCATTCGCGTGCCCGTGGTGAAAAATCCATGGCATTGCGATTGGCTGGTGAGATATCAGACGCTTCAGAAGGCCGCGGAAGTGCGGTTCGCAAGCGTGAAGATGTGCACCGTATGGCGGAAGCGAACCGGGCGTTCTCACACTACCGATTCTAAAACCCCAAATACACTGATTTATTCCGAGGTCCTAGCAAGTGGCCAGAAAACATCCATTAAGTCGATATCGCAATATTGGCATCGCCGCGCACGTTGATGCGGGTAAGACAACCACCACAGAGCGTGTGTTGTTTTATACCGGCATCTCGCACAAGATCGGTGAGGTTCACGATGGCGCTGCGGTCATGGACTGGATGGAACAGGAACAAGAGCGCGGTATCACGATTACGTCTGCTGCGACTACTTGTTTCTGGAACGGCATGGACAGCCAGTATCCAGAACACCGCATTAACATTATTGATACTCCCGGACACGTTGACTTCACGATTGAAGTAGAACGTTCTCTGCGCGTTCTCGATGGTGCTGTCGTTGTTCTGTGTGCTTCTTCAGGTGTACAGCCACAGACTGAAACGGTATGGCGTCAGGCCAACCGTTATCAGGTTCCGCGTATGGTCTTCGTCAACAAGATGGACCGTGCCGGTGCTGACTTTTTGAAAGTTGTACAGCAGATGAAAGATCGCCTGGGTGCAGCTGCTGTTCCTTTGCAGATTCCAATCGGTGCTGAAGACGAGTTCCGTGGGGTTATTGACCTCGTGAAGATGAAGTCGATCATCTGGAATGAAGAAGACAAGGGTACGACATTCGAATACAAGGAAATCCCGGAAGACCTGAAAGCCGTCTGTGAAGAGTGGCATGAGTACATGGTTGAATCAGCGGCTGAAGCCAATGAAGAAATTATGGAGAAATACCTCGGTGGTGAAGCTCTGAGTGAAGAAGAAATCATGAAGGCTCTTCGTCAGCGCACTCTTGCTAACGAAATCATTCCTGTACTTTGCGGCTCCGCGTTCAAGAACAAGGGCGTGCAGGCAGTACTGGATGCGGTCGTGGACTACATGCCATCGCCGACTGAAGTGAAGGCAATCGAAGGTATTCTGGAAGACGGTTCGCCAACACTGTGTGAAGCCGATGACGATGCGCCTTTTGCCTCGCTGGCTTTCAAGATCGCTACCGACCCATTCGTCGGTACGCTGACGTTCTTCCGTGTTTACTCGGGCAGATTGAATTCAGGCGACTCTGTTTACAATCCGATCAAGTCCAAGAAAGAGCGTGTTGGTCGTATGGTGCAAATGCACTCCAACTCCCGCGAAGAGATTAAAGAAGTGTTGGCTGGCGATATTGCTGCCGCTATTGGTCTGAAAGATGTTACGACAGGTGAAACGCTTTGTGATCCTGATCATATCGTTACGCTCGAGAAGATGGACTTCCCCGATCCGGTCATTTCGGTTGCGGTAGAGCCAAAATCGAAAGCTGACCAGGAAAAGATGAGTGTTGCACTGGGTAAGCTGGCACAGGAAGATCCGTCATTCCGTGTCGAGACTGACGAAGAATCAGGTCAGACAATTATCTCTGGTATGGGTGAGCTTCACCTGGACGTGCTGGTCGACCGTATGCGTCGCGAGTTCTCTGTTGAAGCCAACATTGGTAAGCCGCAAGTGGCCTATCGCGAAACGATCCGTAAGACGGTTGAAGTTGAAGGCAAGCACGTCAAGCAGTCTGGTGGCCGCGGTCAATACGGACATGTCTGGTTGCGTCTGGAGCCGCTGGACCCTGATTCCGAGTATGAATTTGTCAACGATATCGTCGGTGGTGTGGTTCCCCGCGAGTACATCCCGGCCGTTGATAAAGGTGCTCAGGAGCAGATGAAGAATGGCTGTTTGGCTGGCTACCCGTTATTGGCGATGCGAGTCACGCTGTACGATGGATCTTTCCACGATGTTGACTCCAGTGAAATGGCATTCAAGATCGCAGGCTCAATGGCGCTGAAAAAAGGTGCATTGATGGCCGATCCGGCGCTACTTGAGCCGACAATGAAAGTTGAAGTTGTTACACCTGAAGAATACATGGGTGATGTAATGGGTGACCTGAACCGTCGTCGTGGCTTGGTGCAAGGCATGGAAGATTCTGCCAGTGGCAAGATCATCAATGCAGAAGTACCTCTGTCGGAGATGTTTGGTTACGCTACAGACCTGCGTTCTGCTACTCAGGGTCGTGCAACCTACACCATGGAATTTTTGAAATACGCAGAAGTGCCTAGCAACATTGCTGAAGGCATTATCCAAAACAATTGAGCTTAAAGGGGTTTAATCGTGTCAAAGGAAAAATTTGAAAGAAATAAGGTACACGTCAACGTCGGTACAATTGGTCACGTTGACCATGGTAAGACGACGCTGACAGCGGCGCTGACCAAAGTCTGCCACGACGTGTGGGGCTCAGGTGAAGCTCGCAATTTTGATCAGATCGACAATGCGCCAGAAGAACGCGAGCGTGGTATCACGATTGCGACTTCCCACGTTGAGTACGACTCACCGAATCGCCACTACGCGCACGTTGACTGTCCAGGACACGCCGACTATGTGAAGAACATGATTACAGGTGCGGCGCAGATGGACGGCGCTATTCTGGTTTGTTCAGCAGCAGACGGCCCCATGCCACAGACGCGTGAGCACATTCTGCTGTCCCGTCAGGTAGGCGTACCTTACATCGTTGTGTTCATGAACAAAGCGGACATGGTTGATGATGAAGAACTGCTTGAGCTGGTTGAGATGGAAATCCGCGAGCTGTTGGACGCTTACGAATTCCCGGGTGACGACACACCGATCATCATTGGTTCTGCCCTGAAAGCACTGGAAGGTGATACATCAGACATCGGCGCACCGGCTGTACAGAAGCTGGTTGAGACTCTGGACGAGTACATTCCTGAGCCAACACGTGATGTTGAGAAGCCGTTCCTGATGCCAATCGAAGACGTATTCTCCATCTCTGGTCGTGGTACTGTTGTGACTGGTCGTGTTGAGCGTGGTGTGGTCAAGGTCGGTGAAGAGATCGAGATCGTTGGTATCAAAGACACTACCAAGACTACCTGTACAGGTGTTGAGATGTTCCGCAAGCTGCTTGACGAAGGTCGCGCTGGTGAGAACGTTGGTGTTCTGTTGCGTGGTACGAAGCGTGAAGACGTTGAGCGTGGTCAGGTACTGGCAGCGCCAGGCACGATTACGCCACACACGAAATTCGAAGCTGAGGTTTATATCCTGAGCAAAGACGAAGGTGGCCGTCACACGCCATTCTTCAAAGGCTACCGTCCACAGTTCTACTTCCGTACAACTGACGTGACTGGTAACTGTGAGCTGCCAGCTGATGTTGAGATGGTTATGCCAGGCGACAACATCAAGATGGTAGTGGAGTTAATCGCTCCTATCGCTATGGATGAAGGCTTGCGCTTTGCGATTCGCGAAGGCGGCCGAACAGTCGGTGCAGGTGTAGTAGCCAAAATCATCGAATAAGATTGGCGCACACCTTCTTAAAGCCAGGGATTGTCTTAGCAATCCCTGGCTTTTTGTTAGGGACGTAGTGGCTGCGAGACAGCGGCACTTCGTTAAAATCATTTTCCGACCGGGTCATTTACTACAGTAAACTCCCCGCCCGGAAAATAATTTTGCCTCGTTCCACAGTCTCTCGCTCACTACTCGAGTTGTCACCGGACTTATGGTTTGGTGGAAGTAGTTAGTTAGTGGGACGTAGCGGCTGCGGAAACGTGGCACTGCGTTAAAACCATTTTCCGACAGGGTCACTTACTTTAGTAAGCTCCCCAGCCGGAAAATAATTTTGCCTCGCTCCACTGTCTCTCGCTCACTACTCGAGTGGAGCCTTCGACAGAGCAGTCTAAGGTGGATAGATTTGGAGGCTACAAAGGATTGGCACTGACTTAGAAGATTTCTATTTTAAATTTTCCACAGTCAGAGCAGTGAGCGAAAAGCCTCGAGACGAGGCGGAGCAGATTTTTGGATGGGGAGTTTGCAAGTCGTAAATGACTCAGCCAAAAATCTGATCCAACGAAGTATCGGGGGTTTGCAGCCGCTGCGATTTCCTCTGGAGAGTGAAGGTATCCCGGAGGGGCGCCGACCAGCAGGCGGGCAAATTTGCGCCTACCGCTGGCCAGCTCTACTTATTGAAAGAACAAGGCAAACTGGTCAGATAACGAGTATTAACACTCACAATCTGATCGTTTTCTGACCCCGGTTGGCTTTTGTCCGGGGTGAGGAAGTTAAAACCAGCATTTCGGCCAAAACCGGCCATTTGCTGACTGGCCCGACAGCAATCTGGCTACAGAGCAGGCTGAATCGAGCATTAGTTCGATTGCCGCTGAATTTGTGGGGATAGTGTCCGTGCAGTGACAGCGGGATTATCGGCTACAGGCCAGAGAGTTTGAGGGTTTAGCGAGTAGATTTCCTTGACTTGGAAATTCCTCGCCATTACAATGCGCATCCTTTTTTGGCAATTCAAAAACAAGTGCTAAAAAAGTTTGCGGTAACTATTTAATATTTAAGATGTTTTTTGGAGATTTTGGTTGATGCAAAATCAGCGTATCAGAATTCGGCTCAAGGCCTTTGATCATCGGCTGATTGATCAATCTACACAAGAAATTGTAGATACCGCCAAGCGCACCGGTGCACAGGTCAGAGGACCTATCCCGCTGCCAACGAATAAAGAGAAGTTTACAGTCCTGATTTCACCGCACGTCAACAAAGACGCGCGCGATCAGTACGAAATCCGTACACACAAGCGATTGCTGGATATCGTCGAGCCAACTGAAAAAACAGTTGATGCCCTGATGAAGCTGGATCTGGCAGCGGGCGTGGAAGTACAGATTAGCCTGGGCTAGCCCCCGGCAAAAATATATCCAGGCAGAGAGCATTTCAGTCCTCTTTGCCCTTTTTTATAAAAGTTTTGGTGCACTGGAATATTCGCTTACCCATTTAGCGGTAACGTACATTAGTGTAACGCGTCAGCGGCCAGAGCGGGTTTTAGCCCCTTGCACGATGAGGTCTTAATACAATGTCGATAGGTTTAGTCGGTCGTAAGAGCGGGATGACCCGTATCTTCACTGAAGAGGGTGCTTCTGTGCCTGTAACGGTTGTCGAAGTTCAGCCGAACCGGGTCACGCAAATCAAAACTCAGGAATCTGATGGCTATAGTGCTATTCAGGTAACTACTGGTGCTCGCAAAGCTACTCGCGTAAGCAAAGCGCTTGCCGGTCATTTTGCCAAGGCAAAGACTGAAGCGGGTGAAGGCCTTTGGGAATTCCGTACTGAGGAATTGGACGGACTTGAGATTGGCGGCGAACTGAAAGTTGATCGTTTCGAAGCTGGTCAGAAAGTCGATGTCACAGGCACTTCTAAAGGTAAAGGTTTCCAGGGCGGCGTGAAGCGTCACAACTTCAGCATGCAGGATGCCACTCACGGTAACTCCTTGTCGCACCGTGCGCCTGGTTCCATTGGTCAGTGTCAAACACCTGGCCGTGTATGGAAAGGTAAGAAGATGGCCGGTCAGATGGGTAACGTGCGCAAGACTACACAAAGTCTCGAAGTTATCCGCGTCGATCTGGACAACAATTTACTTCTCATCAAGGGCGCGCTGCCTGGAGCCACAGGTTCCAGCGTTATTGTTCGTCCTGCAATCAAGGTTAAGAGGTAGCTAAGTCATGGAATTAGCACTTGCGCTGCCTGGTAAGAAAACCGGGAAAGAAACAGTTTCACTTTCTGACGACGCGTTCGCTCGTGAGTACAACGAGCCTCTGGTTCACCAGACTGTTGTTACTTATATGGCAGATGCCCGTCAGGGAACCGTACAACAAAAGACTCGTTCCGAAGTGCGTGGCGGTGGCCGCAAGCCTTGGCGCCAAAAAGGCACAGGCCGTGCCCGTGCCGGTACGATTCGTAGCCCAATCTGGCGTAGTGGTGGTGTGACATTTGCCGCTCGTCCACAGGACTACAGCAAAAAACTGAACAAGAAAATGTATCGCGGTGCTATGCGCTGCATACTTTCCGAGCTGATTCGTCAGGATCGCCTGATCGTAGTCAGTGATTTCTCTATTGATTCGCACAAGACCAAAGATTTGGTTGGCAAGCTCAAAGAGTTCGATCTTGAGAACGTGCTGATTGTGGCTGAATCTGTAGAGCAGAATCTGTACCTGGCTGCTCGCAACTTGCACAAAGTTGATGTGCTGGATGCATCCGGACTGGATCCAGTTAGCCTTATTGGTTTCGAGAACGTGCTGATCACTGTTCCGGCGCTTAAGAAGGTTGAGGAGATGCTGTCATGAATCCGGAACGTCTATATACAGTAATTCTGGGTCCGCATGTGTCTGAAAAGACAACCATGCTGGGCGAGAACAATAACCAGTACACATTCCGTGTGGCTGGCGATGCAACCAAGCCGGAAATCAAAGAAGCCGTTGAATCGTTATTCAATGTCGTTGTTGATGAACTGCAGGTTCTTAATGTTAAAGGCAAAACCAAACGTGGGCCGCGCGGCAAACTGCGCAAGCGCTCCGATTGGAAGAAAGCCTATGTGCGTCTGGAAGCGGGTCATCAAATTGATTTCGCGGACATGGGTTAAGGGGTAGAGGGGAAACATCATGCCAGTAGTAAAGTGTAAACCCACATCACCTGGTCGACGTTTTGTCGTCAAGGTCGTAAATCCCGATCTGTACAAGGGTGCCCCGTACGCGCCGTTGACTGCGCCGAAGTCGAAGTCTGGTGGTCGCAACAATCTGGGTCGCATTACCCGTCGTCACCAGGGTGGTGGTCACAAACAGAAATATCGCATTATCGATTTTCGTCGCAACAAGGACGGGATTGAAGCAACAGTTGAGCGTCTTGAATACGATCCTAACCGATCGGCCAACATTGCTTTGTTGAAGTACGCCGACGGTGAGCGTCGCTACATTATTGCGCCAGCAAAAGTAAAAGCCGGTGACGTGTTAATGTCAGGCGATGATGCAGCAATCAAGGTTGGTAATTGTCTGCCGCTGCGCAGCATCCCATTGGGTAGCACGCTGCACTGTGTAGAAATGAAGCCAGGCAAGGGTGCGCAGATCGCGCGCAGTGCCGGTACTTCATTGCAATTGGTTGCTCGTGAAGGCAGCTACGCGACTGTACGTCTGCGTTCAGGTGAGATGCGCAAGATTTTGAGCGAGTGTCGCGCAACACTGGGTGAAGTTTCGAATTCAGAGCATTCTCTGAGATCACTCGGTAAAGCCGGCGCCAAGCGCTGGCGTGGTGTCCGTCCTACTGTTCGTGGTGTTGCCATGAACCCGGTAGATCACCCGCACGGTGGTGGTGAAGGTCGTACGTCCGGTGGGCGTCATCCTGTATCACCATGGGGTACACCGACCAAAGGCTACAAGACTCGAACTAACAAGCGTACGAACAACATGATTGTTCGCCGCAGAAAATCAAGCCGCTAGCGGCAAGTGATAGAGGATTTTATTCGTGCCACGTTCACTTAAGAAAGGTCCGTTTGTCGACCTTCATTTAATGAAGAAAGTACAAACAGCCGTGGAAAGTAATGACAAGCGTCCCATCAAGACATGGTCGCGTCGTTCTATGATTTCCCCGGATATGATTGGATTGACCATTGCTGTCCATAACGGTCGTCAGCATATTCCTGTTTTCGTTAACGAAGACATGGTTGGTCACAAACTGGGTGAGTTTGCTCTGACACGCACATACCGCGGTCACCAAGCAGACAAGAAGGCACGCTAGGAGATTAGTGATGGAAGTGTCAGCAAGATTAAAAGGTGCACGTCTTTCAGCACAAAAAGCACGCCTGGTCGCTGATCAGGTACGTGGTAAAGGTGTTGAAGAAGCGCTGCAGCTGCTGAATTACAGCACTAAAAAAGGTGCTGATATCATCAAGAAGGTTTTGAACTCAGCTATCGCCAACGCCGAACACAATGAAGGCGCTGACGTGGATGAGCTGAAGGTCGCAACGATTTTCGTTGACGAAGGTATGACAATGAAACGCATTATGCCGAGAGCGAAGGGTCGCGCCGATCGTATTCTCAAGCGTTCATGTCACATAACAATTACGGTCGCGGATAACTAGGAGATTCGGATGGGTCAGAAAGTAAACCCAACAGGTATTCGCCTTGGCATCGTCAAGAAGCACACCTCGGTTTGGTATGCCGAAGGTGAAGAATACGCCAACAACCTGTTAGTTGATTTACAGGTGAGAGACTTCGTTAAGAAGAGATTGGCAAATGCTTCTGTAGCCAGAGTAGAGATTGAGCGACCAGCCAAGACTGCCAAGATCACTATTTACACCGCGCGACCGGGTATCGTGATTGGCAAGAAGGGTGAAGATGTTGAGAAGCTGCGTGGTGTCCTGACTGAAAAGATGGGTATTCCTGTACAGATCAATATTGAAGAAATTCGTAAGCCGGACCTGGACGCACAGCTAGTCGCTGACAGCGTTGCGTCACAGCTCGAGCGTCGAGTGATGTTCCGTCGTGCCATGAAGCGCGCGGTTCAAAATGCCATGCGTCAGGGTGCTGAAGGCATCAAGGTGCAGGTAGGTGGTCGTCTGGGTGGTGCCGAGATTGCACGTTCAGAGTGGTATCGTGAAGGCCGAGTGCCATTGCATACCCTGCGTGCGGATATCGACTATGCCACGTCAGAAGCCAGCACTACTTACGGCATCATCGGTGTGAAAGTCTGGATATTTAAAGGTGAGATTCTGGACCTGGATGAGGCGATTGTGCCCACTCAGGCCAAGGCCAGCTAGAGGTATACGACGTGTTACAACCAAAGCGAACAAAATTCCGCAAGCAGATGAAGGGCCGCAATCGTGGTCTGGCACTGCGCGGTAGCAACGTAGATTTCGGCGAATTTGGCCTGAAATCACTGTCACGTGGACGTCTGACGGCACGCCAGATTGAAGCAGCACGTCGTGCTATGACTCGTAAGATCAAGCGTGGCGGTAAGATCTGGATTCGTGTTTTTCCTGACAAGCCAATTACCCAAAAGCCTTTGGAAGTACGTCAGGGTAAAGGTAAGGGTAGTGTTGAATACTGGGTAGCCCAGATTCAGCCAGGTCGTGTCATGTTTGAAATTGAAGGTGTTGATGAAGAATTGGCGCGTGAAGCATTTACATTGGCTTCATCCAAGCTGCCTTTCGAAACCACTTTCGTTAAACGAACGGTGATGTAATGAAAGCGAGCGAGTTACGAGAAAAGTCTGTAGAAGAACTGCAATCACAATTGCAGGATCTCTATAAAGATCAGTTTAGCTACCGTATGCAGAAGAGCACTGGCCAATTGGCTCAAACTCATCTGGTTGGTGGAGTGAAGCGTGATATAGCGCGAGTAAAGACGCTGATCGCCGAAAAGCAGAGTACAGCTCAAGTCAAAAGTGAGTCATAAACATGTCTGAATCACAGGAAAAGTTAGCTCGCACAGCGACTGGCAAGGTAATCAGCAACAAGATGGACAAGTCCATCGTTGTATTGGTTGAGCGCCGCGTACGTCACCCGTTGTACGGCAAGATCATCAAGCGATCTACCAAGATCCATGCGCATGATGCCAACAATGAGTGTCTGCCAGGCGATGGCGTAACGATTAAGGAAGTTCGTCCGATTTCGAAAACCAAGTCCTGGACTCTGGTTTCAGTCGACAACCGGGCGGCGCAGGTTTAATTAGAAATTTGCTTAGCAGCAGAATTGGAAAATCTGTGTCTGGTTTACAGATACAAGATGGAGTGAATCGATGATTCAAGTGCAGTCATACTTAGATGTAGCCGATAACAGCGGCGCCCGACGCGTCATGTGTATCAAGGTGCTGGGTGGTTCGCATCGCCGTTACGCGCGCATTGGCGACATCATCAAGGTCACCGTCAAGGAAGCGATTCCACGCGGTAAAGTAAAGAAAGGTCAGGTTGTGACTGCTCTGGTAGTACGCACTAAGAAGGGCGTACGTCGGGGCGACGGATCACTCATTCGGTTTGATGACAATGCAGCAATCCTGCTTAACAGCCAGGATGCCCCAATTGGTACCCGTGTATTCGGTCCAGTGACCCGGGAGCTTCGCAACGAGAAATTCATGCGAATTATCTCCCTGGCACCTGAGGTGCTGTAAGCACACGCGCCGGTTGGATAGATAAGAGAGATAGTGACTAATGAATAAGTTAAAGCGTGATGATGAGGTGGTTGTAACCACCGGTAAAGACAAAGGTAAACGTGGAACTATCTCGCGCATAGTTGGCAAGGACCGCGTAATTGTGGCCGGCGTCAACATGGTGAAGCGCCACACCAAACCTAATCCTAATGCGGGTCAGCCCGGCGGGATTGTAGAGAAAGAAGCCTCGTTGCACATTTCGAATGTGGCGATCTTCAATGCTGAAACCAACAAGGCAGACCGTGTTGGTATCAAGGTTTCGGAAGATGGCGACAAGAAGCGAGTTTATAAGTCAAACGGTCAAGAAATAGATTAATTATTGGTAGGTTGCCAGATGGCTCAACTAAGAGAGTATTATCACAAAGAAGTCGTGCCGGCGTTGACCCAACAGTTTGGGTACGACAATCCAATGCGCGTGCCGAAAATCACCAAGGTCGTCCTTAATATGGGCTTGGGTGAGGCTGTTGCCGACAAGAAGATTCTTGAGAACGCGACAAATGATCTGGAAATGATTGCAGGCCAAAAAGTGGTTGTCACTATGGCGCGCAAATCTATTGCCGGTTTCAAAATTCGCGAAGGTTGGCCAGTAGGAGCCAAGGTGACATTGCGCGGTGAGCGCATGTACGAATTCCTTGAGCGTCTGGTTGGTATCGCAATTCCGCGTATCAGAGACTTCCGTGGCCTGAGCCCCAAGTCTTTTGATGGCCGTGGCAACTATGCGATGGGCGTAAATGAGCAAATCATTTTCCCGGAAATTGAATACGACAAGATTGATGTACTGCGCGGTCTGGATATCACTATCACGACTACCGCTCAGACAGATGATGAGGGCCGAGCGCTTCTAGCTGCTCTACGTTTCCCATTCCGTGGTCTTGCTCCAGCTGGAGCTGATGCACAGGAAAAAGAAGCCGCCCCTGCAGCCGAAAATAAAGAGGAGTCTTGATATGGCAAAGTCTTCGATGATTGCCAGAGAGAAAAAGCGAACGCTGACTGTTCAGAAGTTCGCTGCAAAGCGCGCTGAGCTGAAAGCGATCCTGAAAGACGTGAATGCTAGCGATGACGAAAAATGGGATGCCCAGGTCAAGCTGCAAAAAATGCCGCGTGATGCTAGCCCCGTTCGTCAACAGAACCGCTGTCGACTGACTGGTCGCCCTCATGGTGTTTATCGAAAATTTGGCTTGTGCCGTAATAAATTGCGTGAAGCAGCCATGCGCGGTGACGTGCCTGGGCTGACCAAGGCAAGCTGGTAGTCGGGAGAGACACTTATGAGCATGACAGATCCAATAGCAGATTTCCTGACGCGCATTCGCAACGCCCAAATGGCGCAAATGCCAGTAGTGAGCTGCCCTTCATCAAAATTGAAGGTTGCCCTGAGCGATGTGCTCCAGGCTGAAGGTTACATCGGTGGCTACGCTATCGACGAGAACGGCGGAAAGCCGGTTCTGAATGTGAACTTGAAATACTTTAAAGGTAAGCCCGTGATCGAAGAGATCAAGCGAGTGAGCCGACCTGGTCTTCGTTCTTACAAAGGTAAGGAAGACTTGCCGAAGAATCGACAAGGACTGGGAATTACAGTTTTATCAACCAGCAAAGGGTTGATGACTGACAAGCAAGCAGAAGCTGCCGGTATAGGTGGCGAGGTGCTTTGCAAAGTTTTCTAATGATTTTTGTGTAGGTCGAAGCGACATGTCCAGAGTAGCTAACAGCCCGATTCCATTACCGAAGGGCGTAGAAACAAAATTCACCGACACCGAGATTTCGGTGAAGGGTTCGAAGGGAACATTGCAGTTGGCCTTGCATCGGCTGGTGAGTGTTTCCCAAGACGGTGAAGTACTGCAGATTGCGGCCACCAGTGGTTCGCGTCAAGCCAATGCTATGGCGGGTACGTTCCGTTCTTTGATCAACAACATGGTTGTTGGTGTGAGTGAAGGTTTTGAAAAGAAGCTTGAACTGCAAGGCGTTGGTTATCGCGCCAAGGCTCAGGGTAAGACTCTGAACCTGACAGTTGGTTATTCACATCCGATCGACTACGCCTTGCCAGAAGGTGTAACCGCGGATACGCCAACGCAGACCGAGATTGTTATTACTGGTGCTGACAAGCAATTGGTTGGACAGGTAGCAGCGGAAATCCGCAAATTCCGTCCACCTGAGCCTTACAAGGGCAAGGGTATTCGCTACGCCAATGAGCGTGTGTTCAGAAAAGAAGCGAAGAAAAAGTAGGGTCTAAATTATGAGCGTTAAGAAAACTGCTCGCCTGCGTCGCGCACGTCGAGCCAGAGCAAAAATCAGTGAGCTGCGAGTACACCGTCTATGTGTGTATCGTTCGCCGCGTCACATCTATGCGCAGATCATTGCGCCTACCGGAAGTGAAGTACTAGTAAGCGCTTCAACTGTCGAGAAAGATTCAAAGACAGGTTCTACCGGTAACATCGAAGCGGCTGGCAAGATTGGCAAATTGATTGCCGAACGAGCCAAGGCTGCAGGAATTGAGAAGGTTGCGTTTGACCGTTCCGGTTATGCGTACCACGGCCGCGTTAAGGCGCTGGCCGAAGCCGCCCGTGAAGGCGGTTTGGACTTCTAACGAGTTTTGATTTTCGAATCGGGGCATTGACGCTCTGGTTATAGTTGAACAGGTTTATTGATATGGCATTTAAAGACGAGCCAGGCAAAAACGAAGAAGGTCTGCAAGAAAAGCTGATCCAGGTTAATCGTGTAGCCAAGGTGGTAAAAGGTGGTCGAATCTTTGGATTCACTGCATTGACAGCTGTTGGCGACGGTAACGGTCGAGTTGGCTTTGGTCGTGGTAAGGCGCGTGAAGTGCCTCTGGCGATCCAAAAGGCGATGGAATCTGCGCGCCGTAACATGATCTCCGTTAGCCTGGATGGCAATACTTTGCAGTATCCGGTTAAAGCTCGTCACGGTGCTTCGAAGGTTTACATGCAGCCAGCATCAGAAGGTACCGGTGTGATTGCCGGTGGTGCGATGCGCGCCATCCTTGAATTGGCTGGTGTACAGAACGTTCTTGCAAAGTGCTATGGCTCTACCAATCCGGTCAACGTAGTTAACGCGACCTTTAAAGGTCTGCGCGATATGCGTGCTCCGGAAGAAATTGCTGCCAAGCGCGGCAAGACAGTTGAGGAAATTGTCGGTTAGCCCTTAGGGCTAATCATCGAGGTTAATCCTTAGCGGCAGATATTTTCCGCAAGGCTTAACGAAAAGTTCTAGATTGGATTAGACAGCGATGGCCAAGAAGACAGTCAAAATTACATTAGTCCGCAGCCCAATCGGTTCATTACCGAAGCACAAACTGTGTCTGCAGGGGCTGGGGTTACGCAAGATGCATCAGTCTGTTGAAGTGGAAGACACTCCAGCGGTGCGTGGAATGATTAACAAGGTTAACTATTTGTTAGCCATTGAAGGCGAGGCCTGAGCATGCAACTGAATAACTTGAGCCCGGCACCGGGCAGCACCAAAGCACGCAAGCGCGTTGGCCGCGGCATCGGCAGTGGCTGGGGTAAAACCTGTGGCACGGGTCACAAGGGTCAGAAGTCACGCAGCGGCGGTAGTGTTAAACCAGGATTCGAAGGCGGTCAGATGCCTTTGCAAATGCGTCTGCCGAAATTCGGTTTTAGTTCCCGAATCGGTCGCGTATCGGCTGAAGTCCGCACTAGCGAATTGAACAAGATCGATGCTGATGTCATCAATCTGGAAGCCTTGCGCAAAGCCAACCTGATCACAGCTGACATCAAGCGAGCCAAGATCATGTTGTCTGGCGATGTGACTAAAGCAGTCACTATAGAAGGCGTTGGTGTGACTAAAGGCGCCCGCGCAGCGATTGAAGCAGCCGGCGGCAAGGTAGTTGATGCTGAAGCTCCTGCCAAGCCTGCTAAATTGGCCAAGAAGCCAAAGAAAGACGAAGCGGCTGGCGACAAGTAATAGAAGTAACTAGTTAGTAACTGTTAGTAACTAAGAGTACGTAGATTTAATAATGGCAAAACCAAACATTAATCCAGAAAACATAGGCGCCGGTCTCGGTGAACTGAAGTCACGCCTGTTGTTCCTGCTGTTTGCCATATTCGTCTACCGAATTGGTACGCATATTCCTGTACCTGGAATTGATCCCCTGCAGCTGCAGGCGTTCTTTACCCAGAACGAAGGCACGTTTGCGGATCTGTTCAATATGTTTTCCGGTGGTGCACTGGAGCGTATGAGTATTGTTGCCCTTGGCATCATGCCGTACATCTCAGCATCCATCATCATGCAGCTTCTGACTGCCGTTAGCCCACAGCTGGATCAGCTGAAGAAAGAGGGTGAGTCAGGTCGCCGCAAGATTACTCAGTACACGCGCTACGGTGCGTTGGTATTGGCAACAGTGCAGGGTACTGGTATGACCGTTGGTCTGCTGGCTCCCATGGCTTATAGCCCAGGTCTGGCCTTTAATCTGACCGCGATTATTTCGCTGGTAACCGGCGCCATGTTCCTGATGTGGCTGGGTGAGCAGATCACTGAGAAAGGTATCGGTAACGGTATTTCGATGCTGATTTTTGCCGGCATTGTGGCAGGTTTTCCAGCTGCGGTTGGCACAGCGTTGTCCCAGGCTTATGAAGGCCAGATCAGTGGCGTGCTGTTACTGGTTGTTGGTTTGATCGCTATCGGTGTCATCGCCTGTATTGTTTATGTGGAGCGTGCACAACGCCGCATTACAGTGAATTACGCAAAGCGTCAGCAAGGTCGCAAGATGTATCAGGCACAAGCCTCTCACTTGCCGCTGAAGATCAATATGGCGGGCGTGATTCCAGCGATTTTTGCCAGCAGTATTTTGTTGTTCCCCGCGTCACTGGGCCAATGGTTCGGTCAGGCGGACGGCTCTGAATGGCTACAGGATCTGGCTTTGTTAATTGGTCCAGGTCAACCGCTGTACATCATTATTTTCAGCGCCATGATTATTTTCTTCTGCTTCTTTTATACCGCATTGGTGTTTAACCCACGCGATGTTGCAGAGAACCTGAAGAGGTCAGGTGCGTTCATTCCGGGGATTCGTCCTGGTGAACATACCGCTCGTTATATCGATGGGGTAATTACTCGCCTGACTATGTTCGGTGCGGTTTACATTACCCTGGTTTGTTTGCTGCCGAATTTCATGCAGATGATGGCGAACGTGCCTTTCAATTTAGGCGGCACTGCCCTGCTGATTTCTGTAGTGGTGACCATGGATTTCTGGTCTCAGGTTCAGTCTCATCTGATGTCACATCAGTATGACTCCCTGATGAAGAAGTCCAAACTTGGCAATTATGGCCGCACTGGCATATAGCCGGGTGATGACGGAGAGTACCGATGAAAGTTAGAGCGTCAGTAAAGAAAATTTGCCGTAACTGTAAAGTCATCCGACGAAACGGTTCGGT
This sequence comes from uncultured Gammaproteobacteria bacterium, assembly GCA_913060975.1. Classification (GTDB taxonomy): domain Bacteria; phylum Pseudomonadota; class Gammaproteobacteria; order Pseudomonadales; family Pseudohongiellaceae; genus UBA9145. Next base: position 29,387 of record CAJXVC010000003.1, read on the forward strand.
ACGAGTAATTTGTAGCGCAGAGCCTCGCCATAAGCAGCGGCAGGGTTAAGCGACTAATTGATAAGCGTCTTTAAGACGAAAGGGAAAACGGAGTAAATCTATGGCACGTATTGCCGGGGTTAACATACCAGATAACAAGCACATCGTAATTTCGTTACGTTATGTGTTCGGTGTCGGGCCAACTAAAGCCAGTGCGATCTGTGATGCAACTGGTATTGAGCCGACTACCAAGACAAGTGAATTGAGCCCAGAGCAACTTGATACGTTGCGTGCGGAAGTCGGCAAGTTGAGCACCGAGGGTGACCTGCGCCGCGAGATCTCAATGAACATAAAGCGTCTGATGGACCTGGGTTGTAACCGTGGTATTCGCCATCGTCGTTCTTTGCCGGTTCGTGGTCAGCGAACCAAGACAAATGCACGTACGCGCAAAGGCCCGCGTAAACCAATTAGGAAATAACCATGGCAAAGCCATCATCAAATAAATCGAGCAAGAAAAAAACGCGCACTGCGGTTATTGACGGCATTGCATTTATCCATGCGTCTTTTAACAACACGATTGTCACGATTACAGATCGTCAGGGCAATGCTCTGAGCTGGGCAACTGCTGGCGGTTCCGGTTTCCGTGGCTCTCGTAAGAGCACACCTTTTGCTGCGCAGGTTGCAGCCGAAAAGGCCGGTAAATCAGCCATCGAATTGTACGGTCTGAAAAATCTGGATGTGAAGGTGAATGGTCCAGGTCCAGGTCGTGAATCGGCTGTTCGAGCATTGAATAACTGTGGTTTGAAAGTTAGCAACATCACAGATGTGACCCCAATTCCGCACAATGGTTGCCGTCCGCCTAAGAAACGGCGCGTGTAAACAGGAGAATAGAATATGGCCCGCTATTTAGGCCCGAAATGTAAGCTGTCTCGCCGTGAAGGAACAGATCTGTTTCTGAAGAGTGGCGTGCGCCCGATCGACAGTAAGTGCAAGACCGAAGCAATTCCTGGTCAGCACGGACAACGTCGCGGCCGCCTGTCAGACTACGGTGTGCAATTGCGTGAGAAGCAAAAAGTTCGTCGAACTTACGGTGTTCTCGAAAAGCAGTTTCGCGGTTACTACAAGGAAGCTGCCCGTCTGAAGGGCGCAACCGGTGAGAACCTCCTGCAACTGTTGGAATGTCGTCTGGACAATGTTGTTTATCGTATGGGCTTCGGCTCCACACGTGCCGAGTCTCGTCAGCTGGTAAGTCACAAAGCCATCACTGTTAATGGTGAAGTGGTCAACGTGCCTTCTTACCAAATTGCTGCTGGTGATGTCGTGGCTATTCGCCAAAAAGCGAAAGAACAACTGCGAATCAAATCTGCTTTGGATCTGGCCTCACAGCGTAGCCCTATCGATTGGGTGTCTGTAGACCAGAGCAAGTTGGAAGGTCAATTTACTCGTATTCCTGAGCGCACCGATCTGGCGCAGGAAATCAACGAGAACCTGATCGTCGAGCTTTATTCCAAGTAGTGAACTAATCACACAAAGGGTGGATTACATGCAAATTTCTTTATCTGACTTTTTAACACCACAAGTGATACAGGTCGAAGAGTTCGACAAGTGTCATTCCAAGGTGGTGCTGGAGCCGCTGGAGCGCGGTTTTGGCCATACGCTGGGCAACGCACTGCGTCGTATTTTGCTGTCATCTATGCCTGGTTGTGCTGTGGAAGAAGTCGAAATTGATGGTGTTGTTCACGAATACAGCACTATTGAAGGCGTTCGCGAAGATGTTATTGAAATCCTGCTAAACCTGAAAGGTGTAGCAGTTGTTCTGAATAACAAAGACGAAGCCGTACTGACACTGTCAAAGAAAGGTTCTTCAACAGTCACTGCTGCAGACATCGAAACAGATCACGACATTGAGATCATTAACCCTGATCACGTGATTGCGCATCTGAATGGCAATGGTGAGTTGAACATGCGTCTGACTGTTCGTAAAGGTCGTGGTTACTCTCCTGCTGATTCCCGCACCGAAGAGGACGATGAGACTCGCGCAGTTGGTAAACTGATGTTGGATGCGTCTTACACGCCAGTGACTCGCGTTTCCTACTCTGTTGAGAATGCGCGTGTTGAGCAACGTACTGACCTGGACAAGCTGATTATTGATCTGGAAACCAACGGTACAATCGATCCTGAAGAGGCGATTCGCCGCGCTGCGACTATCCTGCAGCACCAGTTGAGCGTATTTGTTGACCTGCAAAGCGAAATCATCGCCGAACCAGAGCAGCAAGAAGATGAAATTGATCCGATCCTGCTGCGTCCGGTGGATGATCTGGAATTGACAGTTCGTTCTGCGAACTGCTTAAAAGCAGAAGATATCTACTACATCGGTGATTTGATTCAACGCACTGAAGTAGAACTGCTGAAAACACCTAACCTGGGCAAGAAGTCCCTGACTGAAATTAAGGATGTATTGGCGACTCGTGGACTGTCACTGGGTCTGCGCCTCGAAAATTGGCCGCCATCCAGCCTCAAGTCAGATGACCGCGCAGCCTGATAACGCTTAAGTTGCGAAAAAGCTGACTGGTCATGTGACTGGCAGCTAATTAGAAAGTAGCGAGAATTTTAAAGGTATAAAGTTATGCGTCATCGACACAGTGGCCGCCAGCTAAACAGAAACGCCTCTCATCGTTCGGCAATGTTTCGTAATATGACTACTTCGCTGGTAGAGCATGAAATTATCAAGACAACTCTGATCAAAGCCAAAGAGCTTCGGTCTGTTGCCGAGCCATTGATCACGTTGGCCAAAAAAGACAGCGTCGCCAATCGTCGCCTTGCCTTTGACCGCCTGCGTAACAAGGCAACAGTCGGCAAGTTATTTGCTGAATTAGGCCCGCGTTATGCTAATCGCCCGGGTGGATATATCCGTATCCTCAAGTGTGGTGAGCGAGCTGGAGACAAGGCGCCAATGGCCTATGTTGAGCTGGTTGATCGCCCGCAGGCGGTAGATTTTGAAGCCGAAGCAGAAACAACTGCAGAAGGCTAGCTCTCTGTCAGAGTGACAGATTCAGACCCGGCTACTTCACAGTAGTCGGGTTTTTTGTTTTCTGGGCCCAACAATTCGCTACAATAGTCGAGCAGTCCCTAAAATTTCCCGCCAATTTCAAAAAGTGATATGACTATGACTCAGAGCTTTCATCCGCCGCAAAGAACTCTGATGGGTCCTGGCCCATCGGATGTAAACCCGCGAATTCTCGAGGCATTGTCACGGCCCACCATCGGCCATTTGGACCCTGCATTCATCGCTATGATGGACGAGGTTAAAGGCCTTCTGCAGTTCGCCTTTCAGACCGAGAACGAGCTTACTTTCCCGGTTTCTGCACCGGGTTCGGCCGGCATGGAAACTGTCTTTGTGAATTTGTTGGAGCCAGGCGACAAGGTCGTTATCTGCCAAAATGGTGTATTTGGTGGCCGCATGAAGGAAAACGTTGAACGCTGTGGGGCTCAGGCCATCATGGTTGAAGACGAATGGGGTGCCACTGTCGATATCGACAAGGCTGAGCAGGCACTGGCAGATAATCCCGATGCCAAGGCCCTGGCTTTTGTACACGCTGAAACATCCACGGGTGCACGTAGTGATGCGCAGGCGCTATGTGCGCTGGCACAGAAATACGATTGTCTGAGTATTGTTGATGCGGTGACTTCGCTGGGTGGTATTGAACTGGATGTGGATGGCTGGGGGATCGATGCGATTTATTCAGGCACCCAAAAATGTTTATCCTGTGTCCCGGGTATCTCTCCGGTTAGTTTTTCAGACCGGGCTGCCAACGTGATTCGCTCACGCAAGCATAAGGTGCAAAGCTGGTTTCTGGATTTGAATCTGGTGATGGGCTATTGGGGTTCGGATAACAAGCGCTCTTATCACCATACCGCGCCAGTTAACTCGCTTTATGCCTTGCATGAATCTCTGGTGATACTGCAGGAAGAAGGCCTCGAAGCTGCCTGGCAGCGTCATGCATTAAATCATGCAGCCTTCGCAGCTGGTATTGAAGCGCTGGGCTTGTCTTTTGTAGTCGCTGAAGAGTTTCGTTTGCCACAGCTCAATGCTGTGCGTTTCCCAGATACCGTCGATGATGGCGCAGTACGCACGCGATTGCTGAATGACTACAATCTGGAAATCGGTGCCGGTCTCGGCGCACTTGCCGGAAAAGTCTGGCGCATAGGCTTGATGGGTTACGCCAGCAATCCGCAGAACGTTTACAACTGTCTCAGTGCGCTCGGCAATGTACTGAGCAGTATGGATGTGAAGGTCAATGTGTCTGCTGCGATAGCCGCCGCCGAAGGCGTTTATTCGAGTTAAAACTTGCAGCTGATACCGCTAAGGGATTGGCTGCAGCAACGAATCCTGGGCTCTTTCCAGAGTCGCTAACTTTTCACAGTCCTGCTGTGGCAAGGTGAATTTTTCGTGGTTTCTATTTCCCGGCGTGATCTGGTGATGCTGCTGTTGCTGTCTGCCATCTGGGGCTCATCGTTCCTGTTCATGCGGCTGGCAGCTCCAATCTTTGGGCCGCTATTCCTGATCGAACTGCGCGTCGCCAGCGCACTAATAGTTCTTCTTCCAGTTTATATGCTCAGACGTTCTACGGATGACATGCGAACTCACTGGAAGACTATCGGATTAATCGGTCTGGGCAATATGGCCATACCGTTTACGTTGATTGCCTTTGCTACTCTCAGTATTAGCGCCGGTCTGGCCTCGATACTTAACGCAACCGTCCCGTTCTTTACAGCGATTATCGCTATTGCCTTCTTTGGTCAGCGACTAGTGCTGATGACCATATTAGGGTTGTTGGTTGGCTTCGGTGGTGTTGTGCTACTGGTGCTGGACCCTGAGTCACTGGTAGCAGCCTCGGGTGCTTATTTATCGGTAGGAGCAGGGCTGTTGGCGTCAGCATTTTACGGCGCATCAATCAACCTTGTTGCCCAACGACTGCATGGCATCAGTGGTTTGACGATTACTGTAGGAGGCTTGGCATCCTCCACCTTGGTTCTGTTGCCATTGGCTATTTGGCAGCGGCCGGATAGTTGGCCGGGCCCGGCAATCTGGCTTAGCGTGTTGGCGTTAGGCGTACTGTGTACCGGCGTTGCCTACTTGCTGTTCTATAAGCTGGTCAGCAACATCGGACCGCAAAATGCAGTGATGACGACTTATCTGGTGCCGGTGTTCAGTATCGTCTGGGGCGTCACTTTTCTGGGTGAATCTATTACGCTGTTTATGGTGCTTGGTGGGGCTTTAGTTTTGCTGGGAGTTGGATTGACGACTGGCAAATTCTTGCAATTGATTCGGCGTAAGCATAGCTGAGTTTCTATTATCTTCAATCAAGATAGTCCGTTGTTGTGCAGGAATAGTTATAAGCTAAGCGCACGCCTTTAAATATTATTGTGGCCTCGAGTCGCGCTGCGGGCCATCTGCCCCAGCCACTGGCGCAGGCCCTCCAGGCTTCCCTCTCTTCGAAAAAAGCCCAAAGGACGGTCTTTTTTCTACGCTCGGCGTTGCGCCTTTGACGTGTCTGGCGCAGATAACCCGCAGCGCGACAGGCAAATGGGAAACCGATAGCGTTGTTGCTTCGACATTACAGGGTTTAGATAGGGAAAAAGTAAATAACATATGGCTTGCACTATGGTAAATCGGAACTGCGAGCGTTGGGGCAGGTAGTGGAGTTAGGTCGGCGGTCAAAGCGCAGCACCGACTGACCGAGGAAGACCGCCTTACAGGGCTTCCGACAGAGGGAGGGAAACCCGGAGGGGGCAAGCTGCCGAGCTAACTCCACTACCTGATCCTGCGCGTACTAGTAGGTTGCGCAACAGGGATAGCGAAGGAATCAATCTCATCTCTATTCTGATCCGTAAAGCAGTACAGTATCTGATAAATTTGCGCCCAAAGATTTTTAACTCTACAAATGGAAGACAATAAAAAACCCGGACACTGTCGCCAGTGGCCGGGTTTTTTCGTTCGGTGTACTAAATCACGTTAGTGCTTAGTGACCGCCGGCAGCAGAAGCAGCTGCGCCGGGCAGTGCCATGGCAGTCAGTTTTGAACCTGTCTGCAACATGACGTACTGGTGGCCGTCGTGCACCCAGGTGCTCATGCCATAACGGCTGCGAGCTGGTACTTCGATAGCGCCAACAGTTTCACCAGTGGCCTTGTCTACTGCGTACAGCATGGGCGTACCATCTGACTCAGTGTCAGAGTAGATCAACATGGTTGGTGTGATGGTCATTGGCACGAGGTTGCCAGAACCTGTGTTACCAATTTCAATGCCTTCCAGAGCCGGGTTGTTAGCAACGCGTTCTGGTGTATTACCTGTTGGAATCATCCAGGCATGTTCACCAGTGTTCATGTCGATTGCTGTGATGCGGCTATACGGTGGCTTGTACAGCGGGATACCAGCAGGGTGACGTGGTGCGCCGCCGCCAGGACCATTCGCGTACTGTGCGTATGTCGTACCGGTAGGCTCGGCATATTGCACGTCAGCTTCTTCACCTGGAACCAACTGAATTGCTGAACAGGCCGTCTGTGACGACACGTACAACATACCTGTTGTTGGATCCGCTACCGCTGGTGCCGTGATGTTGGCACCACCACCGCCGCCTGGGCAGAACATGGCAGATCGTTTGCCAAGGTCATTCGCACGGTGAATTGGTGGATTGAACAGTGGGCCCATCTGGTAATCAGCATAAGCATTGATTGCTTGCTGACGCAGCTCCGGTGTCCAGTCGACCAGATCGTCAATAGAGACGCCCTGAATATCAAATGGTGCCGGTTTGGTTGGGAATGGCTGAGTTGGAGACAGAACCTCACCCGGAACAATCGACTGCGGTACTTCGCGATCTTCGATTGGCCAGATTGGCTCGCCAGTCAGACGGTTGAATGCGTAGACAAAGCTTTGCTTGGTCACCTGCATAACAGCCGGAATCTGGCCTTGTCCTTCTACGTCCAGATCCAGCAGGATCGGCGCCATTGGATTGTCGTAGTTCCAGATATCATGCTTCACCATCTGGAAGTGCCAGGCGCGTTCGCCTGTCGTAGCATCCAGAGCGATAAGGCTGGTACCGAACAGATTGTCACCCGGACGGAAACCACCGTAGTAGTCGATAGTCGCGCCGTTAGTCGGGATGTAAACCAGATTGGCATCTACGTCTGCGGAAATCGGCGCCCAGGAAGAGACATCACCAGTCCACTGCCAGGCATCATTTTCCCAAGTCTCATGGCCATATTCACCCGGACGTGGAATAACGTTGAATTTCCATTTGAAGTCACCTGAACGAGCATCGTAAGCGAGAATATCGCCGGGGATGTTTTCGATACGCGACTGGTGATAGCCCTGCTCGGCAGAGTTACCGACGATCACAGTGTCGTTGACCACGATAGGTGGTGACGAAGCTGTGATGTAACCAGTCTCCAGTGGAACACCTTCATAAGGATCGTAAGGGTGGCCAAGGTCCGCCAGCAGATCGACAACACCGGTATCCGGGAAGCCGTCGATTGGTACGGGCTCACCAAAACCTTCCAAAGGTGCGCCAGTTTCGGCGTCAAGTGCAGTCAGGAAGAAGCCAGGTGTGATCATGTACACAACACCACGACCATCGATTTCTGCGTAGCCGATGCCTTTACCGTAATCGGCACGCATGGAGTATTCCCAGCGACCGGTATTGGGTAGACGATGCGTCCACAGAGTTTCCCCAGATTTTGGATCGATGGCGACAACATGGCGACGAGCGCCTGCCACTGTGTAGAGCTTGCCATTAATGTAACTGGGTGTTGACCGGCCGCTAACTGCGCCTAGACTCGCACCGTCCCATTCCCAGGCTACTTCCAGATCGCCGAAGTTATCGGTGGTGATCTCGTCTGCAGGAGAGAAGCGGGTGTGTGCAAAATCGTTGCCCAGAGTGGTCCATTCAACCGTGTCCTGGGCCAGCAAGCTTCCGGATGAGCTCAACAGCAAACCGGCCAGAGCCGTAGTTTTGAAGCTTTTCATCAGAGTTTCTTTTCTTATCATTTTTTGCCTCGCTGATAAAAAATGAGAGTCATTTATCATTTGTTCTGCCGGGGCTTGGCCCTGATAAATCAGCCCCCTAAAAAAGCCTTTAAATAACAATGGGTTATGCTAAATAAAGGCCGGCGCTACCCAGCCAGATACACCCATGAGGCTACCCCATGGGCTAGGCTTTGTCTATTCACAAAAAGTGACGATATTTGCCGAAAAATTGCGCAAAAAAGTGCCAAAAATCAGTGATCTGAGACAGGCAGACAGGGGATCAAACCGGTCGTATTTGCGTTGCTCAGAATGGCCTGGAGCTGCTCCTACACTATCGGCGGTCAGCCTGGATTTTGACTGTGACCGCTGCAAAATTGCCGGGAATTGGCGCGAGCGTTGACTGACCTTGTCGTTCCGCTATAGTCCGACTCTCAGTAAATTCACAAGCGGAACTTTGAGTCATGGCGTTGACGTTGGTCCTGGGCAACAAGAATTACTCTTCCTGGTCGATGCGACCCTGGATCTTAATGCATCACTTTGGACTGAAGTTCGAAGAGCTGGTCATTCCGCTTTATCAGGCAGACTCGGCAGAGATGCTGCGGCGTTACTCACCAAGTCTGAAAGTGCCTGTGTTGATCGATGATGAACTCTCAATATGGGAATCCATGGCTATCTGCGAATACGTCAATGACAATTACTTGCAGGACAAGGCTTTGCCTAATGGTCGTGAAGCCAGAGCATTGTGTCGTGCTTACTGCCATGAAATGCATGCCGGCTTTGGCGCAATTCGTAGCGCGATGCCGATGAATTGTCGCGCGCGACGGACGCTACCTGTCAGCGCAGCGGTGCAGCCGGAAGTCGAACGTATAGATGCTTTATGGCACAAGGCCCGGCGTCGTTATCGTGAGCATGGGGACTATTTGTTTGGCAGTTTTTCCATGGCCGATGCCTTGTTTGCACCGATCGTCATGCGTTTTCAAACCTATGATGTGCCTGTTTCGCAGACCAGTGCCGATTACATGACTACCATGTTGGCCAATGCGTCTGTGGTTAGCTGGTATGAAGATGCTTGCAAGGAAAGTGCTGAGATTGCCATCGCAGAAGTGGGCGAGCCGCGTTAGGAATTTGTCTGACTCTGCTTTTTCGGCGCAATGAAGAAGCTGTAGAACAGTAGTGGCCAAATACCGACATGAACCATGACATCGGCCGTGTTAAAGACATAGTTCCAGCCTGGAATATGTTGCACATCAATGAAGTCGATGACACTGCCGTGAATGAAGCGGTCCAGAATATTACTCGCGCCACCGCCAACAATAAATCCGAAACAAATGTATTCGATGCGGTCAATCTGTTTGCCAAACCACAAGTAAGCACTCACGCCAATTAACAGACCAACACTGATGAGCGCGAACAACCAACCCATGCCCTGTGCCATGCCAAAGACGCCACCATAGTTACGCACATGGGTGAAATGCACCAGGCTGCTGAATTCCACTGACTGCCCGATAGGAATCGCTCCGTCTACCCAAAAACCAATGGCCTGCGACAGCACCACGACGAGCAGGGCGATAGCCATATAGAGAGCGAATGCGAAGCTTCTGGACTGCAAGTTAAACCTCTGTGTGCTTAGGTGTTTTCATGGCGGGCAAGAATAGCATAAGCCGAGCTCGAGTTTACGCGGCAGTGAAAGCCTGATCGGCATAGATCAGGATACGGTAATTGCCTGCGGCGTCACGCTCGAGCAGACTGTGTGCGCAATTGTGCATGCTGGGCGGGGCCCATAGATCTTTTAGTTCTCGACCTGCGGCGTGGCACAAGACACTCTTGATCAGTGCGCCGTGGCTGACAACAGCGACATCCTGACCGCTGTGATCTCGGGCGAAGCCATCCAATGCGGTGAGTGCTCTGCTTTGCAACTCGGCAAAGGTCTCGGCGCCATCGACATTGAATAGATGCGGTTCGTGCCAGAAATGCCGAAAAGAATCTGGCGCGCGCGCTTCGATATCAGCATACAGCTCACCTTCCCATGCTCCCATTTGAATTTCGCGCAAAGTGTCGAGGTAGTGAATCGGTGTTGCACGATCGCCAAAAGCATGGTCTGCAGTTTCCCGGGTGCGTACGCTGCTGCTGCAGTAAATGACGTCAAAGTGTTGCTCGCGAATGCGTGCGGATAGTTCCTTGGCTTGCTGGATACCCAGTTCGTTAAGTTGCGACTCACTTTGGCCCTGGACCCGGCGCTCTGCGTTCCAGTTGGTCTGGCCGTGGCGAAATAGATGTATTCTCATAAATTTCCGAATGTCAGTATTGTTGCCAGTGGCTGGCAGTCAGGCTCGCAGCAACAGGCGCTGAATTGAGCAAGTGAACCCGGTGAGCAGGCTTTGAATATGTAATTAATAACCGCTACGTGTGCGCCGCACTGCCTCAAGCCAGCCTTGATAACAAGTTTCGCGCCAGGATTCCTGTTTCTCCGGCACGAAGTTTTTTTGCAATTGCCAATGCGTCGTAATGTTTTCCAGACTTGCAAATACCCCCGCCTGCAAGCCGGCGACATAAGCAGCACCCAGCGCGGTGGTCTCTGCAACGGTTGGCCGGTGAACCTCGCAATTGAGCAAGTCGGCCAAACGTTGGACCAGGAAATCGTTTTTCACCATGCCGCCATCCACGCGCAGGGTATCGAGTGTAATACCATCTGCGGCAATGGCTTCCACCAAATCGCGGGTTTGGTAGCACACAGACATGAGACCGGCAGTGACAATTTCTTTGGCACCAGTATCGCGCGTCATACCAAAGATGGCGCCGCGAGCGTCTGCATCCCAATAGGGCGCGCCAAGACCAGTAAAGGCGGGGACCAAATAGACTGGTGATGTATCGCTTGTTGCCCGCGCCATGGCTTCGGATTCGGCGGTAGTCTGCAGCAAGCGCATTTCGTCGCGCAGCCACTGCATCGTGGCGCCGGCCATAAAAATACTGCCCTCGGTGGCGTAGTGTGTTTCCCCTGCGAGGCGATAGGCGACGGTGCTTAACAAGCGTGAACCGGAAGGCGCAATGCTTGTGCCGGTATTCATAAGCAGAAAGCAGCCGGTGCCATAGGTGCTCTTGGCCATGCCTTTTTCAAAACAGCATTGTCCGAACGCCGCAGCCTGCTGGTCGCCTAAAATACCTGTGACAGGTAGTACCGCGCCCAGCAAGTCCTTGTCAGTTTCACCAAAATCAGCGGCGCAGTCCATGACTTCTGGCAAGATGTTGGCCGGGATTGCAAACAGCTCGAGAAGTTCTTCATCCCATTGCTGGGTGTTGATATTGAACAGCATGGTACGGCTGGCATTGGTGGCGTCAGTGCGATGCGAACGGCCACCGGTGAGTTTCCACAGCAAGAATGTGTCAACAGTTCCGAATGCCAGATCACCGCGCTCGGCTTTTTCCCGCGCGCCATCCACGTTATCCAGTATCCAGCGCAGCTTGGTGGCTGAAAAATAGGGGTCCAGCAACAGGCCGGTTTTTTCCTGAATGGTTTGCGCCATACCCTGTTCACGCAGTTCTGCGCAGTAGCTTGCAGTGCGGCGGTCTTGCCAGACGATCGCGCGATGAATGGCTTGCCCAGTGGTCTTGTCCCAGACAATGGTAGTCTCGCGCTGATTGGTAATGCCAATACAGGCGATGTCTTCGCTGTTCACGCCGGAAGTGCTGATTGCCTTGCGACAGCTATTGAGTGTGGTTTGCCAAATTTCATCAACATCGTGTTCGACCCAACCATCAGCAGGGAAATGTTGGCGAAATTCTTCCTGGCCCACGCCGAGTTGCTGGCCTTCCAGATCAAACAGCAAGGCGCGGCTGCTGGTGGTTCCCTGATCGATCGCAAGTAGAGTTTGTTTCATAACCTGTCTGATAAAAACTATTGTCTGTATTGGGGCCAGGTGCCCGACTCACTTTGGCGAAAGCGACACGAACGCTATTTGCAAACTGTAGGCCGGGCGCGGAATCCTGATTGGTCCATGTTACACTAATTCACGTAGTGCTAAACAAGGCTGCCGGCCGAATCGGCCTATAACCTTGCGCCAACCTTGTTTCAATGAACTGTCCAAGCATTCCCTAATCATTCCCGGATTATCACAGTGGCTACTTCAGAAAAGATTCACGATCTGCTCATTATCGGGGGCGGAATTAACGGCGCAGGTATTGCTGCAGATGCGGCAGGCCGGGGTCTTGATGTATTACTGTGTGAAAAAACCGATCTGGCTGGTGCCACTTCGTCGTGGTCAACAAAGCTGATTCATGGGGGGCTGCGCTATCTGGAGTTTTACGAATTTTCTCTGGTGCGCAAGGCGTTGATGGAGCGCGAAGTATTAACGCGGGCGGCGCCACATATTATCAAGCCTTTGGCATTTCAGATTCCTCAGCTCAATAATTCCCGTGGCGCGTTAATGCTGCGCGCGGGACTTTTCCTGTACGACAATCTCGCACGCCGTGAAATTTATAAGGGGTCGCGTGCAGTGAAGTATGATGCCTCAGGCCCGCTTAACCCGAGCATCAAGTCCGGCTTCGAATACTGGGATGCACAAGTGGATGATTCACGCCTGGTTTTGCTTAACGCCATGCAGGCGCGCAAGCATGGCGCGGATATACGCACGCGCTGTGCCTTTGTGGGTGCCACTGCCGATGCAGAGGGCTGGCTCGTGGAGTTACGCAATGAACAGGACGGCAGCCTTGCATCGGTGCGTAGTCGCGCTATCGTCAATGCTTCTGGCCCCTGGGTATCGAAGTTACTGGCCACGTTTGCTGACGCCGATCAGGTTAAACCCATCAAGCTGGTCAAGGGTAGCCATATTCTGGTGCCGCGCGTATCAGAAGATGACCATGCCTACATGCTGCAGCACCATGACGGCAGGATCGTGTTTGTTATTCCGTATTTGGACAAGTACTCACTCATTGGTACGACAGAAGAAGACTATGACGATGATCTCGACAAGATTTCTATTTCCGAAGCCGAGACAGACTATTTATTGTCCATAACTAACCTTTACTTCAAGAAAGCTACGCATCGCAGTGATATCGTCGCCAGCTATTCTGGCGTGCGTCCACTAGTTGAGGAAGAGGGCAAGTCGTCTACACGCACGTCTCGGGATTACCGTCTGGATCTGAGTGCTGAGCCGCAGCCATTGCTGTCGGTGTATGGTGGCAAGGTGACGACTTATCGTGTGCTTGCAGAATCGGTGCTCGACAAGTTGCGTGATGCCTTGCCGGGCATGGGACAGCCCTGGACCAAGACCGCAACACTACCGGGTGGCGATTTCGATTCTGTTGAGTCGTTGGCGGATTTGTGGGCGCAGTGCTGGCCATGGTTGCCAACCGAGATCACCCGGCGCTGGTTGCAAAGCTATGGCACGCTCGCGCACGATATTGTTGACGGTGCCGCCAGCATTGAAGACATGGGCATCCATTTTGGTGCAGGACTGTATCAGCGCGAGGTCGACTATCTGCGCAAGCAAGAGTGGGCGCTGAGCGCTGGTGATATACTCTGGCGCCGCAGTAAGTTGGGATATGCTTTTACCGAAGAGCAAACTAAGGCGCTTGAGAAATACCTGCACTACTCCAACAATAACCCGATTCAGTAATCTCACTGAATTGCGTTAACCCACTACCGGGGCCGCGCCAATTACGCTAGTCTCGTAGCGTTGCTTTGCGAACCGGAGTTTATCATGCGCGCGTTTTCCTTGCTGTCCAAAAAAGTGGTCAAACCCTCTTCGATAGTTTTCTCTTTGCTACTTCTGCTGGGCAATTCAACATTGCTCTGGGCACAAGCCTATCCGCACGCCAGAAGTGGCGGCAACTACATGCACAACTTCTATTTTCCGCCGTCACCCAACTCCACGCCCTGGGCACCCGATTGGGCTCCCGGTGGCGACTGGATTGCTTTTTCCATGCATGGCTCGATCTGGAAAGTGGCGCCAATTGACGGTGTCGCCGAAGAATTAACTTATTCTGACCAGGCCTATCACTCGTCACCTGATTGGTCGCCAGATGGCCGCTGGATAATCTATACCGCTGACTATGAGCATGAACGCATTCAATTGGAAATTCTTGATACGGTAACTGGAAATGTCAGTCGGCTGACCAATGATGATGCCGTGTATACCGACCCGGTTTTCTCGCCCGACGGCACTCGCGTGGCTTATGTCTCCACAAATCCGAACGGCTACTTCAATCTGTATATTCGCGCTATTGCCGATGGTGAGTGGGCCGGTGAACCAATTGCCGTATCCACTGACAATGATTACGGTAGCAGTCGCTTGTATTTCGGTAATTGGGATATGCATATTACACCGAGCTGGTTTCCCAATGGTGAAGAGCTGTTGCTAGTGTCCAATCGCGATGTGCCGCTTGGTTCAGGTAACGTCTTGCGCGTGCCGGCAATCGCCAATGGAATTACCCAGGCACAGCCGGTGCTGCGCGAGCAGACGCTGTATCGCGCCCGCCCGGATGTCTCTATCGACGGCAAGCGGTTTGTCTATGCATCGACCAGCGGCGCGGCGGATCAATATAACAATCTCTATGTGCAACCAACGATTGGTGGCGAACCCTACAAACTCACGTTTTTTGAGCATGATGCCTTTCACCCGCGCTGGTCACCGAATGGCGAATGGATTGCGTTTATCTCCAACGCCGAAGGCCTGTCGAAATTAATGTTGCTGGAAACCTACGGCGGCAAGCTTGTGCCAATAGATATCAAGGAATCTCACTACAAGCGACCCACCGGGACGTTACAGGTGCGCGTGGTAGATTCGTTTACCGGTGATCTGATACCGAATCGGGTTCATCTTGAAGCCAGTGACGGCAAATTCTATGTGCCAGACACTGCCTATGCCCGGCAGGCAGGCAGTGGCGACAACATTTTTCACAATGCCGGCGAGTTCAATATCATGTTGCCTGTTGGTGAGACTGATCTGACCGTTGTCAGAGGCTTTGAGTTTTATCCACAGACGCTCAGTGCTGACATTGCTGTTGATGAAGTGACCAGTCTGACAGTCAATCTGGAACGCATGACGGATATGGGGGCGCGTGGCTGGTTTAGCGCTTCGACCCACGTACACAGTAACTACGGCGGCAATCTACACAATACACTGGAAAACCTGATGCTCATGTCGCGGGCCGAAGATCAGGATCTGGTGTTGGAACAAGTGGCTAATAAGGACAACCGCATTCTCGACTATCACTACTTTGTGCCTGGCGGTGGTGTGCACCCGATATCCGAGCCCGATCAGCTGGTAGTTGTGGGTCAGGAATATCGGCCGCCATTTTATGGGCACGTGTTCATGTTCGGAATGCGTGAACATTTACTGTCGCCGTTTGTGACGGGCTATGAAGGCACAGCGATCGAGAGTCTGTATCCGAGCAACACCGACATGTTTCTTAAAGCCAAGGCGCAGGGCGCAGTTACGGGTTATGTTCACCCATTCAATGGTGAGAATGACCCCCTGCTTGGCAATCTTGGTGGCGGCAAGGGGTTTATTGTTGATGCGGCACTAGACACTACCGACGCGCTCGAATGGTCGGATGCCAACCGGGCCGGGTTCTATCCATTGTATGCAGTGTGGAACAACGGATTGAAAGTCACCGCTACCGGCGGTGAGGACTCCATCAGTTCCCTGCATCGCAGCAAGCTGGTCGGCTCGGTGCGAACTTATGTTTACACCGGTAATGCCGGCCTGGATATGCAGGCGTGGTTCGATGCCATGGTCAAGGGGCGGGCGTTTGTCAGCTCCGGGCCGCTGCTGGAGTTACGCATTGAAGGTGCGTTGCCGGGCGACACCGTGCCATTGCCGGCCGGTGGAGGGGAAGTCACCGTTCAGGGTCGACTGCGCTCGGTCGTCGCCTTGCCTTCGGTTGAATTGGTATGCAACGGTCAGCAAGTTAGAAGCTTTCCTGTGCGCGGCGATGGCATGACACTGGATATTGAAGCCACCATCGAAGTGGACAGGAGTGGCTGGTGCCATCTGCGTACCGAGGGTGAGGCTGATGATCGCTTTCCAATGGATATCGACTATGCGCAGGCATTTACCAACCCAGTGTGGCTGCAAGTGGGCGATGAAGAGATCAACAATCCGGAATCGGCCAGTTATGCACTGCGCTGGATTGATAAATTGCAGGAGCTGGCCGAAGCATGGCCGGGCTGGCGTTCAGAAGATGAAAAGCGCCATGTGTACTCTCAATTTGATGCGGCCAGGCAGGTCTATCAGGAAAAACTGCCTTAAGCCTTTTGTTTCGATCGGAGCAGGCCAATGCCGAGGCCTGCCATGATCACGGCGATCGGGCCATTGAGATAGTTGAAGAAGGCAAAAGGAAGATAATCCAGAACAGGGACGCCCAGAGTCGCCGCATAGAATGCGCCGGCTGTGGTCCACGGGATTAATGCGGTGGTCATGGTCGCGCCTTCTTCAACCGAGCGCGACAGCACTGCCTTGTCGAGTCCCTGCGCAGAAAACTTCTCTGCAAAAAGTTGGCAGTTGAGAATGATAGAAATATAAGCCTCACCCATCGCCATATTACCGATAAAACCAGATGCAATAGTTGCGGCAATCAATGCCGCAGTATGCTGTAGTTTGGCTATCAATCCATTTAACAGGCTGGCCAGAAAACCGGCGCCATGCAAAATGCCGCCCAGAGCCAGTGCCTGAATTGCCAGTAATAAAGTCCAGCTCATACTGGCTAACCCGCCGCGCCCAAGCAACGCATCGAGCTCAACGATGCCGGTATTTCCGGGCGTGTTCTGCCATAAGCTGTTTAGCACCGGAGCAAGGCCTTGTCCCTGATAGACGCAGGCAATCGCCACAGCTGTTAATACGCTCGCTGTCATGGTGATCTCAGCGGGGACTCGCCGTATGCTCAAAACAAACAGCACTGCGATGGGTAGCAAGGTGAGTATTGGCTGCAGGTGGTAATCAGCAGCCAGAGCGATGCGGATATCGCCTAATTGCGTTGCCGGTAAAATTCCAGCTCCAGCCTGCCAGCCCAGTACTGAAAAAATTATCAGCGTTAACACAAACGTTGGTGCTGTCGTGAACAGCATGGCGTAGATATGGCGGTACAGATCAGTGCCGGAGCTCATCGCAGCCAGGTTGGTGGTGTCCGAGACGGGCGACATCTTGTCGCCGAATGTGGCGCCGCACACTACCATGCCGGCAACCAGAGGCAGGGGCACAGAGAGTGCAGATCCAATGCCGATGAAGACGACGCCCAACGTGCCCGCCGTTCCCCACGAGGTGCCCGTTGCCAGTGACATCAACGCGCAAAGAATCAGCCCAACCGGTAGAAACAGCGCAGGGGATAACCAGTCGAGACCAAAGTACATCAGTGTTGCGATCGTGCCGCTCTGAATAAAACTGGCGATCACCAGGCCAATGAGCATGAAAATATAAATGGCAGGCAGTGCGCGGGAGATCGCCTTGCTCATGAGATGACGGATTTCCAGTGCCGGATAGCCAAGCAGGCCAGCATGTGCGCCGGCCCAAATCAGACAGAGAAAGAGCAGGCTGTGCAGGTCAATGGAAAAAGCAAACAGACCGCTGGAAATAATGGCGATGATACCGCCAAAGCAGAGCATGGATTGACCGAATCTGGCTGGTCGTGGTGCTTGAGGGTTAGGCTCGGTTCCTTGCTGCATGACTGGGAGTCCCTCGGATAGTTGTCGTCAGCGATGCAGAAGGGTGCATGATGATGGCAAGCCGATCAATATGGCCTAGTGTGATTTGAGTCGTTCGACAAGTGCATCGCACCGGCTTGACCATAATTCTTTGACGCTATCTTTCTCGTCTTTCATCGTCGCCGGTATTTTGATGGTGACCTTGAGACGCGTCTTGTCATCCTGCTCCGTGAATTCCACGTGCACATGGATTGGTTTCTCCGGCTCGCGACTATCAAGCCAGCTAAAAGCCAGCACATTGGGAATGCGCAGTGTGTCGTACTCCCCGCTGTGGATGACTTCCTGATTGCCTGAACGGGTCTTGAAAGTAAATTCGCCGCCGCGACGAACAGTATTTTGCAATTCGACAATTTCGTTCGTATTGGTGTGTTCGCCAAACATCCACTCACCGATAAACACTGGGATTAACCACTGATCGAAAACCTTTTGTGCATTGCCTTTGCACGTGCGGCTTAGAGAGAAAGAGACAGGTTTGCCTTGCGGGGCAGGCTCGCTACTTTCTCCAGAGAACATGGAAAGTTGTTTGTCCGACATGAGGCGTATGGTCTGCTTGTGATTAGTTATCCGTCGCGTAAGGGTTGGGTGGTAGAAATTCAGCTGGCAATGGCGGTCGGCGCCCCGATTCGCGTTGCCCGTAGTGGGTGCTGAGATAATCAATAATAGTGGCTTCCAGATCTGGTTCCAGCTCGCGCAAGCCCTGCGTACTTTGCATCCAGCGAATACGGGTTAACCAGACTGTATCGGTGCCTGAGTTTTGTGTAATGAGCTGCGCCGAATGACATTCAGTGCAAGTGGCGCGCACAGCTTCCCAACCTGAAGCCATGATAAGGCCAGTCTCGGAATCCTGTGCGAGGCCGTCTTGCTCCTGCGCAGACACCGAAAGCGTGGCAAGAACTGGCAAGAGAAAAATCAGTGCGAGTCGCATAGCTGGATTATACCGCCTGAACCGCAATGCGGTGACAGGCATTGTTAAGATAACCACGAGGATTCCATCCGGGCACTACCATGGGTTGTGAGCGGCCGCGTTCATCCATGGCACGCGCCCAGATTTCATAATAGCCCGGCTCTGGCAGATTGACCCAGGATTGCCAGCTTTGCCAGGAGAGTCTGTTGGCAGCGGGTTGCACGGATGTTGGCAGCCAGCTTGTTCCGAAATCAATGGAAATAAACACAGCGCTTATCTGGTTATCACCGGCCCAGGCGTGGCCGTTGACACTGAGTCGTTCTCGGAAGTCATGGGTGATTCCAGACTGCGGAAATGTCACCAGCGATTTAACTGGCATGGATTCAATGATGCGCATGTCTTCATTGGGCACTCTGGAACCCGGCGCCACCGGATTTGCCGGCACCGAATAGGAGGGCGGCGACATCTTCTCGCCGTCATGAACGCGGTCACGAATCACCAATCTGTTGAGCCATTTGCCGGAAACAGAACCCGGCCAACCAGCGCACACCAGGCGCAACGGGTAGCCATTCTGTAATGGAATGTCTTCGCCATTCATCGCCCAGGCAATCAGGCATTCGCGTTCCATGGCCTTGCCGATTGGCACGCCGCGTGAAATCGGGTCGAGGTCCGGGTCGCCACTGGTATGTGTGTCAGCACCGTAGTAGCCGACGTACACGGCGTCTTCGGCAACACCGCAGTAATTCAAAACGTCGCGCAGCCGCACGCCGGTGAAGGTTGGGCAGCCAATGGCGCCAGTGGTCCATTGATTGCCGCTGGCGGCCGGGACGAATTCGCTGCGGCCGTTGCCACCACATTCCAGTTGTAGTTGCAGGGTGACCGTTTCAAAGCGGGCACGCAGATCAGCGATTGAGAATGAAGTCGGACGAATACAGGATTCCCCGGCAATGCTTAGCTGCCAGTTGTCGGCATCAATATTAGTCGGTGGAACACCGTTGTTACGGACAAACATGCGGTTGTTTGGCGTCACGGCATCATTCAGCAAATGTGCGGGAGTCTCGGCATTCAGTGGGCGGTCATTCAATACAATGAGGCCGTCTTTACTAGGTATGACATCAGGGGCGTTGCTGGCAGCAAAGGCTGCCGGAATCATGCCGGCTGGCATCAGGGCAGCAAACGGAATGCGCATGCCCAGTGCTGTGCTCATTGCCATCAGGCCGCTTTTCTTCAGAAATCCGCGCCTGGTGTGTAGCGATGTTTCCCGGCCCCACAGTTCGCGATCAGCCGCGATGGGATCAGTCAGGTAACTGGCATTGAGTTTATTCTGGGGGCGCTTGTGCATTCGGCTTCTTCTCCGGGTTTGAACCAGCTTGTTGTTATATCAGGTTGCTCAACGCCGTAGTCGTTTTACACGGTCGTGACAGGCCGGCAAGGCAATTGAGATTAGCAAATATGGGTCACTGCGTCCAAAGCCGCGAACGCTCACGGTTTAATCAGTTTCAGCAAGAACCGGTCAGTATTCCGGTTCAGTCTCGGGTCGAATATCGCGCGGCGATGATCATCCCGGCGATTGCGTAGCAGGTCACTCTGCTCAACCATAAATCCTGCCGCCTCGGCCACGGCAATGGCTTGCTCAATTTGCATGCGATGCAAATCGCGATTGTCCATTCCGCTGCGGCCGACATGATCAGTGACGCCGACAATGCCGCCGGGTTTTAGCAGTCGAAACAGATGCTCCAGCAATGTCTGCGCGCGGGCCGGGTTCGGGTTGTAGTAATCATGCAAGACTTGGGCAAGCATGATCGCATCCAGAGATTCAGGCGGCAGGGGAAGGTCTTCGATACGCGCTATGAGTTGGGAAACATTCGTGAGATTGCCTGTTGCAATCTTGTTGGCCAGTGCTTCGCCCTGGGTAATATTCTGGCGATCCTCTTCATAGTTCAAACCACGGGGCGTATTTTGGGCATATACCAGACCTTGCGGCCCTACTGCTTTGGCAAGGATAAAGGTGTAGTAACCACCGGCGGCGTAGACATCCAGTACCTGCATGCCTGGCTCGACACCCAGGAATGTCAATACTTCCACTGGCCGGCGCACTTCGTCGCGAACGAAATCAGCCACGTCACGGTCCGGGCCAGACAGAGCCCTGCGCAACGCTTCAGGATCGAGGTTCTGTGCTAACAGCGAAGTTGATAAGCCAGCAGCCAGCACCAGCAGCAATAGAGACAATGCCGGCATTGTAGTCAGTAGCTTTCGCGCGGAGTTGCCAAGCCTGTAGTGAGAGCAGATATGCACGGGTAAGGAAATATCCTGATCAGGTTTTAGCTATGATTTAACCAAGGTTTGCTGCATTGATTCGCAGTCCAACAAATACGCCTAACTGCTGAGGCCGATACCACGCGCCATGAGAAAGGCCAGAACCGGTATGCAAAGCAGGACAATCAGCTCAATCCGCAATAACAATCGAACACTGCCCGGTACAGGAATGCTGTCGCTTTTATTGTGCTGCTGTTTGAAGAAAAACATCGCGGGCTTGATAGCCAGTATAGCCAATACAACAAACAGCCCCAGTTTGGCATGGAAGACGGGATTGGCAGAATAAAATTCAGCTGGCTTGCCGACGCTGAACCAAAGGATGAGCCCGATAATCAGCGTCAAGATGGCGGTCATGCCGCAGACCCGGTCTACCCGGGCCAGATTGCGAGCATCTTCGCTGGTAAGCTCCGGTTTGATAGCCATGTTCTCGATAACCAGCGCGCCGGCAAAGATCAACAGGACAATGAAATGCAGCAATCTGAAGAGTGAATAGAGCATGCCACATGATACTGGAAATGTTGGCCAGTTACCGAGTGCCATGCCGGGTCTCTGAACAAGGCTTGTGACAGTGCTGGGGCACAAATTTTGTGCACGGCGAAAAGTTTTGAATTAATTTGGTTCGTAAAATAGCCAGAATAGGCGCTTAACCAGCCGGATACGCCTGTTTTTACAGTTTTAAAAAGTTGGCACGCGTCATGCTATATATAAATCGACATACATGGAATCTAATGCGCTGTTGCTGGACGATACTCTCCCTCGAAAAGCAAACGCATTACAAACCAGATTTCTAATGTATATGGGCATTGATGCCCGCGCGGCTCCTTAACCGCGCGGGCTTTTTTTTGCTCAGCGATTTTGCATTGCAAGCGGAAGTGCAATGCTGGCAGGTGGTTAATCTGGGCTGGGTAGCGTTGCAGCTAGTTCTGGTTCACCGGCAGCTTGGGGATTGCAACACTTGCTGCGCGAGGCCTGTGGGCGCTTCATTGAGTCGAACGACTGCGAAATCGAAATCGCCACCAATTCCCAAATCGATGGCGCCCTCGCTGTTGCTGATCGTGATACCGCCATCAATCACTGCAAAGTGAACTGACTGATTGTCAGCATCAAGCGTGACGCGGAAATCTGTGCCTCGAACGGTCAATTCTGACGAACCGACTGCTAATCGAAATGCCGACCGATTCATTTCGGGAATCGTGCCGGTAACCATGCGAAGACTGCCAGATAATAACTGCAACCGTATGGTATCCGCGGCTGGATTGGCAGCAAAGCTATAGTCGTTGATGACGAGTTCGGAATTACAGGCTAAGGATAGCAGGGCATCATCGACCATCCGCATTTGCAATTGGGCATTGGGGCCGGTCGTCAGCGTTTCACTGATGAAAACATCGGCACCTCGGGCGAGAGTTCGCTCTGCATTCGTTGCGGCTTGGGGCGTAGTCTGAGCAGTGACGGCACCGATGCTCATAATTACTTTGCCGGACAACTGGTCTGACTGCCTTGTCTGGCCTAAAGCACCGCTGCCAGAAAGGACGAATGTACACACGATGACCGCGATGCGGGCAATGAGTCCTGTAGTCTTATCGGCATTTTTAGTTTGATTGCTGATCGCTGAATACTCTTGCTGCTGCCAGCGCGCTTCGTCGTCTGTTGGTAAGAATGACCCAGTGTAGATGAATTTCGTGGGATGCGTCTATCTGTCTGGACGAGTTTTGTGGGTCGCGCGGCCGCGCTTGCGCTACCGGGTAGTGGCTGGCAGGATTCCAGTCTCATTAAGAAGGGAATTGACTGCATGTTACTGGAAACGGCGCTGGAACTCGGCATTCTGTTGCTGCTCGCCATCTTGACCGGCGCCATGGTGTTTTTCTCGCTGGTTATGGCGCCGCTGATCTTCATCAAGCTCGATGCTCCTGTGGCCAGCCGTTTCATCCGAGCGGTATTTCCCTGGTATTACTTGTGCATCATCTTGCTCTCCGGTGCCGCCAGTGCCTTGCTGGCGCAGCTTGAGCTGCCGCTGGCGCTGCTGATGGCGCTTATCACCCTGACTGCCTTGTATAATCGCTTTTTACTACTGCGCCGCATTAATCGCCTGCGGGATGCAGCGAAAAAGGGTGACAAAGTAGCCGATGCGCAATTCAAGCAATCGCATCGCTTGTCGGTATGGATCAACGCTGCCCAGATGCTTACCGTGATTGTCGTGCTGTCCATGTACTACTTATAAAATCAGAGCATGCGCAGTATTTGCTTAGGCCAGAGTTCAGGGCGACAGCTGCGTTTTGACAGGCTTCCGTGTTGCGCCAATTCTGAGGCACCCGGAGTCGGCAGAGCCGCCGATTCCTGCTAATCTACACGCCCCTGACAACAATGCGGCGACCCGCCGCAGGAACAACCGATAGCCATGACCAATCCTACAGAATCTTCCCTGTCGCAAGCCTCGGCATTGACCGATGAGGCGCCTGTTACTCGCCAGTCCTTGTGGCCCAATTATGCGCCGCCACTGGATCTCGTTTTTAGTCATGGCAAGGGTAGTGAATTGTTCACCGAGCAGGGGGATGCCTATCTGGATTTCCTGTCCGGTATCGCGGTCACCAGTTTCGGTCATGCCCACCCGCATTTGGTATCGGTTCTCAAACAGCAGGCCGAGAAAGTGTGGCATGTGTCCAATCTCTTTCGCATCCCGTCTGCCGAACGTCTGGCGTCACGTTTAACCCAACACTGCTTTGCCGAGCGTGTATTTTTTGCCAACTCTGGTACCGAGGCAATTGAAGCGGGCATCAAGGCCGTCAGAGGCTACCAGGCTGCACACGGGCACACCGAGCGTTCGCGACTGATTGGCTTCAGCGACAGCTTTCATGGCCGCACACTGGCGGCACTGGCTGCCGCTGGTAACAAAAATCATACCCGCGGGTTTATCCCGACAGATTATGGTTTCGATCAAGTGCCGTGGGAGGACAGCAGTGCGCTGGAAGCAGCGATTAGCGACAAAACGGCGGGCATTATTCTGGAGCCGGTGCAGGGCGAAGGTGGAATCCGCCCTGCCAGTAAAGAGTTTATGCAGCATGTCAAAGCGTTGTGCGACGAGCACAAACTGGTATTGATGTTTGATGAAGTGCAGTGCGGTGTGGGGCGCACCGGCAAGTTGTTCGCGCATCAGCACTACGGCATTACGCCTGATGTCATGGCATTGGCGAAAGGCCTGGGTGGTGGTTTCCCGATTGGCGCTTGTGTGACTACAGCCGCAGTTGGCGATGCCATGGTGGTTGGCAGTCATGGCAGTACATTTGGTGGCAATCCTCTGGCGATGGCCGTTGGTAATGGTGTGATGGACTTGCTTCTGGAGCCATCTTTGCTGGACGAAGTCGTGGACAAGGGACAGCATTTGCAGCGCCGATTGCATGAGCTGGTAGAGAAGTTTCCTGACCAGCTTGCCTCAGTGCATGGCAAGGGCTTGATGGTTGGGGTCAAGTGTCACGCTAAAAACAGTGAGCTGGCGGATCGGCTGCGGGCCAATAAATTGCTGGTAGGCACAGCCGGGGGCAATATGTTGCGCTTGCTGCCACCTCTGAACGTATCGAATGAACATCTTGATCAGGGCGTGGATGTTCTTGAGCAAACGCTGGCAGCTACCTGACTGGTAGCGTGCCATTGCGCATTGCCAGTGTTGTTTTGCAAGCCCCTAGCGTGAGTCGAGCTGACCGGCTGCCATCATGACATGGAAAATCACATGTTGTTCCATCACGCCGCGAATCAAATCTGATCCCGCACCAATGGCATAGATGGCCACATCCTCACCACCATGAGTTTCACTGGACAGTGGCACCAGAGTCTCGGGGTGAAAACCTGCCAGAGTCGTATCCACATCGGTCAGATCGGCACGCCCTGCCAGATTAACTTCTTCATCGTAAACAGCATCGGCCGAATCACTGTCAGCAATGGCGTGATGTCCAGGGCCGTTAGCATATCCAAGTGTGGTGTAAGGTAAATCGTCAGCAGCCAGGGCTTCGGTATTGCGGCTGTTGCCCGATGCATCCAGACCAACTACCTTGCCGAGAATAGGATTGCCACGGGTCGGATAACCGGCAATAGTGAACACGTGGCTGTGGTCCGCGGTGACGATGATTAAAGTTTCATTCAAGTCGACCATTTCTACCGCAGTGCGCACCGCATCACTTAACGCGATGGTGTCCATCAATGCGCGCCGTGGATTGATGGCGTGGTGGGCATGATCGATGCGGCCGGCTTCCACATTGAGAAAATAGCCATTGTTATTGCGACCCAGAATCTCAATAGCCTTGCTGGTCATTTCGCTGAGACTGGGCTCCTCGGGAGAATCGGCGTCCCGGTCCAGTGAGTATTCCATATGGGAGGGTTCAAAGAGACCCAGTAAATGATCTGTCGCCGCCGGGTCGATTTCATCAAACTGTTCCTTGTTCCAGACATAGGCGCTGTTGCGGTAATTGGCCTGCCACTCCAGCGCCAGATTACGATTGTCCAAACGTTCACCCTGGCCGCCAGTTTCCGGGTCGATTCCCGCCGTGCGTGGCAGAAAGCTGCGCCGCCCGCCACCCAATGCCACTTCCAGGCCATTGCTGCCGCGCAGATTACTAGGGAACTCAATGAGCTGGCGCGCGATGTCTATACAATCGCCCGCATTCGCCAGATCGGCTGCGTCACGGTCATCTTCAAAGTCGCGGTCGATGCTGTGGGCATAGTTGGCAGCTGGCGTTGCGTGAGTCAGGCGCGCCGTGGTGACGACGCCAGTAGACATGCCCAGCAATTCAGCACGTTCCAGAAAGGTCATTACCTGATTGCCTTCCTGAGTGGCGCAATCACCGCGCCGGACATTTTGATTCACGCTGATAACGCCTGCGTCTGTCTTGATACCGGTGGACATGGCCGACATGGTGCCGGCGGAATCAGCAACTTGAGCATTGGTGTTGTAGGTTTTCGACAGGGCGACATTTGGAAAGGTCTCGAAATACAGCTCATTTTCTTCACCGGACTCACCACGCAGCTGGCCTTCCAGAATACGGGCTGCCGTAACAGTGGATACGCCCATGCCGTCACCGACGAACAGGATGATGTTTTTGGCCATGCCAGCGCTAGCCGCCGTGGCTCGCAAAGACAGATTTCGCTGCACAGTCTCCTGTCCTTGAGTAAACCAGGATTCCGGGGTTTCCTGTGCTGATGAGGATAGGGGGTTCAGAATCAGTCCGAGACTGGAAACAAGCGGTAATAGTCCGGGTTTGCGTCGCATCATGAAATCTTCCATTCAAAAAGGCTTAACATAGTGAGAGGCCAATGTTACAAGATAAAGACATTGAAAGGTGATGGTCAATGACAGGTAAACCTGACGATATCGCCTGAGCAGTGGGCTGATGGTAGATTGATAGTGGTTTGGTGGTTGGTAGCAGGTTGGGAGTGCGCTGCTTAGTGCACTAAAGGAGGAAGAAGATGCGCTTTGTGATTGTCTATTGCACGGCTTGAAACTATCGACCCGAGGCTGACCGTGTGTCGGCAGAGATCGAACAGTCCTGTGGTGAAAAACCCGAGCTGATTCCGGGGAGTGGGGGAATATTCGATGTCATCGAAAATGGAGACATGCTATTTTCCAAGTTCACGACCGGTCGCTTCCCTGAGCCGGGCGAGATCGCTAAACAGATTCAGAGTTAGAGCTCTGTTTCACCGGTGCCACTGGCTGGCACCTGTCAACTGAATTGAATTTAAGCTTGCAAAGAGAGTAGCCCTGAGCTGACTGGCGAATAACGTGGTGTCTTGTATTTTTGCTATTGCCGGCCCGTCCGGGTCCGGAAAGTCTGCTTTTGCGCGTCGCATTCAGCAGCATTTTCGTGAACAACGCCCCAATCTTATCGTGCAGATTATTGCCGAGGATGCGTACTACCATGATCAATCGCATCTCGAGTTCGAGCAGCGTCTGCAAACCAATTACGATCATCCCGACGCTTTTGAGCATACGTTGCTAAAACAGCAGCTCGACGCCTTGTGTCGCGGAGAATCTGTACAACTGCCAGAGTACGACTATGCCCAGCATACTCGCAGTAGCGAAAGCCGCATGTTGGAGCCAGCGAATCTGTTGCTGGTTGAAGGTATTATGACGCTGGTCAATCCACAGTTACGCCAGCTGTTCGACTGGCGCTTGTTTGTTGATACACCGATCGATGAATGCCTGCGTCGCCGCGTCGAGCGCGATTGCCGCGAACGCGGACGTAGTGAGGATTCCATCATCAAGCAATACGAAGCAACGGTCCTGCCCATGTATCATGAGTTCGTGGCGCCCAGCCGCGAATATGCAGATCTGGTTGTCGCTGGCAGTGGCACCCAGGAAGACGCGTTAGACGCCGTGCTGAAGCAATTCAGTCTCATGCAGGAACAGCCCGGTGCAGGGCATCATCTTAAAGTCAGGAAATCATGAACACATTATTAAGCATATTGGGCATCATCATTCTGTTTGGACTGGCCTACGGCTTTTCCGCCAAACGCAAGAGCGTGAATTGGCGTACGGTTGGCTTTGCCCTGCTGCTGCAAATTGTTTTAGGTGGCATCGCGCTTTATTTGCCACTTGGCATTGCCTTGCTGGAAAGAATTTCCCAGGCTGTTAGCGGAATTCTGGCCAACGCACAGGATGGCATTGAGTTTGTCTTTGGCAATATCGGGGCGTTTGAGCTTGGTTTTATCTTTGCCTTCCATGTATTGCCCGTCGTGGTGTTTTTCTCTTCATTTGTGTCCGTGCTCTATTATCTGGGCATCATGGGCTGGCTGATTCGTGTTATCGGTGGTGGTCTGCGCATCCTGCTGCAAACCAGCAAGGCCGAGTCGATGTCTGCTACCGCCAATATTTTTGTCGGTCAGACAGAAGCCCCTCTCGTTGTACGCCCCTATATTCCAACCATGACACGATCGGAGTTGTTTGCCGTCATGGTTGGTGGCATGTCCACGGTTGCCGGTTCTGTGCTGGCCGGTTACGTGCTGCTTGGTGTCGATATTCGTTATCTTCTGGCCGCCAGCTTCATGGCGGCGCCGGGCGGTTTTATGATGGCAAAACTCATGATGCCGGAAACCGAAGTCATTCAGAACGAGGAAGAAGAAGTCGAGCTGGAAGTCGAAAACTACGTCAATGTGATCGATGCGGCAGCGTCCGGTGCGAGCAACGGCATGACCCTGGCATTGAACATCGGTGCCATGGTATTGGCGTTCGTCGGATTGATTGCTGTGCTCAATGCCTTGTTGAGTTGGCTTGGTGGTTTCGTCGGTTTCGAGTCGCTGTCGCTGGATATGATTTTGGGCTTGTTATTCCAGCCGCTGGCGCTGGTGCTGGGTATTCCCTGGGAAGAGACGCAATTGGCTGGCAGTTTGATCGGCCAGAAGCTGGTGTTTAATGAGTTCGTCGCTTTCGTAGCGTTTACTGAACAGATGGAAATGTTGAGTGCGCACACGCAAGCAGTGGTGACTTTCGCACTCTGCGGCTTTGCCAATTTTTCGTCGATCGGCATTTTATTAGGCGGGTTGGGGGTGATGGCCCCCGGTCGGCGCAATGAAATTGCTGAACTGGGTTTGCGAGCGGTCCTGGCAGGTTTTATGGCCAACTTGATGAGTGCGGCAATCGCCGGTTTCTATCTGTCACTGCTGTGAGCTGTATAAGCTGTGTCAGTGATATGAGTTAGCTGGCGCCGGGTTCGTCGGCATCAATCAAGCCGAGTTCCACAAGACGCTGTTGCAGAAATTCGCCGGCGGTAATGGGCGGGTATTTGGGCCCTTCTGCGCCCACGCATTGCGGCAAGCAATCCAGATCGGCTCGACTGTGTGGATGCAGGAAAAACGGCATTGAATAGCGTGACTGGTCCTGTTTGTTGGGGTTCACCACGCGATGCACAGTGGCCGGTAACACATCATTGGTCAGACGCGACATCATGTCGCCAGTATCCAGAACAATATCGTCCGAGTCACTTTCCACTGCCATCCACTCACCGTTGGGATCCAGCAATTCCAGGCCTGAATCGGTCGCGCCGACCAGCAGAGTCAGTAAATTGATATCAGCGTGCGGCGCGGCGCGCATGGAGTTCTGGGTATCCAGATTTTTGACGGCTGGGTAGTGCAGCAAGCGACAAATTGAGTTGCCATCAGTCACCATGTCGCGGAAAAAAGCTTCTTCCAAACCCATTTCCTCACCTAGTGCTTCCAGCATGGTTTTACCCATGCGCTCGAGTTCCAGATAGAGTGATTTGAAACAATCGCGAAAGCCCTCAATCTCAGCCGGCCAGACATTCTTTGGATACTTGCCGTAGTACTGGCTGTCCGGGCCGACATCCGGCCCAATGTGCCAGAATTCCTTGAGATCGGAATGGACATTGCCTTTTGCGCTCTCGCGGCCAAATGCGGTGTAGCCACGCTCGGCACCACTGCCACTGTCGTATTGCAGTTTGACGTCAGCTGGCAAGTCAAAGAAGGCCTGCGCCAGTTGGTAGGCTTCATCCAGTCGGGCGCGTGAGATGTCGTGATCCTGAAGAATGACAAAACCATACTCTTTCAGCCCTTCGTACAAACGGCGACGGAAGATTTCCGGATTGTTGGTCAGATCCGGCAAACTCAGCCGGGTGATCTCATTACTCATGTTGACTTGCCTTGCTCAAACTGGAACGACTCAGGCAGCAGATCTGCAATCGACAACTCCAGCGTTTTTTCAGAATCACAGATCGATAGTATCAGAGCGGAGCCGGAAAATTCACGGATTACCTGTCGGCAGGCACCACAGGGCGCCGCCGGTTCTTGGGTGGGAGTATAGATCACGACTGCATCTATTTGCCTCACGCCAGCGCTGACGGCCGCTGTAATGGCAGCGCGTTCTGCGCATTGGGTTAGCCCATAGCTGGCGTTTTCAACGTTGACGCCAGTAAAGATTCGGCCATCCGCGGCTTTGATGGCGGCAGCGACCTTGAATTGGCTATAGGGGGAATAACTGTTGGCTATGACCGCTTTGGCCTGCGCAATAAGTTCCTGCATGACGAGTGCGAAAGTAAACTGAGACCGCCGAACCTTAGCATCACGTCAACGGAAAGCCCAGTAGCAAAGCGGGCGGAACACGGAGTACTTAAGCTATATCAAGCACGCGGTGCATGGCATAAAAAGCCAAGCAGGCGTGAGGTTGTGCAAGAGATCGCACATAGAGGTATTCCAAGAGCTTTTGATAAAAGAGTTTTACAAGAGGTTTTACAAGAGGCAGCACAAAGAGACAAAGCAAGCTCTCAGTGTTGCTGCCCCGGGCAAAACTCCACTACATATTCAGGTAGTCGCGGGCTTCCTGCACGGCAGGGAGGCCAGGATCGTCCCAGATAGTCAGTAACGTTGTGTAATGCTGCTCAGCCATACTGCCATGGCCGAGTGCGCGATGGGCGCGAGCGGCTCCCAACAGGGAGCGGGGGCGATTGGGTGTGCGCAGCAACGACGCTTCGAACAGTCCGGCGGCACGCGCGTTTTCGCCGACCAATAGCATAGCTTCACCAGCCAGTTCATGAGCCGGTTTTAATGGAATGGCAGCGCCTCTGGGCAAGGGCCCGGCATCGGCCAGCGCGGCGGCTTCGCTGAGCATGGTCAGGGCCTGTTCGAATTTGGCGTTGGCGGTCGTTTGCTGGCCGTTTGCTTGCTCTGCTTCGGCCTCCTTGAGCAAGGTCCAGCCAGCGACTTCGCGGAAACTGATTTGCAGGCTATCGTTACCTGGATTGTCTGTGGAGCGAGCTTCCAGTCGCTGCGCCACTGCGGTTGCCAGTTCCATGTCATTAAGATTGGCAGCGCTAAGGCCCAGAGCCAGCAGTTGATCATTGTTCAAGGAATTGTTCAGTTCCTGCACTTGCCAGTGTTCAGTCTCGACTATATGCCGCGCCTGCATGGTCTTGAGTGTGTCGGCAGAGCGCGGGTGATCAGGGTTGTCCTGTAAGGTTTTCTGTGCGCGTTCTATCCACAGCTGGGAGCGCTCAAGGTCCCAAAGTTGCAGATCGCCATACTGGCCCCAGTCTGAGGCATGATTTTGCGGGTCAGCCGGATCACCAGCACGCCATAAGTCACGGGCTACCACGTAAGCCGATTCATTCCACAGGGCAACTTGTTCCCACAAGCCTTGCTGAATAAAAATATGGGTAGGCATGTGCCGGGCATGGGACACGGCTGGGGCGATATCAGCGTATTTCCAGGCTGATTCCAGCGCAATAGGCGCATGCACCGGATCGTCAAACGCATGGATCACATAGTGTGCTGCGCCTGGGTGATTGTCGTTCTTCTTGAACAATTCCAGAGCTATCGCACCAGCCTGCATATTGATTCGCTCGCGCATGTCGTCAGAGGCGGTAGCGCCGGCCAGCATAGCGACGGCATTAAAGGCAGCGACTTCGTCGTTGTCGGGGTGGTTCTCATAGACCTCGGCCATCGCTTCCATCCAGGCAATGCGGCGTTGTGCCATGCTGCCTGGCGTCAATGCATAAGCTTCGGCCGCTCGTATAAAACCTTTCTCAAGGTCAGTCGGTGCCTTGGCAAGGCGGGCTTCGCTAGTGGTGCCAAGCCGGTTCAACGTGTCAGCGGGGCCGTCGCTGGGTCCACCAAAAAAGGGATGCTGATAGGTAAAGACTTCGCCCCAGTAGGCCATGGCGAAATCAGGGGCCAATTCCTGAGCTTTGCGAAACTCAGCCTGCGCCTGCTCAAAGCCAAAGCTGTGCAGATAGCCCACACCCAATAAAAAGTGTTCTTGAGCCTGTCCCGTTTGAGAGGTGGGAAAATCAAACACGCCAATCTGTTCAAACTCGGCAGCAAGGGAATGCCCGCTAAACAGAAGACTTGCAGTTAACAGGGAGTAGGTAGAAAGACGCTTGAGCATGGCTTGTCCTCGCAGTTTCATCAAATGGCATGGGGCGCGAAAATTTAGTGATTTAGCCGACTAGTATCTAGTGAGAGTGCCAAGAGCAAGGGCGCATTGCAATGAAATTCGCCCGGTGATTGCCATTGTTGGTGGCAGCAGTACACTGCCAAACAGGCAATTCTTGAACGCTGGAGAAGAATAATGACTAACCGACTCGCAGTTTGGGGTTTACTACTATTCCTGGCAACCGGATGGTCGACAGCGGCGCGCGCGCAGCAAAGCGGGTGCAGTGATCAGCCGGCATTTACTGATTTTGATTTTTGGGTCGGTGAATGGGAGGTTGTCAATTTTGCGACCGGCGCCAAAGTCGGTGAAAACAGCATTCGCAAACTGGAGCAAGGTTGTCTGCTTATGGAAACCTGGCAAGGCGAGCAGGGTAGTACCGGCACGAGTATGAACTATTTTAATCCGGTCACGCGGGAGTGACGTCAGGTCTGGGTATCATCCGGTGGCTACGCCATCGATATAGTTGGCGGACTGCAAGGCGCTGCTATGGTGCTGGAAGGGAGTATCTACAATTTTGCCGGCGCGGTGTGGGATTTCCGCGGTACGTGGACGCCATTGGACAACGGTGATGTGCGCCAGTTCTTTGAACAATACAATCACGACAGCGAAGTTTGGGAGCCGTGGTTCGATGGTCGCTATGTGCGTAAAGTTGCCGATTGACTGCGCCGTTGGCGGCTGTGACTTTAGTTACAGCCTCTGAATCGACTACAATGCCGCGCGGTTGTAGCACCGATCCCCATTTGCAATCGACTTGTGGGTCACACAAGTCCATCAGGAAGTCGCATGTCAGATTCAGCCCATATTGATGCATTGCGTGAATTCTTTGCTGTCCAACAATCTGAAGCGCGGCGGGTTTTTCATGGGCGTGGCCATAGCTATCCGGGATTGGAGCATTTGTGTGTGGATTGGTACGGGCCGGTATTGCTGGTCAGTAACTATGCCGAACAAGCTTTAGACGACACGCTGTTTGAGTCAATCCAGCAAGTGGATAGTGCCCGGCAAATTCGCTCGATCGTTGTGCAGCAACGCAATGTCATCGGCGCGCCCGCCGAGACTGTTTGGGGGGAGGCGGTAGAAGAAGTAATCGTGCTGGAAAATGGTCTGCGCTTTGAAGTCCACCCCGGACGGCGTCAGAACGCTGGACTGTTTCTTGATATGCGCCTGATGCGTCAGTGGTTAACAACGCAGTGCCGTGGCTGCAATGTGCTGAATCTGTTTGCCTATACCTGTTCGTTATCAGTTGCTGCCCTTGCCGGTGGCGCGAGTCAGGTCGTGAACGTGGATGTCAGCAAGCCCAGTATCGCCTGGGGTAGCAGGAATCACCGACTAAATGGGCAGGACGAACGGCAAGTCAAAACTGTGCCGCACAACCTCTTCACTTCGTGGCGGCGCATCCAGCAGTACGGGCGTTATGATCTGGTTATTATCGACCCGCCGACGCGGCAACGTGGCAGTTTTGATGCCAGCAAGGATTACGCCGCTGTATTAAAAAAGTTACCCAAACTGCTGAATCCGGGCGGGCGCTTTATTGCAGCGCTAAACAGCCCCTTTCTCGGCGCCGATTTTGTGCTGGAACAGGTACATCGCTTCTTGCCAGAAGCGGAACTGCTTGAGCGCTTGCCGATTGCTCCCGAGTTCCCTGAATCCGACCCTGAAAAAGGCTTAAAGATATTTTTGTTCTGCTTGTCTTAAGCGTATTGCGCTGGGTAAAGCATAGCGCTGTCATTGAACTGTCAACTGACTGCCACCTTCCCGCAATAATGAATACCTACAATTGCACCCATCTATTCAGGCGCACAGGCCTGACTCAATGTGGGTGCTACTGACTGATGTTTGCAGTCGTAATGGCTGTCTTAACATTCACGTAGCTTTTAATAGGCCCGGTTTTACCGGGCCTTTTTTTGCCTGTCATTTGCCTGTCTGGGACTGGGATTCAGTGCCTCAAGGTTCTAGCAGGGCGGCGACTTCACTGGCGCTAATGGGCTCCCCGGAATTGCTCCAGGCATTGCGCACATAATTGATAAGAGCAGCCATTTCAGTCTCGTCCAGCGCGCCTTTAAAGGATGGCATCTCGCCACGGCCGATAATTAATACGAAAGCCACATCTGCGCCACTGCCGCGTACAACTTCACTGCCGTCCAAAGCCGGATATACGTTTGCAATCCCACGGCCGTTGCTTTGATGGCACTCGGCGCAATTGGCAAGAAACAGGGCTTCGCCCCTCTCTTGTTGGGCTTGGCTGGGCAGGCTGAACAGCATGATGTTCGTAGCAACAATGCTGGCTATGAAACGTGCGGATTGGGAGCGTGGTACTGCCATGTAAGAGGTCAATCATTCTTGGTCATGAAATAAAAAAGACTATAGCACGATCCAAATCATGAGCGGATCATCTGCCGCGCACTCCTTGCGTGTAATGAGTTAGAATTCGGCTTTTACAGCACTATATAGCGCTATACCGTATTACACTTAACGCACTGCGCTTGGTGCGACTATTAAAAGTTCCACGGAGCCAAGCGGCCAGTTTCAGGCAAGGATTTCAGGTATGACAGAAGTATTAACGGCACAGCCAGGTGTGCTGAGTCAGGCGCAGATTGATGAATTCCATGAGCGAGGAATTCTGCAGGTCGATTTCAGCTTTGCACCCGGGTTGCTCGAGACGATCAAGACCAAGGTTTATCCGCATTACCCGGCTGATTTTCGCAACGGAAAAGCAGATAACACTCGCCTACAGGATGCCTGGAAATGCGTCGATGAAGCGCGACAATTGGCTGCTGACCCGCGTGTGCTTGCTGCGTTGGAACAACTCCTGGGCCGCAAAGCGCTACCTTTTCAGACATTGAACTTTCCGGTCGGCACACGACAACTGGCGCATTCCGATACGATTCATTTTAGTACCTTGCCAGCAGGCTATATGGTTGGCGTTTGGGTCGCGCTGGAGGACATCGATGCAGAAAATGGGCCGCTCATTTATTACCCGGGTTCGCAAAAATTGCCTTACTATGGAATGCATGATTTCGATCTGGAGCCTGGCTATCACAACTATCACATCTACGAACAGCGCATTCAGGAACTGATCGAGAAGGAAGGTTTCGAGCCAGAGTACGGTACGATCAGGAAGGGCCAGGCTATCATTTGGCATGCCAATGTACTGCATGGCGGTGCCCCTCAAAAAGACATGTCTCGTTCCCGGCACTCACAAGTCACGCACTACTACTTTGATGGTTGCAAGTACTACACGCCAATGGAAAGTACGGCCGATGAAAAGACTTACAGGCAACCTGAGTGGATCACGAATCAGCCTTATCAAATGCCAGAACAGCCTGGTTTTCTGCGGCGCGTATTGCGCAAGCTGGGTGTGGCGACCTGAAGCCGCGGGCTTGTAGGTGTGTGCTATAGATCAGTAGCCTGAAGGTTCGCTACGCACAACAAATGTCTGCAAAAATAAAGCACGAATAAAAAGGTCTCGTCATGGTGGCTTTGGCCCGCATTCAACAGGCACAGTGTCGCCTTGGTCGTTTTCACACATTAAAGATTGCCGATTTTAGTATTAGTGCTGGGGAGCACTGGTGTGTGTTCGGCGCCAATGGCGCAGGTAAATCTGTCCTCGCCGAACTGTTATCGGGCAAGCGCCGAGATAGTCACCACTATGTTGAGTACGCCGGGCAATTTGATCCTGGACTGGACGTCTTCGTCGTGTCTTTTGAAGAGCAGCAACGCCTGTGGCAACGAGACAATCGGCTTGATATCAGCGAATACAGTGCTGATGGACAGGATCTGGGCACGCAGGTCAGCGAACTGATCACTGCCGCTCGGCCACGCAGCGAACAGGAGCCGGACTTGCTGGCAGCGTTGATTACCTCGCTGGATCTGCAAGCGCTGTTAAGCAAAGGAATTCGTTATCTTTCGTCCGGACAATTGCGTCGGGCCATGATCGCGCGCGGTCTCTATGGTGTGCTGTTCAAACCGGAGCGCATGCTAATCCTCGATGAACCCATGGAAAGCATCGATCGGCATTCTCGGCAACGCATCCGTGATTGCATTGACCAGTATCGCTCGCACGGTTTTGCCAGCCTTGAACTGTGCCGGCGTGTTGCTGACATTCCTGCCGGGATTACGCATCTGGCACTACTACAGGAATTGCAATTGCTTGAGCAGGGTGAGCCTGACCACATTCGCTCGTCCAAAGTTTTCAAGGCTCTGGCGGACCCGCAGCCACAGATACCCCGGCAACTCCCTGCACTGCCGGTTGCAGAACCAGCATCTGATTCTGATGATGCAGCTCCACTGATTGAGCTTCGCAACGTGCAAGCCTCTTATGGCCAGACTAAAGTGCTGAGCGACGTGTGTTGGCGCATGACGACATCTGATCATGTGGTGATCGACGGACCCAACGGCTGTGGCAAATCGACTCTGCTCAGTTTAATTGATGGCGAGAATCATATGGCCTATGGTCAGGATGTATTCCTGTTCGGCAAAAGAAAGGGCAGTGGTGAGACAATCTGGGAAGTGAAAGCCAGGTTCGGCATCGTGTCGAACGATCTGCACAACAAATACATTAAAGGCTGGCGGGTTTTAGCTGTCGTCGTTTCAGGGTTTTTCGATACAGTTGGGCTCTATGATGACAGCGGCAGTCGCGAACAGATGCAGGCGCAGCAATGGTTGACTGCGTTGGGCCTGGCTGACTACGCATCACGTTACTATGATGAACTCTCTTATGGTCAGCAGAGGCTGGTATTGCTGGCACGTGCAATGGTCAAGCAGCCAGCCATTCTGATTCTTGATGAGCCTTGTGTCGGCCTCGACGATTTTCACCGTCGCATGGTGCTCGGTGTGCTGGATCGCATCGCCGCACAGTTACCGACACAGTTGATCTATGTCAGTCACGTCGCCGGCGAACAGCCGACCTGTATCAATTCCCGAATTACATTCAGGGAGCTCGATGGCGGCGGGCATACCATTGAGCAAACTCACTGTTAGCTGCGGATATAGTTTTCCAGATGTTCGATGGTCTCCTGCTGATCATCGATGACATCTTTGACCAGGTCTCCAATCGAAAGAATGCCAACGACATTTTCGCCTTCGAGTACCGGTAGATGGCGAATTCTGTGTCTGGACATCAGACCAAGTGAATCCCGGACCATGTCAGAAGGGCTTACCGTGATCAGATCGGTGCTCATGATCTGACCCACCAGGGTCTCACGCGAAGCGCGGCCTTTGAGAATTACTTCTCTCGCATAGTCTCGTTCCGACAATATGCCTGCAAGCCTGTCTCCGGAGAGGACCAGCAGAGCGCCGATATGTTTATCGGCCATGAGTTGAATTGCGGAAAATACGGTGTCGTCTGGCGCTACTGACCAGACAAGTGCGGACTGCTTTTGCTTCAGGATCTGTTGTACTGTGTGCATCATTCACTCCTTCTTGGGGAGTGACGGCAATCAGTTTACCCGTGACAGAGCAATATTGGCGTAACCAAGGTTATTGGAATAGAAGCCATATGTGTCGTTCACAAACAGGGTGAGTGTGCCGTCACAAGCTGCGACGAATTGATAATTACCACTGATTGAATCTTTGCTGAGGTCCGACACGCCTTGCAAACTGGCGCTACTGCAACGAGGTTGAAACAACATTAATTCGAACCACTGATGTTGGCGTGAGCGACGCGTTGTGCCTAAAAAGCTCAGCGGCATAAGATTGTTGGAGAAGCCAAATTCGTTAATCGCTTCGCCATTGTCGTTTTCTTCGATCCAGCCATCAATCCAGTTTGACAGCGTGACAACATCGAGCACATAGGTATTGCCTTCCTGGAGAATAATGCCTGTATCCAGGTTGGTAACAGAGGTGAAGAAATCCACGCTGATAGAATCACCCGGCGCCAAAACAGTGGCTGCGTCTCGATCACTCGAAGACTGAATGGCTGGAACCGAGCAGGCAGTCAAGAGCATCACTGTTGCACAGATAATCACTGCTGATTTCGAGAATCTGCTGGCCGTATGTAATGTCATTTTTCCGTCCTCGGTTCGACTTTCAGTCTGGGCTTGTCGTGTCGCCGGAGACCGCCTTCAGTCATTCCTGAAACTGCTCTCCAGCGCGATGGCTGCATGCCGGCCGCTGCTTCCTGGCTCAGGCATGCAGACAGTCTAACTTGAGTCCTCGCCAAGCTCAATTCCCATATGAGCTGGCCTAATTCGACGTCAGGTGCTGCACGGAAGGCGGGAGTACGCTAATGTTAGTGCCAGAACGACAGGCTGCTGGAAAAGGCATGCCTGGTGCGGTTAGATGAGGGGGATTGCATAGCGGCCATGAAGATTACTGTACTGGCTAACAGGGATTTGCCAGCCTGTCTGGCATTGAATTATCTGTGGTCACACCTGAAAGAGCATGACGTCACAGTGTTCTTGTCTTCCCACGTAGGAAAACCGCAGGGCCGCCCAGCGGCGCTTGAGCATTTGGCATTTTTTGAACAGACTTTATGTAATGAATTGCTGTTTCCGGCACTGGATTCAGCAAGTTCTTCAGCCGATGCGGGGTTGATGACATTCAATCAACTTGCCAGTCACTGCGTTAAGCCAATGCGGTTGCTCAGCCGGATTAACGAGGGGGAGGGTCTGGCGCTGTTTTCCAGTTCCGAACCGGATCTGGTGATTTCCATCCGCTTCGGGTTGATTCTCCGGGAACCGGTCCTGGCGATTCCGCCGGCTGGAGTTCTGAATCTGCATTCCGGTTTATTGCCAGATTACAAAGGTGTCATGGCGACATTCCGCGCAATGCTCAATGGTGACAATGAAATCGGTACGACTTTGCATTTTATCGACGATGCCGGTATCGATACGGGTCGCGTCGTCGGTATGACCAGGCTACCAGTTGATCGTAGCCATTCTTATTTCTGGCATGTGCTCGGCCTGTATGAACAGGGTTGTGAGTTGCTGGGGCAAACCATTACTAGAATAGCTTCCGGTGAGGCAATTGCTGGCACAGCTCAAGCGAGCACTGGCAATTATTACAGTTTTCCCGATGCGCACGAGTTGCGGGCATTCAGCGAGCAAGGTTTGCAGTTATGGAGCCCTGCAGATGTGGTTGCCATAGGGCGGCGGTTTTTAGGTTAGCCGGGGCTAACTGGCTTGTTGCGAGAGTTGCTCGCAGTATTCTGAAAAGCTCTTGCCAGCTACACAAGGGGTACTTGGATGCCCGGCTACAAAAATGACTTTACAATGTTAAGCAGGCGCTGATTGTGGGCGTGCACATCTTTCAACATACTCAGTCAAGGAGACAACATGAGTGATATTCATTTTTACACCAACCCCCAATCTCGAGGCCGTATCGTTCATTGGTTATTGGAGGAGCTGGGCGAACCTTACGAAACCCATTATCTGCAATACGGCGGCTCCATGAAGGAGCCCGAGTATCTGGCTATTAATCCCATGGGTAAGGTGCCAGCTATCACGCATAAGGGCGCTGTAGTTACAGAAGTGCCAGCCATTTGCGCCTATCTGGCTTCTGCCTATCCGCAGAGTGGGTTACTGCCACCCGCCGGGTCCCCTGCATCAGCAGCGTATTTCCGCTGGTTGTTTTTTGCTGCCGGACCAGTAGAGCAAGCTGTGACGACTAAGTCGATGGGCTGGCAGGCCACTGCAGAGCAGCAGCCAACCTTAGGTTTTGGCAGTTACGATGCGACGATCAATACACTAGAGTTGGCGTTGGCCAATGGCCTATATATCTGCGGGGAGCAGTTCACCGCTGCCGATGTCTATGTTGGGTCCCACTTGACTTGGGGGTTGATGTTCGAGACCATCGAAAAGCGTCCCAAGTTTGTTGAGTATGTCGAACGTCTGGCAACTCGACCCGCTGCAGTCAGGGCCAATACGATTAATGAGGAACAGTTGAAGAAGAGCCAATAAGTAAAACAGCTAATAATACTGTCTGCACTTAACGCAGAAGGAGAATAAAAACAATGTCATTTCTTGCACTCTCTCCTGCGCAACATTCGGCACATTTCATTACCTTGTCTTCTGTGTTTTTCCGGACAGCCTTGCTGGGCGCCCTTGTCTGTGTCGCTATCCCGGCGCTAGCGCAGCCAGCTGCGCAAGCGTACGAGCCACCACGGACAGTCTATGGGCGCCCCGATTTACAGGGAACCTGGTCTAATGCTTCTATTACTACACTAGAACGAAACGGACGTTATGAACGCCTAACCTTGAGTGATGATGAGATCGCCAGAGCAACTTCCCAACACCCACAAAATGTGCGACTTGCTACCGATGACAATATGGTAGCCGGTGAGCTGCCGGATGGAACTGACTTGTCGAGGGGGCGTGGCTACAATGCTTTCTGGATCGATCCGGGTACGCAGTTCGGAGTCATCGATGGCGAATACCGAACGTCATGGATTGTTGAACCAGCCGACGGCCGGATTCCCTATTCCGAGCAAGGCGAGCAGCTACGGTCCGCG
Source organism: uncultured Gammaproteobacteria bacterium (assembly GCA_913060975.1). Classification (GTDB taxonomy): domain Bacteria; phylum Pseudomonadota; class Gammaproteobacteria; order Pseudomonadales; family Pseudohongiellaceae; genus UBA9145. The sequence goes on from CAJXVC010000003.1 coordinate 69,677, forward strand.
TTACGCAACAAGAACGCCGGATCAGATGGGCCAGAAGCCCGCCCCTTGGCCGAGCGCTGTATTAGCACCAATATGCGAGTCGGCCCGCCGATGATTAACGGGCTTTATAACAATAATTATGAGATCATCCAGACCGAAGATTATGTGGTTATTCGCACTGAAATGGTGAGCCATGCACGCATAGTCAGATTAAATCAGGAGCACCAGATGGATACGATCAAACCAATGTTTGGTGAGTCCGTCGGGTATTGGGATGGCGATACACTGGTTGTGGAAACAACCAACTTTCACCCCCTGCAAGAAGAAGCTAGCATCAGCCTCTCGCCCCAGGGGCGTGTTCTGGAACAATTTACCCGCGTGTCGGCTGAGCAGATCCTTTATGAATTTACTGTAGAGGATCCACGCTACTATTCACAGCCCTGGCATGGCGAGGCGAGATTTCTGCCAGCAGCGGGCAATGTGTTTGAGTTTGCCTGTCATGAAGGCAACTATGCGCTTGGCGCCATTCTTGGCGGCGCCAGACGAGAAGAATTGCAACAAGAGCTGGAGCGATAGATAGTGCATTTTAAAGAGATATTTAAAAAGCCATAGAAAAAGCGTTAGATTACATAAGAGTCAGGGTAAAATCTGGTTCGCAACAATAATTTTAAAGTGGCAACCAGTTTGGCTGGAACGGCTCAACTGGCCGCGAGTGCCATGTGACCTATCATGGTGCATGTGGTGGTCGACGAAACTGGAGTGGGTGCAATGGTTCGCCACAAGCGAGTTGGGTTGGGTGTTGAAATCATACTTTAAGACTGATTGCAGAACGAAAAGGCTTGGCAGTTCCCATGTCAGTCTGTTTGACGGTGCGCTCTTCACTGTCAATCGCTCACGAATAATCCGGTAACCCGGATACAGCTACAAACTATCAATATCAAAATCAACAACAGGCTGTGTTGCATAGCCAGTGAGGACTGTTATGGATAGATTTACGTATTCAAAAACTATTGGAGCCTTTGTTCTGTGTGCTTTAATAAGTTTGCAAATTTCTGCACAAAGCGAACTGACTATCGAGCCAGTAAAGGACGGTCTTTATATGATTGTCGGGCCTGGTGGTAACGTTGGTGTGCGGGTGACGCCAGAAGGTGTCATTCTGATTGATGATAAATTCCCGCGCAATTTTGATGAAATTCAGTCGTTGGTTGCGAGTGTCAGCGACGAACCAGTGAAATACGTTATAAATTCACACCATCATGGCGATCATACTGGCAGTAATGCCGGGTATATTCAGATTGCCGAGATTATTGCCCACAAGAATGCGCGCGACAATATGCTGCGCGGCAATCAGGATGCACCGCCTCGATTGGTTTATAGTCAGGAAACGTCTGTCTTTCTTGGTGGCGCTGAAGTCAGGGCTTATTACATGGGCACCGGCCATACCAATGGTGATTCGGTGATCTACTTTCCAGATTTGAAAACCGTGCACGGAGGTGACCTGTTGCATGGCATCGCACCATTTATCGACTATGCGAATGGCGGTAGCAGCCGCGGGTGGGTCAGTACTATCAATGGCATGTTAGAGCTGGACTTTGATACCGCAATTCCGGGGCATGGCGCATTGATGGACAGACGCGATGTGTTGGCCTTTCGTAATCAGATGGAAGCTGTACGTGACCATATGAAGGCTTTAATTCGCGACGGCACGACAGCTGAGCAAGCTCCAGAAATGATCCAGAATCCCGATCTGAGTTGGACTCAGGCTGCAGATGGTTTATTTATGCAACGCAGTGTTCCGGGCTTCTATGCGGAGATTGCTCGTGAGCTTGAGTAACCAAAGTTCGTTGACCTTCGTCAAAGTCTGCAACGCCTATACATTCATAATAGTCATGCATGTACAGCCGGTGTGAAATTTAATAGGTATCTCCTGGAGGATCAGCCTGATGGTAGAAGAAATTGAGTTAGAGAAGCTGTTGACGCTGTTGCAGCCCACTCTGCTCGAAGATGAGTTCGTTTTCTGCACCATAGATCCGGTACCGTTCGGTGAGCTGGATGCATTGAATCCGCTTGCCTGTTATCACGAAAAGGAAGGGCTGAGTTTGTTGCTTAAACGCACTGCAGCGGATGAGGCAGGTATCAAATACCAATTCGTGTCGCGCTGTATCACGCTTTCTGTGCACTCGAGTTTGAGTGCGGTAGGCTTTACAGCGGCGGTTTCGTCCAAGCTGGCTGCACACGGCATCCCAGCCAACGTGATTGCTGCCTATTACCATGATCATGTCTTTGTACCTGCAGACAGGGCCGAAATAGCGCTTAAATTGCTTACCGAGTTTGAGCGCAGACGCTAGGTAGTCAATATTTCTATAAGGGATAGCAAGAGTTGACCCTGTGCTGTCAGACTACCGTTTGTTTCGCTTCATCCTCGACTGACTTGGCCTCCTGCACTCTTCCTGATACTACTGCATGGCAACGGCACTACTCATCAAAGCAATGCGCTCTTAAATCTAAATACTTAAATAGTGCTTCCAAGAGGTCTGTCATGGATAAAAGCGATAAAGACGGCATCCGCCTGCCCATCAAGATCGACAGCACATCCAACGGGGAATACGAGCCGATTCCCATCTCACCGATCAACGAAAAAGGTAATCGCCTGGCTTTGGAGCAGGCGACTGAGAACGCGCGTCGCACAGGTAAATCCCGGCGCGACTTTCTGGTATCCAGCTGCGGCGCCGCCAGCACCTTGCTGGCCTTTAATCAGGCCAATGCTTTTCACCAGCGCACTGGCGGCTACTTCGATCTCGTCGCTGAGGCGGCTCTGGATGGCGCTGCGGCCAAGGCTCAGGTAGAAGGCGGTGAATTCATTTTTGATGTGCAGGGACATTATGTGAATCCAGAAGGGGACTGGTTGAGCCAGATACCACCCGACTCACGCCCCTATGCGGGCATGGAGAAGGCGGCTTGCGAGATGGCCAATGACGGCGGTAATCGCGGCTATCTGGACTGCTTGTCCCAGAGTGAGTTCATCAAGGATATCTTCATGGACAGCGACACCGACATTATGGTGCTGTCATTCGTGCCATCGACTCGCGAAACTGAACCGGTCACTATTGAGGATGCTGATGAGACCCGCCGCATCGTGGCTGAGTTAGAGGGTAGCAAGCGCTTGATGATCCATGGTCGGGTCAATCCCAATCAGGAAGGCGATCTGGAAGGCATGGATGAACTGGCCGAAAACTGGAATATCTCCGCATTCAAGACCTATACTCAATACGGCCCCGGTGGCGTGGGGTTTTTCCTGCATGATGCGCCGGGTCGAGCCATGATCGAACGGGCGCGCCGCCTTGGTGTGCGTAATATTTGTGTGCACAAAGGGCTACCGTTCGGGCCGCAGTCTTACGAGCACAGCCAGTGCTCCGACATCGGTATCGTAGCTCGAGATTACCCGGACATGAACTTTTTAATCTACCATTCCGGTTTTGTGGCAGGCAATGAAGAGCAGCCATATGTGGATGGTGCCGGGCGTGATGGTATTGATACGCTGATTCAGTCCCTGATCGACAATGAGATCGCCCCCAATTCGAACGTCTATGCCGAACTAGGCAGCACCTGGCGCTTTTTGATGCGCGACCCGAACAATGCGGCGCATGCGCTGGGTAAACTGTTCCGCTATGTCGGAGAGGATAATGTGCTATGGGGGACGGACTCGATCTGGTACGGCTCACCTCAGGATCAGATTCAGGCCTTTCGCACGTTTCAGATATCCGAGGAATTTCAGGAGCGCTTTGGCTACCCGGCGATCACTCCTGAACTGCGTCGCAAGGTGTTTGGCCTGAATGCGTCCGTGCCCTACGGTATTGATGAGGCAGAGATTCGCCTGTTGACCGCGAACGATATGGTTAGCGCAGAAAAGCTGGCCTATCTGGAAAACCCGTCGCCCAGCTTTCTGACTTACGGGCCCAAGAACCGGCGCGAATTCCTCAATTTCCTGAAGTGGGGCGGTTAGTCACGCAGTACTGCAATGAGTGCGAGGGTGGCAGCTACTGCGACAGCCATGAAGAGCAGTGGCGCCGACTGCAGCCCGGACAGAGCGAGTTCGATACCAGTCGGCAATTGCTCACGGGCCAGTTCTGCGAACCATTCGCGATAGGCAGTAAGCCATTGCTGGATCTGCCGTGGTACGCCGGCGGCAATCGCCAACACTAGCCAGATGACTCCCACTAGTCCAAAAAGCCTCGGCTGACGCTGATTGTCGGACAGCGGCTTTTCGTGTTGCAAGTGCTGTGCTACCTCGTCAGTGAAGCCGCTGTCGGCTAGCATTGCAGAGCCTCCCAGCAAGCGATCCAGTTCCTTGTCAGTTATTTTCGGTTGCATTGTTTGCTTGCCATGGGTTTTGACGTGTCATGTGTGCTGTGGGTTTGTCCAAGGAGCTCACGCAGTTTTTTCTTGCCGCGCAAGATGCGCGATTTAACGGTGCCCACAGGCAGTTCGAGAATTGTGGCTGCCTCAGCATGGGAGAAGCCGTAACTATGACATAGCGAAATCGCTGCGCGTTCGCCGCTGTCCAACTTACCCATTGCCTGTTCCAGATCCAGCTGTTCAGTACTCGGCTGTTCATAGCGATCATGAAGCACAGCAAATTGCTGACTATAAGTGGTGACAACATCAGTGTAGCGGGTCGCGCTGCGGCGCTGTTGCAGGAATTCCCGATAAGCGATGCTGTACAGCCAGCTCTGGAACTGGCCGGCATTGCCGGTAAAGCTGGGCAGCTTGCGATAGGCCTGCAGAAAGGTATCCTGGGCCAAGTCGTCGGCCAGGGAATAGTGCTGGCAGAGCCTTACGAGAAACGCCCGTAATTGTCCCTGATGCAACCGCACGACAGTTGCGAACGCATCCGTATCTGACTGGAGGCGGGCGCGTTCGATCAGGCTCAATTCCTTGTTCAAGAAATGTCGTATCTTGGTAATCCTCGACTGAGGTTGATCATGGCTCGCGCAAGCGCAATTTGCCAGACAGGAGCAAGGCGCCACCAATGAATAAAGGAATCATGCCGATTATAGCGCCCTCCATGCCGTCACTTATATAGAATGTCACAGAGAGGGGTAGGCCGATGGCGATCCAGATAAGGCCTTTACGGTAATCGACTTTATGGGAATTGCCCATACCTTCGCCAATTAGCTTGAGTATCTCCGGGTCAGCATTGCCACCCAGTTCGACGATTCTGGCCAGCGTATCCAGCTTTTTGACGCGGGCTTTGTAGAGTAGCAGTACGACGCTAATAATTACTGCTGCGAGCATTATCGGCACGAATATGACCGCTAGCACTCCTTCGGCATTGTCACCCATGGGCATCTCTCTCCTGAATAAAAAACGTTACTACCCAGTAAGATGCTGCTCAGTCCCGCATTGGATTCATTTTTCTGTGTATTTGTGCACTTCGACTGTCACATGATCCACATCAGTTACATGGCGTAGCTGCTTTTTGTAGTGCTCCGGGGACTTGGGGACAGTGCTGACCACGGTCAGTGAGGCGGCCTGTATATTAGGACCGACGGTCCACAAATGCAGGTCTACGACGCGATTGCCTGCTTCTTCCTCGATAGTCTGACGAATGACTTCCTGTTGCTGATCTGATACCTGTTCATCCAACAGGATCGCACTGGTGCTCTTGAGCAGGCCCCAGCTCCAGCGAGCCACGAGAATCGCGCCGACGATGCCCATGATGGGGTCCATCCAAACCCAGCCCAGATACTTGCCGATGAGCAGGGCGAAAATCGCCAGCAGTGAGGTGAGGGCATCAGCCAGGACATGAAGGTAGGCTGATTTCAGGTTGTGGTCGTGATGGTGGTGATCATGGTGATGATGGTGGTCGTGCTCATGATCGTGAGAATGGCCGTGATGATGATCGTGGTCATGATGGTGATCCGCACCAAGTATAACCACCGACGCGCCATTGACGATCAGGCCAAGCACAGCGACGAAGATAGCTTGATTGAAGGCAATGCTGACTGGTGAAATCAGGCGTAGGATACTTTCCCAGGCCATCATCATGGCGAACAGGGCCAAGAGTATGGCGCCAGTGTAGCCACCCAGAGTATTGACCTTGCCGGTACCGAAGCTATAGCGCTCGTTATGGGCGTGGCGGCGGGCATAGACATAGGCAAAGAAATTGATACCGAGAGCCACGGCATGGGAGCCCATGTGCAAGCCATCTGCCAGCAGGGCCATAGAACCATAGGCGATGCCAGCAGCAATCTCCACTATCATCATGGCGAAGGTAATGGCGATGACTATCAGAGTGCGCGATTCACCCGGACGCTTCTGGTCCTGGCCAAAGCTGTGCGAGTGCCGCCAACGGTCGAGGATATCTTCTTTCATAATGGCGAGCCTTATAGCATGAGCATCACAGTGAAATCCAATCTTGGCCATTAGCCGTAAATGTTCTGAGAACTGGCGCGGAGGGGGCAGATTGCTCTCCTCAGCACCCTTTTTTGCGCTACACTTGAGTTAACGCTAGGCAAGGCACTGTTGCGGTTGCAATGCCAGCTAACCAGCATGCAATGGAATTTTAGAGGATTGGATATGAAAGCTTTGACATTAACACTGATGCTCGCAGGCCTGCTGCCAGCGTTCGCCCAGGCGGTGGAAGAACCACCCGCGCCGCTGGCTGAAATCACCAACTTTCGGCAGTACAGTGACCTGTTCTCCAGCGCCGGTCAACCGACTCGTGAACAGTTCCAGACTATTGCCGATCAGGGATTTGAGCGCGTGGTCTATATTGCGTTCACCAACAACCAGAACGCCTTGCCCGATGAAGATCTGGTGGTAACTGGTCTGGGCATGGAGTACATGCAGATACCGGTCGATTTCTCCAATCCGCAGCCTTATCACTTCTATGTATTTGCCGACGCGATGGAGCGCGCCGCCGACCAGAAAACATTGCTGCATTGCCAGGTTAACGCCCGCGCAACCGCGTTCAGCTTTTTGTATCGCGTGGTCAATGAGGGCGTACCGGTCGCTGAAGCCAAGGCAGATATGAATACTGTCTGGCAACCCAATGCAGTTTGGCGTGACTTTATCTTTGCTGTACTGGAAGAGAACAATATCGACCCGAACTGTGAGGGTTGTGACTGGACGATTCCGGATAGCCAATAGTAGGCAGGGTAAGAACAACGCGAGTGCAGCAATATTGCTACACTCGCACTAGTCTATACACGATAAGTTTCTTGGTGAGGCCAATCAAATAACAAAATAGCTGATCTGGCTAATTTGTTATTTCAATAGTATCTCCCTCAAGCACTCTGTTGATAGCTTCCTGAAGATTTTGCTGCGTAAACGGTTTTGGCAAGAAAGTTACGCCACTACGGTCAGCGAGTCGGGAAAGCGCATTGCTGGAATCATAGCCACTCATTAGCACTATAGGCAGCGCAGGATTAGTCTTGCGGATGTTCCCTATCACCTCAACGCCATCGCCATCACCCAGCGTTAAATCAACCAATGCGCAGTTTATGGAAGCATTGTTCAGAGTGGGTAGTGCTTCTTTCAATTCGTTGCAGCCACTGAATTGGAAAACCTGAAAATTGATTCTTTCTAAAAAGATTGTCGCCAGTTTCTGAACCTGGAGGTCATCTTCAACCAGAATGATGCCGCCGCCGTCAGCATGATCAGTGCTAGGCATGATTTCCGTTTTTGTTCGCTCTGGATATTGATCCGAGAGTGGCAAGTAAATTCGAAATAATGTGCCGCGATCCCGTGTAGAAAAAACATCCACTGAGCCGTTGTGAGCTCGAAGAATTCCGAGCACTGCAGCGAGCCCCAGACCGGTGCCTGCATCTTTGGAAGTGAAAAACGGATCGAATATTCGGTTGAGAGTTTTTGCATCCATGCCGCAACCGTTGTCTTCTACTTCAAACCAGGCATAGTGACCAGCCGACATTTCGGTGCTGGTGATATATGACGATTCCGCATCAGCTTTATCGGTTACTTGACCATTGGATAGCAACTCTATTTGCCCCGTTCTCAGCAAGGTTTGGCTCGCCCCTGCGTCTTTCGCGTTGGTCAGCATATTTAGTAGCACTTGGCGGATTTGTGTGGGGTCAACATTAATGGGCAAGTTGCCCCCGCTTGTTGCATCAACTATCCGCATATTCGATGACAAGTCCTGGCGGAGAAATTCGCCGAGCTCACGCACCAGTTCCGATAGATCAACAACACGCGTTATAAAACTGGCTCTCCCGGCGTAGCCTAGCATCTGGCTCGCAAGTTCGCGGGCTTTCGAGCTTGCCTCCAGGATTGCTCTAATGCTGCTCTTGGCTTCTCCTTGTGTTGGAAGCATTTCTTCGAGTAATTTGCCGTGACCGATGACCACTGTTAGCAGATTATTGAAGTCGTGCGCGACCCCGCCTGCCAATACACCCAGACTCTCCAGTCGTTCTGATTCCAGATTACGCTTGACCATTGCTGACCATTCCTGAGCCTGGATGGCGAAGGCAGTAACGTCAGCAATCGAGCCGGCGAATGTTTGGTCTTCTACAGACCAGTTACGGGATTCGCCAATGTGCTCATGGCAAACTACACCAACGATTTCACCGCGAATCCGGATCGGGGCATCCAGAAGGGCTCCGACACCGGTTGGTCGTAGGTAGCTGTCTGCCATCTCGCTAGTGCGCGGATCGGTTAGTGCGTTGTTGGCCGCCAAAGTGCGATTATCTTTGAGTGCAGAGAAATAAGCCGGGAAATCGGATTGTTTTAATGCAATCTGTTCACTGGTCGTGTCTGCATCCTGGGAATATAGATATGTGCACCGAATACTCTGCTGATCTTCACCGAAAAGCCAGATGCTGACCCTGTGGGCATTAAGTTCGTTGCTGGAGGTGCGGCAGATCTGTTTGCTCGCTGCTTCGAGATCCGCGTGTGCCAGTTCTGGAGACTGCGAGAGAGCCTGCAGTGCCTCTGTTCGATGCCGTAGTAAATTGATTCGTCGGGCTGAGGCTCGTGAGCTGTATAGCCTTTGTTCGTGCAGAATAATTGCGAAGACAGAAGCAAAGAAATAAATCGTGGCCCACTGGGTGATATCCTGAATATTGTGTAGTGCAACTGTCGCTATCCAGCTCGTTACAGAGATGGCTAAGTAGCAGTAGAACCAACGCCGGGAAGTCATTACCAAGCCGAGTATCAGGCTAAAGGCAACGAAGTTTCCTGTATGGCGAATTTCAGGCACAAGCGCCATATGCAAGACGGTATTGAACAGGCAAAGCCCCACAAGTATGCCAAGCATTAGAAAGGCGTGTGACAAAATTTCACGGTCGGTCTGTTTCCACAGTCGAAGCTGACTGTAAATTCCGGCGGCTACAAGCGCAGAGACTCCAGCCACTGCCAGCATTATCCAGCCATTGCGACCACCAATGGCAAATGGATGGGCTACCGCCAGTGCGGTATACGCGATCGTGGTCAACAATGACAATGGGCCGAGGCTGGCCGCTACTGTTTCACGCGATGCCCTGATTGCTTCGATTTGTTGTTGCGAGTCTGCCATGTTGGTGCTTTACACCATAACCACATAAAATCTGTGACAGATACATAATAGCCTGTTTCTGAGAATTTCATAGATATATTGACAGACAGGCGCCCGCCGCCTTTAATTAAAGGAATAAGCATTCCTGAATAAATCAGATTTATGACAGGAATTGATCAGTGAGCGACAATGATTACGGTCGTTTTCAGTAAACGCTTTAGTTTTGGGCGCTAATAAAATAGCGAAATTACTGATACCAGAAGATCAGCAAAATTGAATTTACGATTCTGGCTTTTCCTCATGTGGAATAGGATGGCTTCATAAATAACTAGATTGATCAAGAGTTGGCAGTTGCAAATCAAAAGATGATCAAACCTGGCGCTGGAGAACGCGCTGCCACCAATTCGTATCGGTGCCACTTGATACAGCGACGGGCATGCCGCTCTCATTCACAGATTGTTTCTATAAAGCTAAATCGCTTACATTGGTGCAGTTGTCAGTACTGTCCCTTCTCGGCGCGGATCAGCCGCGCCTTCCAGCTCATCCTCGTGCACAAGAATTACATGCAGCCCGGAATTCTCGCCTTCGCTTTCCTGTACGTTATAGCCAGCTTCACGTAATTGGCCGGCCAGTGCCTGGCCGGGCTCGCGGCCGATTTCCACACGCACAGTGTCTCCACGAGCAATGATATTGGGGAAATCGACTGCCTCTTGAACGCTCATTCCCCAGTCGACAATGCCAATAATGGTCTTGGCAGTATAGGCGGGGATAGAGTTGCCGCCGGGTGAGCCGGTAACCATATACAGTTCATTATCGCTGTCGAGCAAGATCGAGGGTGACATGGATGAGCGCGGACGGGCGCCAGGTCGCACTTGATTGGCGGCCTCTGGTGTATCGGGATTGTACTCGCGAGCGAAATCGGTCAGCTCGTTGTTGAGCAGAAAGCCGGCGGCCCAGCGTGATGAGCCAAAGGCGGACTCGACAGTCATCGTGATAGAAACAGCGTTGCCGGCATCGTCAACTATGGAAAAGTGAGTGGTGCCCGCAGGCTCTTGTGTGCTGTCGGGGCTGAACACGGCAGCAGTCTCGCCGCCCAGTACAGAAGCCGGATCGCCATGGGTTGGTGACTCGCCGGGAGCGATTGGGTTTGCTCCGCGGCTCTGCAGGTAAGCAGGGTCTAGTAAGAGTTCCAGCGGTACGTCGACACGGTCCGGATCACCGAAGTAATAGTCGCGGTCAGCATAGGCCAGACGCTGGGCATCAACAAACGCTTTGACGCGCTCAAACTCAGTCGGGTTTTCCGGGACGAGTGTGTCATACATATTGGCAACCATGATTTGCATGGCGCCTGACGAAGGGGGTGTTGCGGAGCATACTGTCAGGTCACGCCATGGGCCGCAGATTGCCTCGCGTTCAATCGCCTCGTAGCTGGCCATGTCTTCCATGGTCAAGCTGCCACCGTCGGGTTCTGCTTGCGTGGCCGCAACAATGGCCTCGGCGATCTCGCCGGTGTAAAAAGCCTCCGGGCCTTCGTCGACAATGCGTTGCAGGGTAGCGGCATATTCGGGGTTACGCACCAGAGCGCCGGGTTGAATGGCTTCGCCGTCAGGGAAGAAGTACTCGGCCGCACCGGGGTTCTCATCCAGTCGTGATACCTGGGCGATGCGAGGTAGCAAGCCGGCCATCTTTTCGGTGGCGACAAAACCTTCGCTGGCCAATTCGATGGCCGGTTCAAACAAGCTTGCCCACGGCAGTTTGCCGTAGTTGTCATGGGCCAGTTTATATAGGGCCACGGCGCCGGGCACGCCGACTGCCTTGCCACTCTGCCAGGCGTTCAAAAAACCCATGACCTCACCGTCCTGCATGAACATATCAGCTGCGGCGCCAGCCGGAGCAGCCTCGCGGCCATCATAGAAGCGTACGCGCTTGTTGTCCTGCTCAAAGACCACCATGAAGCCGCCGCCGCCCAGTCCTGAGCTTTCGGGCTCTACCAGACCGAGCACCGCGTGCGCCGCGATAGCGGCATCGACGGCGTGACCACCCTGGGCCAGCATTTCAGCGGCCGCGTCCGTGGCATAAGGGTTGGCCACTGCAGCCATGAAACCAAGATCCCATGCAGAGGCGGCGTTCGAAATTGCCGGTATAGCCGGAATAGGTGAAACGGGCTGCGCGCCTGCGCTGTTGTCATCAGTGTTGCTCGCACTTGGTGCCGGTGTCGACTGCGGCGCTTCGGAACAATAAGTTAGCAATGACAATAACAGCGTGATTACAACGGTTCTCATGGTGTGATTCTCGGATGTCAGAATGGGGAAATGATGAGTTGAGAGTGTTGGTTTCCGGTATTGCCTGCAGCACTCTCAAACCAGCTTCAAGCTTACCATAACAGCAGTTTACCGCCAGCGGTGGGACGGATGGATATCACGACGTTGCGCTGTGGTACGGTACTTGCGGCCAGACCAAGGCTGACTGCTCACAGGGTTTGTTGAAAAGCAGATATAAAAAAGGCGAGCCGAGGCTCGCCTTTTGCACAGTCTGTGAATGCGCCGGGGGAGAGTTAGTCCTCGCCACCATTTTGGTTCACTTCCTGCCATGTATAGAAACCCATGAACATCTCTTCCCAGCTCTGCTCGCCCCAGGTGACTTCCTGAGCCGGATCAGGGTTATACGGGTTCTGGGCAGAGTTATCAAAAGCGCCATGAGCCACAATTTGAGTGCCGGCGGGCACACGCAGTGGTTCGGCTAATTCATGCGCCAGCTGCCAGTTAAACGAATAGGCAGGTACGGACAAGAGCAATTCTTCGCTGCCATCAGGGTAGCGTGCAGTAAAGGCCATGCGCTTGCCGCGGAAATGCATGTGTGGCATCAGGCTATGAATTTCTGCTTCGTTAGGCACGTTGGTGACCAGCTCCATTTCATGATCCTTGGCTTGTGGCGGGATCTGAATTGTGAAGGCATTACCAACGCCGCCACCCATACGTTCTGCAGGCTCTTCGCCTTCTGGGTAGAAGTAGATGCCGATCTCTGTAGCATCTGTCGTTTCCTTGCCGGAGGTGGTGTAGTGCATTTGCAGACTCAGGCTGGAGCCGGCACGCAGCAGTCCGCCAACGCCTTCTGGATTCCAGCTTACACTGTTACCCGGCGCATAGCCGGCAATGGAAGCCTGGTTGGGATCGCCGCCACCGAGAATGAAGCCGATATCGATGTCGGGGTTTTCACGGAAGATACGGTCCATGTCCGGCTGCCCGCCAGCAGCGATGGCTGCGAACATCTGGCCGCGAATGGCTTGCGCGCGTTCAGGAGGCAGTTTGCCGATGGCTTCCATGAAGGCCTGTTGCGGATCCATGGCACCTTCTGGCGGAACAACAGTTGTGATGATGTGGTGCAAGACTTCGGCCTTGTCAGGAGCGACTTCACTGCCGCGTACCCAACGATCTTCGGTCAGGCCCAGATCAAGCGGAATGTCCATGTAGTCGACCACGCCTGTGGCTGGAATATTTTGCGGTGGCACCTTCACAATCAGGTCAGGCTCACCCATTTTCCACTTGGTGTCCGGCCATACCAGTGCAGTCAGCGGGTCATCATCGCCTTCCACATTGGCGCCAGCGTCAACCCAGCGAATCAACTTCTGGATTTCGGCATCGCTCAGGTTCATTTCATTGGCCATCTTGTAACCGACCTTGTTGTCGATTTGGCCTGGTGGCATGCGCTTGGTCATAACCACTTCGCGAATCATTGGCGACCAGCCCCGAACGGCTAGCTTGTTGTCCATGGCAAAAGGGGCAATACCGCCTTCACGGTGACATTCAGCGCAATTCTCAGCGATGATCGGGGCAATATCGTCGGCATACGACAGTGTGTGACCGTCCACACCCTGGCTGTAGTCAATAGCCATACCGTTAGCAGCGACTGTCGTCAGCGCAGGGCTATTGCCAGCAATAGCTTCGGTCAAAGCCTGTTCCAGTCCGGACTGGATCGGGCCGCGATAGAGAATTTCGAAAGTTTTGGGGCTGTATACGACAGCCTGATCCATATGCGTCAAACCCAGTGCTTCAGCGACAACCTGGGCATCATCCATCAGCACTGGCAAGTCACTGCCAGCGATGTCAGCGGCAACGGCTGCGCGATCGATTTGCAAGCCAGGGTTAAGCAGGAAAAATTGCACACCCTGGTCGGCGTATTGGTCTTGCAGAGTCTTTAGAGCGGCCAATGCTTGCTGGTCCGTCTGGCCAACAGCTTGCGGTAGAATAACCACAGCAGAGTGATCATCATACCAGGCCATATGATGTTGTGCGCCGGCATGATCGATCAGCGCAAAATCACCCACGCGTTCGCCAGCGATCAGGCTGGTGCCACTGAGTGTTAAAAGCAGGGTTAAAGCGAGTTGCAGAGAATATTTCACGAAGAACTCCCTCGGTTTGTTCTGGTTGCTAGCTAAGGAATTTGATCTTACTTGGCTTGCCAGTCTACGCCGATAGCAAGAGAATTCAGCTGATTTTCTGAATTTTTGTTACCAACCTACCCATCATGATTAGAGGGCCCAAACCACGGGGTCTGTAGCAATTTGTTACAAATTACTTGATTGCCGGGATCCTCGCTGGCGTCGTTGAAGCTAGTTACTAGAAATTACAAAGCCAATCTGAGTCCGATGCAAGTATACGTTTCCTGGTGATTTAGCCGCACGCGGGGCTAACTCTCCGGGCTCAGCTACTCCATAATGACATGCATGGAACCACCCCCGACATCGGGGCCTGATAATGGGATGTTTGCGCAAGCAAGGGGAAGGAATGTACACAGAAAGTCTGCTGGTTAATGCGCTGTACTATTTGACGGCAGCGGTCATCGCCGTGCCACTGTTCAAAGCCATCGGTCTGGGTTCAATTCTGGGCTATTTGTTCGCCGGTGTCGTGCTTGGACCCAGTGCACTGGGCCTGGTCCACGATCCTGAAGAGGTGCTGCACTTTGCTGAATACGGGGTGATTTTCCTTCTATTTGTTATTGGGCTGGAACTGGCACCGAACAAACTATGGACCATGCGCGGCCAGATTTCCGTCACTGGTGGCAGCCAGCTTTTACTTTCAGCCCTTGTCATTGGTGCTGTCTTTCTTCTGCTGACCGAAGGCGCCTCGCAAGCCACGGTGCTAGGCTTGACTCTGGCGCTGTCGTCAACTGCTTTTGCCATCCAGCTAATGAGTGAAGAACATATTTTGGCCTCACCATTGGGCCGGCAAGGGTTTTCTATCCTGTTGCTACAGGATCTGGCCGTTATTCCGATCTTGATTCTGGTTGGTCTGCTGGCGCAGGGGGGAGTCGCAACTGGCCCGCCTTGGTACTACGGTATACTGGCGGTGCTTGCAGTTATGCTCTTTGGACGCTTTGGGCTGAATCAAGTGTTGGCCATTGTCGCCAATACCCAAAACCGAGAAGTGATGACAGCAGCCAGCCTGCTCATCGTCATCGGTGTTGCCGTACTTATGAACGCGGTTGGCCTGTCCATGGGATTAGGGGCTTTTCTGGCTGGCATCATGCTGGCCAATTCAGACTATCGTCATCAGTTGGAATCGGATATCGAGCCGTTCAAGGGCATCTTGCTCGGCTTGTTCTTTATCGCAGTGGGGATGTCGATCAATCTAAGTCTGTTGCTCGATCATCCCCTGGCCATGATTGCCGCTGCCATCGCTCTGGTGGCGAGCAAGACATTAATAATCGTGCTGATCTTGCGCCTGCAAAAGGTAAGTTTCAGAGAAGGCTTTCAGCTGGGTTTGATGTTGTCACAAGGCGGTGAATTTGCCTTTGTTGTGCTGTCGCAGGCAACGCAGACTGGTTTGTTAGGCACCGAGATCGCTGAGCAGGTGACGTTGGTGGTAGGCCTGAGTATGGCGTTAACGTCGCCATTGGTGGCGATACAACGCAAATATTGGCACTGCCGCAGCGAAAAGCAGCCTGATCAGGATGCCCATTGGGATGACCATGAACCGGAAGTGATGATTGCCGGCTTTGGACGTTTCGGTCAGGTGATCGGGCGTATGTTGGCGGCGCGACACATTCCTTTTACGGCAATGGACAAAAACCCGACTCATGTGGAGTTCGTCAGGCAGTTCGGTAACCGATTATATTTTGGAGACATGAGTCGTCTTGATCTATTGCAATCTGCTGGCGTGAAACATGCAAAGATTCTGGTGGTGGCAGTGGATGAGATGGAGCAGTCGTTGGCAATCATCGATCTGGCCCGAGAGCAGAATCCCGATATTCATATTGTCGCGCGTGCGATTAATCGTTTTCATGCCTATGAGTTACACAAGCGCGAAATCAAGTCCGTCATTCGCGATACGTTTGCCAGTTCACTGGAGGCGGCGACAGAAACACTGGAGATTCTGGGCTACCCGGAAGGTCAGGCGCTGGAGATCGCTGATATGTTTCGCAAACATGACGAGGCACTACTGCAGCGATCGGTGGCGCACATGGACAATATGGACGAACTACTGGCAATCGCGGCAGAAGGGCGCAAAGAGTTGGAGCAACTCTTTGCCGAGGACAGTAAACGGCCTATTTCCCAGTGAGCACTGATATTCCGGGCTAATTGCGTAGCCAGGTAACTGCATCATCCAGTTCACGAGTCAGTTTGAATAGTGCGGCGACCTTGTCGGCGACCAGCAACAGAAACTGTCGAACTGAGCCGTAGGCAAGGTCATTGCTAACCAGAATGGCAATGCGACTGCAGCCAATTTTCGCATTGTTGTCGATGTAGGTATCGCACAACGACATCATGGCGTTCAGGTCGTTGCGACCAAAATCCGCCAGACGAAAATCCAAAAGGACCCCCAATCCATTCTGCCAGAGCGGCTGGGACAGTATGTCCTGAATCAGGTTGCGATGGCAGCCTACGTTGAAATTACCCGATGCAACCGCGTAAATAAAATTATTGCTGCTGGATAGAGTGTCCGAGTTGCCATTCGAAGAATTTTCTGAAGAATCTGCGGGATCGGATCGTGAAACTGCCTGATGAATGGCGGTAATACTGTATTGTGTGCTGTGTTGAAAGCGGAGTCTGGAGTTGGATTGCGGGTGTGAAACTGCGGAAAACTGTCCGTAACTGATCGACCATTCCATAAAGCTTAAATTGGGCTTGTGCGGTGAAGGGCGCAGTATACGAGCCGATTTCGGAATTGCAACCTAGAAAGGGAATCAGCAACGAATTAGGTATGAACTTTTGCGGGAAAGCTCCCTAATCTCAGTAAAATTACGTAGACTTGCAATCTCTTGCGGTCAGAATCATTATTCTTCACACTCGGAATTATCCGGCTTAGGTTGGCGGCTGACTGCTGAAGCGCGCTAACCACCTGACCCACAGGCATAAGCAATTACTCATCATCCACAATAATAACGAATCGAGCTCTGGCCATGATCCTATCTGTTGTTGCTTCCTTAATTCACAGATCTTGCCAGTCTGGCGCTGTTTTGGCTCACCGCGCTGGCGCAGTCTTCGCGGTACTGACACTGTTTACCGTTAGCGCACCTGTAGTCTGGGCTCAGGCTGAAGGGCCATGGTTTGGTATCACTCTGCCACCCCCGTTGATTCCGGGCGAAGCGCCTGTCGCCATTGGTGTCCGTGGCCCGGCGCCAGCAGTGGTGCCTGCCGGCGAAGAAGGGTTCAGCAATCTGGAAGGCGAACGTCTGGCGCAGGATCTCAATGCCATCGTGGCGGTTTCGCACGCTAGCCGTGCCAGTCAGGAATTGGGCGGCAATCAAATGTGGGGCCGCGTGGCTGGATTTCCTAGTGGCGAGGACATTACCAGCTGGTCGGCCGAGCAATTTCGCGCTGCAGGCATCAGCGATGTGCGAGTACAGCAGTTTTCACAAGATGCTGATGCAGTGCAGTGGTTACCCACTTCCTGGCAAGTGACTTTACTGGGGGATGCTGCCTTTGGAGCAGGTAGTGGTGATGTCGTGCTGGAGACGGCAATGGCGCTGGCACCTTCGGAAATTCCCGGTGGTGGACTCACAGCACCTATTATTTACGTCGGACGTGCCACAGCCGCCGAAATCATGCATATGGATGTGGCCGGCAAAATAGCGATTCAACATGTCACTCCTCAAGCACATCTGGTCTTTGAGCGGACACCGTCAGTGCCACGTGCCCAGGAGCTCATGGCGCGTGGTGCCGTGGCAGTGGTAACGATGGTTGACCAGCCTGGCAATGCCATGGTGCGCGACTTCAGCAATTGTGGTGGACCCTGTTTTAATCTGGGCGGTCAGGACAGTAATTTCCTGTCCGCAGTGATGGACGCAGCTGCCCTCGATGGATCATTCGACCAGTTACGGATGCGGCTGGAAGTTGCATCAGCAGAACATACCGGCTTGCGGGCGAGTAATGCGATCGCAGTGATTCCCGGCAGCAGTGACGAAACTATTGTTCTCAATGCCCATACGGATGCCTGGTTTGATGGCGCCGGTGATAATGGCGATGGACTGGCAGTGCTAATGGGGCTGGCGCGGCATTTCATGCAGCCCGGGCAACAATTGAATCGAACGCTGGTGTTGGTAGCCAGTGCCGGGCATCATACGCGTGGCCTGAATGGTCCACGCAATGCGGTGCGCATGAACCCCGACTTGTTCGATGAGGCATTGCTGATTTTCAATCTCGAGCACGTGGCACAGCGCAATATTGCCCCGGCCCGCTTTCTGTTTGAGGACGGCTATCGCCAGTTCACGGCAGATGTCGGCGAAGCGCCAATTGTCGTTGGCATCACCAATGAGTCGGCTGCCTTACAGAACTTGTTTACTGAAGGGGTGCAGCGTTACGGTACCAATTTCATGTCGACGGAATCCGATATGGCTAGCGGCGAGGGCGGCGGCTATCGTAGTGCCGGTGTGCCCATAGTCACAACCATGCAGGCGCCACCGCTGTACCATACCAGTGGCGAGGTTGAGGAAGTGATCTCGATCCCGGGCATGGAACGTATGGCAAGATTCATGGCGTTTTTCGTCAAGCAAGTCGATCAATTAGACATTCAGCAGATAGGCGGTCGATAAATTGCCGCGCTCTGCATTCAGTCAGTAGCTATTAGCCAGGACTTATAATCGTATGACCAAGGCAGTGTTGTTGCTCAATTTGGGCACTCCTTCATCACCCACACCTCATGGATTAAGAGAATTTTACAAATACTTTTTTTCTGATCCATTTGTATTTGATTTCAATCCGATTGGTCGCTGGTTACTACGTAATCTCATCATTTTGCCGTTTCGTGCCCCCCGAATCGCTAAAGATTACGAGCAAATCTGGATGGCGGAGGGCTCGCCGCTGAAGGTTTACGCAGATCGTATGCAAGTCAGCGTGCAGGCTGCCTTTGACGAATCCGGTGAGGACGTGCTTGTAGCTACTGGCATGGCTTACAGTCAGCCGTTTATTCATGACGTCATGGCGGATCTGGAAGCCCAAGGCATCCGCGATATTCTGTTGCTACCGATGTTCCCTCAGTATTCCACGGCTACCACTGCGTCTATATTTCACGGTGTTAAAGAAGCCGCGGCGCTCTGGAGCGAAGCGCCAAATCTGCATTTCGTAAACGATTTGTATCAAGAGCCAGCATTTATACGCGCCTGGAGTATTCTCATTACCAGTGATCTGGAAAATGATGATATTGATCACGTGATCTTCAGTTACCACGGTGTGCCGGAGAGTACGATCAAGAAAGCAGACGACGCTGGCGTATGTGAATTTGGCGAATGCTGTAAAAAAATTACCGACGCCAATCGGCTTTGCTACCGTGCGCAATGTGTACAAACTACCGAAAGCATTGTGCGCGCGCTGGGCTGGAAACCGGATCGCTATTCCATGGCTTTCCAGTCCCGCTTTGGCTCCCAGCCGTGGACCCAACCCTACCTGGACGACCATTTAAAAGAACTGGTCAACAAAGGCATTAAGCGCGTAGCTGTGGTAACACCGTCATTCGTTTCCGATTGTCTGGAGACTATTTTCGAGATTGGTATCGAATATCGTGAAGAGTTTACGGCTGCCGGTGGTGAAAATTTTGCTCTGGTGCCGAATTTGAATGATGATCCGGCGTGGTTCGCTGCTGTCTACGAGATAGCTAACAAGCATTTGCGAGCGATGCCCGATGTGGCAACACCTGCAGCACTGGCGGACCGCGCCTGAATCTGTCTTAAACAGATGTGATTAATGATCTGCATCAATACCGGCTAGCCGGTAATTGCCCATAATACTCTCCATAGTTAAACGACAGTTGGCCTATTGCCAACAAAAAGGAGAGCGAAATGAGCACACAGCTAACCACAGGCCAACAGCAACGCGAAAGTCTACTTCCAGTGGCAATCACCATTTTCGGCATGTACCTGATGATCATGTCTATCGGTTATTTCGTTGGCAATATGCTGTAGCTACGCGTCTGTATGCGAGCAAACAAAAGTTGCTCGCGCTGGCGTTAACCGTGGCTCAGGAATAGCCTAATGCTGGGACAGCAGAATAAGCGTGCATAAAAAGCGTATATAAAAAAAGGGTTACATCATTTGATGTAACCCTTTTTTATTTGCATTGCTGCAACTTTCAATAACGAAGCGTATAGCTATATATGCCCGTTACGACTTGCGCATGATCAAGCGGCAATTGCGCGCTTGACCAGGTTTTTCAACAAAGGCACTTTGAAGCCGTTGTGGGCCAGAACTCGGGCTCCATCGGCAGCCATCGGTGCAACAGACTCAGCAGTCTGCGCATTCTTGGCTTGGCCTCGTACTGCATTTTCCACATTGGTCAGTCGGCGTGGCGTGGTTTGCACGGCGCCGGCGACGATACGGGAATCCTCAATGGTTCCACCGTTAACGCGGAATACAGCGGCTACGTTCACAAGTGAGAAGTCCCAGACATTCCGGTCCGCTACTTTCTCCCAATAGTGAGTGGCGTTCGCCCAAGTGGCTGGAATTCGGACCGCAGTCAGAATCTCGCCAGGTCGCAGGATAGTCGTGTGTTCGATATCCAGTGCTGGCCCAACAAAGTAGTCTTCAGCCGAGACAGTGCGAACACCGTCAACGCTTTGGATCACCATTGTTGCATCCAGCGCAACCAGAGCTGGCGCCGTATCAGACGCACCGGCGGCAACGCAGCGGCTTTGTTCAAACAGCGCGTGCTCCCGGTTCATGCCTTGTGGCGTATCTGCATAACACAGGTTACCACCGGCACGATAGCAAGACAGGCCGCGACGGTAGTACCAGCAGCGCACGTCTTGTGAGACGTTGCCACCGAGGGTACCGATGTTACGGATCTGAGGGCTGGCAACTACGCCTGCCGCTTCGGACAGTACTGCATAACGTTGTTGAATCAGGCCGCTTTCAGCAACCTCGGTCAACGTTGTCAGCGCACCAATTTCGATACCGTCGGCCGTTTCGCGAATTCCGCGCAGGGCTTCGATACCACTTAAGTCGATCAGGGCGTCGGCACTCTTGGCTCGGTCTTTCAACCAACCGTAAGTGTCTTGACCACCTCCTACCAACCATCCTCGATCAGCGAGGCGGTCAGCAATTTGGACGGCATCTTCAACCTGTACCGGCTGATAGAGCTCCATGTTTGGCATTACGTCATGTGCTGGCATAAATCACCTCAGAATGTATTGGTTTTAAGAGTTTTGGAGCTGTAATCATTGCCAGCGAGGTGGTCAATAATCATGTCCGTCGTAATAGGTGCTGTATTGAACAGATGTCCGTCCAGTGCATCAGCAATCGCACTGGTCAGTGCAGCTGCAGCAGCACCTTGCGTAGGCTCACCAATACCGCGGCCACCGACCGGGTTCTGTGGGTCGGGAATATTCACGGCAGACATATTGGTCTGTACCGGAACATCCATATTTGTTGGCGGCTTGCTCTGGTAGATACCAGTGTTCGCCGGCAGGCCATTCTGAGGGTCATAGACATGACGCTCCAGATTGCTCAAGCCGATACCCCAGACCATTCCGCCACGCATGGCGTTCTGGAAATTCTTGGGATGTTGCACGGTACCGCAGTCTGCACACATGGCGTAATCGAGAATCTCGATCTTGCCTGTATCCTTGTCGAGCTCGATTTCCATCATGCCGACCTGCAGGCCCGGGGGTTGTCCCTGACCAGGGATGTTGTCTTTGGCGACGCCAACCAGACCAGTACCCGCCATACCTTGTACGGCGATCTGGGTTAGTGGGTTGATATCGTCAGGGTATTCTTCGCCACTGAACTTGCCACCAATTTCCATGGCGCGTTGCGCAGCTTCGGCATAAGTCAGGCCAATGCTGTCATCGCTGGTACGGAAGACACGCTCGCCACCGATGTCATAGTCATCGGGCGAACCGCCCAGATCCATGGCTGCAATTTCTTTCAGCTTGTTAACAGCATCTTCGGCAGCGACCCAGTTGGTGCGGGTGTGCGTGAAGATTGTGTTACTACCGCCCTGGCCTGAACTGTGTGGCAGGAAGCGGTCGCTACGACCGTTGACAATTTCGCAACGTTCCCATGGCACTTGCAGGCGCTCAGCGGCGGCGCGACATGTCGCTGCATAGGAATAAGTACCGAGGTTGCCAACACCACTGTGGATGTAGAGGCGACCGTCTGTACCAATGCGGATCAGGCCATCATAGCCACGACCACCGGCACCGTGGTAACCGATACCCACGCCGATACCGCGAACTTTGCTGCCGTTGACCTTCGGCTGGCCAATTTTTGCCTGATAGTCGAATTGACGCTCGACCTGTTCCAGTGCTTCGCGAGCGAAAGCGCTGGTAACCGGGCCTTGTGAGCCACCCTGGAAACCGCTGCTATTCACAACATTGCGCTTGCGGAATTCCACGCGGTCCAAATTGACTGCCTTGGCAACCTTGTCAGTGATCGGTGCCAATACGGCAGCCATCTCATTCTGGCCGGGACCACGTTGGGCGCCGCGAGGTGTTGTATTGGTGTATACAGAGATCATGCGAAAGCGCATATTCTCTGGCTGATACGCCACGGTGACATGTTGGGCAGAGGAGTTACCGCTACCGCCGCCAGTCATTCCGCCGTCATTGACGATGACCAGATCCACGGCAGAGACTTTACCGTCTTCCTTCACGCCGACCTTGATCCAACCCTGCATACCCGAGCGTGCAGAGCCGATGTAGAACTCCTGCTCACGAGTAATACGCAATTGCACCGGGCGATTCAGAACGCGGGCGAAGTTACCTGAGATGGCCATGTAAGGATAAGGGCCGATCTTGGAACCAAAACCGCCGCCTGTGGCTTCGTTAATGAACACCAGATCAGCAAGATCGATATTCAGCATACGGGCCAGACCAGCGTTGTTGGCGCTTTGTGACTGTGATGAACCATGGAAGTAGCACTTGCCATTTTCCCAGTAAGCCATACAGGTACGCGCTTCCAGTGAATGGTGTGGGTAACCCATGGTGACAAATGGTTCTTCGATAATGGCTGCCGCTTCGGCGAAGCCGGCATCGAGGTCGCCGAAAGCCCACTCGTTGGTGAACTCGGCACCGGCGGGTTCGCGACCGGCGCGCAAAGCGTCGATTGCCGACTGTGGCCATTTGATCGATTTGATCTGGGCACCAACAATAGGGGCGCCTTCCGGGCCTTCTTCCTGCGTGCGCACTAAGGCGTTGCCGTCAGGGTAGGCATCCGGACCGCCTGGCTTGAGGCTTTCCAGAGGATCGACGACGAAATCGCGACGCTCGTACTGGACGCGAATGCGATCCAGTGCCGACTCAGCAACTTCTTCAGTCGTCGCAGCGACGGCCAGAATTGGCTGCCCCACGTAAGTAATGTAGTCAGAAGCCAGTGCCGGATTGGCCGGCGGTGCAACGGGTGGCAAATCGTCGGCGGTGAAGACACCAACCACGCCATCCATACGCAGTGCTTCTGAAGCATCGATGCTGACGATGCGGCCGCTAGGCATCGGGCTCGTCAACAGTCGTGCGAAAACCATGCCTTCAGCTTTGTAGTCTTCGGCATATTTAATCTCACCAGTGACCTTACCGGGCACATCTGGTGGCGTAAAATCGCGTCCAATTAGAGTACTCATGCTAACTGCCCCGAGGCGCGTAACACGCCATTGATATAATGTTCATAGGCACCGCAACGGCATAGATTTCCTGACAATCCCTTGCGCACTTCTTCGCGGCTTGGGCTTGGGTTGCTGTTAAGCAACGCCACCGCCGACATGACCTGGCCTGGGGTGCAGAAACCGCACTGTGGTGAGTTCTCATCGATGAAAGCTTGCTGCACGGGGTGCAAAGTTCCATCAGCGGCTTTCAAGCCTTCGATGGACACCACGGATTTGCCTTTCATGTTGTGAGTAAGAACTGAACATGCGTAATTGGGAACACCATCGATCAACACCGTACAGGCACCACACTCACCCCGGTTGCAACCAATCTTGGTTCCGGTGAGGTCGAGTTTGTAGCGCAGGGTATAGGCGAGGGTTTCGGATGGCATGACGTCAACGGGGCGACTGCGGCCGTTGATATTGAGTGTTATCAAGCGTTCAGCAGAACCAGCTCCGGATTGAGCGTTGGCTGCAAGGTAAAAACCGGTGCCTGTTGTAGCGGCGGCGCCGGAGAATATTACCCCCTTGATAAAACGTCTGCGTGTTAGTTTGGAAGTCACTGACATAGCTCCGTTTATTGTTGTATAGAAACACCTGAAGAAAGGGGTTCGCCAGGTGCGTACTCGCTGCATATATAGCTACCCCCGAGGCTAGTCGCTTTAGCCCCAAAAAGCAACAAAGCCGGCCCTGCCAAAGGGCATGAAATCGAGTAAAAACGGGCACTTAACGTAAACCCCGACAGAAAAGTTACATACTGTCACAAACCCCGTTAGCAGGCTGAAAAAGCGATCAATTGCTCGCTGCAACTTGCTAATTCCCACATTGCTGCCTACCTTACTTTCTCATTGTGTTGACGCGGCGATTTTGTGCCGCCCCTACAGGATTTACCGACCATGAAACCACGCTATTGCCTGCGCCTTGCTGCATTCTGTTTGGGTTGTGCCAGTGCATCTGTGCAGGCGGCAGATGCACTGCTACCGGCGACCATGATGACCGCTGCCGAGCGCAGCGACTATGTGCGCACCTCAACCTTTGCTGAAGTTATCGCGGTGCTGGATGCTTTGCAGGCCCAGTCGGAGCTGTTGCACCGGGAGCGCTTGCTGCTCACTCGTGAAGGGCGGGATGTGCCCATTGTGGTGCTGGCCGATCCACCAGTGACCAGCCCAGAGCAGGCCCAAGCCTCTGAAAAACCAGTGATTTATATTCAGGGCAATATTCACGGCGGAGAGGTCGAAGGCAAGGAGGCGGCCTTGATTCTGATGCGGGATATTCTGTTCGGCGACAAACAGCATTTGCTGGCCAATCAGATTCTGGTGTTCGTGCCGATTTACAACGCCGATGGCAATGATGCCATGGCGGACGACAACCGGCCCAATCAGGAATACAGCCCACTGATGACCGGAGTGCGTACTGCCCACGGTCTTGATCTGAATCGTGACGGCATGATTATCGAGGCCGATGAAACCCGCGCCCTGATGCGCAACGTGATTCAGCGCTGGGACCCGGATTTGTTCGTTGACCTGCACACCACCAACGGCACCTGGCATGGTTATTCGTTGACCTATGCACCGTCCTATCACACCGCCGGCGACCCAACGACTTCTGAGTTCACCAGTGACGTCCTGTTGCCGACCATTGCACAGGCTGTGCAAGACAAGTTTGCTCTCGATTTTGGCTGGTACGGCGGTTTCGACTATCGCGACTGGCCGCCAACCGAACTGCGCACTTACCATCATGCGCCGCGCTACCTGACCAATCAGATGGCGCTACGCAATCGCATGGCGATTCTCAGCGAGACGTTCTCCCATGACCGTTTTTACAAACGCGTGCATGCGGCCAATGTGTTTATCGAAGAGATTCTGGAATTCACCCACGTGCATGGCCAGGAAATTCGCCGCCTGAATCGCGCCGCAGATGCGCGCACGGCGCAACAAACTGTTGGGGCCGAGAAAGGTGTGGCGTTCACGATGGTGCCCAGAGAGGAGCCGCTCGACCTACTGAGTTATCGGTATATTCCTTTTGCGGCGGAAGATGGCACGACTGACTTTGCGCGCAGCTCTGAATTGGTGGTCATTGAAGGTGTGGCGAACTATAACGCCTTCGAACCCATTCGCACCGCCGCCTTTCCCAGCGCCTATGTATTCAGCTCAGCGTTCGCAGGTTTGGCTGACAAACTGGCGCAACACGGTATTCATGTTGGGCAGTTGGAAGCGGATACGACTTTCACTGGTCAGGTATACGACGTGACAGGTATCGCCAAGCAGGACTATCAATTGAACGGTCACAGCAACAGTCTGTTGCAGGGCGAGTTTCGCTCAGTAAGCCGTACTTATTCGCGCGGGGACTATATCGTCGACATGAGTAATCGGCTGGCCAATTTGATTTTCTATTTACTGGAACCGGAAAGCGATGACGGGTTGGCGTTTTGGAACGCCTTCGATGAGATCCTGGAGCCGGCACTTGATGCGCGCGGCGATGCGGAATACCCCATATTTAAAGTGTTATAAAATCGCGTGTGACGGCCGTCAAGAAAAGACCGGTAATTACTGTCACGTGTCGGGATTGGAACCCGGACTGCACACTCAATGCGCAGTCCGGGCGGTCAGCGGTTAGAAATTGGCATTAATGCTTAGCCAAAAATTACGCGCCTTGTCCTTGTTGTTGTAGTCGTCAATGAAGTCCGGGGTGTAGCTGCCATCAGCTTCCTGCACGAACAAAGTCTGAAAGCCGGTAAAATCTTCATCCAGCAAGTTATTGACCCGTGCGCTGAGCGTGATGCGGTCATTGATATGATACTGGGCACCCAGATGCAGCACATCATAAGCGTTATAGTACAGATCGTTACCGTTGGCATCAGTACCCCGGAAGCGATCCGAACGTGATTCCATGGTCAGCTGTAAACTTGCTGCAGTAGTCACATACCAATCCAGTGTCGTATTAAACATGGTCTCGGCGGTGTTGGTGAGCGGTTGGCCAGCGTCTGGACCGGTCAGTTGCTCGCTGTCAGTCCACGTGTAGTTGGCACGTAGTGATAATTGTTCCAGTAACTGATAACGACCCGCGATTTCCAGACCCTGAATTTCAGCCTCATCGATATTGACCCGTTGCGAATAGCTGGTGTAATTCAACTCGCCGTAAGAACCGAGATTGGCACAAGGTCTGACGCCACCGGTTTGTTCACAACTAAGACTGGTTTCGCCGCGGGAGATCTTGTCCTTAAAATCATTGAGGAAGTAGGTGATATTGAAATTGTGACTGTTCTGAGTAGAGGTCCAGTACAACGCTATTTCTTTGTTCACGCTGGTTTCCGGTTTCAGGTCCGGATTGCCCACAAAGGGCGAAGTACCCTGGCCGCCAAAGCCAGTGACGCCGTCATATAAATCTGTTGTCTTGGGCGTCTTGTAGCCCGTACTAACACCACCTTTAACCGTCCAGGCATCGCTGAGTGTATACACAGCATAGGCGCGTGGACTCAGGTGCTGACCGAAGACCTGATGATCGTCATGGCGCAGACCAAAGGTGAGCGTCAGTGGGTCGACTGGTGTCCAATTGTCCTCGGCAAATAACGAGAACATTTCATGATTTTGGACAACGCCGGCGCCATCCAGTCCGCCTTCCATACCAAACACACCGTCATCGAGTTCGCCGTCAATCACCTGACCACCAACGACAAAATGATGCCGTCCACCAAAACCCTCAACCGGCTTCTCAAGGCGCACATCCAGTGTGTATTGCTTGCTGTCCAGATTACGTGCGGGACGCGGTAAGAAGGTCGCTTCGGCCAGAGAGCGGCGCTCGTCCTCAGACAGGCTGGCGTATTCGCCGGTACCGTCCCACATCTCCTGCAGATTCAATCGTTCGGCCACCGTTAGCGGCAAGGTGCGACCTGCATTGCTGGTATCGATATAGGCCAGAGAGACCAGACTTTTGGCGAAGCCCCAATCCGCATCATGTGTCAGTGCCCATTGATTGCGGTCAAACTGCTGATCAGCTGCGTAGCCGGCACGGGGATTCACTTGACCGCCGCGTTCTTGCCAGATGGAACTGATATTGTCGACAGTGCCGAGGGGGTAGGAAAGGGTGCCCAGATTATTCTCAAAGGGCGTGTTGTCATATTTCTGTTGCGAGACATCGTAGTCGAAGCTGACTCGCTGTTCCGCTGCAGGCGTCCAGTTGAGTGTGAACCCATAGGTCTTGTTGGTGTTGTCGACTGTTTTGCCGCCGCGGCCAAATCCCAGTGCGCGTTCGTGGGATTCACCGGCTGGATCATAAATGAGTTCGTATTCGGGCTCGGAAGCTTCGCGTTCATACCAGGAGCCACGCAGGGCAAGACTAAGAGTGTCATCGATCAGTGGGCCGAATATCGCCAGATCATAGGTTGTATCAGCGCCAAAGGCTTTGTTTTCCTGAAAGCTGTGGCCAGCAGTCACAGAGCCAGACCAGCTTTGCGCTGAAGATTTTGTAATGATGTTGATGACACCGCCAAGCGCATCGGCACCATACAGGGTAGAAGCAGGGCCGCGAATAACTTCGATGCGCTCGATCGCTTCCAGGGGTGGCACATGATTGAACTGGTTGCCGCCAAAGTTGTTTGGATAGATATCGCCATGATTGTTCTGGCGCTTGCCATCCACCAGCAGCAAGGTGTAATCCGAGCCCATGCCGCGCATGCTGATCGTGCGTTGGCCGGTTTTATCGGACGTCTCACCGACGTCAACACCTTCCAATTCACGCACGGCATCAATCAGCGTGATGTAAGGGCGTTTTTGCAATTCGGCGCTGCTGACGACTGAAATACTGGCTGGGGCATCGACCAAGCGCTGGCTGATGCCAGAGGCAGTCACAACAATTTCTTCGACGCCGTCACCAGACCCGGATTGCGCAGCGCTCATGCTGGCACTCAAGCCAAACAGGGCGATAGCAATACCCTGGCTGACTTTGTTGCTAAGAAAGTGGGAACCCGCTGGCCCGCGTGCGGCTTCTAGTGGCATGGTGTTGCTCCTGCTGTGAATGAAAACGCGAATGATAATGATTCTCAGTTGTTAATGCAACGTAAAGATGATGGCAAGCTCTAGTCATGGCTTTTCGAAGTTGGCAACTGCTGCTATCTGGCGGGAACTGCAGGAGGTGAGAATGGCTTGGTCGGAGCCGGGGAGTTGTTGGGGCAATCAGAGCGAGCCAAACGGCAGTTGAAAGATTGAGAATCCGGGAGTCCGATCAGAGGCTAATCGGATTACTGGCGACTAATACTCGGTGATATCCGCCATCTCAATTTCGCCAAGCCCAAACAAGACACTGCAGTCGGACGCATCCTGGAGGATATGCCCGGCGGTGGGAAACATGGCCATGCCGTCACCGGTAAAGCGCGGATCATCACACTCGCCGTCATTGGCATACTCGCCACTGTCGTCGCCGAAGTCGATATCGCTGTTCACCATGTTGTGCAGCAAGTTATCGAGTGAGGCATTGGCATTGAGATTGGCCCACATGGTGGCGCTGTATTCAGTGACCAGTATAGTCACCTCGTCGGAATTTCCTGAGCTGGCCTGCTTGCCGACCATGACCAGATAATCGCCACCGGGCGCGGGTGAGATTTCCACCCCGGGATTGCCATAGCGCAAGTGTGTTGAGTCCTCGTTACAGTAGAGCGTGCCGTCTGGTGCGCGCACTATTAGCGCTGTGTCATCCATTGCGTCGGCGAAAATACCAAGTCGGTCGCTGCCAGCATAATGAACAACAAGTGCTGCATCAGCCGGGTCAAAGTGACCGCTGCAATTACTGGTATTGAGGGGGTTGGTCAACAAGCTGGTGACCACTAGCGAGTGACTTGCAGGGTCAGGCGAGAAGCCTACTGGCAGAGTTATGGTTGCGCTGCTGCTAGTCATTGCCTTTGATTCCTGCGCGGTGACGGGTAGCGCTGCGGCAATACCAGCAACGGCTGTCAAAGCGGCTAGCCTGATACGAGTCTTACTTCTTGATAAATAGCTGAATAGAAAGCAGTCGAAGAAGGGGCGGTAAAAAGAGCTGGGCAGCACTGCTATCTAAATCCTGTAAGGGCAATGGAAAGTCGGGGCGCAGTGTAACGTATATTGAGCTGGCAGTGGGTAGTAAGCAGGCATAAAAAAACCCGGCCACCTTGCGGTAACCGGGCTTTTCGTTAGATCAGCTTGCTTAGAAGTCGATCTGCAGACCCATGCGGATCTGGTACAGAGTTGCTTGTTCACGCAGATCTGTAATCGTTCGGTTGTTGAACTGCTCGTAGACATAGCGTCCTTGATCGTCCAAAGACATATCGACCGCTACTTGCGCAAAGAACTCATTGTCATACTGCACGCCCCAGCTATCGTCGAGCAGATTCAGGACGTTGTAGATCTTCAGGTATGCCAATGCGTTACCACCGAAGAAAGGCAGGTCCTGGTCAATACGGAAATCCATACGTGACGACCAGGATGAGAAGCTTTCATTACGTGGTACGAAACCGCCAGCGAAGGCTGCATAGCCATTTTCCTCGATGAAAGAGGCAAATGCCGCAGTATCGAAGTTAGGACCTGCTACAACATTCGGATCGTTGGCAGTCGGGATGTAGAGCAAGTGACGGCCAAAGAAACCATCGCCTTCCAGGTCACTGGAGCTCATTACATAGCTCTGTGGCTGGCCTTGCTTACGGATAAACTGCGCAGTGAAACGTGTTTCGTGGCCCGGGATGAAATCGTGACCGTAAGTCACGCTACCCACGAAGCGCTTTGGCGTTACGTAGTCTGAAGTTGCTGCTGTTGGATCCAGCAGTGTGTAGGCTGACAATCCACTGAAGTTGGAGCCCGCGACAGATGAGTTCATCGGGCTGACGTCTGTGTTTTCCGTGTAGGCATAACCCAGCATCCAATCCAGACCGAAGTCATAGGATTGTTTGGCAACCAAAGACAGAGACAGGCCTTCACCTTCAGTTGTTGAGTTAGTCAGCATGAAGTTGTCTTCGCCACGAGTGTAGTCAAAGATTGGCTGACCAGCAGCTGTGCGACCAACCACTTCCTGAGAAATGTCCTCGTAGTAAACAGCGTCTTGCTGCTTGGAGTACAACACGTCGGCATCCACTGTCATGCCGCTGTCGAACGTGTAAGTAGCGCCCAGTGCATATTTCCACTCAGCTGGCTGCTCGTAGTTCGGGTCAATCAGCGACAATGCTTCAGTTGAGGCGTTAGCTGCGCTAGTGGCAGCAACCTGATCAACCAGAGTTTGTGGTACGTCATAGCCAGGTCGGCCAGCACCGCTTAATGGCACATCAGAGAAAATAGACTGAGAGCTATCGAAGTTGCGGAACTGGAGTTGGACGTTGCTAATACCATCGTTGCTCCAGGCGTTGGTCAGCCAAACGTTCGGATTGCCGCCGCCATACAGGCCAACACCACCGCGAACAGTCAGGTTGTAAGCCGCTTCCCAGGTGAAACCCAGTCGTGGCATCAACAGGTCTACACCATCAATGTTGGCATTGTTGGGAATGCCGAACAAGTCAGTGAAAGCCTGGTTGAATGTTGGACGGTCGTCCATGCTGAATTCTTCATAACGCAGACCACCGACCAGAGTCAGGTTGTACTGCGGGATGTAGAATTCGTCCTGAATGTAGAACGTGTTCAGCACATTATTAAAGGTTGCAGCGGCATCGTTTGCATTGTTGGTACCACCACCGCTTCCGTAGTAGACGCGGCTTGGGCGGCCCAGCTCAAATTTGTCGAGGCCGGACAGTGAGCAGCTTGGATCATCGAAGCGACCCTGGGCAGACAGTGCCGCACAGGAAGCCGGGTTGTTGCCGGAATCGTCGAAGTAATCCCACTCACCACCGTTAGAGTGCTGCACGAACTGGTTGAATACATTCAGCTCATCACGCTCATAACCAAAAGTCAGGATGTGATCGCCAGCCAGATATTGGCCGTTGAACTTGTACAGTGTGGAATCCCAGTTCAGGCGGTTGGCCTGACGTGAGTCATCGGCACCCAGATAAACCACGTTGTTGCCAAGGCTGATCTGGTGGTCACCGAAGTCTTTCGGGCCCACTGTGACCTGGGAGTCGATCATTTCGTTGGTGTTGTAGAACACCTCAGTTGAGAAAGCATCAGTCCACTGTGATTGCAGTTTGACCGTGAGCGTATCCAGCTCAGCGCCTTTGCGGTAGAAGTGATTGGCGAATTCGAATTCGTTGCTGTCACTGTCTGAGGCGCGATCTTCGAAACCATCGTAGTAGTTGTAGATCACAGCTACAGCGTGGTCAGCATTGATGTTCCAGTCAGCGCGCAACATGTAGTTTTCCGCTTCCTGGGCACCGTCACTTGGCTGGCCGCCAGCGTCGTAGTTATACAGATTCGAGGCAATCGAGCTAATGCGATTGTATTCGTCCTGGCTCAACCAGGGGCGCTCTTCACCGGAACCTGATCCTGCGAAACCTTGAGAGATGAATTCAGGCTGCTCGGCCATCTGGTAAGCACCGTAGATGAACAGGCTGTCTTCGATGATCGGACCACCGACGCTGAAACCGTAGGTTTTTTCGTCGTAGTCAGGCGTTGAGTAAGTATTCGTGCTGCCGTCGGCAAGGCGGATGGAATCGCCACGCAGGCCTTCGTTAGTGCCCTCATAAAAAGCAGTACCGGCCCACTCGTTAGTGCCAGACTTGGTGACCGCGTTGATGTTACAGCCAGAGAAGCCGCCGTAAGTCACGTCAAACGGGGCCAACTCAGCAGAAACCTGAGCCACTGACTCGTAAGGGAAAGGCATGCCGGTTGCAGTGGCGTAGCCGTTGCTGTTCAGACCAAAGCGGTCATTCTGGGCCACACCATCAAGGCTGACGGAGTTAAAGCGCGGGTGTTTGCCGACACAGTTGGTCTGTGAATCACGGGCATCACCGTCCAGATTGAAACGTGGATCCAGTGAGTACACATCGCGGATATCGCGGTTATAGGACACGGCAGTGTCCAGTTCGAAGGCGCCAAACGTGGCGGCGGGGCCAGCGGCGACGTCTACCAGGGTATTGGCTTGGCCAAGAACAATGATTTCTTCTAAGGAGGAAGTGCCCATGTCCACGGTCAGGTTGTAAATATCACCCAGATCGATTGAGTCGATAGTCACGGTTCTGGAATTGTTGATAGTTACTGTGTATGGACCACCTACAGACAGGTTGGTCGCATAGAACGTACCTGATGAGTTGGATTGCAGAGTACGAGTGTTGCCGGTACGAGAGTCTTCAACAACAACAGTGGCATTAGCTAGTGGGCTGCCGCTGGCATCGACGAGACGGCCGCGAATGCCGGACGACGTATCTTGGGCTGCCAGTTCACCGGAAAATCCGATAGCCAGCAGAATGGACGTGCAAAGTAATTTTCTAGCACCACGTGGACAGTGCATAGAGCTCCTCCTGATAGATGTATAAAAACGGGAATTGTGGGATTTGTATATCCGGTGCGTATTTTGTTTCGCTTTCGTGAAACCCTAATGACCGGAAAGTGACAGTTATATTAAAAAATTATTACAGTTTTGCGACAACGGAATGGTAGCGCGGCAAAATCTCTAAATCATCAACTAATGCGGGTAAATGTCCTTTTTTGCCCGTACTGATTTCAAAATTTTGCTACAGCATAGTGCATCCTTCACTTTTGCTTCTGGGCAAGTACTGGTTTCAGGTATTCGCCAGTATGTGAACCCTTCGCTTTGGCCACTTCTTCCGGAGTGCCCTCGGCGATAATCTGACCGCCGCCACTTCCGCCTTCCGGGCCCAGATCGACGATCCAGTCAGCAGTCTTGATGACGTCGAGGTTGTGTTCGATCACCACGATCGTATTGCCCTGATCGCGCAGGTGGTGCAGCACGCTTAATAATTGGCGGATATCCTGAAAGTGCAAGCCAGTAGTTGGCTCATCAAGGATGTACAGTGTTTTGCCAGTATCACGTTTGGAGAGTTCCCGACTGAGTTTCACGCGCTGGGCTTCACCGCCGGACAGCGTCGTCGCCGCCTGACCGAGGCAGATATAGGACAGGCCTACGTCGATCAGGGTCTGCAGCTTGCGGGCGATGACCGGGACGGCGTCGAAGAACTCGCGGGCATCCTCGATAGTCATATCCAGCACTTCGCAAATGTTCTTGCCTTTATATTGGACTTCCAGGGTCTCGCGGTTATAGCGCTTGCCCCGACATACATCACAGGCCACATAGACATCAGGCAGGAAGTGCATCTCGACCTTGACCACGCCATCGCCCTGACAGGCTTCGCAGCGTCCACCTTTGACATTAAAGCTGAAGCGGCCGGGCTTGTAGCCACGGCTCCGGGCTTCTTCAGTCCCGGCGAATAACTCGCGTACTGGCGTGAAGATGCCGGTATAGGTGGCAGGATTGGAACGCGGCGTCCGCCCGATCGGGCTCTGGTCGATATCGACCACCTTGTCCAGATGCTCCATGCCTTCAATGCTGTCATAGGGGGCTGGATTGAGTGTGGTGGCACCATTGAGCTTGCTGGCGGAAATCGGATACAGGGTATTGTTGATCAGGGTGGATTTGCCCGAGCCGGATACACCAGTGATGCAGGTAAACAGGCCAATCGGAATCTTCAGCGCGACTTTCTTGAGATTATTGCCCCGCGCACCCTTGATATGGAGCATCTTGTCCATGTCGCGCGGTATGCGCTCGGCCGGAATGGCGATGCATTCCTTGCCGCTGAGGAATTTGCCAGTCAGGGATTTTTTATTGCCGGTGATATCGGCCAGCTTACCCTCGGCGACGATTTCACCACCGTGCACGCCGGCACCGGGGCCAATATCGATAATGTGATCGGCGCTGCGAATGGCTTCCTCGTCATGCTCGACGACAATTACCGTGTTGCCAAGATCGCGCAGATGGAACAGAGTGTTGAGTAGACGACTGTTGTCGCGCTGATGCAGGCCAATAGAAGGCTCATCCAGAATATACATCACACCAACCAGTCCGGCGCCGATTTGGCTGGCCAACCGAATGCGCTGGGCTTCACCACCAGAGAGGGTGTCGGCACTGCGGCTCAGCGTAAGATAGTTGAGGCCGACATCGACCAGAAACTGCAGGCGGTCCTGCAACTCTTTCAAGACCTTTTCAGCAATCTTGGCGCGTTTGCCGGCCAGCTTGAGTTTATGGAAATACTCGGTGGCGTGGCTCACTGTCATGTTGGTGATGCTGGGCAGATTCTTGCCCTTGATCAGTACATGCCGGGCATCCTGTTTCAGGCGCGTGCCTTCGCAGTCCGGGCAGGACTGAGAGCTCAAATACTTGGCCAGTTCTTCCCGGACCATGCTCGATTCGGTTTCCCGATAACGCCGTTCCATATTGGGCAGGATGCCTTCGAATGGGTAGCTGCGGGTGACGCGGTCACCGCGATCATTGACGTAGTGGAAGTCCACCACTTCATCGCCGCTGCCATGCAGGATGACCTTGCGGTGTTTCTTGCTCAGTTTCTTGAATGGCGTATCGATGGAAAAGCCGAAATGCTCAGCCAGTGATGACAGCATGGAGAAATAATAGAAATTACGCCGATCCCAGCCGCGAATGGCGCCTTCAGACAAGGCCAGAGCCTCGTCGGTAATAATGCGGCTCTCGTCAAAATACTGTTTCAGGCCCAGACCGTCACAAGAGGAGCAGGCACCGGCAGGGTTATTGAAAGAGAACAGTCGTGGTTCCAGCTCGGAGATACTGTGGCCGCACATCGGGCAGGCAAACAGTGAGGAGAACACCATATCGTCTTCGGTGGTCTCGGTATCCATGATGCTCACCGTGGCCAGGCCATCGGCGAGCTGAATCGCGGTCTCAAAACTTTCGGCTAGTCGCTGTTCCAGCCCCGGCTTGATCTTGACCCGGTCAATGACGACGTCGATAGAGTGTTTCTTGTTCTTCTCCAGATCGGGCGGATACTCGATCTCGCACACCAGCCCGTCAACACGGGCCCGGATAAAGCCGCTGCTGCGCAGCTCATTGAAGACATGCAGATGTTCACCCTTGCGGTCACGAATAATTGGTGCCAGCACCATGACCCGGGTGTCTTCTGGCATGGCCATAACCTTGTCCACCATCTGGCTGACCGTCTGGGCCTCCAGCTTGATATTGTGCTCGGGACAATGCGGCTCACCGACACGGGCAAACAACAGGCGCAAATAGTCGTAGATCTCGGTAATCGTGCCCACAGTGGAGCGCGGATTATGCGAGGTCGATTTCTGCTCGATGGAAATCGCCGGTGACAGCCCTTCGATATGATCGATATCGGGTTTCTCCATCATGGAGAGAAACTGGCGCGCATAGGTCGACAGCGATTCAACATAGCGGCGCTGACCTTCGGCGTAGAGCGTA
This sequence comes from uncultured Gammaproteobacteria bacterium, assembly GCA_913060975.1. Taxonomy (GTDB): domain Bacteria; phylum Pseudomonadota; class Gammaproteobacteria; order Pseudomonadales; family Pseudohongiellaceae; genus UBA9145. The sequence continues at coordinate 105,580 of CAJXVC010000003.1, forward strand.
TCAAAGGCCAGAGAGGATTTGCCTGAGCCTGACAAGCCGGTAATAACTACCAGTTTGTCGCGGGGAATTTCGATATTGATGTTCTTGAGATTGTGGGTGCGGGCACCGCGTACGACTATCTTGTCCATGAACAGCTCAGGTTAGGGTGGGGAAACCGACCATTATCGGAAATTTTGTTTGCCCGAGTAAAGGACGCAATTGACTGGATGTGATTACTTGCTGTTCAGTACGTGGATTAAGTGGGGTTGGATGCTTGATTTTATTGTCTATTTTGTTGGTCGGTGTTGATGTGGGTGTTTTTTAAAAGGTTGATGGTTATGAGCATCTGGCGCGCACTAGGGCGGGACTGCTGTGCTGGCGCCCTCCAATGGGCCATCCCTGGCCCGGTCCCGCGCCCGTCCCTGGCGCTAGTCGGGCGCCAGCACAGCAGTCCCACCCAAGCGCGAATCAGTGCCAGCGGATGATTCTGCGGTTCTTTTTTGGGCTGTGTGTTAGTGACTTTGCTAACTGCAATTCCTTTGCATGTGTTTTCGGTCGTGAAGATTTGGCTTGGCGGTAGTCCGCAGCTACTTTTGCGTGGCAATCTGGCACTGCATCCGCAGGCGTTGGAGCCCGGGGTGGTGCGGCTGTGAGTAGCGACAGGGACAGGCGCGGGACGGGGCCAGGGATGGGCCCACCGAACAGCCGCAGCAACCCGGGCTCCGGCGCCACTGCACAGACCCTCTATATTCAATCCAATTTCGCCATAAATTTTCAATTACCCGGAGCGTTGGTATAGACTTGCAGTGCTAAGCAGACAATCCAATCCAGGGAGAAAAACGTGGCAAGTCGAGGAATCAACAAGGTAATTTTGGTCGGAAATGTGGGCAATGATCCGGAAGTTCGTTATATGCCCAATGGCAATGCTGTTGCCAATGTCTCGATTGCGACCAGCGAGTCCTGGAAAGACAAGGGTACCGGTGAACAACAAGAGCGGACTGAATGGCACCGCGTGGTGTTCTTCAATCGCCTTGGTGAGATCGTTGAGCAATACGTGAAGAAGGGCAGCAAGCTGTACGTCGAAGGCCGTTTGCAGACGCGCTCCTGGGAACAGGACGGCGTCAAGCGTTACAGCACAGAGATCGTTGCCAACGAAATGCAAATGCTGGATTCCCGTGGTGGTCAGTCAGACAGTGACTATGGCCAGCAGCGTTCTGCACCGCCGCAGCAGTCTTCGGGTGGCGGTGGTGGAAGCCAGCAGCCGCAGCCGCAGGCGGGCAACTTCGACAACTTCGACGACGACATCCCATTTTAACGGAGCTACTGCGCGTCACGCTGGCTTCGTTGCCGCGAAATTCTGAATGCTCATGTATGTGCCGTATACACTGCGCTTCAGAATTTCCCGCCGCCTCGCCAGCGCGCCGCTCGTGACGCTCCTCGATATCTCGCCAAACTGGGTGTTTTTCGATTCCTTTCTCCTTTAGATTCCAGTGGAAATCTGGTTTTGGCGCTACTGATCGGTTAGCTCGCATTCCTTCTCCTATTCCGCAAACTCGTTAACTCGTGAAACTGTCCTTATTAGAATAACCGGGTTCGCAAGCTGTGCGGGAGAAACTCACGTGGCAGTAGTGCGCTAATCTCGGGCTATGTTATTGTTCTGCAAGGTGGTAATTGCAAAAGTTAGAGAAGTAATTGACAGGCATATAGATAGGAAGACAGTGAAGTTATTTGTGGTTGGGGCCAATAGCCCTACTGGAAAGCATTTTGTTGAGCAGCTGCGCAAGAAGCGGATTTCGTTTCTGGCGCCGGCGCGCACGCAATTCTTTCCGGAAAATGCCATGGGTATAGCCAAGCTGGTGACTGAATATGCGCCGACTCAGTTGGTTAATCTGACTGACTTTATCTCCGGCAATCACAGTGCCCTGCGTCGGGCTGAGACCGCTGAGGACCGCTGCCGCAGTGTGAACACGCTGTTGCCGGCGACACTGGCGGAGATCGCCAATCACCTCAATGTGCCCATGGTGCATTTGTCGAATGCCTACGTATTCGATGGTGAGAAGAAGTTGGGTTACAACGAAAACGACGCGGCCAACCCGATGGGTATCTATGGCGGTGCGACCTACGAAGGTGAACGCGCCGTTTCTGATCACAATGCACATATTATTATTCGATCGGGTTGGCTGTTCGGCCAGTGGAAGAAAGGGCTGATCAAATCCTGGATTCGTTCGTTCAAGCGCAATGAAGGCCATTTGCAATTGACGCGCCGTCGCTTTAGTCCAACGCACACTGGTGATCTCGCGAACGCCATTCTGGCCGTCTGTCAGCAGGTGGATTGTGATGCCAATGTGTGGGGGACTTATCACTTCAGTGGTTTGGAGACCAAACGCGAAAGCGAGTTTGTGCAACAGGTGCTGAAATACGCCGCTAATCACGACGAAGATATTTATCAGCTGCTTGACAGTAAGCGGCTGATAGAAAAAGAAGCCCGCGCTCCGGAAATTGCCAACGCGACGCTCTCCAGCAAAAAGATATTCGATACCTTTGGCATCAAGCAAAAATCCTGGCATGGGCATTTGCAGGACGTTATCAAGTTGCTCTACGAAGGTCGAACTCGCAAGTCGGCCAGCAGCCGGGTTGCCGATAATGCCACCACCGACGCCGCATGAGTGCAAACAGCAGATCCGACTCGCTAACACCTGTCGACGCAGCTCTCGCTGCATTGCTTGCGGCAATGCCATCCATCAAAGACACCGAATTTGTTGAGCTGCGCGCGGCACGCGGACGTATTCTTGCTGAAACAGCAACCGCCTCTTGCAATGTGCCGCCGCAGGATAACAGCGCGATGGACGGTTATGCCGTGCGCAGAGCTGATGTCAAGAACACGCCTACACAACTACGTGTTTCGCAGCGCATCATAGCGGGGGCGACAGGTGCACAGCTTGCCAGTGGCGAAGCGGCGCGTATTTTCACCGGTGCGCCGGTGCCGGCCGGTGCTGACGCTGTGGTCATGCAGGAAAATACCCAACTCGAAGGTGAGGTTGTCACTGTATTGCAGTCCGCTGCAGCCGGAGAAAATCTACGCCGACAAGGGGAGGATATTGCCGCCAACACGAAACTGTTTCCTGCCGGTCACCGCTTGTTGGCTCAAGACTTGGCAGTATTGGCGGCTACGGGCATTGAGCAAGTTCGTGTCACTCGACGTTTGCGAGTCGCGCTACTAACTACCGGTAACGAATTAGTGCAACCTGGCACCAATCTAAAGCCTGGTCAGATTTACAATTCCAATTTTTATGCATTGTCAGGTCTGCTCGATGCGCTCAATGTTGAAGTTATCGATTTGGGGATTGTGGCAGATAGTCTGGAAGGCACTCGCACGGCCCTTGAAGATGCGGCGGCGCAGGCCGATTGCGTAATTACTACTGGCGGAGTTTCAGTCGGAGAAGAAGATCACGTCAAGCCGGCGGTAGAAGCCCTGGGTGAGCTGCAACTATGGAAGCTGGCGATCAAACCGGGTAAGCCCTTCGCCTTTGGCACGATCGGCAAGAGTCAGTTTTTTGGGTTGCCGGGTAATCCGGTGTCTTCTTTTGTAACTTTCGTTCTGCTGGTGCGCCCTTGTTTGCTGCAAATGCAGGGCTGTCAAAACATCAAGCCGCTCGTTGTGGATTTGCCTGCTGCTTTCGAGCGTATTGAGCTGAGTGAGCGTCAGGAATACTTGCGGGTAGTGCTGGATACGACGAACGAGGGGCAAAGCTTGGTGCCCTATGTAAATCAGAGTTCTGGCGTGACAGCATCGCTAAGTGGCGCTGATGGCCTGGCGATCGTGCCTGCCCATACGAAAATTGCAAAAGGTGATAAACTCGGGTTTATCGCATTTTCTGAGTTGCTGTATTGATCTTATGTGTAAAAGAACACTTACAGGAAGGATTGCCGGAAGGTTTGCAGAAAGGTTTGTGAGAAAGTCTGCAGGAATTTTCTTAGTGCCGATTACTTGTCTGTTTCTGGCAGCCTGTGCAGCACTGCCGTCAAGCCGTGACAGCGAGCCTGTAGCAAGCAATGCAGAGTCTGGTCCGCAAGTGCGAGTCCTGTCTGGCGCCGAAGTCTACGCCGGGTCGCAACCTGCTGACCGTCAACGCCTTATTGCCGATCTGCTCTACGAAGGTTTGCAAGCGCTGGATGCTGATCGCCTTTTAACCCCGGTTGATAATAATGCCCACGCTCGTTTCCAGCGTGCTCTGGCCTATGATCCCGATAATGAAATTGCCTTGCAGGGCTTGCAGGATATTGTGCTGCGCTATGTGGAATTAGCCGAAGAGGCCATTTATCAGGGCTTGTTTGAAGAGGCGCGTTTAATGCTGGATCGCGCGGAGTTTGTTGATGCTGAGCATCCGGCGATTGCCAATATGGCCGGTCAGCTCGCCAACGAAATGCAATCAGGGGATTTATTCTTTGATTTTGAAGCCAATGGTATTGTGAATCAGAGTGATTCTGCACAGACCAAGCTTGCCAATATTGCCCAGACTGCACGCGACAATGAAGCCTTTTTCCTGATTACTGCACCCAATGACGCACACGCGCGCTGGATGTACTCTGTCATGCGCGAGGCAGTTGAAGGTTATCGTTTGCGCGGCAACATCGAATTGGCCAGTCGTTATAGTATCCGACTGCGAATGCCAGACGACAGAAGCTGATCGCGCTGCACACGCCCAAGCGCTCATTCTGGCGACATTGCCATCTCTGGCGTTTTTCGCCTGTCCGGTGTCCCTGCTAAGCTGAACTTATGAAGCTACCTTTTCTGTCAATGTTTGGAGCCTATGCGCGACTCGTGATTTTCGCGGCTGGCTTGCTACTTGGCATTCAAGTGCCGGCCTTTGTTGATCAGTACAAGAATCGTGTTGCTGCGCATTATCTTGAAGTCAGTGCCAATATTGCCGGCTTTCAGGCGACCGCTAACGAATTATTCGAAGGTAACCTCCAGGCTCTTGTTGCCTATTATCGAAATAGCACCGATCCGGTGTTTTCCCGTGATGCCAATAGTTTGCAAACTGTGGTCGCGCGCTACGAACGAATCTCCGCGGAACATGCGGCAATGCAGCAGCATCCGATTCGCGTAGCAGCGCATATTGCAATTGCTGCCGATCAGGAATTCCTGCGCGAAACTTTCGATGCCTATGGGTATACCGTGCCTCTGAATCTAGTGGCTGTTGGTTGGGGGATGGCTTTGGCTGTCCTGCTCATCGTGTTTATCGATTGTTGTTGGTTCGGTTGTAAACGTTGTGCGCAGTGGTTGGGAAAACCCAGACATCGGCATACTGAACAGGTCCGCTCTTGAGTAAGCGCTTCACTCTCAAACGTTATCTTCCCATTCTGGTTTGGGGGCCACGCTATACGCGTGAGCGGCTGCGTGATGACTTGATTGCGTCGGTGTTGGTGGCAGTGATGCTCATTCCTCAGGCTTTAGCCTACGCACTCATTGCCGGTGTCTCGCCTGAATTGGGTTTGTATGCAGCGATTCTCGGCTTGGCTGGCTACGCCTTTTTTGGATCCAGCAGTACGCTCTCGGTAGGACCGGTGGCGGTGCTGTCGCTTATGACAGCGGCCGCGTTAGGTAAGTTGTCGATTAACAGCGCCGCTGATTATGCCGCTGCAGCCACCGCGCTGGCATTAATGTCTGGTGGCTTGTTGTTGCTGCTGGGTCTGTTGCGTCTTGGTTTCATGGCCAATTTTATCTCTCATCCGGTGGTCAGCGCCTTCGTTACGGCGTCGGCGTTATTGATTGGCTTGAATCAGATGGAATATCTGCTCGATATTCGCATCAGCGGCGATGATGCCGTAAGCATGCTGCGCTCACTGATAGAAGGCATCAACAATATTAATTACGCCACCTTGAGTCTGGGCGTCATCGCCATGTTGCTCATCGTGTGGTGTAAGTCGGGTCTGCAGAATGGCTTGTTGCGCCTGGGCTGGTCCGAGTCCCGCGCCAGGCTGATTGGGCGGTCCGGGCCATTGCTGGTAGTGGTGTTATCCGCTGGCTGCGCCAGATTATTCAATCTGCAAGATTATGGCGTTGTTCTGCTTGGCACGGTGCCAGCGGGATTGCCAGAGATGCGCTTGCCATCAGTGTCGTTGGAATTGATACGTGCACTCTGGGGGTCGGCGATTCTGATCGCCATAATTGGCTATGTTGAATCACTGTCTGTTGGGCAAGTATTGGCGGCTCGGCGTCGAGAGAGACTGAATCTCGATCAGGAGCTAATCGGACTCGGCGCTGCCAACATTGCCAGTTCCGCCGGCGGCGGTTTCCCCGTCAGTGCGGGTTTCTCTCGCTCAATTGTCAATTTCAGTGCCGGGGCTGCCACACCTGCGGCGGGATTGTTCACGGCTATCTTCGTTGCGGGCGTTGCCCTTTTACTGACGCCGGTACTGTTCTGGTTACCGCGCTATGCACTGGCGGCCATTATCCTTGTGGCGATAGTGCCGCTTATTGATCTGGGCATGTTGATCAGGTCGTTCCGCTTTTCCAAGGCCGATTTCACGGCAGTGTTGTTCACTCTGTTGCTGACCTTGACTATTGGTGTCGAAGTAGGGGTGGCTGCGGGCGTGCTGGCTTCCATTGTGATGCATCTGTACAAGACCTCCAAACCGCATGTGGCAGTAGTAGGGCGAGTGCGAGACACCGAGCATTTCCGCAATGTGCAACGCCACAAAGTAGAAACCTTTGAGTCACTGCTGTCTATCCGGGTTGATGAAAGCCTGTATTTTGCTAACAGTCGATATTTGGAAGAAATGATTTTCAATATGGCTGCCAAGAAGAATAATCTCAAGCATGTCATTTTGATGTGCACTGCAGTCAATGAAATTGACCTTAGTGCTCTCGAGGCACTTGAAACAATCAACGACACTCTGGAAGAGTTGGATATCAAACTGCACTTGTCTGAAGTCAAAGGGCCGATCATGGACCGTCTTGGCTCGTCCGGATTTTTTACACGGCTAACAGGCAATAACTATCTCAGCCACAATCAGGCCGTAGAGGATTTACGCGTTGCGGCTAAGCCTGATAATGCAGAGTCTGATAGTCAAGACAAATCAAAAGACGATACCGCCAAAGGCGACTAGATTGACTGCCAACTGATCCAGCCAATATAGGCACAGTAACTTGCCAGTAGTAAGATGCCCTCGAACCGGGTCAGAGACAGGCCAGAACGTGCGAACGGCAAAAGCACAAGCGAGAAGCCGAGCATGACGATAAAGTCGACGATGGAAAACTGACTGGCTGAGACTGTCCCGGCAAGAGCCGAGATCCCGAGCACGCACAGAATATTGAAACAATTGGACCCAACAACATTGCCAATTGCGATATCAGATTCCCGGCGCATTGCCGCTGCTACCGATGTTGCCAGCTCAGGAATGCTGGTGCCGATCGCGACCAGAGTCAGACCGATAATTGCCTCGCTAACACCCACTACCCGGGCAATATCGACAGCGTTAGTCACAAAAAGTTGGCTGCCAGCTACCAGCAAGGCCAAACCAATAATAATAAATAACACTAAAAGCGCAGAATTCGTGCCGGCCTTTGTAGGTGGTTGGCCGATCAGCACTTCTATCTCGCCACTCGCGCGCGCGGTGCGCACGCTGAGAAAGAGGTAGACGGACAGCCCCAGTAGCAGTAGCAAGCCATCGAATACAGCCAGTTCGGCATCCAGTAATAGCAGGCCCAGAAGAAAAGCACTGCCTATCGCGATCGGGATTTGCAGGCGGACCAGATCGACTTTGATTTCGATGGGGTTGATGATGGCGGTAATGCCGAGAATGAGGCCAATATTGGCGATGTTGGAGCCAACAACATTACCCAGAGCAATGCCACTAAAGCCATCGATGGTGGATTCAACACTCACCGCCAACTCGGGGGCGCTGGTTCCGAAAGCCACGACAGTCAGACCGACGACCAACGGTGAAATGCCCAGCTTTAAAGCCAGTTGTGAACTGCCGCGGACCATGAATTCGGCGCCACCCGCCAGAATCAGGAAGCCTGCGACAAGCAACAACAGTGAGGTGAGCATTTATGTGCCTCGCGAAAATCTGTTAGACACAACCGGCGGTGCGCCTGACTCAATGCGTCAACGAAAAGTACAGGGATAGTGTGCCAGACCGGCTGTCAGACTTCAGTCTTTACTACGGTACAAACGATGGGTGTTGGTTCAATGAGGTGAAATCAGGAAGCGGCGGGAAGCGAGCGTCAGCTTGGCCCGGAACCGAGTGCTTCCTCTGCCAATGCGCGCTCTTTGGCCGCCATGCGATTCTGAACAACAATGACGCCAAACAGCAGCGCGGCTCCAGCCAGGTGATAGTAGATAGGCAGACCCGTCCACATGAGCAGTCCGGCACTGACCAGTAGTACTGCAGCAGTGAGGACGTTGATGCGCGTTTCCAGATGCCACTGTAATACGCCTGCCAGCGCATACAGCCCCATGCTTGCCCAGAGGAACACTTCAATGCGTTCTGGCCAGGTGCCAGAGATAAGTGGTGAATAGGCAAACAATACTGGTACGAGGTAAAGACCTTTGGCGACTTTCCAGCTGGTGAGTCCTGTCGCCATTGCTCGCGTACCAGCGATACCGGCGGCGGCGAAGGAGGCCAGACAAACAGGTGGTGTTACATTGCTATCCTGTGATAACCAAAATATAACCAGGTGGGCGCTAAGCAGCATACCGGTCAGTAATTCAGGAGGCAGCATTTCCTGACGGATGAGTTGTTTCATCTCCAGAGGCATTTCACGCAGTGCTACAACGGGGTCACCACCGAACAAATCCAAAGTGGCGGCGACATTGCTGGGTAGATCGCCAGCCTGTAAGGCGATTAACAATTGCGATTGGCTGATCAGGTCAAAGATCAGTGGTGCTGACAAAGTGGCAAGAACAATATAGGAAGCGGTCACGGGTAGACCCATTCCCAGCACCAATGACGCCAAGGCTACCAGCACAAGAGTAATCAACAAGCTGCCCTGGGCCCACTCGACGATCATCAATGAGAAAGCGTTACCGACTCCGGTGGTTGTGACCACATTGATAATTATGCCAACTGCTACCAGTAACAGGGCCGTTGAGACCATGGTCTGTACGCCATCCACGACAGCGTCAAAGATGTCGCGCAGGTTCATTGGGTTGCTTGATAAATACGAAGCAGCAATCACGCTGAGAATGGCAAAGGCGGCGGACGTGGTCGGCGTTCTGCCCATGACCAGAAAAGTCACCAGGACTGCCATCGGTATTATGAAGTGCCAGCCTTCTTTGAGGACTGTGGATACTTTCTCAGTGTCTTCGATGGTGGAAGCACGCAGACCAAGTCGTTTCGCTTCGATTCGCACAAAATAACAAACAGTCAGAAAATACAGCAAGGCTGGCAGGGTCGAGGCAGCAATAATCGTCAAATAGGAAATCTGGGTATAGCTGGCCAGGACGAAAGCACCGGCTCCCATCACAGGAGGCATAAGTGCGCCACCGGTGGACGCGGCGGCCACTACGCCAGCGGAAAACTGGCCTTCAAAGCCCGATTTTTTCATCATTGGAATGGTGATCACGCCAGTGGAGACTGTGTTGGCCACGGCCGAACCTGATACTGACCCCATGAGGCCAGAGCCAACGACTGCAACCAGCCCGGCACCTCCGGTAAAGCGGCCTGCCAGACATTGAGCCAGGCGCACAATGAAGTCGCCGGCGCCAGAACGCAGCAGGAAGGATCCAAAAATGATGAACATGAAGACGAAAGTAGACGAGATGTTGGCTGTCAGGCCAAACATGCCTTCGCTGGTAAAGAAGGAGCGATAAAGCACGGTTTCCAGGCTCAAACCGGGGAAAGCAAACACACCCGAGATATAGCGTCCGAGGAAAAGAATATAGGACAGACTGACCAGAATCAGGATAGGCATGAACCAGCCAGTCGTGCGGCGAGTAAACTCGATTGCCAGGCCGACCGCCATGATGGAGAAAATATAATCACTCAGTATGTACTCGGTTTCCCGGGCATACAGCGCATTCTCGAACAGTATCAGATAGGTCGAAGTGGCAACGGCGGCGACAGCCAGCGCAATGTTGACCCAGAAACCGAAAGAGCCTCGTCGCACATCTTTTGACTCGTTCGCCATGAGTGCGCAGATCGCGCAAAATCCGCCGAAGTGAATCGCAGAGAGCCACAGTTCGGAAATGCTGGCAAAGACGTTACAGTAAATATGAAACAGGGCGAACAGAAAGGCGGCCCAACGCAAGTAATTAGACTTCATGGACTACTTCCGTTCTCGGCATTGGGATTGACCAGTTCGCCGACGGGTTCTTCCAGAATCAGTCGGTCCGGCACATCCAGGCCAACTTCGCGGTAGTAGCGCAGGGCGCCGACATGCAACGGAGCACCCAGACCAGCGACGGCAATTTCCGGGCGCATGTCTTTGGTGGCGCCATGGATCTCTTGCAGAGTCGCCAGATTTTCCCAGATTACTTTGGTGATGTTGTATACCACATGCTCGGGAATATCATCGCGAGTCACCAATACATTGGGAGAAGCAACCGTGCGGATTAACTCGTCCTGATTCGGATACGTGCCAGGCGGGAAATCGTACCAATCCCACAACGGGTAGCGGGCATTGATCTTGTCCAATGATTCCTGAGTCCAGTTCAGGATCGTCATCCTGTCGCCCAGCAAGGCATAGGCCTGGGTGATCGAGCTGACCGGGGCGCCGGCAGGAATATTCATACCGACAATATTGTTGTCCTGAATGGCGCTGGTGGTAGGCCCATAGCCCATGTAAGCCAGATTGAATTTGCTTTCGTAGTCGATGCCTAGGGTTTCGAGGATAAAGCGGCCCGTTTGATCGGCGCCGGAGTTGCGCGCGCCCAGAACATAGCGCTCACCATCGATATTGTTCAGGTCGTCCATGGTGCCGGTTTCAGTCAAGCGCGTCAGCAGCACAAAATGTTCGACGTTATTCCACATGGCTGCGACGCTGCGCATATGTGTTTGCGGGCTACTAACCGGGCCTTCGCCAGTCCACGACCAGGCGCCAAATGGTCCTTGCAGAAGGGCAAACTGGGCTTGATTGTCACGCAGTAATTTGACGTTTTCGAGAGAGCCGGCGGAACTGATAGCGGTGAGCGAAATGCCTTCGCTTTGCGCCAGTTCGGCATGGGCAATAGTGGCCAGTGCCACACCCACGGGGTAATAAGTGCCGCCGGTAGTCGCTGTGGTCAGCACATAAGGGCGTGCACGATTCAGTTCATCACTGCAGGAAGCCAGCGTGAACACAAGGAGCACACTGAGAATTATTTGCCGAAAGGGCCATCCGCTATAGCTGGACATGAATTGAATGGGTCGTCGCGAGGTAATTATTATTGCATTCTTGTTAGTCTCCAGCCTATTTCTAAGTCACTGATTACAGTGGTAAAAAAATGGCCAAGAGCACTGATACGATGGTCAATGATGAAAGCATATTTCATTGCAAACCACAATCTGTCAAACGACGATTTTAGTGGCCTCAACGTGCCGGGTTGGACTGCCTGCAAGGGCCCGGTGAGGGATCAGGTTGGACTCCGGACGGCAGTTATCATGCTGGCAGGGGGGCAGCCAGATTATGGCTTTTTGCGATCTGCCCCGAGGGTGTCTTTGGCATTACCGGACAGAGAGCGTTCGTTGTCGAGCTTGCCGATAAGAATGCTGGCACCACCAAGTATTGAGGCCCCTATTGTTACACCAACAATGAGAGCGATACGCAGGAACTGATGAATCTCGATACCGGTAAAGTATGCGCCAACCTCGGCAATCACATTGACGAGCACAAGCGCGATACCAAAGGTAATCCACACAACTTTTCTCATGACGTCAGGCCCGGTGAAGAGTTCATTCCGAGATTAACAGCAATCCTCGAATGTGACTACCGTCGTACTCGGTAAATACTATGATGTCATCCACGCCATCGCCATTCAGATTGGCGGCGCTAATATCGCCACGCGATACGCTGCTGCTCAGATCTATGCTCTGATCAGCACTGACGTTGGCAACTCTGGTCAGCATCGGATCGACCTGAACATCCACGTTGTTAATAATCTCACGGATATCGATTTCGTAGTTGTCGCGCTCGCGGCTATATCCAAGTGCCCCGAGAAACTCGGTATTGCGCGATTCGGTAATGCTGTTCAGAAACAGTTGTACCTGACCGCCGCGTAACACAAGCAAGTCATTCATGGCTGCCTGGTCATCGATTGCCGCCTCTGTATAGGGTGGTCTGTCAGACAGCTCGAGTGAATCGGATTCGCTATTCAGGCTTTCATAGGCGCTGGCGAGACGGATGACAGAAGGGAAGCGCAAATCCACATTGACGCGGCGGGTGGGCCGCCGGGCAAAGCGATCGCCCTCGTTGGGGTAAATAAAAGCTTCGATGGCGATGCTGCCCGACAATGCCAGCCAGACAAACACATCACCGACCGAAATCGGCTCAACTCGCCACAACCAGAGGTCTTTCAGGCCATCCTCATTTTCATCGTTGAGAAACGTACTGAGTACATTGCCACCTGAGCGCAATACTTGCTGTGGTTGCTCCAAATTCATGCCCGTTACGGTGCCCATAAAGAGTGACACCTTGCCCCCTTCGCGCAACAACAGGTCATCGACGCCATCTCCATTCATGTCTTCGAGAATTTCTTCATGTGTCAGAGACAAAATGCCAGTGAGATTGGAAAAATCCACATTGTCGATGTCGAATTCGCCGAGCCTAGCTTCGATTTCGGCAATATCGACAGAGTACGTCGGTGAGGAGGGAAAGTAGGAGGCGCCAGTACTACTGGCCAGAAATACGTCCAGCCGTTCGTCATTACGCGACACCAGATCAGCAGCTTGATCATTGTTGACGTCGCGCAACTCAAGTGCAGGTATTCTAACGCTCTGTCCGGTCGAGCGATTCAGCCGGTTGATATTGAGCGCCGTGCGCATGCGAAAATCAGACTGAATGGCCAAGGGTGCTTGAAAATCTCCATTACCGACATTGATGTAAATATGTAGCAGACCCGCGCCAGGAATGATCAGATCTTCCAGTCCATCGTTGTTGATATCGCGAGAAAAATGCAATCGGTGCAAACCGCGATTGAGAAAGCCACCCAGGTTACTGGCAATGTTTTGACTAATAAAAGCGCCATTTTCCAGCGACCACCGCTGCACAAGATTGCCATCACTCAGGGTGATGATGTTGGTATTGCTCGAGTCGGAATGACCGCTGCTGAGGTCCCAGCCAGCGGCGCCGGCTGACAGGGAGATTTCAGTAAAACCGTCGTCAAAGTCGAAGCCGTTCGGACCATGTAAATAGACGCGAATATTGTCGTCTACTACCGTAATGAGTTCTTGCCGGCCATCACCGTCCAGATCGGCGATTAACAGCGATTCGGCCTGGGCAGGCAAATGGAATGCTTGCTGGGAATAGGAGTTTGCTGCCTGGGACAAAGGTGCCAGTGCCAGACATAACAATGCCAGGTAAAGCCGGCTAGCTGTTATCTGCATCGCGCACCGGGTCATGGTTGTGCCACCAGAAAAGTCGACGTTGACCCGTGGCGGAGAAACAGATCGGGATGCTCGTCATCGTTCAACTGCAAGACGCGAAATTCGAAGACAGAGCGTGGCGAGACATATTCCCAGAAAGGGTCGCTCGCAATCTGCAAGTCATTGCCTATGCGTTTGGCTGCCAGCGTCCCGTTGGCAGTAATGTAGAGGGCGTCCTTGCGACCATCGCCGTCTACGTCATAACTCAGCGACATCTGCTCAGCGAGGCCGCGCACATTGTCGGCTGAAAAACTCTCCTCGAGTCTTGATGCGGGGCGGTTACTGAATACGCGGCCATCGTTTGTTGCTGCCGGTGCATAAAGCAGCTGCACACGATTGATGCTGGCATTGCGAATCGCATCCACTACCGGAATCGTGTAGTAATTAACGCTAAGCACCGGATCGCTGTCGGCCTGCAGAGTAATCAGATCCAGTTGCACGTCGTAACCGGAAAAGCGCATGACCTGGTCGGGAGTAGTAAAGTCAAAAGTCCCGCCGCGGTTGATGAATAGTCTGGCCGTCCAATCATCACCGTTGCCGTCCAGTCGCAATAGATCGTCCAGCCCATCGTTGTTCATATCCAGCAAATCCAACTCGCCCCTTGAGTCAAAGGTCACAGACCAGTCCGGGGTGGCGGAATACTCGCCGTTCGGCCGCTGATAGTGGGCATTGAATTGACCTTGTCCGTTCTCGCCCGCATTGATATAGGAGATGTCGGGCAAGTCATCGGCGTCAAGTTTGCCAAGCTGGGCTGCCGGCATCCATTGCTCGCTATTGAGCAGGGACCTGCTGCTATCGTTTTCTGCCTGCCACTTTTCAACAAAACCATCGAAGGGCGTAGGTGTATCGACGGTCAGTTCAATAATAATGCCCTGTTCGGCATTGATGCCCAGCTCTGCGTCGAAATCGGTTTCGAAATTACGCCGCTGAATCGGCGTCATGCCTGGATTCAATGTGGAGAATGTGCCAGTGAGACTGAAGGCTTCGTTGCCTTCACCGAGAAATATGCCGTACTGATCATCGCCAGGTAGTAACAAGTCGACGGTGCCGTCCTGATTCAAGTCGGTCACCAGATTGGTGAATCTCACTGCTTCGGCATCAGGTACACCGGCGAGGAGTTCCCATTGTGCCAGTGGCTTGAGATTGCCGGCATAGCCCTCGGTGGCCGTCGACAGACTGAATACTCCCTGATTGGCGAACAAGACCAGTTCGCTGCCTGGGTCGCTGCGCAGATCGGCGGTGGCTATGGCAACGATTTCTGACTTGATCTCAATTCGTTGTGGCTCCGCACTGAAGTTGCCATCGCTCAGCTGATGGTAGATGTGCAGCTCGCGGCCAAGGGCAGGGTTGAGTGCTGGCACAAGAATATCTTGTCGCCCATCACCATTCATGTCTTCAAGTTGCATTGGCCCCCAATTATCTTCGCGCTGCAATTCAAAGCTGTTGTAATTGCTTTGCGCGCAGAGACTGGCCGGCAGACCTGCAAACAGGAGTCCGGCCAAGGTAGCATTCATCAGATTATTGTGCAGGGTGCTTTTCATTGCTCTTCGACTAGCTCGCCATAATCACTGCTGAAATTAAATAAACCCAGAATCGAATGACTTCGTTCACCTTCATTCTGTTGGTAACGGTACAGGGCGAATAACCATAAATCGATAATCGACAGTGATTGCGCTGCCGGATTGAGAGAAGATTCGTATTGTAAAAGCGGGCCAAGCGAGAGGCGTGACAAGCGACGCCCCGGGTTCCACAGAGTTACTTCTCGCTCGGTGACGGTTTGCCCATCATAGACCGAGAAACTCACCGAATCGCCAAGTTCATAACCGGTATTGAGACGGTTGACCAAATCCTGCGCTGAACTCAGTTGGCCGCCATCAATGGCAAGTATTAAATCGCCGACATTCAACCCGGCACCAGGCAAAGGGCTGTCAGGGTAAAACTGTCGAATTTCTGCCGCCACAATTTCAGGTGTGCCATTGACGCTAACCAGCTCACTGCGATATCCAGCGCGGCTGGCAATTGGGTCGACACGATAAAGCTCTACAGGTGAGCTTGCAGCGTTTGCCTGACGCGCGACAATATCCACTGCAAACACAGTGGTATCACGCCGCACGGTAAAGGAAAAATTTTCCTGTTCAGATTGTTGTTCCAGCGCGCGTAGTGCATCTGGCTGGTTCACCTCAACGTCGTCTATAGCCAGAATGATATCGCCAGCTTGCAAGCCACTCGTGGCCGCCGCACTTCCGGGTGCGACGCCGCGCACTCTGACGCCGGGTAATACTTCGATATTGAACAAGGAATCGCTTTCATTGCGCGTCACATCGAGCCCAAAACTGCGCTGCGCGCTACCCGGATTCGTGCTGCCAAACGTGACGGTCTCGGGTGACAAGGTCACTGCCGGAATCAATACGGCAGGTTCGTAGCTGGCACAGGCAGTCAATTGCAGGCAAGCCACAATGAATGGTAGTAAAGCGATTCTTAACATACGCGGCATGGTGTAGCGCTAACCAGAAGTGAATTTAGATTTTCTTGCGTCTGACCAACACCAGCCCTGCGACTAGCAACAGCAGCAGGCTGGGCAGAGGCACCCAATAATTGAACTGTATAAATCTTTCGTCAATCAACACATCAGAGTAACCGCGGACCAATCGCCCGACGTCAGACAAATAAGACTCATTGAGCAACGACGGCATGAAGCGGGCATAGATGTAATCGGCGCTATCGCCCATCATACCCTTAAACATATCCAGTGCCAGCGTAACACCCAGAGCCGCTATGACAGCCTGGGTGGCCGAGTTGGCCGCGATGGAAAAACACAATCCGAGTCCGATGGCAGCAGGTAGAGGCAGGATCGCCAGACGCAAACCGAGTAGCAATTCAGTCCGGATTTCCGCTTCACTGATGAGCTCGAAACCGTCTTCGACAACCGGGCCGTATTCCCATAGCATGCCTGACAGGAAGTAACTGGCCAGTAACAGCAAGCTAAGCGCGACGACAGCCATCAGCAACAGGTAAGCAAATTTTGCTAACACGACAGCGCTGCGACTACAGCGACGGATAATTAGGTGACGCAGTGCGCCGCTGTCGCGATCAGCGCTGAAGCTGAATGCCGATTGTGCGACCAGCAAAAGCCCGAGCAGAATGAGTCCGGTATTGAGTCCGTCGACAAGATTGCCATAAGCCGGTTCGGCGACCAAATCGTTGAAGCGATCACTACCCAGTAAATTGTCTCGGGCGGCGGCCGTTGATTCAGTCAGTTTGGCCAATACGAGTTGCACGGCAACCAACAGTACTGGCGTGAGAATAACAAACCGCGTGCCGAGACTGCGCAGGCCGACGAAAACCTCGTTGCGAAACGCCGCTACAAAGCCGTTCATGACGCAGCCTCCGCAGTTATCTGGCGGAACAGCTTATCAAGCGAAGGGCGTTGCAAGACTAATTCCTGTACGGCAATGCCTTCGCCAACGAGAGCGCTATTGAGAGAGGCCGAGTCTATCTCTTGCAGAGTGACTTTGAGATAGCCATTGTTATCTGCCTGTAACTGACAGCCGGATAGCGAAGTGATGAGCTGTCGTGCGTGTTCTGTTTGTGCCGTTTTCACCAGCACTTCGGTTCGGTGTTCACTCAATAATGCCGAGACGGTATCGGAAACCGCGATCTGGCCTTTGTGCAGAATGGCAATATGGCTACAGATATTCTCCAGATAAGGCAGTTGGTGCGACGACAGCAAAAAACTTGTCCCCAACTCTTTGTTCAGATTCTGAATGAGAGTCAACACTTCATCGACGCCGCCGGCATCCAGGCCATTAAAAGGTTCATCGAGGATGATAAGAGCCGGGTCGCCCAGCAAGGCCTGGGCAATTGAAGCGCGTCGCTTGTTGCCCAAAGATAATTGCCGAATGCGAAATTGGCTGAAGGGTTCAATGCCTAGCATGCGCTCTACTTGCTCAGGGTTACGCGTTGGAGTGTCACAAAGCAGACTGGCTTGTTGCAGACACTGACGCACGGTCAACTGTGGCGATAAACTTGGCGTATCGAAAATACCAACGATATTGCCTTTGGCTTCATTCAGGCGTGCAGGAGAGTGACCCAGTAAGTGGATCGAGCCGCTGTTGTAGGAAAGCAGGCCGAGCAGGCATTCGAGCGTTGTCGTCTTACCGGAACCATTCAGGCCAACCAGGCCATGTATGGCACCGGTTACGACATCGAGATTGAGATCCCGAAGCACCTTATGACTGCCATAAGATTTGTTAAGCCCGGCGATGGAAAGAATGGCATTCTCGGGGCTAGTACTCATGTGGTTGTATGCCGGGCTTGTCGTTGAAAATTAATAGTAACGTGTTGTTTGTCTGAGCTATTGGAGTTTTTGACATTACAGACAATGTAGAAAGGGCCGGCACCAGGCCGCCCCTGTTTTCTGCTTTCACTGTAGAATCTGTGAATACTGTTGCCACCGACGCTGACAGCAATTTTATTGCTACTGACAGTTGTCAGTCACCATGAATTCCGGATTTCTTATGCCCGGTTCATTATTCTACGAATAGCTGATCAACTTCCACCTGTTGGACTTCACCAAACTGTGTGAGTTCCTCAGTATCAATTATCGACAGGTCGCCGACAATCGAAATCAGTTTCGGTCTATTGGCGACATGTTCCTGTTGGAACTGCAGCATCTGATCAATAGTGGCTTCCTGAAGCTGCGCAAAACGCTCACGACGCGGATCACCTTCCAGGCCCAGCCGTTCCCAGCTGCGCACAGCACCAATCACTTCCCGAAAGCTGATCTGGTTAGTGCGGTAGCGGTTGATCAGTGAATTGGCTGATTCAGTAAAACGCTCTTCAGACACTGGCATATCATCGATCAGACCAATAAACGCCTGTAAGGCATCACTGGTTTTGTCAGTCTGGGTGCCAATCACGCCAAGCATCATGTTTTCCGCTTCTTCACGTTGCCCCTGGGCATAGGCGGCAGAGGCAGAGTAGGCCAGGGCTCGCGCTTCACGTAGTTCCTGAAAAACCACGCTGGACATGCCGCTGCCGAAATAGCTGGTATAAAGAGAAGAGGGAATACTGTCTGCTTCGTTGTAAACGCCATCACCGAATTCAATCCGCACTTGCGCCTGCGCTGTTTGCTGATCGACAACCATGATTTCAGTGCTGTCAATCTCGCGAGCTTTGCGCAGTCGCACCGGTGGTGTGTCGGCCAGCTCGTCTGTCAGTTCATACTGGCGACGCAATACTTCGACGACATCTTCCAATGGCAGTGAGCCGGTATAGGCCAGAGTCTGCTTGTAGTTAAGTAGTTCGGCTGGCATGGCGAGCAGTTCATCCAATTGCGCTGCCATGATCTCTTCGCCAGGCAAGGCTTCCAGCATGGGCGATTCTTCGCCATAGCGATTGTACAAATACAATGCGCGGGAAATGGCGGCCGGTGAGCTCTTTTGGTCCTGACGGTTCTTCAGCAGGATGCCTTTGAGTTGTTGCAGGGTTTGCTCGTCGGCAGTGGGGTTCTTGACCAGTTCCAAGGCCAGGGCAACCGAGTCTTCAAACTGCTCGTCCAACCCGGTGACTGAAATGGCAGAGCTGTTTTCGCCAGCGCCAAAGCGGAAATCACTGCCCATGCGGTACCATTCTTTCTGCAGATCCTGATTGCTCATTGTTTCAGTGCCTGCCACATCCATGAGTGCCGAGGCCAGGCCAAGTAACTCATTGGTTTCTGTGCCGACTTCAATATTGACCGAGAAGCTAAACAGGTCATTGAGTGGATTGGGGGCATAATACAGTTGCACACCATCAACAAATTCCACGACGCGGTAGTCTTCATCGGCGACCACGAAATTCGGCTCAATCGGCTCGAAGTCCATATTGAGAATGCGCGCGGCAAATTGCGACTGTCGCGTAGGATCGATTGTCACAGGATCGATGCGGGGTTTTTCAACTTCCGGAATTTCATGCTGGGCATCAACGCGATACACGGCCACATAATCGTTGCCGAAGTATTTGTTGGCTACATCAATCACATCTTGTTTGGTCAGCGCTTCCATTCGGGCAATTTCGCCAGAAGCATGCTCCCAGTCATCGCCTTCAATGAATGATTGACGCATCAATGCGACCCGCGCGGTATTGAATTCCAGGCTGGCTTTTTCGTTCTTTTTAAAATCATTGACGATAGCCGGCAGGATCCAGTCTTCAAATTCGCCTTGTTTTACTAGCTCGACCTGTTCCAGTAATAACTCCTCGACCTCTTCCAGCGTCTGGTCTTGCTTGGGGGCACCGTACAGACTTTGCGTGCCGTAGTCGTTGAGAAACAGTGGTGATGATCCGGCACTGGCAACGGCTTGATTCTGTGTGAGATTCAAATTGATCAAACCAGCTGTGCGGTTATCGAGGATCATGTCAAACATCATCAGGGCTTCTTTGTCCGGGCTGTCGTTAGGCGCAGTGCGGAAAGCTATGCGAACCTCTTCCTGCCCTGGGTACTGCACAGTCATACGCTCGGCACCTTGCAAAGGGGCTTCCTGCCACGGGCCAACTTCCGGAAGTGGTTTGGCTTCCCAATCGCCAAATTCTTCACTAATCAGGGCAATAGTCTCTTCGATGTCGATGTCGCCGCTGATAAAGATACCCATGTTATTGGGCACGTAATACGTGTCGAAATAATCACGGATATAAACCAGTGACGGATTCTTCAAATGGTCGACGGTGCCAATTGTTGGTTGCTGTCCGTAAGGGTGTTCCTTGAATAACAATTCATCGACGGCCGTGCCGATAATGCGGCTGCCATTGTCCAGCGTACGATTTTTCTCTTCGTAGACCGTCTCCAATTCAGTGTGAAACAAGCGAAAAACCGGGTTCACAAAGCGATCCGACTCAATGGCTGCCCACTGTTCAAGGCGATTGGATGGCAAACCGACTTTGTAAACTGTTTCTTCGTGCCAGGTATGCGCATTCAGTCCGCTGGCACCCATCCCGTTATAGAGTTTGTCGATTTCATTGGGTACGGCATATTCCGCAGCTTGCTGAGCCACTGTATTGATCTGCGCGTAGATCTCGGCGCGACGGGCCGGATCGGTGGTGTTGAAGTGTTCCTCGTAGAGTTCGACTATTTCTTCCAGATAAGGCCGTTCTGCCTCGTAATTCAATGTACCGAGGTTACGATTGCCCTTGAAGAGCAGGTGTTCGAGGTAGTGGGCCAGACCGGTGGCATCGGCCGGATCGTGTTTGCTGCCGGCGCGCACGGCTATTTCGGCGTAGAATCGGGGTTCTTCATGATTTTCAGTTAGATAAACACGCAGGCCGTTGTCCAGTTCATAGATCTGCGCCGCCAGGGGGTCGTCAGGATTGGCGTTATCAATACGCTGGTAGCCCGGTGCAACCGGTGCCTCGGGAGCAGACTCGGGAGTTGGTGTTGCGCCCACCTGTGGTTGTTCACTGCAGCTGGCCAGCGCCAGTAGCAAGGCAGCGGGGAACAACTTGCCCAGAAAATTCTTGGGGTGGCGGTTAACTGTCATAATGAGTCTCCTGACGGGTCTTGGACGGGTATTGATAGTTCGGCCCAATTGGCCTGTTGTGACAAAGTGTTGCTGGCGTGATTGTGTCTTGCGCCGTGCGGATGATACGAACAAACTCGCAGACTATCATGGCGGACACACATGGCGAACATATTGCAATCATGGGGTTGAATGGCGAGATTGCCAGTGCAATTGCCATCAGCGCCCTTGCAGAGCAGTCATGGTACGGAAAAAATTCAGGAAATCATATTGTTATCCCCCTTATGGAGATAACGCTTGGTCGCTCTCAAGCAACGAGTTCCAGCTCGATCAACGTATAATCCGCTAATTGTTTTCAGGCTGTACCCACGGATACCTTGGATGTTGTTTCGAACTATCAAAACCAGCTTCAATCTGCTACTTGCCGTCCTTGCACTAGTGGGCTGCTCGGCAAGTGAAAATCGCGACAATGCCGATCGCGAGACTTATGCAGCGATCAGCGACAAAGCAACGCTGGTGCCGGGTATGTCGGAAGCCATCAATATTGATAGTCAGGTCGAAATCGACCTGTCTGAGTTTGCCGTCAGTGAAGATTCCTATGAGTTTCTGGCTGAAGAGGCCGCCAGCGAAGTCGGGGCGCGCATCATTAGTCTCAATGCTGCCCTGAATCTGGCCTTCAAGCACAGTCGGGAATATCAGAATCAAAAGGAAAGCCTCTACCTTGAAGCGCTTTCCCTGACTTTTGATCGCTACCGCTATACGCCGATATTCTCCGCTACTGGTGGTGCTGACTATATCTGGGATAACGAAGATCAGTTTGTGACTGACATGCAGACACTGACTGGTATGCGTGAAGTGTCCACCGCAGAGAGTGTGCAAGCAGGTACCAGTCTTGGGGCGCGCTACTTGCTCCGGGGTGGCGGCGCCATCGCGTTGAATCTGACCAATAACCTGACGCGCTTTCTTACCGGTGATATCAGTGAAGTCAGCAGCAGCGCGCTGATTGGTTCCTTTACGCAACCTTTGCTCAGAGATTTTGGTACAGCTGTAGAGACTGAGACACTCCTGCAGGCAGAGCGAGATCTGCTGTATCAGTTGCGTGATTTCACCCGCTTTCGTAAGGAACTGGCGGTGCAAATAGCCTCGCAGTATTACTCGGTATTGTTGAACAGGGAAGTGGCGCGCAACAACTTTGACGGTCTGAATGCCAACAATCTGTCGCTGGAACGCGAACAGGCTTTTCAGGCTGAAGGCTTACGGACATTGTTACAGGTTGGTCGACTCGAACAATCCGCACTGCAAGCGGATCTGCGCTGGACCGCGTCGATTACCCGCTATAAACGCAGTCTGGATAATTTCAAGATACTGCTGGGTTTGAATGCCGACAACAATATTATTCTCGATGAAAACGAGATGGCTCTTATTAGCGAAACTGGAATGGCCAGACCGGACATCGGTTTGGATGCGGCATTGGATCTGGCACTCAGTACTCGCCTGGATTTGTACACGTCATTGGATCAGGTTCAGGATACGGCACGCCGCATCGATGTGGCTGCCAACGCACTACAACCAGCGCTCGATTTTAGTTTCGTTGCTTCGGTGCCGGATTCAACGAGCAACACGCTGGGTGAGCTTGACTTCGAAAACGCCGTGTATTCAGCCGGCCTGAATTTTGAATTACCGTTAGACAACAAGTTAAACCGCAATAATTACCGCCGTGCGCTTATCGATTATGAAGTCGCTACGCGTGCTTACATTATCAATCAGAACAATATCAAGCTCGATGTCATCGATGCTTATCGCCGCATGAATCAGGCGCGCAAGAGTTACGATATTAACGTCACCAGTGTGCAGATTAACGAGCGACGAGTGGAGGAAGCCGAATTACGGGCTGAACTGGGTTTGGGTGACATTCAGGATACTGTAGATTCACAGAACGATTTAACGGCGGCGCGGACCGAACTGATCAGTTCAATTGTCGACCACAATATAGCCAAATTGGAATTCTGGCGCGATGTCGGCCTTTTATATGTCGACGATTCCGGCCAATGGGAGGAAGGAATAGATGAGCCTCAATAAACAAAATCTGGGCGAAGCGCTCTGGCAGAAGCTGCCAGAATCTGCCCAGCAGAAATTGTTGGCGATCAAGGCGCGCTTTTTGGCACTGAATAAAGGTGCGCAAGCTGCAGTAGCCGGTGCTGGCGTTCTCGTGCTGGTGCTGCTGATCTCACTGGGTAGTTCCGGTGATGCGGGCAATGAGAGCCTGACCTTTACAGCTCGCCGTGGCGATCTGGATATTACTGTTTTGGAAGGTGGTGCATTGGAAGCCTTGCAGTCTCAGGAAATCCGTTCGCTGGTTAAAGGCCGGGAAGGCGTCAAGATCCTCAGTATTGTCGAGGAAGGCTATCGCGTCACTGACGAAGACGTAGAACAGGGCAAGATATTGGTTGAGTTGGATACGTCGGCACTCATCGATGAGAAACTGAATCAGGAAATCGCCGTCGAGACTGCCGAGGCGAGTTATATCGAGCAGAAAGCAGAATACGAAATTCAGCTGAATCAGAACACAACCGAGCTCAATGATGCGCGTCAGGCCATGCGCTTTGCGCGCCTTGATTTCGAGAAATTTCTCGGCGCCAATATAGTCGCGGACATTATTGAATCGCTGGATATTGAAGAGCGTTTAGCGCGTGCTGAAGAGGCACAAGCCAGACAGCAACAAACCGGGTCGGCACCTGTTGTCGTGCCAGAGACCACCAATACGTCAGCTGCAATTGATATCGATTCGTTGCCAGCTCCCGTGCAGGAACGTGTGCGGCAGATGATGGCGGACAACAACGGCGAGATACCGCCGGAAATGGCGCAGCGCATGCAACGCTTTGCACAAGGTGGTTTTACACCGGGGCAGGGTAGGCCGCGGCCGGGTGATGAATTGCCAACCACTGAACTGGCAGATGTCAGTAGCGAACCGGAAACCCTGACTCTGGAACCATTGGCTGACAGTGCCGATTCGGCGCCGCCGGTGTCGACATTGTTAATGGATGATTCCTATATGCAAATCCGCAGTTCACTGGATTTTACCCAGTATGCGGACGTGCAAAAACTGGAAGACGGCGAAGCCAAACAGCAACTGCGTGCCTTGATGGATGAATTGCAGGTTGCTCAGGAAGAATATCTGTTGGCCCAGGATCGTATTGAAGGACAGCGCCGGTTGGAAGATCGTGGTTTTATCACGCCGACTGAACTCGAAGCGGAAGAATTGAATCTCAACAAGGCCTTCAACAAGCAGCAGGAAAAAGAAACTTCCATGCGGCTTTATATTCAGTACACGTTTCCCAAGGAAGCCGAGCAAAAGCTGTCGGACTATGAGAACGCAGTGATGGGCTTTCAGCGGCAGTTGATTGATAACGTCGCCGAAGAAGCCCAGCAACGTGCTCGCTTTCGCTCAGCCGAACGCAAGTTCAACCTCGAGCGTGTCAAACTGGCTGACGTCAACGAGCAAATCGAATTGGCCACCATTCATGCCCAACGCCCCGGCCTGGTGGTGTATGGTGCGTCAGATCAAAATTCCAACCGCTTCCGCCGTAACAATGAAGAAGCGATTCAGGAAGGCGCAACGGTGCGTGAGAGACAGGCTATTTTGACTATTCCTGACATGCGTGAAATGGCAGTGAAAGTGAATATCCATGAATCGGCGGTGCAGCGTGTTGCTGTAGGTCAACAGGCTTCGGTGGCCATCGATGCGTTCCCGGATGAACGTCTCACTGGCGTCGTGACCAAAGTGGCTGTCGTGGCGGATTCAGGTAATTCCTTTATGAACCCGGATTTGAAAGTGTATCCCACTACGATCAAGATCGATGGCATTCATGATTGGCTGCGTCCCGGCATGAGCGCCGAAGTGGAAATACTGGTTAACAGTCTTGAAGATGTCGTCTATGTACCTTTGCAATCGGTTACCTATGCGGGCAATGAGCGCGTTGTCTATGTCAATAATGGTGGCCGCACCGAGCGCCGGGAAGTGGAAGTAGGTACTTTTTCCGAATCGTTTATTCAGATTCGCGAGGGCCTGACCGAGGGCGAGGAAGTTCTGTTGCTCCCACCACAGCAGCAGTCTGGCACCATGGGGATCAACTAGCCATTGGTAACAGCAGCCACTTGAAACCAGCAAGTGGCTTTCTTCCTGTTGACTGTGCCCCAGATCAAGCGATGGACAATTTGCGATTATGACTTCAACTTCTTCCTCAGGTATTGGCTCGACTGCCGGGGCTCGTACAACCAGTGCGCGGCCGCCCCAGACCGTCGTCGCGCGTCTCGAAGATATTCGCAAGACCTATAACATGGGGGCATTGGCAGTACAGGTGTTGCATGGCATCTCCATTGACTTCTACGGTGGAGACTACATCTCCATCATGGGGCCGTCCGGTTGCGGCAAGTCCACATTGATGAATATTCTTGGTTGTCTGGATCAGCCAACCTCAGGAAAGTATTTTCTCGGTGATGAAGATACCTCGCAGATGCCCGATGATGAATTGTCCACCATCCGCGGCGCGCGACTTGGTTTTATTTTTCAGTCCTACAATCTGATTCAGCAACTTAACGTGCTGGAAAACATCGAAATGCCGCTGTTTTATCAAGGCTATTCTGAAGCTGAAAGTCAGGAGATAGCCATGGCGCTGGCAGAGCGCGTCGGCCTTGGTGATCGTGTGCATCATAAGCCGTTTGAATTGTCCGGTGGTCAGCAGCAACGTGTCGCAATCGCCCGGGCGTTGTCGGTAGATCCGTTGATTATTCTGGCTGACGAACCTACCGGCAATCTTGACTCCAAGTCCGGGGCAGAAATCCTCAATTTGTTCGATGAACTTCACAGTCAGGGCAAGACACTGATCATGGTGACTCACTCTGATGAGCTGGCCGAACGTTCTGATCGCCAGATTCGCTTGCTCGACGGCAGGGTTGAGAGTGATGAACGATGAGTGATTTAACGCTCGGTTCGGCGTCCGCCTCGCCACCGACCCGCTCCCGGCCAGTGAGTACGTTCAATCTTGTTCGCTTCAAGAAAATCACCCAGGTAGGCTTGAAGAGCATTTACAGCCACGGGCTCCGCTCCTTGTTGACCATGCTGGGTATTGTCATTGGTGTTGCCGCCGTAATTGCCATGTTGGCGGTTAGCGAGGGCGCCAGTTATGAGGCGCAGCAACAATTCCGAGACCTCGGTGCCAGCAATATTCTTCTCAAGAGTGTGAAACCGGCAGAAGTGGAAGAGACGTCGCGCAGCGGGTTCGGCCCTCCGCAGGCGATCATTTACGGACTGACTTTTGCAGATATTCGCACTATCCAGGACAGTATCCCCGGTGTAACCAATGTCATCGCGTCGCGCATTGTGAAGAAGAATGTCTGGAATCTGGGTAACAGCATGAATACCGATATCGTTGGCACATCGGTGGACTACCCAACCTCACGAAACTACAACTTGCGGGCCGGGCGTTTCTTTACCGAGTCTGAAGTACGTGATCACGCCAATATCGTTGTGCTTAGCGATGAAGTGGCGAGCGTGCTGTTTCCTATTGATAATCCAATTGGCAAGTCCGTGCGCATCGATGGTGACTATTACAATGTGGTCGGCATCATGGAATCTGAGGGTTTTTCCAATCTTGGTCAGAATCAGGCCGGGAGCTCCAATGCTGCACCGAGTCGTATTTTTCTGCCTATTACTTCTTCTCGTACCCGCTTTGGCGAGACCACGACTCGGCAGACAGCCGGCGGGCAGGAATCGGAAACAGTGGAGCTGCACGAAGCGATTATTCAGGTCGCCGATCAAGAGACTGTGATTCAGGTCGGCGAGGTAATAGAACAGATTTTGCAGCGCCGTCATGACGACGTGGACTATGCCGTGGAGATTCCTCTGGCCTTGCTTCGCCAGGCTGAAGAAAGCGCCTTGCGGGATCAGATTGTCGCGGGCGCGATCGCCGGCATCTCATTGCTGGTCGGTGGTATCGGGATCATGAATATCATGCTCGCCTCGGTCACAGAGCGTACTCGCGAAATAGGCATCAGGCGAGCGCTTGGTGCCAAGAAGCGCGATATCGTTATGCAATTCCTCATCGAGGCAGTCATTTTGTCAGGGGTGGGAGGATTGATTGGTGTAGTGCTCGGGGTATCCATTCCTATTCTGATCTCTTTTTTCTGGGGTATGACGACAATCGTGACGCCACTGGCACCAATATTGGCGTTTTCGATCTCGGCCATAATCGGAGTGGTTTTTGGTATTTATCCGTCCATGCGCGCGGCTGACATGGATCCGGTGGAAGCGCTGCGCCACGAATAATCCCTCCCGGGTTACCACGCCGCGCTGTTCCGATTTGTCTAACTGACGTCAGCGGTCTATGCTTCCTCCTTATTGAAATCACTATCCCGCATATTCATAGATGCAATGAGCCCCCGGATCGGCCATGTCCGATAGCCAAGGCAGACTAAAAAGCAGTTTCCAACGCTTCCGTTCCCAGTTGGCGTTCCACGATGCCACACCGCAATTGGTAGTGCTGGGTATAATCGTGGGCTTGTTTGCTTCGCTGCTGATCGTAGCCTTTCGTTTGTCGTTCGAAACACCGCTCATAATCGCCTTCGATGGGGAGTTCGGTAATTTCGAATCCCTGTCCTTGCAGTGGCGTTTTCTGCTGCCTTTAATTGGTGCGCTGATCATTGGGTTGTTGTTGCACTGCATTGATAAACGTCATCGTCAGATGAGTATTACCCACGTGTTGGATCGACTGCATCGCCATCAAGGGCGGCTCCCGTTCGCCAATATGTTGTTGCAGTTTGTCGGTGGCATCATCGCCTTTCTTACTGGTCAGAGTGTAGGGCGTGAAGGCCCCAGCGTGCATTTGGGGGCAGGAGTGGGCTCACTGACAGGGCAAGCTTTGCACTTGCCCAACAATAGCTTGCGTACCCTCATTGCCTGCGGAGCCGCTGCGGGGATAGCTGCCTCGTTCAACACCCCGATGGCTGGTGTGGTGTTTGCCATGGAAGTGATTCTGATGGAATACACAATTAGCAGTTTCATCCCGATCATTATCGCCTCGGTGATGGGCTCCGCGATCACACAATTGTTCTTCGGTGCTGATATCAACGTTCTGCCTTTGAGCGGAGATAACATCAGCCTGCAGGAGTTACCCTATCTGATACTGGTGGGTGTGTTGGTGTCGGTAGCGGCGGCTACGTTTATCAAAGTGCACATGACTTGTATGCGCTGGCAATCCAGCCCGGTGCTTTTACGTTTTCTCTTTATGGGCTTGTTAACCGGCAGCGTAGCTATGTTTGTGCCGCAGATCATGGGTATGGGCTATGACACTATCAATAGTGCTATTGCAGGCAACCTCGATGTACAGCTGCTGCTCCTGATTTTCTTTGCGAAGTTGTTGGTAACAGCTGTGGTCACCGGTCTGGGTATGATCGGTGGACTGATTGGTCCGACCCTGGTTATTGGTGCCTGTCTGGGCGGAGTGCTGGGCGCGGTGGGTAGTGCGTTGGTACCCGGGGCCTCCAGCGCTGAATTCTATGTGCTGCTGGGCATGGCGGCGATGATGGGCGCAGTGCTCAATGCGCCCCTGGCCGCCCTGGTCGCAATTCTTGAGTTGAGTTATAGCCCGGAAATTATATTTCCCTCCATGCTGATAGTGGTTGTCGCCTGTCTCGGTGTGCAGTTGGGTTTTCGGTATCACGGTATTTTTAATGAACAACTTCGGCATCACGGTCTGGATTTGTTTTCCGGACCCGGTAAAGGCTTTCTGAGTCGCGTTGGTGTCACGAGTGTAATGAATCGCTCATTTGTCGTTCATGAGAAGCCATTAAACCAACAAGACGTTAATAGAATATTGGCAGGCGAAACACTTTGGTTGGTGTTTCCTCACAACGGCCAGTGGCGCTTGCTTGCTAGCGCCGATCTGGCGCGCCTTGAATCACAACGCGTTGAATCTCACGACCTTGAACCCCGTGGCCTTAAACCGCAAGGGCTTGAACAAGAGCATCATGCAGAATCTGCTGACACGTATGGACATAAGACCAAAGCTGCGCAAGCTCGAGCAGTAGAGCAAGCAGACGCGTCAAATAGCACACAATCACCGGTAGATGTCTCGTTGCAAGAACCGGTGTACTCTTTCGCTGAGCTCAGCGAAGCAGCCATTGAGATTAGCTACGTTGACGTCCGGGCAACGTTGCATGAAGCGAGTGAAAAAATTCGTGACAGCGATGCCAATGCCTTACTGGTTTTGGAAAGCATGAGAAATTCGGCCTATTCAGGATTTTCACTATCCGCGAGCTCGAACTCGGTCAGCGATAGTGGTCAGTTGGAAAGTTCTGTAGAGGCGAAAGCGGCGGGCGTGGTGACGCGGGAAACGATTGTAAACTTTTACGGGATGTAGCCAGATTCTGCAGCCCGACTATCAGGCAAATCTTTAGTGAGTGCAACCATAATGAGAACCACAATCCGCTACACGTGTTATGCGATCTGCTCATGCTTGCTGAGTCTCACGCTACCGGCTGCGGCGCAACAGGGCGTGCTGGAATGGTCTGCCTACGATCAAAGCGCCGATCTCGCGCAACTGGCGCAGCACCCTGATGAGGGCATGCATTATCAACTGCTTAACTCGCAAGTGTTGGATAAAAATGAGTTATGGGCGCCGTTCAACGCGGCGCTGGCCGATTGGACGCAGGAAGATTATGCACGTTTACGACCATTGATTCTCGAGCGCACCGTGCCGCAATTGCAACAGGCAGTAGCACAGGGGCAACTCAGTTATGAAGACTTGCTCCTGTTTTATGTGTATCGCTTGCGTGAGGTCGAAATGGACAACACGCGTTATCTCAACGCTGTTATTGCGCTAAATCCTGCGGCCCTGACTCTTGCCAGAGAACTGGACATGAGGCGTGCACAGGGTGAGGCAGTGGCGCTCGATGGCATTCGGGGCATGCCAGTGTTATTGAAAGACAATATTGGGCTGGCCGATTTGCCAACTACAGCGGGCGCGTTGGCACTGCAAGAGAATCAGACAACTGATGCGTTCATCACGCAGCAATTAAAAGCACAGGATGCCATTATACTTGGCAAGGCCAATCTCAGTGAGTGGGCTTATTTTTTCTGCACGGGCTGTCCTTCAGGCTACAGCGCTATGGGTGGCCAGACTTTAAACCCGTACGGTCGATTCAGGTTTGGCACGGGAGGTTCCAGCTCTGGTAGTGGCGTGGCCACAGCGGCTAATCTGGCTGCCTTGACTGTTGGATCCGAGACCTCGGGCTCTATTCTTTCACCTGCCAGTGCCAATTCAGCGGTTGGACTGAAACCCACCACCGGTGCTCTAAGCCGCAGTGGCATCGTGCCTATATCCGCCACGCTGGATACTGCCGGGCCGATTACGAAGTCAGTGCAAGATGCTGTAATACTGTTCAACGCCATGGCGGGCTTTGATGCCAATGATCCAGCAATGCCATTGCTCAGTGAAGACTTGCAACTTGACTACCGATTGGTGTCAATGTCTGGCATGCGCCTTGGCGCGTTAGCGCGTTTTCTGGATGAATCGCATTACACGCAGGCCTTGAGCCTGCTGTCTGGAGAAGGCGCATTGATGGTCGACCTGGTGTTACCGGAATTCGATTCCACAGGTTTTAGTCAATTCCTCGGGGCGGAAATGGTACGCGACCTGGCCCTGTATCTGGATGCCTATGCTGCAGAATCGGTGGCGATTGATTCGGTGGCCGCCTTGCAAAGTTTTAATAATCAGTCGATCGACTTGCGCGCGCCTTATGGCCAGGCCTTGGTGGATATGATGGCAGAGCTGCAGTTGGATGCGCAGGCGCTGGCTGATCTGCGCGAAGATTTGCAAACTCGCGCTCAGCAATTATTGGATCAGTTGTTTTCGGACAACAACCTAGACGCGTTACTATCCATTAATAATCGCAATGCCGGTCTGGCAGCCTTGGCCAACTACCCGGCCCTGACTATACCGATGGGCTATGAAGAAGATGGTCGACCTATCGGCTTGACACTTATCGCGCCAGGTTTTGCCGAACAAACCCTGATTGATGTCGGTGCGCAATTTGAGCGCGTCAGCCAGGCGCGCAGAATGCCGGCTGGCTATGCTGACTGACTTGGCATTGCTGCGCACAATATTCAGGCTTACCAGTAATTTTCGGCAGTGATGTGTCCGGGTGTGCGCCGCCGGTTTTTCCGAAAGCCTCTGGCTTTGAGCAATTCGGTAACCTCGGACACCATGTCCGGATTGCCACACAGCATAAAGTGCGAGCGTTCAGTATCCAGCTCCAGACCCACGTTTGCTTCCAGTTTGCCACTTTCCAGCGCAGCCGGAATTCGGCCAGGCAAGGCATTGGTTGCAGCTTCGCGACTGACAAATGACTGGAATAAAAATTGATCGCCTCGATCGATCTTGAATTGTTCGATCATCGTTTGATAGCGCCGGTCTTGCGCTGTGCGGGTGGCGTAGACCAGTACCACTTTCTTGAAACGTTGCCAGGGTTCTTCGGTGGCGAGCATGGACAGGAAAGGCGCGATACCAGTACCGGTTCCGATCATCCACATTTCTTCACACTCGGGTATTTCTTGCAGTGTGAAAAATCCATTGGCCTGATTCTTGACATACACACTGTCACCGGGTGTCAGGGCTACCAATTCATTGGACAGGACGCCATCAGTGGCTGTGTAAAAAAAGAACTCAAGTGGTTGTGAGCCTGGAGCACTTAAAAAAGAATAGGGGCGAGCAATGCGTTCACCATCAATATCCAGTGCCAGAGAAGTAAATTGACCAGCATTGAAACTTGCAACGCCAGCGTCGATTTTTAATGTGAAGAGATTGTCAGTCCAGTGGATGTTGTCAACGACGATCCCTTCGATCCACTCTGCCATAATTAAACCTTGTTGTTGGGAAATTGCGAACCCTAAAACGGGCAGCTGCTGAGCTGCATTGGTCCACTCTGGAATCGATATGCTAAATGCTGGAACTATGTTATGAATTTCTATAGTCTCCTAGCAAGTGGTATCCGCATGACGCAACGTCTGAGGTCACTGAATTACCAATAGTTAGAGGGACTTGGGGATGGCTGTCTGGTTTCAAATTGCTTTATGGAAACGCATTCTCGGCGCGCTGATTGCCGGTGTCATCGTGGGTATGCTCTGGGGCGAAGGAGCAGAAAGCATTCTCTGGCTTGGCGAGCTCTTCATTCGCCTCATCCGCATGGTGGTAGTGCCACTGGTTTTCGTCACATTGGTAGCTGGCATTGTGTCAATGGGCGACCCGGCCAAGCTCGGGTCACTCGGTGTCAAGACTCTGGGCATCTACATGCTTACGACGCTGGCTGCGATCACCATCGGCTTGGTGCTGGCGGCGATTCTTGGTCCGGGTGTGGGCGTCGATTTGTCTACCGCGGTACCGGGGGAAGTTCAGGAAGCCATCCCGCTTGGCGAAAGACTGATTTCCATTGTGCCGGAAAACCCCATTGCGGCACTTGCTGAAGGCAATATTCTCGCGATTATTTTCTTCGCATTGCTTTTGGGGATCAGCTTGTTGCACATCGGTGATGAAGGCAAACCGATTGCTGATTTGATGGCTGCCGGTTCCGAGACGATGCTCAAGATCACGCACTGGGTCATGGAAGTTGCGCCGTTTGGTGTCTTTGCCTTGATCGCCTGGGTATCTGGTACCCAGGGCGTATCAGCATTGTTGGATGTGGTGACGTTGGCCTTATGTGTCGTGCTGGCCTGTTTCGCGCATCTTGTTATTGTGCATGGCTTTTTAATCATAAAGCTCATGCTCAAACTCTCGCCTGTGCAGTTTTTCAAAGGTGCCAGAGATGCCATGCTGGTAGCATTTTCCACGTCTTCCAGTTCTGCAACTTTGCCCGTGTCCATGTCGGTGGCTGAGGAAAATCTCGGAATCAAACCGCTGGTTGCCTCGACAGTATTGCCGCTCGGCGCGACGATCAATATGGATGGCACCGCGTTGTATGTGGGTATTGTGTCGGTATTTGCAGCTCAGGCATTTGGTATCGATTTGAGTCTGGCTGATTATATCCTGATCGCTGGCTCGACGACTTTGGTTTCTGTCGGTACTGCGGCAGTACCGGGGGCATCTTTGTTTCTGATGGCAGCTGTTATGGAAACAATTGGAATTTCGCCAGAACAAATCGCTGTGGTGATCGGCTTTATTCTGCCTTTTGATCGTCCGCTGGATATGCTGCGGACCGCAGTCAATATTGGAGGGGATCTATCGGTCTCAACTGCCGTGGCGAACTGGGAAGATGAGTTCGACGCGGATATCTTTTATCAGAAGCATAAGTTCTGAGACTGAATCCAGAGCGTTTTCTATAGGCCAGTAGTCACTACTGGCTAGAATGGCAAGCACTCTATCGCGTGTTCAGCAAAAATGAAGCTATTGAGTGCTACGAGATTTTTATCTGCTCGTATAGATCTCTGGTCCATACAATAGACTGCAAATAACATTCGCTGATTTTCTTTGCATTAAAGGCGCTTTTGACAACGAATTCCCACTCGCCCCGCTCGAAAGCCTTGATAGCCCCCAGCATACTGCCAGCTTGGCCGCTTGAGGTGAGTAGCGCTTCAGTGATCTCCGTGGAAAGGGGAAGCTCTGTCAGTATTGTTTCCATGGGCTGATCGAGTATGGCATCAATCGACGACAGCAGACCAATTGTGAAACAGGAGTCCGGGCTTAGTTTGTAGTCGGTTGCCAGCAATTGCATTGTTTTAGCCCTTTGCAAACACAAAGCAATGAGTTCGGAAGGTTTATCGTCAATGTCAGTCAACATAATGATAACCATCCAGTCGCGCACAGTATCCAGACCCAATACAACTACCGCCTGTTTTACCGATTCTATTTCCCGTTTCATGTTGTAAAAGGCAGAGTTGACGATGCGCAGCATCTTGTAGCTCAGACTAACGTCCTGGCTGATTCGATCTTCAATCACTTCGATGGAACAGGATGGATCTTCCAGTGTCGCGAGAACGCGCAGCAATGACATTCGATTGGGTTTTATAGCCTGACCGGAAATCAACGTGGGCTTACTAAAATAGTACCCCTGAAACAGTTCGAATCCGGCTTCGATACATTGATTGTATTCCTCCCTGGTTTCGACTTTCTCCGCCAATAACTTGACGCCGGCTGCTTTCAGTTCTGCCGCTTGCCTGGCCAATTGCGAGAGATCGCATTCACGTATATCAACTTTGATGATATCGATATGTTCAAACAAGGCTGCTTTGTCAGCTCCGAACACGTAGTCGTCCAAGGCAATTGTATAGCCACGCTCGGAAAGTTTCTTAACGCCTTGTAGTACCTCATCGTCGATTACAACATCTTCGAGTATTTCGACTACCAACACATTTGGTGGTAGTGGTAAAGGTAACTTGCCAGTAAGAAAGTCGCGCGTCAGATTGACAAACACCAGTTTGTTTTCGGTGATAGCGTCGATCTCCATATCGACGAAAGAGTTGACGATGACTTGTCCACTGGCCACGTTACCATCGATAAACATGGCGTGATTGTCCAGATTGCTTCGGAACAAAAGTTCGTAGGCGTCGACGTTTTCCTGCGCATTGAAAATAGGTTGTCTGGCAATGAATATTTCGTTCTGGCATGCAGATTGTGATGGGTCATTCTTGGTTATTAGAACTGGTGCTGTATCCGCGGACATTGCTATAGCCTACTTGTTATGAAACTGAGCCTAATACCGACTTGGTAGAATTACGGATGATTACGACTGCGTACGGCAAAAACTTGAGGCGGCCTGCTGTCCAAGACGAATTACACGCAAGGCAATGTGCTGTTGGGTGACTGCGGGAAGTAGTCCGCGCTCCGAAACTCGCTCAAACAGCCCCCCGAAGCCCCCTGCGACACTATGTCGCACATATAAAAAACCACATAAATACAGATAGTTATGAGTATTTTTCAGGCTAAAGCAGCAATGCGACATCTTGTCACATAGCGCCCCCCTTGCCACACACTACAATGCCTGCATCCGAACAACGAAAATCAGGCCGATATCCATGAATAACCAGTTCAAAGTTGCAGCTAAAACTTTATTACTTGGCTCAGCAATCGCTGCCGCCAGCTCCAGCGTGTCCGCTCAGGAACAACAAGTAGAGCAGATAGTCATATGGGGTAGCGAGAGCGATCAACGCGCTAACAGCGTCAGCCCGATCAGTGTTTTGAATCAGGAAGATTTCCGTGCCATCAACGTGGCCACCACAGAAGATGTGGTGAAATTTGAACCGAGTGTCGTCATTCGTCGCCGTTTTATTGGTGATTCCAATGGTGTGCTGGGGATGCGCGGCTCCAATATGTTTCAAACCTCTCGATCTATGGTATTTGCCGACGGCGTGCCTCTGCACTACTTGCTTCAATCACGCTGGAATGGCGCACCGCGCTGGACCATGGTGTCGTCCAGCGAGATTGCCCAGGTCGAAGTGATATATGGTCCGTTTTCCGCTGAATACAGCGGCAATGCCATGGGCGGTGTTGTGGAGATCGAAACCGCGATCCCCCAACAGCGCGAATTCCATTTTGACAGTTCTGTATTTACCCAGGATTTCAATGCCTACGGTTTTGACGGCAGCGTTCAGGGCTATAAGAGCTTCTTTTCCTACGGCGACAAAATTGGTGATACCTCAGTCTATTTTTCAGTGAACCGTCTCGACAATGAAGCACAACCACAGACTTTCCGCGCCGGCAGCAGTAGCAGTGCTGCTAACCCGCAGGTGGTGACCGGATCAATTGTCGGCAATGATGATCGCAGCCAATCTATGAACTGGTTCATGGATACCGGCATTGTTGATACCAAAACCAACAACTACAAATTCAAGCTTGGTCACGATTTTGGTAATTGGAGCACATTGCTTAATCTGGCTTATGAAGACCGACGTTCAGTTAACGATTCAGCCAATTCCTATCTACGTGACACGGCTGGCAACACTGTATACAGCGGACATGTGATTGATAACGGCGAGCAGTTCTTTGTGCCAGCCAGTCGTTTTGCAAGCAATGATCTGCAACGCGACAGCCTCAATGTCGGTTTGCGTCTGCGTGGTGATTTGACCGAGAGCATTGAGCTTGAAGCCAATGTCAGCCGTTTTGCAGTACTGCGTGATGAATCGCGTAGCTCAAGCACCCATCCGAATGATCCTGCACACACATTGACAGGGCAGGTAAGTGATTTCGGTGATACCGGCTGGGATACCGCCGAGGTCAAACTGTATTTCAATGACTTGACTGTGCCGGGATTGGCATTGACCACTGGTTTGCGTCACGAAGCTTACGAGTTGAATCTCGATGTTTATGACTCAGCAAATTATCAAGCTGGTGAAAAAACTGCCTATACATCGCGCAGTGGTGGTGAGACGCAAATTTTTGCCGCCTTCGCGCAATTGGACTGGGAGATTAATCGGTACTGGAACACGGCTTTCGGCGTGCGCTATGAGGATTTCGAGAGTAGCAATGGTTACTACAGTGACGACGATCCTGCTACCTCGGCTTTTGAGGTCGTCAATGTACCAACTCGCTCCAGCGACAAGGTTTCACCCAAATTTTCAATAGGTTATCAGCCAAACAGTGACTGGGCATTGCGCTACTCTTTTGCAAGGGCCTATCGCTTCCCGATTGTTGAGGAACTGTTCAGCCAGTACGAGGCTTATAACTCAATCAGTGTGGCCAATCCCGGTTTGGCGCCTGAGTCGGGCTTGCATCACAACGTCTCAGTGGAGCGCACTATCGATAGCGGATTGGTTCGAGTGAACTATTTTCAGGAAACTATTGAAGACGTTATCGAGGCGCAGGCAACGATTCTCGATGGTGGTACTTCGCTGCGCACCTTTATTCCAGTCGGCGAAATTGAAACCAGCGGTGTTGAATTTATCACCAATGCGGATGACCTGTTCATCAACAATCTGGATATTCGCTTCAATGTTGTGTTCACCGATTCCTTGATCGTCAAGAACGCCCCAGACCCCAGCATTGAGGGTAACGTATACCCGCGTATGCCGGAATGGCGCGGAAACTTACTGGCCACCTATAATTTCACTAATGACTGGAACATGGGTATGAATTTTCAGTATGCTTCTGATAGTTTTGGGCGTACAGACAATACAGATACCGAAGACAATGTCTACGGTGCCCAGGATGGTTATGAGCGAATTGGTTTGCGTACCTCGTATCGTTTCGCTAACGGCCTGTCGCTTGGTGCTGGTATCGACAATCTGACCGATGAGGTTGCCTATGTGGCGCATCCATGGCCGGGAAGAACTTTTTACGCTAACTTTTCTTACGATTTCTAGTGAGGGATTACATGCTCAACAAGCGTAAGACTTACGTGACTCAATTATTCAATGCCCTGTTTATCGGGGCATTGTTGTTGACAGGATCTGCTACTCAGGCAGCTGCTTGCGAGGATGCCAGCACGGTTTCTGTGCATTGCGGAAATGCTCCTTCGGCGGCTGTCGATGATCAGGGTCGACTCTGGGTAGCCTTTGTACAAGACAAACATGTCTATGTTAGCCATTCGGATGATTATGGCAGCCAGTATTCAACTCCTGTAAAAGTGAATCCAGTGGCCGAAGACGCTGAATTCAATGGCGAGAATCGGCCCAAGATATTAGTGGATAACAATGAAGTCTATGTGTCCTGGACCAAGAAAACATCACCGCGCTTTACTGGCGAGATTCGTTTTAGCCGCTCCGTCGATGGCGGAGCAACGTTCAGCGAGCCGCGAACTATCAATGATGATGGCCTGTTTACTGGTCACCGCTTTGAATCCCTGTATCAGACTGAATCCGGTTTGCTCTATATGACCTGGATCGACAAGCGCGATCTTGAAGCCAGTATAGAAGCAGGCGATGACTACAGTGGTGCCGCTGTTTACTATGCCGTCTCTCGCGACGGAGGTGCCACGTTTTCTGAAAACTATCGGGTCGCCAATCACAGCTGTGAATGCTGTCGTATCGCCATCGCCCCGCGTGGTCCAGACAATATCGCTATTATGTGGCGCCAGATATTCGGTGTAACCACGCGTGATCATGCGATTGCAGTATTAACGCCGGAAGGCGAGATGACCGAGATGCACCGGGCCAGTTATGATGAATGGCAAATCAATGCCTGCCCTCATCATGGCCCAACCATGATTCAAGGCGATAATAGTGATGATTACCACATGGCCTGGTTTAGCAACGGCGATGCCCATCAGGGCATTTACTATGGCCGCTTCTCTTTCGCCGACCAGCAGCCCCATGATGTTTATCAGGTCGATGGCGGCGCCGGTGCTGGACATCCCTATTTGGCAAGCAAGGACGGAACGCTGTTTTTGGTGTGGAAGGGGTTCAATGGTATGCAGACTGATGTGCAGTTGATCACCTCCGACGACGAGGGTCGCAATTGGTCGACTCCCCAGGTACTGGCCAGCACTGTTGAGGGTTCTGACCATCCGCTGATAGTAGAGTCCGATAGTGAATCAGATAATGAGCTTTATCTTAGCTGGAAAACCGAAGAGTCCGGTTATGTGTTCACCCCAATTCGCAAACAAGTGACAGGTGAATTCAGTGATTAAGAGTTCAGTGATTAAACAAATCCCGAATACTCTGCTCTCGGTTATTGTCAGCTGCTGGCTGGTAGCATCGGCAAGCGCGCAGGAAGATAACTTCTTGCCATTCACGAACGACAGCTTTGCCAAAATAAAGGCTGACTTTGCTGGTCAAGAATTTCTTGTTGGCTTGTGGTCGGTCGATTGTCCGCCCTGTCTGGTGGAGCTGGATATGATGGGCGAGCTCCTCAAGGCCAACCCGGACTTGCCATTTGTATTGATCTCTACAGATCCGCTTGAAGAGCGTGTCGAAGCGTCCGAGTTTCTAGAAGACTTTGAATTGGCGGGTCGAGAGTCTTGGATGTTCGCCGACAGTTTTACCGAACGCCTGCGCTACACCATCGACCCTAACTGGTTTGGCGAATTACCACGCAGTTACTTCTTTGATGCCAATCATGAGATGCAATCCCATAGCGGCATCATGACGCGAGAATTGTTAGAATCCTGGTTCTCGCGAGCGCTAAACTAAGCTCTATCGAAACGACACTGATTTACCGCTACTGGCCTCGTTCGCAAGACTGCAACGGGGCCTTTTGCATTTTTGCGTATTTGAATTTACTAAGGAGTTACGCCAATGAATTGGCAGGTTTTTTTTACTATCTTCGCAACAGTTTTTTTAGCTGAGCTTGGTGACAAGACACAGCTCGCCACCATGTTGTTCGCCACCGACCGTGAAGTCAGTAAAACAATGGTGTTCGCGGCAGCCTCTGCAGCCTTGATTGTGGCCAGCGCCATCGGCGTGCTCGCGGGCTCGATGCTGTCGGCCTATATCAACCCACGCATCCTGCAATCCATTGCCGGGGTGAGTTTTGTTGTAATTGGTGTATTGACGTTGGTATCAAGCTGGCGTGCGGTATAAGTGCAGCCAGCGTCTAACTGCTGGCTAGTCAAAAAGCATAGGCTAGTGTCAGGCCAAGGCGGAGATCGTCAGCGAACAGAAGCAAAGGTGAATCGTCACTGGCGGCAATGGCGATAATCTGCGCATTCACAGACCAATTGTCATTGAGTGTGTAATCAGCGCCAAACATGGCCAGTAGCGAATTTGCGTCAAGATCTCCCTGCAGGGTTGATGACAGCACCAGATCGCCATTGCGCAAATTGTTGCTGTAGCGCAGTAGCCAACTACCTAAAACCTCATCACTGCTCACGCTTGCCGGGTTGTTATCGGAGTCCACGAATTTCTGTGCCTGAACGCCCAGACTGACGCTTTGCTCATTGTTAATCGCGTACTCAAAACCAAACGAAGTGCCGAGCTGATCCCGACGTACACTCGATGGTTGCGACAAGCCGCTGGTGCCCGGAAACGCAAAGCTGTCAGCCAGTACATTGTGGCTATAGGCCAGATCAAAGTTCAGTAGCCAATTGCCGATGGCGCGATTGGCGCTAAACCCCAACAACAGAAAATCATTGATGTCCGGAGTGGCATCGGCTTCGCCGGGCAGTGGTGGCTCGTAGCGTAACTGGTTCTCATACAGATAGGCCGCCATCAACGCGATGTCGCTACCTGCAAATGAGCGTCGCCACTGCGTACCAATTTCCAGTATGACGTCATTGTCCCGATCATAATCGGGCAGGTTATAGCCGGGGTCGAAAAACAAAGGGCTGCCGCGTACTGGCGCGGGGTTGAATTCAGGATAGAGATTGAGGAATGTGGAAAAACGGCTGCTGTTATCGTCGCCAAAATAATCCCAGACCAGCATCCACTGGTTTAACCGGGCATCTTCGATATCAATAATCGTGAAATCTCGAAACTCCACATGATTGATAACATCAAGTACGGAGTTGCCAACTGTCTCTCCCCACACCACCGTCTGACGACCAAACTTCAGGCTTTGAGTTGCGAAACTGCGTTGCACGAATAATTCATTAACCCGGGATTCGGTTTCAATGTGATCATTATTGGCCTTGTACTCATAGTCTTCGGGCCAATAGATGCGGCTCTGGGCGCTCCCTTGCAGCAACCAGCCGGGCGCAAATGGGTTTTGATAGCGCACGTTAATGCCAAGGCGATTGGTTTCCAGCTCAGACTCGCGTGGCAGGGTAATACCCGGTGCCAGGTCGATACTGTGATTGTT
Organism: uncultured Gammaproteobacteria bacterium; assembly: GCA_913060975.1. Lineage (GTDB taxonomy): Bacteria > Pseudomonadota > Gammaproteobacteria > Pseudomonadales > Pseudohongiellaceae > UBA9145. The sequence goes on from CAJXVC010000003.1 coordinate 146,336, forward strand.
AATCTGCCCCGAGAGCTGCTGCGTGAGACGAAAAGTGAAGTCATCCCACCAGTTTGCTTCCTGATCCGCGCTTTCCTCAAATGGTGCGGCGAACAGGTCATCTTCAAAACCGAAGTCAGTACCCAGCGTGACATCATCACTCAGTATGGTTGCATCTCTGTCCTGGGCCAAGGTGGGCTGACTCAGTACAAAGACAGCCGAGCAGAGCAGTAGTCGGGGGAGGCGGGGCATGGCGAAGATCAGTCGACCTGGGCGCGCAGTTCTTGCAGCTCAGCCTCACGGAAAGCGACGTCGGTCAATGTTCGTTGTGTAAGAAACTCATCTTCGACATCAATGTCGGTATGAATTTCCAGAATAGCCATATTGGATAGCCGGTTGGTGACCAGGTTCATCATGGTCAACGAACGCGCCATCCAGGCAGCGTTAATCTGCTCAACCCGACTGGCAACCAAACGTTTAATCTCGGTATCGTACTGGTCATACATCTCGACCTTGAGCGGCACCAGGCGTTCCTGATCGATGTAATTCACCGTGCGCGAATAGCGGGATTTACGTGCGCGTTCTGCGTTGGGAATCAGTTCCACTTTCCAGACATCACGGCCGGCTTCTGTGGTTTCTTCGAGCAGATTAATCTCATATTCGTCGAGCTTGCCGGTATCAGTATCTTCTGTAGTGAACTCGGAACCGAACAGGGATGCGGGTTCGGAATCATCGTCAGAGTTGCCGCTGGCAATACGCTTCACGCGACCCAGCGCCGACAGATACAGCCAGGTTTCATTGTCTCGAGCGGAGTCGTCATAGGTGTAGGTCAGCATGCCAATGCCGCGTTCGGCGGGTGGCTCCAGAACGATAGTGACGCCTTTGGTGTCCTTGTTGTTCTCGCCGTAATTCTTGCTGACGGATTCCAGTGCCTTGACGCGTGGACGTTCGGCACAAGTAATACGACTGTCACTAATGCCAAACCGGCAGGTAGACAGTTGCATACGGTTAAAAGCGGAATCGGAAGTGGCCAGTTGATTGTCTTCTACTCGCTCCATAATTTCACGTCCAGAGATGTCTTGCGCGCTGACAACGCTCGGCAACAGTAACAGGCAGGCGAGCAGTGTGCGTGTGAAAATCATGCTGGATTCTCCTGGTAGACAAGTCGGGTATCGGCATTTTTAACGCCGAATGTGGGTTTGAAAATCATGATCATCGCAGGTATCAGGAACAGATCGCAGAGCAGGGCAACAAAGATGGCGGCAGAACCGAAGAAGCCCATCTTGGCCATACCGAGATAGTCGGAAAAACTCAGCAGGGCAAAACCCAGGCCCAGTACCATAGTGGTGAACATAACGGCCTGCCCAACATCATGGATAGTTGATTCCAGCGCCTTGCTGATACTGCCAGTCTTTATGAGTTCAACGCGATAGTGGGTCATAAAGTGGATCGTATCATCCACAGCAATACCGATGATCAGCGGTGCGATGAGTAGCGTGTCAGTATCCAGAGAAATGCCCATCAAGCCCATCAACCCGAAACCCAACAAGGCCGGGATAACGTTTGGCACCATGGCCAGCAAACCGCCCTGCAGCGAACCCAGAGTGAAAATCATGATCAGGCTGATCACGCCAATTGCAAAGGCGAAGCTGGAGAATTGCGAGCGTGCCACTTCATCGGTCATGCGCATGAGTAGCGCCAGTGAGCCCGTCAGATAGACATCCAGTTCCGGGAACTGGCTCTCCAGCGGCCCAAACGTCACCTCAATATCTTCGGAGATTTCATCAAAGAATCGTTGGTATTGATAAGAGCCTGCGTTGTAAATGTTCAGGGTGATGTGAGACCGACTATAGTCATCCGATACCAGGCTGCGACGATCTTCCGGATTGGCGCTGTTAAACAAGTAAAGCAGTTGGGAAATCATCTGTTCAGAATCAGGAACGCGATAAAAACCCGGATCATCGTCATTCATGATCTGATAGGTATCTTTGACAATATTGGCCAACGAATTGGTGCGCGTGACCTGATCGGCATAGCGTGTCTCGATGCGGGTTTGCAAAGCGTCGATGGCTTGCAGCAACTCCGGATTATAAAGACCGTCTATTTCGCCGGTGTCGACCATAACAACCATGGACTGGGCGCCGGCCATGTTTTCATCGACTACTTCATAGGCCACACGAATCGAGCTGCCTTCCCGTGTCAGTTCGGTCATATTGCTGTCGATCCGCACCTGGCTGGTACCGTAGGCGCACAATAAGAAAACACTGGCGAAGATCAGGCAAATGGTCACCGGGCGTCTGGCCACTATGAAAGGTACGTGATGGAGAATCTGTTGTTGCCAGTTCACGACAATATAGGTGAGTACGGTGATGCCGACGATGTAGCCACCAACGGCGAGGCCGAGCAGACTGAAAGCGGCAATAATGTACAGACCAGCCACCGCCGCTTGCAGGCGACCGCCCAGCTTGTGCCAGCGCTTGCCGAGGCGATCAGCGAGGCTGGCGTCATTGGCATCGGGGGCGCCGGGGTGCCACAGGTCTAGCAAGATCGGCAGCAAGACAATAGTAAAAAAGAAGGCCATGAAGACGCCGGCCGCCGACATGAAGCCGAAGACCTTGATCGGCACAAGATCCGACGTAGTTAGTGCCAGCACGCCAGCCATGGTGGTCACCGTGGTGATCAGGATCGCCAGGCCAGTCTTGCCGTAAGACAGTTCCAGTGCTTCGTGATGGGCTTTGCCATCCCGGCGAAAACTGAAATAGGCGCTCATGACATGAACACAGTCAGCAATACCCACGGCAAACACCAGCAAAACAGTTAGAGAGATCATTTGTGAAATCGTCACGCCCAGCCAGACGGTAATACCCCAGGTCCAGACCATGCTGGCGGCGATAGTCAGCATGGGCCACAGCACGGCGCTGAACGAGCGAAACAGTATCCATAGCAAGATAGTGAAGATGAGCACCATCAGCAGGCCAAGTACCTGCATTTCAGTCAGCGTCTCCATCATGTATTCCATCATGGGGGGATTGCCGACGGGAAAGTATTCGAACTGATCGGCGTATTTTTCGTAGATGGCTTTGGAGGCAATATGGAAGTTGGTGTAGCCGAGCATGTTGACTGGCTCAAAGGTGACTTCCTGAATAGCAGCGGATTCATCGAATTCCAGGTCGAAAGTAGCTTCATCAAATCCGGTGCTGAAATCTGAAAAGCTGTCATCCAGCGAAACATCGCTCGCATCGACCGCAGGCACGTAATCATCCACTGGTTGGGCGCCAAAATCCGTCTGAATCATGACCGCGGCATAGCGCGCATCGGCCGAGTAGAAGCCGAGCAGGTAATCTTCCTGTTCCAGTGCTCGCTGTTTGATCTGTGCCAGTTCAGCTGCCGAGTCAGGTAATGGTTCCGGCACCAGGCGATTGGAGAGCAAGGTGTCGCCCGTATTCTCCTGATAGCGGAGGTTGGCGATGGATTGCACGCGGCGGATATGGTTCAGCTCGGTCAGATCGACGGGGATGCCATTGATGCTGTCCGGGTAGTCGGCTGGATTCAATTGCTGCCAGTAGCGCAGGTCATCGGTGAGCTGTTGTACGGCCTGCAAAGATTCGCGTGAGAACACATCACCGTCTTTGGCGCGATAGACCAGGAATACTGAATCATCGCTGCCGAACTGGCGACGATACTCATTGAGCGCGTACATCGCCGGGTCATCCTGATCGAGGAAGCTGTCGGCGGTCATATCCAGTTCAGTGCGGGTAAAAATGCCCCAGATCAATAGTGCGGATATCAGAACCAATCCAGTGAGAACAGCAAGTCTGAAGCGCAGCATGCTGGTTGGCGCCCGTGCAAAGGCGGCGCTCAGCTTGAGTAGGAGGCTATCCATTATTATTATCCACTCGGCGACTAGGGAGGGTCGGCTCGCTTACCGACCGCCCATTATAGAACAAATGCTCGGTACCGCCATAACAGCGGGGCAAGTATTTACTGTTTTTTTAAAGGTCGCAGGCTGGGGCGATTGGGTTCATCGCCGCTAGCGGGGTTACATGAAAATTATATTGCTTGCTCTGGACCTATGGACATTGGTAGACAATAAAAGCCTGAACGCCATCGCGGATGACGGTTTCCGGGACTATGGTATTGCCACCCATGGCACCGGCATCATTGCGAGCCAGTACCAGGAGTTCTTCCTGCAGACGGTTACCACTGCGGTCTACAGTCGCCACATCATCCATCGTGCGTGCGGTCGTGCGACCCAGGCGCGTGCACTGCGTCACCGCGGCCGCCACAGCAACCTCAACAGTTTCGCCTTCAGCGGTGAGTTGCACCCAGGTACAGCTACTCAACAGTACAGCAAGGCTTATCAATGGCAGGCTACGGGTCATGGCTAACTCCTCAGAAGAGATGGCAAATGCGGGGCATCAGAGCGTGATATGGTAGCATCCTCGCAGGATCAGATAACTAGCTAAATTGGCTCCGGCCAGCATTTATTTCGGTCGAACTATCTACAGCATTGAAAACAACAAAACCCCAATGGGAATAACAACTTAGTCAAGGAGAGCAGCATGACAGCAGCAACACTCGCCGGTAAAAACGTCGTCATCATCGGAGGCACTGCCGGCATTGGTTTAGCCACAGCTATTGCCGCGGCGGAACAAGGCGCCAAAGTTTGGGCAGCAGGGCGTAGCGAAGCCAATTTGGAAAAAGCCCGAACGGTAGCCAACGGCAAATTCGAGGTGCGTCAGGCCGACACACATGATGCCGAAGCGTTGCAAAAGATATTTGAGGAAGTCGGTACGATTGACCATCTGGTTTCTGCCGCTGTGGGTGGTGAGCGCACGCTGAAACCCTTTCTGGAGCAGACGGATGAGCAATTCAAAGCGGCATATGACAAGTTGTGGGGTTATTGCAAAGTAGTACGTACTGGCGCACCGTATCTGGCCGCTGATGGCGCTGTAACTCTGGTGAGCGGCTCACCGGCACGCAAGATCAAACCAGCCCAGTCGCCACTGAGCTGTGTAGGTGCTTCGGTTGAAAACCTGGTGCGCTGCCTGGCAGTTGAGATGGCACCGATTCGCGTGAATGTGGTGTCACCTGGAACGGTAGACACAGCCATGTTCGATTTTATGGGTGATGAGAAAGAAGCCAATCTGAATGCCATGACCACAACCCATTTGATCAAGCGACCGGGCACTTCCGGTGAAGTGGCGCAAGGCTTGCTCTTCGTTATGAATAACAACTTTGTTACCGGCACTACTGTCGACGTCGATGGCGGCCGTATTCTTAGCTAATGCGTAGCCTTGGATTACGAAGCACAGTTAAAGCAGTACACCGACAACACAGCAGGGGGAGCCGTGACTGACAGTTCTATGAAGAGCAAGAATGATCCGGCCATGCCGCTTGTAGACGCGATCTATGAGCGGCGTTCTGTGCGTGGCTTTCTGCAAAAAGAAGTGCCGCCGGAAATGCTCGAGCGTATCTTTACTATTGCCGCTCAGGCACCGTCCAACTGCAATGTGCAGCCCTGGAAAGTGTACGTCGCTTCAGGCGCACTCAAAGACCAATTGAGTGAGCAAATGGTAGCTAAAATGAAGGCTGGCGAGACGCCCAACCCGGACTACGAGTATCGCGGTGATTTTGCGGATGAATATCGCCAGCGTCAGGTGGATTGTGCTGTAGCCTTGTATACCAAGATGGGTATCGAGCGGCATGATCGGGAAGGGCGTATGCGCGCGGTTCTGCGCAATTTTGAATTCTTCGATGCGCCGCATATCGCCTTCATTGGTATGAATCCCAATTTTGGCACCACGGTCGCGCTGGATGTGGGCATGTGGGCACAGAATCTGATGCTGACACTGGTAGCATTCGGGCTACATAGCTGCCCTATGGGTACCATGCGCAATTTCCCTGAGTTGGTGCGTGATGCGTTCGATATTCAAGATGGCACGAAGATATTATTCGGGATAAGCTTTGGCTTTGAAGATACGGCAGTCCCGGCGAATGAAACGCGAACGACGCGTGACCCGATCACCAGCAATGTGATCTTCAAATCAGCTGCTGACTGAGCAGGGTGCTTGTAGGAGATCCATGTGGGAAGCCATCGTGGAAAGCACTTTGACAAGTGGCAGTGACTGACCACAATACATTGGTTGTAACTGACAAAAATAAAATCCAATAGGCCGAAATGGACTGCATTGCACCTCGCTGTGAAGTCTATAAAGTCTTAAGCCTCCAGAGTCTCGGATCACAGCGGCTTGGGCAAGAGCGAACCTACAGATACTAACTATGAGTTTTAAACCTGTTGTACTACTTTACGATCTGAACAATGAAATGGTGGATGAATGCGCCAGACTAATTGGTCAGACTGGCCTTTATACAGCCATCAATACTTACAATGAGACCAACGCAATAGAAGCGTTGCATCAGTATGATCGCGGCTTTGGTTTTCTGACCAACCGTCTGTCTTGCATTGTTACGGGTTGGAATAATTACAAGCGCCCTCGTGACCAGTTCCTGTATCGCTTGCGTCAGGAAGAACGCAGAAGCCCGATGCGGACGCCAACTCCGGTTATCATCATTACTGAAGATCATCGACTGGACTTAAAGCAGCGTGCGCTTGATCCAACAGATGGCTTCGTTGCTGCCTATCTGGACACTGAAAGTTTTCAGGAAGAGATCGCTGACACTCTCCACAAAATAGTGTTTGGCAAGCGCGCTCAGGAAATGAATTCTGTAGCGTTTGCCCGATTGCAGCGTGAATTGGAAGAGGACGAATAACCAGAGGAAAACAGCTATGTCAGAGGCACTTGAACTCTTTGCTGTGATGATGGCCGTGATGTTGCCGGTCAGTTTGATTGTTTTTATTAATCAATATTTTAAATACAAGAGCAGCGTACACAAGAAGTTGGGTGCACTGCATGATGAGATAAGCCAGCAGTCTACTGCTGAATTGGAATTAGAAGTCGCAGCACTGAAAGAACGTATCGTCGTGCTGGAACGCATTGTGACGGATCGTGGGTTCGAACTGGATAGTAAAATCAGCAACCTGTAGTGGTGAGTAGAAATCAGACCGACGCCTCCAAATCGAAGCGCCAGTCCTTTTCTTTCAGCAAGTTAGCCTACCGGCTGAGTAATGCCCTTGGCCAGAAAACAATCAGGGCATGCAGAAAAAGTTTAACTTGTTGCCATCCAGGTCACGAAAATAACCGCCATAAAAATTGTCTCCACGTGGGCCGGCCGGGCCTTCATCTGTAGCACCCAGTTCGATGGCCTTGTTATACATGGCATCTACTTTTTCTTTGCTGTCGACTTGCAAGGCAATCATTACGCCATTGCCGACAGTAGCGGCTTGTCCATCAAATGGTTTGGTGATGGAGAAGCCTGGTTGATCCGGTGCGATAGACCAGGCGATGAAGGTTTCCGTTTCCATGAAGCGCTTGGCGCCAAGCTCTCCCAGTAAAGCATCATAAAAAGCCGCTGATTTTTGCAAATCATTTGTGCCCAGCGTGATGTATCCAATCATTTTCCATTTCTCCCAAGGTTAGTGCCAGCATGAGTTGCTATTGGCATTTTTTGACTTCTCGATAGCGAAAACAATTACTTGTGTGATCATTGACAAGCCCGGCAGCCTGCATATGCGCATAACAGATGGTGCTACCAACAAATTTAAAACCGCGCTTTTTCAAATCTTTGGACAGCGCATCGCTTTCCGGTGTTGTTGCTGGCACGTCGCCACGCTGCTTGCGCTTGCCGTCGAGTGGTTTGCCGCCGACGAACGACCATATGTAATCTGTAAAGCTACCGCGCTCTTGCTGGAGCTCGAGAAAGAGTTTGGCGTTATTGCGTACAGCAAATATTTTGGCACGATTGCGGATCAGGCCGGTGTCGGTGAGTAATTTCTCCAGTGTGCTGTCACGCATGCGGGCGACTTTGACCGGATCAAAATCTTTGAAAGCGCGCCGGTAATTCTCTCGTTTACGTAAAACCGTTATCCAGCTGAGCCCTGCCTGTTGGCCTTCAAGGCACAAGAATTCGAAATGTTTTTGATCGTCCCATACCGGGACGCCCCATTCTTCATCATGGTAAGCCACGTACAGCGGATCATCGCCGGGCCACCAGCAACGTTTGTCGCGCTCTTGAGGAGTGGGGGACTGTTTCGCGTTAGCAGGCATAGTGGGCATAGGGAGAACCCTCAATCTGTGTTTTATTTGTTAGTCGATAACTGTATGGATATACAGTATAGTCTGCTTGTTTTTGTTTTGCCAAGTATTAGAGGCTATTTAATGGCGGTAGGTCGGGGATGGCAAGCCTATGGGTCGATTGATTGTGATTTTGTAGTTATTGGCGGTGTCGTGATGGCTTTGTTTTCGAGTCAGAGATACAGACCGCTCGAGCCCACCTGTCCAGCCCCCGTCCCGGGTGCCCTCTCTCCGCAAAGAAGCCGCTGGCTGCGCCACCGTCTTTTTGCTGCGCTCGGTGCTGGCCTTTGACGGTGGGCTCGCGCAGCCCGCATCCCTGACTCTGGCTCCGAGTCGGCTGAAGACTTGTAAGTGGTTGTATATATGCGAAATGAAGAGGTATTCCTCTGTCTGAAAATGGAAACGCTAATTAATTGGCGGATAAGCGCGAGCTTATGGCGACATGTTGCTGCACTCAGAAACCGCCAAATTGCAAAAGGACAATGAACTCGCCGGCTGGTGAGCATGGGGTGTGTTTGTCTGCTCCTGCGTAAGAGCGCCAGCGCCGAACGCAGCAAACAGACTCGGCGTTAGCCGTGGCTGCTTTGTGTAGAGAGGGAACCCGGGACGGGCGCGGCGAGCAGGAGCGGACAAATACGCCTCATGCGCACTCACTCTAAAAAAGACGATCAACCAATAAAAAAGCCCAACACTCTACAGTGTCGGGCTTTGAATTTATTCAATAAGCCAGCGTTAGCGCTAACTCAGAACAAGACAGTAGTTACGGCAATGCCAACGCCACGATCCTGGCCGGGTTACGAAAGTCACTGACTGCCATGACGATGTACTGCTTGCCGTCCAGCATGTAAGTCATCGGTACACCGGTGGCCGAGGCTGGCAGCGCAATATTGGCGACAGTGTCGCCAGTGGCTTTATCAACGGCATGCAGTACTGGATCACCGCCTGGACCTTCACCAAAGAACAACAGGCTCTTGGTAGCAATCAGGCCGGACCGGGTTGGCTTGCCAGTGGGAGGCAGATCAACGCCTTCCAGCAGTGGATGGTTCTTGATCTCTTCCGGGGTGTCGCCATTGACGATTTGCCAGACGTGTTCGCCGCTGGTCAGATCGATCGCCGTAACGCGACCCCACGGTGGCTTGACCAGTGGAATACCATCGATAGATGGTGTGCGGCCGCCGCCCTGAATATAGCGCACGCTGGATGCTTCCGGATCATTGACCAGTGACAGCACGCTGGTTGCTGTGCGCGAGGGGACATAGATGATGCCGGTTTCCGGATCGTAGGCCGAGCCTTCCCAGTTGGAACCGCCGGTCGACGAGGGCAGGTGCAAGGTTCCTAATGTGCCGTCTTGCGGGTCCTGATACAGCGACGGTGGCGAGAACAATTCACTGAAGCGATAGTCCGCAGCGATTTTCTCAGCACGACGCTTGATCTCAGGAGTCAGGTCGATCAGGTCATCTTTCTGGAAACCCTGACGATCATAGGGCGCCGGTAACAATGGAAATGGTTGTGTTGCTGCTGTGCGCTCACCCGGGACGTCACTGCTTGGCACCGGGCGCTCTTCCACCGGGAACAGGGGCTCGCCGGTTTCCGGATCAAACATGAACAGATGCGACTGCTTCAAGGTCTGTACGACGGCAGGAGTGCCATCAGGCAAGTTGATGACCAGCGGTGCAGAAGGTGTATCCCAGTCCCAGATGTCATGGTGGGTGGTCTGGAAATACCATTGCATTTCGCCAGTCTTGTAATCGATCGCCACAGTAGAGCTGGCAAACAGATTGTCGCCAGGACGATCGCCGCCGTAACGGTCGCCGGTGGCTGATTCTACCGGCAGAAAAGCCAGGCCCAAATCAGGGTCGGCCGACATGGGTGCCCAAACTCCGGCATTGCCTGTGTACGAGGCTGAATCTTCCAGCCAGGTTTCATAGCCAAGTTGCCCCGGCTCCGGAATCGTCTTGTAGGTCCACAATAGTTCGCCGGTGTTGGCATTGAAGCCGCGAATATCGCCTTTGACGTTACTGGCTGAAACAGGACGCATGCCAACGAGGTGTGCAGCACCGGCGATGACCACGTCATCGACAACCAGTGGTGGAAAAGAGATACCGATGTCCAGCTCTTCGCGGCCTGGTCCAAGGCGCAGTCCCTGTTGCAAGTCGACATAGCCGCCGGCGCCAAACGACTCTACCGGATCACCGGTTACCGCATTCAGGGCCACAAGATAGTAGCCCGGGGTCATAGTGAAGATGATTTCCTGACCACCATTGTTGTAATAGGCAATGCCTTTTCCAGAACCCTTGCGCGGCGCGTCATCGAAGCGTTCGCCTTCTTCCGGACGCCACATCCACAGTAGTTGGCCGGTTGCGGCATCCAGCGAAATGACGTTGCGGGTCGCGCCAGCAGTAGCAAACAGACGGCCGTTTACCATGAGTGGCGTAGTGACATTGAAAGTTTCAGCTTGCGGACCGAATGGTGCGGTATCCAGTGTCCAGGCGATTTCCAGATCGGCAACGTTGTCGGCGTTGATCTGATCCAGCGGCATGTAGCGCGTGGATTTTACGTTGCCGTTGAAATGCGTCCAGGGCTGGCTGCTGGCATCGCTGGTCACGGCGGCAACTTCGCGGGGATCGATCTCAAGATTGGCGAATTCAGCGTGCGCCAAAGTGCCACCTTCGATTGCGACGTTGCCAGACTCCAGAATATAGGCAGTCAGGTCATAGTATTCTTCGTCGCTAAGCGACCCAGGTGTTTCCGCGGGCATGGTCATGCGAATTTGTTCGAAGAGTTCCTGACCCGTGCGGCCCATCCAGCGGGCACGCAGGCGAGCATCCATCTCGACTGGCACGTGACAGCGGGAACATTCGTTGGTGAACAGTACCTGGCCGCGTTCGCTATCGGCTTCCTGGGCACTGGCGGCAAGGGTTAGTGTTCCCGACAACAGGAACAGTAAGGCTCTAAGCACAGTCGCTCTCCTCAATATAAGTAACTTTTCAGACTCATCTCAATGTACTGCGGCGCACCGGGCGCCGGATATTACAGTGTTTGCCGTAGTCGTTAAAGTTTTCCGTACACTGCGGAAGATCGCTTTTGGCAAGGTCTCTTAATGTAAGAGTACGTCTACGCGATTTGCGTAGTTCAAAAAGATCGCTCAAATAGATAGCTCAAATAGCTGGTGCAACAGGCGCAAGGCCTATTGCAGCTGTCTCGGATGTCTGGCAATTGGTTTTTTTATTGTCTGTCTATTGTTTCACAGGCGGGGCAATCCGAGGGCGCTGAACACACTACGTTGGCAACCTCTTGGCGTATTTTGCCACGTTCCGGTGCGAGGCTCCGAAGGCCGTTACAAAGTATTACATTCAGACCCTTCAGATTATCGCTAAGCGGTTGATATTGCTGGATGTTTGGGATAATTTACCGGCCCACTTGCGACCGCTCGGAAAGCGGACTCGCATTGCCCCCCAGGAGAGATAAAAGCAATGAACAAGTAACTACGTCTGCCGCGTCTGGCAGTGCTGGCTACCGCTGTGTCTACAGTTCTTGGCTGGTCAGGTATTCAGGCGCAGGAATTGACAGAGACGCGTGTGGCCCCCACAGCCGCAGCGAGCGAACTGACACAAATCCCGGTCATTGACGGTGATGTGCTGGGTGATAGTGCCTGGGCGAATCTGACACCGATTACCGGGTTTACCCAGGTGCAGCCGAACGAAGGCCAGGCCGCGTCTCAGCGCACCGAAGTCTTTGTAGGCTTTCGCGGTGACTCCCTGTACATCGGCGTGGTCGCTTATGACGATAATCCGAACGGCATTATCGTCTCTGACAGCCGCCGAGATGCATCATTGAGCGAGACCGACAGTTTTCAGGTCATCATCGATGGCTTGCTGGATCGGCAAAACGGGTTCGTCTTTGGCACTAACCCGGCCGGTATTGAATTTGACGCCCAGGTCACCAACGAAGGTTCCGGTGGCGGCTTTGGTGGTGGTGGCGGTGGTTTTAATCTGAACTGGGATACCAGTTGGGAAGTAGAGGCCCAGATCAGCGATATTGGCTGGACCGCTGAGATGGAGATACCCTTCTCTTCACTGCGTTATGGTGCTGGCGATGAGCAAACCTGGGGTATAAATTTCCAGCGCAACATCCGCCGCTTGAATGAGACGTCCTATTGGGCGCCATTGAATCGTCAGTACAGCCTGCAGCGCGTCTCCGATGCGGGCAGGATCTCGGGCATTCGCCCACCGGCGCAGCGCAACTTACAATTTAGCCCTTACGCGTTAGCCGCAACCAAAAGCGGCGGTAACCTGACAACTACGCAGGACAACACTGAAGTCGGTTTTGACTTGAAGTGGGGTGTAACGCCAAGCCTGACTCTGGACGGCACCTACAACACTGACTTCGCCCAAGTGGAAGTGGACGATCAGCAAGTGAATCTCGATCGCTTCAGCCTGTTCTTCCCGGAAAAACGACCATTCTTTTTGGAAAATGCCGGTCTGTTCTCGGTCGGTAATCCGCGTGAAGCCGAGTTGTTCTTCTCTCGCCGTATTGGTGTCGGCGCAGGCGGCGCAGCAATTCCGATTAATGGTGGTGCTCGATTGACCGGTAAAGTTGGCAACAATACCAACATCGGTCTGTTGCGTATGCGGACTGAAATGGAGCCCGGTGTAGCCTCGCAAAATGATTTCTCTGTTGCTCGAGTTAATCAAGAGCTGCCTAACCGCTCGTCCGTGGGTGTCATGTTTGTCGAGCGCGATGGTGATGGCTCTGTGACCAACACAGCCGGCGAAGACTACAACCGGTCTTATTCTGTTGACGGCCGTTTCGGTATTGGCCCAGACGGGTTGATTTCCGGTTGGGCCGCCCAGACAGACACGCCCGGCATCAATGACGATGATCAGGCATTTGGTGTTCGCGGCTTATACTCCAATCAGGGTTGGGATTTCAGTGCTGGTTTTACCGAAGTGCAGGGCAACTTCAATCCGGAAGTTGGTTTCTTGTCGCGTCGTGAATATCGCAAGTACGACTGGCGCGTGTTCCGCCGTTACCGTCCGGACGACTTGTGGAATTTGTTTGAAATTCGTCCGCATGCCAACTGGTACGGGTTCTACGATTTCGATGGCTATCTGGAAACCGGATACCTGCACCTCGACAGCCACTGGCAGTGGGAGAACACCTGGGAGATTCATACCGGCGTAAACTTTACGCACGAAGGCGTGAAAGAGCCTTTCGAAATCGTCGACGGAGTCACTGTGCCGGTCGGTGAATACGAGCATGCCGAATCACAGTTTGTCTTTCAGACCAATCAGGGTGCGCCACTGGCGTTTTACATTCAGAGCCGCATTGGTGGCTTCTTCGGTGGTGACCGGATGCAATTGAGCCCGCGGATTAATTACCGTATTGGCGAGCAATTCACGACGGAGTTGTCCTGGAGTCACAGCGAGATTGAACTGCCGGTTGCTAACGGCGACTTCACCGTGGATGTAGCCCAGTTCCGTGCGACTTACTCGTTCACGCCGCGCATGTCCTTGCAGACGCTGGTGCAATACAACAACCAGTCAGACGTGATCGCGACTAACGTGCGTTTTGCCTGGTTGCAATCGGCCAATGCCGGTTTGTATCTGGTTTACAACGAAGTGGATGAGATGGGCTTTAACCTGCGTGACAACGGCCGCGAGTTCATCATCAAGTACAGTCATATTATCGATATCTTTAATTAGGCAGTACGATTGCTTGCTGGCCAAACTGGCGGTCAGTTGTGCAATGATTTATCACTAGCATCATTTCGACAAGGCGCTCTGAGCAATCAGGGCGCCTTTTTTATTGTCTGAAATTCGGGTCGGATACTACGATTGCCAAGTATTGGGTGACAAGTGTAAGCGCCAGTTACGTTTCATCATCGTCGCTGGCGAGTATTTCGACAATGCCCTCGCGGATGCGCCGCGTGGAGATGCTCACTTCAAACAAGAACAGTATCAGGCCGAGGATCAAGAGGCACATGGCCCCTATGAACAGAGCGGCAATGGTTACCGATAAATTGAGGCCAGTCATTTCGCCAAGGAATAATGTCATGATGACCATGCAGACGAGCAGGGCGCCGCTGACAAACATGCGTACCGACCAGTTGACCAGGCGAATCCGTTTCCACAGGGCTTCGGTTTCTGATTGCAGCACTTCGCGATGGTCCTGACGACGTTCGCCAGCCAGATGGGCTTCGACAACGCGCGCACGGTCCACAACGCGCCCCAGTCGCACAGACAGGACATTGAGCATGCCCGCGATACCCGCTAGCAGGAATACCGGTGCAACGGAGAGTTGGATAACTCCGGCAATAGTTTCTACGGCGTTGATTGGTTCCATGGCAGCTGGCGATCTGTTCGAATAGCGCCCCTTATACAACTGTGGCGCTGTATCGTCCAGTGCAGACGACAATTTACCCGAGCATCAAGCCACTTTGGCATTGCGCCGCAGTGAGTTGTGAATGGCCTCGGATAATTCGGTTGACCGCACGGGTTTGTTGAGGATCTGGCAATTGGAAATCTCGTTGGCGTCCAGAGAATCCATATATCCGGTGCATAGAATCACCGGCATTAGCGGGCGGACCTGACGGACTTTGTTAATCAGCCGCACACCGTCCATTTCTGGCATAGACAGATCCGTAAATACCAGATCGTATTCGTTGGGGTGATTTTCGAAGTGTTGGGAAGCTGCGATGGAGCTGGTAAAGGCATTGACCGAATACCCCAGCGACTCAAAGATGCGGTTGATGACATCCAAAACCATTTCATCATCATCCACCAGCAATATGCGTTCACTGGTGCCTTGAATCATTGCGTCCTTGTGCAGCGGCTCGATAGGCTGAATGTCTTGTGATTCTGCCTTGAAATAAAGCGAGAATGTTGTGCCCAGGCCGACCTCGGATTGCAGGTCAATATAGCCGCCATGATTCTTCACAATTTGATAGACCAGCGCCAGCCCCAGCCCGGTACCCTTGCCGCGTGGCTTGGTGGTATAGAACGGTTCGAAGATATGATTCATGGTGTCATGGCTCATGCCCGTGCCGGAATCAGTGATATTCATCATCACGTAGTTACCGCGGGGAATGATCTGGTTGTGCAAGGTTTTCGCCTGTTCCAGTTTCATGCTCACCGCGCTAATCGCAATAACGCCTTCATTTTCCACAGCGTGCTGGGCATTGACACAGATGTTGAGAATGAGTTGATGCAGTTGCGTCGGATTAATGCGAACCGCTGGCAGGTTGGTTTCACAATCGATGGATATCTTGCAGGATGGTGGCGCGAAGGCGCGAAGCTGTTCGATGGTCTCTTTGATATGGGCGCAGACATCAAGTGGTGAGGTTTCACTGTCACCGGCTGGGCGAGAAAACATGAGAATCTGGCGCACCAGATTTTTGGCGCGTTCGCTAGCAGAGAGAATATTGCCGAGTCGCCCTTTGAGTTCGCCACTAGTGGCTTCATCCCCAGCCAGTTCGGCATTGGCGATAATCGACATCAGGATATTATTGAAATCATGGGCGATGCCCCCGGCGAGATTACCCAGCGCTTCGAGTTTCTGAGTTTGGCGTAATTCTTTTTCGGCGCGCCGTCTTCTGCGGATGGCTTGCAGCAACAAGGCAATGAGGGCCAGTTGAATTGCTATGACGATTACGCCGGCAATGATAAATGTGCCGTATTGCCGCCACAGGTTCGGTTGGTCAAACACAATCTGGCTGCCAACAGGCAGGCTGTCTCGATTGACCGCGAAGCGATCAAGGGCCTGACCATTAAATTTGAATTGAGTTCTCGCTGTGACAGGGTCATCCGGGAAGAGGCCACGCAGAATATTCTCCACCAGACTGGCCGCGGTAAGCGCATAGCCGGCGACTGTGGAGACATTACCACCTAACGCCCCCGTACTTAGCAGATTGTCAGACATTACCAATACCGGCCTGTCTACTTCCGTGGCCACGGTTTCAGTAATCTGCAAAGTGCGTAGCAAGTTGCCCTGATCGTCGCGGTCGTAAGTAGTCATGACGATCGCGTTGTCTGGGGGCAAGGCTTTAAGTGCATTAATCAGCTCATCGCTAGTGAGTCCGGACATATAGCTGAACTCATAAGGTAGCGCCATTGATTCAAACACTTGCCGAAAACGTGCCATGTAGCTACGGTCGCCGGCGCCGCCGCCACCGATCACGGTCAATCCGGTCAAGTCTGGCATTAGCGTTGGCAGTATGCGCATGGTTTCGGCTATCGCCTGATTGGCAGAGCTTTCGAGAACGCTGATAGTAATCGAGTCATCGTAATCGGTAGTGATATTGTCGGCAGGCAGTATGTGCAGGACATCGGCATTGGGAGCGAAGACGTGGCGATACTCCCGTACAAAAGTATTGGCTTCGGGTAGCAAGGCGACCACCAGGGCGAGCTCTTGCTGTTCGTATTTCAGTGCCAACGAACGAGCGATGATGTCTTTTTCGGAGTCATCGGCATTGACCAGAGACAAGAACTCCGGGGTGACATAAACACCGAACTCCGCGCTCAGTTCGTCACGGAACACTTGATTGAAAGTCTGCTCCCAGGTGGCCAGACCGCCGGTTCCATAAATGATAAGCACATTCTGGCCAGTATCCGTTTGCGCTGTGGCGGAAGTGGGGGCCAGGGCAGTGCCCAGCAGTAAACAGGCAGCCACAGTCCACCGCTGGAGAACTCTGAACAGCATTGCGAAGGTGAGGTTTGGAAGTGAGAAGAATTGGCGCATTAACACTGTCTTTTTATCAGGCCTCTCCAGTCTCACTACGGCCGAATCGGTAGCGATTATGGGGTAATCTCTGAGCGATCACCAGCGCACTGTAATCCCGTAAGGTGTTGAAAATTCTGTTAAAGTTATGCCGATTTCGAATAACTGCGAGAGCTTAACGCATCAAGCAGAACAAGCCTATGCGTATATTCCCGTAAATTTCACTGTATTGATAGTTCTTCGACAGCGCCGCGGGTCGGCAGCAGGCTATGCTGGTGTGGGCGTATCACTCACAGTGCATTGTGGGTCAACTCTGGGCCTGATCAGGGCTCAGAGTTGGCCAGCACAGTCCACGCTACCGAATCAGCAACGCTGGCACCGTTGGACAGGGTTAGAGTCATGGTAAAGACATAGTCGCCGGCATCCAGTACCGACAAGGGAATGCTTGGGCAGCGCAGCGTCAGGCCGCCCTCGGACAGCGAGCCATTGACCGCACACTCTGAAAATATCTCACTGACATCCACGCCATTGAGCTGGGTAGTGATGTTGCTGATGGATACGCCGGTTGTGCGCAGCGCGGCGGACAAGTCGATAAACTGCGACTGAAAATACACCCCGGAACCCGGGCTAACACTTAACGGTGCGACCAGCCTGGACACTTGCCCGGAGATACTCGCGACATAGAGCTCGCCGGCTTCGTCTTCACCAAAACTGCTGATCTGCAAGTTGGTGTCTTGCAGAATCTCTTGTGACCAGCTGCTGCCGGACTGAGACGCCATGAAGATCTCGCCACTGCAAAAATCGCCGTAGATATAATTGCCTTGCAGCCCGCTCAACGCCGATCCGCGATAGACATAGCCGCCAGTAATAGAGCAGCGCCCCTGACCGTGACTGTATTGAAGGGCTGGCAAGGTCAATGAGCCGTCATTGCAATTGCTTGCCGGGTTGAAGCAGTTGTCGCCTTCCATCAGGCGCCAGCCATAGTTCTCACCGCCTGTGCTTGACGCCGTTTGCCGATTCACTTCCTCAATCGCGTCTTGCCCTACATCAGCAATGTAGAGGTCGCCGGTCAGGCGGTCGAAGCTGTAGCGATAAGGATTACGCAGGCCCAATGCTCAGATCTCATCGTGGGTGAAATCGTCGGCGGCGAAAGGATTGCTGGCTGGAATCGAATAGGGGGATCCAGAATCAACATCGAGTCGCAGCATCTTGCCGAGTAACGCCTGTCTGTCCTGGGCATTGTTCTGCGGATCGCCGCCGCCACCGCCATCACCCAGCCCGATATAGAGGTAGCCATCGGGGCCAAAAGCGAGTTGGCCACCATTGTGATTGCTAAAGGGCTGGGCAATAGTGAGCAAGACGGATTCTGAACCGGGCAGGGCACTATTGACATCAGCTGACACCTGCCAGCGCGAGATCACCGTCGCGCCAGAATTGTTCGAATAATTCAGATAAAACAGCCCGTTACTGGCATATTGCGGATGAAAGGCAATGCCCAACAGGCCGCGTTCACCGCAACAACCTACCTGCGCAGAGATATCCAGAAACGGCGCAGCCAAGAGCTGCCCATTGGCAAAAATCCGCACCCGCCCCGCCTGCTCCAACACAAACAAACGCCCGGACCCATCGCCGGCATGAGTAATGGTTGTTGGCCGCTCCAGCCCACTGATCACGGGCACCACAGCAATTTCTTGCGCACTAACTTGAGCCGGCAAAATCGGTAAGACAGCGACAACTACACCCACGAACAACAACAAAGCTCGCATGACATTCCCTCCATGAATTGCCACCAGTCTAGCGGAAGGGCAGCCCGCAGTACGCTAATTTGCTTCACATTGTTGGCATTCGGGGATGAGTGAACGGCTTCGGTTAGTCTTGGAATAAGCTTATTCTGGACAGGACATTGGTCAGTGACCCTGTAAATTCAAACGTATATAATCCACCCACCACGCGCCCCTAGCTCAGCTGGGTGAGGGCAAGTGGTTTGGAAGCGTAGCTTCCAGCGCAGACCGAACGACCTCAATCTATGATTGAGGGCTGGGGAGAGTAACAGGGCGATAGCCCCTACTTGCAGCCGGCAAGGTCATGATAGTTTTTACCAAGTCACGCGCCCGTAGCTCAGCTGGATAGAGTAACTGGCTTCGAACCAGTTGGTCGGGAGTTCGAATCTCTCCGGGCGCGCCACATACAAAAATGCCCTCCTTGTGAGGGCATTTTTGTATGTGCTGCCCGGAGGACTTGGTTCGAACTCCTCAGTTCGAAAGCTGCGAAGCAGCGCAGACAGCGCAAAGCGCTGCCCGAAGGGTGAAGTTTTTGGCTAAGCCAAAAACTGAATCAATCTCTCCGGAACCTACGCAAAAATTCGACTATATTTTATGCCCTCATTGCGAGGGCATTTTCGTGCTTGCTGCCAGCTAAACCCAGCTCGATCCCGTCGGTTCGAAAGTCGCAGGGCTCCGTAGATAGCGGAAACTTATGCCATTTTTTAGATTGTGTTCAATACTAAGATGCTCTTGTTGGGGCATTTAGTAAGTCTATAGCTGACCCAATAGTTTCCTGTTCTCAGCTTCATTTGCTACCATCAAAAAGACGGAATTGAATTAATATCAAGAGCTGGAAAACTGGGATGAGATTACATGACAGCTGAAGTCCTTCTGATGAATCACTCAGCAATAGCGCTGGCAGCTGATAGCGCCGTTTCTATAGGTGAGAACGCTAGTAAAATTTATACTTCTGCGGAAAAGCTATTCCAACTTTCCAGCGCTGCACCTATAGGGATAATGATTTACGGGAATGCTAATTTCACTGGTGTACCTTGGGAAACGATTATCAAATCATATCGAAGTAAATTGGGTGATAAGACTTTTAAGACTTTAGATGAGTACGTTTCCCATTTTATAGAATACTTATCTTCTAACAAGAAAATGATTTCGCCAGATTTAGCCGATAACTCAGTATATGATCTAACCGTTTCCCTGTTTTGTGAAATTCTAGAATTCACAAGAGCATTCTTAACTGAAATTGCCGAACACCAAGATGGGTTAACTGAACCTGATGTGCAAAATATTTTTGATGCTGTCACTACTTCGTATCTTGAGTCGATTCGTTCGAATGAGAAATTAGACAACTACCGCCGAGACTGGTCAAAGAGAGTTCGGAAAAAATACTCTGGTCACATCAGTGAAATTCGAGATTCACTGTTCGGAAACTTACCGCTTACAGTTGCCACTAAACGCAGATTAATCACTATAATGATCGAATATCTGTGTAGATCAGACTTCGGCGATTACCGAAGTGGCGTTGTTTTTGCGGGCTATGGAGATGATGAATATCTGCCATCGTCAAGAAGCTATTTTTTTGAAGGTATGTTACTTGGAGCGCCGCGCATTAAATGTGAACAGAAAATAGTTTTAAATTCATCTGAGAAAAGCACTGTACGGCCATTCGCTCAGCTCGATATGGTTTACTCGTTTATGCAAGGCATAAGCATGACTCTGAATAAGCATATTCAAGAATCAACACTGAATGGTTTTGAGGAATTAATTCAACTGATATTGCCAGAAATTGAGAAAGTTGATGCTAAAGTATATAAAAAAATGAAACAGCGGATTGACTCTGAAGTGCCAAATATTCTCAATAATTTGTTCTCAAGCTGGGCTCAAGAGCAAGAGTCGTATTGGCGGCCCGTGGTGCAAATTGTTTCTGTTCTGCCTAAGGATGAGCTGGCGATTATGGCGGAAAATTTAGTTAATTTAACAAAATTTCGTAGACGAGTTACGACTGATAGTGAGACTGTAGGAGGGCCAATTGATATAGCAATTATTACGAAAGGGGATGGTTTTGTTTGGTTTAGAAGGAAACACTACTTCGATTCAAAATTAAATCCAAGAGCGATAACTAGAATGCAGGGGGTATAAAAAATGACTAATCTTAAGAAAGGAAAGACGTTTCAAACTGGTTCAGAAGTTTATGAGTACTACATACCGAAATATAAAAAGAAAGATGTTGACGAATCTATCCCAGATATTCTTAGAGAAGGGGTGGGCACGGCAGTTAACGCAAATTTAGTGACTGAATTCAGACGGAAGCTTGAGTTTAATAGGCACTAATATTAGAGAGACGTTGCTGAGGTAAGAACTATTCAATGATCAAGAGTGCTTAGTAGGGTAAATGAAATTCAATCGTTGATTCAGTCATCTTCATCCGGGCTATGAGAGTGCCGGTCTAAGTCAGCTAATAATTCCGTTAGTTCTTCATCCGACATGTCCACAAACAGCTCACTTATGTTCTCTGATTCACTGGTTTTCTTTACTACGCCCCATTGAGAAATATTGATATTCATGATGTCTTTAGCAAAAAAGAACATATGACTACCAGGTATTGGGTGCTGGACTATAGTCCCTAGGCTTTTATCGGCCTTTGTTATTCGTACGGTGTTTGTTAGCACTAAGGACTCTAAATTACCTGATTTATTGCACTTGAATGATGCTAGTTTGCCGCTGTATAAATTGTTGTAAGTATCCACTAGGTCTATATTTAAGATGGGTTCTTCGGGTTTTAGTAAACTAGTGGCAACTTGTATAAGTAATGGGAAGTGTTCAAGAGTAGCTGCCTCGGAAGGCTTATCCTCTAAGAATTGCTCGATTACCAACTTGGGGAAAACGTAAAGGAAATAGATAAACGCTATGGCAATGACTAGTGCAAGATAGATTAAGTAGATTTTGAAATTTATATTTAGAAAAGCAATAACATTCTCTGGGCTATTTTCGAATTCAGAACTGAAGTCGAGTAGAAGTTTCAAAGTATATTTTTCGTTGACAGTATACCCACACGCCGAGAGTAGGATGTAGGTAGCTGAAGCGGCTATAATAGGAAAGAGGCTATACTTTTTAATTTCCTCAACCACTCCAAGATTTCCTATATGGATAGGAGTGACAGTCCTGGCGAGAATTCTAGTAAGTATTACTGGAAGTAAGTATGTGAGAAAAACGACCGATGTCAATAAAGTAAAAGACATCGGAATTCGTTACTACCCTTGTGAGATCACAGAAGCTTTGTTATTTTGGTTTAAATAAATAGTCCGAGGGGAGCCATTAACGGTTACTTGTACTTTTCTTCCAGATTTTATTGACCTGAGAATAATAGCCGCTGTGCTGGCTTTAGCGCTCTTAGATTTCTCGCCTTTCAGCGTAACTTTGTCTAAAAACTTCTGCTTTAAAGCATCGTGACTTTTCAGAGAAATAGCCATATACAACCCTCCTTATTCACTTATCATATCAAATGTCATCCCGCTTAGCTATTCTATTGAGTTTCGGCAGTAACTTACAGAAATAATATCTTTAATAAAATCAAAGGTATAGCGGGGGCTTAAGGCGCCCTGCAAATTTCGTGAGTATCCATGCGCCTAATTATCAAGCAAATTCATTCTCAAGTTGTAGTTGGAGCACCGTATGATTGCAACCTCATTGAGAGTGGGGTTCGGGATATTGATCAAATCGAGGTTCTCTGAAGGAGAGTGTTAATTGCTTGTGTTCTCCATATCGACTTATGACGTTAAGCCACTCTCCTCAACCGCCTCCTACCCCTACCAACACCCACCGGCACCTCCGGCAAATCCACCCCCAACAAATACTCCAAAATCGCCTTCCGCAAACACTCATCCCCACCCGGAATTCCCACATTCCCAAACAACCGATTAAACTCAATCAAATAAGGATGCCCATTCACCACCGCCACATCAAACCCGGCGTGATCAATGCCCAACGCATCGGCCACTTTCTCCACCAACGCGATCGCCGCTTCAGGCACCGGGCTGTAATCCACATCGCCACCACGACTGACATTGTTATGAAAGGTATAAGGCGATTGCACGCGCCAGTACGCCGTCAGTATTTGCTTGCCAACTCTGACGATACGTATGTCACGATCGATAGGCAGATGCTCTTGTACATACAAGACATCGGTTGCCGCCAGATAGTTTTTCCAGTCAGTTAATGACTCGATTAGCCAGACACCTTGCCCTTGTGAGCTGCGCGGTATTTTGGCGACGAAGGGCAACAGCATGCGCGACCACAACTCGGCAGCCTGTTCAGGGGTATTGGCGGCGATGTGAGTTTCGGGCACGTGCTCGGGCGCCACGGCCATGAAGGCGCGGGTCATCTCTATCTTGTTGTGCCCCAACAGGTAGCTGGCCTGACTTGGGAAGATGCGTCGCTGATAGCCATAGACCAGGGCGCCGATCTGCCAGTACTCGGGGAATAAAATCCAGTCGGCAGCGCTGAGCAATTCGCGCTGGGCAAAGAGTTCATCTGGTTTCAGAAACCGGGTGTCGGGGAAGCTGAAGGTGCGGAGCGGATCGAACGATATCCAACCCATGGACGTGACTGCAAAGCCGAAGATGGCGGATTATAGCGGAATAGTTTTTAAACAGAATAGAAAAAAGTAGTGGCCAATAGCCGGTTTGCGAGAGTTCCCGCAGCCAATCCAGTCGTCAGACGGTGTTCCTAGACATTTACCCGGCGCGGCGATATTGTCAAAGCCAGTGTCTCCCCACAATGACAATAATAACGAGGTGTACTATGAAGACCCACTCCGCACATGCAATGGGCAAGTTCCTCCTGATTCTGATTATGCTATCCGCCGGGGCCGTCCGTGCCCAGACCCTGAATGAAGTGAAAACCGGTTTTGTTGGCTATTATGAGCTCGTCAGTTTTATCAGCTTTCCGGCCGATGGTGAGCCTGTTAACAACAACTACTCAGGCCGCATCATTTACGATGCCCACGACAACATGTCAGCTATCGGTATGCCGCTGGATGCACCCGAGGCAGCTCGCCAGCAGGGTGAATCCGGGTCGCAGGGCTTTGCTTATTGGGGCAAGGTGAGCTGGGATACCGAGCGCGGCATCGTGACGCATCATGTCGAAGGCTCGCCGACTCGCAATACCTGGGCAGGGGAAGACAATGTTCGCTATTACGAGCTGGACGGCGATATCTTGCGCCTGTCTTTGCGCGATGCAACTGGTCGCACGACCGGGACGCTCACCTGGCGCAAGATAACTTCGGATTGAACTCAGAATTTTTAAAGCGCTGATGCGTTCAACAAACAGTTAAACATCAGGAATTATGGAAGCAAAAGTATGAAAGTTTATTCACTGCTCAGCAAAGTTGTTGGTTGCGCAATCTTGGTACTGGCATCGACCCTTGCGTTAGCGCAGGAAGAGGTGCGCATATTCAACACCGTCAAATTGAAACTGGCCAATGGCGAGCCTGTTGTTGGCGGCACTGTGTCCTCGGCCGAGCCGGACACGTACTGTGCCATGGCCAATTCGGGTTTCGATTTTATGTGGATCGAAATGCAGCATAGCGCACTGACCTATTCGCAGGCCGCGGAAATGATCTGGGCGTGTCGCGATGCGCCGGCGATTCCCTTCATCCGCATTCCAGCAGCCACCGAAGGTGATATTCAGAAGGCGACCGACATCGGCGCGCTGGGCATCATCGTGCCGATGGTGGATGCCATCGAAGAAATTGAAACCGCGATTACCTATGCCAAGTATCCGCCTATCGGCAAGCGTAGCCTGGGCGGCGGCCAGCACTTTGGTATTTGGGGGCGTGACTATCGTGAGGCTGCCAATGACAACATCATGATTGTCGCCATGATCGAGCAGCCTGAAGGCGTGGATATTATTGAGCAAGTGGCTAACACCGACGGTGTCGATGTGGTTTTTGTCGCCAGCTCGGATTTAAGTAGCTTCACTGGTTTGCGTCAGGGCGATCCCGACTACGAAGCGCTGGTCACCCGTGTGCGCGATACTACCAGTGCAGCCGGCAAGTACGTCGGTGGGCCAATGAGCTGGCTGGAATCCCGCGAAGGGCAAGGCTACAGCTTCTTCCAGGGGCCAGGCGCCAGTGCGCTGATTCGGGTGGGTACCAGCGTGACGCTGGAAACAGCTGATCCCTGTCGCTTCTTGCCTTCCGGGGCAACGCCAGTGGCGGGTGAGGACGCCTGTCCTTAATGGCTTGAGTGTGAATTGTTGTGAGTGTGAATTGTTGTGAGTGTGCGGATGGCCAAGGGCTCTGTGGATGTAAATTAGCCATCAAGAGTTATTGATGATTCGCTCGCTCATTCAATTACGACAATCTCCACTTGAACGACACCGACACTGGTGTCAGCTATTTCACTAAACGCACTACGCGTCAAATCAATAACCCGCCCTTCCACAAACGGCCCCCGGTCATTGATCTTCACCACCACTGACTCGCCATTGGCGATATTGGTCACACGCACCATCGTGCCGAACGGCAGTTCTTTGTGCGCAGCGGTACTGGCCATTTGATTCAGGCGTTCTCCGCTAGCGGTGGCTTGGAATTGATAGCGCATTGCGTAGAAAGAAGCGCCTCCGGTTTCAGTAAAGCCGATCCATTCAGGCGAGCTTCGTTGAGGAATAGTCGTACAGCTGGAGATTAGGGCGGCGCTGCAGAGGAGAAGGCAGAACAGAGAGGCTGGCTTTGGCATGGTGACTCTTTGATGCTTGTCGAAATGGTCACTAGAGGCTAGCAATAAACTGACAGAAAAAGCGAGCCAAGTGCCCCTCTTTTTGACCAGACTGCAAATACCCTCGATTACTCCAGTTCATTCTGCCAACGCTCTATCGCCGAGCGCAGGGCTGTGTGTTTGTATTCAGAGCCATAATGAATGGCCAATTCGTATTGCTCGATTGCCTGTTCTTTAAGCCCTTGCTGGTAGTACGATGCGCCCAGCTGCTGCCGGAGGTCACTGTTCTCTGGCTCAAGTGCCACGGCCTTTAGTAGCGAGTTCAGGCTCTCATCAGAATCATTCGCAACCAACATCGAATACGTGGCATAAATCTGAGCAGACTCAATATCTCGTGCGATTATCGATTCGCGCACCAGAGGGGCTAATTGCGATCGAATTGAATCTGATTCGTCAACGTACACAATCATCTGAGTGGGCTGAAGCCGCTCACGTATGGCAGTCATGACAGCATTGGCATAGGCAACTGCTTCTTCAGCAGGCAATTCTGAAATCGCAGACAGCGTTTGTTCCAGTGCTTGATCGCAATTCTGATTGCCGAGCATCTTGCGCGTATGTCTCAGGCAAAGAGTTTGCAGACTTCGTTGCACTCTTTGTTGCACTCCTTGTTGCGCGTTCTTGTCAGTTAGTCTTTCAAGGTTACGCAATGCTGCCAACCGTTGATCCGCAGCAAGATCTCTTTCGACTGCGGCGAGGAAACGGTTTTTGCGCAGAGTCTGCCCGGCGCGTTCCAAGTGGTCGATCGCTTTGCTTGCGGCGTTCCAATTTACGCGTGGCGGTTCGGAATCGCGATAGCTGGTCATATAGCAGCCGGCCGCTTCTGAATCTGCGCGGGTGCGATCTTCGTCAGTGCTGGCAACCTGATACAAAGCCCCGTGCAATAATCTGCAAGTCAACGTGCTGGGCGACTCAGTGGCAACGATTTGCCGATTCCACGCCAGTTTCTCTCTGTCATCGTCTGCGGTCAGCGCAAGTATGCGCATGGCTTCAGTATTGCCTGGCTCCGCATCGTGAACCATCTGACCGATGGCTTTTACGCTTTGCAGATACTGCTCAGCACTGAGTAGTACGCCACCCTGATCAACCAGGTCATCGAAGTTTGGATTTTCTGTGCGATTGCGAAGTTCAGACAAGCGATAATAGGTGCTTGCCCTTATTAATTCGATTTGGGTGTGCCGTGGTTCAGGCAGGGTTTCCAGTTCGGCGAGCCAGTCTAAACAGGAGGCGATGACACCGCTGGCATTCGGGTCGCATTCGATGTAGAACTTGTTTTCCAGACATTGGGCATCAGACGTCAAGCACGCCTCTGGAGTCCCTACGCCTTGCAAGACATATGAGGTGGAGGCTCCTAAGTCTTCATCACTAACATCTTGAGAGTTGAGGCAGGCAGTCAGGCCTAGTGCGCTGGCCGCGATGATTGTTAGCGGGCGACATTGCGAAATTTTCATTACAGCAGGTTTCCTGCAGCAGGAAGTCCGGAGTGGCAATTACTCTATCAGTGAATATTGGTAATTGCCAAATGAAGAATGGGCGGCATTGTGAGGAAATTGCAGCTTGAAGATTGCTAGCCCTGCGACAATCAGGGTAGCGGCATCTCTTCGCTGTCATTAGCACGGGCGGCCTGAAATGCTGCTACTGGCTCACTGGTACGCACTTGTTCAAGCCAAATGACGCCATCAAAAGGCGCGCTGTTGCCGCGGGTTGTAAGAAAATCCAGATCGCCATCCTGATCGACATCGCGGGCAATAAATTTGTCGTACATGCCGCGCTTGCGTCTTGAGATGTCATGTCGGGTCCATGTGCTTATAGCATCGCCCGGGTTTTCGAACCAGCCTATTCTGCCCAGGGCATCGTCGACCGTGACATCCTCTTCGCTGGTGCGCGAGCCGCGGCTGTAACCGCCGGCCATGATATCGGTATCGCCATCACCATCGATGTCGGCGACTTCCAGGCCGATCATCGCGTCAGGCAAAAAATCACCAATGCGGTAGGCGTTCCAGGCATCGTCAATGTCGGCCGGTTGTGCGAGCCAGTACAATACATTGTCGGAGCGACTCATGATGTCGAGTCGGCCGTCACCGTTAAGGTCGGCGTACTCGAGATTAAAACCATCTGGCTGCGCGCCATTGACACCAATAGCATGTTCGGTAAAAGCCAATTCGGTGGTGCCAGTATTGGCAAAAAAGACGAGGCGCTTTTCTCCACGAGTACCTGCCACGATGTCCATATCACCATCGCCGTCCAGATCAATCGGTTCGGCATTTTGCGGCACCGAGTAACGCCCCAGTACAGTCTCCTGCCAGCTATCGCCCTGCAAGGGATCGCCGTTGACAGAGAAGACCGAGACATCGGTTGAGCGGGCGAAATCGTCGGGGCCCGGTGTTTGCGCGCCTTTGTTGGCAGTGCTTACTTCGGGGTGGCCGTCGCCATCGAGATCAGCCATGAAGACACGAATATATGATCCCTTATCTCGCGTAGACGGAACTATGAGTCGCTGCCAATACTGGCTGCGGCTGGCTGCGCCCGGGTTTTGCAGGTAGATAAGATGTGAGCGTTCGGTGGCGACAATGACATCGAGAAAGCCGTCGCCATTGAGATCACCCAATGCCGCGTCTTCGGGTGCCGGTGTATCGGTGCCTTCGGCAATGGTGATATTGAGCCATTGATCGGGATCATCAGAGCCAAAGGCGATACGCACATGGCCTTCGGGTTTGGGGACGAAGTCTGGCAGGAAGCTGGCTGAATCATAGGTCGCGTCAGCTTCGTGAACCGAGAC
Source organism: uncultured Gammaproteobacteria bacterium (assembly GCA_913060975.1). Lineage (GTDB taxonomy): Bacteria > Pseudomonadota > Gammaproteobacteria > Pseudomonadales > Pseudohongiellaceae > UBA9145. The sequence continues at coordinate 174,558 of CAJXVC010000003.1, forward strand.
GATGTCTTCGAAGCCATCATTGTCGATATCGCCCATTACCAGTCCGTCGCTACCGGTTAGCGAAAACCCGGCTGTTTCAGAGTCATCGATAATATGTTCGCGCCAGCTGATATAAAGGCCGTTTTCAGTGGTTGCTGAAGTCGGTGTGTCGCCAACAGGAATTTGGGCGTGCACAATAGCACTGTAGAAGAAGGCAATTGCGGGAGGCAGCAGGCGGAGAATGGTCATGAGGGTCTCTTGTTATTGATAGCGCACAAGTGCTTAACAATACTGCCGCAGTCAGTGTAATTCAAACTTCAATTGTGTGGTGTTTGGCCAGTCCCGCCTTTAAAAAGCGGCCGCTAAGAACTGACCATAGAACTCGGGTACAAAGAGAGAGCATTAAAAAGTCATGAAAAGGCAAGTAAAAAAGGCAAGCATAAAAAAGGGGGCACGTAGCCCCCTTTTGTTTTCTTGTATTTCCACAGGCAATGGTTCCGCTGTTACGGATCCACTGCATAGGCAACCAGCTTGGCAGGATTGCCACCGCCACCAACAAACATGGCCAGATACTGAGTGCCATTGTGTTCATAGGTAAATGGCAGGCCAGTAGCGCGATCAGGCAGTTCCAGTGTGCTGAGAATCTCACCAGTGGCTTTGTCGACAGCGCGCATATAAGGTCCGGCATCTGCAGCACCGTTGCCTTCGGCAACCAACAGCAAAGAGCCTGTGACCAGAATATTTGACCGCGTGGGTACGCCAGTACGAGGAATGTCGATACCTTCCAATAACGGATGGTTGGCGATACGGTCCGGCGTGTCGGCATTGGCAATCCACCATAAGTGATCACCGGAGTTCATGTCGATAGCTGTGATGCGACCATAAGGTGGTTTAACCACTTCCAGGCCTTGTACGCGAGGCAGTCGTACGCCATAGCTTTGACTGAAGTCGATATCTGACTCCGGGTTCTTGGCCAGAGACAACACTTGCAGTTGGGTGCGAGAAGGGACATAGAGAATGCCAGTCTCGGGATCGATTGCCGAGCCTTCCCAGTTTGCGCCGCCCGTTGAAGAAGGCAGGTGCAGCAAGCCGCGTGTGCCATCAGGGGCTTCGGACGTGGAGGGCGGTGTATACAGCGTACGGCCGAGTCGGAAGCCGTCAATGGCTTCGAGAGCCAGTGCGCGAACTTCTGGTGTCCAGTCGATCAGAGCATCTTCGGTAAAACCCTGACGATCAAATGGAGCCGGGCGCGTCGGGAAAGGCTGTGTTGGAGAATACCATTCGCCGGGCACATCGCCTGCTGGTACCGGTTCTTCCACGATTGGCCAGATTGGCTCACCAGTGGCGCGATCGTAGGTATAGACGAAAGCCTGTTTGGTGACAGACATGAGAATCTTTTCACCGTTGGGTAGGTCCGCCAGTACTGGCGCGGCAGGTACATCCCAGTCCCAGATGTCATGGTGAATCTGCTGGAAATGCCAGGCGCGTTCGCCGGTTTGGATGTCCAGCGCCACAATGCCACTGGAGAACAGGTTGTCACCCGGGCGGTCACCGCCGTAGTAGTCACCTGTCGGGTCTTCGATTGGCAGGTAAACGTGGCCCAGTTCCGGATCACCGGAAATAGGCGCCCAGACACCGGAGTTACCGGTGAAGTCCACGCCTTCATCCAGCCAGGTCTCATAACCCACTTCGCCGCGCATGGGGATAGTGTGGAAGGTCCACAGCAACTCGCCGGTATGCACATCGAAGCCACGGATATCACCTACCACATTGGCCTTGGCGCGAGGCCGGCCGCCGGTAGAGTGTGCGGCACCAACGACAATGACGTCGTTCATGACAAAAGGTGGCGCGGACAGGCCGATATCGATGCTGTCGAAACGCGGGTCCTCGGTATTACGGAGGCCAACCATCAAATCGACTGTGCCGTTGTTGCCGAAGTTGGGGTCAGGAATACCGGTTTCGGCATCCAGAGATACCATATGGTAACCGGGGGAAACATCGATGACGCGTGATTCATCGCCATCAGTCCAGAACGACACACCGCGACCGGCGCCTTTTCGTGGTGCATTGGTGTAGCGGTCACCTTCCTGATAGCGGTACATCCACAGCACTTGGCCGTTGCTTGCGTCAAGAGCGACGACGTTACGCGTAGCCCCGATGTTGGCGTACAGGACACCGTCGATTTCAATTGGAGTAGAAGGGTTGCTGTAGTCAGTCAGCGGGCCAAAATTGGCAGTTGAAAATTCCCAGGCAATTTCCAGCTCGTCGAAATTGTCGGCATTGATCTGGTCCAGTGGGGAATAGCGCTGGGATGACTCTCCGCCATGATAAAAGGGCCAATCGCCCTCGTAGACGCTGGTGCCCGATTGGCTAAAAGCCGCCGTGGCGCATGTCAGTGCGCTCAGGGTCAGGATAAATGATGGAACTACCTTCTTTCTTGTTGTCATTAAGGACTCTCCTCCTACCAAAGTTTCTTGTTGTTATAACTTGTACTGCAATGGAGCAGATCAAGCGGAATTGCGCTAAGTATCCCTTGTTTCTCGAAGCAGGGAAAGTTGCCTGTGCAATGGCCAATCTGGCCGTACTTTGCCAGTTTGGCGGCATTGTGCGAGCCGCGTTATATATGTTAAATGATTTAACATATATGTTAAAGCAATATCTAGCGCCAAACTTATTAAAATCAATCAGTTAGATTGAAATCTGTGGGTTGGGCTGGCATCGCTGCCTGTGATTTGCTGTTGACAGCGCTCGCCAATCGCCATGCGGCGGCAAACCAGGGCTTTCAAGTTGCCGGATAGTGTTTTACCAGTAGGGCAAGTAGTGGGAAATATCCGACAAACCGAAGTCGGATGGCGGTCGCTCACAGTCCTGTTGATGGCGTTAAATGGGGCTGCTTGCGCCAGAAGCTGCGGCGTGAGTCTCTGGAGAGAATGCTCGGGCTATTGCTGGAACATTTGCCAGTGATAAACGGCAGGAATGGGAAGGGTACTGCAAGGCAGTCACCTTCGCATTCTGCATTCCCGGAACAGCAACGTATTGTGTCGCCTGCAGTTCTCATTCCTGAGAGGTGGGGTGCTTACGCATGTGCGTGTGCAGCATATTTGCGGTCGATGCCACAGATATGCGACTTCAACCAGAAGCGCAAGAAAGAAAAGACCTGATCGTTCAAGGTCATGGATTGTTTGAAATCGGCATAGTGCTCATCCAGGCTATTTAACAGGCGCGCATGGATTTGCTTGTGAGATTTGAGTTGCTCAAATTCAATTGCCTCCATATAGGCTTCCTCATCACTGAAATGTTTGCGCGTGAAATCCACTAGCTGCCTGAACGCCCGATCGACCTGTCCAAACGGTGCGTCAGCACTGTGTACGCGATCCAATTCATTCATCAGCGCGATGATCTTCTGATGATCTTTGTCCATCGGTTCAATGCCGATACTCAATTGGGTAGTCCACTCAAACCCTGACATGATTGCTCCTCAATGTGGTGATAGAAAAAGCGGAATACGACAGCATTCGGGGCACGCTTTACGGATTTAGCGACTATTCTGAGCAGTGCTGATCTGGATCAACTTTTTGGAACAGGGAGGTCACTCTGGCAGCTACGACGGTAGAAGGCTGGCCGTTAAAGATAGGGTGAAAATAGCCAGGCCAGAGCATTGCGGATCCTTTCCCAGGCAGGCATCGACAAAAGCTGCTCCTCATCGAGGCGAATAGCGTTGGCCAGATTCTGCTCGAAGTAGTCGCCGAGTTCTTGTGCGAAGGGCTTGTTAAAGACTTCCACGACTATTTCGAAATTAAGGCGCAGGCTACGTGGATCGAGATTCGCCGAGCCAACAAGGGAATAATAGTCATCGATGAGAATGGCCTTGGTGTGTACAAAGGGCGCAGGTTGCAGGTAAACCTTAAGATCGCGATCGAGAATATGCCGCAGGTTGTGCATAGCGGCCCAGTGGGCCAAGTGGATATTGGTTTTCTCGGGCAATAGTATCTTTACGTCTACGCCGCGCAGTTCTGCGGCAATCATGGCGCCGACCAGATCGAAACTGGGCAGGAAATAGGGAGTCATGATCCAGAGGCGTTTTTTGGCTGTGGACATTACGCCAACCAGTAATTCGGTCAGCTTGTCGAGATCGTCATTTGGGCCATCGGGAATCAGGCGCGTCCAGATTGTCGCGTCCGGGTTGTGCTTGTGGACGGGTGTGAATGGTTCCTGGCGTTCGATACCTGCCGCGTGGTTCCAGTCTTTTAAAAACGAGCGTTCAAAGTCATCGACAATCTTGCCGGTCAGGCGAAAATGCAGGTCGCGAGTACGGTTGTGATTCCTGGTGTCGTTGACCAGATGACGGTCACTGATATTCTGGCCGCCGGTAAAAGCCACTTCGCCATCGACCACCAACACCTTGCGGTGATTTCGCATATTGAGATGCAGAGACGGCGGTAACAGCGTGATGGGGTTGAATTCCTCATACGGCAGGCGTGCCCGGCGCAACCGGCTGATCACGGACGGTGGATAGGCAATGCCGCCGAGGCCATCCAGCAGTATGCGCACGTCAACACCACGTTCTTTGGCAGCCTTGAAGGCGCGAATGAATTGGTCGCCGCTGCGGTCATTCTGGAAAATATAAGTGGAGCAATAAATCCGCGATTTGGCCTTTTTGATGTCGGCCAACATGGCCGGGTAGCTGGCTTCGCCATTGACCAGCATGCGGATATCGTCACAGGAGCGCAGACCTTTATTGGTTACCGATTCGCCGACCATTGAAAGTGGCCGAAAGTCAGTGCCTTCCGGCTCAGATATCCCGATAGAGGCATCTTCTGGCACGGTGGATTGGTAAATTCTTTGTGCGGCCTTGCTGACTCGATTGATTCCGAACATGAGGTACACGGTCGGTCCAATGATTGGCAGAATCACACAGAAAGCCACCCAGGCCAGTGCTGATCTGGAGTCGCGTTTCGTCATCAGCACATGATAGGAGGCTGTCACGGCAGCTGCGCCGGCGAGCAGTGTCAATAACAGGCTGATAATGATGTAGATATTCATTGTTATCTTGGCATCAGGGTCACATTGGCAACGATAGCACAATGATCAGAATGTTGACGCCAGGCGGAATTATTCATCACCTGCGTGGAGTGTATTTGAAAGCCACGCAGATAAATTCTGTCCATGGGCAGCATTGGCACCAGCGCCGGGTAAGTGGCTGGTAGCTGCCCCCGACAATGTTCAGAGGCCTCGATCAAATTGCAGGAAGCTTTCAGCTTGCGGTGAATGGTGCGCCGCCAATCATTGAAATCACCAGCCAGTATCAATGGCTCTGTGTCAGGGATATAGCTGTCGATGTAGGTGATCAGTTTATCGACTTGCTGACGGCGTTCGCGTTCGATCAGGCCCAGATGCGCACACAGTAAATGGATGCCATTATCAAGAATGCCGTGCAGAATGCCGCGTTGTGAAAAGCGATAGGTAGTAATGTTGAGATTGGAAAACTCGGCAAACGGGTACTCACTGAGAATGGCATTGCCGTGATGACCATGCTGGTAGATAGCATTTTTGCCGTAGGCGAAATGATCCCAGACCGTATCAGCCAGGTATTCCATTTGATTATTTTCGGGCCAGTCAGAAATCGTTTTGCGGTGGCGTTCATTCTCTCCTGTCACTTCTTGCAGAAACACCAGATTACTGCCACTCTCGCGAAGATTGTCGCGAATTGTCTCCAATGTGAAACGCCGATTACCCATAGAAAACCCCTTGTGCATATTCAGGGTGAGTATCTTGAATTCTTGCATTACTGGCGTTCCATTCTCATATTGGCGGTGAGGGCATTATTTCAGCCATTCGAATCAATATCTACGTAGGCTGAGGGCGTATTGCTAACAGAGCTACCAGAAAACTTGCAGCTATCACGTTGATGAGATGGCGTGGATATTGTGTGAAACATTGGATGGAGCGCCCTGCAAGCAATACAATGAACTCACAGTATGGGCTGGCGGGACGATATAGACGATATATAGGGTACTGGCAAGCGGTAAGTCAAAAAAGCTGCTCAATATCCCTGGTCAGTGCTAAAACCTTTTCCGAATGAGTAATGAGTAATGGCTTTGTTTGGCGAGTGGAAGCCATACGGCGGCGTTGATCCACAAGAGCTTAACTCTCTGGCTAACAAGTTGTTGGTGGCGAGTGTAGTATTGCTCGTGCTGCCATTGTTGGCCTCTGTCTCGAGAGCCGCTACCACTGGCTGGGTGCCTATATACACCTACCATGTAATTGCCTACCTACTAGTTTTGCTCGCTGCTATTTTCCGCCAGCGACTGGATGGTCGGCTAAAAGTTCTGATCATTATTGTTGGTTGTTTTCTTGTAGTTGCCAGTGGGCACTATTCCTACGGATTGTATAAGGGCGGGGCTTATTTCTTGCCTATCTCGCTCATACTCATCGTTTTCTTCTTTGGCCCAGCACAAATGGTGGCGCTATTTGCTGTCACCGCCATTGGATACAGTTTTGTCGCCTCGCAATTTCTGAATGGTAATCTCCAGGCAGACTTAACTTTGGCGGAAGTGAATTTTGAGGCCCGTTACTGGCTCAGTACCGGTTTTTCGCTCGTCGCCTTTTTCACTATTTCCGGTCTGATAATGTTTGGCTATCGCAAGCTATTGGCAGAAAAAGTACGACTAGTATCTGCCCAGCGCGATGAAATCGAAAGGCTGACAAAATATTGTTCTGTTACGGGGGCGGCGACTCTCTTCACGGCGACAGAAAAGCTTGACATGTTGTTGGCTGAAGCCAAAGAAGAGCATTCTCAGGGAGCATTGCTATTAGTGGTAATAGAAAACCTGGCAAAAGTGAATAACGAGCAAGGCTATGATGTTGGCGAAATGGCTTTACGACAAACGGGAGAACGGTTGCGAAGCCTCATGCGGCCTGATGATTTTCTGGCTCGTGTTGGAGGTACTCGGTTCTTGATGATACTCCCCCGGGTGAAGAATGATAACCGGGCAGAATTCATGGCGGAGCAGATTAGGACGAATATGAAAACACCGGTTCGGAGCTCACAGAAAACATTCGAAATTCAATGCAGCATCGGAATTGCGCATTACCCTGTAGAAGAGTTGGATGCCAAACAATTGATTTTATTGGTCAATGAGGCTGCACTAGCGGCCAGACGAGATGGCGTAGAGATTTTTCAATTGCTTTAGGCTGGTTGTCTTGCAGGCAATAAAAAACCCCGACTAACACAGGCTAGCCGGGGTTTTTTGTGTCTTGCTTACGAGCTGGTATTAATCAGCGTCCTGGAATTCAACGTGAATTTCCAGTTCGATGTCGTCACCAACACCGAAGGACACCATGTTATCCAGGCCATGATTGGAGCGTTGGAAAGTGGTGTTGGCCGAGAAGCCCAGTGTGTAGCGGCGGGTCAAGAAGTTGCGACCACCACCGTGGAAGTTTACTTCCAGCGTTAACGGAGAAGTTTCGCCCAAGAGGGTCAAGTCGCCTTCAAAGATGAATGTGTCTTCGTCGACTGCTTCAACAAAGTTTGTTGTGCGGAAGACCGCTTGTGGGTAGTTCTCCACATCAAACCAGCTATCGCCGCGCAGATCTTCTTCGAACTCATCCAGATTGACGTCGATCGATGCAGTATTGACGATGACTTCAACGCTGGAGTTTTCGATATTCTCAGGATCGAATTCCAATGAAGCATCGAAATCACCGAAGCGGCCGATGAACGTAGAGAAGCCCAGATGATTGATCTTGAAGATCAAAGCCGCGTGGTCCTTATCCAGTGTGTAACCACCACCACGAAGTTCTGTCACTTCAGTTTCAAAGTTAGGCGAAACGAGACGATCGCAACCAACAAGCAATGTAGCACTGCCTAGAACGAGCGCCAATGTACGGCATTGAGACTGTATATTTTTAATCATGAATTTACCTATTCAGGAACAAACCTGTCCTGTTACTGCGGAGCCGCGTAGACGTCGATTTCGATTTCTACGTCGTTCGGGATGGCGGCTGTGTTAGCCCAGTAGCCCTGACCAACGCCAAATTCCAGTCGCTGGATAGTAACGCTGCTTGTCAGGTGAAAACGTGGCTGACCATCGGCCATTTCAACTTCAAACTCAAAAGGAAACTGCATGGGCTTGGTGACATCGCGAATAGTCAGTGTGCCGTCAGCAACAAAAGAGTTCATGGATTCGAGTGTGCAGTTTTCTGCCGCGAATGTCGCAGTTGGAAACTGGTCAACGTCGAACAGTTCGATGTCCAGAAGGTAGTCAAGAACCTCTGGTGAATCGACACTTATATCTGCAATCGGAATGGTTACTGCAAAGTTGCAAGAACCGGGACGCTCTGAATCGATGTCGAAAGTCGCATCGATGTTCTGGAACTGCCCTTCATAAGGTGTGCCTTCGTAAGAATACTTGAAGACGACTCGTGATTCAGCAGGAACCAGAGACCATTCGGCTGCTTGTGTTGGCAGACCGATGAACAGCAGAAGCGACGACAGGGCCGCTCGAGAAATTAAAGTACGCATAGTTATATTACTCCTGATTGTAATTTACGGTAATGCCAATACGACTAATTCAGTGGCTGAACCGCTGCCGCTGACGAACATGGCGATGTATTGATCACCGTCGTGCTCGTAAGTCATGGGCTGTCCAGACTGGACATTAGGCAAGTCGATTTCAGCGACGATTTCGCCAGTTTGTTTGTCATAGGCGCGAAAGATCGGGCTCGCCCCCGGGCCGCCACCACCTTCACCGGCGAACAACAACGTTTTGGTCAGTACCAGACCAGCGCGTGTTGGTACGCCCGTACGCGGAATATCGAGACCTTCCAGCGCTGGGTGATTGGCTATGTTGTCCGGCGTGTCCGCATTGGCGACTTGCCAAACGTGATCACCAGAGTTCATATCGATTGCAGTAATTCGACCATAGGGTGGCTTGACGATATCCAGACCCTGTACTCGAGGAACACGGACACCGAAGGCCTGGCTGAATGCGACATCCGAGTTGGCATCGTTGGCCACAGACAGTGCTGACAGCGCAGTGCGAGACGGGATGTAGATAAGCCCGGTTTCCGGATCCAGTGCTGCACCTTCCCAGTTAGCTCCGCCAGTTGCAGAAGGCAGGCTCAAGGTACCAATAGTGCCATCCGGAGCTTCTGCCAATGACGGTGGCGCGTAGACATTCTCACTGAGGCGGAACTCGGAAATAGCTTCCAGAGCTTCAGCGCGTAGTTCCGGTGTGAAGTCGATCAAGTCGTCTTCAGTAAAGCCCTGACGGTCAAACGGCGCCGGGCGAGTCGGAAAAGGTTGTGTTGGTGAGTACCATTCACCCGGCACATCACCGGCAGGAACCGGACGTTCCTCGATAGGCCAGATTGGCTCACCAGTTTCGCGGTCAAAGGTATAGACCCAGGACTGCTTGGTCACTTGCATGACAACTTTGCGGCCATTGGGCAAGTCGGCGACCACAGGTGCTGAGGGGTTATCCCAGTCCCAGATGTCGTGATGGATCAATTGATAGTGCCATGCGCGTTCACCAGTTTCGATATCGACGGCTACCAGAGCGTTGGCAAACAGATTGTCACCAGGACGGTCACCACCGAAGCGGTCACCTGTGGCGGATTCAACCGGCAGGTAAACGTGGCCCAGCTCAGGGTCACCAGACATTTGCGCCCAAACACCGGCATTACCAGTGAAGTTCACGCCTTCGTCCAACCAGGACTCAAAACCGACTTCGCCGCGTTCGGGAATCGTGTGGAAAGTCCACAAGTGCTCTCCAGTACGGGCGCTGTAGCCGCGCACGTCACCAACCACGTTGGTCTTGGAGCGGGGGCGCATGCCGACACGGTGAGCGGGGCCGACAACAACAACGTCATTCATGACGAAGGGCGGCATGGATGAACCGATGTCGATGTCGTCATAGCCGTCATCGTAAGCGTTGCGCAGACCTTCGAACATGTCGATAGCGCCGCCGTTACCAAAATTGGGGTCAGGGATGCCGGTTTCTGCGTCCAGAGACACCAGATAAAAGCCCGGCGTAATAGTCAGGATTCGGGTTTCATCGCCATCGCGGTAAAAAGAGACACCGCGGCCAGCGCCTTTGCGTGGGGCGTCGCTATAGCGCTCGCCTTCCTGCGGGCGCCACATCCACAGCATTTGGCCATTGGTGGCGTCCAGAGCTACGACGTTACGGGTCGCACCAGCAGTTATATATAGAACACCGTCTACTTCCAGAGGCGTAGAAGGGTTGTTGAATTCGGGGGATGGGCCGAACTTTTCTGTGTTAAAGCGCCAGGCGATCTCCAGATCTGCCGCATTGTCAGCGTTGATCTGATCGAGTGGCGAGTAGCGCTGCGCTTCGAAGTTGCCGTGGTGTGTCGGCCAATCGCCTTCATAGACACTCGTGCCCATCTGGCTCCAAGCCGCCGAGGCACTAAAGACACCGACACCCACTAAAATAGAGGAAATCAGTCGTTTTCTTCTTGTCATCTGGAACTCTCCCGATATTTGGTCTCAAAATCTTGTGGCCCCCACATTTTTCGCTGAATACAGACGCGTTTGCCGAGTCGATATGACTGCTGGGCCAACGAGGCAACAAAATGGGAATTTCGGACTACTACTGACTGTTTTATAAATAAGAATAGTAGCCGGGGCCGGGCCGCATGAAGGATAAGCAATCTGCTTTTCACAAGCAAGTTGATCAAGGCTGATACCCCCGGTAACAGCGGTCATTGGCGGTCTTGTTACAAATTGTTTGAGATTGCATGGGGTAGATTTTCGATGATTTTTGCTGAATCGGTGCTGAATTGTTCTGTTGTATGCTGAAAATTATTTCGAGCACTAAGAAAAATTCATGTATTACAATGGCTTAAATGCTCTTCATAGACAGGAAATGCCAGTAACTGTGCGTGAGCCGGCAGAAGTGATGCTTTAGAAGCTGGTTGCATGACATGGCGCTTAATAGCAGCGAGTATTGAACGCGTGTAACTAACCAGTATCGTGGGAGGGGAAGGCCGGTTAGCACCGGCGCTTACCAGGCCAATCGACGATATAGATAGGACGATATAGATAGAAGGAAGATGTATTTGCTACAGAGGTAGTAGCAATGTTTGCAGATCATCACTGATACGTTTGTCGATACTGAACTTTTCCACCTGCGAATGGGTAAGCGGTCGCGATACATAAGCTCCCTGCGCTGCCGTGCAGCCACAGCCGCAGATGAACAGGAAGCTGTTTTTGTTGTAGACGCCGTCGGCACAAGTGGATAACCCTAATTTGTTTGCTAGCGACACGAGAGTGCTCACGTTGAATTCCGCTTCTATATCGTAATCTAGACTCGCTATGATGTCGGGCTCGAGTTTGAATTCATTGATAGGCAGATGTACTAGCCTGTCAAGTTCAACGCTATCGGCCCCACTTGTTTCAACTGACAGATTGAAGCCCTTAATCCGTAAACGGGTAAACAAATCCAATACTTCGGGATTGCCAGTCATGGCAATTTCTTTACTGACGTTTATGGTCACGTGAGCTGGTGAGATTCCCCATTTGTTTGCCGCGCTTATCAAATGTCCCGGTAATGTATGATCCAGAGTGATTTCTTTTTCCAGGTTGATAACTATTCCGATATATAGTCCTTTATCGAGCCATGATTTACAGGTCTCCAAGGCTTTATCGATAAGTTGGCGACTGAAAGTAGTAAGTAAATTAGCTTCCAGAAGTTTCGGTTTTATGGTCGCAAGTGGTTGTTCGAGATTTTTAGCAGAAATCCAGTGAACTTTCACTTCAACTGCAGAAAGGGCTGCCGGAGAGGGAGCTTCGGTAGAGATGCGGGGCATGTATGTTAATTGGAATTCACCTTCACCCAGCACGGCTTGGAAATCAGGTGACGTAAACCTGGAGAGGTAAGTTTGTTCATTACCCAAGGCTTGTTCAATATCTTCAATTAATACCGGTTTGGATACGACACCGGCGATATTGAGATTGTGTTGTTTGCCTACTTCACTAGCTGAGTTCAGGGTCATTCTGTCGATGCCGCTTATGAGAAATATTTTTGCCTGGCAGCCAATCTCCGCCAATAAATGTAAAACCTCAATCCCATCATAACCAGAGAGGCGCAAATCCAAAAAAATAGTATCAGGGCTGAATGCTTTAAGTGTAGCGATGACAGACTCGTAATCGTTGACACAATCAACCAAGAAATTCATTTCTTTAGCAACGTCTTTAATAAAGTCGGTCACCATTTCGTCATCGTCGATTATTAATAGCTTAGGAGGAGACTCGCTCTTCAGGGTATTCCTCATGATGCGACCTTTTCGATAAGAGTGCTGACAACCTTGGGTAACTTGTTTGTGTCATAGGGTTTTGAAACACAGACAATATTTTTTTGTTTGGAGATACTTTCCTTCAGAGAATACTCAGTGTAGCCGGTCGCTAGCAAGATTGGCGCGTCTGGCCTTTTCCAGAGAATGCGTTTCGCCATCTCTATACCGTTCATACCGCCAGGCATAATGATGTCGGAAAACACCAAGTCAATTTCAGGGTGATTAAAGAATAGTTGAAGTCCGATTTTGGCATTTCTGGCTGTTACTACTTCGAAACCTGCATCCAGCAACATGTGGGCAGCGGTACTTCTTACATTGTCGTCATCTTCTACTACTAAAATTGTGCCGTGGAATTTTTCATTGCTGACTAACTCGATTTTATTTGTGGTCTGGGTAGTTGTGCCGGAATCCGCTAGTGGTATGTACAAATTGAAGATAGAGCCTTTGTCTTGCAGGCTCTCTACAGTAACGTTTCCTCCAGATTGCTTTATGAACCCGTATACCATGCTCAGGCCAAGGCCTGAGCCCTTGTTTTTTTCCTTGGTGGTAAAAAATGGTTCAAAGATTTGTTTTTCAACATCGGCAGACATGCCGGTTCCGTTGTCTTTCACTTGCAGAAGAATAAATTCTTTTGATCTCGAATTGAGAGAATCTTCAACCCAGTCCGGAAAGGTGCGCCGCACAGAGATTTCAAGTTTGCCACCATTAGGCATTGCATCTCTGGCGTTTACGCACAGATTGATAATTGCATTTTGTAGCTGAATGCGATCGGTCATGCCTATGCAAGGCTCATCACAAGCATTAATAATGAGCGACACATCTTCGCCAAGAAGTCGCGTTAAAAAGCTCTCTACATCGATAAGCAATTCATTGATATCGGTAGGACTAGGCTCCAGTGCCTGTTCCTTGGAAAAGGTAAGAAGCTGGTTCACCAATTCGGCACCACTCTTCGCGGCCGACATAATTCTATTAATCAAATCATGTTGTTGACTTTCGTCTTTAATTTTTCTTTTAAGGAACTGTGAATTACCAATAATGACAGTTAGTAAATTATTAAAGTCGTGAGAAAGCCCGCCGGTGATCCGACCAATCGCTTCCATCTTCTGAGACTGGACGAGGAGCTGTTCCATCTCTTTCTGAGTGGATATGTCTGAAAAACTGATTACTGCGCCAATGGTTTTGGCGTCTTTGGTGATCGGCCAGCAGGAAAACCGGACTGGTAGATTTGCTCTGTTCTTGCTCGAAAATTCACCTTGAATGCCAGTAGTTGCTTTCCCATTTTTGTAGCCGTCAGTAATGGCTTGCTGGCACTTGTTGAAAGTGTCGGTATCAGAATTTCTTCTTATTAGCCGGGTAGCGTTTTCGCCAACCATTTCTTCCTCGTCAATCTTCAACAGATTAAGAGCAGAAGAATTGATAAAAGTAATTTTCCCTATACTGTTGATTCCGAAAATTCCTTCCTCAATGGATTCAAGCAGTAACAATCGCTCCTCAGCTGAAGCCTGCAACTTTCTATCAGAATATAACTTTTCCTCGGCAAGATTTTTGAGTTCCGTTTCTTTTTCTTGCAACCTGAGTTCGTCAATCTGTAAATCAGATTCCAATTTAAGGTTCCTGATCTTTAATGTCAGACCAAGGTTCAGATTTCTACCGATGTGTAGCCCTAATGGCAAGATAAACGCGACAAAAGACAAAAAGGTTCCACCCAATACCATTGTTGTCTGATCCGGAAAATAGAAAAGATGCGCTGTAGTAATGAAAATGGGCGGCAGGGAAAAAGCGAAGAAAATTTTGGGCAGTATTGTCAACGATGCTGCAGCACCAGCAAGCACTACACATTGCCATAAGGTAATTATACCCAATTGGATGAAGTGGGCATCCTCATCCAATATGAACCATGCGCAACCCCAGACGATTCCAGATGCCAGGCAGCCATAGAGCAGGAAATGCCATTTTGATTCTCTGCTCTCAAGGAATTGAGGGTTGATGCTATGTATAGCAACAAATCCGGCACGAATCAGCGTTGTGCCTGCTAAAAATCCATACCAGATAGCCTGCGACCAGCCTTCGGTGGAGAACCAAAGGATAAGGAACAGGTAGGTCCCAACCACCATGTCCGAAAATAAAATGAGTGGCATGTATCGCAGAACTGAGATCAGTTGCTCGTCCTGCATGATGGATTTATCTACTGGTATTGTTCTTTCTATATCATTGAGCGGGAAGAGAATATTGCGTAATACTTGTGTGCTCATGGCGTTCTATCTCTCGGTTCTGCATTTCAACAATTGTATCTATTGTTAGTGCAAGAGATTAAAAGCTCCCAGTCTAGATAGCCATAGATATCTTGTGGAAATATGAGTGCACAGCTCCATGAATAAGTTATATTCGTTAACCGATGAATTGTTTAGCTGCGAATTAAATAAAGTAAAATCTGAGACGCATTAGCAGGATGCTATGGCCGTCCAGGCTTACGCAAGTTCCTACACAATACAGCAGTTATGCGCATCATTATCCCTCACTATTATCGTGCATATTCTAGCGGTGAAAGTGTCAAGCTGAAAGCTGACAAAGCGCAGTTTAAGATATTCCCATTATTGTCACGTATCCAGGTGACATGCATCTCGGTAATTTTCCAGAATTTCTAGGCGACATGCACATGAGCTACATAGGCACTTATCTTGATCAACTGATCCTGAAGAAAAGCATCAAGTCAGATAGTAGTCTGGCAGATTACCTTCAAATTTCGAGACAGCACCTGAGCCGTATACGAATCGAGGGGAATCTAAGCGAAGAGAAGTGCCTTCTGATAGCGCGGGAGCTGGATATCGACCCATTGGAACTGTTCTCGTACATGCGTGCGCGAAAGGCCGCCAACCCGGAAGTTAAAAAAGTCTGGATGGATTTGCACAGAAATATAAAGCGCGTAAAGGCATCAATACTGCTCAATAGTAATAGCTAATACGTGTCACGTAGTGATGGAACAAGTCGGCAGGATAATTTGGTTGGAGCTTGTTTTTCTTTGGAACTGCGTTGTCACTAAATTTTTCTCTTCAGGTTTCTCGACATGCATAATCTCCAGTACTTGCCGTCTAGTATAAGTGAGAAAATTATTACATTGCGAACCATTGTTCGTTCATTGTTTGTATCGTCAATCATTTATTCCTTTCCGAGTAACGCGGTAGCAGACACGCTAACAGTTGGTCTGTCAGATGGCAGCGATTTTCAAACAATACAAGAAGCTGTGTCCGCTGCAGCCGAAGGCGATACTGTCTATGTCAATGCAGGAATTTATAATGAAGCGATAACCCTGACCCGAGCCATTACTCTCCAGGGCGCCAATGCCGGAATTGACCCGAACACAGATTCGCGAGGGGAAGAGTCGGTTATCACGGGTTCAGGCTCTATCAGGATAATTGCAAGTGCGCAGAATATTGTGATTGATGGGTTTGAAATCACCAACACTGAAGGTGCGCTGTCCTATGAACACGGCGCGATCCTGATTCCACCTCGCAATGATGGTAGTACTGTAGGTGGAGCCGACTTTAATCAGGTCGGAAATATTACCATTCGCAACAATTGGTTCCATGATTTGAACGCCAGGCCGGTGCTCAAAGATTGTTTTGCTGCTTTTACCAATCTCACGATTGCCAATAACCGAATTGAAGCAGTGGGAAATGACGAGAATACGCGCTCAGGTATAAAGCTTCAGTCGCGATGCCAGGCAGGTACCCAGAGCAGTGGATTGGTGATTCGCGCAAATGTCATCAGAAATACGACGTATGCTGGCATCATAGTGGATAGTATCGATGGCATTACTATCAGTGATAACACTATAAGTAATACACCCGAGCATGGAATTAACCTCGGTGCATCCTATGGGAATAACAATGTGCTTATATCCGACAATCATGTCAGTGAGGCAGCACTGCCCAATGGCAGTGCGGCGCTACGGATTAAAGGAGGAACTTACTCTGGCACCATTGCAGTGGAAAGGAATAGTTTTACGGATTCGCGAATTGGACTAAAAATTGAAAGCGGAGTCACTGCGTCCAGTAATTTTGTAGTCCAAAAGAATATATTTACTGGTAACACAACCGTTGCCTCGCTGGTGAATGAATCAAGTTTTACTCTTGAGGCGAGTCGGAACTGGTGGGGGGACGCTACCGGACCCTCTGGGGAAGGGGAGGGAAGTGGTGATGCAATTGGTAGCAAAATTGATTTTTCCGAATGGTGTCTTGCTGAAGATTGTCTGACATACAAGCCTGTTCCCCCTGTCACAGTGTGCAGTGAGGACTGTGACTTCACTATTATTCAGGATGCAATTGACTCCGCCGATGCAGGAAGCACGATACGAGTAGGTGACGGAATCTACAACCGAGTTGTGATTGACAAGCCGCTTACCCTGTTGTCCGAAAATGGCGCCGATAGCACAGTTATCAATGGGGCTGGTGTTGGTCAAGGTTGGGGTATCAGGATTTCCAGTGATGTAGACAACGTGACTATCGGTGCGGTTGGGCATGGATTTACTGTCAATGGGGTCAGCAATGATCTGGCCGCGCTGTATTTGGTTCAGGACAATGACACGATCAATATTATCGGTAACACACTTAACGGCGGTACTGGCAGTGCACTTATTACCGGAGGCCTGATCACATCAACAACTTTTGAAGCCAATACTTTCAATGGGAATGGGCCGCGGGCCATCGCCTACGTCAACGGTGCGACAAGTCTTGGTGCGGCCAGAGCTTCTGATGATGTCAGTTTTGTCGATAATCAGTTTAATGGATCAGTCAATGCAGGCTTGATACTTGGCATTGAGGCAAGCAACTCTACCGTTTCCGATAATACTTTTTCTGGTCTCTATTCCTATGCTTCGCTTGAATTATGGGCAGCCGGCACTAGCGTAAGTGACAACAGTTTTTTAGCAGTCGGAGATATAGTAATTATTGATGCCGCATCGAACTATTCGATTGCCACGCTACTCGGTGGCAATGGGTTTTCCAAAGCTGTATCAATTAGCGGTGTAAGCAAGTTGTTTACTTCGATACAGTCAGCCATCAATGCGGCTGCTGCAGGTGATATTGTCACTGTTTCCAAAGGCACCTATGCAGAGGCACTACAGATTGACAAATCATTGACGCTGGTTGGTGCTGGTGATTCGGATGTAGAGGGTACGGTGATCAGTATCCCGGGTGCCGATACAGGAATCACTGTGACTTCCAGCGCAGTTACCTTGAAGGATTTGCGTATTGTCAAAGGCGATGCCACCGACATGGATGATGGAAAGGGTTTGGAGATCATTGGTAGCGAAATTAGTGATCTGGAATTGAATGGTGTGACAATCACGGGTGCTACGAATGGGCTGCGTATTGGCAGCGGAACTTCAGTGGATGGTTTTATCGTTATCGACAGTCATTTCGATAACAATGATATAGGTTGGTATATCGCCAAAGAATCTTCCAGTTCGAGTTCGGCTGTTGTTGTCAATGTCGAGGTGTCAGATTCAAGCTTCAACAATAACCTGAGAAAAGGGCTTTATACGGAAAAACTTGGGCAGGCTATGTTCGACAATATCGAAGTCCACAATAGCGGCATTGCGGCGGGCTATTTATTTAATAACGGGATAGATATTAATCTTAAATGGTCAGACTACAGCGACATCAGTATTACCAACTCTTCCTTTTTGAACGCCGGCCGTTTTGTGCAACTGCACAATGATGAGGATTTCTCTGGTGCCTTGGTCATCAAGGCGAGAGATGATGGAGCCTATGCCAGCCCAGCGGCAAGTTTGAGTGGTGTCACTCTCAGCGGAAATAAATTCACCTCCAACAGTGATAACTATCGAAACGCGCTTCGGCTCGGAGAGCCGGCAGCAGACAACAGCAGTCCGATTAATGTCACTCTGACATCGAATACCTTTAGTGGTTTCAGTAAGGCATTCACCAATGCATCACTGAACGAGTTAGAAAATTCCCTGGCAATCTATTCTCAGCCCGAGGATGCAGTAAATGGGCTGGCAATTCCAGGCTCGCCCGGGATACGAGTAGTCAACATTGTTGGTGAGCCGGTGAGTGGCGCGGCGGTAACTGTGTCAGTTGTCGAAGGAGCTTCGTTGAGTAGTGGTGCTGTGACTGTGATTTCAGACAATAGTGGCCTGGCCCTGTTTGATGACCTTGTAATCAATGCGGTCGGTAGTTTTCGTTTGCATTTCAGTGTTTCTGGGACTTCTCTTGAAATAACTTCAGCTTCGTTCGAAGTGATCGTCGATAGTACCGAAGACCCGATCATAGCGCCTTCGCCAACCGAGGAAACTGACGATCTGGTTGAAAATATTGTTATTTCTGATGATGACGAGGAGGTTTCAGAAGAAGTCATCGAAGCGATCAATACTGCGGCGGAGTCTGCCGCAAACCTCGCAGAAGAAGTGATCAATACGATTGATGAAGTCAATGAAGACACTGCTATCGACGCTCTTGAAACATTGAGTAACGTTGCCGAGGTTAGTGGCAAGGCAGCAGCCAAATCGAACACCAGTGGCAATAGTGGCGGCGCGGATTCTGCTGGGGCGAGTGGGTTGTCTACCATAGATGGTTTTTCCAGAATTCTTTCCGCGCTTGACAATAAAGTGTCGGCATCAGCAGTTGCTCCCGAATTGTCTGTGACGCAAAAAGCTGCTGTACAGGCCGCGACGGTTAAAGCAGTTGCTTCAGCCACGCAAGTTCTGGCCGCGCCAGGGCTTGGTAGTGCAAAAAATACAATGCTAAAAAACCTGGGGGCCATCATTTCCAGCAGCGCCAATCTCGGGGTCACAATTACTGACAGTGAGTCTGAGGCTTTATTTGCAGCTGCTGAGCAGCAAGACGAGAGTGCTGACCTGGAGAGTCAGTTGGACGCCTCGATTCCTATACGGCCAAAGAATAAAGCATTGGTCTCGAAGACAACCCTGGCAAGCGCTTTCGAAGGAGCTGGAGTGTCGGATGAGGAACTCGACGAATTTCTTATTGAACTCGCGAACTCGATTAATCCTGCTGATGTGAATATAGGTTCTATCAACGGTCAGCAATCCCTTGGTACTGGTTTTTCAGAGGCACTGGATAATAGCGAAGGTACAGTGGAATTTGATCCAGATACGGGCATCATATTCTTTTCTTTTGCGGCTGCAACACAACCTGCTCTGCAGCGACAAGGGAATATTGACTTTGTCGCTCTGAGTGAAGTACCGAAACGAATTCCAGCTCGGGTTGTCTCTGCCAATATCGTTTCATCAAACTTTCCAGATGGTATTAGCGTCAAGGCTGATGGAGCTGTGGTTATAACGAATTCCCGAATCGCTTCCATTACCGTGCCCGCTTCTTATGACCCAATTAACCTATATGCAGACACAAGAAAACTGGGGTTTGATGTAAATGTCAGTACTGATGGCAATCTTGTCATTCGCGGCGGCGGCGCGACGTTTTCCGCCACGTTTGACTTTGTGGGCGCGACAGCGACGGGAGAAAGCCAACCCTCTACTTCCTTCACGGTGCCGACAGCAAAAGACGAGTCAGACCCTGCCTTTATCTATGGCGTAAGCTATCGTGATGGGACTCGGCAGGCGTTGCAACCGTTCGTGCTGGAAGACAATTTCATTGCTTCGATAAAAGCGGCAGGAATCACTGTCAGCACGGACCGGAATAGCGGAATTATTACAGGCGATGGCTTCCAGTTCAGGCCTTCCTACTTTGTTGAGGAGCCGGATGAGGCCGCAACTGATTATTGGGTGGAGAACCAGGATGATTTGGGTATCGCGTATCGTCCGATCGATGGCAATGGCGATGGTTTACTGGATTTTCAAGTGATAACGGCGACTACTGTGCAACTTGTGTACGGTGTGATAGGTCAGCAGTGAATTAATTGCGCCGTGCTTACGACTGATCAGACTTCTCTGAGACGTGGCTTGATGTAATTAACACACATGGCGTTTTATGAATTTTTCTGAAACGTCGATTTGTCAGTCTGTTGCTTCCTGGACAAAACTTACTTCGGCATCGCTGTAGTCTTTATTGCGAATTTCGGCGCGCAGCGAACGTACCGTTTCAAAGGGGGTGTCGACTAGCAGCATATTACTGATCCAGGCTGGCAGGGAGGAGCCCGGGTCGATATGGGCTTCATTGATGACCTGAACCTGATGATTGCCCTGCGGTGTGAAGACCCAGTTCACATCGGCATGGGTCAAGCGCAGTCGACCGCGTTGTTCGGCAACTACGCCGCTTACTGCATGAGACTCCATGGTGACCGCCAGAGTCTCAGGATTTTGTTGCCAGTGGATCTGTGAAACCACATCTCTGTCTTTTACCGGAAAGGGCAAGTCGTTGTGGGTGTAGACCAGTGCTCTAGTAGGGCTCTGATCTTCCACCACATAAGATTCGGCGCAGCGGTCGGCCCAGTCGGGGCAGGATTCAGCGTCGGAGATCAGTGCGACGAGCGCGGAGAGGCTGGTGTCCTCGATGACGGTCACGGTCCGCACTGCCTTGTAAGGCGAGCCCTCAATATTGCCGCTGTACACCTGAATGCCATCACGGTCACGACGTAATTGCCAATCGTCTACCGGGATGGTTGTTTGAGCGTTTGCGATTGTGCCCAGCAACAGGCTGGTGGACAACAGCGTGGCAATAAAGGCGCGTTCCATAGGTTGGATAGTGGACCGTTCGGCCACAAGATTTATTGCAGGGGCTTCACTCTATCTCATTGCGACAGCAACTGATACTCGCAATCCAGCTCACCATACTGACTTTCGAATTGCAGCACATATTCGAACAATACGGCGATGGCAAAGCACAGGCTTTCCGGAAACTCGTCGCCTTTTCCCAACGCGCTGAGTTGTTGGCTCAATGCAAAGTCTTTGAGAACAGGGATTTCATTGCGCTTCGCTGCCTGTTCGATTTGCTTGGCTAGCTCACCATATCCCTGGGCCACTACCCGCGGTCTGGATTCATGTTTGACCTTGATCGCCGAGGCGAATGGCCGGTTCAGCTTGTTATTGTCCGTCATAATGAATCCTTAGACCGGGTTGGGCTCAAGCGCTTGGCTGCTGAAGTGTTGTAATTCCAAAGACCCTTCAGCAAGGCGCTGGCGCAGCCAATGCTGATTTAGTGCCAGAGCATCCGCCGCCTCAGGATTGCTGCAGCTCAACTCAATGCTTAACGACTCGCCATCCAATGCTATATGCGCACTCAGCTGGCCTGCAGTTGGCAAATCGATATTGAATCGGGCATTCCACGCTGGTTGGTCAGAGTTCTTGCTGTTTTTTCTCGAGCCATCGCGTTCTATCTGCAAGTGCAATGCTTGTGGTGGCTGCTGGCTGTTCAGAGGTAAATCAATGGCAAAGCGTTGCAGGCTCTCGTTGGACTCATTCAGCGACTTGTACTGATTGGCCTGAATCTTCTGTAGCGCATCTTCCGAAGCGAAGCGCAGTTGCCTCGGAAGATCAGGCAACTCTGCACTGGCCAGTTGGTATTGGGAAAGACCTGACTGGCTCAATAAATTTTGTAATGTGCGGTGTCGAGCCTGATTTTCCTGGGTTGGCAGACTACCGAGCAAGCGCAGTAACAGGGCTTTTAAATCCATGCGGACATTGCCGTCTACTGCCTTTTCAGAAGCCAGATCAGCCTCCAAAAACAGGCCGGATAGCAGCAGCGCCTGTTTGAGTTTACCGGCATTGCCCAACTCAGCCGGCTTCAATAAAGTCTTTTTCAATTGTGCCAATAGCGCGGTGGTATCCGCGGGCAGACGCTGTTGTTCACCGCCTCCGGACTGCTGGGCCAGTCGCAATAGATTATGTATGCCGGTTTCCTGACTACGCCGGGATTGTTTCAGTAGCTGTTCGGAGACCACCGTAGCAGGGAGCCCTTCGCCATTCTTTGCACTCGCAGGCGTATCGACGATCATGAGTCGCGGTTGCGGATCGAGTGCCATGACCTTGAACGTCAATGTGCTACCAGCCGGCAAAGCTGTGTTGGCTGGCGAATTGTAGAGCCCGGAATCAATGCGCACGAGTGTGCCGCCTTTGGCCGACTGACTAATGACCTGACCACGCAGCTCTTGATGCAATTGCCACTGTGCAGTCTTGGCAGGCGTCACCGGCATTACCGACAAACTACTGCCGATGCGTGTGACGTTGAATACTGTGTCAGTCATGACTACCCCTAAAAGCGCGATCGCGCAAACAAGCCATCCATTACAGCTCGTTACCAGTCAGTACGACCTTCTCCTGATACTTCTTGAGTGGCGATTTCACTGTTGCTTATTCCTATGGCATAGAAATTGCTCCCTATGCTATGTAGCGCAAAACCTTGCAAGTGGAAATTAAATAATAAGCAGTTAAATCAGTAGCTTATATATTTTAGACAAGTAATTTTGGCGACAGTGTCAAGAAATTTATCGACGGGAAAACTGACGTTGTCAATTGTTTGACTGGATCTGAAACCTCGTACCAGCCAGAACTGAAGCAGACATTATGGATACCAAAGCCAGACGCAAAGAAGCTCGCCGCTCAGGCTCAGCCAAGGCTGCGCAACTGCTCCTTGTATTGGGAGAAGAAGGCGCAGCTGGCGTAATGCAGCACTTGTCCTCTGATGAAGTGCAGAAGATCGGTGTGGAAATGACCCGTATGAACGAGATGACCACCGCAGAGGTGAATGAAATCCTCTCGGGCTTTCTCGAAGACTGTCAGTCAGACGGCGCCATTAACGTTGTCGCAGACGAGTACACGCGCAAAGTACTAACCGCAGCATTAGGTGCTGAGGCTGCCGCGGAAATCATTGAAAAGATCATGATGGGCGGTAATACCAAGGGCCTTGATTCCCTGAAATGGATGGAACCGCAGTTGGTAGCGGGCATCATCCAGAACGAACACCCACAGATTCAGGCCATTGTGATTTCCTATCTTGGTCCTGAGCTGTCCGGTGAAGTGCTCGCCCACATGCCAGAAAGTTCAGTTGTCGAATTGATCATCCGCATGGCGGAGATGGAATCAGTCGATCCGAAGGCCTTGCATGAGCTCAATTATTCGCTGGAGAAACAGGTCGAAGGTGTGGTCAGCAAGCAAAGCTCTGCCATGGGCGGTGTAAAGAATGTGGCCAATATTCTCAATACGTTGGACAAGTCCTTCGAAGACAGCGTGATGGAGAAAATCAGCGGTATTAGCGCAGATCTGGCGCAATCGATTCAGGATCAGATGTTTGTCTTCAATGATCTGGCAAAGATTCCTGACAAAGACTTTCAGCGTGTTCTGCGTGAAGTGGCGACAGATCGTCTGGCGCTGGCATTGAAAGGTGCAGAAGAAGGCATCGAAGAGAAGGTATTGCAAAACATGTCTTCCCGTGCGGCCGAAATATTCCGCGAAGATATGGAAGAGCTGGGTCCAGTCAAAGTCTCCGATGTTGAGCTGGCGCAAAAAGAAATCCTCGCCGTGGTCAAGAAACTGGCCGACGCAGGCGAAATCGAGCTGCAGGAAGATGAAGCAGCGATGATTGGTTAACGGAAGAGCAGACTCATGAGTGATTTGTTAACACAAAACGAAATTGATGCCCTTTTACACGGTGTCGAAGAGCCTGATAGTTCGGCGCCTGCCGCCGGTGGTGATCAGGACTTCATGCTGTATGACCTGACCAGCGGTATGCATCGTGTGCAGGGTTGGGCTAATGAAATAAAGATTGTTGATGAGCGCATTCAGACCTCACTGGCAGCCCGATTGCTCGGCCTGTTGCACAAGAGTGTTGAGGTGAAGCGTCAGGAAATTCTGATTCAGAAATATGGTGAATATGTAAAGTCATTGTACGTACCAACCAGTATGAACACGTTTTTACTGTCCGGCATGGTCGGCTTCTCCGCGATTGTATTGGATGCCAAGTTGGTTTTCGCTCTGGTAAACGCGTTCTTTGGTGGTGGTAATCGACCCACTCAGGTCGAAGGCCGTGAATTTACCCATACCGAACAACGAGTCATCAATCTCATTCTGAAAACCATTGTTGAAGCGCTCAAGGATAGCTGGAAGGAAATTTGCGAACACGAGTTCAGTTTCACCGAGTCCGCCATGAACCCAGCGCACTTGTCAGTTTATTCCGACGCCGATGTATTGATGATTCGTCCATTCCGGGTCGAGTTTTCTGGTGGTGGCGGCGAAATTCAGTTGCTCATGCCGGGCACCATTGTTGATTCACTATTTCGCAACAAGCGCTCGCGGCTGGTCGAACTTGGCGTGACGAGCCGTGAAGTAATGTCCTCCATGGCGCGCGATTTTATGCTGGATGTGAGTGGTGAACTGACCGGTGCCAACTTGACCATCGGAGAGGTATTTCGGCTCAGCAAGGGCGACATCATTCCAGTGGATTCTCCCGAGCAAGTGGATGTCAAGATTAACGGTGTGGAGAAGTACAGAGCGCGCATGGGCAATTTGAATGGCCGTGTAGGTCTTGAAGTTCTCGGCAGCGAATAACAGAGGCAATACAGATGGGTAACGTGAATCCAGGAACAGCACAAACAAATATGGGTCAGACGCCAATCGACACGATGACTGATGCGAACTCACAGGCAGGCCAGCAGCAGATGTCGTCCATGGCCATGCAGCCTCTTAAGGTTGCGCCAACGACGGCCAACGTGCCAGCGCCTCTCAATCACACTCGCCCCGGTGTGGAGTTGTTCTCGAATGTGCCAATAGAGCTGATTTTCGAAGTAGGCAGAACCAACATCACTATCAAGCAGCTCATGGAATTGTGCGAAGGTGCTTTTGTCGAATTACGTCATGTCTCGGTGGATTCCATCGATGTTCGAGTGAACGAAAATATTATCGCTAAAGGCGAAGCAATCGCCATGCAGCAATGGTATGGCATTCGTTTTGGTGAGGTAGAAATTCCACCAGGGCTGGAGATCAAGCAATGACAACGCGCTGCATCAATTTAGCTGCTGTGCTCAGGTTTTTTCCGATAGCGCTACTGCTGTTGGCCAGCGCCAGCGCCAGTGCGCGAGCTGCTGCGGAGACGACTGCAGCTGCGCCAGTGAGCCTGTCTGGTTCCAGTAGCGTTCTGCAAATGTTACTCGGTCTGTTCATGGTGATCGCTATCATCATCGGACTGTCATTGGCCGTGAAGAAACTCAATATGTTTCCGACCGGTGCGCCGGGTGCTATCAAGATTATTAGCGGTCTGGCATTGAGCAACAAGGATCGCATCTTGCTGTTGCAAGTGGGTGATGAACAGATTCTGGTGAGTGCCAGCCCCGGACAAGTCCACAAAGTACACGAGCTTCGCACTCCAGTAGTTGTCGAAACCAATCAAGCGAGTGATGAGGCGAAAAATTTCGCTAACATCTTTAATGCCGTGAAGCAGCGGGTGAAATCATGAAGCAGTTAGGTTTTGTGATATTGCTCCTCAGTGTCTGCTTTCCCGGTGTGACTTTTGCGGCAGCTTCTGACCTGACGCTGGTAACTTCGCAGGCCAACAGCGCCGGTGGTACTGACTATAGCGTCAGTTTGCAGATTCTAATGCTGATGACAGTGCTTACGCTGTTGCCGGCAGCGCTAATGGCCATGACCTCGTTTACGCGCATCATTGTCGTGCTGGCTATTCTGCGTCAGGCCTTGGGGCTTATGCAGACACCTTCCAACCAGATCATTCTCGGCCTGTCTCTGTTTATCACACTGTTCATTATGAGTCCGGTGTTCGAAGCGGCTTATCAAAATGGTGTAGAGCCCTACATGAACGAAGCCATTGGTTTCGATGCGGCGCTTGGTGAAGCGGGCGTGCCATTCCACAAATTTATGGTCGATCAGACGCGCGAATCGGATCTTGCCTTGTTCTCGGAAATGGCTGGCTACACAGCTTTCGACACACTCAACGACATTCCCTTTCGCGTGCTCGTGCCTGCCTATATCACCAGCGAATTAAAGACAGCTTTCCAAATTGGCTTCCTGATCTTTATTCCTTTCCTGGTGATTGATCTGGTGGTGGCGAGCATATTGATGTCCATGGGCATGATGATGCTCTCGCCCATGCTTATTTCATTGCCGTTCAAGATCATGCTGTTTGTGATGGTCGACGGTTGGACATTGGTCGTCGGTACTCTGGCGTCCAGTTTTTCAGTGATCTAGTTCACTCAGGAATCTGACAATGGATGAAGATGTTGTTTTACAAGTAGGCCGCGAAGCACTGTTCCTGATTGTTTCGCTGGCAGGCCCATTGTTGCTGGCAGCGTTATTCGTTGGCTTGTTGGTGGGCGTGTTGCAAGCCGCTACTCAGATTCAGGAACAGACATTGAGCTTTATCCCCAAGCTACTTGCTCTCGTTGTTGCTCTGATCTTTATGGGCCCCTGGTTGTTGAGTATGTGGGTGGCTTACACGGAACAACTTTTTTTCCGCATCCCTGATTTGATTGGCTAACGCGATAGTCAAAAATTAAAGCAAAGAGACATTACGTGGAATTTTCATTAGACAGCATTTTGGCACTGACAGGGGATTTCTTCTGGCCCTTCTTGCGCATTGGTGCACTGTTTATGGCAGCCCCGGTATTTGGTGCGCGAACAGTGCCTGTGCGCGTGCGCATCTTGCTCGCTGTGTTGATGACTTTTCTCCTGCAACCTTCGTTGCCCTTTGTCGACACCATGGAGCCGTTTAGCCCACAAGGCATCCTGACCATCATGCAGCAGATCGGCATTGGTGTAGTGATGGGCCTGATCCTGCAGATTATTTTTGGTGCCCTGATCATGGCAGGCCAAACCATGGCGACGACCATGGGCCTGGGCTTCGCCAGCGCTGTTGATCCACAAAACGGTGTGCAGGTCACCATGATCGGTCAGCTCTATCTCATTTTTGGCACGCTCTATTTCCTGGCCATGGATGGGCACCTGGTGATGCTGGAAGTGATGGCTGACAGTTTCACCTACATCCCTATAGGTACTTTGCCCAGTGGCATGGAGCTATTCAGCGATATCGCCCTCTATGCCGCTGAGCTGTTTTTGGCGGCTGTACTCATTTCCCTGCCGGTGATGGTAGGCGTGTTGCTGGTCAATCTGGCTTTCGGTGTGGTGACAAGAGCTGCGCCGCAACTGAATATTTTTGCGGTGGGTTTCCCTACTACGATGTTGGCAGGTTTTATTCTGATGTTTTTCAGTATTCCGGTTCTGACGCCTCTTCTTGAGGATCTGTTTCTGGCCGGCTTCGAATTCATGCGCACAATGGTGAACTAGGAAGAGTGAATCATGGCAGAGAATAGCGCACAAGAACGCACCGAAGCGGCGACCCCCAAAAAGAAACAGGACACCAGGAAAAAGGGTCAGGTCCCCCGCTCGAAAGAATTGAATACCTTCACGTCGCTGATCGCGGCGGGTGTGGGCATGCTGATGTTTGGTCAGCAAATTATTACTGATATCGCCCAGCAAATTGTGAGCGGATTGAGTTTTGGTCGCGATGCAGCGTTTAGCGATACTGTCATCTTCTCCCGTTTGGGAGAAGCCACCCGCGATTCCTTGTGGATGTTGTTGCCTTTGCTGTTGCTAATGACTGTTGTGACAGTGGCGAGCCCCTTGTCGCTTGGCGGTTTTACGATTAGCGGCAATCAGATTGCTCCCAAGCTTGAACGAATCAGCATTATCAAGGGGCTGGGCAGAATGTTCTCGCCCAAGTCGTTAATGGAATTGGTTAAGGCGCTGGGTAAATTCCTATTGGTATCGGCAACAGCCTGTGCCGTCCTGTACAGCGTTGTCGACGATATTATTTTGCTGCCGATGATGCCTCTGAGCGAAGCCTATTCGCAGACAGGTTCATTGTTTATCTGGTGTTTGCTGGGCTTCAGTTCGGTGTTGGTTGTCGTGGCATTAATGGATGTGCCTTTCCAGATTTGGGAATTCAACAAACAGATCCGTATGACCAAGCAGGAAATCAAGGACGAGATGAAGGAGACCGAGGGTAATCCTGAGCTCAAGGGTGAGATCAAGAACCGTCAGCAAGAGATGGCCCGACAGAGAATGATGTCAGAAGTGCCAACGGCCGACGTGGTGATTACCAACCCGACGCATTATGCCGTGGCACTTAAATATAACCAATTCGGTAGCGGCGCCCCCCGCGTTGTCGCCAAAGGCCGTGATCTGGTTGCGGCCCGTATCCGCGAGCTAGCCAGTGAAAATCGCGTTGCCATCTTCTCGGCACCGCCACTGGCGCGAGCCTTGTACGCGTCTACCGATTTAAACCAGGAAATTCCAGGCAACCTGTTTGTCGCTGTGGCACAGGTGCTGGCCTATATCTTCCAACTGCGCAATGTCCGCGGTCGCCCGGGCATGCGCCCAGCCAGACCTCGGGATCTGCCGGTTCCGGATGAATATGACGAAATGCTGAAATCGCGAGGTAAGCGTTAATGAGTACTGCTGCAACTGGTAGTTCCGCTATGACAATTGGTGGAGTCGATATCCGTATGCTGGGCCTCGGTGCGCCTATCATGATCGTCATGCTGTTAGCCATGATGATCCTGCCGCTGCCGCCTTTCATGCTGGATTTTCTGTTCACCTTTAATATTGCCTTGTCACTGATCATCCTGTTGGTTGCTGTGTACATCAGTAAACCCCTTGAGTTCGGCGTTTTCCCCAGTGTCTTGCTGGTAGTTACCTTGATGCGCCTGGCGCTGAATATCGCGTCGACTCGTGTCGTCTTAATCGAAGGCCACAACGGCACGGGAGCCGCCGGTCGAGTCATTGAGGCGTTCGGCGACTTCGTTGTTGGCGGTAACTACGCCGTGGGTCTGGTTGTCTTTGCCATTCTGGTCATTATCAACTTTGTTGTTGTTACCAAGGGTGCGGGCCGGGTTTCGGAGGTCACGGCACGTTTTACCTTGGACGCCATGCCTGGCAAACAAATGGCGATCGATGCTGATCTCAATTCCGGCCTGATCGATCAGGAGCAAGCGCGCACACGCCGTGAAGAAGTATCGCGGGAGTCGAGCTTTTATGGAGCCATGGACGGTGCCAGCAAATTCGTTCGTGGTGACGCCATCGCTGGCATCCTGATTTTATTTATCAATATCGTTGGCGGTTTCGCAATCGGTGTATTGCAGCACAATCTGTCGGCAGGTCAGGCTGCAACCAACTATGTCTTGCTCACTATCGGTGACGGACTGGTTGCCCAGATACCGTCTCTATTGATCTCCATCGCTGCCGCGTTGATTGTCACTCGCGTCGGCGCCTCGACCGACATGGGTCGTCAGGTCATCGATCAGGTCTTCGAGAGCCCGAAAGTATTCATTATTACCGGTGCTGTAATTGGCGCGTTGGGTCTGGTGCCGGGCATGCCAAACCTGATTTTCCTGTTCATCGCCGCCAGTCTTGTCGGCATAGGCTACATGCTGAATCGCCGTAATCTGGCGCCGGAAATTGATACCACTGATGAAGCTGAACAAGAACAAGTCGCAGAAGTAAATAAAGATCTGGGTTGGGATGATGTATTGGGTGTCGACATCATCGGACTGGAAGTTGGCTATCGTCTGATTTCACTGGTAGACCGCAATCAGGGTGGCGAATTGCTGGATCGCATCAAGGCGGTTCGCAAAAAGATTTCCCAGGACCTGGGCTTTCTAGTCCACTCGGTTCATATCCATGACAACCTGAGTTTGCCGCCGAATGCTTATCGCATCACGCTGCTGGATGTGCCAGTAAGTGAAGGTACCATCCACCCAGGTATGGAGATGGCGATCAATCCCGGTCAGGTGTTTGGTGATCTGGATGGTATTGCTGGCAAAGACCCGGCTTTTAACCTCGATACCATCTGGATTGAAACGAGTCAGAAAGAAGAGGCGCAGTCCAAGGGCTACACAGTAGTCGACAGTGCCACTGTTATAGCGACGCATTTGAGCCACACGCTGAAAACTCATTCCCATGAACTGCTGGGCCATGACGAAGTTCAGAAGTTACTGGACTCTCTGGCCAAGTCTGCGCCCAAGCTGGTGGAGAATCTGGTTCCGGATGTGGTCTCGCTTGGCACGATTCTCAAGGTCATGCAGAACCTGCTGGAAGAGGGCGTACCGGTACGTGATTTGCGCAGCATCATTGAAGCCATTGCCGAGCATGCCGGCAAAGGCTGGTCCCCTGATGAGCTCACAGCGGGTGTGCGCATGGCGCTTGGCCGAACTATCTGCCAGGGCATCGTGGGTATGGAACGCGAAATGAAAGTAATTACCTTGAGCTCGGCGATGGAACGCTTATTGCAAGAATCAGTAGCCAGCGGCAAGGGCAATGCACTTGCCGGATTGGAACCCGGATTGGCTGAGACATTAATGCGAGAAATTCAGATGCGCACACAGGAATTGGAAGCAACCGGACAGATCCCGGTTTTACTGGTCTCCGACCAGATTCGCCTGTGGTTATCGCGCTTTTTGAAGTCTACCAACCCGCGTTTGAAGGTGTTGGCGTACAACGAAATTGCCAATAACAAGCAGATCAAAGTGATCTCATCAGTCGGCCAATTGGAGTCTCACGCAGCCTGATTTCAGACACCCGACGTAAATTTATTGACACTGATTGATTAGAAACAAGACAGATTATCTGTGGAGAACAAAGTGAGAGTAGAACGTTTCCAGGAAGAAAATATGCAGCAGGCCATGGCGAAAGTGCGGGCTGAACTGGGAAAAGATGCTGTCCTGATTTCCAGTCGTCGCGTCCCCGGTGGTATCGAGGTCATGGCAGCTAATGACTGCGACCCGGCGCAACTGGCCGCAGAAATCAAAAAGTATTCTCCCCGCAGCCAAACTGCCGAGAAGCCAAAGAAACAGGACTTTCTGTTCGAGATTCTCAGTGAAAAGCAAGAAGCCGCAGAAGGCGCGCCTTCTCTGCAGGACATGCAAGATGAACTGGGGCGCTTGCGTAAATTGTTCGAAGCCGAACTGGCACAACTGGCCTGGCGTGATGCCGGTAGCAAGCAACCAAATCGCATGGCACTGCTGTCCCGACTCGAGTCGGTTGGGGTCACTCGCGATTTGAGTATGCGCATTGTCGATCGCATTTTGCCCTGCGCAGATTTGGAATTGGCCTGGAAGCGCACCCTGCGAATTCTGGCCAAAGTCGTCAAGACGCCTGTGCATGATGTTATGCAAGACGGCGGCGTGATTTCACTGGTTGGTCCAACTGGCGTCGGCAAGACTACTACAGCGGCAAAAATTGCCGCGCAGTTTGCCGAGCGGCATGGCCGCAATCAGGTCGCGTTGATCACTACTGATGATTTTCGCATTGGTGGACGTGATCAATTGATTTCATTGGGTATTTCGTTAGGGATTCCGGTACAGGTTGTGACAAATGCAACGGATATGCGCAAGACGCTGGATAGTTTTGCGCAACGCCGGCTGGTGATTATCGACACCGCTGGAGTAAATCAGCGCAACGAGGATTTACTCAAGCAGTACGAAGAAGTAGTTGGTAACCGTGAGCTGATCAAACCTTATCTGGTGCTGTCAGCTACAGTACAGGAGTCACTGATTAACGAAACGATCAGCGCTTATTCCGGTCTGGGGCTGTCAGGCGCCATTGTGACGAAAACAGATGAAAACGTCTCTATCGGTGCCGCATTGTCCGGACTCGTTCGCAACCGCCTGGCGGTTGCCTATCTGGGTACGGGGCAAAGTATCCCTGAAGATCTGGAAGTGGCCGATGGCAAATTCTTCGCTGACAAGCTCGTTGCGACTTATGACGATTCCCGGCGCCAGGCCATTTTGCGCAAGACAGCAGCAATGCAGCGGCGCTTGGCCACGGCCTGATTCGCGACCAAGGATTTAGGAACGATGATGAAATTTAACAATAAGCGCAGTGCCAGGCACTGTCGATACCTACGGCGGTTCAATTCATGAATACTCAGCCAGTAAGAACAATCGCAGTAACAGGTGGTAAAGGTGGCGTCGGCAAGACCAATGTCTCCGTCAATCTGGCCCTGTCACTGGTCAAGTCCGGTAAGTCTGTGTTGTTGATGGATGCAGATCTGGGCATGGCGAATGTCGACGTCATGCTGAATCTCAAGCACAAGCTGGATCTTTCCAATGTCATCAATGGCGACTGCGAGCTTAAAGATATTATTATCGAAGGACCCGGTGGTCTGGGCATCGTGCCGGCATCATCAGGCATTGGCAAAATGGCCGAATTGAGCGCAGGGGAACAGGCGGGACTGGTGCATGCGTTCAGCGACCTCAGCCGCATGGTTGATGTGCTGGTTATCGACACTGCAGCGGGTGTGCCGCCCAGTGTCATTACGTTCAGTAAAGCGTGTCAGGAGATCGTGGTAGTGATCTGTGATGAGCCGGCGTCCATTACCGACGCCTATGCTTTGATCAAGGTACTCAACAAAGAACACGGCGTCAGACGGTTCCAAATTCTTGCCAACATGGTGACGAGTCCAGAACAGGGCCGTGCGTTGTATGCCAAGTTGGTCAATGTGGCCGACATGTATCTGGACGCATCTATCGGCTATCTCGGCATAGTGCCGCAGGACGAGCGTCTGCGCGACGCAGTCCGTGCCCAAATGCCAGTTACCGAGAAATTTCCAAACAGTGCAGCAAGCATTGCCTTTCAACGCCTGGCCAAGACGGTCAATGAGCTTCCTTTTCATCCCCCGACGAACGGCTATCTGGAGTTTTACGTAGAGCGCGTAGCGGGTCAGAACAATACGATTGCAGGTACAGTATGATGAGTCATCCAGCTACTCAGTACGATTTGGGCGAGTACTTGTCACGCGACAAGTTATTCGAAGACAACGTGCCATTGGTGAAAATTATTGCTCACCATATCAGTGTGCGGTTGCCACCAGACAAGTGCGTGGACGACCTTATTCAGGTTGGCATGATTGGCTTGTTGGAAGCGGCACGTACTTACGAGCCCAACCAAGGCGCCGAATTCAAGTCCTACGCTAGTATCCGTATTCGTGGTGCGATTCTCGATGAACTACGCCGGGAAACCTGGGTGCCACGGTCAGTGCAACAGAAATCCCGCCGTCTGTCGCAGGCTATTCAGGCAGCGGAGAACCGCCTCGGGCGCACCGCTACCGACAAGGAGATCGCCGCAGAACTGGATGTCTCCATGGATGAGTACAATGAAATCATCGAATCTGTAGCCGGATGTACTGTCTTTAGTCTGGATGATGAGAACACGTTCTCCGAGCCTTCAACTGAGGAAGACGAGACCTTCGATCTGCTGCAAAGTGAAGACGTGAAAGCCTCATTGGCTGAGGCAATAGGCGATCTTCCTGAGCAAGAAAAGATGGTGGTTGTGTTGTATTACGACTACGGACTGAATCTACGCGAAATTGGCGAAGTGCTGAATGTCAGCGAATCGCGAGTTTGCCAAATCCACTCTCTGGCAACCAGCCGCCTGCGCACGAAAATGCGTGCCCGAATGGACCAAGAAGACCTTTAGTTTTTTCGTCCAGCATCCGTAATGGTCTTAGAGAACGCCTAACCTGCCTTTGCAGGTGGTGGGCGCGATCTCGCAAATCAGACTATGGATTCTTGTTCGCCAAGATCGGGAACTTACGGGTAACTGCATGGATATCATGACAATTTTAGGCCTTGGTATGGGCCTGACAGCAATTGTCGGTGGCAACCTTCTTGAGGGTGGCCATACCGAGTCGTTAATGATTTTCACTGCTTTCTTCATCGTTTTCGGCGGTACGCTGGGCGCGGTGATGGTGCAGACTCCACTCAATATCTTCCTGCTCAGCTTGAAGCGCATCATGTGGATGATTATGCCGCCCAAGGTCAACAGCAAAGCCATGATTGAGAAGATCGTGGAATGGAGTCAATTGGCGCGCAAGGAAGGCTTGCTCAGCCTGCAGGAGATCGCTGAAGAAGAAACTGACGGTTTCTCCAAGAGTGGTCTGCAAATGCTGGCCGACGGCAATGAGCCTGAGACTGTGCGCAGTATACTCGAGGTCGAGCTGGAAATGACCGAAAGCAAGGACCTGCAAGCGGCGAAAGTGTTTGAAGGTTTTGGTGGCTATTCACCGACTATCGGCATCATCGGTGCTGTCATGGGATTGATTCACGTAATGGAGAATCTGTCTGAACCGGAAAAACTCGGTCCTGGTATCGCCGTGGCATTCGTTGCCACGATCTACGGTGTCGGCCTGGCCAATCTGGTGTTCTTGCCCATGGCCAACAAATTGAAAACCGTCATCGGCAATCAGGTGCTGTATAGGGAAATGATTATCGATGGCCTCGTATCTATCGCCGAAGGCGAAAACCCCCGCAATATCGATAGCAAGTTGCGCGGTTACCTGTAAGCAAGCAACCGAAGTGAGCCTCCCGGCCCGGACTGAACAGACATGGCCAGAAAGAAAAAGCATGAGGAACATGAAAACCATGAGCGCTGGTTGGTCTCCTATGCCGACTTCATAACGCTGCTGTTTGCGTTCTTTGTCGTCATGTATTCCATGTCGTCGGTGAACGAGGGCAAGTACCGAGTGCTGTCCGAATCCATGGAAGCGGCATTCCGTCCGATCACACGCTCCATGGCGCCGGTGCAGCTGGGCGATCCGGTGCGTTCGCTCGCCATTCGTCAGTTTCCCGTGGTCATGGATCGCCCCGTACCGGCCAGTATTATTCCGCTGATTCCTGGGCGCTTCACCGAAAACGTTCAAGTCGAGCCAGCTGTTGCCAGTGGTACTGCAGAAGAGCGCCCGGAACCAATCGATGGCGCACCAGCTGAAGAACAAGAACCTCAGGACGAATCCTCGGCCGTCAGTTCGCAGCTCTCGCCACAGATGCAATATATGGGCAGCGAAATTGAAGAATACTTTGAAGAATTGATCGAAGAAGAGCAGATCGAGTTGCGTCGCAACCCCTTGTGGCTGGAAATCGAAATCAAGAGCAACATCCTGTTTCCTAGCGGCAGCGCTGATCTGGCAGAAAACGCCGAATCTATCATGGCTGGAATGGGGCAGTTGTTGGCGCGCTATCCAAACCCGCTGACAGTCGAAGGCTTTACCGACAACCTGCCGATCCAGAATTCCATATTTCCCTCTAACTGGGAGTTGTCTTCAGCGCGCGCTGCCTCGGTAGTGCGTTTGTTTGAACAGCAGGGCGTGGAACCGATTCGTATGTCGTCGGTGGGCTATGGAGAATTCCGCCCACGTGATGAAAATGATACGCCGCAAGGCCGGGCGAGCAATCGGCGTGTCGTAGTGGTGATTATGGCGGAACCAGGGGCGGGTGTGTCGGCAGACTCACCCTTTTCCGATTTGGAAAAAGTTCGCCAGCGAAACACTTACATGCGTGAAACTCAGGGCTGGTGGTAAGCCAGTGCTCGTAGCGGCGTATCAACCACGGCGCCGTTCAGCAGCTTTCCGGCTTCAGCTCCTTTTTACTGCTCGCAGGGGCAGTGTCTTTTCGGCAAGGGCATAAGAGCCGCTTCTGAGTCAGGCTGACTGATAATTCTGCAACTTGGTCTGGGAATCCAGAGCATTCATCAAGTGAATTGTCAGAGAGCCCAACGCACGTTCTATGATGATCATCTCTTCTTCGCGAAAAGGCACCTGGCGAGTCAGCGTGATTTCGCCCAAATCCAGTCCTTGATCCTTTACATGATAATGACATGTGTGAGTACTGTGGTCACCGCGATTGAAATAAATGTCACGACTGTCATGGGCATATTCAAAACTGTCATACTCGACAAATTCTTCAATTTCATTGGCAAACAGACTGATCAGTTCACCTAGCGGTAACGTCGTATGCAGCTGAGCCAGATCATGGTCGGCTGTCATCGTTGCCTCCTGAGCATAGTTCTGAACTGTGGCTTCATTGTTCTTCATGATAGAAATTCCCATCAAAAGCTTGATTGTCTTGCTGGCGGTAAATTGCCAGTGAGCGTTCCTTTTCGGACCCCTGTATAGAAGTATTATGCAACCAGTGTGCCAATCTGCAATTGCTGGCGGAAGTGCCTGTTTCAGGGGCTTGTGGGGGAGGGAGTGTCAGTGCAAAAGAGAAATAACGTGCTAATTGCCAAAAACCGGACGCCGGCAGAGTCAGATATTCGACAGTACCGTATTGGCTGCTTCTCAGGCGGTTTCGCGGTGAATATTCAGGCGTTCCATCTGCACAATGGCGGCCCGCAGAGCGTTGAGTTGGGCAGGATCAGGATCAATGAAATGCAGTCCCAGCCGCAGACCGTGTTTGCCGGTTTGTTCCGCGTGGCAAATCTTTGCCGGCAGGCTGATTTGCAACAGATTGTTGATCCGAATGTCCACTGCGTCGATATCAACGATATTGATGTCGACTTTGTTGACGTCGTCACCAGTAGTGATGTTGCTGTTGCAGCGGGGTAAGAAGATCATGGCGCCACCCTGAGAGATGTCTTTACAAGCTCCGACCTCGATAGTGGTCTCGTCGTCGCTGCCCAGATGCAAGGTAACCTGAGACTGGAACTGTACAGCAGACACACGAAATGAAGTGCGCTGCTGACGACGACTCATTTCCGATGGCATGCTGAGATGGCAGTACATGGTACTTTCGTCTTCATCCAGCGGTTGGAGTGTGCCTTCGAAATTAATCGTGCCGTTGTCAGTGCGACAAGTGATATCGACTCCTTCAGAGGGCTTGATGTGGCTTTGCCAGTCGGAAGGTGTAGGCTGGTGAATAATGATTTTCTGCGCCTTGTTGTCGAGGCGTGCGATATGAGTGCTGAACGTACGCGGGTTTTCTTTGTCCCGCGTGCCAATGCTGATAGCCGCCTGTTGGTCGGCCATTCCGCGCAGATAGCGATGAATAGATTCTTCTTTTGTTATTGTTTTTACTAAATCATTGGCTGGCATTTCACGAGCACCTGAAAGTCATTCTAAATATCGGTGAGATAGAACATGGATTTCTTCTGTTCGCCGCTGGCACTGCCGTTTTCTTCATAAGTAAGACCATACAGGTTGGCAGAAGGTGACAGGCCCCTCAGGATCTGGCTGATGAAATGCGAGCGTCGGTTGATCAACTGACCGATGATGCGGTTTTCGTCGAAGCACAGCTGCGCCAGATTAGCCAGTTCAATGAATAGCTCATCCACCCGGTTACTGTGCGCATCACCGCTGGCCTGGGCATGAGCGCGAATTTCTGCAGCACTCGTCGCGAGGTTGTTTTGAGCCATAAACTCGATACGCTCATCACTGGCGTTTTGCAGAGTGTCGATGAGCTTGCGCTTATTGGCACTGTTAATCGTGATGAGTTTATGATCCCTGCTCGATAGCGCTGCGCTCTCTACTTTCAGAGATTGCAGCAACGCGCGAGCGGCAGTTGCCTCAGCTTCAAGCAAGCGTTCCAGTTCGACTTTGATGGCCTCGTTGTTTCTATCCATGGTGGTAATCGCACTACTTCTTCGTATTGTCGGAGGCGGGCACACCTGATTCCATTTCGATCAGGCGCGATGCCGTGCGATTGAGATCCATTTCCAGCGTACCATTAGCAATCATAGTGCTGATTTCACTAACCAGCGCATTGTTAACCGGTGGAATGGAACCCAGCATATTTTCGATCTCCTGCAGTCGTGACACATCCGCAGTGATAGACACCGTATCACCAGTTACCGGCTGTTCTGGCTTTTTGGCAGCCTGTTCCGCGCCTTGGCTCGAAAGTTTGGACTGCTTGGTACTAGTGTGACTGGTTAAATTAACAGGTAATTTGCCAGTGTGAATTTCGTTACTCATTTGATTAACTCCCATGCTGCTTGCAGCGATCTGGTCCAGCTATTGGTTCGACTTACGACCAGTTTTAACAAAACCTTTAGTAATTAACAGTAAAATTACATATTGACTTGAACGGTGCTGTCGTCTATGACAGCGGCCTGCACAATTCGTCCTGAATTGCTGTTACGAACCGGGATTAACTCACCGGAAGCACCATTTTTCAGGGCTGTACCGGCCATTTTCACCTGAATACCGCGGCCCGATGCCCGAATAACCACTTGTTGCCCCTGTTTGATCAGTTGTCGTGCTTTTAGAGTGTTCAGGCTCAGGGCAGTACCAGCTGACAAGGCTCGCGATGCTTCCAGGCCAGCTAGTTCATCCATGCTGCGTATAGCATTTAACGGCAGATCCTGTAGCGGGACTTGACGTACTTCGATCGAATTTGTGACGAGGGCCTCACCGCGCAAAACGGGTCGCGCTGTGTAGAGGGCTTCCGCCATGGCTTCGACACTGACCGGGACATACAGGGTCCACGGCTTTTGTCCGTTGCAACGCACGCCAACGGTCAGGCGTGATGCATTGGGTATAGATGAAGTAGCAAACGTTTCCAGTGCTTGCTCGCAGCGCTTTAGAGTGAGCCGTGAGTCCATGGCATTGGCTGTAGCCCGGACGTCAGTCAGACCAGTAGTGTCGATCTGGGCCATGGCGAATCGCTCGGCAACACGCTGGATATCCTCATGCGGATGGTTATCCTGTTGTGCCGCAGCAGGCCCAGCGGCAATGCTTGCCACTAGCAGACCAAAACCTGACATTGATGTTGTCAAAAACTTGACCATAATTTTCTCGATGACTGGGTAGATCCCCATGAAATGCGGCCTCCAGTCGATTAATTGCCCGTTAATAAATGCTGTGACAGCAAACGATGCAATCCATATGCCACTCTTTCCTGATGGCAGCAGATAAATAAAAAAAACCAATCGCAGATGTGGCAAAAAAAAATCACACGGATTTTTTTTTGCGAAATGGCTCAAGTGTTTTTCCTTTGTTGTCGTAGTAAAAAACCGTAAGCCACAAAAGCGGCAAAAAGCGGCAAGGTTTGCCGCTCGCACTGACCAGCCATTGCCGGTTAGCCGCCCGATTCCCCCTCTCTGATTCTCCAACCTATTGAAAAATCGCTAAAACTTCGCTTTGGCATGGGCGTTGCAATTGAGCTGTGCAAGAAAAGAATCACAGCGACAATCGCAAGAGGCTCAACCATGAATTGGATCGACAAAGCGTTAGGGATGCACCCACAAGCGCTCTCATTCCGTTCACAACGTTCAAGTGTGCTGGCAGCTAATATCGCCAACGCTGATACACCTGGTTTCAAAGCACAGGACTATGACTTTAAAACGGCATTGACTGGTGCCAGTGGCGGCAACGTAAAAATGCTGACTACCCAGTCTGGCCATAGCTCAGGCCTGCGTGATGATTCATTTGGCGGCCTGATGTATCGCCTGCCCACCAAGCCGATCAGCAATGGCAACACGGTGGAACCGGAAGTAGAGCAGGCACAGTTTTCGCAAAACGCCGTGCAGTATCAAGCCACAGTACAATTTCTGGATGGCGCGATTTCGGGTTTACGCCTGGCAATTAGAGGACAACGTTAATGGGTATTACAGACACTTTTGGAATTACTGGTTCGGCATTGAGCGCGCAAAGCGTTCATATCGACATGATCGCCCGCAACATGGCCAATGCCCAGGTGGTAAGTGGTTCTGCGCAAGGTGCGTATCGCGCACAGCGACCTGAGTTCTCCGCCATTCTCAACTCCCAGTTTGGCCAAGGTATGGCTAACAACAGCATTTTTAACGGCAAGCAGACTGATGGCGTGATGGTTAGCGCCTTCAATGAGAGCCAGGCGCCAATTGAGCGCCAGCGCATGCCAGAAAGCCCAATGGCTGACGCCGATGGTTTTGTCTATCTCTCCAACGTCAACATGGTTGAAGAGATGGCATTCATGATGGAGGCCTCGCGCAGCTATCAGTCCAATGTTGAGGTGATGAACACAGCCAAACAACTCATGCTCAGTACGTTGAGCATCGGCAAATAAATTAGTGCGACTGTGTCTATAAAGGGCAGCGAGGAAATAACATGAATACGATCGAACAAGTCTTTGGCTCAACCGCCGCAACCAATGCCAGCAACAAGTCGCGCGAGGAATTGGGGCAGGAAGACTTTATGAAATTGATGGTTGCGCAACTGAAGAATCAGGACCCGAGCAATCCGGCGGATAACACAGAGTTTTTGGGCCAGATTGCACAGTTCAGTATGGTTTCAGGCATCGATGATCTGGGCCTGTCTTTTGATAGCGTAGCGAGCAATCTTTACGCCACCCAGGCTATGCAGGCATCACAGCTGGTTGGCAAGAATGTTCTGGTAGACACCGAAACTGCCAGCCTTGTCGAAGGCGGCAAAATCGAAGGCGCAATTTATACCGAATCCCCCGTAGCCAATGCTCGCCTGATTATTCAGGACCTGAATGGTACGCAAGTGAGTTATCAGGATATTGGCTCGCTGCAAGAAGGCGGTGCCCAGTTTAGTTGGGATGGTTTGCTCGAAGATGGATCAGCAGCCAACCCCGGACAATATGTCGTTAGCGCAGAAGGGTTGGTAAATGGCGAGCTGGTAGCTCTGCCGGTGCAACATTTCAGCAAGGTCGAAAGTGTGTCTGTCGACCGCAATAACAGCAATGTTCAACTTCGCCTGCAAAGCGGCAATAACGTCAGCATCTCGCAGGTCAGCGAATTTAAGTAATTAGCATTTCTCACTCAGGAGTGAACCATGTCATTTGAAACAGCAGTCTCAGGAATCAAGGCTTCAGCCACCAATCTCGGCATTATCGGCAACAATATCGCTAATGCTGGTACAACCGGTTTTAAATCGTCCCGTGGTGAATTCACGGATGTGTTCTCCAGCAGCTTGCTTGGCGCCTCTGGCAATGCGGTCGGCCGTGGTGTTGCCGTCAACGGGGTCAAACAGTCTTTCACGCAAGGCAATATCACGTTCACCGATAACGTTCTCGACATGGCCATAAATGGCAGTGGTTTTTTTGTCTTGAATGATGCGGGTACCAATGTCTATAGCCGCGCAGGTAGTTTCCAGGTAGACCGTTCCGGTACTGTGGTGAACTCGGCTGGTCATGAGTTAATGACTTTTAATACCACAGAAACGGGTTCGCCTACTGGTGGTATGTCGCCATTGAAGATAGATACCTCGCTGATTCAGCCTGAAGCGACGACTGCTGTTGATATGTCAGCCAATCTTGACTCGCGGGCATTGCCACCATCGGTCGCCTGGCCTGCAGCGGGTTTTGATGCCTTTGGTTCCCCAGCGACAGCGCCTGATCCAGACATGTTCAACTCATCTACGTCCGTTACCATCTATGACAGCCTAGGTAACTCCCATACACAAAGCTTGTACTTCGTTAAGACAGCCACTGAAAATGAGTGGGAAGTGCATTCTTTGATCGATGGTGTGACACAAGGTTCTGCTAGCACGCTGACTTTTGATTCAACTGGTCAGATACCAACCGCTGATTTACCGCTGGAAGTTGATATTTCCGGTTGGACGCCGCTGGATTCAGCCGGCAACACTAATGGTGCAGCAGCACAGGATTTTACCCTGGACCTTTCAACGCTGACTCAGTTCGGCAATGAATTTAGCGTATCAGCAATCGACCAGGATGGATTCACAACTGGTCAGCTGCGTGGTGTTGAAGTCGGTGACGGCGGTGTTGTCTTCGCACGTTTCACCAACGGTCAATCACGTGCTCTGGGTCAGGTCGCTCTGGCTGATTTCTCCAACACAGCAGGCTTACAACCATTAGGCGGCAGTATTTGGGCCGAAACTTTCACCTCCGGTCAACCTGCTTTGAGCGTCCCGGGTACAGGTGGAGTGGGTAGCGTGCAATCTGGTGCCCTGGAAGATTCTAATGTGGAAGTCACTCAGGAGTTGGTTGACATGATTGTTGCCCAGCGCAACTTCCAGGCCAATGCCAAAGTTATTCAGACCGAAGACACCATCACGCAAGCTGTGATTAATCTTCGCTAAGTATTAGTCAGAAAAAGTTAATCAGGGAATAATCATGAGTCAGTTGTATCTCTCCGCCGTCGCGAACGCCCGCCAGATCATGCAG
This sequence comes from uncultured Gammaproteobacteria bacterium, assembly GCA_913060975.1. GTDB lineage: Bacteria > Pseudomonadota > Gammaproteobacteria > Pseudomonadales > Pseudohongiellaceae > UBA9145. The sequence continues at coordinate 216,687 of CAJXVC010000003.1, forward strand.
GCGCAAGCGGTCAATGCCAACAACCTGGCTAATGCCAGTACCGATGGTTTCCGAGCTGAGATTGCTTACATCAGTGATGCACAAAACGGCGGTCAGGCACTAAGTTCGCCTGACCTGTCCGAAGGTGTGATCCGTACTACCGGCCGCAATCTCGATGTGGCAGTCAACGGTAGAGGCTGGATTGCCGTGCAGGCACCCGATGGTACTGAAGCTTATTCCCGACGTGGTGACTTGCATGTCGATCCGCTTGGACAAATGGTCGACGGCCTGGGTCGTCAGATCATGGGTAATCAGGGGCCGATCGCGATTCCTCCCTTTTCCAATATAGAGATTGCCAACGACGGTACGATCTCTATTCAGCCGCTGGGCCAGCCAGCCAATACCATGGCGGTCTTGGACCGAATTAAACTGGTGGACTTGCCAGACGAAAATACGTTGCGTGGTGAAGACGGACTGATGCGACTGCCCGATAACAACATTGCCGACGCAAGCGCGGCGGTACAAGTCACTTCCCGTAGTTTGGAAGGCAGCAACGTCAACACTGTCGGCGAGATGGTCAAAATGATCGAGCTGGCGCGTCGCTTCGAGGGCCAGGTGAAGCTGATGCGTTCAGCACAGGAAAATCACGCTGCCCTGAACAAAATCATGGGTATGAATTAAGAATTTAACTTGAAGAATTCAGGAGCTAAATCATGACACAGGCACTTTGGATCGCAAAAACCGGTCTTGATGCTCAGCAAACCAAGATGTCGGTTATATCCAACAATCTGGCCAATGCGAGCACGTCCGGTTACAAGCGAAGCCGCGCAATTTTTGAAGATTTGCTGTACCAGAATCAACGTCAACCTGGCGCGCAGTCTTCCCAGGATACAACGTATTCAACCGGATTGATGTTGGGTACTGGGGTGCGCACAGTCGCTACCGAGAAACTGTTCTCGCAGGGCGCTGCCGCACAGACTGATAATCCACTCGATGTCTCGATCGAAGGTAAGGGCTTTTTGCAGGTTTTGATGCCTGATGGCTCATTAGGCTATACCCGCGATGGTTCGCTGCAAGTTGACTCACAGGGCCAGTTGGTTACCGCGAACGGCAATCCAATCCAGCCCGCCGTGAATCTACCTCTTGATGCCCAATCTGTGACGATCGGCATCGATGGAACGATTTCGGTCAGTTTGCAAGGCATCGCCCAGACTTCGCAGGTCGGCACAATTCAGTTGGCTGACTTTATGAATTCGGCGGGCCTGCAGCCAGTAGGTAGCAACCTCTTTGTGGAATCTACTTCCAGTGGTGCGCCGCAAGTAGGTACGCCTGGCATCAATGGTTTGGGTAGTCTCCGCCAGGGTTATATCGAAGGTTCCAACGTCAATGTTGTTGAAGAGCTCGTCAGCATGATCGAAACCCAGCGTGCTTATGAAATGAATAGCCGGGCTATTTCCACTGCAGACCAAATGCTGCAATACGTCAGCAACAACCTTTAAAGGCTAAAGTCATGATCAAATTGTTTTCCCAGACGAAATTCATATTGTTGATTCCCGGTATGGCCTTGTTGGCTGCCTGTGCGTCTGCGCCACAACAAGCGGTAGAAATGGGCACGCCCAGCTACCAACGCCTGCAATTTCCGGTGGCGCACTTTGAAGATGGCGCAATCTATGAGGCAGGAACAGAATTGGTTCTCTATGAGGATTACAAAGCGCGCCGCGTTGGCGACATCCTGACAGTTTTTCTGGTTGAAGAAACATCCGGTCAAAATAGTTTTGACAACAATATCAACCAATCAACAGACATGAGCATTGGTACGCCGACATTCGGTGGGACGGCGCGGCCAAATTTTGGCGTGGAGCTGGGATCAGAGAACAGCTTTGTCGGTCAGAGTGGCACTAGCCAGAGCAATAGTCTCAACGGCAGCATCACAGTCACCGTGCACGGCATCATGCCGAATGGCAATTTGATTGTCGAAGGTGAGAAGTGGGTCAACATCAACCAGGCGCATGAATACGTAAAACTGCAAGGCGTAGTGCGTCCTCGGGATATTGGCGCCTATAACACGATTTACTCCACGCAAGTAGCAGATGCGCGTATTTCCTATGGTGGTCGCGGCACTAACGCACAGTCCAATTCGCCAGGCTGGGCAGCCCGTATATTACTCAACCCGATTTGGCCGTTCTAAACACAGGATACTTTGATGATAATTTCCCGGATTTCCATAGCTGCACTTTGTACGCTCTCATTGCTTTTTTTGAGCGAGGCTCAGGCCGACCGGATCAAGGATCTGGCTGCTATTGATGGTGTGCGCTCCAATCAGCTGATTGGCTATGGTCTCGTGGTTGGATTACCTGGTACCGGTGACCAGACTAGCCAAACCCAATTTACCGTACAGAGCCTGAAGACTACGTTGTCGCAGTTGGGTGTGGTTATTCCCGAGAATATCAACCCACAGCTGAAAAACGTGGCGGCGGTACTGGTGCACGCTGAGTTGCCAGCGTTTGTGAAGTCTGGGCAAACCATCGATGTGACCGTCTCCTCGGTAGGCAACGCGGTTAGTTTACGAGGCGGCTCACTGTTGATGACGCCAATGAAAGGTGCTGACGGCAATGTCTACGCGTTGGCGCAGGGTAACCTCGTTGTCGGTGGCTTTGGCGCTCAGGGCGCTGATGGTTCATCCGTCACAGTTAATATCCCAAGCAGTGGTCGTATTCCCAACGGGGCAATTGTCGAACGGGAAGTTCTGAGTCCTTTTACCAATGGTGATACCAATCTGACGTTGAATCTGAATCAATCGGATTTCACGACAGCCAATAACCTGGTCAAGACTGTGAATGAATTTTTTGGCCCGGATACAGCTGTGGCTATTGATAGCTCTTCAGTACGCGTGCGCGGTCCGGTGGATATCACTCAAAAAGTAGCCTTCGTATCAGTCCTGGAGAATCTGGAGATCGAGCACGGCAGGGCGGCTGCGAAAGTCATTATCAACTCACGTACCGGAACCGTAGTGATCGGTTCAGAAGTACGCGTTGACGAGGCAGCAGTTTCCCACGGTAGTTTGATTGTTACCATCGATGAAGATACGGCGGTCAGTCAGCCTGGGCCTTTTGCTCAGGGTGAAACAACGGCTGTACCGAGTTCTGGAGTGAATATCGATGAAGAAGATAACCGTATGTTCCTTTTTGCGCCAGGCGTCACATTGGATGAGCTGGTGCGTGCCGTAAACGAAGTTGGCGCAGCGCCCAGTGACCTGGTGGCTATTCTTGAAGCGCTCCAGCAAGTCGGCGCTTTGCGGGCTCAATTGGTTGTAATCTGAATAGTTGGTTTTAGCCAGATTTTAATTAATATCGAACGACCGACTTTAAAGTTGGAGGAAAAATGGATTCAAATGTAGCGGGTGTCTATAGCGACTTTTCCGGACTGGCAAACCTGAAGCGTCAGGCATCGTCTGATCCCAAGGAAGCAGCGCGCCAGGTCGCACAGCAATTCGAATCTATCTTCGTGGGCATGATGGTGCAGTCGATGCGCGATGCTGTGCCCAAAGACAGTTTATTTGGCTCTGATCAGATGGAAGCTTACCAGGATATGTTCGACAAGCAGTTGGCGCTTGATTTGGCTAACGGCGGTGGTCTTGGGCTGGCGGATGTTATTGAGCGTCAGATTACACAGGGCGCTGCTTACAAACTTGAAGATGTAGTTGACGAGGCGGGTAGCTAACCATGGTTGATATGCTACGCTTGGGGTCCAATACCCTGTCGAATCTTCAGCAAGCGCTCAGTACGACTGGGAACAATATTGCCAACGTTAATACTGAGGGATTTAGCCGTCAGACTGTCCAGTTCGAGACAAATGATTCGCAGCAATTCGGCTTCGGATTTGTAGGGCAGGGCTCGCGAGTGCAAGGAGTCAACCGATCCTACAATGACTTCTTGACTTCGCAGGTACAAAATTTCACTTCCAATCAGAGTCAGCAGTCTGCATTCGTTGAGTTTAGCTCCCGCGTGGACAATATTTTGGCTAATTCAGATGCTAGCCTGAGTGCGTCTATTCAAAAATTCTTTACGTCGGTAAACGATGTGGCAGCGAGCCCTTCTACTTTACCAGAGCGGCAAACCATGATTGGTGAAGCGACCAATCTGGTGAGTTCACAGCAAAACTTTCAACAAATGCTGCAAGACCTGAATTCCGAGGTGAACGCTGAAATTCGACTCGCTGTGAAAGAAGTGAACAGTTTGGCCGAAAGCATCAGTGCCCTGAACAAGCAGATTACGGCGTCTATTGGTTCAGGCGTACAGTCAGCTCCCAATGATCTGCTGGATCAGCGTGACAAGCTAATCAAGCAGTTGTCGGAAAAGATTTCGGTAACCACGATTGAGCAGCCCGATGCGTCACTCAGTGTGTTTATTGGCAAGGGACAACCGCTGGTTATTGGTGGGCAAATTACCCGTTTGCAGACCGAGGTCAATGGGCATGACGCAACGCGATTGGAAGTCGGTGTAGAAGGGCAGGCGACCATTAATGGTACCAGTCAGTTCGTCAGTGGGGGTCACTTGCAGGGCTTGCTGGATTTTCGTTCCCGCGTCCTCTATCCATCGCAGTCCCAGTTGGGTCTGGTCGCATTGGGTGTTAGTGAAACGGTGAATGCGCAACATAGTCTGGGCCTGGATCTGAACGGTAATTTGGGGCAAGACCTGTTTGCCAGCGCGGAAATTCCAGTGACTCCGAAAACCACGAACGCAGGCACAGTTGTCCCGGTTGCTTCGTTAACAGATGTTTCGCAAGTCCGTGCCAGTGATTATCAAGTCACTTACGATGGCAGCCAGTGGCATATGACCCGATTGCTTGACAACACCAGCATCGCCGGTGCCGGACCACTGAGTCTGGATGGTATCGAGGTGGATGTGAGTAGCGGAGTGCCCTCTGCAGGTGACAGTTTTATTCTGAATCCGGCACGCAGTGCGTCGGCAAATTTTGCGTTGCAGATTACTGATCCCCGAAAAATCGCAGCAGCGTCTGCGGTAACCAGCTCTGTGAGTTCCGGTAATGCCGGCGATGGCAAGATTGATGCGGTTGCAGTCGCGGCTACAAACACTTTGCCACTAGCCTCGCCAGTGACTCTTACATTCAACCCGGATGCACTGGGTGTTGGCGTGCCAGGATTTGACGTAACCGGTGGTCCTGGCGGAATAGGGCCGCTGCCTTACGATCCAGCGACGGAATCGGCAGGCAAGTCTTTGGCGCTGGGTGCGACCGGACTGTCAGTGACTGTGAGTGCGGTGCCGGAGGCAGGTGATGCCCTGACAATCAGTAACAACACCGGTGCAACAGGCGATAATCGCAATGCGCTGAAATTGGGTGAGCTACAAACCAGTGCCACGCTCAATGGCGGTGTGGATACATTCCAGGAAGCCTATGGCTCGATGGTTGCTCAGGTGGGTGTCACGAACAGCCAGGGCATGTCGAATCTTGAATTGGAGACTTCCTTGCTACAGCAAGCCGAACAATACAAAGACAGCGTGGTTGGTGTGAATCTCGATGAAGAGGCGGCTAACCTCATGCGTTTTCAGCAGTCCTATCAAGCAGCTGCACAGTTGATCAAGGTGTCTGAAGACATGTTCCAGACCTTAATGGCTTCTCTGCGCTAAGCCGCGGATTATCCTGGAGTAAACAGTACAATGCGCGTTTCAACTCTTAGTCTTTACCGCAGTGGCATTACAGCCATGCAGGACCAGCAGTCAAAATTGCAGCAAACTCAGTTGCAGATCACCAGTGGCTTGAAAATCAACAAGCCATCGGATGATCCGTCGGCGGCGGTAAAAGTACTGGATTTGAAATCCAATATGGCGCAGCTCGACCAGTATTCGCGTAATAGCGCAACGGCTATCTCGTCGCTGTCATTTGAAGAAAGCGTGATGAGCAGTGTGCGTAATAACCTGCAGCGCATCCGCGAACTGACCGTGCAAGGCAACAACTCCACTAATTCGGATGCCGACCGCAACAGTATTGCCCAGGAAATTTACCAGCGTCTGGACGAGCTAGTCGCGCTGGGTAATACCCGCGATGCCCAGGGTGAATACATCTTTGGCGGATTTAAAGTGGATTCGCCGCCTTTTGTAGCGCTCAATGGGGAAATCACTTATCAAGGCGATGATGGTCAGCGCGAGTTACAAATTGGCGATGGTTCAAAAGTGGTTACTCGGGATTCCGGGCAATCGGTTTTTCAGGACATTCCATCAGGTGATGGCCATATCTCGGTACGAGCTGGTGAGGACAATGTAGGCGGTGTCTTGCTCGGTGACTTCGGCCTTATTGGCGATTTTGAGCCGGACGATTACACGGTCACTTTTGCTCTATCCACAGCGCCGGGTAGCCCGGCTGGTGAAATGGTTTACGAAGTCACCGACAGTAATGCTACGGTCATCAGTAGCGGCACTTATAAGGAAGATACAGCCATTACGTTTGGCGGCGCCCAGATCAGTGTTAGTGGTACGCCCGCTGCGGGCGATACGATTACCCTGTCGCCATCGCAGAATCGTGATCTGTTCACAACCGTCAGAGAGATTGCCGATGCATTGGCGCGACCGGCAGACAACACTGCCAGCCGTGCGCGCTACCACAATGAGGTTGGTCAGGGTTTGGCGAACCTCGATCAGGCGCTGGACAATATAACTGCGGTACGCGCCAACATCGGCGCACGCTTGAACAATATCGAAACCATCGATGAAATCAATCAGGATTTTAAACTGCATATGGAGACTGTGTTGTCTGATACGCAGGATCTTGACTATGCCGAAGCAATCTCCCGTCTCAATCTCCAGCTCACTTCACTGCAAGCTGCGCAACAAACGTATGTAAAGACGACTGGTCTATCACTCTTCCAGTTCCTCTAGCGCTTGGTGCCGCGGAGGAACGGAAGTTCAACCTGATTGACTGTGATTGTCTGGCACGCTGATAACTCTCAATCCAACTCTTGATCTGGCTGTCTGTTAACTCGCACTTGCTGCTGCGGAAGTAGATTTATTCGAACTTCCTTCCTTCCTTCCTTCCTTCCTTCCTTCATTCTTTTTTGTTGTCTGTTCACCGTGGTTGTTGCATGCCTATCAATAGCCGTGCCAGTTATCATCTGTTGTACAGCGCAAAATAGTTGTAATGGGTGCCTCAGTTTTTGGCTTAACACGTCGTTATTAGATGCGCGTAGCACATTCCAGGCTATGTCTGCTAGTCGCTCAATGTGAATAGCACCTTATTTAGCAAGTTTTAGGGTCATCTAAGTTGTTGATACTAAAGGCTAAATAAAAGTCAAAAATTAATTGAAAAAAATTTATTAAGGTATTTTGTGTAATGTCGTAGTGGTCTCTGAACAGCAACTATGTTGCTACGTAATTTAAACATGACGATCTCTGCAGTTTGGTGCTACCACCACTGAAGGGATGAAAGAGGACACTAAAATGCCACAAGTCATTAATACCAATATCGCGTCTTTGAACGCTCAGAGAAATCTGAATCGATCTCAGGGTATGCTTAGTACTTCGTTGCAGCGTCTTTCATCTGGTATGCGTATTAACAGCGCCAAAGATGATGCAGCAGGTCTTGCTATCTCTGAACGTTTTACTGCTCAGATCCGCGGCCTGAATCAGGCTGTACGTAACTCAAACGATGGTATCTCCCTGGCCCAGACAGCTGAAGGCGCTTTGGGTGAGGTGACCAACAACCTGCAGCGTATTCGTGAGCTGGCTGTTCAATCAGCTAATGCCACCAACAGCGCATCTGACCGTGCTGCCATGCAGCAGGAAGTTTCTCAGCTGACTGCGGAAATCGACCGTGTTGCCAGCACTTCCAACTTTAACGGCGTCAAGCTGTTGGACGGTTCTTTCACTAGCCAGACTTTCCAGGTTGGTGCCAACGTTGGTGAAACAATTTCTGTTACCAGCATTGTTGACTCTACCAAAGCTGGTCTGGGTCTGGATAACGGCACAGCCACTTCATCTACAGGTACTGCTGTAGCGGGTGCCCTGACTGCTGGTGATCTGTCTATCAATGGTATCGAAGTTGGCGCAGCTACTCGTGACGCTGCTGAAATTGCCACTGCGATCACTGCCACAGCCACTAATGTGACTGCGACTGCATCGAACTCTGTCTCTATGGGTGCGTACACCATCTCTTCTGGTGCCATCTCTGACACGACTACATTGACAGTCAACGGTGTTGCTATCACTGGTACTGCCGCTGCGACTGGTGGTGTAACTGCTGCTGAAATGGACACAGCACTGACTGCTGCGACAGCGACTCTGACAGCTGCTGGCGTGTCATTCACCGGTTCATTTGCTGACGACGACGTAGTGTTCTCTACCGATGACGGTTCAAACCTGGTGATCTCTGCAGCTAATACTGGTGGTGCCGATGGTGCATTCGCCGCTGGTACTGGTACTACTTACGGAACGGTTGCTATCGAATCTACGGGTGAAGACCTGGTGATCGCAGGTGCTACTGGCGCGACTGCTGCTGGTCTGACAGTCGAGACACAAACAGCTTCTGGCAACACTCTGTCCGTAGCGACAGTTGCAGGCTCTAACTTACTGATCGCCGCGGTTGATACAGCACTGGATACAGTGAACAGCTCTCGAGCAACACTGGGTGCGGTACAAAACCGATTCGAGTCTGTCGTAACCTCTCTGCAGACTTCTTCTGAGAGTATGTCAGCTGCCCGTTCACGAATTCAGGACACTGACTTCGCGGCCGAAACTGCACAACTGACCAAGTCTCAGATTCTGCAGCAAGCTGGTATGGCAATGATGGCCCAGGCCAACTCACTGCCACAGAACGTGTTGTCACTGCTCCAGTAATATCGGGGATGCAGTAAGCACAAACCAAGCCGCTACAGCCCCATTGGGGCTGTAGCTGTTGGGAAAAGGAAAAAGTTTGCGGGAGAGACTATGGGGTATCCCAATCAAGATATAGGTTTTATCGAATGAGGGTAATCTGATGACAATCTTGGATAAGTCCGCCACAGTTGGCAATTTAGTGCGTAATACCAGTAAGGTCGAAATCGCCAATACTGTCCAGACCCGGCAGAACATTGCCACAGGCGGCAATAATGTCCCTGTTGCCAAGCCAGTGCTGGCGTCGGATGAGACGGCAGGTAAAAAGGCCCTGGACAAGGCCATGAAGAGTGTTTCCGGTTATGTGCAAAATATTACCCGGGAACTGAATTTCACCGTCGATGAAGAGCTCAATCGCTCTCTGGTGACTGTCAAAGATCAGGAGACTGGCGAGGTTATTCGCCAGATTCCATCGGAAGAGATGCTGGCCCTGGCCAGATACCTGTCCGAGTCTATAGAAGCTGGTGAGAACGAGGCTTCCAAAGGTATTTTGTTTCAGGGTGACGCCTGATTTTCGGCAATTCATTCTACTTGGTACAGATGTTGCACTTTATGCTGGTGTTGACGGTTAGCCGCCTTGAGTTACCAGACGGCTACAGTCGCTGAAGCTTGACGACCCAGCACCCGCGGGTGTTTAACAAGTCGTCGAGTCATTTCTGATGAAAGTAGGTGTGACATGATTACAGCAACAGGTCTTGGATCTGGATTGGATATAACTGGTCTGGTCGATCAGCTGGTTTCTGGTGAACGGGCCGGGCCCGATTTACAACTCAATCGACAGTCTTCTCGTTATTCGGCCAAATTCTCTGCGCTGGGTTCGTTAAAAGGTGCGCTCTCGTCATTTCAATCGTCGTTGACCAATCTCAACTCCGTCAACAATTTCGGCAAGAACACAGCCACGTCTTCAGACTCAGCTAAAGTCTCTGCTACTGCCTCGGCGTCTGCCATACCGAATCAATATTCAATTGAAGTCTCGCAACTGGCGACTTCACATAGTCTGGCTAGCGCTGCTGTTGCTGATGCGGATACGACGACTTTGGGCACTGGCTCAATAACCTTCAGTTTTGGTACTACGGACTATGTCGAAGGGACTGATACCTACAACAGTTTTGATCTCAATGCGGGCAAGAGTTCGGTAACCATTGATATCACCAGTGGCAACAACACGCTGGAAGGTATCATGGCCGCTATCAATGCTGAAGACTTCGGTGTCAGTGCATCCATTGTTAATGACGGCACCGGCTTTCGCTTGTTGCTGCGCTCCGAAGACACTGGTGGCGAGAACAGCATGGCGATCAGCGTGACTGACGACGATCTGGATAACACTGATGTAAGTGGTTTGTCCTTGTTTGCTTTTAACAGTTCAGCGACCAATATGGGCCAGACTGCAGCAGCCAGTGATGCCCAGTTTACGATAAATGGTTTAAGTGTTAGCTCGGCAACCAATAGCACGACAACGGCCATTCCGGGCGTCAATTTGACGCTTAAAGAAGAGACCACCAGCCCACTGAACATTACTGTTGCCCAAGACACAAATGCGGTTGTGAACGCGATGAACTCGTTCATTTCCGGTTACAACGGCTTCGTGACCACTGCCAACAATCTTTCCGCCTATGACGCGGAGAACAATATCCCCTCGGCTTTGGTCGGTGACTTTACTCTGCGTTCGGTAGAGGGGCAGGTTGATAATATTCTGCGTAGTGCGGTAAGTGGTTTGAGCGGTTCAGTGACGACACTGTCGGAGTTGGGTGTCACCACTTCAGCTACTGGAACTCTGTCACTGGACAGCGCCAAATTCCTGGAAGTTCTTAAAGAATATCCGGAAGATGTGAAACACATGTTCACAGCTTTTGCGACTTCCGGCGACGAAGATGTCAGTTTTAAAAGTGCATCCAGCGCAACGGTAGTTGGCTCTTATGCCGTGGAGATTTCCACTCTGGCCAGTTCCGGCGCATTTACAGGTTCTGGTGTGTTACCTGATTTTGCGATGGGTGGCAGCGTCACTATTGATAGCGACAATGACGATTTTACCATTGAAGTTGATGGTGTTGATGCAGGTGAAATCACGCTTGCAGCGGGAACTTATAGCAGTGGTGCGGCACTGGCCGAAGAAATTCAGGCCAAGATCAATGGCAGCGAAGCATTGCGAGAGGTTGGCAAGACTGTATCGGTTAGCTACGACAGTGGCAGTGATTCGTTTACGATCACATCCGATACTATCGGCAGCACCTCTGCTGTGAACATGCTGGCCGTTGATACCAACTCGGCAGCACAGCTCGGATTCAGTGCCGTCTCTGGCGTTGATGGTGTGGATGTTGCCGGTACCATTGGCGGAATTGCTGCAACCGGCGCAGGCAATGTGCTGGCTGCGGCCGCAGAGACTGATGCCGAAGGTCTGAATCTGATTATAGACGGTGGCGCTTTGGGCAGTCGCGGTGATGTCAACTTCACGCGCGGCATAGCCAGTCAATTTGATGAGCTATTAGAAGCAATACTTGCTGAAGAAAGTGCGCTGAACAGTCGTATAGATTCATACCAGGATCGCATTGATGACGTTGCAGATCGACGCGAGGAGCTGGAGCTGCGCTGGGAAGCTGTCAGAGAACGCTACACAGCACAGTTTAACGCGCTGGATACTCTTTTGGGGCAGCTGGAAAGTACCAGCTCCTATTTGCAGAGCCAGCTGGACAACTTGCTAAAACCTAATACAGGCCAATCGTCATAACCCCTCGTTATGAACAATCGGCAATTACGAATATAGATTCTAAATCAGGACTCCAAGATGTATAACCAAACCGGATTGTCGCAGTACCAAAGTATCGGCGTTGAAACCAAAGTAGGCGCTTCATCCCCTCATAGCCTGGTCGCCATGTTGCTGGATGGCTTGTTGGAAAAGCTGGCCCGTGCCGCTGGTGCTGTCGAACGCAATGATGTCAGTGCCAAAGGCAACAACCTGAGTTCCGGTATTCGCATTATTGATGGCCTGCGCGCCAGCATCGATTTTGATCAGGGTGGAGATATCGCCGCCAATCTGGCAGCCATGTATGACTATATGGAGCGCCGTCTGGTGGAGGCAAATGCTAAATCTGATCTGGCCATTATCAGTGAAGTGACATCCCTGGTTAATCAGATCAAAGCTGGCTGGGACGCAATCCCTGTCGACATGCGTGGTGCCTAGATTGTTGGAACTAGTAGCCAGCAACCTGCCTGATGTGAAGCAGCGACGTGAGGATGTACTGAATCAAAAGCGATTCATGTTGGCTCAGCTATTGCGTCGTACCGAGGATATTCTCCAGCATGCACAGCGAAGTGACTGGGAATCGGTTGAGGTTCTCGAGCAAGCAAGACAAGCAGAAATTGCTGCCTGTTTTGCCAATGCCAATGAGGAAGACTCACCACTCGTTGCCGAGGCATTGGCGACCCTGATTCACATGAATGATCAGATTAGCCAGCTTGTCCGGGCAGCAAAGGCTGAAGTTGTGCATTCGCAGCGTAGCAGAGAAGCACAAAAATCAGTGGCCCATCAGTATCGGGACGGTTTCTAGACTTCTGCTGAAAGCGGCGCGGAGTGCAGTTTATGGTCGATGCGATGTCAGAAGACATTAACGAAGGTCTGGTATTTGCTGGCAGCATTCCGCTCACCTCGCGACTCATTGAAGAGCTGCCGGGCGATACGGAGATGGCGTTCGTTAATGAGAAGAATGAGCACACGCTCCGGGCCAGCCTGCTTTCAACAGAAACTGTCGAAGGCGATGAGCACGATGAAGTGCTCATGCATCTCAAGCGTCAGGAACTGAAAATCGATTTGCTCATGGATATGATGGGTGAAGTATTGGCGCAGCACAGTGATATTCCCAAAGAACATTGGGTGCGCTTGCGGACTGCCGGTGTGCAATGGCAAGAGACAGGCAAATCGCTGTCAATACATGACAAGCTTGAGATTAACCTTTTTGTAACACCGCCTATCCCGCGTCCGTTGACTTTTTTTGCCGTCGTAGAAAGCATTGACAATAGTCTGGTGAGCGCTTCTTTCCAGGGCGTTAGTCAGACGGTGCAGGACTCACTCGACAAGATTATTTTTCGCCACCACCGCCGTACCATTGCCCAGTCTCGATTGCAGGACTGAGGCAATCAGACGGCGTTGTACCTCTTGTTATTTTAATATCGTAATAACCAGGCAGATTCACCATAGCGCTGGCGTAGTTGCGGTAATGCGTTCTGTGCCGCTGATAAGGTAGGGAATGATGCAATAGCCACTCGGTAGGCATTGGCGGGCGAATAGGGCGCCAGAATAACCGGTGTGTTCTCGGCAATATCTAGGTTGCTTAGAAAACCGCGAGCGGCTTGCTCAGAAGCCAGGCTGGCGACGATGACATAGACAGCATTGCTGGGCGTCGTGATCAGTTCGATGGCAGGCTGTGGTGGGTAGCGCAGCGGCCAGATACCCTCACCGAACTGACTACGCAGTCCAGGAATCGCCTCACGCGCTGCTGTCATGGTCTGGAAACCAGCCACCGCGATGCGAAAATTACTACTACTGCCGAAGGGTGGAATGACGTAAGCCTGTATATTATTGGTGGACAGGCGTTCTGCTTCAGCATCAGCATCTTCCCGCGTCGGCAGGCTGCCGGCAATTACATGATAGAAATTATTACCGGCGGTCGCTGGCAAGGTGTTTTCTGCAGCAACGATCTCAGTCTCCGGAGTTGACGGCGCCGTGATCTCCGTGACTTCAGATTCGGCGATTGTATCTTCTTCATCCGAATTTTCAGCGCTGGCAACTTCCTGACTGCCTGCGGTTTCAGCTTCATTTTCATTAACTGTATCAGTATCAGTGGTAGCAGTATCAGTATCAGTAGTAGCAGTTTCCGCGTTGGCGATGGATTCCGCTTCTTGCTCAGGTTCGGTTTCGATTACGTAGTCAGACAGATCACTCGTAGCCGGGTCTTGCTGTGCCAACAATGGCGCAGCCGCTTCGGCGTCAGCGTTAATGCTGGTGTCAATTTCACTAGAGGCGTCAGGTGTTTCTCTATCTGTTGCACTATTTGTGTCACTAGCGGGCTCAGAATCAGGCATTGCCTCGGCGTCGGCCTGGGCGAGAAGGTTGGCACCTGACTCAAGCGGATCGCTTTGTGCCGGTAGCGATGCTGAAGAGTTGGCGCTTGGTTGTGTTTCTCCGCTTGTTGCGGATACTGTAGTCTGATTAGCCTCACTAGCTTTACTTGGCAAAGTGTTATTGCTATTTTCTTCCGAGGTCGTGCTGAATAAACGCTCTTCCCGGGGTGGGTCGAGAAATACGGCACTATCAGAATTGGCCGACTCCAGGCGCTCGGCATCGGAATCAGAGGCAAGAAAAAACCAGGCCACTGCAATCGGTAGCAAGACGGCTGGCACGGCGGCCAGGATCAGGCGCGGTGATTGTTGATAAAATGCCGAAGCTTTGGCGAGCAGGTCACCGCCCATTGCTGGCTTGCTGGGTTTGCCAGTTTTTGCTTTGGCGGGTTTGGCAGCCAGTTCCGGTAGTTCATTCGGATCGACTTGCCCAAGTGCGTCATTCGGGTCGCCGTCCTCAATATCGAAATCGCCGATTCCGGGTGTGGCAGAGGTGTCGCTGAGACCGAATTCTTCACGCTCAAGTGCAGCGATTTCTTCTTTGACGTCCTCGTCGCTCAGATCGAGAATATCAGGATCAAGATCTGAAAAGCTGTCTTCCTGCTCATCACTGAACAGATCGAATTCGGGCTCTTCAGCACCAGTCAAATCCTCATCAGCATCGTGGTCGCGGTTATCTGCCATGACATTGCCTCAGTGAGTTCGCGCGGCGTAACAAGGCGATTATCTCATATTGCTCGAAGAGATTCACAATCGCTCAAGGCCGCGTTAATCCTGGCCTGTATGGGCAGGCCGAGGGTTACCAACTACAATTTTCAATTTATCTGGCCGGTTACTACCGGCAGTCTATTGTAGTTATCGGAATGTCTTGCAAATACAACAGCTTTTAGTGGTTTTTTGAAAGCGACTTTTACAGGCTACGAGCACGCTCTTCCAGGCTGATGATGTCGGTAATCTGGATACCAAACCGCTCATTGGCCAGCACCACAACACCGTGTGCGATTAGTGCGCCGTTGACAAGAATATCCAATGGTTCCTCGAGTAAGCGCTCCAGTTCGATGACCGAGCCTTCTTGCGTATCCAGCAGCTGATCAAGAGGCATTTTCGTGCGACCTACTTCAATGGAAAGCGACACTGGTACCTTTAGCAAGGCCTCAATGTTGACATTGCTGCCGCTAACTGTGCGAGCAATTTCCTCGGCACTGGTCGCCTGGATTGCCGCCGGTGCATCAGGACCGGGTTCAGCAGTGGATTCTTGCTGTTGAATATCGGCCATAGCGGCAGCCATTTCTGCCATATGATCGACAGGTTCAGCTTGTTGTTCAGTGCTGTTGGTTGAGGTTTCGGCAGCAGGTTCGCTATTGTTTTCTTCGTTAATGTCCTGATCGTTGGGTGTATCTGACACGATACTCTCCTATCGCTCCGGCGATGTATTGGGTGGCTAATTAAAATGTGTTTACTGCATAACAAAATTGGTAATGAAGATATCACCATGCGGTGGGGCCGCTTGTTCATCTTCAACGATAAGATCGTTGATGGCAGCAATCATCTCGCCGCGCAATTCCTGCTTGCCTGCATAACTGGCCAGCTTTTCATATTTTTGATCACTCAGTAGCAAAATCAGTTGATTGCGAATCGCAGGCATTTCCTGCTCAACGCGATCGATAAATTGCTGATCTTCATACATCACTTCTAATGAAATTTGCAGATAGCGCAATGTGCCAAGATGAGAAAAATTCACCACGAAAGGTGGGTTGAGAGGAAAATAAAGCGCTTCTCCGGTTTCATCGGATTCTTCGGCAATGGGGTCGCCATGATCGTCCAGCATTTGCGAGCCGTCTTCTTCACCTTCGGTAACGACTTCCGCCTCGGCGCCACTAATGTCTACAATGCCGAGAAAATACAACGCTGCAGGGACACCGAGCCCGATAACTGCCAGCACTATAATGAGCATTTTTTTCACGTTCGTGTTCCTCTGTTTGTTACTTGATCAGCGGAGTCTTCGCTGTAGTATTAATTCAATTTATCGCAGTTAGGTTCAGACGAAGTAATCCACTTGCTTGTCGTTGGCCGGGCGCAAGCTGATCTGGGTTTCCTGCACATCGGTGTCAGCTCCGGATTCTTCACGCCCACCAGCCAATTCGTCCTGACCATTTTTGTTCGCATGTTCACTGTGTGAGACGTCACCCTGTTCCAATTGCAATCCACTACCGCCGAGCATTTCTCGCAAGCGGGGCATCGTGCTTTCTATGATCTCCCGCGTATTCGGATTAGAGGTCACAAAGTTGACGCGGGTCTGATCATCTTCTGTCGAAATAGTGATATCAATGGCACCGAGTTCTGCCGGATGTAATTTGAGCTCGGCACTGGAAATATTCATTGTCCCCATCCAGCGAATACGATTGCTTACCTGGTTGGACCAGTCTGGATGATTGGGATGAACATCGACGGAGAAGCTTGCTGCCTTCTCCAATCCGGTTGGCATGACGCCGCGCAATAGTGCTGACTTGTCAGCCTTGACGGCGCTGGCTGCGAGCACATTGCTTGATTCTGTAGTTGCCGGTGTGGAATTGCTTTCAGCAGAGCCTTCGGCGGGTAGCGCAGTTGCCGCCTGACGGCTTGCCAATTGCTCACCAAAATTCAGGCCATTCAACAGGGACTTGTCAGCTTTAGTGGCGCTCGTCATGGCAGCATCATCAATTGGGATGCTACGCGAGCGGCGGTCACCCATGGGTAATTCGCTCTGTTCGTCAGCATTGAGCAGTTCACCCGGCAAGCTATTGCCGCTTTGTGGCAAGCCCTTGCCGTCGCCCGATTCGGTTTTCAGCCCGTTCAACAAAGCAGTGCGGGCATCTTTGGCTTCCGCTGCCTGAGGTGTCAGGCTCAGTGTTGTGTTGCCTGCGTTGGCCTGGCTGCCGGTAGCAGCCAGGTTTTGCAGATCAAGTGGCAATTGCTGTGCGGGGTCATCTGTAGCTGCCGTGCCGGCTACATTCTCACCAACAGTTGGCGCACCATCAGTTGTGCCTAAGGCGGCAACTGCCTGACGTACGTGGGCAGTCAGGGCTTTGAGTTTCTCGCCTTGTGGCTGATCAATTAATGCCGACAGAGCTGTAAATTCGGGCGCTGTAACGCTAGCCTCTGAAATTTGCTCGGGGGCTTCATCAGCGGCCTCCAGAGCAAGAATGAACTGATTGCCATCTTCGTCTGCCAAGGCTTCTGTATCAGACGCCTGAGTGATCTCGGACGCTTTCACAGCCTCGGCTTCAGATTCAGCCGCTGTGTCTTGCGCCGCCGCATGCTGTTTGGCAGCAGGTTTGCTGCTGTCTTCCTGCAGACGCGACAGAGCCGCAGAGAAGCTCTCTCCGGGTGGCTCGGTATCGCCGGTCTGACCGGCGCCACGGCGAGCTGAAGCCGCATCGTCATGGCCATGTAGCATGGCCGGCGCTTCAACCGGGCTTGGGCTTAGATTGAGTAAAGAGTTCATAGTGTTGTTCCTGCAAGCAATTGCACTATCAGGCTAAAATGCAAGTAGCGGGCCAATTGTTGATCGAGCGGTTCGGGTTGTTTTAACAAACCTTCCTGGCGTAGCGATTGCAGCTGATTTCGTCGAGTTCTTTCTGTTCAGCCCGGTTTGCGGCGGCCGCAATTTTCGCATTGATATTGCCTGCTGCCTTTTCCAGCTTGCGCGTTTCCTGACGGCGCATCAGCCATTGTCTTTCGACGACTTCCAGTGCAGCTGCGGCGCGTTCCACTTCAGCAGTTTGCTGTTCGATTGCCGAGCTCAAGGAGGAAAAAAAGTACTGAAAATCCCGCAAGGAGCTGGCGCTCGTCGACCCGGTCAGTTTTTCCTCGAGTTGCCGCTGATATTCGTCGCGGTAATCGAGCAACTGCTTCAATTGATCTTCCTGTTTCTGAAAGGCCGTACGCGCTTCGATGAGTGGCGCTACTGCCAGATTCTCAAAGCCCTGATTCAGCTCCACCAGTTTGTCCAGTCGATTGCCCTGTTTCATTTACCTCTCCTGTGGTCGAAAAAGTGACAGCAGTTCATGCAAGCTGTTCTGGTAATCTGATTCTTCAGCACGAGCTTGTTGAATATAGGCCAGTAATTTCGGCATAGTCTCCATCGCCCGGTCTATCTGCGGATCGCTACCAGCCCGATAGGCACCGACGCTGATAAGATCCTTGTTCTGCTCATACAAGCTATACAGTTTCTTGAATTCGATTGCCGCAGCTGACTGGTCAGGTACAACAATGCTATTCATGACGCGACTGATTGACGCCTCGATATTAATTGCCGGATAGACGCCCGCTTCGGCCAACTGCCTGGACAGTACGATGTGGCCATCCAGAATGGCGCGCGTAGCATCAACCACCGGATCGTTCTGGTCATCGCCTTCGGCGAGTACGGTATAGATTGCTGTAATCGAACCGCCGGTCTCATCCACACCATTGCCAGCCCGTTCTACCAGATTCGGCAGCTGCGCGAACACCGAGGGCGGGTAACCCTTGGTAACGGGTGGCTCGCCGATTGCCAGGGCCAACTCACGTTGAGCTTGCGCAAAACGGGTCAGAGAATCCATCAGTAGTAATACGTGCAATCCCTGATCGCGAAAATATTCCGCAATAGCCGTGGCGCGCCAGGCACCATGTAAACGCATCAGCGGTGGGTCATCAGCTGGGGTAGCCACCACAACAGCTTTCTCCAATGATTTGGGGCCAAGAATATTGTCTACAAACTCGCGGACTTCGCGGCCGCGTTCGCCGATGAGTCCGACCACTACCACGTCGGCTTCGGTGTTTTTGGTCATTTGCCCTAATAGAACACTCTTGCCTACGCCGCTACCGGCAAACAACCCCATACGTTGACCACGACCGACAGTGAGCAAGCCATTGATGGCACGAATGCCTACATCCAGCGGACGATCTATTGGGACTCTTGAAAAAGGGTTGATTGGTGGTCCTAACAGATCCACATGCCGTGAGTACTTTGGTACTGGCTTGTTGTCGATCGGGTTGCCTTCACCATCGATGATTCGGCCGAGCAGGGCATCGCCGACGCCGACTTCGGGATAGCGGGGTAAAGGGACGACACGCGCGCTGGGTTTCAGGCCGTGAATGCGGCCGATTGGCATTAGATAAAGATTGCCTTCGGCAAACCCGACAACTTCCGCCTCTATATTTTCCTGTGGCGACACGGTGATGCGGCAACGGCTGCCGATAATCGCCTGGCACCCGGCAGCGACCAGAGTCAGTCCGGTCATCTGAATCAATCGGCCTTCCACGGGTAGATCGGGTAGCGTCACGTTTTCTGTGAATGCGGTCAGCTTGTCAGTGAGAAACTCGGCGCGGCATTGATAGGCAAGATTGGGAGAAGCCATGTTCATTCGCGTGGGTTGTTCCTTTCGTCACCCAAAAACTGGGTAATGATGAGATTGATTCGGGTATCCAGATCAGCATCGATGACTGAGTCCAGGCTGCTGACCTTACAGTCATTTACGGATACCATCGGATCTTCAATAATTTTCCAGCTTTGTTCCTGACCATTGTCAGCCACGATTTCGCGAATCACCTGTGCCGTTTTCGGGTTAAGGTGGACAGTGATTTCGTGGCGCGTTGAATTCAAGGCGGCCACTGTGTCCCGCACCAGTGCCATCAGCGCTTCCGGTTCTGTGCGTAGTTCTCGGCGGACCAGCGATTTGGCGATCTTGCCAGCCAACTGTGAGAGTTGTTCTGCCAGCGTATGGTTCTGATCATCGAATGGCCTTTGCAAGGCATTGATGAACTGTTCCAATACGGCAATGCGCTCAAGCATCTCCTGATGCCCTTGATGCTTGCCGGCTTCATAACCTTTCTCATAGGCTTTCTGAAAGGCTTCCTGGATTTTTTGCTCATCTGTCTTTTCGGGCGGCTCATTACTTGCCCCCGCGCTCGAAAGCTGGGGAGTCTGCCATTGCGAAATTTTGGATGCGGTATAACGCTGATTACTCATTGGCTAACCAGTTCTGGATCATGCGCGCAGCGCGGGTTGGTTCCTGTAAGACCATTTGCTGAGCGCGCGTCAGATTTTGATCGTATTCGGAACGCGCAGCCGGTGGTGCTGCAGCTATTTGCTGGACGCCGGTGTTTCCGGATAACTGCACAGTGTCGTCGCTCAGCTCATCAGTCTCGCCGGCGGGCAACGCGGCGGTACGACGTGCTCCACCTGGATTTGTTACAACAGATTTCAAGGCCGGTCGCAACACGCCAAAGATCAACAAAATAACGACCAGAGCAGCCCCCAGTTGCTTTAACAAGCTGGCAAACCAGGCTTGTTCCCACAAGGGAATAGAAATGTCTTCTATTGGCTGTTCGGCCAGAAAACGTTCGCTGATCACACTGACGCTGTCGCCACGACCGGCATTGAAGCCAATCGCATCGCGCACCAGTTGTGTCAGGCGCTCAATTCTTGCTGCTTCCGCTACTGGGTCCAGTGCCGCAGTATCAGTATCACCGTCGACTCCGGCAAGGCCTGCTTGCAGATCTACCAGTACGGCTACTGATAATTGCTGAATAGCGCCGGGCACGGTGCGAATGCGGCTCACACTGCGATCAATTTCGAAATTGCGAGTTGAGCTAACGCGGCTCTGGCGACCGCCGTCCGTCAAGGCCTGGACTTCTTCAACAGCTTGCTGGGTGCCTCCCAAACCATCGGGCGGAGTTGCTGCCAAAGTGCCCGGTGTTGCGCCTGCTGCAGTGGTATTGGCGGAACCGGCGCCAAGCTCTTCCTGAATTTGTTCGCTACGTACTACAGAGTTATCCGGGTTATAGCTTTCTTCTGTGGTTTCCATCGCCGTGAAATCAACGTTGGCTGACACCTCGGCACGCACGTTTCCAGCGCCGACGATAGGCGTGAGAATGTCGATAATGCGATTGTTGTATTCCTCTTCGATGCTGCGTGTGAAACGTATGGTTTCAGAAGAACTGCCCAACTCTGAATTATTGCGATTCGAGAGCAGGTTGCCACGCTGGTCAACAATCGACACGCTACCTGCTTCCATACCAGCTACGCTGGATGCGACCAGATGGACAATGCCTGACAGTTGCGCATCTCCTGGTTGTTGTACGCTGGCAATGTCGATCATTACAGACGCGCTTGGTTTGCGTGAGTTGCGAATAAACGAGGTTTGTTTGGGCACGCTTAAATGTACGCGCGCATCGCGCACACCCTGAATCTGTTTAATTGTTTGAACCAATTCCTGCTCGAGGGCGCGTTGATACCGCGCTTGTTCGATAAAGTTACTGGTCCCCAGACTCTGATCGTCTTCGAGTATGTCGAAGCCGCGGCTATTGGTGCGAGGCAAGCCCTGATTCGCCATTTGCATGCGAATTTCCCGGACCCGATCGCTGGGCACAAGAATTTGTCCGGTGTTATTGTCGATAGTGAAATTCACTGAAGCTTGCTCCAGTGCTGCTACCACATCGGAGGAATCCTGGCTCGTCAATCCCGTGTAAAGCACTGTATCGCCTGCATTCTGTGACCACAGAACCGTCGCGATACCCAGTGCGATACTGGCCGCCAGAATGAGCATAAAGCCAAACTGGCGAACAATGTTGAGCTGGCTCAGTGAATTAAACTGAGCCAGTGCTGAATTTGCTGTAGGTGAATTAGCCATAGTGGTTGTTTTCTAATAAATCCAAATGCGTTGGGAAATGCCTAGACTTGCATGTTCATGACTTCCTGATACGCAGACAGTAATTTGTTGCGTACTTCGGTCATCGCTTCGAATGACACGGATGCTTTTTGAGCGGCGACCATGACTTCAGGTAGATCAACGCCGCTGGCTCCTTGTTCGAAAGCCACCTTCATTGCTGATGCTTCCTTCTGCAAATCATTCACCTGGTTGATGGACTCATTGAGAAGCTTGGAAAAGTCTGGTCGCTCAGCAGCGCCTTGCTCGGGAATCACATTGTTCTGTGACAGCACCCGCATTTGATTAAGGACTTGATCGATACTCATGTTGTTCATTGGTTAATCCTCAGGATGCTTGCGCTTCAGGTTGTAGGCAGGGAATGGATAACCCTTCCTTGCGAAATTGCGCCAGTTTGTAGCGAAGTGTGCGTGGGCTGATGCCGAGTGTTTCTGCAGCGGCTTTGCGACTGCGATGATTGGCCACGGCATCAATAATCAGTTCTTTTTCCCGGGTCTTCAGGTCTGATTCCAGAGCCTGAGAGGCTTTCGGTTGCAAGGTAGTGACTTCAGGTTGATAAACCTGCGTCGGGTTTTCAAAGATGATGTCAGTGCCAGTAATGATCTGGCCGGATTTGAGAATCAAAGCTCGCTGAATGACGTTTTCAAGTTCGCGTACATTGCCTGCCCAGTTGTGTTGCAACAGCGCCTGACGAGCGGCGTCGTTGAGCTGATTGGCAACACCTGGCTGATACGCTTCGATAAAACGTTTGGCCAGCGGCAAAATGTCATCACGACGCTCTCGTAACGGCGACAGATGCAGAGGAAATACATTCAGGCGGTAGAACAAATCTTCGCGGAAACGGCCAGCAGCGACTTCTTCTTTGAGATTACGGTTGCTGGTGGCAATGATGCGCACATCTAACGGGATCGTCTTGCTACTGCCCAGGCGCTCAACTTCACGTTCCTGAAGTACACGCAATAACTTGGCCTGCAGACCGATATCAATCTCAGAGATTTCATCCAGTAACAGCGTGCCACCGTTCGCTTGCTCGAACTTGCCGGCGCGGGCAGTATAGGCACCAGTAAAGGCGCCTTTTTCGTAACCAAATAGCATGGATTCCAGCATTGGCTCCGGAATCGCCGCGCAGTTGATGGCATGAAAGGGCTGATTGGCGCGTGCTGAATTTTCATGAATAAAACGTGAGAAAACTTCCTTGCCGGTTCCGGATTCGCCGCTGATCATGACGGTAGCATCGGTAGCGGCAACGCGGCGGCCAAGCTCAGCCAGTTTCTTGCTACGCTCATCTTCGACCATCATGGCAGTGCTGGGAGCGGGTTCCAGCGCAAGACGATCTACCATCTCGATAAGCACTTCGGCTTCAAATGGTTTGACGATGTAGTCAGCAGCGCCCATGTGAATGGCTTCTACCGCATTACTGATCTTGCCGTAGGCAGTGATCAGAACGAATGGAATCTCTGGATAGCGACGTTTCACGTCACGTAATAACTCATCACCATTTTTACCAGGCATCTGGACATCGCTCACGATTAGTTGCACATCGACTGACGCCAGCGTAGTCATTGCGCTATCGGCATCGGCGGCTTCCGCGACGTCGTAACCTGCCAGCCTGAGTGTCTCGCTCAGTGCATCACGCAGATCCGGATCATCTTCTACTACCAGGATGTTTTTCTTGCTCATGATCTGTTTCCTAATTCGCAAAATGGTTAGATGAAATTTGATTAATGGCTTGCTTGCCTTTCTGCAAGTCGCTGGCCCACATGCCGGCTTCGCCAGTTAGTGAGTCAGATTCACGTGGGAACGTGAGGGTAAAAGTGGTTCCGTGACCGCGGTAACTCTCCACAGAAATGGTGCCCCGATGTGCCTTGACTGCCGATTGCACGACGGCCAATCCAAGTCCAGTACCGCCTTCGCGCGAAGAGAAGAAGGGGTCAAAAATTTGTTCTTTCAATTCGTCAGCAATGCCCTGACCGTTGTCCGCGACATGGATCAAGTAGTCGTCACCGATTTGTTCCAGCGCGATGTCAATGCGGGGTGCGCTTTCAGAGGCTTGTAAGGAGTTGTCGATGAGATTCAAAATAGCGTTGAACAAGGCTACTTTGTTGCCAATGATGTTGCATTCACGGGACGGCAGAGTCAGTTGCAATTCGCCGTGTGCATTGCGGATTTGCAGAATACTGGCATCACGCACTTCCTTGAGTATTTCATTCAGTGAAACTTGCTGGTTCGCTTCGATGTCGCCACGAATATAAGACAGCATGCCATCGACCAGTTTTTCAATCTGGCGCAAGCGGCTGTGCACATTGCCAACAATGCCGGAGGCTTTTTCAGGCGAGCGTCCGGCAATCGATGACAGATGTGATAAATAAAGAATGGCAGAACTCAAGGGGGTTCTGACTTGATGCGCCAGACGCGCTGCCATTTCGCCCAATGCTGACAAGCGCTTGTCGCGATTAATCAGATTGTTCAGGCGATAGTTTTCCGATATGTCGGTTAGCAAAATGATGGCTGCGCCGTCTTCGCCGAAACTGTTGCGACTGATTGAGACGCGCTTGCCGTTTTTCAGTGAGACTTCACCATAAGAGGCAGAGTCGGGTTTGGCCGCCGTGCGAAGCGCCAGACGCCAATTTGTATCAACGTAGTCGTCACCAAGCAATGCGGTCGCGACGGGGTTGGCTTCTTGAATGTGATCATTGGCATCAAGTACGAGAACACCACCGGGCAGTGCGTCCATAAGAGCGGACAACTTGGCGGCGAGTTCTTCCTTGGCTGTCAGTTCTTTTATGCGTGCTGAATTACTTGCAGCCAACTCGCGTTGCAAGCCTGCTACACGCGTTTCAAGTACGCGGAAATTTGAACCCAGATCTGCAGACACCTGATTGAAAATATCAAAGGCTTGCTCGAGTTGAGTGCGGGCCATTTCAGGTTGTTCGACAGTAGTTGCTTTCATGATCAAAGCTGCCAGATAGTTAACGTTACTAAAGAATTAGCAATCTTTGTGCCAATAAAAATAACTATATAAAACAGTAGGATAGGGGGTGATGGTCAATAAACTGTGTGGCGGAAATCAGACGCCGTCGAAATTCTTACACCTGCTTTTGTCAGGAAAATCATGTGCAGCACCAGCTCGACGCTGGGATCGCTTGCAAGACAAGCGTCACAGAAAAGTGAGAGGGCATGAATTGCAGATTGGATAGAGTGCGCCGCGAGGCTAAAAGGTTGGCTATCTAACGCCAGATTCAGAGCGCGCCGCCAGGTGCATCGTCGCCTGGCTGTTTGATTTCCAGCTTGCGGATTTTTTCGATCAAGGTGGTACGTTGTAGCGACAGAATCTTGGCAGCTTGGGAGACCACCCAGTCAGATTTTTCCAGCGCCTGACAGATTAGTTGTCGCTCAATGCCAGACAGATGGTTCTTCAAGTTGATGCTGTCTTGGGAATCCAGAGGGGAGCCAGCATTGTTCGCTGTCTCTGAGTTGTTCATGAGCATTGCCCGATCGTCATCGCTCTCACCGCTGCCACGGTAGCGTTGCGGCAGTTTGCTACGGGTGATGGTCTCGCCTGGATACAGAATTGCCAGCCGTTCCACCAGATTTTCCAATTCGCGAACATTGCCTGGAAGCGGATGCTTGACCAGTGCGTTAATAGCCGATTCGTCAAAGCTGATCGGACTACGCTTGTCCAATTCCATACGGTAGGCAAATTCCTTGATCAGAACGGGTATATCATCGGGTCGATTGCGTAGTGCCGGTAGCTCGATGGGGAAGACATTGAGGCGATAGAATAAATCCATGCGGAATTTGCCTTCACCAATACGCTTTTCCAGATCCTGATGCGTCGCTGCAATCAAGCGCACGTCACTTGTGAGGGTCTTGTTGCCGCCTACACGTTCGAAAGTGCGTTCCTGGATGACACGAAGTAGTTTGACCTGCATCGGCATTGGCATGTCGCCAATTTCGTCCAGGAACAGGGTGCCACCTTCGGCAAGTTCGAAGCGTCCGGCGCGACTATTGATAGCGCCGGTGAATGAGCCTTTCTCATGGCCGAATAGTTCAGACTCCAAAAGATCCGGAGGGATCGCGCCACAATTGACAGCAACAAAGGGCTTGTCGGTACGTAAAGACAAATTATGGATTGAGCGAGCTACGACTTCTTTACCAGTTCCGGACTCTCCGGACAGCAAGACATTGGCGTCGGTCATGGCGACATGGCGGATCAGGCCCTCGATAGCCTTGATTTGCGGGCTTTGGCCAGTTAGTGAAACGGAAGAGCCGGAGCGACGCGAATTTTTATTTTCCTGCTCGGCTTGATGGATGCGCCCCAGAATATCGCGATACTGAACAGGATAACTGACTGTGCCGGCGATACGCTTGTTCAGGCGAGCTTTGTCGATCTCGACATCGGCATTGAGCAAATAGATGGTGAGCGACGGCGCATCATTGTTGATTTGCGCAATCACCGCTGCTTCCTGATCGCGGTCGGCCAGATCCACCAGAGCAATCAGGTGCCGCGCTTGTCCCAGGCTGGAATGCACTGAATCTACATCTGTCACCAGAGTGACAGGATGGTCAATGAACTCAAGGATAGTAGTTGTCTTGCTGGCTTTTTCAGAATCGTCTGTTACCAGCAGCACCGCACTTGCCATAGTTTTTCCGTTATTCTTAAGGCTATTTAAAAGCCAAGACTGGACAGTAGATCGTCTACTTGGTCCTGGTTCAAGTGTTCGGGTTCGCTCAATCCCTTGAACTGACCAATGTTAGTCTTCAGGTTTTCACTGTCCTCACTGCCGACATCGGATACTTCTTTGTTGGAAAACTGTGCCAGTTTGCTAAGCAAGTTGGCATATTGAGTTAGAGAAATCAGTGAGCTTTCTACTTCCTTGATGATATTCAGAGACTTGGTCAGTGACTGGCTGGCAATGTCCTGGAAATTCTGTGCGACGACAATATCGCTGATATCACTATTGATCGTGTGAATCTGCTTCACACTATTTTCACTCAGGGTAACCAGCTGACGCATCAGTTTGCTCGTAGTCTCGTCGACCTGATTTTCGGACAAGTGCGATTCGATCAAATTGACTTGCGCCTGGGAATTTTCCAAAGTGCGCTGTGTTTGCATTTTGGCGCGTTCGCTTATGTCCAGCGTTTTTTGTGCGGCCTCATCGGTAAGTGAGATGACATAATTGAGATCGACGCGCGTACGATCGTTTAGCAGTTGGTTTTCACTTGAAGGAATGCTCAGATCCGACACCGCGTTGTGCAAGCCACGTGTCAGTTTGCCAATAATACTGTAGAAATTGCGACTATTGAGATCATTCAATTCATTAATACTTTTCAGCGCGTTCTCGATGTCATTGCTCTCGAGATCAGCCAGTAGTTGGTCTGTCTTCTCTTTAAAACCGTCGAGTTTGATGCTTTCCATTATCTGATGAATGGCTCTTGTGTTGTCGTCAGTATTCAAGGTTCTGTCCTCTGTTTTTATTCAATTCAATAGGCTCGCATTACCCGGTTAGGGAAAGATTCGCGAGATCTTTGCAGACAGAATTTCTGCATTGAATGGCTTGACCACGTAGTCGTTGACACCCGCCTGGGCAGCTTCGACGATTTTTTCTTTCTTGGATTCGGCAGTCACCAATAGTACTGGCGTCTTGCCAATCCGCGCATCGGCGCGAATTTTTTTCAGCAGATCGATGCCTTCCATTTGTGGCATGTTCCAGTCGCTGATAACGAAGTCATAAGTACTCTTCTGTAACAAGTCCCATGCGGTCGTCCCGTCATCGGCCATGTCGACGTTCTTATAGCCAAGGTCATTGAGGATTTGCTTTTCGATCTTGCGCATACTCTCGTGATCGTCGACCACGAGAATTTTCATGTCTAGTGATGCTGGCATTGTGCTCTCCGGCGGTATTCTGAATTCTCTTTCGAGGATTGCAAGGCTAAAAGCAATAACTGAGCCAATTCTTACAAGTCACTATTTACAGGGCTTCACGGCACCTTTTGTTTTTTTGTCAAAAAAACGACAGCGATCGGAACTCAGGTTATGTCCATAATTTGACACGGTCAAGATAATTGACAGGGAATAATTGCTACGTGTCACTGTCACGTCGTCTGCTCGTCGTAAGCATTGCAGCTATTCCTTGGTAGTGCTGGCAGCGGGTCAGAAACTCGTTGTGGGTTGTAGCCCTATTAGAACGAGGGGAAATAGTACTAAAGGAAAAATCGCAGTAATCCGTAATCACCCTCAGGCTATTAGCAGGTCCCCGGTTCAGTCTCGTGTGGCAGCAGGAATCGACCATCTTGTTTCGGGATTCGCCTAGAAAATCAATCAGGAAATTAATGGAGCCAGAACGATGTCTGAAGTCTTGATAGTAGATGACTCGCACTCTATTCGAGAACTGCTTTCCAGCGTACTGCAGCGTGCAGGACACAGCGTGACTAGTGCTGACAATGGTAAAGCGGGTCTGCAAGTTGCCCAATCATCGATTTACGATTTGGTAATCACTGATATCAATATGCCGGAAATGGATGGCCTGGAGTTGCTGGGCAAATTGCGCTCACTCCCCGAATACAGTTTCAAACCCATTTTGATCCTTACTACTGAGTTCTCACAGGAAATGAAAGCCAAAGGCAAAAGCGCCGGAGCAACTGGTTGGCTGGTCAAACCTTTTGATCCTGAGAAGTTGATTGGCGTGGTATCGAGAATCCTGAACTAAAGCAAGTACAAGCACGAACTGAGAGTGAGAGGCTAATTGACAATGACTGATGTCAGCATGAATTCCGGAGCAATGGACGAAATCCGCCAGATCTTTGAGGCGGAATGCTATGACGGATTGAATGTTATCGAGACCGGATTACTGGCTTTGAAGGCTGGTGACAACAATCTGGAAACGGTTAATGACATTTTCCGGGGTGCGCATTCTATTAAAGGTGGAGCGGCAACATTTGGGTATACCGATATTGCTGATTTCACCCATGTGATTGAAACACTGCTGGACAAAGTACGCTCTGACGAACTCTCAGTCTCTCCGGATCTGGTCAAGTGTTTCCTCGAATCCGTGGATTGCCTGCGTTCCATGGTGGAATGCATGGGCGGCGGTGAATACGACGAAATCGAAACTCAGCGCGTCAAGAAAGAATTGGAAGCCTGGATGAGTGAAGGTCCTGCCGCTGAAGCAGCAGCCGAAGTCGTGAGTGCGGCTGAACAAACTTCAGTCAGTGATACGCAGGTCTGGGATATTAGTTTTATTCCCAATAAGGACTATCTGCAAACTGGTAACCAGCCACAGCATATTTTCCGCGCTTTGGCAGAACTCGGCGAAGTCTCATTGACTCCTGATTTTGCTAGCTTTCCGGACTTCTGCAATATCAACCCGGAAGAATTGCACATAAGCTGGCAGATTGAACTCAAGGCCAATGTAACTCAGGAAGAAATCATCAATGAATTCGACTGGGTTGAGAATGAATGCAAGATCGAAGTTACCGCGCGTGGTGCTACTGAAGAACAGGATGAAACAGTGGCCCCTGTTGCGGCCACGGTGGAGCCGACTCGTCAAGTCGCTATGGCCGATAACAAACCTGCAGTGCGTAAAGAAGCCAATTCTATTCGCGTCGAGATTGAGAAAATTGACAAGCTGTTGAATCTTGTCGGTGAGATGGTGATCAACCAGTCCATGCTTAATCAATTCAGTAGTAGCAACCGCAATGATCGTGCAACAGGTGTCAGCACTGAGCTGGATAACGGCTTGGCGATACTGGAGCGCACCACACGGGAATTGCAGGAAGCGGTGATGAATATTCGCATGCTGCCTGTAAGCACCACTTTCAATCGATTCCCACGTCTTGTGTACGACTTGAGTTCGAAGTTGGGCAAGAGCGTAGAATTGACAATTGCTGGTGAGTCTACCGAATTGGACAAGACAGTGTTGGAGACGATTGCCGATCCGTTATCGCACCTGATTCGTAACTCGCTCGACCATGGCATAGAAAGCCCGGAAAGGCGACTGGCTGTAGGCAAGCCTGAGACTGGCACTATCAGTCTGAGTGCATCTCATGAAGGTGGCAGCGTCATCATTCGAGTGTCGGACGACGGTGGTGGTCTCAACTCTGAGCGTATCCTGTCCAAGGCCATTGAGCGCGGGCTGGTGAGCAACTCAGACAGACTTAGCAAGCAACAAATCGACAATTTGATCTTCCAGCCAGGGTTTTCTACCGCCGAAGTGGTCACCGAAGTCTCTGGACGTGGTGTAGGAATGGATGTTGTGCGTCGTAATATCGAAGAGATCGGTGGCCGGGTTGAGGTGCATTCCGAGCAAGGCAAGGGCAGCACCTTCCAGATCACTTTGCCACTTACGCTGGCGGTTCTCGATGGACAATTGGTACAGGTAGGGGAGCAGATTTTCGTGGTGCCATTGTTGTCTATCGTTGAAACAGTCCAGGTCGACAAAGCAAAACTCAATGTCATCTCGGGTAACGAGGTTGTCTATCGTTTACGCGGTGATGTTCTGCCTGTGGTAGATATGCGTTCAGTATTCAATATCAAAGGCGAGAAAGCCCTTGAGAGTTTTGAGAACAAGCAGTTGGTGATTGTCGATATCGATCGCAATCAGATTGGTTTGATCGTTGATGGTCTGCTCGATCAGCATCAAGTGGTCATCAAGAGCCTGGAAACCAACTACGTGAAAATGCCTGGCGTACTCGGTGCGACGATTTTGGGTGATGGCACAGTATCCCTGATCCTCGACGTAACAACATTTGGTGGCCCATTGTTAATGGGTAAAGAGAACCGGGTCGAACATTAATCAACTTAAATGCTTGTCCGCGTAGGCAAGGAGCGAATCATGAGCGAAGAGAAGAATACAACTGGTGAATTGAAGCAATACCTGACCTTTGTGTTGGATGATGAAGAGTATGGCGTGCCGATTTTGTCAGTACGTGGCATTCAGGGCTGGCAAAAAACTACACCGATCCCCAATTCTCCTGACTACGTCATGGGTATTATCAACCTGCGCGGTGAAGTTGTTCCGATCATTGATCTGCGCAAGCGTTTCAAGTTGGAGACGATTCCCTACAGCACTAACACGGTAGTTATTGTCGTTAAACTTGAACAGGGTAGTGAAGAGAAGACAGTGGGTCTTGTTGTCGACGCCGTCGCAGATGTTCATGACATTAACTCTGATGAGATGCGCGAGACACCAGAGTTCGGTTCGGACATCAGTAACGAATTTGTCAAAAGCCTTGGTTTGATTGACGAGAAGATGGTGATCATTCTCGATATCAACCAACTCATTGATTGGCGTCGTTTGAGTGACGGTGAGCATGAAGATATGGACGCGGCAATGTCCGTTTCAGAAGAATCTGCTGAGCCTGAAGCACCGGCGGCAGCCTAACTAACCTCGTAATTAATACGGAACTAAAACGGTACAGAACCGGAGTACTAGTAAATGGGCATTTTTAAGGATTTTAGCAAGGATCTTGGTAGCCGCCGTAGTCGGGAGATCACACCAGCGAGCAACGTTGAAGATGTACGTAATGCCTCTACTCTGGAAGCGGTGAACTCCTGCGTCATGGTGGCCGATGAAAACAACATTATCGTTAGTGTGAACCCTGCTGCCATGCAGATGTTTGTCAACGCAGAAGAGGATATTCAGCGCGATTTCCCGGCCTTTTCTGTAACTGCATTGATCGGTAGCAGTATTGATGCCTTTCATAAAAATCCCGCGCATCAACAAAGCATGATGGCGGAACTGAAACAGACTCACAAAGCGCAGATTAGTGTGGGTGGCCGTGCCTTCGCATTGACTGCCAATCCAATCTATGACGCATTCAGCACGCGCCTGGGTACGGTTGTGGAGTGGGAAGACTTGACCGATAAGCTGGAGCAAGAACGTTTGCTTGAAGAGAAAAACGCCAAGGAAAAAGTACTTGCCGCGTCCAATTCGCGGATCAAGTCCGCGCTGGATGTGGTTAGTTCCAAGGTTATGATGGCCGATGAAAACAATCAGATTATCTACGCCAATGATGCAGTATTGGATATGTTGCGTGATGCGGAATCAGATCTGCGCGAGCAGCTACCGAATTTTTCAGCTGACAAGATTGTCGGCAGCAACATCGATGTATTCCACAAGAATCCTCATCATCAGGCCAGTTTGCTGGCTTCGTTGCGCGGACGTTTCGAATCCCAAATCAAGATCGGTCGCCGCAGCTATTTGTTGATTGCTAATCCCGTACACGATGAGAACGGAATGCGTCTTGGCACAGTCGTGGAATGGAATGATCGCCTGACTGAAGTAGCCTTCGAAGAAGCGGTTGACGGCGTAATTACTGCCGCAGCTGAAGGTGACCTGAGCGGCCGAATTGAATTGGATAATACAGCTGGTGAATTCATTCACAAGATTTCCAACGGTATCAATCGCCTTCTCGAGACCTTCGAAAACGTCATTGAGGATGCAGAAGAATCACTTGGAGCGTTGGCTGAAGGTCGATTGACGCGCAAGATTGAATCGAACTATGGAGGTAGCTTTGGCCGCTTAAAGATAGATATCAATACCAGCATTGAACGACTGTTGACTGTGGTTAATGACATCGCTGAGTCCAGCTCCAGCGTTAAAGAAGCAGCGGTGGAAATCTCCAAAGGCAATACCAACCTGAGTGAGCGCACTGAAGAGCAGGCTGCCAGCCTCGAAGAAACTTCATCTGCCATGGATCAGATCACCAGCACTGTTCAACAAAATGCGGAGAACTCGGTCCAGGCTAATACGCTGGCTCGGGGTGCTCGCGAGGCCGCCGAAAATGGCGGTTCAGTAGTTGGGCGTGCAATCGATGCCATGGAAGCAATAAGTTCTTCCAGTGCCAAGATCACCGACATTATCGGCGTGATTGATGAAATTGCTTTCCAGACCAATTTGTTGGCCTTGAATGCTGCTGTTGAGGCAGCGCGGGCTGGCGATCAGGGGCGTGGTTTTGCGGTAGTCGCAGACGAGGTGCGTAACCTGGCTGGTCGTAGTGCCAAAGCGGCGAAGGAGATCAAGGAGCTTATCAAAGACAGTAGTGCCAAGGTAAACGAAGGTGCCGATCTGGTAAATCGCTCTGGCGAGACATTGGAAGAAATAGTCACTGCCGTCAAGAAAGTCAATGACATCGTTGCCGAGATTGCCACGGCTAGTGATGAGCAATCTACAGGTCTGGATGAAATCAACAAGTCAATTGGCGAGATGGATCAGATGACTCAGCAGAATGCGGCGCTCGTAGAAGAAGCAGCGGCGGCTAGTGAATCCATGAGTGATCAGGCCGACAATCTGGACCGACTTATCTCTTTCTTTGATACCGGCACGCCACGGCAGCAAGCATTGGCACCCGTGCAGCAGCAAAGCAAGCCAGTGGTACCAAGCCGTCAAGAGACGCGACCTGCCAAGCCGCTCGTAGCCAGATCAGTCAGTAGTACTTCGTCAGCTGTGCCAAAGCCAGAGATTATCTCGGAAGATGAAGGTGACGAATGGGAGACTTTTTAGTCTCCTGTTAGCCGGACCACTTAAACAACGCGAAACAAACTGAACAGGTATTTGAAATGGCCAAGGAATCAACAAGCAAGGAACTCGAAGCGGTGTACGCTCTGCCGAGAGTGATGGAGATTTCAGAGGTAGAGAAGGTTTATCAGGACATTCTGCAATTCACTCAGAAGACCTATGAAAAATTCACTATTGATGCCGGAGAAGTCGCATTGATTGATGCTGCTGGCATGCAATTAATCGTTCAGTTCTTGATATTTCTGCGTTCAACAGGTTGTCAGGTCAGCTGGATCAATGATTCGGTGCAAATCTTCCAGATCGCCGCTGAACTGGGTTTGGAAGGGCAGCTCGAGTGCTAGCGCTCAATACAGTATCCATACAGGACACTTCCATGAAAGAGTCTGAAAATACCAGCATGAGTGACAAGCTCTTTGATCTTTGCGAGCTGCAGTTGCTGTCGATTATTAAAGATGCGGAAGTTTCTATAGCGAAAATCACTAGTAGTACTACTGACGCGGTCAAGAATAGTGCTGAGTTGCGCGAGCTTATTAAGTCCGGTAACGGCGATCGAGAGAAAGATGTTGTCGTGAGCGCCGAGCTTGAGGAGCGTGTGAATGAGGTGCTGGTAAATATGCAGTTCTTTGATGAATTCTCGCAGCGGATACAACATATCATGGAAATTGTTGAGCTGATCAAGCAAGAATCCAATAAAGAAGGATTCCTGAGTGATCCCAAAAACTCTGATGAGCTTTTCAAGAATATCTATCCAATTTTTTCCATGCGCTCAGAGTTCGAGGTTTTACGAAAAATATTTCCAGACTCTGGAAAAGTCGATAAGAGTGAGCTGATCGAGCTATTTTGACAGCTCAGATTCCCCTCAGTTTGTTTGTTCTTACAGGTGTCGTCCAATGAATGCGATTGTGCAATTGGAGCTCAGTGACTCTGAGTTTTCCGATATAAAAGAACTCGTCTTCTCAACAACTGGCATTACACTTAGTGATGCCAAGCGCGAGCTTGTTAAACGTCGCTTTGCTCCTAGAGTCAGAGAGCTCGGGCTGCCCAGCTTCAAAGACTATGTCAGATTGGTGCAGACCGATAAAGGCGATGAGGTAAACCATTTCTGCAACGCAATCACTACAAACCTCACCTCGTTCTTTCGTGAGAATCATCACTTTGATCTTCTCAAGTCAGAAATCCTGCCGGCAATTTATCAGCGCAATCTCGATTCAGAGCGACGCATCCGCATTTGGTCTGCGGGCTGCTCGACGGGCCAAGAAGCCTATTGTTTGGCCATTATTCTCCGTAGTGCCATTCCAGGGCTGGAAAACTGGGATGCCAGGATTCTTGCAACGGATCTTGATGAAAAATGCTTAAGCACAGCACGTCAGGGGATTTATAGAGAGGACGCGTTCGAAAAAACTCCCAGCAAGATTGTGAGTGAGAATTTTTCGAAAGTCGATCAGCTCGTAAAAGGGCAGGCAACGCCTTCATTGCAAGCCAAGTTAGAAATCCGAAAATTGATTACGTTCAACAAACTTAACCTAATGCATTCGCCGTGGCCAATGAAAGGTAAATTTGACGTCATTTTTTGTCGTAATGTTTTTATCTACTTCAATAAGGCGACACAAGCAGAACTTGTTTCTCGTTATGCAAGAATGCAAGACCCCGGCAGCTTTCTCTGCCTGGGGCATTCGGAAGTGATTCAGGATCCCGAGAAAGTTGG
Organism: uncultured Gammaproteobacteria bacterium; assembly: GCA_913060975.1. Taxonomy (GTDB): domain Bacteria; phylum Pseudomonadota; class Gammaproteobacteria; order Pseudomonadales; family Pseudohongiellaceae; genus UBA9145. The sequence continues at coordinate 251,572 of CAJXVC010000003.1, forward strand.
CTACAAATTGATCGGAAAAACTGCCTATCAGAGGGTATAAGGCACAGACATGGATATGACTATCCAACCCTGTCCTGAGATATTCGCACATATTAATCGGTACAGAGACAGAACCAATAACTGCATTGCCGCCAAATTGATGCCGGGTGAGTTCTACATTTCCAAAAATAGAGAAATGATCACTACTGTATTGGGCTCCTGCGTGTCAGCGTGTATCTACGACCCCACGATGAGAATCGGAGGTATGAACCATTTTATGTTGCCGGCCTGCACTAGCGCCAGGAACAATGAGGAATCAGCGCGGTATGGATTGTTTGCCATGGAGAGCCTGATTAACGAATTGCTAAAGAACGGCTGCCGTAAAAGTAATCTAAGAGTGAAGCTCTTCGGTGGTGGCCAGATTATTCAGAATATGTCGGATATCGGTAAGAAAAATATTCAATTTGCTCGAACATTTCTACATGCCGAAGGCTTAGTGCTTGAAGCATCGGATTTGGGGCTGATCTATCCGCGCAAAGTAAATTTTTATCCACATACGGGTAAAGCTATGGTGAAGCGACTGAAGACTCTTCACAACTCTGTGATTCAGGATCGTGAAAAGCAATACTTCGCTTCACTCAACAAGGAGGAGCTGGCTGGCGAAATCGAACTCTTCTAGAAAGTTGGTTCGGTCTGCTGGTAGGTCTAGATCATGCATAGTGAAAAAATCAAAGTGCTTATTGTTGATGATTCTGCCGTGGTCAGGAAAATGTTGTCGGAAATTCTGAATTCGGACCATGACCTGGAAGTTGTCGGTACGGCAATCGATGCCTATGCAGCACGTGAAAAGATCAAACAGCTTCATCCGGATGTCATCACGCTGGACATAGAAATGCCAAAAATGGACGGCATTACTTTTCTTCGTAACCTCATGCGATTAAACCCTTTGCCGGTGATTATGGTATCCACGCTGACTGAAAAGGGCGCTGAAGTAACACTCGACGCACTTAGTGCAGGAGCGATCGATTTTATCTCCAAACCCAAGATCGATCTGTCCAATACTCTGCTGGACTACAGTGAAGAAATTATTGCCAAGGTAAAAGCAGCTGCCAATGTGCGAGTGCAGCGTCTTGAGGCTCGTGGTGGGAGTTTGAGAGCGCGGGACGGCGATGCGGCCAAGAGCACTGGCAAACCACTGCAATTTCGTACTACCGATAAGCTTCTCGCAATCGGTGCATCGACCGGCGGGACAGAAGCTGTCCGGCAAGTACTTGAAGAGTTGCCACTGACTGCGCCAGGTATCGTCGTTACGCAACACATACCGGAGTACTTCTCCAGTGCATTTGCTGAGCGTCTGAATCAGGTATGTGCCATTACGGTATCCGAAGCGGTTGATGGCGAGATTATTGTACCGGGCCATGCCTATGTTGCGCCGGGTAATCGACATTTGCTGGTTCAGAAAGATGGTGCTCGCTGGCGCTGTCGGCTCAGTGATGGTGATCCTGTTAATCGCCACAAGCCAAGCGTGGACGTGTTGTTTGAGTCGGTGGCGGCCAGTGCCGGTCAAAACGCCACTGGCGTAATTCTGACTGGCATGGGGAAAGATGGTGCTCGCGGATTGCTCAAGATGAAAGAGTTTGGTGCCCATACCATCGCGCAGGACGAGGCGAGTAGTGTGGTCTGGGGGATGCCCGGCTCGGCAGTCGAGCTGGGAGCCGCCACATCCATATTGCCGCTGAACAAGATCGCTGCAGAATTGATTTCAAGTTTTGTAGAACATTAGGAGCTGCCATGAAGTCAGTTATATCCAGTTGTTGTACGCCATTTAACCATCGGGGAGGCATAGTGACCCGCCTGGCCGGTTACTCATTTCTGTTTTTTCTGGCCAAGGGGCTGGTATGGCTGGGGCTTTTTGGGCTGGTAGCGCTAGGAGTGACGCCGCTGTGACTCGAGCTTACCTTTCTGTGATAAAGCGAAAATACAACTCAAGGTTTGCTGGCGTTTTGCCGTAGTGTCCGAATATCCGCGAGAAAAACGCAGCGGCAATTGCAATGTCGGTAGTACTTTAAAGAACTGGTGGGTCCTAACGGGCGAACTGGTCCTGCAATCAAAGTTTGATGAGAATATAGTTAATGAATCCTGAAGCGCAGCTAAAAAACAGTGATACATCGCAGTTGACCGCACAACGGTCAATGCCAATTGCTGATTCTCAGTCTAATAGCGCTGGGCACGGCTGTTCGTCTATCCTGATCGTGGATGACGACCAATTCTGTCTGGAGCTGACTCGAGAGCTGCTAGCCGCCATGGGCTATAATCGGATCAGCATAGCGTCCGATGGTCACAAGGCTCTGGAGTTGCTGGACGGGTCAGAAACAGATTTTTATATCATCGTCTGCGATTTGAACATGCCGCGTATGAACGGCGTGGAGTTTATACGGCAGACACGTGACAAAGGTTTCTCGGGCGGCATAATTCTGTTGAGCGGTGAGAACCCACGCATGCTGGAAACAGCTTATGGTGTAGCCAATGCTCATGCGGTCAATCTTTTGGGTGCGCTACCCAAGCCAGTAGATCCACAAAAGCTGAAGAGTCTTATCGAAGGCTTCAAGCCTGCCAGTGAACAGAAAACTGGCTATACACCCCAGGAACCAATCACTGAAACCCAATTGCGAGAAGGTATCGAGGGCTCAAAGACAGATCAGGTGCTTCTCGTTTTTCAACCCAAGGTTGAAGTCAAAAGTGGCAACATTATCGGTGTAGAAACACTGGCGCGTTGGTGGAATAAGGATCGCGGGATACTGGGCCCGGCAGCATTCATCCCTCTGGCCGAAGAGAAAGGCTTGATCGATGCTTTGACAAACACCATTTTCACAAAGGCGGTTCTGCAAGCCTCTGCCTGGGAGGCGCAGAAAATTGATCTTCGTGCAGCCATCAATTTCTCTGTTAATTCGTTTTCCAGTCTTAAATTTTGCGATTTTCTGAACGCGACTGTGCGTCAATTCAATGTTGACCCGCAGCGCTTGATTCTGGAGATCACTGAAACACAAGCAATGTCGATCCCGGTTGATTGTCTGTCATCAATAATCGGTGTGCGACTGAATGGCTTCGGGCTGTCAATTGATGACTTTGGTACTGGTAATTCTTCGCTCGCACAATTGAAGAATATTCCCTTTACCGAGCTCAAAGTTGATCGGGCTTTTGTCAATGGCGCCGCTCAGAACGCCAGTTCGCGGGCGATTCTGGAAGCCAGTATCTCATTGGCTCGAAAACTGGATATGCAAGTTGTCGCAGAGGGTGTTGAAACTCGCGATGACTGGGATTTGGCAGAGGAGCTGGGTGTGGATTATGTGCAGGGATTTTACTGCGCACGGCCAATGAGCAATGGCGATTTGCTTGATCTGTTGCAGCAATGGCAAGGACCGCATCACGGAGCGGGCGACTAGGACTACGGTCGGGAAAACTGACCACTACACGGCTACTGCGAGTCTAAGGATTGGCAGGGTATCAGGGAGATCAGGTTTGAGTGCAGTACTAGAGAACGACAAATTTCAAATTCTTTATATCGAAGACAATTCGGCTAACCTGAGCCTGGTTGAAACAGCGCTGCAACATCGTGAAAACGTGGAATTGCTGAAAGCCAAGACAGCCGAGCTTGGTCTGGAACTGGCGCGTGAATATCAGCCCGGTTTGATACTACTCGATATCAATCTCCCGGGAATGGATGGTTATGAGGCACTCGAACATCTCAAAGCCAGCTCTCTGACAGAGGACATTCCGGTCATCGCCTTGTCTGCACATTCGATGAGCGCAGACGTAGAACGTGCTCGTGAAGCGGGTGCGCAAGACTACCTGGTCAAGCCGTACAGCATTGCCGAATTCTTTATGCTAATCGATCGCTGGACGAACGTGACTCACTAACTCGAAGCAACCACAATTCGGCTGTAATGCGAATCTGAGTAAAGAACTGTAATTATGAGAACGGGCGAATCAATAGAAAAATCTGGTAGCGGAATGCAAGTTCCGGTGCTGGACTTTGCCCTTTTTTCGCAGGTTGTCAGCATGTCTCCGAATGCGATCATCATCTTTGATCGCGTTACCTATGCAATCAATTTCGCCAACGATCAGGCTGCCAAGCTACTGGATCGGCCCGTTTCAGAACTACAGTCAAATACTGTTGATACGTTGTTTACTGAAGGCTCTATGGCCGAGATCGGTGCTCGCTTGCCAGACTCCACCGAGGCGGGTGATCAGATCAATAATCTGCCTGTTCGTATTTATGTCCGCGGTGCTGATGAAGGCGGCCGGCCGTTGGCTGTTGACCTGCGTATAGGTGATGAGCGCTACGTCATTGCCTACATTTCATTGCGTCAGGGTGATCAGCAACTTCCCGAGCGCACGGCATCGGACATGGATGCAGATTTTGATATCCAGTCTTTGTCCAAGGCGGGTTATTGGCATATGCATGTTCCAACTGGGAAGATCAGCTGGTCCCGTGGTGTGTATGCGAATCTGGGGCTGGACCCTAAAACAAGCGAAAGCAGTCTGAAGGAATACTTCCGGCATGTGCATCCAGAGGACCTTAAAAAGTTTCGTGATTTCTATGAAAAGGTATTAGCCGGCAAGGGCGGATCCAGTATTCAGTATCGGATTATCTCGCAAAGTGGCGAGATCAAGAACTGTCGGGATCGTTGTAAAATTGCCCGAGACGAGAACGGCGATATAGTTCGCATGGTAGGTGTCAGTCAGGACATCACGGATTTTCTCAATCAGGAAAATCAACTACTGCAGTTAAATGAAATCGTGGATGCCTTGCCAAGCCCTGTGTTGGTGATGGATCCAAAAACACTGGAAGTGTGCTTTGCGAATTCGGCGTTCGCACGTAAGTGCGGTTACTCCATCCAGGAAGTCCTGAGTATGGACTACAAGAGCATTGTTGGGCCAAAGCGTTTCAAACGCATTCGAAAATCAGTCGCCGACTACGTCAAATCTGATGAAAGTATTTTCTCTCTTGAAGTAGATCTCACCGAACCGGGCGGTAAGACTGAATGGGAGAGATTCACTATCCGCAAATACAACTCGGATGGTCGAACGTTACTCATTTCCATCTCGACTGACATCTCGGCACGCAAGCATTCCGAAATAGAGCTTCGGAAGGCCTACGCCCAAGTTGAGCAGCTGTGCCAGCAACGAACCCATCAACTGGATCATGAGATCCGTCAAGGCGAAGAGTTTGAAAAGGATCTTAAGCTCAGTGAGGCGCGGTTCTTTGATATCGCTTCTTCTTTGGCAGATGGAATATGGGAAACTGACGCGGATCTGCAGTTCACTTATCTCGACCAGAGTATCGTTGAGATCATAGGTTTGGATACCCAGCGTTTCAGTAAACTGATTTGTGATTCCATACGTGAAAATGTCGCGACTTCCATGGAATGGAATAGCTTTAAGGAGAACTTGCAGAGCCGCCGCCCGTTCCGGGAGCTTCGGTTCAAATATGAACATCCCGTAGATGGGCAGGGCTATTTCTCCATGAATGGCGTTCCTGTTTTCAGTGCGTCAGGAGAATTTCGCGGCTATCGAGGAACCGGTATTGATGTTACGACTTCTGTTCAGAATGAACAGCGCGCCTGGAAAATACAGCAGGAAATCTTTCAGGCCAAAGAAGAGGCTGAGCGCGCCAATCGTGCCAAATCAGAATTTCTATCATCCATGAGCCATGAGTTGCGCACTCCGCTGAATTCAATACTAGGGTTCGCCCAGCTACTGGAAATGAATCAGGGCGAGATGGACTCAAAACAAACTGAATACGTCAATCATATTCTGTTGGCCGGGCAAGAACTGCTCAATCTGATTTCTCAGGTACTTGAGCTTAGCACTCTGGAGAAAGGCCGCATTTCCCTGCGATTGGCAAATGTGTCGCCGAACGATGTGATAAACGATTGCCTGAAAGATATTCACTTTCTGGCCAAGCAGCGCAATATTCACATTGTTGATCAGCGCGATTCGCGCCATGTGTGGCCAAATATCTGGGCGGATTACAATCGCCTGAAACAAGTGATTATGAATCTGCTAAGTAATGCCATCAAATATAATTTAGAGGGTGGGTCCGCGTTTATCAACTGCAGTCTGGGGCCGTCAGACAAATTGCGTTTTACTATTGAAGATACAGGCATAGGTATTCCTGAAGGGCGAGATTCGGAACTGTTTATACCGTTTGAGAGACTAGGTAGAGAAACTGGCGATATTGCTGGCTCAGGCGTCGGTTTGAGTATCGCCAAACGTATTGTGGACCTCCTGGATGGTGAGATTGGCTATGAAAGCGAGCCTGGCCAAGGCACTACTTTCTGGGTCGATATCCCGTTTTCTGACCAGCGTAAGAATCAAGCTGGGCCGGCTGCCCGGCATGTTGCCAAAGAACGCGCACAGGTTGCCGGTAGCTTAGTGAGTAATAATGCGACATCCGCTCTGCATCAGGAGTTGAGTGCTGCGGGTGTGCTTTATATTGAAGACGATCCGAGTAGCCAGGATCTAATGACCCACATAGCCGGCTCTATGCAGGATGTGAAGGTGAATATTATTCGCGCTCACAATGCTGAGCTCGGTATTGCACTAGCCGAGGAGTGTTTGCCTGAGCTTATCCTGATGGATATCAACTTGCCCGGCATGGATGGCATTGAAGCTGCACGACGATTACGTCGCAAGGAGATCACACGCGACATTCCGTTGATTGCGATTACGGGCGATGCGGATCTTTTAGACTTTGAAACTGCCAAGCAACATGGTTTTGACGCCTTTATCGCCAAGCCATTACGCGTCCAGCAGGTGCACAGCACGCTGGGTCTGTTTCTGAATCCCAACAACCACTGAGGTGATTATGGCTGTGGTTGACAAGTCAGTATCAAGCCGCGTGGTTAATCAACATTCCTCCGGTTCTGTTGTAACAAGTAAAGTTGCCGGAATCATGAATGCGGTCAATCATGGCATGGCAGTAATCGGCGCACAGCAACAGCTGCTGTTCAGGAATGCTGCCTTCGTCGATTTATTGCCTGCTATCTCCAGTAACAATCAGTCCGAGACATTGGCACTGCGACAGTATGCAGAATTGACTAGTCACTTGCAGGGCATGCAGTCAGGTGAGTGCCTGCCACACGAAGCCCGGTTTCATGACACAAATGGGCTCCACTTCAAGTTAACACAATTGCATGACGCCGAGAGCGATTATCCAGATTTTCCAGGTGCCGAAATACTTGTTCAGGTTTATCCACCTGAAGCTAGTCAGCGGGGCAAGAAAACTATTGCTCAGGCAATCACTATAGGCCAGGAAACAGAGCGTGAAAAGCGGGAACTGCTAGCAGCTTTCAGTCATGAGTTTCGTACCCCGCTGAACGCAGTATTGGGGTTCGGGCGCCTGTTGGAGACGGAAGAGAATCAGACCCAGGAACAAAAAGAGTATATAGAAGGAATTCTCAATGCAGGCGGACATTTGCTCAAGCTCGTCAATGAGATTCTGACTCTCGCGAAAGCCGACCACGAATGTGCTGAGATAAAACTCAAAGCTGAGAATGTTGATGTTTCGGCGCTGGCCGCTGAATGCCTGGCGCTTGCCAAACCTCTGGCCGTGTCAGCGGATCTGAAAGTAATCGGGCAGATGCCGGCCGCAGGTTTGATATGCGATCGCACTCGCCTGAAACAGGTGATTCTGAATCTGTTGTCTAACGCGATAAAGTACAATCGCCCTGGTGGTCGTGTGATTGTCAACGTGCGCGCCAGTGCTTCTCGTTGTCTGGGCATAGAGGTTCAGGACACTGGCCGCGGTATTGAAGCCGAACTGCAAGATACGATTTTCAAGCCGTTTGAACGTCTGAGTGCCAATAACCAAAGCGAAGGCAGTGGTATTGGTTTGATGATAACCCGTCGTTTGATCAATATGATGGGGGGGCAAATTCGATTGGTGAGTGCGCCTGGTCGCGGTAGCGTATTCTCTGTTGATCTGAATCTGGATGAGCAGCTTTCTGGCGCCAGTGTCCAGTCCAGGCAATCGATTCTCTGGGTCGGTGAGGCGCAAGCGGACTTCAAATTCGCGCGGCAACTTGTTTCTTTGCGAGGCGGGCTTACTTTGCACAGGGCAAATAGTCTACAAGAAGTGAATGCCCTGATGGCGGAGAACTCCTATCGTCTGATTATATTGGACGAATCACTCCTTGAAACTATGGACTTGCAGCATGGTACGTACGGCAATAGTTCTGCTGAGAGTGCCGCAAGTGAAAGCGGTTCGAAAATTGGTCTGGTCCATCCCGATTCAAACCGCAAGCAACTATTGCTGGAGTCCCCACAGCTGATTCCGTTTACTGTGGTCGATTTCTTGCAATCTCTGGATAGTGTACAGAACAAGTAACCAGGCCAGTTAATGGCTACATTATGACAAACATGCGCTTAAGCTCATGTTCGCAACGGTCGTAATAACCCCAACAAGTCAGCTTTCTGTCACCGACAACTGTGACAGCACAAAAACCTATTGAAACCGGAAACCACTAAATCCGGCCATACAGGATCATTGCCGTGCAGTTAACACCTTCTGCTATTGCCTTCTTTAGTCTCATTCCACTGTCAGTCTTCGCGTGGGCTATCTGGAAATGGCATGCTCTGAATCATCAACTACGTCAGGCGCGACAGGCGCTGAGTGCCAATGGCCAAAGCAGCCATGAACCTTCCTATGAGTTTCTGAATCTGTCACCGGATGCGTTAATCGTGATAGAGCAGGATGGCGTCATTTTTCGTGCCAATCGGCGAGCAATGGAAGTATTGCAATGGCCCGAGAATGAATTGTGCGGTAATCGTATTGATGCATTGTTCGGCGGCAATAACAGCTTCAATGCTCAGGATTTGATTACTAATTCTCCTGGTTCAAGTCAGCTACAATTGGCCAATGATGGCTTGAGTGGGCCGTTGAAGGCACAGCGCTATGACGGGACCGTCTTTGCTGCTGAGATCTCAGTTCAAAATGTTGAGCTTGCTGGTCACAAGGTCTGTATTCTGGGGCTGCGTGATATATCTGAGCGCATGCAAGTTGCGGTAGAAATTCTTGATTCGACTGTCGACGCGATCTTTGCCTATCACCCGAGACCCAGCGCATTATCTATGCCAACAACGGCGCAGAATCGCAGCTGGGTTATTCGCGGCAAGAATTATTACAGTTCTCACCGAGACAGTTATTGAGTGAAGACAGCCGGCAAGCATTTGCTGAACAATTCAACAAGACTTGCCAGCAAAATTCAGCAAGCGATGCGCAAACATTCATATATGTGTGTCAGGACGGACAACACATTTCAACTGAAGTCACCATGCGTTACGTCAGTCACAGGGACAACGCCTATCTGGTATCAGTAGGGCGCAATGTTTCGGACCGTATAGCTACGCTAAATGAACTGGAAATAAACTCGATCGAACTGAAACAGCTTAATGCGCAACTACAGGCAGAGCGAGAGAATCTCGAAGAAGAGGTAAAAGAACGTACTCGGCTATTGGAAACAGCCTGGCAAAAAGCAGAAGGCGCCAACCACGCAAAATCTACATTTCTTGCGGCCATGAGCCATGAAATCCGCACCCCGATGAACGGGGTGATTGGCATGGTCGAATTGCTTATGGCAAGCAAACTTGATGAATCGCAGCGCAACAAAGCCAAGACAATTCAGGATTCCGCTGAAAGTCTGCTATCGATTGTCGATGCAATTTTGGATTTTTCCAAAATCGAGGCTGGCAAGATTGAGTTGGCAGAAGACAGTATAGACCTGCATGAGCTGATGGGAAATATTTTCAGCTCGCTAATGGCCATTGCGCAGAATAAAGGAGTCATACTCAAGTATTTTATGGATCCGGCTGTACCCAGAGGCATCATTGCTGATGGCGTCAGACTACGTCAGGTAATTGTGAATCTGGTCGGGAATGCCATCAAATTTAGTAGTGAGTTGAACCGTCAAGGTCTTGTCACGCTTAGGATTGAGTCCAATCGCAGTATCGGATTGCGCATCACTGTAGAAGATAACGGTATAGGTATCGCGCCAAGTGCTTTCAAGAATATTTTTGAGCCTTTTGAGCAAGAAGATAGTTCTACAGTACAGCGCTTTGGCGGTACCGGTCTTGGCTTACCTATTACCAAGGCCTTGGTGGAAAAAATGCAAGGCTGTATCGAAGTAGCAAGTGAGCAAGATTGCTTCACCCGATTCACAGTAAATCTGCCGGTAATTCTCTCAGAAGATTGCAAATACAAGGAAGCGGAGCAGGCGCTCGAAGGTAAAGTATGCGTGCTCTTTGCTACCCAGGAACAGCTTTACAAGGATTGGGCGCAGTTATTGGGATGTGCCGGCGCAGAGATACATATGGCTACCAGTCATGCTGAGCTCGTGAGTTCGCTGGATCGAGAGGCTGCTTCCGGGCATGATGTTATTGGCATTGTCATTGACACAAGCTACAGCAGGGAACATTTTCAGAATCTGCTCGGTGAGCATGTCGCGCGCTTTGGTAGTCAGTGTTTTGTCGTCACGAGTGGTATTGAGAACACTCTGACCAAGGCAGCTGAATTGTATCTGGTACGAGACTGCGCCAATCAGAATAAAACATGTCAGTATATTATTGACTTTATACTCGGCAATTCGCTGTTAACCGAGCAGCCACAGACTTCTGAAGTGAGCGAGGCGATTATCAGCGCAGAGGAGACAGCTGCGCCGATCAGGATTCTGGTCGCTGAAGACAATCCAATTAATCAGGTCGTAATCGGTAACCAGCTTGAATCATTAGGCTATACGCCGACTCTTGCGGGAAATGGCGAAGAAGCCTTGGAAATCTGGAAGCGCAAAGAGCACGACCTGCTATTGACTGATCTGCACATGCCCAAACTGGACGGTTACAGTCTCACCCGAGAGATTCGCTCTTTGGAAGCCAATGGCGAACACCTGCCCATTATTGCCTACACGGCGAATGCGCTGAAAGGTGAAAAAGAGCGTTGCCTGGACAACGGTATGGACGACTATATGTCCAAGCCAATTGCCTTGAAAGAACTTGAAGAGAAAATCGCCGAATGGACCCGGCAAGCCCTGGCCCTTAAAGCGCAAGCGGAAACCCACGCCGGCAAACTCGCCGAAGGCACTGCAGTCAGCGCAGAATCTGGATTGCTACACATTCCTGTGGAAGAGCCTGATCTTGAAGACGAATTTTCTACGTTGGCGATTCTCGACGTGGCCGTGCTGCGTAAACTGGTTGGTGAGAATGTAGTTCTTATCCAACGATTGTTAGGTAGTTACCAGACTTCCCTGGATCAGGCATATGAGCATTTTGGCAAGGCCATGGACAATCAGCAGTGGGAAGATGTCAAAGCTGTTGCGCATACCTTAAAGTCCTCCTCACGCAGTGTCGGTGCAATGCGCCTCGGGGCGATCTGTGAGCAGCTTGAGAAACTGGTTGCGGAAAATGATGTTGTAGGTATTTCCATGTTGGCGAGTAAGCTCGACGATGCCGTCGCTGATGTGCGCATTGGCCTTGCTCATCATGTTGATACTTCCAATAGCGAAAGTATAGCTGTCTGAGCGCAATGGTCATGAGTAAGAATCAGTCTTTTGATATGCAGCGCGCCGACGGAGTTAATACAGCTGCCACCTCAGATAGTGAAGGAGATTCCACCAAGTCACAGTTTTTGGCGAATATGAGCCATGAGCTGCGCACGCCGCTTAACGGCGTCATGGGGATGCTGGAGCTGTTACGCACAACCAAGCTTGATGCCAGGCAGTGTGAATATATAGATACTGCCTACGACTCCGCAGCGTCATTGCTGACGATCATCAGTTCCATTCTCGATTACACGAAAATCGATTCTGAAAGGTCGGTGCATCTTCCTGTTACCTACAATATGCGCAATGTCTTTACTGCCTGCGTACAACAAGCGACTAGTGATGCATTGGAGAAAGGCATCGATTTTCGCTGCCATATCAGTGATCAGTTGCCCTGTTTTGTGCAAGGCGACCCGACTGCGTTCCGCCAGATTCTCGACCATTTAGTTGCCAATGCCATTAAATTTACCAATGAAGGTGGAGTTGCTGTCAATCTGGATGTAAGCAAGATTGACAATGACGCTGAGCCTCCCAAAGTAGATTTGGTCTTGCAAGTAGATGATACAGGGATTGGCTTGCCTGGTGACAATGTTGAAGAGTTGTTCGCCGCTTTTAATCAGCACGACAATTCCACAACGCGTCACTATGGCGGATCCGGTATCGGTCTGAGTATCGTCAAGCGCTTGGTGGATTTGTTTCACGGCGAGATCACCGCGGCGAACAACACAGAGGCAGGTGCCAGCTTTACTGTGCGATTCACACTCGCACTGCCTGCTCAGGAGATCATTGCTGCGTTGCAACTCGCTCCAAATGCATTGGAAATTGTCGTCGTTTCTCAGGATTCAGAGTTACAAAATCAATTGGCATTCGTGGCTCGTAGTTGGGCCGTACGATTGCATGCTTTTCGCAATGTCCCACATGCCTTGTCTGAATGGCCTGAGCTACGCTCACAAAATAGCGGTGCAAGGCAGCGACTGTATTTGGTTGATGATTTGCTGTCGGTGGAGGATCGCAATACGTTGAGTGAGCTGTGGCAGCACGATGCAAAATCCGATGATGCGCGATATGTTTTGCTGGCCAGCGATTGCATGGCTCCCGTCCAGCCGTCGCAATTGGCTGCTACTGCCATGTGGAATAAAAGTGACTTTGTTGGCGAGCTCTATGGAGCATTACTCGAGCCTGCCAGGCAACTTGCGGAATGTCGTGACAAACTAATCGAGCAAGAAGCCGAAAAGACAGAATATAAAGAAAGCACTGCCAGCTCTATTTTGGTAGTTGACGATGTTGAAACGAATCGAAAAGTGGCCGTAGCCATGTTACGCAAGCTAGGCGTACAGGCGGATGTTGCGAGAGATGGTCGCGAAGCACTGCAGAAACTGCAAGAAACTGCCTATGATCTGGTGTTGCTGGATTGCCAAATGCCAGTCATGGATGGCTTTGATACAGCTCGGCAAATTAGAGCCAATGAGGCCGATCAAGACAGCAGCAATCACCTGCCCATTATTGCTATGACTGCTCATGCGCTGGACAAAGATCGAACTGCTGCAATGGCAGTTGGCATGGATGGCTTCATCACCAAGCCGTATTCAATGGAAGTATTGCAAGCCGTCATTCAGCGTTGGTTGGTAAACACTGAAAGTTCGGCCGCCTGACTCACTTCTGCTGCACTCTACTCCAGTAATAAACCAAAACCACACGAGAACGACCTGGCCAGGCAGCTGCACGCAGACGTGACTATGAGGGGCATCTATTGGTAGTTCGGCTGGAACCAGTGAAAAACAAGCAAGACGAGTAGACAGGAGAGTCAGGTACGCCACTAATCTGGCGCACTGACTCTGATTGTATCAGTCTGATAGTTAGCTGAGATGCTCGATAGCGGTAAGCAATTCACTAATCGTGAATGGCTTGTTGATGACCTTGTCAACGCCCCAGCTGGCACACGCCGATTTACTGATCTTGTCACTAAAGCCCGTACTCAGGATGATAGGCACATTGGGATTGACCTCGGTAATGGCTGAAGCCAATTCTGACCCGGAATAAGTAGGCATGATCAGGTCAGTGATGATCAAATCGAATTGATACGGCTGATTCTTGAAATGGCTGAGCGCTTCCTGGCCATCCATAAAGCTGGTGACAGAGTAGCCATGCTTTTCGAGAATCTGTGTTGCCATCCCGATGATCGAGGCTTCGTCATCAATGAGAAGAATGTGTTTGCTGCGGGTGCCACTGTCTGTATCACCAGAAGTCTTGATGTCTTCCTGAACCTCTGTGCGCACCAATGGTAAGAACAACTCAAACGTTGTGCCTGCTCCTAGCTCACTGTCGACATAAATCATGCCGCCCTGATTAGTGACGATATTGTGTACGGTAGTCAGTCCAAGCCCCGCAAGCTTCTTCGACGACTCGCTTTCTTCTGACGTCGTATAGAAAGGCAGGTACATTTTTTCCACTGTGTCGATACTCATACCTTCGCCGTCATCTTTGACTGTGATTTTTACATAGTCGCGCTCAGATAATCCGGGATATTTCATCGAGTAATTTGTATCACAACGCACGTAATCTACAGAAACGGAAATTTCGCCACCCGTAGCTGGCATCGCCTGAATGCTGTTTCGGCAAAGATTGTTGATCACATTGTAGATTTCGGCATTGTTGCCCAATACAGTTCGACCTTTACTGCCTTCAATTTTCGAAGTGAGGGTCACGCTGGCCGGCATGCGTGTCTGTAAGTAGGTAAGGGCATCAGCAACTGGTTTGTCTATACTGATCGCTTGCTGCTTGAGTCGAGTGTTGCTGCTGAAGGTCCGAATACGCGCGACAAGCTCTGTTGCGCGATCGGTAGCCGCGAGAACGTGTTCAAGGTCAGAGCGTGCGCGTTCGCCTTCCGGAATCTCACTCAAGGCCATTTCAACATAGCCGGAAATCAAAGACAGAATGTTATTAAAATCGTGCGCGATCTCGCCGACCACGATGCCCAAACTTTCGAGGGCTTTATCATCCTGAGTCTGATCCTTGAGGGTTTTTGACTCGGCAGTTTCATTAACTGACGACATACGACTGGACTCCAAAATAAACGTTCACCGCAATGATGTTTGCGAAAAGACCGCCAATGTTCTCAATATTGTTCTTCGCTGGCAAGAAAACAGAGCGTCAGATCTGAATTGATTGCCCCTACCTAAAATAAACGGGGAAGCTGTACTTGGCAATTGTCAGAAAAACGTCAGAATGAACAATAAAGTAGCTGAATTCGGACAATCTGTGAATTGTTGCTGGTCAGCTTATTGACGCCTTGTTTGTTCTCAGTGTCAGTTAGCAGAGAATTCTGATAAACGGGCTGCGATTTACCCCGATTTCAGGACTGCAACGCTGTACATCCTGACAGAAGTTGCGAAGGCACGTACAAAAAGATACAAGCTGCAGAGTGTCAATTGTGTTGCCAGATTGAAAGGTTATGCGAGCCAGGCGTTCACCGAAACCAATTTCAGTTCACGAAACTGGAGTGTGGCGATCAGGATCAGACCTGTCATGACCAAAGGCACAGCCAATGCATAGTGTAGCCAAACGAGGCCGCTACCAGTGGTAAACGCGACAAAGGCTGGCGCACCGAGAATACTGTTGGTGGAACATTGAGTGGCCATAGTGGAATTTACCAAGGCCCACGAGCTCGTGTGACGCCCGCCTTTGCTGCAAGCTTCCCGGCTATTGATGCCGGGAGAGCCGCCAGGCAAAGCCAATAAGCAAGGTCAGATAGATGAAAATTACAAGCCAGTCGAGAGCCTGAAGGGAGGTGCTCATTCCAGCCCTTTGATTTTCAGGCTGCCGAGATAGTCAGCGACTTGCTGGTCAACCTCGTCTTCGCGGATGTCGAGTAGTTGCAACATTTGCCGCGTGATTATCAGACTGGACTCGAGCACTTCGGGTATGACGCGGTTTGCACCCAGGGAAATCAACTCTTCATAGTGGCTGTGTTCCTGGCAACGGACAATAATCGGGATGTCTTTGTGAAAGCTGCGAATACGGTTGATTGCCCGTTTGCCCTCGCTCAGCGATTTGAAGGTCAGAACGATCAGTCGAGCCTCGGCCAAGTGGCAATGTTGTAGCAGATCCAAATCGTTGTTGTCGCCATAGACGACTGGTTTGCCTTGCTTGCGAGCAGAGTGGACCAGATCAATATTAAAATCGATGGCGACATAACTAATGCCATTGCTTTCCAAAAATTCTGCCAACAGCGAACCCAGACGACCATAGCCTGCGATAATAACGTGATTATTCATCTTAGCTGGTAGCCCCGGTACTTCGGTTTCTGACCCATTACCGGGTAGTAAGCGTTGTCCCAATGCAGTGCCGTGGCGAATCAGTACCGGGCTGAGCATCATACTGAATATAGCAATGAGCGTAATAAAAGAGGCTTGGTCTGCTGGTACAACGCCATTGCTCAAGGCAAGCGCGAGTAGCGCCAGGCCAAACTCACCCGCCTGTGCCAGATCAAACCCGACGGTGAGCGCATCGCGCCCGGAATGCCCGAGAATTTTAACGACAGCACTTACCGCCAGAAATTTCACCAGAATCAGAATTGCCGTGAACATGAGCAGTCGCGGCCAGAATTCCAGCAGCAATTCGAGATTGATGCTCATACCAATGGTGACGAAGAACAAGCCGAGAAGGATGTCGCGAAAGGGCCTAATATCACTTTCAATCTGATATTTCATCGGCCCCTCGCCCAGCATCATGCCGATGACAAAGGCCCCCAGTGTCATGGAGAGATGGAAAGCGTGGGTCAGCCAGGCCGCGAGCATGACTATCACCAGTGTGGTCAACAAGAAGATCTCACTAGATTGACTCTTGGCAACCTCTTTATAGATGTGTGGCAAGAGCCAGTAGCCGACGGCGAGCAGTATACTGACTACGATGGCAGCGTTGATGCCAGCCTCTGCGAGTGCCGGCCCTATAGCAGTGTCCTCACCACTGCCCAACACCGGCACCAGCACCAGAAAGACGACCGCAACAAGATCCTGGAACAGCAATACGCCAATCGATAGTTGTCCGTGTACGCTATGAATCTGGCCATTGTTGCCTAGCTCACGAGTGACGATCGCTGTTGATGACAATGCCAAGGCGCCGGCAATCATTAACGCTTCTGCGGGAGAGGCTCCCCAGAGCGACACCGACAAGTAGAACAATGCCGTGCAGCTGAGGACCTGAAAGCCGCCGACGTAGAATACCGCGAAGCGCATGCCCAGCATTTTACGAGGATTGAATTCCAGACCGAGAGCGAAGAGCAGAAAGACTACGCCGAACTCGGCCAGAAAGCTGAACTGCTCCGGTTCGTTAATCCAGCCTATGGCGCTGGGACCAATAATGGCCCCAACAACCATGTAGGCGACAATTGAGGCTGTCCGCAATCGGCGCAGGACTAACACGCCGAGCAATGAGAACGACAGAATGATGACAAATTGTTGGAAGAGGGATTCAGACACAAACGGGCTGCTGGATTACTGGCTTAGCGGACAAGCATAGGAAGTCGAGCGCAGTATTTCCAGTGCTATTGCTGCAAATAGTGGCGCTAACGCGGATTAATTGCAGATAGTGGATGATTTTGTTGCGGAGTTTTCGGTGAGAGAGTGCACGGCTTGAATCAGTTCCTGCTGTTTGAATGGCTTTTGCAAGCAATGGACATCTGATTTTTTGATAAAATCGTTATTGATGAGTTCGCGGTCATAGCCGGTAACGAACAGTACCGGGATAGTGGGGTTCATTTCGCGTAGCTTAATGCTCACCTCGCTACCATGCATTTTCGGCATAACGACATCAAGAATGACGAGATCGATAGCAGAATGTTCGGCTTTGAAGATGTCGATAGCTTCATGACCGCCGCCGGCCATTAGCACTGCATAGCCTGCTAATTCCAGCATGCGCCCAGTGACATTACGGACCATTTCGTCATCATCGACGACGAGTACCGTGCCGGTGCCGTTCAGTGCTGGCGCTGGCCTTGGCTTGGTTTCACTATCAGATTCTTGTGTCGTGGCTGGCAAATAGACGGAAAAGACTGTGCCTTGACCCGGTTTACTGGCTACGGCAACAAAGCCTTGATGCTGTTGCATGATGCCGAAGACCGATGACAATCCCAGACCAGTACCTTTATCGGCATCTTTGGTAGTGAAAAACGGCTCGAAGATGCGTTCCTGCACTTCCGGTGGCATTCCCGTGCCAGTATCGGTGACGGCCAGCCGGACGAAGTCGCCGGGTTTAGCCCATGGGTGCTGCAGGCAATACTCACTGGTGATACTCACTTCTTCGATTAGCAGATGAATCTCACCATGTGTTTTGATCGCATCGCGCGCATTGATACACAGATTCAATAGTATTTGTTCGATTTGATTACGATCACCAAGAATATTGCTGTTGTTAGCCTTATCTTCCAGTTCTACTCTGATGTGTTCACCAGCAATACTGCGCAACAAGTGTAATGATTCGCTCAGCGTCTCGCCAAGATTGAGTGGCTTTATTTGCAAATGTTGGCGACGACTGAAGGCGAGTAATTGGCTGACGAGAGATTGGGCCCGCTGACCGGATTCGTGAATCTTGTCAAGATCGGTGGCAACCTCTTCATCGTCCAGCTTTAATTTGGCCAGTTCGCTGAAACCGATGATGACTTGCAAAGAATTGTTAAAGTCATGGGCAATGCCTCCCGCGAGTTGGCCAATCGCTTCCATCTTCTGGGAGTGATGAATCTGCTGCTCAAGATGTTTGCGCTTGGTGAGGTCGCGAAAAATAAGGAAGCACATACCGTCACCAATAGTAGTCACTGTCACTTCGGTAGTTCGCTGATTTTTCTCTGCGCCAGTTATCCTGAATTCTTCAGGGATAGCTGCGGTATCTGGGGAATTAGCTTTATTGAGCAATTGCGTGGCGATTTCAGGTGTCAGTTCAGACAAACTAGTGCGTTGAATATGGCTTTGCGGGAGTCCGAACAGAACTTCGGCGGCCTCGTTGGCGAGCACGATCGCACCAGAATCCTGCTTCATAAACACAACGGCGTCGCGCGAGTCTTCGAAGAGATGATTGAACTGACTCTCGCTGAGCTTCAAGGCATTTTGAGCAATTTCCCGATGTGATATCTCATGGCGCAGCTCGGCAACCAGTTGTTCTTTCTCTTGGACATTATCGACCAGATATCGAAACATGATCGAGATAGCAGCTATGGACATTGCAACGCATGCCAGATAACCGATCAATGGTGAAATCCACTCTGCCAGAGGGGCGATGTAGTTTGGCGTCGGGCCGGAAATGGCTGCCTGACTGGCAGAGTCGAGCCAATAGACCAGAGAAATAATGCAGGCACCAAATACCAGGGCGATCGAAGCATGACGTATACCGAAGAGAAGGGCGGCAAAGATAGTCAGGGTATATAAGATGGCATAGGACAGACCGGTAATGCCGAAGTAGTAGAACTCAGTCAACAGCGTTGTGAATAGTAGTAGCAGCGGCGCCGATGCGCGTAGCCTGAAAGACAATCGTTTGTCGATTGCCACGTACAGCACGCTGCCATAGAACACGAAATAAAAGAAAGCCAGTAAATAATTGCCTTGCACAATCTGACTCACGCTGCTTGTCATTAGCGCAATGCCAGCGATTATTGCAAATAATTTGATAAGGCTATGAAGCAGCCTAATCCTGATCGGGCGGAGAACAGATTGACGAGGTGGAAGCATAGTGTGGTTGGCGCTGACCCGATTTAGTCCGATAGCAAAATTGCTTGATGAGTTCCATTCAACAATGGCTTTTGGGGATCCAGTTTGCAACCACGATACTCGTGACTTCGCTCTGAAAATTCGCAGTGTATCATTCCATAACTCGACTTATATGCCAACGGCAGAATTGTCTTAAGTATCGTGATATACCACTGTTCTTGCGGGTCACAAGCTAAGACTGTGCATTTCTGTCGTTCTGCTCGTGTAAGAGTGTGTGTATCTGTTCCATCTGTGCTTGCATGTTGGCAAGTTGTTCGGCCATTTCGTGTCGCTCTTTGTGTGCCTGCTCGGCGGTTTCCCGGCCTTGTTCTTCTGTCATTACATCGAGAATGGTGCCCACCATCATATTCAGAAAGACAAAAGCTGTAAGGAAAATGAAGGAAAGGTAAAAAATCCAGCTCAAGGGGTGCTCTGCCATCGTGGCGTACATTACATCAGTCCAGTCTTCAAAAGTGGCTACCCTGAACAGCGTTAACATGGCGACTGAAACATCACCCCAAAGAGTCTCGTCAATACTGGCAAAGAACAACGAGCCGATAGCGCCATAGATATAAAAAATAATGAACATGAGCAAGCCGATGTAGCCCATGCGCGGGATTGCTTTAAGTAGTGCGTTGATCAGTGAGCGCAGCTCAGGAACAACGGAAACCAGACGTAATACGCGAAATACCCTCAGTAGTCTGCCGATCAGTACCGCTTCAGCATTTTGCAGTGGAATCAGGCTGCCGATTACAATAATTGTGTCGAAGAGATTCCAGCCATCGGCGAAAAAGCGTTTTTTGTTTTCACAAGCGGAAAAGCGCAGCAAGATCTCAGCGAGGAAGAAGTAGGTAACTGTTGTGTCGAGTGCGCTCAGAATGCGTTCAATAAACGGAGCGATGTCATAAGTCTTGGCACCGATGGAAATGGCTGACAAGACAATGATAAAAATGACAGCTGACTGAAAGATCCGGCTGCGTTCAATCGTCTGGAGAGTCGCCGCTGCACGCGAGCTTGGATTGGTCGGGGATGGCATTGGCGAGTGTGGCTCCGTCGGTGAGTGAGCGGCGATTATAGCTGCGCCCCTTATGCGCCTCAATGTATCGATCCGGACTGGGCTTTATAGCGTTACATCTTCTGTAAAGCTCCGAAAATGGTAAAGTAAGAGCCATGATCGACAGACTGGTCCGAAGCTACCCCTTGTATGTGCCGGTAGCTGGTTGCAAGTATTGATCATCCATTGTGACAAACACTGAACAGGTAACCGTTATGCAAACTCTAATCGTCCTCGCCCTGATATGGCTCTTTGCCTATAACCGGGCCCATATGTACACGATCCTGTTTAGCCTGGTGGTGGCATTGGCGGTCATGACCTTTTTCTGGGGAATGGCGGTTTTCCCCTGGTTGGCTCTGGCGGTGGTTTCTTTCTTCTATTTTGCCAGTTCCTTGCGCATCAAGTGGCTGACAACACCTGTTTATGACTTCTTCCAGAAAGTTCTGCCGCCCATGAACCGCACCGAGATGGAGGCTCTCGAGGCTGGCGATATCTGGTGGGAGGCGGAATTGTTTCAGGGTGATCCTGACTGGCAGGAGTTCTTTGGCTATCCCAAGCCCACACTTACTGAGAAAGAGCAAAGTTTCCTCGACAATGAGACCGAACAGCTCTGCGATCTACTCAATGACTGGCAGATCGTCAATCAGGATCGGGATTTAACTCCCGAGGCCTGGCAATACCTCAAGAAGGCCGGCTTTCTGGGTATGATTATTCCCAAGGAATTCGGCGGCAAGGGCTTCTCGGCGCTGGCCCATTCTGCGGTGGTCACCAAGCTGGCCAGCAAGAGCTCCAGCGCGGCCGTGACCTGCATGGTTCCCAATTCACTCGGGCCAGCCGAATTGCTGATGAAATACGGCACTGATGAGCAGCGCCAACGTTATCTGCCGGGTCTGGCCGCGGGAGACGAGATTCCCTGTTTCGGTCTGACTTCGCCAGAAGCCGGTAGCGATGCCGGTGCCATTATCGACCAGGGTATCGTATGCAGGGGCGAATACAACGGCGAAGAATGCCTGGGACTATCGCTGACCTGGAACAAGCGTTATATCACTCTGGCACCAGTGGCCACCGTGCTGGGTCTGGCCTTCAAGATGTCAGATCCGGATCATCTGCTTGGTGAAGAGGAAGATCTGGGCATAACAGTCGCCTTGATACCAACCAGTCACCCGGGGGTTGTTCACGGCAACCGCCACAATCCTATGTACATGGCTTTCATGAACGGTCCGACACAAGGTACCGATGTGTTCATTCCGCTGGACTGGATCATCGGTGGCGTGGAGTATGCCGGCAAGGGGTGGCAGATGCTGGTGGAGTGTCTGTCAGAAGGGCGCGCCATTTCCTTGCCTGCACTGAGTACGGCGATTGGCAAGACCAGTTATCGACTCACGGGTGCTTATTCGCTACTGCGCGAACAATTCAATCTGCCCATTGGCAAATTTGAGGGCGTGGAGGAATCTCTGTCGCGTATCGCCGGTTATGGCTATCAGCTGGAAGCAGCACGACTCATGACGGCTGGCGCTGTGGATCAACATATCCGGCCCTCGGTTGTCTCTGCTATCGCCAAGTACCACATGACTGAAAACTCCCGCGCTGTGATTCGCGATGCCATGGATATTCACGGCGGTCGTGGACTTATCCTCGGTGACAAGAACTATCTGGCCTTTGCCTATATGAGTATGCCGATTGCCATTACTGTGGAAGGTGCCAATATTCTTACTCGCAATCTGATTATTTTTGGCCAGGGCGCGATTCGCTGCCATCCTTTCATCTTCAGAGAAATGCAGGCCGCCAAGGACGCGGACCGCGAAGCGGGTCTGGAGACTTTCGACAGCCTGTTCTTCCGGCATGCGGGTTACACGATTAGCAATTTCGTGCGCACTCTGTCACTGAGCCTTAGTGGCGGCTGGTCAACGCGTTCGCCCGAGACTGGCCCGACTGCCAAGTACTATCGTCAGCTCACACGGATGAGTTCGGCGCTGGCGCTGGTCTCTGATATCTCCATGATGCTGCTGGGTGGTGCGCTCAAACGCAAGGAACGCCTGTCTTCGCGCCTCGGCGATGTGCTCAGCAATCTCTATCTGGCCTGCGCGGTCCTGAAGTTCTATCGCGATAGCGGCCGCAAGAAGGCGGACCTGCCATCAGTGCACTGGAATCTGCAGTTGGCTTTGTACAATTGTCAGGTGGCTTTTAAAGAGTTCTTTGAGAACTTGCCCAATCGACCCATCGCCTGGCTATTGAAGCTGATCGTGTTCCCGTTCGGCAGCGCCTATCGCTTGCCTGACGATGATCTCGAGCATGAGCTGGTCCAGGCCATGTTTACCGATAACGAGCTGCGCCAGCGTATTACCAAAGATATGTATATCGGCAAGGACGATTCCGATCCCGCCTTCATCATCGAAAACGCCTTCATGCAAGCGCTGGCGACAGAAACCACACGTGACGCTATTTTGACTGCGGTCAAAGCCGGTGATATCGACGCAGCGCTGGACGTGTCCGCCCGCGCCAAGGCAGCCGTAAAACTCGAGCTGTGCGATAAACAGGAAGCCAGCGCCTATGTCACGGCCGAAGCGGCGCGTCAGGCAGCGATGCAAGTGGACGATTTTCCGCAGGATTCTGACAATGCCAGTAAAGGCAAGCGCAAGCGTGCGACAAAAAAGCCTGCTGCCAAAGCCAAGTCCCGAGCGCCAGGCAAGGCAAAAGCTGATGCAGTTGCCGATGACTCTGATGTATCTAATGGTCAGGCCACTGATTAGTCGGGCGTGCTGCAAGAAAGTGCTTCTTGCTGGCCATTAACTCATGAGTTGTCTATCCAGGAGTCGCAAGACGCCTTGCTCTGACAGTACTCGCATACCCAGGCGCTGGCTCGAGACTCCCGCATGCACCTGATAGTCGAAGTGCAGCGTGCCTGCGCTTTCGTCGGCTTCAAAGTAGGCCTTTTTGATTTTCATGCCGGTTTCGAACTCATCCTCCAACTCGATCAGATGCGACGAAAACAGGAACAGGCAATCAGGTTTGCTTACCAGGCGCCGAATGATTGCTGATGATGCTTCCAGTGCGTCTTTGACGTTGGTGCCTTTGAAGGGCTCGTCCATGACCGCAATCACTTTCTGATGCCCGGCGACCGCTTCCGCGATAGCTTTGATGCGCAGTACTTCGGCCAGGAAATAACTGGTGCCTGAATGGAGATTGTCAGTGATGGAAATCGAGCTGAAGAGACTTTCCACAGGCGTGAATGAAAATTCTCTGGCGGGTACTCCCATGCCCAGATGCGCCAGATAGGTCGCCGTCGCAATAGCTTTCAAGTAGGTTGTCTTGCCGGCCATATTGGGTCCGGTCAAAAACAGCAGCCGTGACTCCTGATCAAGACTGATATCGTTGGGAATCGCATTCGGCAACAGTGGGTGGGTCAGGCCGCGCGCGGCTAATTGAGTTTGACCATCGATGATATTTGGAATGACGTACCTGTTCACATAGGTGGCATTGGCTAGCGCCAGCAGTGCGTCCAATTCATACGTCACATGCAGAAGCCTCTGAACACTTTCTTTGCTATAGATTCTGAAAGACTGATCCAGTCGTAATACACGAAAGAAGTTTTTGCCGTGCAATTCTTTCTTTGGCACAACGGTAAATTCGGGGTTATTGAGAATCAAGGAGATCTCTTCGATGAGCGGCGCTAGTTCTCCAGAAATCTCCAGATCGGCGACTTGTTGCAAAAACTTTCTTAGTGACTGGACGAGCAGGCAAGTTAGCTGGACACCGCGGAAAATTCGAATGTAGTGGCGATTATCGACCAGCTTCATGGTCAGTGCGCCGATAGCAAAAGACCAGATGCCTCTGGGAACGATGAACATCAATGGATCGCGCTGATAGCGCTCAACGCGACCGGTGATCCAGAAGCCAATTTTCGCGAAGATATTCTCGTGCGTGGCAATAAACCTAATCGCTTGTTGAGCGGCAAGAATGCTCCGGGCGTCGGCAAAAGGAAAATCCATGCGCTGCCTGAGGATTTGTCCGCCGCCTTGCGTCCGTGTGCTGTTGTACAGCTCAAACAGGGATTGACTGTCTCCTTCGGAGGCGAATATTTCCAGATCTTTCTTGGTCTGGGCATCGAGCATCAACGGCCGGGATTGCGGTTTGTGTGCTTTGACTGCCTTGATCGTATAGCGTGACGTCGTCTGTCCTTGCCGTATTGAGGATTTCTTGAGAAGGGCAGATATGCTTGGTAAGTAGCCAATTTTCATCAGTTTCAAGCCTGGTTAACCGAATTTGAATGGAACAGGTGAAGCTGACTGCGATTCGACCTGCTTTGCAGGGCGAACGAAAGCTATTCACGTAATTCCTGTGGTATGCTATATATATCACATGGTGTTATATATATAACACTTAGCTATCCAATTGCAAAGAGTTGTCAATATGGTCCCTATTAGCCGCAGAGAAAGCGAGATACTCGATTGTGTCTATAAGCTGGGTAAACCTACCGCGAAGGAAGTGATGCGTGAGTTCAAGGATGACTTGAGTTATTCCACGATCCGCACGCTACTGAAGAATTTGGTCGACAAGGGTTGGCTCGACAGGGAAGAGAAGGGGCTCAAATACATTTATCTGCCCAAGATCGACAGGGCGACGGCAGCCAAAAAAGATCTCAAACGGGTGATCTCAACCTACTACTCAAATTCACTCGTTATGGCGGTTAATTCGTTTCTGGATCTGAACAAAGATGATTTTTCCGATGCCGAGTTACAGCAGCTAGAGAAGCTGGTCAAAAACAAGCGTAAAGAAATAAACAAGAAATAAGGAAGAAAAAGGCAACGCAGCAGACAGAGCAAGCCAAAAATAAAAGCAGGCGCGACGATGGACTCTCTTTTTTCTGGAATCTATACACTGACACTGACTGAGGTGCAGCCACTCGTGCTGCTCTTTGACGTGTTATTTCGCTCGATGCTCGCGGTTCTTGCCTTCCGCTGGTGGGCAGACAGTAGACGGCCCGCACTTCCAGCAGCGTCGACCTGTCGCGGATTGCTGTTGCTACTGATCTGTGTGGCGGCATTGCCTTTTCTGCCAGCACTTACTGAATTGTTTCCAGTGTTAATTCCAGCACAGTTTGCCATGACGTCGCTGGTTACCGTGCTCATACCGGCCAGTCTTGTGGAGCCGATTGTTGCCGAGCATGATCAGCCCCAGTTGATGGCGCTACTACTGAGAACCTATGCCATTGGTGTCTTGTTAGGTGTCTGCTTTATTGCACACTCAATCTTGCGCCTGTCGACATTGAAGGCGAACGCTTGCCTGGATGTCCAAAACCAGGACAGTGCTCTACTGGATGCAGCCAAAGAATCGCTAGGCTACCGCGGTCAGGTTACTCTGGGTCTTTCTTCCTCTGTGGGCTCGCCAGTGTCCTTTGGTTGTCGTCAGCCAACAATTCTCGTGCCAGTGGCTTGGTTGGAATGGCAACAGACAATACGTTTCAGCGTGCTCAAACATGAGCTTGCTCATATTCAAAGGCGTGATTGGCTGACGGCAATATTGGCCAATATTGTCGTCTGCTTCAGTTGGTATAACCCGTTTGTCTGGCATTTGCGCGGCCGTATCATTATTGAGACTGAATACGCCAGCGATGCAGCTGTGTTGAGCCAGAGCACCTGCAAGTATGCGTATGCTGAGCATCTTCTATGGGTTGCGAAAAATATTAAGCAGGCGGCTGGTAAGGGAATACACACAGCCAACCCGATGGTCGCAGTCACCAATCTTACTGAGCGTGTTAACAGGGTGCTTGCTGATCGGGAGGCAGGTCAGCAAGCAGCAATACCGTTCAGGTTAAATACAGTGCTTATTGCAGCCGCATTGTTGCTATTGACTTGCACCAGAGTGTTCTCGGCTCAAGACGCCGCGCTGTATCAAAGCCCCAAGTTAATTGTGGCGCCCAGCCCTTTGAATTCAACGTTTTATTTATGGCAGGGCATGAGCGGATACGCCCACGTCAGATTTGACGTGGATGAGCGAGGTGCAGTCAACGCAGACAGTATTCGTATTCTCAATCCGACCCGCTCAGAGTTATTCTCAGAAGCCGTGGTGGAGACTGTAAAACAATTCAAATACCAGCCGCGTTTGGTCAATGGCATTGCCATGCCGAGCAAAGACATGGAATGGATGTTTCGCATCAAGGGCTTTATGGCTTCGCTGGAAAGTAAGTGACTATTTCTGATTAAGCAATAGTTTGGCGAGCGGGCGAATTGCCGTGTTGATTGGACTACAAGTTGACGCTGTGTTGGTTCGTCAGAAACGACGACGCCCACGGAGAGCGGGCGTCGAGAGTTCGGGGAGGCATGCAAGGAAAGCTGTCACAAGCGCCGATTCTGGATCGGCGCTTAGGTGGCTGTGAATACACTTAGAAGGTAGAGCGAACCTTGAAGGCCAACTCCATACCGCCGCCGTTACAGTAATCTTCGATCTCTTCGACCATGCCATTGGCGGTGGCGCCCACATAGCGGGTGCGAACCCGGCACCATTCCTTGTCGCTCATGTTATTGGATTCCAGTCGGAAGGTTACATTGCCGAAGGCTTTTTTCTCGACAAAGGCTTTCATGAAAGGCTGCTCAACACGGGTTTCAGTATCGATAATATCGATTACGGTACGGCCACTACCACCGTTGGATTGAGTGTTGTAATCCATGCCATAGGTCAGGCCGAGTCTGGTAATGTCGTGCCGAAAACCGATTGAAGTCTCCCAGCGACCATTGCTGTCCATGCGTCGTTCCTGATTCAGAAACGGGTCCACAGCTTCTGAATCGCGCAGGCGTAACCCCGTCGTGAGCAGTGCGTTGGGCAGGCCAATCATGCTCAGCTGCGTGCTCAGATCGAGATTCATGCCGTAGCGAATGCCTTCGCCAATATTACCGCGGGCTGACTGAAGATTATCTTCGTCGGGAGAGACATCGACGCGCCCGATAATATCTTCCAGATCGCGGTACCAAAACTGCGAATTGACTACACCCAGATCATCAGGCAGGCGCATCTCAAGGTTTAACTCATAACGCCAGTATTGCTCTTGACGAATATCGGGGTTACCGGCTTGCGTATTCTGGTCGTCGTCGCTGCTATCT
Source organism: uncultured Gammaproteobacteria bacterium (assembly GCA_913060975.1). Taxonomy (GTDB): domain Bacteria; phylum Pseudomonadota; class Gammaproteobacteria; order Pseudomonadales; family Pseudohongiellaceae; genus UBA9145. The sequence continues at coordinate 279,032 of CAJXVC010000003.1, forward strand.
ACGGTGGCGGCAAAGTCGGAAAAGCTTAATTGATCGACACCCTTGCGCACGTTGGCACGCAGCTGCAGGCTGTTGGTAATATCAAAACGGTAATCGATCGTTGGTTTTACAAACTGGAAGTCGCGCTTGTTAAGCACATCACCAGTTTGTTCGATGGTCGATTTTTCAACAATCACCGAGCTTTCCAGGCTCATGCGATCATTGATGCGCCAGTTGTGTACAGCGAAAGGTTCGAAGCGGATTTCTTCGACCGTCGATGTGGAATTGCTGACGTTTTGCGGTACCAGTCCGCCATGATCGGCCGAGGGCGTGCCCGCTGTGTTCTCGCCCAAACGCAAATTCGAGTCGCGGATAGTTTGTGCGCCTTCGATGCCGACTTCCATGCCCTGGGTGCTGCCCAGATTCCAGATGTATGAAGTACGGCCAATGCGTTCGCGGTTGCGTTCCTGATTCAGCAGATACAGGTTCTTTTGATAGTCGCCATCAATCACATCAAAGCGACTGCGTGATGATTCCTGATCCTGATCGTTGACGATAAACAGAGCGCGGTACTTGCTGCCATTGTCGAAGCTGTGTTCAAAGTCGCCACCCACTTCCCAGCTGTCGTCCATGCGATGGTTGTCTTCAAACTCGCGTCTTTGCGAGAAGTCCTCTACCTGATTGATCTCGCGATTAATCGTAGAAGGCGTGTCACCCTGAGTTTCGTACAGCACATTGAACTGCGCAGCACTGTCGCCGAACAGATAGCTAACGCTGCTGGAAGCCTGAATTTTCCTTTCTTCGCGGATCTGCGTTTCGTAACGAGTTTCTTGCAGCTCACGCAAGGCATTGTAAGAGTATTCGCGTCCTTCCATCGCCCGGTAATTCGGATCGATTTGCAGAGCTACCAGATAACTGAGATCACCGGCTTGGGCGTTATAGGAAAACTGGCCGCCGTGATCGAGATTGCCGTCTTGCGATTGGTCAGTGCGGAGTTCGATAGTAGTGCTGGATAGCGAAGGCATATCAAGCAACACCACGTTGACGATCTGGCCACCACCGCGCACGCCCAATTCTTCAGAGGTGCCGCGAATAATTTCAATGTAGTCAACCTGATCAGCGGAGATGCGACCCAGTTGGCTGCGGCCTTCGTTACTCTTGCCCGGCATGCGCTGGCCATTGATGAGTACTTCACCAGCGCCAGACCCCAGGCCGCGGCCACCGCCACCACCACTGCCGCGCAGGGCAAGGCCGATACCGGGGATGCGATCCAGCATGTCATTGGCTGATACGGGGTTGTATTGAGTGAAATAGTCCGCCTCATAGGTGACCGTAGAATCATCACTCTGAGCAATGTCTTGATCGACCGCTATGATCTCTTCAGCGACTGATATCGTGGACAAAATGCTAACGCTCAGGCAAAGGGCGCTTGTCTGAAATTTTTTCAATGTAGTGTCTCGAGGAATTTAAGGTGCGCAGATTACAAGAATTCTGGCAGCAGTTTCGTGAATTAAGTCAAAAGTATAGCTTTTACTCATCGGCCATTCTGTGACATTTTGTAGAGAAATCATGTCCATAGCGCCACAATTGCCATAATTCTCGTATCTGGAGCCGGCTTGCAATAAACTAGTGCACCGTGACTCAAGCAACGGCGCCAGTTCTCCTCTTTCCTACTCATTACTTGGGTAATTTCGTGCTTGGCATCCCCTGGATCGCCCAAATAGTGCGGTCGGACCCCAATTCGCTCGTTGTGCTGGATAGTTGTTTTCAGCCGCTGGCAGAGATGATTTTGCCGCCTGAAACCCAGATTTTGTATTATCCGCGGGCACAATTAGCCAGTTCCCAGCCATTTTTCAGTCGCTTGAAACATTATGTGACTTTTCTGAAAGCGTTGCGTTCGCGCAAAAAAAGTACCTTGCTTGATCTTGAAGGCGAGCGTTTTACCGGCGTGCTGTCATTGTTAAGTGGCTGTCACCAGCGGGTCGGTCCCACAGGCAAGCGTGCCGAACGTTTCTATACCCGGGTGTTGGATCTGGATTACTACCGGCATCGCTATAATGCCTTTGGGGAGGTCTGCGCCGAGTTTACCGGTGGTGTGACGCCTTCGAGTAATTTGCAGTACGCAGTCGACAAGGCGTTGCGGGAAAGCGTCGCTGACAAAATAGCAATCGACCTCAAGGCGCGACCTTGTGTGGCAATCCATCCGGGTGCCAGCGTGGAATACAAACTATGGTCACGCGACTATTTCATTCGTCTGCAGGCACTACTTGAAGAAGCCGGTCTGCAGGTATTGTGGGTAGGTGCTGGCGCTATGGATACGGCCATTATCGCCGACATTCAGGAACGTAGCCCACACGCTCGCAGTGTCAGTCTGTGTGGGCAATTGAATTTTGCTGAATTGGTGGCGCTGTTTCATGAGTGCCATTGTTTTATTGGCAGTGATAGTGGTCCAATGCATCTGGCTGCGTCTACAGGCACGCCGGTATTTGCCTTGTTTGGTCCGAGCAAAGAAGCGATCTGGGCACCATTGGGCGATAATTCCCAGGTGCTGCGCGGCAGCAAACCCTGTGGCGAGCAATGTGACGCATTTGCTTGTGACTATAATTACCAGTGTCTTGAATCCTTGCTGCCTGAGCAAGTGATACAAGCAATGACGGCGCGATCATTGCTGCCGGCTAGCGATAAGGTGGTCAGTTGAGTAAAGCCATTCCAGTCAGTGCCTACATTATTACTCTCAACGAAGAAGAGAATATTGGCTTTTGTCTTGATCGCCTGGTCGAGTTCGATGAGGTTATTCTGGTCGACAGTGGCAGTACTGATGCCACACTGGCTATAGCCGAAGCCTATCCCAACGTGACCGCCAGTTTTAATGCCTGGCCAGGCTTCAGTGCGCAAAAGGCGCATGCGCTTGAGCTGTGTCGCAATGAATGGGTATTGAATGTCGATGCTGACGAATTGATTACTGATGAATATCTGGACGAGCTGCGCCGGGTAGTGAGCGACAATAAGGTTGATGGGCTGGAATCCAATCGAACCCTGTATCGTTGGGGCCGCCGGCCGCGGCACTTTGGACGCGATGATCGCTTGATTCGATTGTTCCGCAAGTCAGCCGGTCACTATGAAGACCGCCGTGTGCACGAGAGTATTAGTGTGACCGGAGAGATTGCCCAGACCGACGCCACGATTATCCACAATGAAAATCTGACCTTCTCGCAGCGCATTGGCAAATCAAACAGCTACAGCGAAGCCAAGGCCAGAGACAAATTTGATAAAGGCCAGAATGCCTCAGTGCTTACCATTGGCCTGATTTTCCCCCTGACCTTTATACAGATCTATGTCTTCAAGGGGCATTTTCTGGATGGCGTCGATGGCTTCATGACCAGCATGAATGCGGCGTTTTACAACTTCATGAAGTACAGCAAGCTGCGGGAGATGAATCGCCTGCGGCGTCAGCGCGCCCAGCAAGCGCATATCAAGCACCCGCCGAACGCGTCTGATCAATAATCGCAATGCGGCTTACAGATTGGCCTCATAATTACTGAATTTATCGGCGTAGTCTGCAGCTGGAGTGCTGAGAAACTCACGCATCGCTGCCTTGTCATCCAAATGCAGTTTCAAAAAAGCCAGCGCAAAGTGGCCAATCGTGCTCAGGTCTGGCCCACCGTTGGCCACGAACATGTGGTCGCCCTCGCTAAACTCCATGTACACGTTGTTCGACCCGTCGCCGACAGCATCAAACACCGCGCGAGCATGTCCGGCTGGTGGTGCTACCTCGTCGACGGCGCTGGCAATGACTAGCGTCGGCGTGGCGAGGCCGCTGTAGTCCGCAGAGAACGAGCCGCCGAGCTGGCAACAGTAAAGCGCAAGCGGAATGACTGCCTTGATCTGGTCACCTAATTCCAGCGCTGCGGCCACTGAGGCGCCACCCCCCAGAGAATGCCCCATGATGGCCATACGCTCGCCATCCAGTTTGCCCTGCAGTGGACTGTCCGCATTGCTGTTCAGGGACTTCAGGAAATCCACACCGGCGACCAGCGCGTTCTTGCGCGCATCGAAACTATCCTCGGGTGAGTTGGTGTCGACGATCATCACCGCGTAACCCAGCGAGGCCAGGGCAGGACCCCACCAATCATAGGTGGACTGCGTGCCACGATATCCGGGCATGAATACCACGCCGCCCATGGGAGCATCGAAACTGAGGGTAAGCGGATAAAAAATGGTGGCGGCTGCGAATTCATCGACAGTCACCTCGGCCTCATAGGTGCGCACTTCAAATAGACGTTCGCCGAATTGCTGGGCAGCGGCGCGGCCAATTTCACGGCCTTCCGGACGGTAGCGGCCTTCGCTATTGTCCTGAGCATGGCTGTTGACGCCAAAGCCAAGGATGAGCAGCGCTGCCAAAGTGCAGAGCAGGGAATGCATTTTTTGAGCATGGGGCAGGGTCATTACGGCATACCTCTTTTGTTTTCAGTTTTATAGGCAAACTCGTGGCGCGAACGCCAATTGACTCCAGCAATATAGCAAAGCGTCATGGAAAGCGAAAATGCCGCCGCAGCAGCAAGCTGCACCGTGCCGGGGCGCTGCTTGAGCAGTGTGGCACTAGCGCGGCAGCCGGCCTGTTAAATCGGCGATTTGTCTAGGAATTGCTGCTAAAAACTGGATAATCTGGGAGTTGGGTTATCGCTATCCGGTATTCGGGTAGGCCCGCAAGAACAGTACCGGCGTGTGTCTACGAGCGACCACGAAAGTCCTGACTCTTGCTATCCAAGAAAAGAGGAGAAGTAAATGCAATTTCTTGATTTAAGGAGAGTTATTACAACTGTCCTGGTCAGTTTGATGTCTGTGTCGGCATTTGCCCAAGACGCGACCGAGTGGTACACACTGGGTAACGACTATGGCCACACTCGCTACACACCGGCTGACGAAATCGATGCGAACAATTTCACCGATCTGGAAGTCGCCTGGGAATGGGACGGCGCCAGCTTTGGTGCAGTCAGTGGACGCTCTACGCCGTCTCTGATTGACGGCAAACTGTTCACCGTTGCCGGCTACAATCGCTATGTTGTCGCGATTGACCCCAAGACAGGTGAAACACTCTGGTCTTACCGTGAACCGCATACACCACGCAGCAATTACTCTATGCGTGCCGATTACGGCAAGGGCGTGGCTTATGACTATATCGATGGCAAAGGCGTCGTATTCAATGTATCACCAGGCTTTTTCCTGACAGCACTGGATGCTGAAACGGGTATTCCGCTGGAAAACTGGGGTTCTGAAGTGCCAATCGATGGTTTTCCTGATAGCGGTGTCGTCGACTTGATCGCCGATCTTGGCCATCCCTACGATCCCTATGAAGGCATTCCGCTGGAAACGGGTTACATCACTTCTTCCTCGCCACCCATTGTTGTCAACGACACCATTGTGGTGGGCAACTCTGCAGAGCAAGGCTACCATCAGGCGCGCATTGAAAACGTGCCAGGTGACATTCTTGCTTATGACAAGAATACCGGCGCCTTCAAGTGGAAGTTCAATGTCATTCCAAAACCGGGTGAGTACGGTCACGAAACCTGGGAAAACGACGCCTGGCAATATACCGGTGACGTATCTTCCTGGGCACCGCTGACGGCAGACCCGGAAAACAATCTGGTGTTTGTACCGACCAATCCACCGACAATCGATTACTACGGCGGTTTCCGTCCTGGTGATAATCTGTTCGGCACCAGTTTGATTGCCCTGGATACGCGCACTGGCGATCGTCAGTGGCACTTCCAGATGGTCAAGCATGACGTTTGGAACTTCGATAACCCGACAGCACCTATCCTCATGGATGTGAATGTGGATGGCCGCGAAATTCCGGCTGTCATGCAGGTTACCAAGCAAGCCTGGGTCTACGCCTTCAATCGCCTGACTGGCGAGCCAATCTGGCCGATCGTTGATCGTCCTGTGCCAGCTTCTATTGTGCCAGGCGAAGTGTTGTCGCCAACTCAGCCACACGTGACCAGGCCTGCGCCTTACGACATGCAGGGTATTACTGAAGATGATCTGGTTGACTTCACTCCAGAGCTTCGTGCTGAAGCCTTGGAAGTGATGGAAGACTATGTCATGGGCCCGCTGTTTAATCCCCCCATTCACGACACGAATGCCGCAGGTAAATACGCGGCGATGAACTGTCCTGGTGGTTCCGGTGGGGCGAACATCAATGCGCCACCCGTTGCCGATCCGGAAACTGGCATGTTGTATGTGTCTTCCCACAAGGCTTGTTTCGCATTGCGTGTCATGCCGGGTGAAGAAGCTGACCTGTTGTTCCCGAATTCAACTGGTGTAACGACAGCGCAATACGCGAATTCGGCACGTGGCGCTACTTCACGCCCACCGCGTATGAGTTCAGGCATCCCCATCTGGAAGCCACCGTATAGCCGCATTACTGCGATCAATATGAACGATGGTGAGCACGAGTGGATGGTGCCAACTGGTGAAACGCCAGACCGCATCAAGAACTCGCCAGCGCTGGAAGGCGTGGAAATTGGCAATACCGGTACCGGTGCACTGGTACCAATGGTTGTGACCAAGAACATGCTGGTCTATACCGATAACGCCAGCGACGGCACGCCGATGATTTGGGCGCTGGACAAGCAAACTGGTGAAATTCTGGCGGAAATCGAAGCCCCTTCAGCCAGCCGTTACGGCATGAGCTCCTGGGTTCACGATGGTCATCAGTACATCATGCTGCAGACAGGTCCAACCCTGACTGCATTGGCGCTGCCGGCAGCGCAAGCAGCAGCCGGTGGTCACTAAGCGTTGATCATCCGGGGTTTGTAGTGCGCGATTGACTGCAAGCCAAAGGCTTTAACAAAAAAGGCGAATCCGCGAAGGGTTCGCTTTTTTTGTGCCTGTCTCTTTTTAATGTCCGGCGCTATTTTGCCCAGATCTCGACAGTTGCCTGAGCGGTCAGATTTGATCGGCATCGATGGCAAGTTGCTGCTGAGCGAAGCAAGCCGCGCCTTGCAATCCGGGTTGTGCGACAGTGACCTGTCGGACAGCAAGCATGGCACAGAAGTCACGGTAGCCCTGTTTATCGTTGAATGCTGTCAGAAAATCCGCAACCGGAAACACGTCTTGCATGGCGTGCAGCAAGTTACCCGAGAGAGTCACGCCACCGGTGGCTCCCATTCCCAGAGCCAGATCGCCGCAAACGCTGCCAAACCAACTAGCAAATTCATTGATAGTCTGCTGGCATTGCTGGTCGCCTGCATGGGCATTGCTGATGAGTGTTGCCGGGGCATAGTCATCAACTGCAAGCAAGTGGCCATCATGCAAGGCGGCATGCACGCGGCTGAGGCCAGGTCCGGAGAGCACGGTTTCGTTGAGAATTCTGGGGTATTCGCAGCGCAGTATTGCCAGCAGTCTGTCCTGGTTCGGGCTATTGGCCGCCAATGCCATCTGACCAGCTTCTGATTCAATCACGGTTTGCTGGTTGATCAGACCAGCGACGCCGAGGCCGGTGCCGGGTCCTATAATTAATTCTGTAGCGGCAGTGGGCATTGCTGTGGTCGGTGGCCCAGCACGCCAGATTCGAACGTCCGAATCTTTCAGGTGGGGCAGCAAGTGCGCTTGCGCTGAAAAATCATTCAGTGCCCACACTGGAAATTTCAGTTCGCTGCGCAGCGTAGCCAGGGACACGCTAGCCCAGGGATTGTTAATGAGCGGAACGGGTTCGAGATGCACCGGGCCCGGTAACGCCAGACACAGGCCAGCGCACTGGCCAGTCAACTCATTGCAGTATTCAAGCAGTGCAGTGGTGAAATCCGGATACTGGCGACACTGCTGTTGTTGGACCTGCTGCACCTGACCGCGAGCCTGGCCGAGTGTCGCGAATCGACAATGTGTGCCACCGATGTCGGCAACGATAACAAAATGCGGATCAAGTCTGGTGGACATAATGATGAGACCAGAAGCAGAGCCCATGACGAGTCATACGACCAGGAAAACAGTGTGATGAGGGGAGCAAGTGAGACGCCTAGCGTGCCTGACGTCGGCCTTCACTGATAGCGACCACAACAGTGCTATCACCTGTATTGTGCACTGCAAAGGCGGAACCGGCATCGCGCCATGCCCAGGCGCCGGCTTTGGCCAACTCGTGAGTGATGCCATCACTGCGGGTGACATGGAGTACACCCGGTGTGCCTTGAATAATTACTGTCGGGTTCTTGTGGGTCTGAAGTGCAGTGGATTCTCCCGGGGACAGCTCGATTCGGTAGGCGCGAAACCAGGAGTTTTCCAGAACTGGCTCTGCAGTCACTCCTTCAGGCGTGTCGTTGGTATCCCGCGTAACCCCATTACTGTCATTGATCAGTAACACATTGTGAATGATGGCCACGCCATCGTTATGCAAGGTATGAGTAAATGGATCGCGAACATAGCTGGTGTCAGATGTCACATCGCCCCTGAGCGGGCCATTTTCATCACTGATGCGGACACGCAGGATGGCTTGGTTATGTGTATGAGCATAAGTGGTGTCGCCCGGATTGATCTGTAAATCAATCAAGAACAAGTCATCCTGTTTATACACCGTGCGATGCCGGGGTTCCTGCAGCAAGTGTAAGACCTTGGCATCATCACGCCCCACGCCTTGCGCCGTTGCCAATGAACTGAAAGTCAGTAAAGACGCGAATGCGGCCATGCCGGGCATCCTCATACGCTTACGAACCGCAATTGCTGGTCGCAAGCACCGGGAATTTGCAAATCGCATTGGACTTTCCATAACAAAGTTCATCATAAAAAACTCTTAAATAATCAAGCTTTCACTATCCTGGCGATACCGGGTGTGGAAAAAAATCGTTACCCGGCATACGTCATTCAATGCTGTCTTGCGCAGTTGCGCAGACCGGCAGCAATATTAGTGGCAGGGCTCGTAGTGAATTCAATAGGTTTGCTGATTATCCCGGTAAAGGTTTGTTCATCTTGTTGCTCCCTTATTTTAGATAGCTGCAGGCGTTATGTTGTCGCTACAGGCGTCTCGTTGTGGTATCCCGAAGCGCTGCAGTAGTCGCTTGTTATTTCTAGGGTATTTCGGGAAAAAGCTGAGCATATCACGGTTATTTACCGCTCTGAATCAGGTATAAGACCGGGCAATCCTGATTTTTAGCTACTTTGACACAAGTATCATTGCAAATGCGCATTGAGCAGTCTGTGACAAGTCGTTACACGCCGTGTTGGCGGGCCCCTATGCGTATACTCAATGCGGCTAATCTGCTTAAATACGCCTCGATTCGTACGACTCCTGAAGATCAACAAAAACAAGCAGGTTCCCGGCAGTATGATCGACCTACCCACGAAATATCTCGGCAGCCTCCTGTGTGGCCGAGATTTACTCAAGCAATGGCTGCTGATTATCAGCCTGTTAGGCCTGACCTCAGCGCAGGCTCAGATTGGTGATCTAAGTACCGAAAATCCCGAGTTGCTAGCCAAGGTTTTTCCTGACGCGAGTGAATTTTCTGCCAAAGAAGGTTCGCCTCCTGTTTACCGCGCCTATCAGAACGATGCGAATGGCGAATCGCAACTGGTCGGTTACTTGTTTGAGACGCCGGATTTGCCACCAGAAGAAGTCGGCTACAGCGCACCCATTGAAGTGCTCGTGGGTATGGATCTACAGGGCAACCTGACAGGAATTGATTTCCTTTTTTATCGTGAATCCTACAAGAGCATTCGCGGTGACTTTTTGAATACCGAACGTTTCCCGAACCAATTCGAGAATAAAAATATTGCAGAGGGCTTTCGTGTTGGCCGCGATGTTGATGGCGTATCCCGCGCCACTATAACCAGCTGGGCTGTGTCACGCGGTGTTCGAAATGCATCGCGTCAGGTGGCACGGGCGTATTTGGCCGACTCGGAGTTTATTGCCGAACGAAATACTGACGCCATCGCTGTCGAAGTCCTGCAGCAGCAATCGTGGGAAGACATGAAAGCCAATGGTCTGGTCAAGGAACTGGATGTTACCTACCCAGACGGGACGGCTTTACAGCTTGATCTTGCCTTCATGGCGCACGAAGGTTTGGGTGAAGTCTTGATTGGCACTGATGATTTTTCTACAGCTGAACGGGAGGCTAGCAACCGGGTCAGTGATGGTTATCTCATGCTGGTGGGAATCGATGGTGATGCCTCACAACCTTTCCGGCAGGAACGCCTGGCAATACAACAGGGCGACACCACGCTTGGTATTACGCGTAGCCGGTTTGTGTATGCAGGCAGTGCCGAGACAGGCAAGATAGCAGGTCAGGCACGTTTCGCCGGTGCCATGGTGCTGGATCCAGCGATTGATCTGCACCAATCATTCACGGTCATGTATGACAATAGCAGTGACATGGGGAGTCTGGATTCTGTAACGGCAGTAGATTATCAGGTTCCCGCATTGCCGTTGGCGTTGGCACTGGATACTGAATTGCCGGCGGAATATTTGCCAGCCAGCGATGCCGATTACATGGACTATGCAGATGAGGGAACGTTTGCGTCGCTAGTCAACAATGCCCCCTGGGGTGGTGTGGCTGCTTTGTTACTGCTGCTGGCCATGGTCATGACTTCATTCCTGCGCAAGAGCACAACATTGCGCTGGATTACGCTTGCCTACACCCTGATCTATCTGGGTTGGATCGACGGCGGATTTGTCTCCGTATCCCATATCACTAATGCGATCAAGCAGGGCCCCGGTATGTTCTTGCAAGATTTGCCCATGCTCCTGATTATTGTGTTTACAGTTGTGACGACATTGTTCTGGGGGCGGGTATTTTGCTCTTCGCTCTGCCCATTTGGTGCATTGCAGGATTTCATCACTCGCTTCGTACCCAGGCGCCTGCAATTGAAAGTTCCCCAGCGCTTGCATGATATCGGTCTCTACATCAAGTACGGTATTTTGGCATTTTTGATTGTCATGGCGCTGGCTTATAGCGAATTGAGTTTGTTTCAATATTTCGAACCATTCGGTACAGCATTCTATTTCAGTCAATCCCTATGGCTTTGGGTGATACTCATTGCGTTTCTTGTCGCCGCCGCATTGGTGCCGCGCTTTTATTGCCGCTATGCCTGTCCGCTAGGAGCGGCGCTCGGGCTCACGGCGTTGATTTCACCCTGGCGCATCAAGCGTGTTGAGCAGTGTCAGGTCTGCAAGGTGTGTGAGCATGCGTGTCCAACTGGCGCTATCCGTGGCCATGAGATTGACTTCAAAGAGTGTGTGCGCTGCGATGCCTGTGAAATTAAACTCATCGACAAGGCAGGTGTGTGTAAACACAGCGTCGAGGATGTGCGCTCACGCATGAAAAACTGGACACCCATTCCCGTGCAGCAAGTGGGCTAGCCGACTTTCAGCTAACTGCCGGCTCGCATACGGTCAGTGAATACGACAAGCAAATATGACAAAAGAGTTCGGCTAGCTAGAAAGTACGACAAATAAAAAAGCCCCGGGCATCGCTGCTACGGGGCTTTTTATTCACAGTTTGTTACTAGCGGCTGGTTATTGCGCTTCTTCACCCAGCCAGCTGAAATCATCCTCAGACAAATCCAGCAGATCGGCGCGCTCGCGGCGCTCCTGTTCTGCCGCTCTTGCCGATTCCAGCACATCAGCTGGCAAGTCACGCCCGACCACGATGCCGCGTTTGGTTGTTGGAGCGTAATAGATCCGAGCGTTGGCCATTTCGTCGGTGGTTGCCGGGCCATACTCCACGGCAGCCTGGGGGTCGGGATTGAACCGGTTGCGCTCGGAATTGTCGAACCACCAGCTCATGTGCAGTGTGGAGCCAGCAGGAATAAATTTCGGTTCCTCGTACTCGTAAAGAAACTGCCAATTGAAGTCATAGTCGGGCACCCAGAGCAGGGTTTCCCTCTCGCCATCAGGATATTCCAACTCATAGCGCATGGCCTTGCCGCGATAGTGCATGTGCGGACCCATGGAAAGCAGAAAAATATCCTCGGTGATCTCGTGCGTATTGTTCACTTCGTAATTAGGATCGCCCGGCGGGATGGTCCAGCCACTGTGGGGCAGTAAATTGGTTTCAACCACATGGTCGATGACATCGCCGTCTTCGTAGAACACAAAGCCGGCCTGCGTGTTGTCGACTACGCCGGTGCCCGCGCCTGGATCCTTGTGGTAATGCATGTTAACGGTAATGAAAGGGTCTTCCGGCATTAACACGCCCCAACCCTCGGGGTAGGTGAAGGGGCCGCGTCCGGGCACGCCAACTCCCATATGACTGGAGACAATGTGATGCACCCAGGCACCACCTGGCGCCAGCTCAGCCATAGAGATCCAGCGTGGCTTGGTGTGGGCGCCCTCAGGAACGGGCATGGCAATGGTAGGCTGCCAGTCTTCAACTTCATCGGCAACCCGGACCGGGCGTTCAAAACCCACCACCAGGTCAGGCTCGCCAATCCACCAGCCTGATTCCGGCATTTGCGTGCCGACGCTGTTGGAGACAATACCCGCGGCGTCTGCTGCAGCATCCGGATTGCCTTCCAGTGCGCCGCCATCAACCCAGGCGATTAACAGCGCCTTGTCTTTGTCATCGATATAGCGCTCACCTTTGAACTCCCCGCGGTGCCGTTCGTGGGCTCCCCATGGCGGCATGTAGCCGGTAACCAAGGCATTCTTGATCAGGGGTGCCCAGATTTTGGCTTGCTCATAATCCAGCAAGGACATGGGTGCTGTAATACCGCCTACTTTGGGCCCTTCGGGCTGATGGCAGGCAGCGCAGTTGTCTTGAAAAACAGGTAAAGCGTCACCATAAAAGGTAGGAGCCGAGTCTTGTGCTGTCAGCAGGGTTGAGCAGGCAGTCAAGGCGAGGAAAAGCACGGGGCGCGTGGCGTGTCGGACAAGCATGAGGACTGATCCTTGTTATTGTTTTATTCGATTTAGAGTAGAGACAATTGTCGGCGCTGTCCAGTCCCGAGAGGTGAGCCGCAGGCTTGACAGCTGATCGGTTTAAGCGATCAACCCTATCGAATTAAATCGTTTTACCGATTAGAAGACAGTCCGTAACATGTACTCATAGCCTTACATTCACATTCAAATTTAGAAGTTAATTCTTAAAACAGAGGACAACCATGACTCAGACAGTACCTGACGTAGTATTCAAAACCCGAGTTCGCGATGAATCCATTGGCGGCGACAACCCATTTCGTTGGCAGGATGTGTCAAGTGGCGACATCTTCAAGGGTAAGAAAGTCGTCGTGTTCGCATTGCCAGGCGCATTTACGCCAACTTGTAGCAGCACGCACCTGCCGGGTTATGAAGCCAAGTATGATGAGCTGAAAGAAGCTGGAGTCGATGAGGTTTACTGCTTGAGTGTTAACGATGCCTTTTCCATGTTTCAGTGGGGCAAGCAGCTGGGCGTGAAAAACGTGAAGCTGTTACCTGATGGCAACGCAGAGTTTACTCGCGGCATGGACATGCTGGTCAAGAAAGAGAACCTGGGTTTCGGTGACCGCTCATGGCGTTATTCGATGCTGGTCGATGATGGCCGCGTCGTCAAGGTCTTCGCTGAAGACGGCAAGGTGGATAACTGCGAATCTGACCCGTTCGAATGTAGCGATTGCGACACTATGCTGGCTTTCATCAAATCAGATGAGACTCAAGCAGCTTAATCGCTATGTAGAAATAGATTGAACTTATACAGAGGCAGGCGAGTTACCACTCGTCTGTCTCAGTCGGAAGCTCTGAATGCATTGGCATAATCCCAAGCTAGTGCATTATTCTGGCGGCGGTAAGCACTTTCCCCTGTGCTCGTCGCCTTTTTTTATTCTGGTTCACTTTGCCCACGGGTCGTCCATCGTTGCAAAAAAAGCACGATGACCATCGATGATGCGCCTTGTTGCCACGGGGTCGGGAGTTAAAGACCACTCGTTTCTTTCAAAAGTCCCGCCAAGCAAAATGCCATCGCTGCGCGGGAACATATATAGACCCCGGTTACCCAGAATGATGTAGTCGACTTCTCGTTGCGGCAGAATAAAACTAAGCTGGCCTTTAATAGGCATCAGTTCACGATCGGCAAATAATTCGCGTGCACCCAAACCGGTACAATTGAAAATAACTGGTTCGTCCATGCTTAGTAGTTCGTTCTGATGATGGAATTCCCGTACATTAATGGTTCCCCCGGCAGTATAGAAATCTTCCATCATAGCGGGCAGATACACGGCGGGCTCAATTAACATGGTGCTGTAGTGACGCACGTACTGCGCATCGAAAGGGTGCTCGTTCGGCTTCAAGTCGCGATGCTGCGGATACATGGCAACATACTCATCCGTGAATGCCTGGCCATCGGGTGCTTGCGGTTGAATTGTATAGTTGCTGATCCAGCGCACACCATAACGGGGCCCAACCAGATTCTGATAGTAGCGATAAGCGTGACGCATGGCCGATTCGAATTGTGCCTTGAAGGCCGGTGTCAATTCCTCATCATCGTAGACCGAAGTCGGTGACCATTGCCCGCCAGCAATATTGGAGGTGGTATTGGGCGGCAAATCTTTGGCGTAAATCGTAACGTCCCAGCCCCGATCTTGCATGAGTCTGGCGGTGGCGAGCCCGACCGCTCCACAGCCCAATACGGCGCAGCGTTTGTGCCGGCTTTCCATAGCCAATTCCATGGCCAGATGCGCGGTTCCCCAGGACAACGTAATACCACCGCCACCGTGACCGTAGTTATGGATAACAAGTTTGTCGCCAAACGGTTGTGCTTTGACTACGAACCCTTTGGGTCTGAATGGGCGTAGTCCGGCTACAGTGCGTATTACGCGTTCATCAGCAACCATTACGCGCCGTAAGGGTAGTCCTGATGGCGAGTAGTTGCGTGCCGAAGCAGCGGCACTGGGCATGGTTGCGCAACGCGACAACAAGGGCAGCGCGGCAGCGGACTGCAAAAAAGCACGGCGGCTAGGCATGAAGAACTCCGGATCAGCTGGTTACAGTCAGGATAGCGCAGCTGCAGGGGCAAGTTAATCAGCAATTAGTGGTCAGGCTGCCTATTTTGCAAGGCCTTTGTTTTCCTGTGAATTGCTGATCTGAATCTGCCGGCACATTGGCGCTCTTAGCCTGTATTTGAGGGTAAATTACGCTATGATCGGCGCTGATTATTGACAATGCTCACGCCCTCAGGAGTCACGACGTGAAGAAACATTTATTGATATTTGCTGGCTTATTGACCTGTTTATGTGCGCCTGTCTTGCAGGCTCAGGAAGAAACGGTTCGTTACGAATGGGATCTGACTGACATCTACCCAACTGTTGCCGAATGGGAAGCGGCTATGGCGGATATTGCCGAGCGCATCGCTGACTTACCGCAGTTACAGGGAACCCTGGGCAACAGTGCCGACTCTTTGCTGGCTGCGCTTCGCGAGATTTCCAACACCAATAAAGAAACCGCTCGGGCGTATGTGTATACAAGTCTTGAGCGTGATGCTGATCAGCGTCAGCCCGAGACCCAAGCGCGCTTCGGTCGGGCTCGGCAATTGTTCAGCGAGTTGGGTGAAGCCACGTCGTGGATAAGTCCGGAGATACTTGAGGTAGGTGCCGATACGATCGAGCAATATCTCGCCGAGGAACCTGGTCTGGCAGATTTCGAATTCATGCTGGAAGATATTCTGCGCAATGCGCCGCACACTCTGGATCAGCAAACCGAGGCCATTCTGGCTCAGGCCAGCCTGGTGCTGTCATCGCCTGAGCAAATTTACGAAAACTATGCCAACGCCGACATTCCATGGCCGACTATCACCTTGAGCGAGGGTAATGAAGTTACGTTGAGTCAGGCAGGTTATTCGCGCTGGCGTGGTGCTCCCAATCGGGATGACCGCAAGGCGGTGTTCGACGCTTTCTGGGGTACCTGGAACCAGTTCGCCGACGGCATGGGGGCAACTTTGGCCAGCGAAGTCCAGGCCAATGTTTTTCAGGCCCGTGTTCGCAGTCACGACGGTGTTCTGGATGCTAATTTGTTCAATGACGGTTTGCCGCCGGGTGTCTACACTCAGCTGGTAACCCAGGTGAACGAGGCATTGCCGGTCTTTCACCGTTATCTGGAATTACGTGGTCGTATGCTTGGCGTTGATGATCTGCGTTATTACGACATCTACCCGTCACTGGTCGAAGTAGATACCGGAACATTCGATCTCGAACGTTCCAAGCAGATTACGTTTGAGGCACTACAGCCCTTTGGTGAGCGCTATTTAGAGTTGTTGGATTACGGTCTGTCGCAAGAGTGGATGCATAGCCATCCGCAACCCGGCAAACGTTCTGGTGCTTACATGAATGGCTCGGTCTATGACGTACATCCCTATGTGCTGCTGAATCACAATGATGACTACGAATCACTATCCACATTTGCACATGAATGGGGGCATGCCGTGCACTCGCTTCTGGCCAATGAGAATAATCCGTTCGAGAATGCTGGCTACTCGACATTCATTGCGGAAATGGCATCCACGATTAATGAGATTCTGCTTGAGGAATACATGATTGCGAATGCGCGTACAGACGAAGAGAGATTGTTCTATCTGGGTGGCGCGCTGGAAAGTATACGTGGCACTTTCTTTCGGCAAACCATGTTTGCCGAGTTCGAACTGGAGATCCACGAGGCCGCTGAAAATGGCGAGCCCTTGACTGGGCCAAGACTCACAGAGATGTACGGCGAATTGCTCAAGCGCTACCACGGTCACGATGAAGGCGTGCTGACCATTGATGATGAGTACACTGTCGAGTGGGCCTATATTCCGCACTTCTACTACGACTTTTATGTCTTTCAGTATGCGACATCGATTAGTGGTGCTGCCTGGTTCGCTGAACAGTTCCTGGCTGGTGATACAGATGTGCGCGATGCGTTCATACGTGTCCTGAGTGCAGGTGGTTCGGACTACCCGCACGATATTTTGCTGAATGAAGCCGGGCTGGATATGACGCAAGCTGAAGCATTCGAACCGGTCTTGCGCCGCATGAATTCTTTGATGGACCGTATTGACGCGCTGCTATAGTCGCAGCGCATACAGCGTCGTCTCAATCAGGCGCTCCTGACTCGCCAGCTGCAAAGCCTGATTAAAATACCAATAAGAAGACCAATAAGAAGACCAAAAAGTAAGACAAACAAAAAAGGGTTGCCTTGATATAAGGCAACCCTTTTTATTTGCTCATTGTTTGTAGCGATAAACTATTTGCGCTTTGACAGAAGCCACTCAACTACTTGTTGAGCGAAAGTGTCAGATAATACGGGTACGTGGGCGCCGGCACTGATCGTCCACAGCTCTGCCGAACCGCCTTTATTGCAGCCCGCACGAAATACCATCGTGCCTGATTCATATCCAGGCAGGCTGGCATCCAGGTCACGCTGTTCACGACCACGACCTGCTGTGCTGCAACCGTTGTAACTGGCCCAGCGACTTACGGTCTGTATGGCGCTAGGGTAGCGCGTGCCTTGAATATCGCCACCAGTGTAGCTAATGGTGCCATCGGCCGTGCCATGAATTTGCAGAACATGAATCGGGCTGGCAGGTGCCGGCCGCTCTTCCATGTGGCTAGCCCCGGCCAGACTGGCGATGGCTGTAAATCTGTCAGAATGTTCATAGGCCATGCGGTAGGACATAAATCCGCCATTGGAATGGCCGATCAAGTAAACGCGCTCGCTGTCGATTGCATAGTCGGCCATCAGGGCATCGATAATGCTGTTGATATACGCCACGTCGTCGACACTGGATTCGTAGAAATTGCAGCAGGCATCGCTGGCATTCCAGAAACGGTTATTGTCACCGGCAGATTCCAACGTGCCGTCCGGGGCGACGAATATAAAACCGTAATCATCAGCAAGATCACTCACGCCCATGTAAGCATCGTTGCGCATCCCGCTAGAAGTGTAGCCGTGTAACAACATGATTAATGGTGCAGGTGAAGCTTCATCATAATTGGCAGGAACAGTGACCGGCAGCTCGCCGCGTCCGAGATTGATGCTCTGCGCGGACAGTGTCGCACTTAATAGTGAGGTTAACAGCGCCGCTGCGAGAATTACTGCTTTGTTCATAGTGTATACCTGTTTTTGTGCGGCGCCTCGGAATGACACGCAGCGCGTTAGATTGATTGTTAGAAAATTGTTCACGGCGTCAGAATGACTTTGCCGGTTGTTTTGCGACCTTCCAGAGCTTCATGGGCTTGTTGCGCCTGGGCCAGTGGGAAGAAGTGTTCCAATCGCAGTTTGATTTTACCTTCGGTAATCCACTGCAGAACTTCACCGCTGCGCCACTCCAGATCTTCGCGCGTAGCCACGTAGTCAAATAGCGTTGGTCGCGTGAGAAAGAGCGAGCCCTTGGGGCCTAAAGTAGCCGGGTTGAATTCAGTGACAGGACCGCTGGCGTTGCCATAGAGCACCATGTAGCCAAATTTCGCCAAACAGTCGATGCTCTTTTCAAATGTGGCTTTACCTACTGAATCGTAAGCCACATTGACGCCGGCGCCATCAGTAATACGATCGACTTCGCTTTGAAAGTCTTGCTCGGTATAGAGAATGACATCATCCGCTCCGGCTTGTCTGGCCAGTTCCGCTTTCTCTTCGGTTGAAACAGTACCAATCACAGTGGCGCCAAGCATTTTCACCATCTGTATCAAGATCAGGCCGACACCTCCGGCAGCGGCATGAATGAGGCAGCGATCGCCAACATTGACCGGGTAGGTAGAGCGGCATAAGTAGTGTGCAGTACAGCCTTGCAGCATTGCCGCCGCACCTTCATTGAAGGAGACGCCGTCAGGCAAATTGATCAGCATGTTTGCCGGTACTGCTGCATATTCAGCATAGGCGCCGGCAACATTGGTATAGGCGACCCGATCACCCACTTTAAACTGACTGACTCCGGCTCCTGTTTCGGCGACTGTCCCAGCGGCCTCCAATCCCAGAGTCGAAGGCAGGGGAATCTGATAAAGGCCGGAGCGTTGATAGGTATCAATGTAGTTAATGCCAGCCGCTGCCACTTTGACCAGCACTTCACCAGCGCCAGGACTGGGCTGCTCGATGTCTTCGCAGCTCAATACTTCAGGTCCACCGTTTTCATTGACGCGTATCGCTTTCATACTGTGCATACCTTGTAAGGGTAGTGGCTTGAGCGCTAGTTATCGCAAATATTGCCGTGGCTGACAACGTGTACGGTGAGCCAATCTGATAGGTGTAACTCTGTGGCTCAGGGCTTCGTTCGTGCCAGTTAGAGTGTTGGACACTGCCAGAGGGATTGTGGTTGTTCAGAAACTCCCGCCACGCAACAAGACGTTGGTCCTTGAGACTTCGCGCAAGCTGTTGTTGCTGCTTCTGAGTTGTTCCGGGGTGTCGCAAACCCGGCGCACTACACGGCTGGCGGGGGTTCTGCGCTCGGAACACACAACCCATTCAGCCGGTGGTTTGTCCAGATTATAGGTTAACAGCTCTTCTTCACTCATTTGGTGAAAGCGTGGCGTGGTTGGCACGCAAGCAGATAATAGGACGGACACTGTTAGAAGTAACACTAATTTCATGGGGCATCCTCGCTTCTGGGGCAAGATTATCCTCAAGTTAATCAAGCGCCCATTCGAAAAGCCAGCGATTTTACACTGCCTAAAAGTCGGGCATAAAAAAACGGGGTGACTTGCGTCACCCCGTTTTCGGTTTCTTGCGACCTGTTAAGGCAGGAGTTGAGCTTAGAACTCGGCAGTCAGACGGCCGAAATAGTAAGCACCTTGCCAGTCAACTGCAGTACCTGAAGAGTAGATGCGGCCACAGCAGTAATCACTGATGGAGTCGACGTTGGGGTATTCATCAAAGATGTTACGACCGCCGACGGAGATGCGGAACATTTCGTTGATCTGGTACTGAGCTTCCAGATCGGTGAACAGAATGTCATCGAAAGTCTGGAAACGCAGCGGATTACCACCTGAGTTGGCATTGGTCGCCTCACCGTACCAGCTCATACGACCAACCAGAGTCAGATCACCGATACCGTGACGGGCTGTGAATACGCCGCGGAAATTCGGATCGAAGTTCTCGAAATCGAATTGCTCTTCGGCGTTGAGTACCGCACTCGGATCAGTAGCGAATTCTTCCTTGTTGTAGTTCAAAGAAGCTGTGAACGTTGTCGTACCAGCATCACCCCAATCAACCGGCAATGTGGCAACAACGTCTACACCGCTGGTCTCAGTATCGAAAGCGTTGGTGAAGTAGAACACACCACCGATTGACTCGGCACCGGCAACACCAGCTGCAGCCAGAGCTAAATAGTTAGTGTAGGCATCGCCCGAGGTTGGATCGGTTGACACGTCACGAGTCGACACAGCACGGGTGCGATCTTCGATATCGATACGGTACATATCCACCGTCAGATCCAGCTCACCCAATGTTGCGGTGAAGCCCAATGTGTAGTTAGTAGACAGTTCAGGTTTCAGAGCAGTGGCACCCAGTGCCTGGGCCACAGGACCGCCAGCAGGGAACAGGCCAGTGGCTACCGGGAAACCATCAGGCAGACGCGTGGAGACGTTAATTGTGCCTTGCTGACCCGGGGTCGGTGCTCTGAAACCGGTACCGAAGGAGGCGCGAATACCGAATGTGTCAGTCACATCCAGCTTACCAGCCAACTTACCGACGATCTCGGAATCAAAGTCATCGTAGTCTTCGTAACGGATGGCGCCTTGCAGGAACAGGTTGTCAGTCACGTCAGCACTGGCATCAGCATACAGTGCGAATGAACTGCGCTCGTACAGCTCGGAGAACTGTGGCGAGTATCCAGGAAAACCATTGGAACCAACGCCGACAACCTGAAACACGGGGTCACTGGAGTCGGAACAGTCAAGTGTTGAGCCATTGGCAATCGCTGTGGCGCCAGCAGTAGTAGGAGCGCCGGCATCGGTACACAAGTTCCAGGGATCGGGAGTCGCATAGGGGCCGTCGATATAGGAGGCAGTTTCACCTTCAACGACTTCATAGGACTCGTCCATGTAACTGGCACCAAAGGCGAATAACACCGGGCTGGCCAGGCTCGTGTCAACTTCATAAGTGAAGTCAGCCTGAAACTGGGTTTCCGTGTTGATCAGGTCACCAGGGTGGAACGAAGTCGGGCTGTCCGGACCCATGGATGGGTTCACGGTGTTTTTTAGCTCGTATTTAATTTCGTTCTTACCGGTACGGCCGCTGAAATCATATGACAGGCCGTTCTCCAGCAAGCCGCGCATGCCGCCAGCCAGTGAGAAGTCATAAATCTCACCAAAGAAGCGAGGCGTAAAGCCGCCCGGGAATTTTTCCAGTGGCCAGTACAGAGAGCCGTCAGGCTCGCGCAGATATTCGATCGTGCCGTTTTCCGGGTAACGATAGAAGAAGCCGCCGTCTGTGCTGCTCTCGGAATAGCTACCGAAGGCATACGCTTCTGTGTCAGCGTCGAGATCATAGCCAGAGTTGAAGAACACACGACCGGCTTCCTGATTTGGCGCACCCCATGGGTTAACCACGTCACCAGGCCCGATGTTGGCCGCAGGTACGCCAGCCTGGAAAGCAGGGTCTTCGGTGTATTGTGTGTATGAAGCTGTTGGGTCGTAACCTGGCAGAGAGGGGTCAACACAGAACCAGGATTCACAGTACTGCTCGGCGCGTGTTGTGGCGTCCATCTCTTCAAGCTGACCTGATAAACTAAAGAAGCCGCTGTCGCCCAGTGCGAAGCCGATGTTGCCTGACACAGTCATCGCTGCGCCGTCGCCTTCAGCGTATTCACCGCCATCAATGCTGATGCTGCCGCCTGAAGTATTCTCTTTCAGAATAAAATTGATAACACCTGCAATGGCGTCTGAACCGTATTGTGCCGCGGCGCCATCACGCAGAACTTCGACGTTCTGCAGGGCTGCGGCAGGGATTGTGGCAACGTCTGGGCCCTGTGTGCCAGAACCACCGATAGAGACCAGTGCGGCGCGGTGACGACGCTTGGAGTTGACCAGAACAAGAGTCTTGTCGGTCGGCAAGCCGCGCAGGGTAGGTGAACGGACGAAAGTGCCGCCGTCGGAAATAGGAGCCCGGTCGACATTGTATGAAGGAACCAGAGTTTGCAGAATGTTCGCAGTATCAGTGTAGGAAACTGCTTCAATCGCTGAAGCGTCAAACACATCAACTGGCACCGGTGAATCGGACACCGTGCGAGGGCGACCGCGCGCACCAGTAATAATAATTTCTTCCAGCGAAGAAGCAGCGGGATCATCCTGTGCCAACGCAGTGCCTGAGAAGCTACCTGCCGCAATGACGGCTGCCGTTATCAGGCTTGTGGGTTTTTTACGGAACTTCATAAATTGACTCCTGTGGGTGAAGTTTTTCGTGTCAGAACCGTGGGTGCAATTGCCGTGCCATCAGGTACAAGTGTAAGAATAGGCCGGAAATACTGGGACTCGGGGCAACTACGTATTACACTCAGAACCGAACGCGTGCTCTATTTCGGAGATTTTTTCGCACCACGCTGAATCTTGCGCACCGGCAAATTGCATTTTTAAATGCCTGCAAGTAAAAAAGCGTCAAAATGCAGCAGTGGCTTTGCTGGCGGCTGGGGTTATCCAATGCGGATGTCCCGCGAAATGGGCACAACATTGAATTTCAAACGCCCCCTTTTGGGCGACATTGGCAGGGCTTGCACCAACATGGGCAATAGATTTGCACTCAGAGCCAGCGTCCAGCGACTCTGGGTGCTGAATTTGTCGTTCTGTAACGAAGTGTTATAGATGGCATAAGTCCTGCTTGATAAACTGGCCCAGGTTCCATTTGGGTGCGAACAATTTTCTCGCTGAGCAGGTATCGAGCAAATGAATAAACGAGTGACACGACGCGAACTTCTGACATTACTGGCAGCAACCGGTACCAGTGCGACTGTGCTAAACGCCAGTGCAGCGCTGGGTATGATTCCAGATACGCGCCTTAATTTACCCGAGATTCCCCGGGCAGATCCCGCTAACAGACCTAGTGTGGTAATTCTTGGTGCTGGTATTTCCGGGCTTACCGCTGCCTATGAACTGGACAAAGCCGGTTATGATTGCGTAGTGCTGGAAGCCAATTCCCGTGCTGGTGGTCGTTGTTACACTGTACGCTCCGGCGACGTGATTGATGAAGTGGGTAACCCGCAAGTCTGCGAGTTCGATGACGAACCTCATATGTATTTCAATGCCGGCCCCGCGCGCATTCCCAGCTCACACCGCAACCTGATGCATTACTGCAAGGAATTGGGTGTCGAGCTTGAGATATTCATTAACGAAAACAAAGAGACTTATTTTCAGGATGACGCCATGTTTGGCGGCAAACCTGTGAAGAACAATATCCTGACTACCAATGCGCGTGGCTTTATGGCCGAGATCATGGCCAAAAGTTTTACCACTGCCGAATTGGACGAGTCATTTAGCGAATACGAAGCCGAGGCATTGATGAGCGCGGTGCGGTCGTTCGGTGATCTTAATGACGATGACCTTTATACCGGTAGTTTTCGTGCCGGTTACAAAGCCGGCGGTTTTATCGATCACGGCGTACAGAAAGAAGTGGTCGCCTTCAAAGAGTTGTTAAAGACGCGTTTTCTGAACATGGCATTGAGCCAGAACGAAGGCGAAACTGGTCCGGTGTTGTTCCAACCTGTTGGCGGCATGGACATGATCGTCAAGGGTTTTGAGCGCGCGCTACCTGACAAGATTTATTACGACATTCTGGTCACCAGCGTGCAGTTGAATGGCGATGGCGTGGATGTGCAATACGAACACAACGGCATGAAGTACGCGATCTCTGCGGACTATTGCTTTAATTGTATCCCTACCCACTTGATGACCGGTATACCGAACAACTTCCCATCTGAATACGTGCAGGCAATGCAGTACGTCAAACGTGGTGAGGCTTACAAATCAGCGTTCCAGGCCAAGCGACGTTTTTGGGAAGACGACGACATCTACGGCGGTATCACCTGGACCAATCAGCCGATTCGCCAAATCTGGTATCCACCGCATGGTGTGCATAAAGCCAAAGGTGTCATTCTCTCTGCTTATGACTTCGGTGGCGGCATGCACTTCACGCGATTATCTCAGGAAGAACGTCTGGAAACTGCGATCAAGCAAGGAGAAAAAGTGCATCCGGATTACCGTCAGCTGACGGAGAAGGGTATTACCATCGCCTGGCATCGCATGAATCAT
This sequence comes from uncultured Gammaproteobacteria bacterium, assembly GCA_913060975.1. GTDB lineage: Bacteria > Pseudomonadota > Gammaproteobacteria > Pseudomonadales > Pseudohongiellaceae > UBA9145. The sequence continues at coordinate 303,173 of CAJXVC010000003.1, forward strand.
ATGTTAGGTTGTGCGGCGCGTTGGTCGAGCAGTTTTGGTGGCATGACTGAAGAAGAAGAGCGCATGTACCACACCTTGCAAGCACCGGCTGGTGGTCGTCACTATACGATTGGTGACCAGATTTCCATGCACACTGCCTGGCAAGAGAGCGCGATTCTATCCGCATTCTGGGCCATTAATGACATGGTTGAGCGCCGTGGCGGTACGGGCAGGATGCCTGGTCAACAAGTCGTCTGAACCGAATCAATCACCTAGTTGAGTAGAGTAGTAAATGAAATCTAGAAATTATTTGGCACTGTTGCTGTTGGCAGGCGCTGCGTTGACGCAAACTGTTAGCGCACAACAATATGAAGCTTTTCATCTGGCTGGGCTCAACCTGGCCGAACGCGTCTGTGCTACTTGCCATGGTCCGAACGGCAAAGGCAATCCGATCGTCGGTGGTCCGCGCTTGGCGGATATTGAACCCTGGTATTTGCGTAATCAATTAATCGGCTTTCGTTCCGAATTTCGCGGCACACAAAAAGACTATATTCCTGGCTATGAAATGCAGGATTCCGTAGCCCGTATGTCGGATGCGGAAATTGAAGAAGTCGTTGCCTATATTTCGAGCTGGTCGGCGTCGCCCAATGCACCCACCATTACCGGCAATACCAATCGCGGTTCAGAATTGTATGTGAGCTGCGCTGCCTGCCATGGTATCGAAGGTCAGGGTAATGAAGCACTGGCAGCGCCGGGGCTGACTGAAAAAGATGACTGGTATTTGTTTCGCCAGCTCAACTTGTTCAAGTCGGGTTATCGCGGGAGCCATCCCGAAGACCAATGGGGTCAGCAGATGCGAGCATCAGTAGGTGTATTGGAAACATCGCAAGACATCAATGATGTGCTTGCCTATATCAACACTCTCGGTAGCTAGTGATATCGGGTCGAGAGAAACTACGCTGGTGACACCAGCATTTGATTAAGCGTGATGAGGAAGTAAATATGACTAAGCCCAAGAAGACCGAAGAGCCGAACGTAATCGACAATGAGGCTGAAGAGGTCGAAACTGAGGAAGAAACCGGATCGGATTCTTTTATGCCTCAGGTGAGTAATTTCAGTATGGTGTTAATTACCGGGTTTGGTCTGGCACTGCTTGTGATCATTGTCATGTTGGCCAGCGGCACCAGCCCAGATTCAGAAATTGCTGCGCAAAGCGAAAGTACTTCCAGTACTCCAGCTACGGCAGCCCCACAGCCTGCAGCAACGCCTGCGCCAGTCGCAGCGCCACAAACAGGTGATATCGTCGGCGATGGCGTAATAGAGCGCAAAGGCGAAGGCCGGCATTTCTACACCACAATCAAGATACCAGCCGGTGCAGAGACCCTCTACCTGAGTGGTTCGGGTGCGCGTCAGCAGGAAAACGGCACCTGGGGTGACATGGAGCAACAGACTGTGGATACCTTTAATCGCTTCAAGGAAAATTTAGAGGCTGAAGGTTGGTCAATGTCAGACATCGTTCAGGTGCGAGCGTTTGCTGTAGCTGGCGAATACGGACTGCTGGATTTTGATGGCTTCAACCGCGGCTATCGCCAGTTCTTCGGTACTGAAGAGAATCCCATGAAGCCCGTGCGCTCGTTCGTGCAGATCGCTGGTCTGGTGGTGCCAGGCTGGTTGGTTGAGATTGAGATTCGTGCCGCGCGAATGCCCTGAGCGTTCGCTACATGTGAATAGACCTGAACTGAAAAGAGAGGCTTCGGCCTCTCTTTTTTGTTCTGAAGTATCCAATAGTGAATTAACTACTGAGCTTTATTGGGCGGGGGATTAACACCGGGGTTTGTTTGACATACTGTTGATACTCCGCATCATCCCCCCAACGCGCTTGCGCATCTTTTTCAAGCATCGGAATACCGCTAACCCGCGTCAGTAGAAAAATAACGAACACCGGGGAAATCAGCGTCATCAATTGCCAGCCGTCAAGCACCGGCAAGGCGATGAGCGCTACACCGATCCAGAGCACTATCTCGCCAAAGTAATTTGGATGCCTCGAATATTTCCATAAACCTGTTGTGATGAATTTGTTGCTGTTATTGGAATCAGTGCGAAATTGCGTCTTCTGGTAATCGGCGATCACCTCGAAAGCAAAACCCGCACACCAAAGCGCAATACCAGTCATAGCCAAGCCATCGATAGCCACAACAGAGCCGGCGGTGATGGCGGCTACGGCGGCGGAGAGTGTGATAAACACCCAGGCTCCTCCGAGCGTCCAGGTAAACAGAAAGCGCCAGAAATAAGGTTTCAGTTTTTCAAAGCGTCGGTCACTGCCTGCCTTGCGTACGCGACGAAACAGGAAGTAGCCCAGGCGAGCAGCCCAAAGGCAGACGAACATTGCCAGCAGTGTGCTGCGTAGATCCAGATGATCGCTGGCAGCAACCGCTACAGCAATAGTGGCGAGATAGGATAGTGAGCCGATCAGGTCAAAGTAGTGTTCGGTTTGCCAGATATAGGCGGGTATGAAGGCCAGCCAGTGCATGACAAAGCCTGTGGCTGCGCAAAACCAGAACAAAGGCGCGCCATTGAATTGTTCCCCAGACTGACCACCTGCCCAGGCTAGTCCGGCACTGATAACAATAACAACAAGAATTCCTGCAATAGGTTTGAGTGCTGACATGCCTGGACCGATTCAATGACTATTCTGCAGCTTACGTCAGCATAGCGTGAATTGGTTCAGCATGGTGCTGTAAATCGAGAGAGCGATATGCTCGCGGCGGAAGGGTTGAGCTATCGGGCTTGCGGGGAAAGCAGGTCGAGGCGGAGAGCAAATTGGCATGGGAGCCTGAGTTGAGCAGACTCCCGTGCGTAGTCGATTACTGGCGCTGGATCGAATTGGGTTCCAGCTGTGGATACTCGATACCCAGTTGTTCCAGGTAGGAATCGTAACGTGAGGCGTCGTAGTAGAGCGCTTCAAGCTGTTCCTTGTACAAAGCCATGATTTCGGCATTCTTCTCAATCGCCGGCTCATCATCCGGACCGATGAAAGGAATGTATTCCTCCTCGGCGGTTTGTACATTGTCGAAATAATCGTGGGCATCGCTGACCAGATTTTCATCCATGAGCAAATCGAGCATGGTGGTTGCCATTACTTTGGCGCCAGCGACTGCGCCCTTGTGGGCAATTGGTGTGGCCATCGCCATGGCGCTAGACCAATGGTGGCCTTGCAAGCCGCCGACGTTGGATGGAAAACGCAACGTGATAGTCGGGACGTTCCAGGACACATCGCCAATATCATCTGAACCACCTGAGCGCGGAGTCTCGGCTGGTTCTCCGATCGGGCGTAAATCAGTTGCCAGACCTTCCGGTTCGTCGGCACCCATTAGCGTTTGTAGCGCTTTGGCAAAGCGCTGGTCGTCTTCTGACCAGGTTGGCAGGCCCACAGAGCGAATATTGGCATCCATAGCCAACGCTATCGGGCGATTGAAGTGACGGGGATAAGCTGCACCGACGATGCGCCGGCTCATTGTGGTGTCGGTCATCATGGCCGCACCTTCGGCGATCCGTTGCAAGGTATCAAAATTTTCCCGAATACCGTCGGCAGTAATCTCGCGAATGAAGTACCAGACACTGGCGTAGGAAGGGACAACGTTAGGTTGGTCACCGCCATTGCTGATGACATAGTGTGAGCGCTGCAGTGGGTGCAAATGCTCGCGGCGGAAGTTCCAGGCCACGTTCATCAGTTCCACGGCGTCCAGCGCGCTGCGGCCTTCCCAGGGATCGCCGGCGCCATGTGCGGCGATACCATCAAACATATACTCCACAGAGACCAGACCAGTACCGGTCGAGGCGCCCCAGCTGACTCCCAAATTACTTGAAACGTGAGTGAACAGGACGGCATCAACACCATCGAACATGCCATCGCGCGCATACCAAGCCTTGGTTGCCAATAGTTCTTCGGCGATGCCCGGCCACAAGACGATCGTACCGGGCATGTTTTCGCGTTCCATGATTTCTTTGACTGCCAACGCTGCGACAATATTGACCGCCTGGCCGGAGTTGTGACCCTCACCGTGCCCGGGAGCTCCTTCGATCATGGGCTGGCGATAAGCCACCCCGGGCATCTGTGAAGCGCGGGGGATACCATCCACATCTGAGCCGAGAGCGATAACTGGCTCACCGCTGCCCCAGCTTGCCCACCACGCAGAAGGAATACCGGATACACCTTGCTCAACAGTAAAGCCATTGGTTTCCAGTAGGTCGGTAATGTAACGCTGGGTTTCAAATTCCTGAAAACCCAGTTCGGAAAAAGAAAACAGGCTGTCGACAATTTCCTGAGTAAGTTTTTCCATGCCGTCGACAGAGCTTATGGCATCGGCTTTTAAACCAGAAAAACCAGCCTGCCCAAAGGCGACAGAGTTGATGAGAAGGGAACTGGCGAGTCCCAGAAGTAGTTTGCGTAACGCTGGCATGACATTCCTCGATAAGTAGAGATGCAAAGGGGAATAATGCTGCAAGTGCTATGCCACTGGCTATAGGCGCAGGAACGGTAAGGTCATGGTTCGATTGCTGCGCTGGAATAGCTCGTAAAGAAACTGCGCGCAGACCTGAGGGCAGATCAGGGCTTCACTACAAGGCGCTAGCAATGGCGCGCCCTGCAGCGTATTTGGCGAGACTACATGCCGCCCGGTGGACCCATCTGCGAATTACCGCTACCGACAGACTTGTTGAACGACGTATTCGGGGTTCCCTTGAAACAAGCGAGTACCCAGGGATACTGGTTGACGATGTAGTAGCCATACGCACCGTTTCGCATCATGCCGTTGCACTCATCAAGGTCGCCGCTGCCAGCGACATAGTGATAGTCGTCAACAAAAGTCCCGTCATAGGTGCCGCCGGGGTCATTGGCGCTTTGCGGTCGGCTGCCCGTTTTTAATTGGTAGCTACTGGTCACCGCGCGGATCGCGCCGTTGTCGTTGATATAACTGCCAAAGATCGGAAAGCCATCGGCGGCGAATCCTATCAATGGCGACTCAGAAGCGCCTTGCTGATCAAACAACGCCAACGGGTTGCCGTGGTAGTGATAGGTGCCATCGGGTTGTGTGTGGGCGTTGTGACTGTCAGTGCCGAACTGGGTAAGCGGGCTCATGGGGTCAAAGCGCCAGGGCTGATCCATATCATTGCAACCAATGCGTTCATCACCCACGTTGTAGCAAGCCGCCGCGAGCAAATCGATCTTCACACCGTTTAGCAAGATGCCAGTATCAGTCGTCAGCGAAATTGCGGTAGGGCTACTTGCGAATGCAGGATTTAACGGGATGCGAAACTCAGCATCCACAGCACTGACATTGGTAGCAAACGCGGCACTGGCATCATTAAAGTCATGGTTGGGAATACTGTTGGCAGTGATGACGCATTCGCTGCTGTCAGCAGCGACGCTAATCGCTACATTGCCAGTAAAGGAGAGGCCGCGCTTGAGATCGCTAACTGCCGAAGTCAGATTCTCGGCATAGTAACTACATTCCGGGCGTCGATTGCTGAGCAGAGCATCAGATATGTCGACCGCATCGGGCGTGCTACCCATGACTGCGGCGAGTTTGCCGACGTAGATCAGATCGGGTCCGAGTTGTTCGCCCAATGCCCAGACATTGTCGCCCTGCACGCCGAGGTGGATTTGTGTCTCGGTATAGTGCCGCACATAGAAACCCTGAAGCACTTGTGTTTCGGGATTGGCCGGCTGCAGCAAGTCGCTAAAATTGGTTTCAGCGTAGGCAAACAGGGCGTTGGCATTGGCCAATGTGTCAGCTTGCAAAGCGCCAGATAACAGGGTCAGTGAGGTAGTGAGCCAGAGCGCAGTACGCTGCACGAGACCCCTGCGTAATGGTTTGCCTGGTGTGTCTGGGTAGCCTCGAGGGTTAGGCAGGTTTTGCGGGGTTGGTGGTTCCAGAGTGCGTTCAGTAGAGAGTTCTGTAGAGAGTTCACTAGAGAGTTCAGTGCGCCACGGATTCAATTGCGCTGGCAGATAGGTCAAATGCTTCATGAATAGCAGGCCCGTGTGTATTCAATAGTTAGACACTTATACGGCCAGTATCAGGAAATCCGTCGCTGTTTGCGAGGTTTTTCTCGTCATCTCTCGCTACCTCTCGTTACCTCTCGTTATCTCTGATCATCTATAAAAGTACTTGCAGGGCGGATGGTAGCTCTTCGTGTCTCGGCGCAAAGCCTATCTCAGAGTATCGTTTGCTGTGCACTCTTGAACTCGACAACAACGTCGCTTCGCCCATCTCACCGAACAGTAGCTTGACGGCTGCGGCAGGCAGTGGCGGCACCCGCGGGCGCCCCAAAGCCTTGCTGATCTGACTCGTAAATTCCTTATTGGTCAATTCGTGATTGGACACCAGATTGATGGGGCCGCTGAAAGTCTTGTCGCTGAGTAACAGCATGATGGTCTGCAATGCATCTGGCAGGCTGATCCACGACAGGTACTGTTGGCCGTCACCGATTCTGCCGACCGCTGCCAAACGGCCCGGGAGAATGAAATTCGGTAGTACTCCGCCGTTCATACTCAGCACCAGCCCAAAGCGCAGAAAAACCGTGCGAATACCTGCTTGCTGGGCAGTACCGGTAGCTGCTTCCCAGTCGTGGGCAATGCTGGCCAGAAAATCCGTACCGACCGGGCTGTCCTCATCGACTATTTGCGCGCCGGTTTGCCCGTAATAGCCCATGGCTGAAGCGGAGAGCAGGACGGCAGGGGGGCTGGGCAAGGCTGCTAACCGGTCACACAGATGCTGGGTTGTGAGAATGCGGCTGTCATAGATCTGCTTTTTGCGCTGAGCATTCCAACGCCCCGAAGCCAAACTGGCGCCAGCCAGATTAATGACTGCCTCAAGAGGAATGTTCTCGGAGAAAGTCATGATTCCGCGCGTCTGATTGTAATAAAACGGCGCAGTGTGGTCATAGCGGTCCAGCCCGTAGACTGTGTAACCATGCTCGCTTAAACACTGTCGCAAAGCGCTTCCGACGAGGCCAGATATGCCAGTAATCAAGATGTTCTGACTTGTCATGCGATGCTCCCAGTAGTTTTCTTATTATCCCGGTATTCCCTGCTATGCCTGACACTCCCAGAGTACAGACTGCCACCATCATGCAGCAAAAGCGACGGGTAAATATCTATTAGTCTATAACGAGAGTTGGCTGGATCTGGATTAGTGAGCGCCAGACAAAAATACCCTGCAGGGCTGAGCAGCCGTGCCAAGTGAAAATAATTGCTCTATTGGTGATCCGGAAAAATGACAGCTGCGTATAAACCTGCATAGACCAGCAAGATCGGGTCTACCCAACAATCAGTTTGATGGCACTAACCGTCCTGAAGTTGTTGATTGTCCTGCCTGGCTGAATGCGGATTCAGCCAGTTCCCTAGAGGCTTAAGGCTGACTTTGTCAGCCTTTTTTTTTGCCTTTTTTCCGTGCTTGCTTTGCGTCTGGCCCGGATTAGTCAACATTGCCTAAAACGCCCCGAGAATCGCACCCATCAATGTCAATGCGACAACGCAGTAGCCGGCGTTGATGGTGAACGCCTTCATGGAGCGGCCTTCGAACAAATAGAGAATGCCCAGAAACATGGCAACCCAGCCGAAACCGGCAGCAAAGCCGGCCATGGTGCCGAATGCCAGGGTCCCCTCTGGGCCGATGAACATCTCAAGATTGATAGCTGCTACAAAGGTGAGCAGAAAGGCGATGCCGAAAACCTTGCCCATATTGCGACCGGCAAGACTCTCATCGGTGAAGCCGAATGCGTCCATCCAGGCTTTGCCGAACAATGGGCCGTACCAGATTCCGCCCACGGCAAATGCCGACACGCTGGCGCCAAGAATGGCAATCCAGTTGATGACCATTGGTGTTGCTTCAATGACTGATGATTCCATAGTTAAGTTACCTCGTTCGCAATGCGCTGACGTTCCTTTTCTACCAAAACCCGGCGCAGGATTTTGCCTGCCGCTGACTTGGGAATCTCATCGACCAATTCCACTTTGCGTATCTTTTTGTGCGGCGCGACGTTCTCGGCGACAAAAGCCATGATGTCGGCTTCGTTCATGGCATCTTTCAAAACAACGAAAGCCATTGGTATCTCGCCAGCTTCTTCATCCGGTGAGGGAATGACAGCAGCATCGGCAATGGCAGGGTGGCTGACAAGCAGCGCTTCAAGCTCGGCTGGTGCGACTTGATAACCTTTGTACTTGATCAGCTCCTTGACCCGGTCGACGATGAAGAAATAGCCGTCGGCGTCGGCATAACCAATATCACCGGTGTGAAACCAGCCATCGGTTGCTTCGACATTGTTGAGATAACCGCTCATAACGTGCGGACCACGAATAAGCACTTCGCCGCGTTCATCAGCGCCTAGCAGGGCGCCGGTTTCTGTATCGATGACACAGGATTCGGTGTTAGGCAAGACCTGCCCTACAGACCCTATTTTCTCCACGGGCACCGGAGCAGTATTAACATGGGAGGCGCCGGACACCTCGGTGAGTCCATAACCCTGATAGACATCGCAATGCAGGCGTGCAGCGCAGGCCTTTTCGAGATCGCTGCCGAGTGGTGCGGCTCCGGATCCCACAATGCGGACGCTGGATAGATCGTAGTCGTCAACTAACGGGTGTTTGGCCAGGGCCAACAATAGCGGTGGCACAAGGTTGAGACTGGTGATTTTATAGGTCTGCACGATTTGCAGGAATTGATCGAGTTCAAAGCGCGGCACAGTGACCAGAGGAATGCCGCGATAGATGGCGAGATTCAGAATCAATACCATGCCGTAAATATGGAAAAATGGCAGGACGCCAATCATACGGTCGCCATCTTGCATGGTGTTCATCTCGCAAGACAGCACCATGTTGGCAATCAAGTTCTTGTGCGTCAGCATCACGCCCTTGGCCAAGCCTGTTGTACCGCTAGAGTAGGGCAGTGCAACGAGATCCTTGTCCGGATCGATAACGACTTCTGGAACGTTACCGTCGTTATTCAGCAAGTCAGCGAATGCGATCGTATCTTCGGCTTCGCCAAGCACGATGATGTGCTCGATACCGCATTGCTCTGCCGCTGGTCGTGCGCGGTCGAGGAATTGCGGAATCGTCACCAGGCAGCGGGCCCCGGAATCAGTGAATTGATGCAGCAGATCTGTCGTGGAATATAGAGAATTGGCTGTTGTATTGATGCCGCCAAGCTTGGCAACGCCCAGAAAAACCGTGGCGTATTCCGGGCAGTTGGGACAGAAGACGGCACAGACATCGCCTTTGCTAAAGCCCAACCCGGCAAGGCCGCAGGCAAAATGATTGATTTGGGTATTGAGTTGCGAGTAGGTAACTTCGCGACCGGTAGTGCCGTCAATCAGGGCTGGTTCATCAGCTTTCTCTTCGGCATAACGCAGGACTACAGAGGCAAGATCGGCGTGTGGCAGTGTGACGTCGGCTTTTGGGCTGGTAAAAATCAAGACAGTTCCCCCAGTCTCTTCTATTTTTTTGTCAGTGCTTGAAATTTACTAGACCGTTGCTGACAAGGGAACTTAAAAATGCATTTTCGATAATGCTGTTCAGTCTCCCTCGCTGCCAAGACTGGTAATAGCGAAGTGATGGCTATTTATCGAAAAGTGCTCGCGTAAATAGAATCGGTGAGCCTGATATCGGGTAACACCTGAATCCAGATGCAATTGCTTGCAGTCATTGTCCAAGCCGTATTGTTTTAGCCAGTCAATGAGCAATGCGCCTGCACCACGAGAGCGATATCGGGTACTGCTCACCAGATCATCGACATAGATGTGTTTCTCCCAGGCCAGCTTGTTGCCGATTACGAAACCAGCGACACACAGCACTTCACCATCAGCTTCAACATAGGCAAGTTGATAGCCTTCACTGCGCTGTTGCTTGATCTGCGCGATCAGGCTGTCGGTGGTGTATTGTGGACGCAGCTGCAGCAATACCGGACACAGTACGTCGATCTCACTATCTGATTGGAGTAGCTTGACTTGCATGAGTTGGCTCCGAGCAAATTGGTGCGAGGTTATCTGATGAGCATCAACAGGTCGGTCACGCCCACATCGATACCTGCCTGGTTGAGCAGAGTGGTTATTTGACCACGGTGATGAGTCTGATGATTGAAAAAATGCAGCAAGGGTTGGTGCAGCGGGCTGGAAAATTGCAGCCCCTTCATGTTCTGGTAATTAAAGGCTTGCTTGAGCCCAGCCTCATCCAGTTCAGTGGCAAAGGCGATAATCATCGCATCGATTCTCTCACGCTCGGTCTTCAGGTCCGCAAATTGCTCGTAAACAATGTCGTCCAAAGCCGCTGGCGATGCAGTGTCTTGCAGGGGTGCGAGTGCTTGCCATTGCCGCGGGTGATTGGCGAAACGTTTCAGCCAGATGATGTCTGCAACCAGCAAATGATTCAGCGTACCGTGTATGGAGCCAAAGAAAGCCTGACGATCCGCCTTACGTGCCGCGTCGCTCAGTTTTGCGGCGGCAGTGTATAGCTTGCCATTCATCAATTGGTTGTATTCTGCCAGTAGTTGAAAATCTTCGCTTGTCATTAGTGAGTCACTCAAGCAGTGCCAGAAAGTAGCCCGCTGGCAGCAATCCCGTCGAAGATAAACTGTACAGCCAATGCCGCCAATAAGACCCCCATGATGCGAGTGATGACGTGCATGCCAGTGACGCCAAACAAGCGATCTATTTGCCCGGATAGCATCATCATGGCTAGTGTGAAAGCAATCATGGCAATCAGTGAGCCGACAACGACGGCTTGCAAGGCAAGATTGCCTTCAGTATTCGCCATAAGCAGGACCACTGCACCCATAGCGCCAGGTCCAGCGATGAGGGGAGTGGCTAGTGGAAAGACGGAAATATCCTGTTTGGCTCTGGCCTCTTCAGTCTCCTCTTCGGTTGTGCTGGTGCTACCGGATGTGCGCGCAAAAACCATGTCGATACCGATCAGGAGTAACAAAATACCACCGGCAGTGCGCAGTGCAGGCAGTGAGATACCCAGCAGGTTCAGTAGCATTTCGCCGGTGAATGCAAACAGCAACAGCACGCCGCTGGCAATGAGCGAGCCGCGTACGGCCATTTGCCGCCGTCGGGCGGGCGAAATATTGGCGGTCAATGCCGCAAACACAGCAGCTACATCCAAAGGGCCTATGGTGGCAAAGAACGTCGCCAGTGCAACGGTGGCAGTTTCAAGCATCATTGGCAATACCAGAGTGTGATCGGGGGTTTTTGCGGCTGTCAGTCAGGCCAGACAGCGCTCGATAGCGGCCTGACAATGAATGGCAGTAGTATCATACAGCGGCGTGTCAGTCATTTCCTGTTTGACCAGCATCGCTATTTCAGTACAACCAAGGATCACGCCCTCGGCGCCTTGGTCAGCCAATATCTCAATTTCCTGTAAAAAAAGTTCGCGCGACTTTTCAGTGATGATGCCCTGGCATAATTCTTCATAAATGATGCGATGAATTGCCGCTCTGGCATCCTCTTCAGGAATGCATGTGACGATGCCAAATTTTTCCTCGATGCGTGCTTTGTAGAAATCCTGCTCCATTGTGAAGCGAGTGCCGAGTAAACCTACCTTGCTGACCTGGTTGGCGCGCAGTTGTTCGCCAGTTGCGTCAGCAATGTGCAGCAGCGGAATATCAATAGCTTCTTCGACGGCATCGGCGACCCGGTGCATAGTGTTTGTGCAGATCAGGAGAAAATCGGCCCCGCCGTGCTGAACCTGTCGGGCAACCTGAGCTAACTCTTCGCCGGCACCTTGCCAGTTATTGGCATGCTGCAAGGCTTCCAATGGCGCAAAATCAATACTGAAAAGACATAGCCGGGCCGAATGCAAGCCACCCAGCTTTTGCTTGACGCCTTCATTGATGAGGCGATAGTAAGTGGCCGTTGACTCCCAACTCATGCCGCCTAACAGGCCAATGGTTTGCATGTGGATTCCTTGCAATGACTGTCTGCTATTACTGTTGGGGATTGGTTCAAGCGAGCAATGCGCTCGCCATGTAAGCTTGGGGTTATCGAAAGCCAAGATACCACGATTCTCTACTGCCAGATAGATTGTCCTTCAGGGGCTCGCCATGCATCATGAATTCAATATGGGAATGGATTAAACTGACAGCACGCTCATGCTGAATCAGAAAGCTGGGCATGGTTAATGACTGACGGATGTACAACTTATGTTCAAATATCTATCTGATCATGACGCGCAGTTGCGGCCATCGGCAGCGCTCGTCAAATTCAGTTCGCAGCTTGTTGCTGTTGGCCTGTTAGGCGTGCTTGGTTCACTTTCTTTGGCCGCGGATTCGACGTCTTCAGAGGGTTTTGTCAATGTTCAGGAGGTAATCCCCGATATTCGTACCGAGGTGCGTTATTTTACGGCAGACAATTTTGTCGGTGCGCCAATCGCTGGCTATCAGGCAGCGGTCATTTTAATATCAGTCGAAGCAGCCGCGGCATTGCGGGACATTCAAGCTGATCTGGCCCCGTTCAATCTGGGCTTGAAAATATTCGACGCCTACCGTCCACAACAAGCAGTTGACCATTTTATCCGCTGGGCGGAAGATTTGCAGGATCAACGTATGAAGCCGCAATTCTATCCGCAGGTTGAAAAGAGGAATCTGTTCAGAGATGGTTATATTGCTTCACGTTCGGGGCATTCACGCGGATCTGCGGTCGATTTGACGCTGGTTGATAGTCACACCGGTGCCGAACTGGATATGGGCACGCCCTGGGATTACTTCGACACCTCATCCTGGCCAGACAGTTCTGCAGTGACTGCACAACAACGCGCGAATAGACTATTATTGCGTAGTGTGATGACGCGACATGGCTTTCGGCCGCTGGCCGAAGAGTGGTGGCATTTCACATTGAATGACGAACCTTATCCCGATACCTATTTCAATTTCCCGGTTGAATAGCATCGCACAATCTCTGGTTCTGGCAGTTTGCCAACAGGACAACCCCGGCATAATGCGGTCAACTCAGTAGACGCGCAATGCCGGGGCGTGCTGCAGAATGCTGCAGAGTGCAAACAAAAAACAATCAACAATCAACAATCAACAATTAACAATAAGAATAGCGACTAGCGCGACAATCTGCGTTATCAAAAGGCCCATTATGAATTTTTCCTTCCAGAAACACGCCTATTTCTATCTGTCACTTTTTCTGATTTTTGCCGGCGGTGCATTGGCCGCGTTCGTGCAAACCAATGCTGGGTCTATTGCAATCAGAGATGTGCGCTTCACCAGTGCCAGTGGTGCAATCATGAGCGGCTTGCTTTATGTGCCGGAAGCAGTGAGTGCGCAACAGCCCGGGCCAGGTGTGCTGGCCGTACATGGCTACATTAATTCTCGTGAAACCCAATCTCCCTATGCCATTGAGTTATCGCGGCGGGGGTATGTGGTGCTGGCGATGGATCAGCGTGGCCATGGCTATTCGGCACCACCGGCTTTTGCGGAAGGTTTCGGTGGACCGGCCGGGTTACAGTATTTGCGTGGTCTCGACATTGTTGATCCCGACCAGGTTGTTCTGGCAGGTCATTCGATGGGCGGCTGGACGGTGCTCAGTGCGGCAGTGCAAATGCCCGATGCCTATCAGTCGATTGTTGTCTCAGGTTCTTCCACCGGCACCTTCGGTGTGCCTGCCGGGGACAGTCGTTTCCCGCGCAATTTCGGTTTGGTGTTTGGCCAGTATGATGAATTCTCTGGCAGCATGTGGGCATCGCCCACCGGTGTTGGTATCGTTGACACCGAAAAGCTGCAAACCCAATTTGGTGTTACATCGCCAGTGCAGGCTGATCGTCTCTATGGCTCAATCGCGGCAGGCACTGCTCGACAACTCTACCAGCCAGCGCAAACTCATCCGGCCAATCATATAAGTCGCAGTGGTATCGCTGCCGCAGTGGATTGGGTGCAGAAGACCAGTAATACACCGAGCGCGATTGAACCGCGAGATCAAGTCTGGCAGTGGAAAGAATTCGGTACGCTGATCTCGTTATGCGGCGCCATTTTATTTTTGTTAACTGCCGGTCGCATGCTGTTGGAGATTCCACTGTTTGCCGATTTGCGCAACAAGCCTGCAACTGCGGCAGGTATCCGCGATCAAAGCTGGTGGCTGGCTGCATTGTTACTGCTGGCTATACCAGCGCTGACTTATTTCCCCTTGCAGGGCCTTGCCGCAAGTATTACTACCAGCGCGATATGGGCGCAAAACCTGACCAATGGCTTTGTGCTCTGGGCGGTGGGTAATGCACTGATATCAGGACTGTTGCTTTTGCTTTGGCATTACCTGCTCGGCGGTAAGGCCAAGGGTGGAAATCGCAGTGCCTATGGTATTACCACGCTCGGTGGCTTTTCGGCGCGGCAAATCTATCTGTCTTTGTTGTTTGGCGCAGCGGTGGTAACCGGGTTGTATGTAGCGCTGGCGATTAACCATTGGTTGTTTACTGCTGATTTTCGTTTCTGGGTGATCGCAATAAAAATGATGAGCCCATTGCAGCTCAGGCTCTTTCTGTCCTACGTATTGCCGTTCACATTTTTCTTTTATGTGTTTGCTATTGTGCTGCACGGTCAGATGCGGGACAGCAACACCCGGCCTGAGTGGAAGTCCGCAATGATTAATGCCGGTCTCGCAGGTGGTGGTATTGCATTACTATTACTGTATCAATATGGCAGCCTGTTTTTGACTGGTTCTCTGGCAATACCTGCGCAGGCATTGTTAACGATTGTTGCTATACAATTCGTCGTGGTGCTGCCAATCGCCGGACTGATTTCCACGCGCTATTTCTCTACCACCGGATTGATCTTGCCTGGTGCGATTGTCAATGGCTGTTTTGTCACGTGGCTGATTGTAGCGGGGCAAGCAACGCATTTTGCATTCATTGGCTAGACTCTGGCGCTCGTCGCAAACCTTGCGTGTGTCATAGCCAAGCCCGTTTATCATGGGATATGCTAGAGGCCAATCAATAATAAGTCAGGGTGAGTAGTTTGCGAAAACCTGCGATGTCAATCCTCCTCGGCGCGCTGCTGACGGCATGGTCAGCCGCTCAGGCAGCCGAGATCAGCTTCCCGAAAACGATAGCCTGGTCGGCTTACCCCACTGGAACCGGTGGTTATAGCCAGGCCGTTGCAATCGGCAATATTCTACAGCGTCAATACAGTACTAACTTGCGTGTAATTCCCGGGCGCAATGATGTTTCCCGGCTTGCGACACTGCGTGCCGGCCGTGTGCATTTCTCTGCGGGTGGTTCCGAAGCGGTATATGCCCAGGAAGGCATTCTCAATTTTGCATCACGCATCTGGGGGCCACAGCCTGTTCGGGTATTACTCTCCAACTATTCTGATTCCTGCTCCTTTACTTTTGCCACAGCAAGTGATGCCAATATCAATAGTGTTGCGGATTTGCGTGGCAAGCGTGTCACCTTCGTGCAAGGTGCGCCGTCATTGAACAACGCTACAGCGGCACTGCTCTCCTATGCCAATCTCACCTGGGACGATGTCACTGCAGTTGAGGTCGGGGGCTACAATGCTTCCATTGATGCCATTCTGAATAACCGAGCCGATGCTGCAGGAGGGGCGTGTAACTCTCCGCCATTTTTGCGTGTGGAAGCCTCGCCGCGCGGGCTGACATTCCCGGAATTGCCGCATGAGAATACCGAGGGTGTGGAACGCGTGCGTTCACGCTTGCCCTGGTATGTGCCGCACATTGCCGTCGAGGGGCCAACGATTCCCGAGTCAGGCATTGAAGTGTTCACTTCGGCTTATCCCTTGCTGGTCGGCATGGAATATTCTGATGAGACTATCGTCTACAGCATGGTCAAAGTGATGACGGAACATTTTGATCAGTACAAAAACAATGCACCTGGCGCCAATGGCTGGGAGATGGGCAGGCAGAAATTAGATCAGGCGTTTGTCCCTTATCATCCTGGCGCAATTCGCTACTTCAAGGAAATCGGCGTGTGGACAGAAGAGGCTGAAGCGCTCAATCAGCAAAATCTGTTCAGACAGGAAGTGCTGAAGAATGCCTGGGATGCCTTTATGCCGACAGCTCCAGAAGATTATCAAGCCTTTCAGCAGGCCTGGCTTGTCGCCAGGGAATCAGCATTGGCCGCTGAAGGCCTGATTACCCTTGGTGTGGGTTTGTAGCGCAGATGACAGATAAACACTCACAAGCGACCGTAAAAGTAGAAGTCGAAGATCTGGACAGTTCGGTGCAGCAGTTTCGTTATCGGGAGCTGCCACCACACTGGCAAAAAACAATGGCATTGATGACGGCAGTTGCGATTGTTCTCGCCATCAATCAGATTTTCAATCTTGGTTTTCTGGTCGGCTACGTCATGCTCGACAGCCGCTACATGTATCTCGTCACTGGCGTGATGTTGTGCATGGTCTTTATTACGTTCCCTGCCAATCGCAATAGTCCAAACCATGTTCCCTGGTACGACGTGGCGATTATGGTGCTTATCGCCATTATCTTTTCCTATTTCGCATATTTCGCTGAGCGCATTGTGCTGGAAGCGTGGGAGTTTGCTGCGCCGACGGTGGGGGTCGTATTGGCATTGCTGACCTGGGCAGTAGTCATGGAGGCGGGGCGCCGAGCGGGTGGCTGGCCTGTGTTTGTTATTGTCGCCGTGTTTTCTTTCTACCCTACTTTTGCCGATCAATTACCAAACGTCATCGCGGCCCTGAGCATTCCGGTGCAAGACGTGGCGATCTTTCATGTCATGGGTGAAGAGAGTCTTTTCGGCATTCCCATGCAAGTGTTCGCGCAGCTCGTGTTCGGCTTTTTGGTGTTCGGAATCTGTTTGCAATACACCGGGGGTGGGCCGTTTTTCATCAATCTGGCATTTGCACTGCTGGGCAATTTGCGCGGCGGGCCAGCCAAGGTCTCAATTTTCTCCAGTGGTTTGATGGGCTCGATGAGTGGTGGTCCGATTTCCAATGTGCTGACTACCGGGCCGCTGTCTATTCCTGCCATGCGTCGAATCGGATTTAGTAAGGAATATGCCGCAGGCGTAGAAGCTTGCGCCTCCACCGGTGGCGTGTTTATGCCGCCGATTATGGGTGCCACCGCTTTCGTCATGGCGAGTTTTCTTAATGTCAGTTATGTCACCGTGGCTATCGCGGCCATCGTGCCTTCGTTGTTGTACTTCTTCGGTCTGTTTATGCAAATCGATGCTTACGCCGCAAAACATGATTTGCAGGGATTGCCTGAAGAGGAGTTGCCAAGCCTTGGGTCAGTTTTCAAGGAAGGCTGGTATTTCATAGTAGTCTTTATGGCGCTGATCTGGATGTTGGTGTTCCTGCAGCGTGAGGCAGTAGCGCCGTTCTATGCAACTGGGCTGCTATTGGTTATCAATCAATTCACGTCCCATCGTCTGTCAATTGAACGCTTCATGCAGTTAGTTGCAACCATGGGCAAATTGCTGGCCGAGTTAGCCGGTATTCTTGCGGCCATCGGCTTGATTATTGGCGGCCTGGCAGTGACAGGCATTGCTGGCACTATCGCCAATGACCTTGTCTATCTGGCTGGTGAGAATGTACTTGTGTTGCTGGTAATGGGTGCGCTGACCAGTTTCATACTGGGTATTGGTATGACCGTCACCGCCGCGTATATTTTTCTGGCGATTGTACTAGTGCCAGCTCTGACCAATTCCGGTCTGGATCCACTGGCGAGCCATATGTTTGTCATGTACTGGGGAATGTTGAGTTTTATCACACCGCCGGTGGCACTGGCAGCATTTGCCGCAGCTTCAGTCGCAAATGTTTCGCCCATGCGAGCCGGGTTTGAAGCCATGCGACTGGGCGCGATTATTTACTTTGTGCCTTTCTTTTTCGTTTTTAACCCGGCGTTATTACTGCAAGGTAGTTTTATGGCCAATACGTTGGCGATCTCTACCGCGTTGGTTGGTGTGGCGCTAGTCTCAGGCGCTCTGCAGGGCTACCTGCTGGGTATCGGCAATCTGGGGCAGCGCTGGGCAGGGATGTTAGTGCGCTGTCTGGTTGGCCTGTCCGGTTTGACTCTGGCACTGCCGGCTGGTGGATTATTTGGCTTCAGTCAGTGGCTATTATCAGGAGTTGCGCTGTGTTTGCTAGCCGGAGGCTTGCTGCTACGCACGACTGTTGTTACCACGACTGAAAGCGGCAGTGTGGATTTACCGCCCGCCACCTAGCGGGTTTGCCAAGCCGAGATTGTGCAATGACGCTGCCCGTGATCGGGGCTGGCAGGGCCAGGCCGTCTAGACTCTGGATTTGGCGTTCACATACCGAGTGATTGCTTCTGGGTCACTATGGATATGACGCTCTATCACTGCGACGAGATCTTTTTTCGATACCATGCCGAAGTTGGCGATCAAGTCCGAATTGAGTACAAGAGCAATCAAGAGCAGGACGAAGAGTGCCAGATAGAGGAACGGCAGCTCGAAGCCTAACAGACGCAAGCAGGCAGTGAAGCAAACGCCAAATATCAGGAATGAACGAAGTTTGGCTTCTCTGTGAATCTGCCGTTTGGCTCTGACGAGCAAATGAAAATCGCGTTCATCCATGCGGGCCTCCAGGATTGATTGAATACGGGGTGTCCGGCAAGTGACTACGTTGCTCGCCGGGCGTACCGCGAATGGCTGCATTTGAATCAGCCTAGCAGCTTTGACAGGCCACTTCCCGTTGTTTTCAACAGAACGTGAACTGGCTTCGGATCAAGGGTTGTGGACGTCCCGGCGTAAAGCTGGCTATCATGCTGGCGAGTTTTCCAGCAGGAACGACAATGACAAAAAAATCTGCCCGGCAATTAGTTTCCCCAACCCGCCGCCGTCTTCTGCAGGCCTTGCCATTACTAGGCTTGCCAGGATTGCTAAGGGCCCAGCCTGGCGCTGGTATTGCCCTTCGCAAGCTGCATTCCTTTGATCTCCAGGTGTCAGATGTAGCGCGCTCACTGGCTTTCTACCAGCAGCTCTTTGCCGCACCAGTGCAAGCCAGACAGGGTGAGCGGGTGTGTCTGCGTATTGGCACAGGGCCGCACTATTTTTCCTTGTCACCACAAAGCGAGGGGAATACTCCCCATATCAGTCAGATCGGTCTCAGCGTGGCCAATTTTGATATAGAGCGAGTCCGCGAACAGTTGCTGGCCTTTGGTATCAGTCGCGCACCTGTGCCCGAACCGGGTCAGCCAGCTTTGCATAAAGCCTTGCAAAGTTGGGTCGAAGTCCGTGAGCCGTCGTCTGGTGGAGCAGCTACCGGAACGCCAGAGTTGTATTTTGCTGATATTGAAGGTCTGGTGTTTCATCTTACCGCTACAGATTACTGTGGCGGGTCTGGTGTTACGGGCAATGTTTGCAATTCCATTGAAACGGCTGAGACTGCCGGTCTTATGGAGTTGGTGGATATCAGTCACTTCACCAATTTTGTCAGCAATCGTGAGCGGGCCAACACGTTTTACACCACCACGTTCAATAAGGACTATCAGGTCTATCAAGGGCCGAATGCGCCAGTCATAGGAATTGGCGACGGTATTCAGTTTCTCATGTTTATTGGCGGCGCTCAGTCCGGGCCGCCGGAAGCCCCGGCGACTATTCATCACGCCTGTTTCAGCGTCAATGATTTCAATGTTGCTGAATTGCGTGCACGGCTGACATCGGTCGGGTTGAGTCCACTCGCCGATGGCGAGGAAATCGGCCCGATGAAGCATTGGGTAAGTATGCGTATGCCAGATAGGGGCGGGGCACCTGGCGGAACGCCCGAATTGTATTTTACAGATCCGGATGGCATCCGAATTCAACTGCAGGACCCGGGCTACTGCGGTGGTACGGGCTATCTTGGTGACAGTTGTCCCGCATTGTAAAATGGCCAAATCAGTAAGCACGCTGATTTGGAATAGATTAATACACTGAAAATGAACAAGGCTTGAAATCAGTCTGCAGGGAGAAGTATGGAATATCGATATATTGGCAAAAGTGGTCTACGGGTATCCCCGATTTGCATGGGTACAATGAGTTTCGGAACCTGGAGCGATAAACCAGAAGCTTTCCGTATTCTTGATAAAGCCTATGAGCGCGGTATTAACTTTTACGATACTGCCGAGGTCTATCCGGTGCCACCCACAGCGGAATTGGCTGGTTTGACCGAAGAAATATTCGGCAAGTGGATCAAGACCAGGCCGCGAGATGGTCTCATTATTGCCACCAAGGTGGCAGGAGCTGCCTCGGGCTGGTTTGTGCCGCCAATCAGGGAAGGCATGACCGCTATCGACCGTCATCATGTTGAGCGCGCCGTCGAGGGTAGCTTGCGCCGGTTGGGCATCGATTATATCGACTTGTATCAAGTGCATTGGCCCGACATGATCGTGCCTATCGAAGAATCGATGGAGGCGCTGGACCGCCTGGTAGCGGCCGGAAAAGTGCGCTATCTCGGTACGTCCAATGAGAACGCTTATGGTCTGACCAAAGCCAATACCGTTGCTCACTATGAGGGCTTGGCGCGCTTCGAGTCGATTCAGAACAATTTCTCATTGTTGAATCGACGCTTTCTGGATGAACTGGCAACAGTTTGTCGCCGGGAAAACATCTCTCTTCTGCCTTACTCGCCAATCGGTGGTGGTGTGCTTAGTGGCAAATACAATGGTGAGAATGTGCCCAAGGATTCCCGCTTTGGTGAATACGAGAGTCAGACTAATCCACGCCAGCAGGCCATGGCCGCGCGCTTTGTCAATGAAGGCACGTTAGCGTCTACGGCACGCTATGTTGAGATTGCCAAGGAAGCGGGTATGTCGCCTGTGACACTCGCTACAGCGTGGAGTATGAACTTTGACTTTGTCGCCTCCACTATAATTGGCGCGCGCTATGTCGGGCAGCTGGATGAATCTCTGGCGGCGCTCGATGTACAATTAAGTGATGAAGTATTGAGACTATGTGATGAAGTCCATCAAGCAATTCCTTATCCCATGGGCTAGTGCCTGTTTGGCGCTGACCGTGGTCACAAGCAAAGCAGAAACCGTACATATCGCCCATTGCCAACAGGTTTGCCCGGAGCAATCTGATACCGCTAACGAACTGGTAGTACGTCATCTCTATGCAGCGTCCATTAATCCCGAGTGGGGATTGGCCGAATGGGTAGCCTATCGGGTGGTCGATGGCGGTGTCGGTATTGCCTCTCTGCTGCCCCGTTATTGGGAGCCTGACGCCTTGATGCGTTCCAGTATCGACATTGATCTGGATGGCGGCGAGGGGCCACGCGTGGTACGTCCGGATTTGAGCAATGCGCAGGACAGCGAATACCGCACCAGTGAGTTTTTGTTTAATCCCGAGGATCGTGGCCGGCTGGCACCAATGACGAGTTTTGGCGGCACGCCTTATTGGCAAGAGCTCAACAATCTGAGCAATATGGCGCCTATACCACCGGCGCTGCGCATCGGCAGTTGGTCGCGACTGGAACAGGCTATTAACAGGCTTGCCGAGCAAGCTGATTTGTATGTGCTTGCCGGCCCGTTACCCGACAGCAATGGCGAGGTGACTGCGTACTACAAAGTCGTGCGCGATAATACGGCCCAGGCGGCGTTCATCTTTGATACCGGTCTGGCAGAACATGTGAATTTTTGTGAGCAATCAAGCTCATTGGCAGTGATCGAGCAACAATTGAGTTTGTCATTGTTTCCAGCATTGCAACTGGACAACAGTTTGCTTGCTGACCTCGGCTGCGGTAATCCCTAATTCAAATCCGACGCACAAAAGACAAGCAAAGTTAACAATAGACAACGAACAGGCCCAGTGCCACGAGGATAGACTTTTGACCTACGCTTTTACTCCTGCCGCCATTCCGGCAGTACCCGTTTCCGAACTCGATTTGTTGTTTCCTGTGAATCGTATTTATTGTGTCGGGCAAAACTATTCTGATCATGTCAAAGAAATGGGTGGTGATGCCAAGTCCGGATCGCCAGTCTTTTTCAGCAAGCCGGCCAATGCGATTGTGATTGAGAACAACTCGGTTTCTTATCCGACCATGACCAATGAGTTGCATCATGAAGTCGAATTGGTTGTTGCGCTATCTTCAGGTGGTAAGAATATTGCCCAGCAAGACGCACTGAGCCATGTTTTTGGTTATGCCGTAGGGGTGGATTTCACGCGTCGCGACTTGCAGGCGCAGGCCAAGAAAAATGGCAAGCCTTGGGATGTGGCGAAAGGCTTTGATCAGTCCGCCCCGATATCGGCAATCAAACCAGTGCACAACAATGAGCACATAAGCGCAGGTACTATCGCGCTCAGCATCAATGGCGAGCAGCGTCAGCAAGCCGATCTGGCGGAAATGATCTGGTCGGTGCCTGAAATCATTGCCGAGCTCTCGCGCTATTATGAGCTCAAGGCTGGCGACCTGATCTTCACCGGCACGCCATCGGGAGTCTCAGCAACAGTAGCTGGCGATCACATCAAGGCGGAAGTGGCGGGTGTTGCAGAATTGGAATTCGATCTGATTGGTGATGTGTGACATTTCATCAGGTTAGTCTGATTGTCATACTGATTAGTTTGCTTGTTCTGCTGGTGTGGGGCAGATGGCGCTATGACGTAGTTGCGCTAGGCGCACTTTTCGTTGCCGGGCTGTTGGGTGTTGTACCGCAAGCCGAACTTTTCTCGGGATTCGGTAATCCAGCTACCATTACGGTTGTGCTTGTTCTGATTATCAGCTTTGGGCTGACCCGTTCCGGTGCTGTGGATTACGTGCTACCAATCATTGAACCACTGCAGAGTAAGCCCTTTCTACATATCGCCGCGTTAACTTTCCTTGCTGCTTTTCTATCGATGTTCATGAATAACGTTGGTGCGCTGGCGTTATTGATGCCAATTGCCATTCAGTCCACCACCAAGGCGGGACGCCCACCTGCGACCGTTCTTATGCCATTAAGTTTCGGTTCGATTCTCGGCGGGCTCGTGACTTTGATCGGTACACCTCCGAATATTCTGGTTGCCAGCTACCGCGAAGAAGTGACTGGTGAATCATTCTCCATGTTCGATTTTTCACCGGTCGGTGGGGTGGTTGCTCTGTGCGGCATTTTTTTCATGCTGATAGTCGGCTGGCGACTGGTCAAAGTTCGCAAGCAGACCGCCGGCATGGATTTGTTTGAGATTGAGGAATATCTGTTTGAATTGAAAGTCACCAAGGAATCGGAACTGATCGGCCAGACAGTGGGTACGATGAAGAAAATGCTGGTAGAAGCGAAGATGGACTTACTCTCCTATGAGCATGGCAAGAAAATGGTTCGGGTCGTGAGCGCTGACAATGATCGGGAGTTGGCTGACAACATGCGGGTTATGGTGCAAGGCCCTCATGACGAAGTACAGAAGTTTGCCAAGGATAATAATCTTGGCATGCATACCGCCATGAATGGAATGCAGGCTCTATTGCACTCTGAAGACAAAGAATTTTCCGAAGTGGTCATCACACCGAACTCACGTTTGATTGGCGCAACGCCATCATCGTCAAATTTCAATAACCGCTTCAAGGTCAATTTGTTAGCCGTGTCACGTTCTGGCAAGCCACATCGACAACGATTGCGTGATTTCAAATTTGCCGCGGGTGACGTGTTGCTACTTTATGGAGAGGAAGACAAGTTACAGGACGCGATATCCCGTATTGATTGTTATCCTCTGGCGCGGCGGATGCTCAGTACAGGGCAATCACGCAAAGCGCTTGAAGCGCTGGTAATATTTGTGTCTGGGATCTTGTTGGTCGCTGCCGGTGTTTTATCGATTCAACTGGCGCTTGGTCTGGCGACAGTAGCAATGGCATTGCGCGGCATTATTCCAGTAAAAGAGTTCTACGATGGTGTGGACTGGCCAGTGGTGGTCTTGTTAGGGGCGATGATCCCTCTTGGTGCAGCGCTGGAGACAACTGGCGTGATGGATCTGGTGGTGAGTGGTTTTCTCTCTGTTGCAGGCGGATTGCCGCCAGCAGTCATACTTGCCCTGTTGTTGATTGTCACCATGACAGTATCTGACGTGCTTAATAATGCGGCTACCGCGATTCTGATGGCGCCAATAGCCTATAACATTGCTATTTTTCTGAATCTGAATCCAGATGCCTTTCTCATGGCAATTGCCGTGGGTGCCTCATGTGCTTTTTTAACGCCGATCGGTCATCAGAATAACGCTCTCATTATGGGGCCGGGTGGATATCAATTTGGTGATTACTGGCGTATGGGTTTACCGTTGGAGATTGTTATTGTGTCAGTC
This sequence comes from uncultured Gammaproteobacteria bacterium, assembly GCA_913060975.1. Classification (GTDB taxonomy): domain Bacteria; phylum Pseudomonadota; class Gammaproteobacteria; order Pseudomonadales; family Pseudohongiellaceae; genus UBA9145. The sequence continues at coordinate 327,384 of CAJXVC010000003.1, forward strand.
TCGGTCCCGATGCTACTCATTGTCTTTCCGCTTTGAGGCTGGCGAATTGAAAACTGTGTGTTATGCTGTTGGCATACACAATATCAGTGCGACTTGAATTGTTCGCTGTCGGAAATATTGAGTCAAATACATGCGCGTAAACTGGAAGACCTATAATCCCGGCAAGTTCTTCGACGAATTGATCAGTAGCCCGGGTTACGCGCGTAAGCCAGCCCGGCGACTTGCCAGCTATCTCAAATCCCTTACCCATGATGAACTCTTGCAGAAAAAAACTGCAGCGGAGCTTGCCATCAAAACTATGGGTATCTCGTTTACCGTCTATAGTGACGCTGGCAATATCGACCGTGAATGGCCGATGGATATTATCCCGCGCCTGATCAGTGCGAACGAATGGGATACCACCAGCAAGGGTCTGGAGCAGCGACTCAAAGCGCTCAATTGCTTTATTCATGATCTCTACAACGACCAGAAGATATTGAAAGACAAGGTCGTACCCAAAGAACTGATTCTCAATTCCGCCAATTTTCGCAAACAGTGTGTCGGCATCAAGCCCAAGTACAATGTATGGGCGCATATTTGCGGCACTGATTTGATCAAGGATGCCGACGGTCAGTTCTATGTCCTGGAAGATAATCTGCGTGTGCCGTCCGGCGTCTCCTATATGTTGGAGAATCGCCGGGTTACCAAACGCGTTTTCCCGGAATTGTTTGAGAACAATTACGATATTCGACCGGTCACTGAATATCCGACACAGCTTTTCGATATGTTGGCGTCATTGTCGCCGCGCAATGTGAAGTACCCGGAAGTCGTGGTGCTTACTCCGGGCATCTATAACTCTGCCTACTTCGAGCATTCTTTTTTGGCTCAACGGATGGGTGCCGAACTGGTAGAAGGCGGAGACCTCATTGTTGAAAACGATAAGGTCTTCATGCGCACTATTGACGGTTTGTCGCCGGTTGATGTGATTTACCGTCGCATTGATGATTTGTTTCTTGATCCGTCAGTCTTTAACAAAGACTCGGTGTTAGGTGTGAGTGGCTTGTTTAATGCCTGGGTGAAAGGCAATGTAGCATTGGCCAATGCGCCTGGTGCCGGTGTAGCCGATGATAAAATTATTTATACCTACGTGCCGCAGATCATCAAATATTATCTGGATGAAGATCCAATCATTCCCAATGTGCCCAGCTACTTGTGTATCGACAAAGCGCAGCGCGATCATGTTCTGAAGAATCTCGACAAACTCGTTGTTAAACCGGCCAATGAATCTGGCGGCTATGGCATGCTGATTGGTCCACAGGCGAGTAAAAAAGAGCTAGAAGAGTTTGCCCGCCGTATCAAAGCCAATCCGCGAAACTACATGGCGCAGCCATTGATTGCATTGTCGACGGTTCCCATTCTTGGTGATCGCGTCGTCGAGCCTCGGCACGTCGATCTGCGACCGTTTGTCTTGCAAGGTGAGAAGAGCTATGTGACGGCTGGCGGCTTGACGCGAGTGGCAATGGTCAAGGGCTCTTATGTCGTGAATTCATCCCAGGGTGGTGGCAGCAAGGACACCTGGATTGTAGGGGATAACTAGGGCCAAGCGATGTTACTTTCCCGGGTTGCAGAACGAGTTTACTGGCAAGCACGCTATCTTGAGCGCGTTGAAAATCTTGCACGCCTGTTGAGTGTTTACTCGACGTTGTTAATGGATCTGCCCAAAGGCAGCAAGCTGGGCTGGCATACGCTGGTGCAGATTTCGGGAACAGAAAAGCATTTCAACGCCCGCTATAAACAACAATCCGAACGTAATGTAATTCGCTTTCTTCTCGCAGAACGTAACGGCTATTCAATTCTCGATTGTCTGGCACTGACCCGTGAAAATGCCAGAACGACGCGCGAGATCATGCCAACAGAAGCGTTCGAGATGATTAATAATCTTTATTATCTGGCACGCGATAAAGCCGACAAGGCCGTTGATCGCAGTACGCGCGGCGAGTTACTTGACCGGATCATCTCTGAGTGCCAGCAGATTACTGGCCTCCTCGGTGGCTGCATGAGTCGTGATGATGCCTATTGTTTTGTACGCCTTGGGCGTAGTCTGGAGCGTGCCGACATGACTACGCGGATTGTCGATGTAGGTTCCGGCGATCTGTTGGAGCCGTTAGGCGAAGGGGCGATTGGTGAAGATCAGAGTACTCCTTTTGAAAATATCCTCTGGGTGAATGTGCTGCGCTCGCAAAGCGGCTTTCAAATGTATCGTCAACATGTGCGAGAGCGCATTCGTGGTGAAGATGTGGTCAAGTTCCTGTTACAAAATGATCAGTTCCCCCGGGCGACTGCGCATAACCTGACTACGATCATCAAAGTGCTGCAAAAGTTACCGAACAGTTCCAAAGTGAAATGGCAGGTGGACAAGACCCAGCGATTGGTACGTAATGCCGAGATCGAAAAGAAGATGGAGAAGGGCTTGTTAGGTTTTCTGGATGAGTTGCAGCAAGAGATTGCTGCGATACACTTCAAGATTGCTGAAACCTGGTTCTTAGCTAACAAATAACGTGAAAAATTTCACTTGTAGCTGCGGCCAAACACTCTTTTTCGAAAACACCCGATGTCTGAATTGCGAAAAGCAGGTTGGTTTCGATCCAATCCAGCGAGCAATGTTTGCGCTTCCCGAACGACAAGACGCCAACGGCAATCTGGAAACTATCTACCTTTGTAAGAATTCTGCCGATTATGGTGTGTGTAACTGGCTAGTCACGGACCCCGGCGCCAGTTATTGCATGTCCTGCTCTCTTAATGAAACCATTCCCAATTTGCTGGAAGCCAAGCGGCGACGCTGGTGGAAAAGCATGGAGTATGCCAAGCGGCGCCTTATTTATTCGCTGTTGTCCTTGCAGTTGCCAGTCATCGGCAAGGCCGAGCAAGAGACGGGTCTGGCGTTCAAGTTTATCGAGGATCAACGTACCAACCCGGGCGTTTATGAAGAGCACGTAAATACCGGTCATTATAATGGGCTTATCACAATCAATATTGCCGAGGCTGACCATGTCAGCCGCGAAATCTCGCGGCAATATACGGGCGAGCTCTACCGAACACTGCTGGGCCACTTTCGTCACGAGAGCGGGCATTACTACTATATGAAGCTGGTTAGCAAGACGCCGGCACTCGCGCAGTTTCGCGAGTTATTTGGTGATGAAACACTGGACTATGGTATGGCGCTGCAAAACTATTACGCCAACAAGAAAGCACTTTCTCACGACCCGATGTACATCAGTCACTATGCCCAATCCCACCCGCTGGAAGACTGGGCTGAAGTCTGGGCGCACTATCTGCACATGGTGGATACACTGGAAACAGCTGGACAGTTTCACTTGCAGCAGGGCGCGACTTATCTGGATGATATCGAGGATACGTTGCAAAAGTGGTCAGAGCTGACCTTGATGATGAATGCGTTGAATCGCAGTATGGGGTTGGAGGATGCGTATCCCTTTACGCTGTCGGCTTTAACGATGGCTAAGCTTCGTTTTGTCCATGCTCTGATTTATCCCAATTAGTCGCCCAGGCCATCGGTGGCATCTGCCGAAAGGCTTCCTTCAGGCGCAAATCCCAACTGCGGCTCAAGTCACGCAAGAAGTCGCTGTCTGAATCGAAGCGGTGGGGCTTTTCCAGCACCAACGCATCCGTTTTGTACATCAACAGCTCGATGGGTGGGCCAACACTGAGATTGCTGCGCATGGTGGAGTCCATTGAGACCAGGGCACACATAGCGCTGGTGTCGAGATTCAATTCAGGGTGCAGGATACGATCCAGGATCGGCTTGCCATACTTGCTTTCGCCGATTTGCAGATAAGGGGTGTCGTCAGAGGTGGTGATGTGGTTGCCTTCGGGATAGATCATGATGATCTCGTGCTTGCTACCCCGAATCTGCCCGCCGATGATAAAGCTGGCTTCGAAATTCTTGCCTTCGACGATGCGTTTTTCCTGCTGTTCACGGCTCAGGTCACCGACGTAGTCAGCGGCCTCTTCAACAGTTGGCATGTTTAGCAGATTGTCTTTGGCATTCTGCTTGATATCGCTTTTTATCTTGGCGATGGTGGCCTGCGTGGTCGCCAGATTGCCAGCCGTGAGAATAACAAACGACTTCTCGCCTTCGACACCGAAACGAAACATCTTGCTGTAAGTAGATACCTGATCAATGCCGGCATTGGTCAGGGAGTCGGAACAAAACACCATGCCCGCGTTAACGGACACTGCTACACAATAAGTCATACTGGGACCGCGATCTTGCTGAGCGCACAATAGTACTAAGTTAGCCCGAAACTGGATAGCGCTATTTCCAATAGATTTCAGCGGTCTTGCAAGGTGGGGGGTATCGCCGCTTCGGGGAATAACTAATCAGCGGTGGCGAGTCAATTTACCGGGTGCAGTTGCCGCAAGGCCGGTCGCGAAGATCGGCCTATGGGTAGCCTGCCCGTCTACAGGGTAAGGCGCTATTGCAAGTTTTCGGAACTATCCAACTGGTCGGGTAGATCGTCCAGCATCAGGTAGTCATATTCCAGAGCAATGCGTTTGCTATCGAGGCGCTCCTCGATACGGCGGCGCATTTCTGTCACTCTGGTTTTGCCTTTGGCAACTGGTTGCTCATTGTCGTCATCATTGGCCGCTTCCGGCTCGATGTTAACGGCACCTGCTTCCAGTAGTTCTTTACCTGAATCGAAGTCATCCCACTTTTGCTCTTTCATGGACTGCCTCTCTGTTAACGTAAAACACTGCTTGGGTTAAACATTGCTTTGGTAGAAAAGGCACAACGGTGAACCGAGTGTCTAGTCAAGTTATCGGTGTTAATGGGCGCAATCTACAGCGAAAAAAAGGTCTCTGGGAAGAAATATTTTCACTGTCTGCATGAGCTGTATTTACTCGCGCCAAGACTAGGGCAGGAATATGACCATTTCGTGAATATTGCCGAGGTTTTTTGGGATTGATCTGCTGTAACGCAAGTGACTGAATTTTAAGCCGTTGCGGAGCGCGGGAAAGTGTTCTCGGGTACTGGAATCAGGCGTCAGCCAATTGCGCAATGGCATCCTGACGCAGTTCTTTCTTGGCAATCTTGCCAGTTGCCAGGCGGGGGAGTTGTGCGCTCTGGAAGAATACATGCGCCGGGATTTTAAAGGCGGCGATCCGTGTAGTGAGAAAATCCTGTATTTCGGCTTCTGTCACAGAAGCGCCTTTCTTCAACATGACGCTGGCAACCGGGATTTCTCCCAGTCGGGTGTCGGGAATGCCATAGACCGAGGCTTCGGCAACTTCCGGGTGCTCACTGATGGCATATTCGACTTCCGCACAACCAATATTCTCGCCGCCACGGATCACGATGTCCTTGGCGCGATCGAGAATGATCAGAAAGCCCAGAGCATCCAGCTTGCCGATATCACCGGTATGAAACCAGCCATCTCGCAAGACTTCAGCGGTGGCTTCGGGCTTGTTCCAATAGCCCTTCATGATGGAAGGGCCTTTGATGCAAATCTCCCCAATTTCTTCGGCTGCCAGAGCCTCGCCGGCCGCATTGGCAATTTTGATCTGCGTGACTGGTGGCGAAGGTCTGCCGGTACTTTGGGGCCTGGCCTCGTAGAATTGACCTGTGATAATGGCGCCGATCGCATTGGTTTCGGTCAAGCCATAACCCAGTCCGGGCAATGCTTTGCGGGGAAATTTCTGGATTATCAGATTCAAGTGTTCTGGAGGCCGCGGAGCGCCGCCACTTTGCACACTGCGCAGGCTGCGCAAGTCAGTGTCGGCGAATTTTTCAGCATGCATCAATTCCCATGCCATGGTGGGCACGCCATGGAAAACCGAAATACGCTCTTGCTCGATCATTTCCAGGGCGACGTCCGGATCCCACTTGTACATCATCACAAATTTGCGCTGTATCGGGAAACAGGCGAGAAACTGTGCATGGCTACCGGTGACATGAAACAGGGGTACGTTTGACAGGATCGCAGGTGGAAATTCGGGGTTGTCCTCGCGCAATTCGGGGCGCAGCACTTCGTTGATGTCTTTGACAAATTTCCAGGTATAGATCGAGCTTAAAATAGATCGATGGGTCGCCAGTACGCCTTTGGGTTCGCCGGTTGAACCAGAGGTATACATGATTGAGGCGTCGTCATCTGCTGCGACCGCCAGCGCTTCGATTTCCGTATCGCTGAGGGGGTCCACGCCATCCAGCAGGGCATAAAACTCAGGCTCGTTCGACGTGGTCTCAGGTTTGATCAGTACAGGTGAGAGTTCCAGCGGCTTCAGGTAGGCATCGATCTGTTGGCGGCGTGCCACATCGCAAAAGATGATCTTGCAGCCACTGTCGCGTAATCCATATTCCAGTTCAGGTCCCTGCCACCAGGAATTCATTGGCACAGCGATGGCACCAATACTGGTAGCGGCCATATAAGCAATACACCATTCCGGCGAATTTCGCGCACAGATAGCAATCCGGTCGCCCTTGGCAATGCCGTATTGAGTGATTAGCACGCGGCCGAGCTGACGGGTCATTTTTAATGTGTCGGCGAAACTATAGCGCTCTTCGTCGTAGACCAGAAAATCGCGATCGGGTGCTTGCAAGCCCAGAGCATACAATTGGCTCAGGTTTGCGGGGATATTGCTAAAGACTTCGAGTTCATAGCCATCGATGACTTCGGAATGCACGGCCAGTGGCATCCCCGGCGCTTTATGCTCTGCAACTATGTCTTTGAGTTGCGCCAGATCCTGACGGATTTCGTCATCGCTCATCATGAGGGGATTACTCAGTCTTGAATTCCAGGGTCACTTTGCCCATCACGCGGCGTTCGTGAAAGATGTTAAAAGCAAGCACGTAGTCTTGATAAGAAAAAGTCTGCGTAACAACTGGATTCAACTTGCCGTCGGCGTAGAACGTTAGCAACTCGCGGAAATTTTCTTCATAGGCGGCGGGCTCTTCCTTGCGAAAACGGCCCAGAAAAACGCCGACCATCGAGGAGCCTTTAAGCAGAGCGAGGTTGGCCTTGTATTCGGGGATGCGACCACTGGTAAAGCCAACGACGAGCAAGCGACCATTCCAGTTAATACAGCGGCAGCTTTGGTCAAATAAATCACCACCAACCGGATCATAGATGACATCAGCGCCGCGGTCATCGGTCAATGCTTTTACTTTGTCTTTCAGTTCGCCATCGCCATAATTAAGAACTGCATCGGGATTCCAGCGCTTGACGAATTCCAGCTTCTCGTCGCTGCTGGCTGCGGCAATCACGCGCGCGCCCATCATCTTGCCCAGTTCCACGGCGGCCAAGCCAACACCACCACTGGCACCCAGTACCAACAAGGTTTCTCCGGGCTGTAATCGGGCGCGTTGTTTTAATGCGTGGTAAGACGTCGTGTAGACCATGGCAAACCCGGCGGCTGTCGGGAAGTCCATTTGTTCGGGTATCTTGCGGATCGCCTTGGCATCCACAGCGACTTCCTGAGCCAGTCCGCCAATGCCCGGTGTAGCCATAACACGGTCGCCAGGTGACAAGTCAGTCACGCCTTCGCCAACAGATTTGATGACGCCGCTAATTTCGGAGCCGGGTATGAATGGCATGGGAGGTTGGAACTGATACTTGCCCTGAATCTGCAAGGTGTCCGGAAAATTCAATGATGCGGCATACACTTCAACAATGGCTTGTCCGGCTTCGGCGACTGGCGTGTACAACTCAACTACAGTGAGGTTTTCAGGCGGGCCGTAGCTCTGGCACTGAATTGCTTTCATGGGCTTTTCCGATAATTCAAGATGCCGGATTCAACCATGAATAGGCGGTAACTTCAAACCATGGCCAGCCGCATTCAAGCAGCTTTACGGCCGCTGCTACTGTGGGTAATTGGCATGGGGTGATGCCGTGTTGAGCAGGCACTGGCAAAGCGGTATATTGAGCGCTGCATACTAACCTGAAACAGTGTCAGCCTTCCCCCTCGATTAAACAATGTGCAGTGGTTAGCCAGTGAAACAATCATGTTAAGCGAAGAAAGGCGTCAGGCCTATCTGTCGGCTATGGGTATTGATGTTCTGTACCCACGGCAGCCGTTACCTGGTGCGCGTCCGTCGCCTGTCTATGAATTGCCGCCTGTCAAACCTGCAACTGATTCTCGACAGCTCGCCAGTACAGCGGCCCAGACTCGTCAGCCGGCGGTGAAGAACCCAAGCCATAGTGCCAACTTGCAATCAGTGCGCGAATCATTGGGAGGCGTTGGTAAAGCCCAGGCGCGGAAACCGGTTGCTGAGACTGCTGAGGGCGATCCCGTCACGGCTGCAACAAATGCCACGCCGGAGCAACCTGCGATTAAAGCGGCGCGAACCGAAACTCGCACGACCCAGGCACCGCAGAGTTTGCAATTCCGTCTGCGCTATTGGTCAGTGTCAGAACAACTTGGCTTGCTTGCCGAAGAGCCAATTGCCTCAGCCAACATGCAACAGGAATACCCGGCGCTATTGAAAGCAATTCTAGTCGCACTCGAGCTGGAAACGCCTACCCACAGCGAAGAGTTTGTGTGGCCGTTTTCAGCGGCTATGCCAGCCTCAGAGACTGGCGCCGACAAAGCAGCGCAGGCCTTGCGTGGATTTATCACGAAGCGTCTGGAGCGCGACAAATTCGCCAATTTGCTCGTGTTCAGTAGTCAGCTGCTGGAATTGCTGCCAGAAGCGCAGGCGCATCAGGATCTGGCTGACTACCAACTGGCCAGCAATGTCTATCTAACCCGTACGCATAGCCTGGGGGCCATGCTGCAGGTGCCTGAGCTGAAGCGGGAAGTGTGGGCACAATTACAACCATTGCGGAAACGACTGCAGTCCGGCAAGTAATGCCGAGTGTTATGCTGATGGAAGCCAATAAATCTGCCCAGTTCTTTGCTCGTAATATGCGCAGTAGCGATCTTGATCTGGTGGTTCAGAACGAGGCTGCTGCTTATGACCATCCGTGGAGTAAACGAATTTTCATCGACTGTTTGCGCGCGGGTTACCAATGTTGGGTGCTGGCTAACAAGAAGTTAATCGTTGCGCATGGCGTCATGTCGGTGGCGATTGGCGAATGCCATTTGCTAACCCTGTGTGTCCATCCCGAGTATCAACGGCAGGGCTATGGCCGTAAAATGTGCACGCTGTTGCTGGAGCGTGCCTACAAGATGGATGCTCATCAGTGTTTTCTTGAGGCGCGCGTTTCCAATGCCTCGGCACTGGCGTTGTATCGTACCTTAGGGTTTGTCCAGATAGGGGAGCGTAAAAACTACTACCCCGGGAATGATGGTCGCGAGGATGCGATAATCATGTCGCGAAACTTGCCGATGCCTTAAGTAAAGAAAGTATAAATTCTTACTCAGCCCGATCCTGATCGCTTGCTGAGGATTTACCAAGTAGCCGCATCAACAATTTAAAGCAGACAATGATCAGAACGGCGGCCACCATGATGGCTGCCAGCATGACCACGATGGCGAGCAAGGTTTGCAGTAGCTCCGCCATCGAGATGTCTTGCCACATCGACAATCCCCACAGACTTGCTGCAGCAATTGCGATGCCTGCCAGCGCGGCAGCTGTTTTTTTTCTGACGTTGAGTAGTGAAAAAATCAAAAGTCTGGATGTCCTTCGCTATCGTGATATGTCGCTTTGCATTCCGGGTAGCTGCGGCAGCCCCAGAATTCGCCGTGTTTACCTTTGCGTTTGGTGAGCAGATTGCCACATTTGCGGCACCGAAAGGCAGGCTCTGGGGCGCCATTATGATCGGCCAGACGCACTTTGCAACCCTTGCTATAACCACTGCAAAACCAGTATTCGCCTTTGTCCGCTTCTGCTTTGACCATCTGTCGCGTACACAGAGGGCAACGATAGTCTTCATTGATTTCGGTGCTGGGTTTGCCATGCAAGTCATTGAGCGTCGCCCGGCACTTCGGAAAATCACTGCAGCCCCAGAACGGGCCCTTCTTGCCCTCGCGGCGCAACATGGGTTTGCGACACTCCGGGCAGGGGTAGTGTTTGTCTCTTGCCGGTTTATCACTGATTGGTTTGTCGTTGTCAGTCATGCGCAGTTCCCGAGCAATAGACCGAGTGTCGAAACAGGTTTGGCAAGCAGCCAGAATCAGGCAAGCAGTTCGTGTAAAGCTTCCAGCAGTCGGTCGTTTTCAGCGTCAGTACCAATGCTGATGCGTAATTTGTCCCGCAAGCGATCCTGATCGAAATAGCGGATCAGAATTTTGCGTTCTTTCAATGCCAGTTGCAGTGCTTTGGCATCCATCTTGTCGGGCACTTGTGCAAGCACAAAATTGGCATGGCTGGGCAGGACAGTAAATCCCAGTGAGTTCAATTGCTCAGTGAGCGAGTTGCGCGACTGACGCACCCGCTCCCAGGTCGATTGGGCGTAGTCTTGATCGGTGATTGCCGCCAACGCGAGTTTTTGAGCGATCAAGTCGGTGTTGTAACTGTCCCGGGTCTTGTACAGCATTGGCGCAATGAGACTTTCGGCGCCCAGTCCATAACCAAAACGCAAGCCGGCCAGTGAATAGCCTTTGCTCATTGTTCGCAGGATCAGCACATTTTCGTGTTTGTCGATCAGTGGCACAGACTGGTAGTTCTGCTCGGGCTCGATGAAATCCACATAGGCCTCATCAACTAAAAGAATACCCGAAAAAGCCGCTGCCAATTCAGACAAGTAATCCTGACTCAGCAATTTGCCGCTAGGCGCGTGCGGATTCACCAGAATGCAAAGTTTGGCATTGGCCTGTTGCAGCTGCTGGGCGAAATCTGCCGGCATTGACCAGTCTTCCTGCAAGTCAATCTCGTGAAGTTTGCAACCCTGAACGTCGACCAGCACGGGGTACAGTGAGTAGCTCGGCCGTGTTACCGCAACGGTTTCGTTGCTGTCTACATAAGTGGTCAGAATCAATCGCAGCAGTTCATCGCCGCCATTGGTGGCCATAATATTGTCTGGACTTATGCCATGCAGTTGCGCTGCCGCCCGACGGAAATCATCAGCCAGTGGCGGCGGATAGCGTCTTAAGCTAGCAGCATCCAGATTGCGCAGTGCTGCTTGGGCTTTTTCTGAAACAGGGTAGGGGTTCTCATTGGTATTGAGCTTGATGACCGCAGGGTCATTGAGCTGTTCACCAGGAGAGTATCCTTGCATCTTTTCAATATTCGGGCGTTGATAGGTCATGGCCTGAGCCGGAGGGGCGGCGAAAAACAGTGAAGGTTAATGGGTATTGTATCAGTGGGCAACTGAATCTGCCTGGCATAGGCCAACTCGCAACCGGTTTCAATGTAGCAAGTCGGAGCAATTCGCAGCGATCCTAGTTCTCAGCAGCTGGCCGGTAGGTTTGCAATCTTGCCGTCCAGCCAGCCAACCAGCGCTGCTCATTGCGTGCTTCGGGTGCATTGCGCACGCGCCGCTCGAGCATCCGTGCCGCTGAGTTAATGAAGCTGTCAAGGTCGGTCGCTGCAGGTTCCATGTTCTGCAAGACTTGCAGTAAACCCCAACCTTGTCCCTGATAACGCTCACTGACGCGCAAGCCGCTACCCTTGAAATGCAAGTAGTCAATCAAGGCATACAAGCCATAAGGTGGGGCCGCTCTGGCGACTGACTCGAAGCGTTGTTCAATGACCGACACCTCCGCTGCAGGTAGGCCAGCTGTTAGTTCCGGCAGTGTTTGCCATAAACGTCTTGCTATAAACACTGCCTGTTCATTTCGCGTTGCATAGAGAAAGCGGCGCAGTTGTCCCATTTTAGGCATGGCAAACTGCGCATAAAACTCGGAACGGCTTTGCCACGGCGCCCCGCTGTGGCGGGCCGCAGCAATCCAGTCCGGTACGTCGAGACCTTCGGTGAGCATGAAATCGATTAAAGCCGGAAAAGTTTCCTCAAATGGGGCCTGCTGGCCGGCAGGAATCCAGATAAAGTGGCCAATTCCAAGGGAGGGGAATTGCTCACCTTCGTTCCAGCCGGTGAGGCAGTCCTGATCGCGGTTGCACTCATTGGTGAAAATCTGGTCGCCGAGCCAGGACAATTGCCGCGAAGACAATTCTGGTAATTGTGCCCAAACGCTGGAAAAAGTCGCGAATTGGAACAGCAATAACGCGAAAAACCTGTTGAATCTATTTGAATTTGCTGGCATTTTGAGTTGTTCTGTTAATGTGACAACCGGGCTATAAGCAGGTCTCGAAGGCATGGAAAAATGCTGCGCCGCTGTCTCGATCAAGGCCGGGACTCTCCAATGCGCCTGAGTCCTTGCGCGAAATTAAGCACAAGCAAGCGCGCTAACAGGAAACCGGGACAATACTATCAGCTTGCCGCGACCCATGATTACATAGTCGGCCAGCAACGCTGATTGCGTAGTAGAACGATAAACTGCACAAAAGACTGCACAAACGATAAGCGCAATAGAAAACTGGATCAGTGGTGCTAGTCAAAAACGGCTTGCACGGTTGACCAGAGGCTGAAAGGTAATGACTGAAACCGCAACCACAGATGATGTAGAGATCGAATCGGACGCATCCGATGTGCCAGGCGGTGCTTCGAAAGACGAGTTTGTTGCCAAGCTCTCGAAAATCTATCAGCGCCTGAAGTACAGCAAGAAATTAAAAGTGGCAATGAAGGAGGTTGAAAAAGACCTGCTTGAGTTGCTTGGTGTGCGGCTGTTTACCATTTATCAGTCCGTTGATAACGGCAAAGAGATCATGGCCAGCATCAAAGGCGGTGATCCTGATGACGACGACTCAATTGAAATTCGTGTGCCTTTCAGCACGACATCTCTGGCGGGATACGTAGCGCTTAGTCAGCGCGCGCTGGTTATTCGCAATGTTAAAGACAGTAAGGAATTGACGGATGTTCACCCCCGTCTGCAATTTGACAGCAAATTCAGCGACGCCAAAGGCTGGGCGGTCAAATCCCAGATTGTTGTGCCTATCAAGGATGAGATCCTGTTAGGGGTCATCCAGCTCATTAATTTTGAAGGTGATCGCGAGTTCACCAAGATCGACCTCAAGCATGCCTTGATGGTCAGTCAAATGTTAGCCAAACAATTTCGCTCTTCATTGCAAAGCACCCAGGGGCCTTTCGACTATTTGGTGCAAAAGGGCAAGATCACCAGCGCCGAGTTGGATGAGCTGAAAAATAAAACATCACTGTACGGCGGTTCAGTAACGCGTACGCTCATGGATGACTTCAAAGTTGAAGCAGACATGATCGGCAAGTCACTGGAATATTATTACCGCGTTCCGTACATGAAGTATGACCCCAACCATGAATTACCAACTGACTTGCTGGAAAACATCGGTGTAAGTTACTTGCGCAGCAATCTCTGGCTACCGGTAGCGGGCAACAAGGAAGAGGCTGTCATTCTGATCGACGACCCTTCCGATTATCAACGCATCATGGAAATCCAGGGCGTTGTGAATGCTCGCAACTATATATTCCGCGTCGGTTTGCCCGAGCATATTTTACAGTTCCTGCGGGGTGGCGGGCCGGACGATTATGAAGAGGGCTTCGACGATATTTTCTCCGGTATGGATGATGGGGGTATCGAGCTCGAAGACAGCGATGAGGATGAAGAAGACGAAGCGCTTGCCGAAACCTCGACCATCATCCAGCTCGTCAACCGGATTATTACTGAGTCGGATCGCTTGGGGGCTTCGGATATCCACATCGAACCGGGCAAGGACAACGCCCCAGGTGGCGTGCGCATTCGAGTGGATGGCATTTGTCGGGAATTGTTAAAAATCCCCAAGGAACACTGCGCGGCATTGATAGCCCGCATCAAGGTTATCTCGCGGCTCAATATTGCGGAAAAACGCTTGCCACAGGACGGCAAGTGCAAGCTGAAAGTGCGTGGCAAGAAGCTCGAGTTGCGTGTGGCCACAGTGCCAACGGTGCAAGGTGAGAGTGCCGTGTTGCGTATTCTTGCTGCTGGTAGTGCGATGCCGCTGGACAAGTTGAATATGCATCCTCTCAATCATCAGAAGGTGGTTGATCTGTCGGCACATCCCCACGGCCTGTTTCTGGTAGTTGGGCCAACCGGTTCTGGTAAAACCACTACGTTGCACGCGGTACTGGGTTACATCAACAAGCCGGAGCGCAAGATTTGGACCGCTGAAGATCCGGTGGAAATTACCCAGCCCGGATTGCAGCAAGTGCAGATGCTACCGAAGATTGATTTTACGTTTGCCACAGCGATGCGGGCATTCTTGCGTGCTGACCCGGATGTAATTCTGATCGGTGAGATGCGCGACCATGAAACCGCCAGTATCGGCGTCGAAGCCTCGCTGACAGGTCACCTTGTGTTATCAACCTTGCACACGAACTCGGCGCCAGAGACCATTACCCGTCTGCTCGATCTTGGCCTTGACCCGGTCAACTTCTCCGACGCCTTGCTGGGTGTATTGGCCCAGCGACTCATGCGAACTCTGTGTCCCAAGTGTAAAGAACCCTACAAGCCCGAACAGAAAGAGCTCGATCATCTGGCGGACAATTACGGTCGCGAGATGTTTGAACAGGACATGCAGGAATTCGATTTCAGCAAGCATGAGCTGATGCGTGCTGTAGGCTGTGACGAATGCGGTAATACCGGCTATAAAGGCCGAACAGGTATTCACGAACTGCTGGTAGGTACCCACGAATTGCAGAGCATGATCTACCGCAAAGCCGAGCTGGATGACATTCGTGCCCAGGCACTGAAGGACGGCATGCGTACCATGAAGCAAGATGGTATTCACAAGATTCTGACTGGTTACACCGATTATCAGCAGCTGCTGCGCGTCGTGGCTGAGTAAGACTGTTCCGCACCCACACTGGTTAGAGTGTTAGCTTACTTTTCTACCCATAAATCCCCCGCGAATACAGTGACTTGCAGTCATACTGTCGATTGCCGCACAGTCCTGATTTGAACTGGCTCCCACTCTGGGAAATTGCTATTTCCATTGCCTATGACGCGACATATAGTCGCCAAGTGTCAATTTTGAAATGAAATTGATCGGGAGGATTTATGCAAAAGTCGAATCGGGCTCTGAAGCCCTTTGCCTATATGGCAGTGCTGTTCGCAACGCTTGGTATTGCGATAGCCAATGTCACTCTGAGCCAATTGGGATTGGAGAGCAATTATGTCATCTTGTTCTCATTGGCTTTCGTATTGGCCATTTTGTTGGTTAGCCGCAACTGGTTCTTCATTGCCATTGTGCTGCTTGGTGTGGCCAGTATTAACTTGCCGGATGAAACTCTCTGGCTCTATGGTCTGGACCGGGACGTGCTGATAGCCATGGTATGCGCCATTATTCTGGTACCCACTGCCGCGAGTCTCTTCTCGCGTTAAACCAGCTGCAAGCTTCGCAACTGGCTTGCTACCTGTCACATGAACTGAGCAACCCGCTCGAGGACTCCTCGGGCGGGTTGTTTGCGTTTATCTATTATTAGTTAGCCAGCAAAGGGGAGGCGATATCATAAGACATGACGCGCCACTGTTCGTTCAGGCGTGTCAGTGTTATCCGCGCTTCGCCAGGCGCTTCGGTAAACATCAGTCCCACAGTGAACTGAGCGACACTCGGGGTACTCCCAAAGGGTAGCAACGGTATGTCAGCGCCACCGCTGAGCGTTGTCAGCGCCTCCAGGTCGCCGAGCGCGCGTGGGATAGACGCGACATAGGCGTTAAGCGACTCGGCCGGTATAGCGGTCAACAGGTCCGGGTGGGCGTATTCAATCAGGGTTTGTGCCGTGCCACTGCTCAGCGTGTTTTCGACCACCCGTAAGGTGAGGGTGCGGGCGGCGTCATCCATAGAATATTGACGCCAGACGCCACTGGCGAACAAAACCACTAACAAGCTGATGACAATCAGGGCGATTACAAGAGGGGAGCGTCGGGTCATATACTCAGGTCGATTAGGAGGTTTCTGGCAGCTTTGTGAACGAACGTTATTATAGATGTAAAAACTTCAATAAAAACAGCAACAAAAGAGAGGTTGATTACGGCAAGGTCAAAATCACCCTTGTTTTTATGCACATAATTTACCCGCTGGTCACAAAAATCTGTAAATACACGGGTATTATTTTTAACTGATCTTTCCATAACGTCTAACATACTGATATTTAACAACTAATTTGATTGCCTAATTTTTAATCAATTTGTGTCAATTGGGCGTATTTACGCGGTTTGCGCGATTTTTCGAGAATTTATTAACAAAGTTATCCACAGATTCTGTGGAGAAAAACCGGTAGCACAAAATTCTATGAAAAGCGTTACTCCTCAATAGTTTACTACAATGAGTTGTAAAGTCTTGCGAGCTTGTCGTCGTAAGTAAGGGTGTTCGGCGATGAATTTTACGGGTGAAAAATCTAACCTTGAATCTTATTCTGCCGACCCCATTAGTATGGTATGTTAACAATCACTTCTTACTTCGAAGTCGTAGTAAATGATTGAATTAAGTGGCGACATCCCTTTTCTCTGGCGCCTCAGCGCTGAAAGTAGCGAAGGCTACTGTTCGGTTGCCATGGTAGTGCCTTGTCCTCCCGAAACAGAGATCCATGATCTGACGATTGAGACCAGCGTGCTGAGTCTCTCGTCGGACAGTACGCGTTCGGAAACTGAAGAGACACTGGAGTGGAATCAGGAAGACATCAACCTGTTTCTGAAACTGGTCAATCAACGCAATATCAGCAGCAATCAACCTATGACTGATACTGTGCGAGTCGACCTGACTGATCCAGACATCATCGATATTATACACGTTGTCGCTGCCGCCGGTTTTGGCGTGGCTTTTACTTCTTGTGGTTTGTTAAAACAATCCGATGGCAGTTTGCCAGTGCACAATTTTGACGTCGGCTCGTTCGCTTCGCTCAATACTTTAAACGGCTTCAAGTCTTGTGTTGTTGTCGATGTTGAGGACGATGACGTGGTTTGTGTCTTGCTCGATGATATTGATGTGCGTTCGCTGGATGATTTTGACCAACTCTCGCGGCATGATTTGCTATTGGTCAAGCGTCTGGACATTCTGCATCCGGAGTTTGCTGAAAGCCGCATCAAGCCGTCCGGCGCTGTCCTGCACTAGCCCCTGGATACATTCCCGGTATCGATCCATTTCGCCGACTTGCAAATTGCTTACAACTGCAGCGATTCGAATATTCGTTCGGCTGCTTGTTGCGGCGACATGTTGACGGTATCGATTATCAGGTCCGGGGCTTCAGGTGCCTCATAGGGGCTGTCGATGCCGGTGAAATTCTTGATATCGCCGCGGCGGGCTTTGCCATAAAGCCCTTTCGGGTCACGTTCCTCACACACCGCTAGCGGCGTATTCACAAATACCTCAACGAATTGCCCTGCCGGCAACAGTTGCCGCGCCATGGCTCGCTCGGCTCGGAAGGGTGAGATAAAGCTGCTGATGACAATGAGGCCGGCATCCAGCATCAGCTTGGCGGTTTCAGCAACGCGGCGAATATTTTCCACGCGGTCGGCGTCGGTAAAGCCCAGATCCTTGTTCAAGCCATGTCGCACGTTGTCGCCGTCGAGTAAATAGGAGTGGCGACCACAGGCCAACAATTTCTTTTCCAACAAGTTGGCGATGGTTGATTTGCCTGACCCTGACAATCCGGTAAGCCAGATAAGTTTGGGTGTTTGTTGCTTGATAGCAGCGCGACTTTGTTGGTCCACTGCCAGGGCCTGCCAGTGCACATTGCTGGCCCGGCGCAGACCGTGTAACACGTGTCCGCGACCGAGCACTGTGTGCGAATTCTCACTGTGTAGCGTAAATTCTGCCAGTGCGGGGCATAGTGCTACCGGGTCGTAAGCGATGGCGTCCGACAAAGCCAGATTGACCACGCCGGTTTCACCTGTTTGTAATTCGCTGGCCGCAGCTTGCTGCCCGGCATCGAGGCGATACTTCAGGCGACTGATTGCGGCCCGGGTCGTGCCTGCTGGCGCCGTCAATTGGTAGTTGCGCCCCGGCAGCATAGGCTCTGGGTCAAGCCACTCGATCTGCGCCATAAATTGATCGGCAACTTCCGGCCGGGCATCGGCCTGCACAATAAGTTGCCCGGTTTGCACTGCAATGTTGGCAGACAATTGCAAATGCACTTCGGTATCAGGATTGGCACTTTGCAGGCTGTCGCCATCTGGCGTAGTAAGCAGGGCGGTTCCGAGCATTTCCCCGGAGGGCATGAGCACCAGCGCCATCGAGCTTGTCAATTCACCACTGAGTAGCGTGCCGGTGATACGGTCATCACTGGCAGTGCCGGTTATTAGTAAACGCATGGGCTGCATGGCTTGCGATTGTCTCCTGCTGGTCTGCGTTAAGTAGCGCGCTGATTAAAACGTCTGCCGGCGAGCGCTGCCGCGATATTAACCTTCTGAATATCGATGGCGCCACCGGCGATTCCCCAGCCCCAGCCGTCGCGCATTTTTTGTTCCAGTGGATAGCTCTTGGAATAGCCATAGCCGCCCATGAGCTGCAAGGCCTTGCCGGTAACATTGCGCACAGTTTCGTTGGCATAGCACTTGGCGATGGAGCTTTCTCCAACGCTTGGTAATCCGGATGCGGCATTGACCACGGCGCGGTAGAGCAACAGTCTGGCAGCATCAAGTTGCATTTTCATTTCAGCCAGATGAATTTGTACTGCCTGAAAGTCAATCAGCGGTTTGCTGAATTGTTGGCGTTCCTGTACGTAATCCAGCACATAGTCAAAAGATGACTGGGCAATGGCCAGTGACATCGTGGTATTACCACAGCGCTCCAGATCGAAGGCGTCCATCAGTTTGCCGAAACCTCCGGCCGGGACAATAACCTGATTGGCCGGGACTTCGACTTCATCGAAAAACATATCGGCGCTGCTAATGCCGCGAAAGCCCATGTGTTGTTCTGGCTGACCAAAGCTCAGGCCGGGGGTGTCTTTAGACACCAGGACGGCACCGATGCCTTTGGCGCCAGGCGTATCATCAAGGCGACAATAAACCACATAGGCATCGGCGTGACCGGCGCCGGAGCACCAACGCTTGCTGCCATTGATGCGTATCATGCCACCACTGGCTACGCCGCGAGTGCGCAGATCAGTCAAGGCAGAGCCGGCATCGGGTTCTGACATGGCCACCGCAATGACTTGTTCGCCGCTACAAACACGAGGCAATACCTGATTCTGCAAATCGCTATTGCCGAAATGGGCGATGGCCAGACAAGGGCCAAAGCAGGATTCGAAGACAGGAAAGGCCACAGCAATAGAGACTTTGGCCAATTCTTCGAGTACCAGCACGGCATCAAGATGGCTCAGTCCGGCGCCGCCAAGTTCTGTAGGCAGATTAATGCCAAGATAGCCCAGTTCGGCATAACGTTTACGTAACTCAATGCCGGGTGGTTGGTCGTTTAGCTCAATTTCCCGGGCTGGCCCGACAAGTTCAGCCTGGGCAAATTGCCTGACTGACTCCTGCAGAGCACGCTGTTCGGAGGTCAGAGTGAAATCCATGGTATCTCTCCACTTGGCTACATCATTTCAGCTGTGTAGCGGTTTGATTTTATGGGTGCCGCGTTCGCACAACTCTCACCGACGCACTGTTAGTGGTTGCGGAATCCGGGTGTGTGGGCTGTCGGCAGCTGCTATAATCGCGCCTTTTTTCAACCTGACCGGCCGCACCAGAGCCCGGTTACACAGAATTCGCCCATGTCTGCACAGTCATTGCTCAACCAAATCCAGCGCCGCCGGGTGTTGGCCATCATATCGCACCCGGACGCCGGGAAGACGACCATTACCGAAAAACTGTTGTTATTGGGTAATCTGATTCAAGTCGCGGGTGAGGTAAAGGGCAAGAAGGCTGACCGTCATGCGACATCGGACTGGATGGCCATGGAGCAGCAGCGCGGCATCTCGGTCACGTCTTCTGTCATGCAGTTTCCCTACAAAGAGCGCATGGTTAACCTGCTCGACACGCCCGGACACGAAGATTTCTCGGAAGACACTTATCGAGTGCTTACCGCGGTGGACTCGGCGCTCATGATAGTAGACGGCGCCAAAGGTGTGGAAGAGCGCACCATCAAATTGATGGATGTGTGCCGACTCCGGGATACGCCGATTTTTACGTTTGTGAATAAACTGGACCGGGACATCCGCGACCCGATTGAGATACTCGATGAGATCGAAACCGTCCTCAATATTCGCTGTGCGCCGATTTACTGGCCGCTTGGCATGGGCAAGTCACTCAAGGGTGTTTACAACCTCTATACCGATACAATTCATGTTTACAAGCAGGGGCAGGGGCACAAGTTGTCTGACGATCTGCGTATCGATGGCATGGATAGTGCGGAGGCGCGCGAGTTGCTGGGCAGTTATCACGGTGATTTCAAAGACGAGATTGAGTTGGTTAAAGGCGCAAGCCACGAATTTGATCGTGATGCCTATATAAAGGGTGAACTGACCCCTGTTTATTTTGGTACAGCGCTGGGTAATTTCAGCGTGCGAGAAATGCTTGATGATTTCATCGAGTGGGCGCCGTCGCCGCAAGACCGGGAAACAGAAACACGCGTTGTGAAAGCCGAGGAAGAAAAATTCAGTGGTTTCGTGTTCAAGATCCAGGCCAACATGGACCCGAATCATCGCGATCGCGTGGCTTTTATGCGTATCTGCTCGGGCGAGTTTCAAAAGGGCATGAAGATGCGTCATACGCGTCTGGGCAAGGACGTGAAAATTGCCGATGCGGTGACTTTTCTGGCCGGCGACCGGGCCGCGGCTGATAAAGCGGTGTCCGGCGACATCATTGGCTTGCACAATCACGGCACGATTCAAATTGGCGATACGTTTACCCAGGGCGAGGAACTGAAGTTTCGTGGCATACCGCATTTTGCACCGGAGCTGTTTCGACGAATACGCCTGAAAGATCCGTTGAAGTTGAAACAGTTACAAAAAGGCTTAACCCAACTGGCCGAAGAGGGTTCAGTTCAGGTTTTTATGCCGTTACGCAACAATGATTTGATCGTCGGCGCAGTCGGTGTGCTGCAATTCGAAGTTGTTGCCTATCGTCTCAAGGACGAATACAAGGTCGACTGTATCTATGAGCCGGCGACTATTTACAGCGCGCGCTGGGTCTACAGCGACGACAAGAAAAAGCTGGAAGAGTTTCGCAAGAAGGCCAATGACAATCTGTCTATAGACGGTGGTGGTTACCTGACTTATCTGGCGCCTACTCGCGTCAATCTGCAGCTGATGGAAGAACGCTGGCCGGATATTGAATTCAAGGCCACTCGGGAGCATTGATCAGCACCATGAGTAGCAGCCACATGACATTCACCGTCCAGGCCAATGATGGACAGGCACGCCGGGGCACAATGCAGTTTCCTCGCGGCGCCGTAGCGACCCCGGCCTTCATGCCCGTGGGTACCTATGGTTCCGTGAAAGGCCTGAACCCGGCACAGGTTGCCGATACCGGCGCCGAAATTCTGCTGGGCAATACGTTTCATCTCATGCTGCGCCCCGGCACCGAAGTGATTAATGCCCATGGCGACTTGCATGATTTCATGGGCTGGTCGAAACCCATACTGACCGACTCCGGCGGTTTTCAGGTTTTCTCATTGGGCGAGATACGCAAGATCACTGAAGAGGGTGTGCGGTTTCGCTCCCCGGTTGACGGTGCGCAGATATTTTTGGGGCCCGAGTCGGCCATTGAAGTACAGCACAAGCTGGGCTCTGACATCATCATGGCCTTTGACGAATGCACGCCATACCCGGCTACGGAAAAGGAAGCGCGGCATTCGATGGAATTGTCCATGCGCTGGGCGCAGCGTTGTCAGCAGGCTCATGGTGACAACCCGGCGGCCCTGTTCGGTATTGTGCAGGGCTCCATGTATCCGGCGCTGCGCGATGAGTCGCTAGCCATGCTCGAGACCATTGGTTTTTCAGGCTATGCGCTGGGTGGTCTGTCCGTGGGCGAGCCGAAAGACGAGATGGCAGCGATTGTCAGTCATTGCGCGCCGCGTATGCCGGCGGACAAGCCGCGCTATTTAATGGGCGTTGGTACCCCGAAAGACATTGTCCATGCCGTCCAGCAAGGCATCGACATGTTCGACTGCGTCATGCCCACGCGCAATGCCCGCAACGGCCATCTGTTTACATCGCAGGGCTTGCTGCGTCTGCGTAATGCCCGGTACCGCGACGACACCGGACCGCTGGATCCGAACTGCAGCTGCTACACGTGCCAGAATTTTTCCCGAGCCTATCTCTATCATCTTGATAAATGTAAAGAAATTCTCGGTTCACAACTGAATACTATTCACAATCTACACTACTACCAAACCCTGATGCAGGGTTTGCGTGGGGCTATAGAACAAGGTAGATTGAGCGCCTTCGTGAGCCGCTTCCATGCCGATCAGGCCACGGAAGACGCGGGTTAGCGCGGCATGCAGGCAGGCAAGATCGAAAAACTCGCCGGCCTTGCTTGAATTCAGCCCTTTTGGCCCAAGTTAAAGCTTAGGCTGGCAAGAGTGCGTATGATGCCTCGGGCCAAAGCGCAGCCAGGCAAGATCTGCGCGATTTCGACTGAGCACAAGATTGGACGCTAGCCGATGGCGCGAGCGAACAACCGACTTTTGACACTTTGTTTGACATATCGAGAGAACAGTAATGAGCCTTTTATTCCCTACTGCCTATGCGCAGGAAGCCGCGGCCCAGCCGTCCATGACCTATAACCTGATACTGTTTGGCGGCATGTTTCTGCTGTTCTACCTGATTTTGTGGCGCCCGCAATCCAAGCGTGCCAAGGAACATCGCGAACTGATTGGCAATATTGGCAAGGGCGATGAAGTAATGACTTCCGGTGGCTTGCTCGGCAAGGTCACTCGCGTCAGTGAAGAGTACATCGCTATTGAAGTGGCCGAAGGGGTGGAAATGAAGCTGCAGAAATCCTCTGTTGCTGCGGCGTTGCCCAAAGGCACGATCAAGGAAATCTGACTGCGCGCACTATACATTTTGATTGCACGTTATTTGCAATCTCAGCCAGTCATCGACTCGGGCCGACGGCCTGAAACCAATTATGTGAAACTGATCTTATGTTGAATCGTTATCCGGCCTGGAAAAATATCCTCATCCTGTTGGTTGTTATCTGGGGGCTGCTTTACTCCATACCCAATCTCTATCCGGATGACGAGGCCATTCAGATCAGCAATGCGACCTTCCCGGTCACAGAGGCTGATCTGGCGGGCATTACCTCGGCGCTGGAAGCGGCACAAATAGAGTTCTTTGGCGAAGAAGTTGAGGACGGTTCGGTTCTACTGCGCTTTAACGATGTCAACGATCAGTTGCGGGCCAAGTCTGCCATCGAAGAAGCCTTGACCGACGACTATATCGTTGCGCTGAATCTTGCGCCCACTACGCCTGGCTGGATGCAGGCAATCGGTGCTGGCAAGATGAGTCTTGGCCTGGATTTGCAAGGCGGCGTGCACTTTCTGATGGAAGTGGATATGGATGCGGCGCTGCAGCGGCGCATGGAAGATACGCTCAGCAATGCCCGTTCAATTTTGCGCGAAGAGCGAATCCGCTCACGCGGCATGAATCTGATTGATAACACCCATCTGGAACTGCGTTTTGGCAGTGCTCAGGATCGCTCGGCGGCACGCAGTATTCTCGCCGAGACATTCATCGAGATGCAGTTTCAGAACCGTGATGCCGAGGGCATGTCTATCCTCGATATTCGTCTGATGCCAGACACAATTTTGCAAATCCAGCGCGATACTTTGCAGGCTAATCGCACGACATTGATCAATCGTGTAGATGCCCTGGGTGTGTCGGAACCAACCGTGCAACAGCAAGGTTCTGATCGTATTGTCGTTGAGCTGCCAGGTGTACAGGACCCGGCGCAGGCGATCAGTATTCTGCAACGCATTGCGACGTTGCAGTTTCATCTGGAAGCAGAACCAGGTGCGCCAAGCACCAGTTATGAAACCTACGAATTCGAAGGCCAATTGCTGAATGTCGACAACGACGTCATCCTGCAAGGCGATCGTATCAGCAGTGTGCGGCCCTCACTCGATCAGAATGGTTTGCCGCAAGTGCAGATCAATCTCGATGCCCAGGGCGGCAACCAGATCAACCGTGTGACGCGCGACAATGTTGGTCGCAACATGGATATCCTGCTGATCGAAACCCGTTCGCGGACCAATACTTATCTGGACGAGAACGGCGAAGAAGTCGAAGAAACAGAATTTTATGAAGACAAGCGACTGATTAGTCATGCGACGATCCGTACCGCTTTACCGCGTACCTTTGTGATCACCGGTTTGTCGCAACGTGAAGCGATGGACTTGTCGTTGTTGATCAGCTCCGGTTCATTGGCGGCGCCGATGACGATCGTTGAACAATCGGTGATCGGCCCTTCCATGGGTGCAGAAAATCTGGCGCAAGGTATTGAAGGCGTTGAAGTCGCCGCAGCGCTGGTTGTGCTTTTCATGTTTGCTTATTACCGGGTCTTCGGTTTGGCAGCAAACGTCGCCCTTGTCATGAATATTTTATTGATCTTCGCCGTATTGTCGTCTGTATTGCCGGCAACACTTACCTTGCCAGGAATCGTCGGTATTGTTCTGACCGTGGGTATGGCCGTGGATGCCAACGTATTGATCTTCACACGGATCAGGGAAGAGTTGAGCGCCGGCATGTCGCCGCAGCAAGCTATCGATTCCGGCTATGACCGCGCCTTTACTACAATTTTGGATGCCAACCTGACGACCTTCTTGGTCGCGCTGGTGTTGTTTTCCATCGGTAGCGGCCCGGTCAAAGGTTTTGCCGTGACCCTGATGATCGGCATTATCACTTCCATGTTCACGGCGATTGTCGGCACGCGTGCCCTGATCAATCTGATCTATGGCGGGCGCAAAGTACAAAAACTTTCTATTGGTAGCTATCCAGCGCCTGAAAAAACTGCAACCTGATTGAGGCCGTTAGCGGATTAGCGAATGATTGATATACAAGATACAAGCATTGACTTCATGGGCGTGCGCAAAATCGCTGGCACTATTTCAGCGATTTTGGTGGTGGTGTCCATTATTTCGTTGGCAGTGAATCAGCTTAATTTCGGTCTCGATTTTACCAGTGGTACTGCGGTGCGTTTGAACTACTCAGAGGCTATTGATCTGGAAAGTGTCAATGCAGCGCTGAACAACAACGGCTACGACGAGGCCGTGGTTGTGAATTTTGGTTCGGACCGGGATATTCGTGTTTTGCTTCCGGTAGACGAGACTGTCGCCGTAACTGATCAGGCCGCGCAGGCGGCCGAGGTCGGTGAAACCATTGCAGCTTTGTTGCGCAATAACAGTGGCAGTGAAATAACCCTCATGGGGTCTGACTACGTCAGTGCCAAGGTGGGTGCAGAGTTGGCAGAGCAGGGCGGCCTGGGCATGTTGGTGGCGTTGGGCATTATCATGGTCTACATCGCCGTGCGTTTTCAGTTCAAGTTCTCGGTAGGGGCAGTGGTTGCGCTTGCCCATGACCTGATTATTACGCTGGGTATTTTTTCGCTGTTCAGAATTGAGTTCAATCTCAATACGCTCGCTGCCCTGCTGGCTATTATTGGTTATTCGTTGAATGACACTATCGTAGTGTCGGACCGTATTCGCGAAAACTTTCGGCGCATGCGCAAGGGATCGCCGCTGGAAATGGTCAATGTTTCGCTCAACCAGACTCTCGGCCGCACGTTGATTACTTCCTTTACAACCTTGCTGGTATTGTTTTCGATACTCTTTATCGGCGGTGAGGCGACACAAGGATTTGCTGTGGCGCTGATTATTGGTGTTGTGATTGGTACTTACTCCTCGATCTATATTGCCTCCAATGTGATTCTTTACATGAATGTTACGCGTGAAGACCTGATGGTACCTGTCAAAGAAGGTGCCGAGTTGGATGAGATTCCATAAGTTGACTGTCGGGCTGGCTGCCGCATGATGCGGCAGGCTCTGGCAATACGCGTACTCTCCCTGCATACCTGCTTTATTAGCTAGTCGGGCGCTGAATCTCTCGCCAGTCATCAAGTTGGCATTCGATTCGGCGATACATTGATAGTGACTCACCAATTTCGCTTGGCGATTGAAAACATAATTGATATGTTCTAGCCCGTTGCCCAACAAGGCTTTGCGACAGGTCGGAACAGTTTGAAAATTCTGATAAAAATGAACATAACTCTGGCAGAATCGTGGCGTACTACTCTTTTGACCTTTGTGCTGCTGGCCGCGTTCGGCTCGGCTAAGGTCGCTGTGGCGCAAGCAGATGCGCTGTTTCCCCATCCTCCGGAATTGGAACCGGCTGTTGATTTCTGGGTCAAGGTTTACACGCAAGTCGATACCCAGAGTGGTTTCCTGCACGATTCCCAGCATCTCTCCGTCATCTACGCGGCCCTGCCGCGCGATCGCCAGCGTATAGAATCAACGCGTACGCGGATTCGCGAGGATTTGCGGGTATTGGGTAGCGGCAAACGCAGTGGCTTGACTCGCAACCAGCGGGAAATCCTCGCCCTGTGGCCTGAGGATGTCAGTAACGAAACCTTGCGTGATGCAGCTTCCAACGTGCGTTGGCAGCTAGGTCAGTCCGACCGGTTTCTAGGCGGATTGCAGCGTTCCGGCGCCTACCGTGAACATATTCAGCAAGTCATCGCCGACAAGAATCTGCCGCCCGAACTGGGTGTCTTGCCGCACGTTGAATCGTCTTTCAATCCCGGCGCGTTCTCCAGTGCCTCGGCCGCAGGCATGTGGCAGTTTGGGCGTGCCACGGGCCAACGCTTTATGCGCATTGATCATATTGTCGATGAACGTATGGATCCCTACATTGCCACAGAAGCGGCCATGAGCCTGTTGCAATACAACTATTCAGTGTTGGGAACCTGGCCTTTGGCGCTAACGGCTTATAATCACGGCGCCGGCGGTATCGCTCGCGCCGTGCGTGAAACCGGCACGACGGATATCGAAACAATCGTCGCCAACTATCGTGGCCGGGCTTTCGGGTTTGCCTCGCGTAATTTTTATGCGCAATTTCTCGCCGTGCTTGAAGTAGAAGAGCGTGCCGAAGAATTTTATGGTGAAGTCAATTTCGATTCCTATCCGGATTTCGTAGAGGTCGTGACAGACTCATTTATCGATGCCGAAGTCTTTGCCAGATCCATTGGCGTCAGCCTTGAGCAACTCCGTGCCGATAACGCGGCCTTGCGCCCGGTGGTGTGGGAAGGCAACAAGCGCATCCCGCGCGGCTTTCCGATCAAAGTGCGAGCCGGTGCAGTATCCAGCAATAACTTGCTGGCCATGATTCCCAATGATTTCAAATTTGCCGTACAAACACCGGATGTGGCCTATGTCGTCGAGCGTGGCGATAGTCTGTCGGTGATTGCCTCACGGTTTAACACTACCGTTAGTCAGCTCGCCGCACTCAATCAATTGGCCAGCCGCAACCGTATTCAGATCGGCCAGCGCCTGCTGCTACCGCAAGACAATGCCAATGCGAATCAGCTCGCCGCGGCGGTTGATCAAGCGGTGAATGACAGTGGTGTCTATACCGTGCGGCGCGGCGATACCGTCTCGCTGATTGCGGCGCGTTACAGTGTTGCAGAACCGGAATTGCTCGGCGCCAATGGCATTGATGACCCGCATCTTATTTATCCTGGTCAGGAATTGCGTCTGCCCGGGTTTGGTCCCGATGGTGAGCAACTGGCGGCTATCGAAGCCGGTGGCCGACCCACACCGCCCACCGAAATAGTTTACAACGAAGCACCAGATACCACGCCCGCCGAGCAAGACACAACACCCGCAACACCACCTGCACAGCGTCCGGCACAAGCGCCCGCACAACCCAGTCGAGCCACGGCCGCCGTGTCAGCGCCTAACACACCGCCAGACCAGGCCAGCGTAGTCAATGACTTGTTACCACCGGCGGCAGTGTTACCTGACAATCAGGAGCTGGATTCGGCCGTGTCTGTTGCCGAACAGGATGTCGTGGCGCTTGATCCTGAAGTGGATGTGGCGGAAAACAATGAGCAGCTCAATGAGGAGCTCTCGGCTGACCCCTCGGATTATTCGGTAGCCAGTAACAATACGATTGAGATTCAGGCTTCGGAAACCTTGGGTCACTATGCCGAATGGCTGGACATTCGCGCCTGGGATCTGCGCCGATTGAATAACATGGCTTATCGTGATCCGGTCATTATTGGCGACCGTTTGCGACTGGATTTTACAGCGGTCAATATTGCCGAATTCGAAGTCAGAAGACGTGAATACCACTCTTCTTTGCAGCAGGAATTTTTCAGTAACTTTCGCATTCAAAACGTCGACAAGTACCGTGTCCGGCGTGGGGACAACATTGGCGTTATCGCGCGCAACCGCTATTCCACGCCAGTGTGGCTATTGCGCCAGTACAATCCCGAGCTGGACTTCAATCGCATTCAAATAGGTCAGGAAATTGATTTTCCTATTCTTGAGCCGGTGCAATAGTTTTAGCTAGGCCATCATTCTTTCGAAGAGTGCTGCATAGGAGGCTCGCAATACCGAGCCTTTGTAGTGCGAGACATCAGCCTGCGGCAAAGTCTTGCGACTCTCCTTGAGTTGACAGTAATGGCGCAGGCGCTTGCTAATCTGCTCCGCCGTCGCTGTAATATCACTCTCCACCTCATACAGAAATTCTGCGTCTAAATATTCCGGATAGGCAAGTGTAGCCGGTGCCAATGGTGTGCAACCAAGGGCGATGGCTTCCTGAAGGGCCAATCCCTGGAAGTCATGTGCTGCGGTTGAAAGGGTGGCATCGCAGTAGGCAAGAATTTGCAGATACTGCTGCCGTTGCGTGATAAAGCCGAATGCGCCTCGCACCCCATGTTGCTGTTGGGCAATCTTTGCCAATACTGTATCGAGTCTGATGAACGTGTCAGGGCATTGCCGGAACTGCTGGCCAACCACGTGCAGGCATACGGGTAGCGCCTCATCGAGCAGCGCTTCAGCCACTGCCAACAAAAGCTCCGGCCCCTTGTCATACTCCCAGCGGTGGTTCCAGACCACCTGCAGCAGCGAAGTTTCGTGACTGTCTGCCTCGCTCTCAGCTACGGTTTCGAATTCCTCATCGTCCAGTGGTACAGGGATAACGCAGCTGGACTGAAGTGCCAGATCGATAGCCCCACCCAAATCATCTGGCAGTTTGTTGAAAAGCGAGCTGGTGCCTTTCAGAAACGTGTCGCGATTGAAATTGCTATTGAACACGACTTGGTCTGCGCACAGGGCTGCATAGACAGGGACGAGCTGCGGCTCGATGTTGGTGGACGGCTGTTGACCGGGCGGGTAGAAGAACTGGTTCTCGTGAAAATACACGACAGTTGGAATACTACCCAGCTGCGGTATGAGTCCGCGCAGGCTGGCCAGATCCACCATGGAGGTCGCGATAATGAGATCGTAGTGTTGCCGCAGCACGGTTTTTTGCTGCAGCGCCCATTGCAAACTATTGCCACGAATGCGCCAGGTAAAATGGCGCGGAGGGAGTGATAGCTGTTGCCAGTCGTACTCCGGGAACAACGCCTGCAGTCGCTCCCGCCACAGTCGATGGCTGACGGCATCGTAGGCTGAGAGGAGTAATATTCGTTTTGGCATGGGCTATCCGGCGAGCAGTTTGCGAGTAATTGGTGGCTATCTGGCTATTCAGACAGGTCGCGACGTTGACTCAGCGGTGAGGATCGCGCTCGAGAATACCCGCGTTGCTGGTCATATCCAGTATCTCGTCAATATGCCCGGCGATATCTTCAACACTGGCATCGAGGCCCAATTCAACACCTTTGTTTTCGCGTACATCCGCTGCGAAGTAACGACCACCCATGGCCTGGATAATGCGTCCATTGGGTGCCTGTTCACTGCAAAGGAAGACAACTGCAGGAGTCACCAGTTCAGGTGCCAGCCGTTCGGCGCTGTCTTCGAAACCAGGCAGATTTTCTGTCATCCGCGTGGCGGCAATCGGCGCGATGGCGTTGGTATGGATATTGAACTTGGCGCCTTCGAAACGCAGCGTATTCATAAAACCAACCAATCCCAGTTTGGCAGCGCCGTAATTACTCTGTCCGAAATTTCCAAACAATCCGGACGTGGACGTGGTCATCACCAGTCGACCATAGTTCTGTTCGGTCATATGTGGCCAGACCAGCTTGGTGCAATTCAGACTGCCTGTCAGATGGACATCGATGACGGCATGCCAGTTGGCCAATTCCAGTTTGGCGAAAGTCTTGTCGCGCAGAATGCCGGCGTTATTGACCAGAATGTCCACGCGGCCCCAAGCGCTGATTGTGCGTTCAACCATGTCCCGGACGGCATCGATATCGGTGACCGATGCGGTATTGGCGATGGCGCTGCCTCCGGCGGCGCGGATTTCTTCTACCACCTGTTGTGCAGCAGATTCAGAGCCACCGCTGCCGTCGACACTGCCGCCGAGGTCGTTGACCACAACTTTGGCACCGCGTCGGCCAAGTTCCAATGCGTGTTGCCGGCCCAGGCCGCCTCCGGCACCAGTGACTATCGCGACGCGATCAGTAAAATCGATTTTCATAGGCTCTCCTTGTGAATCTGACTTTGCTACCAGCATTCAGATGTTAGCCATCCTTGGTCGATGTACAGGATGTGCTGTTGGCTGAAGGATTCTAGGTGGCAACAGCAAGCTCTGCAATCGCTTCTGGAGAGCCGGCATTAGAATTGGATATGGAGTAAGAGAGGTAAAAGTTAGCGGTACAAGAGAGAATTGAGAGGCCGCAAGAGGCGAAGAAGAAACAGGTATGGAGCTAGGGTGCCATAGCTGACTTGAGCTACACTGCATTGATCATGACTGAATTGGAACCCGTACCTGCGGCCACCGTCGCTGTGGTCCGTGAAAACCCGCAGCAGCAGCTGCTAGAGGTGCTGCTACTGCAGCGCAATGTGGATTTGGCCTTTATGGGCGGGCATTGGGTGTTTCCGGGTGGGCGGGTTGAGCAGCATGACTATGACGGTGAGCTCAATCTGCATCAGGCCGCCTGTCAGGCAGCCGTGCGGGAAACCCAAGAAGAGACCGGGCTTATTCTCGATCCGGGGTCACTGGTACATATCGCCCATTGGACGACGCCACCGAATCTGGTGCGCCGCTTCAGTACATGGTTCTTTGTCTGTCCGCTCTATTCACATGCATCGCCACACGTCGGTGTGCGGTCCGAAATTGGTGGTCTGGTTGGCGAGACCAATGCGCAAACGCCGGTCACTATCGACAACTCCGAAATTCTCGATTTTCGTTGGCTTGCACCGCCGCGCGCTTTAGCTGCCGCAGAGCAAGGTGATTTGGTGATAGCGCAACCGACCCGTGCAACGTTGGTAACGTTCGCCGGCCATGCGACTCTCGACGATCTCATGAGCAGTGTCACTGGCGGTAACATTCATGTGTATCCTGACAACTCTCCCTATTATCAGCCCGCTGACAAATGAGCAGCTGGCTGGCGCCACGCCTGCCAAATTCGAATTCCTCTATCGATAACGGCTGCGGCTTGGTTGTCCAGGGCGGGCCAGTAGTGCACCAAAGCCCATAGATTGGCCCGTTATAGTGGCTGAAACTGTGCCTAATTGTGGCAATTCGTCACTATCCAGACATGCTTCCAGCCCTTTCGCTGTGGGTCTTTCCGACTAACTGATCAGACCGGGTTTTTGTCCCTCGGCCCACCGGGCAAGCCTTGCTTTTGTGGGCGGGATAGTGGGATAGTTGGGAGGCGTTGCACTCTCGGCGACCCGGCTTCAGACACTGAACCGTGATTGCTCCGGGTACCGCTAACGACACGGGCTTGATCACCAGCACTCATGCAATCACAGAGTAAATAAACTGGCAGACTGACGAACCTTTATGTCCACTCCTACTTTTGAAAGTCTTCGCTCAACCCTGAAAAATCTGCGCCGTCGGCGCAGCAGTCTGTTTATCCTTAAACAGGTCAGCTTGTTTGCGATTGCAGCTGCGTTGCTGCTTCTGGCGGCGAGCGGGTTTTCAGCCTGGATGGATCTCAACAAGACCGGCACAACTGGCTTGTTCATTGTCACCATTGCTCTGTTCGCCGCATTGCTCGTCTGGCTCGTCACAAGACTGCGACGCTTGCATACCGATGACCGTGTACTTGCCCACTATGTCGAAGACCATATACCCGATCTGGAACAGCGGCTGCTGACTTCACTGGAATTCAGTGATGAAGACGTGCGCAATGGCAAGGCGGGCGTATCGAAACAGTTTATTCAGCAGTTATGGCAGGATGCGCAAGAGCATGTGGCACTGCAGCAGCGCCAGGTGGATACAGTCGCGCCCGCTCGCGACTCCTGGCTATCGTTTGCCTCAGCATTGGCTGTGGTTGCAGTCGTCAGCGCAATCTTTTTGACCTCCGAATTATTAAGCATTGCTGGCAGCCGTCTGGCCTGGCCCTTTGCTATCTCTGAGCCAGTGATTATTGAACAGCCAACATTGCCTGTGGAGATTTCCGTCGAGCCAGGCAACATGGAGATGCAACGCGGCGAGAGCGTGACGATTATTGCTCGAGTCAACAATGCCACACCTGGCGCAGTCAATCTGCGCATGCAAAATGACAATGTAAACTGGCGCGATGTCTCCATGACACAGGATGGCGCGGGCAGTGATAGTGCCACTTACAGTTATTTTATTCCCTCCCTGCAAGAAGACACCACTTACTACATCAGTTTTAATGAGGCCGGCGAACAGAGTTCGCCGCAATACGAAATCAGCCTGTTTGATCTGCCGCAGATCGAACAAATCGATGTTGCCTATGACTTTCCTGACTACACAGGCATGGAAGACACAACAGAAGAAGACAGTGGTGACATGATTGTGCCGGAAGGGACGGTAGTTGAATTGTCAGTTGCTTTTAACAAGGCGATTGCCGAAGCAGGCATTGAATTTGAGTTCACCCCACCACCGAATGAAGACGGTGAGATAGGCGAGCCAATTTTCGAGAACCTGCCGTTGCAGATCGATGGTGCAACCGGCGTAGCTTCCTTTACAGTGAACCAAACTGGTGTTTACCGAATCAACGCCACAGATTTGTCGAGCATGAGCAATCGTGATCCGCTGGATTACTTTATTCGTGCGATCGAAGACCGGCCACCTGAACTGGCTTTGCAACGTCCTGGTCGCGATCAGGATGTGATGCCACTTGAAGAAGTTGTACTTGAGGTGAGTGCCAGCGACGATTACGGGCTGAGCGAATTTACGTTGAACTACAGTGTCGTTGGCGCCGATGAGCAGCAAGTTGACTTTCTGCCTGAGCCTAACGTGCGTAATGTGGCGGGCAATGAGCTCATTTATCTGGAAGAGCTCGACGTAGAACCGGGCGATTTTGTCAGTTATTTTCTCACGCTGGCTGATAACAATGGACTTACTGGCCCCAATCAAGTGATCTCGGACATTTATTTTCTGCAAGTAATTCCGACTGATCAGGAATTTCGACGCTCCGGCAGCATGGGCGGCGGCCAGGGGGCTGGCGGCGGTCAGGGTGGTGATTCCAGTGCGCTTGTCAGCGTGCAAAAAGACATTATCGCGGCAACCTGGAAATTGAAAAACAGACAGAGCCAGGTGTCCCCCGAACAATTTACCGCCGATGCGGAAATTATCGCCGAATCGCAAAAAGAAGCCACTAACCGTGCCCGCATGTCCATTGATCGTCTGGCGGAGCGTTTGAATTTTTCTGACTCGACCTATGATGCCGCTGTCGAGAATCTGTCGCTGGCTATTGAGCAGATGAATGTGGCTGCTGGCGAACTGGATTTGGAACAGATTACCAGTGCCTTGCAGCCTGAACAGGCAGCGCTGCAGTACATTTTAAAGGCCGAAGCCAATATCAATCGCACTAACATCAGCATGCAACAAGGCGGTGGCGGTGGTGGTGGCGGAGGCGCCCAGCAAGAGCGTGAAGACTTGCGTGAGTTGTTCGAGATGGAAATGGGCCAGCTGGAAAACCGCTACGAAACACCTAATAGTGCTGGCGGTGGTGGCAACAACGAAAACAGTGAAGAAGTCGACAAGCTTGAAGAACTGGCGCGGCGTCAGGAAGGTCTGACCAGAGCACAGCGGAATCTGGCGCGCCGCGAAGATCAGATGACCGAGGAACAACGCCGCCGCGAACTTGAGCGGCTCATGCGTCAACAAGAGCAGCTGAGCCAGGAAGTACAGCAGCTCTCTCAGCAGTTGGCGCGCAATCAGCAGAACTCGCCCTCACAGAGCCAGTCGCAATCCCAGTCTCAATCTCAATCGCAGGCGCAGCAGTCCAGTGGCAGTTCCGGTAGCAGTGGCCAGCAACAACAAGGTCAGCAGCAACCACAGAATGCTTTGCAACGGGCTGCGCAGCAGATGCAGGAAGCTGCACAATCGGATTCCGCCTCTATCGCCGCAGCGCGCAGTCAAAAAGCTCTGGAGAATTTGCGTCAGCAACAGCAACAGTTGAGCGAGAGCGGTGAGCGATCGGTCAATCAGATTGCCCAGAATCTGTCACAACGCGGTCAGCAACTGTTGCAACAACAACGGCAATTGCAACAGGAGTTGGAGTCTACCAGTCGTCAGCAAGGGCTGGGCCAAACCCGGCAATCCGTCCGCAATGATGAAGGCCTGCAGGAATTAATAGAAAGACAGCAACAACAGCAGCGCGATCTGGAAGAAATTGAAGATATGTTACGCGCCATTATTGCTCGCGGTGATAACGATGATCAGCGGCTCATGTCGCAGGCCCAGGCGGCTAGCCGTGAGTTGCGTCCGATTCAGGAAGAAATGCAAACCAGTAATCGGGTGCTGCGTAATGGCATGGTCAATCTCTCAGTCGATATCGAAGAAGAATTGAGTGGTCAGATTGAAGCGCTGTCTCAGTCTCTGGCACGGCTCGATCCAGCCCAGGCCGCAGCTCCCGAGAATCAAGTGCAGCAAGCGGCGCGCGATGCTGAAGCACTGCGCCAACAGATGGAAGACCTCGAGCAACAAGCGCTGGCTTTTAATGAAGCTGGTCAGCAAGCGGGTACGCCCGGACAGGGCACGCCCAGTGTGCGTCAGATGCGCGACCAATTGGCACGCTCACAGCAACTAGCACAGCAATTGCAGCAGCAACTGGACCAGCAGAATCAACAGCAGGGCCAACCTGGCGGTCAACAGCCAGGCGGCAGTCAGCCAGGTCAATCCGGGCAGCAAGGACAGCAAGGTCAACAACAAGGCGTTGGCGGAGGTCGACAGCAACTTAGTGGGGCTGGTGGCAACAACAATCAACCCGGTGGTGGCACGACGCAAACAGATCGCTCTGGTAATAACTCACCTCTTGGCAATGCGCGTTCGATTCGTCAGCAATTAACGCAGCAGGATATTGAGGACTTTCTTAATCAGCCGGAACTCTTTCGACAGTTACTGCAACCCATCGTTGAGTTGGAAGAAGCGCTGCGCGCGCAAGCAGAACTGGAGTCCATCAACCAAAAACTGTATGCCACAGTTGATGAGGATGTCCCTGAGGAGTATCGCGCTCTGGTAGAGCAGTATTATCGTGTGCTGTCCGAAAGCCAGGGACCTGCAGAAACGACCCAGTAGCAATGCAATCCGTCGAGCCCAATTTATTCACTGCCCTCGCCGAGGGAAACCTCACTTTCGCCTACGGAATCAGTCCCCTGTGGTTTGCCTTACTGGTGGTATTGATTATCGCGGCAGTGTGGTTGACTTACCTTAAAACCACACGCCCACTGACCAAGGCCTGGAAAACATTTTTCATTACCGTGCGTAGCGCGGTACTCGTTTTATTGCTTTTCTGTCTGCTGCGCCCGGTGGTCACAACCACACAAATCTCGCCACAAGAAACCTATCTCGGTGTATTGATCGACGATTCTCAGAGTATGTCCATTGCCGATATGCCCGGTGAGCGCAGCCGTGAGTCGCTGGTCGAACAAGCGCTTTTCGCGGATGGGTTATTGGAAGAGTTAGGCGAGTCGTTTCAGATTCGCAGCTTCCGCTTCGACAGTTCCACACAGCGTATTGCTGATCTTAATGATCTCGCGCAGGAAGGCACAGCTTCATCAATTGATCAAGCACTGGCCTATGTCGATGATCAATTACGCAGTCTGCCGCTGGGAGGTTTGGTTGTTATTTCTGACGGAGCAGATAACAGCGCTATTGACCCAGCAATCAGAGCGCAAGATTTTGGTAACCGGGAAATACCTCTATTCACAGTCGGTATCGGCCAGGAAGAAATTCCACAGGATATTGGCATCATGGATGTCAGTTCCGCCAAGACCGTGTTGGAAGGCTCTGTCTTCAATGTTCAGGTGGCGCTGAATCATCGTGGTTATGAGGGTCAGGAAGTACAGCTATCCATCATGGATGGTGATACCCAGGTAGCCTCGGATGTCGTTACTTTAGGCGCCGAAGGTGTGACCCGGCGGTTTGAGCTGGAGTTAACTCCTGAGCGCCCCGAACTTATCGTCTATGACCTACAAGTGGAGTTGCAGCCAGGCGAGATAATCCCGGAAAACAATGCCTACAGTTTTTTGGTCGACAATACCGCCAAGGCACCGCTTGATGTGTTGTATATCGAAGGCCACCCACGCAATGAATACAAATTTATTCGTCGTGCCGTGCAGGGTGATAATTCGCTGCGACTGGCCACGTACCTGCAAACGGGGCCGGAAAAATTCTATCGCCAGGGCATTGAATCACCTACTGAATTAAGTAGCGGATTTCCGCGCGATAAAGAAACCCTTTATCAATATGAAGCCATTATGCTGGGTGATATCGAAGAGAGTTTCTTCACGCCTGAGCAACTGCAACTCATTGAAGACTTTGTCGCCGAACGCGGCGGCGGATTACTGGTTGGCGGCATGGTGGATGAGGATTTCATCGACACACCAATCGCCGATATTCTGCCTGTGACACTGGTGGCGGAGAATTTTTTGCCTGGCCATCTGCGCGGTGGTATTCGTCGCGGCACTCACCCGACCGGTGAGCTGTTCTTCCCACGCCTGACTCGTAATGGTGAGTTCTCACCCTTGCTGCGCTTGTCTGGCGATGATGCCGCCAATCGTGCTGCCTGGGGTGCGTTACCCGAGTTGCAGGGCGTATATGTCAATGGCCGCATCAAGCCGGGCGCCACAGTGCTGCTCGAACACCCGCTTTTGCAATACCAGAATCAGCCGTTGCCCATTATTGCCTCGCAGCGATTTGGCAGTGGCCGGTCGATGTCCATTGCCACAGCGAGTACCTGGCGCTGGCAGATGATGATGCCCTACGAGGATCAGTCACACGAGACGCTGTGGCGGCAAATGCTGCGTTGGCTGACAGTTTCGGCACCCGAGCGCATTACCATCAATTTTGATCGCGAGTTTTATAACGTCGGGGATGAAGTTAACGTGACGGCTACGGTTCTCAATGAAGAATATGAGCCTGACAACGACGCCACGCTCTGGATGCAGACTGTTAACCCGCTCGATCAGGTGACCGATACGCCGATGGAATGGGATATCACCGAAGATGGTGTTTACCGCTCCAACTTCACAGTGCAAGACGAAGGCGTATTCAGTCTGTTGGTGGATGTGGCCAGTGCCGCCGGTGAAGCCAATCCGGACAGTACAGAAAAGACAGCAGCCTTTGTCGTGACGCCGTCACTGCGTGAATACACAAACGCGGCCATGGATGCGGGCCTGTTAAGTCGCATGGCTGACGCCAGTGGCGGCCGCTACTTTAATTGGCAGAACGTTGCTGACTTGCCGGATACGATTCAATACACCCCGAATGCCTATTCGACCGAGGAGCAGATCGATCTTTGGGATCGCCCCTGGTTACTGGCGCTGTTGATTGCCTTGCTGTGCATGGACTGGATAGCGCGGCGGATGAAGGGGCTGTCCTGACAGGAACTGTTAAGCTGACGAACGATGATGAAACTACGCTTGATTAACTTGACGAATTCTATGCCGATGTTGGCTGCGGCAGGCCTGCTATTGAGTGCACTGTCTGCCTATGGGCAAGATGCTGATGACAACGCAGCCGTAGAGCGTGCGCCAGATTATTTTCTCGATACACCGCAAACCAATAAATACGCCGTCATTATGACTGGCCCCACAGTGGGCGATGAAAATGTCAGTCAGTTCCGGCAGTGGGCCTTTTCGCTGCACGATATTCTGATTCGCGATTACGGTTATACCTCCGATGGCATTACTTTACTTTACGATGACGGCAGCACTGATATGCCCGGTGGTGAACGCATTGATGGTGCCTGTGATATTACTGGCATTGAACAAGGCTTGAGCGCACTGGCGCAACAAGTGGAGACCGGCGATCAGGTGACGCTCTATTTGATTGGGCATGGTTCAGGCGCCGAAGAAGAGGCCAAGTTCAATATTGTCGGGCCAGATGTGACCGGTCCAGAGTTCGCCCGGTTACTGGACCCATTCGCTCAACAGGATGTGGTCATCGTGAATACCACCAGCGCGAGCTATGGATTTTCGACAGCGCTGTCGAGTGAAGGCCGCGTCGTGATTTCCTCCACGCGTTCGCCTTCGGAACGCTACGACCCGGTGTTCTCACGTTACTTCATTGAAGCGCTGGACGGGCGCAATGGCGATCGCGACAAGAACAATCGTGTTTCCATGCTGGAGGCATTCGAGTACGCCAAATTAAGCGTTAATCAGTTCTACGAAGATCAGGGCCGCTTGGCTTCCGAACATGCCGGACTGGATGACAATGGTGACGCCATGTTCGCCCTTGATCCGGCAGTGGATGGTGCAGACGGCCGCCTGGCAGAAATCGCCTATATCGACACTATGGAAAATGACACGGCTGGTTTGGATGAGCAGGGGCTGAGTCTGAAAGCCCGGATGCAGGAATTGGAACGGGAAATATTCATTCTGCGGGGCCGCAAGGCGGATTATCTGGAAGCAGATTACTGGCAACGCCTGGAAGCGTTGTTGGTTGATCTGGCCCGCACAACGGGAAGGTTCAATGACTATGTTACGCAATAAAATTGAGCGCGCACTGCGCTGCGCCGCTTGCCTGACTGTATTGACCAGCAGTTCATTACTGTGGGCCCAGGATGCAGATGTGACTGGGGTAGGCAATGAATCGCCGCTGTACCGTGGTGAGCAACTTTTGCAAACCGGATCTTATGCTGCTGCGGCAGAAATTTTACAGATGACGGATGGTCTTGATCGGGCCGATGGTCTGGTCGGTGCCAGTCGGGCATTGGTCATGATGGGTAACTACCAGCAAGCGATGGTGGTACTAGAGAATGAAATTGATGGTGAAAATCTCGCTGACCACCCGTTGTTGGCCACACAACTGGCCGAAGTGAAGCGTCTGGTCGGCGAGTCAGCAGAGGCGATCGAAATTCTTGCTGAAGTCATCGACGGTCTGGCTGAGCCACCGGTCCGCACGTTGGTTCAATATGGCAGTTTACTGGATTTTACCGGTCGCAATGGCGAAGCGCGATTGGTACTCGATCAAGCTGTGCAGCGCTATAACAATGGCATGGTGTTCGCATCCGAAGACGTTGGCATGGTGGCGCTTGCGAGTTGGTTGCTTGGCAATTTTCATGATGCCAACAGCCTGTTCGATGAAGCCACGCGAGCCAATCCGAACAATCTTGAAGCGCGCACATTGTGGGCAGATCTGTTCATGGAGAAATTCAATGCGGCCGATGCCGAACGCACTTATCAGGAAGCGTTGGACATCAATAGCCGTTATGTTCCCGCGCTGGTGGGTGTAGCACGAGTCATCAGTGACGAGCGTGCAATCCAGCGGGCATTGGCGATCAATCCGAATTCGGTACCAGCGATGGAGACCTACGGTCAGATGCTCATGCGCGCCGGTCAGGAAGATGCGGCCATGGAATATTTCACGCAAGCATTGGCGCTTAATCCCGAGGCGATTAAAACACTCAGCTTTCTC
Source organism: uncultured Gammaproteobacteria bacterium (assembly GCA_913060975.1). GTDB lineage: Bacteria > Pseudomonadota > Gammaproteobacteria > Pseudomonadales > Pseudohongiellaceae > UBA9145. Next base: position 367,271 of record CAJXVC010000003.1, read on the forward strand.
GCTGCTCAAGCGGCGCTGGAAGAACGCATGGCTGACTATGACGGCTATTACCAGCAGGTCGAAGCCTTCAGTCCTGGCAACCCGGAATTCTTGGGTGATGTAGCCGATGCCTTTGGCAATAACTACCGCTTCACTGAAGCCGTTGAATACGCCCGGGCGTCGATTGCCGCCGATCCGGAATACTGGCAGGGCTACACCTTGTTGGGTAGTAACCTGATTCGACTGGGCGAAGAAGAAGAGGGCAAAGCCAATCTTGAAATCGGTTTCGAGAATGACCCGTTCAATGTCATGACCTCCAATATGCTTACCGTCTTTGATGAGTTAGAGACTTACGAGACGCTGGAATCCGAGCACTTCAAGGTGCACATGAGTGAGCGTGATGCACGCATCCTCTGGCCCTATCTGGAACCGCTTCTGGAAGAGAGTTGGACAACGCTTACCGCCAAATATGATTTCGAACCGGAAGGGCCGGTTCTTATTGAGGTGTTTGAACGTTCCGAAGACTTCGCGGTACGTTCCGTGGGTTTGCCGGATATCGGTCCGCTGGTCGGTATTTGTTTCGGCAAAGTCATCACATTGATTTCACCGGATACCTTGAATGCCAATTGGCAGGAAATTGTCTGGCACGAGTTCATGCACGTGATCACCCTGCAAATGACCGACAATCGTATGCCGCGCTGGTTATCCGAAGGTATTTCGGTCTGGGAAGAAAAAGAAGGGCGGCCCTATTGGGGGCGTGATCAGGGTCTGGATCTGGTGCGGGCAGAACGCGAGGGCAAACTGATCCCGGTGGCAGATCTGAACTCAGGCTTCAGTGGCGCGCGAACCAATGCCGATTTGAGCTTCGCGTACTTTCAGTCGTATTTGGTCGTGGACTACATTACGCAGCAATACGGTTTCGAAAAGCTCGTGGAACTGGTACATCAGTACGCCTTCATCAAGGAAGACAGCGCTCGTTTTCGAGAAGTGTTCGATGCATCTTTGGATGAGTTCGATCAGGGCTTCCGTGGCTGGATCGATAATCGTGTGGCAGAAATTGATGTGTTTGTGCATACCGAAGATATGCCAGACGAGGGTACCGGACATGGTCATGGCGTCCGGGAGAACTCCAGCGCCATATTGGCTGAGTTATATAATAACGCTTCACTAAAACAACACATGCGCTCACGCATTGAAGAGAATGCAAGGGATTTCCAGGCGCATCTGCAGTTGGGTATTGTGCTGTTCAAAGAAGAGAATTATCAAGAGGCAAAAATGTCTCTGGAGACTGCCTACGACTTGCTGCCCAGTTATACCGGTTATCCCAGCCCGCCGCTGGTGATGGCGCAGATATTTCAGGCCGAAGGCAATGAAGAACAGCGGTTGGAATGGCTGAGTGTCTTGCTGGAGAACCAGCAGCATGATGAAGACTCAGCGCTTATATTGGCTGAAGCCGCCTTGCAAGGTGGCAATATGGAACGTGCTGACTACTATATCGATCGCGCCTTGCAGGTTGACCCTTATCGCACAGATGTCCATCGCCTCAAAGCACGTTATGCGGATGCGATCGGTGATAGTGGTTTGGCGGTTACCGAATATGAGGTGCTGATGAATCTTGATATTACCGATCCTGTTGAAGCACGCACCGATCTTGCTCAAGCTTATCTCAACAACGGGCAACACAGCGAAGCGCGTCAAAACATTCTCTTCGCACTGGAAATTGCGCCTAGCTACCGCCGGGCCCAGGAAGTCCTGTTGGAGTCCATCGATGAAGCGGGTAACTAAGTGCTGAAACTGTCCTTTGCCAAACGCCTGCTGCTAGCTCCATTGCTGCTGACTGCTTCGGCGGCTGCAGCACAGCAGTTCGATTTTGGTGGCAATGAGGATATGTCTATTTATGGCACCGATATAACCGAGTTCACCTGGATTCGCGGCCAATACACCAACTACGGCGGTGGCCGTGGCGGTTATGGTTATCGACGACGTGGTGGCTGGTGGGATACCGATTATCCGGATTCGGATGAGAATTTTTTGCGCGGTGTGCAACGTTACACCAATGTGGATACCAATCCGCGCAGCCATACCTTTATCGAATTGACCGATCCGCGCTTGTTCGAAAATACCTTCCTGTATATGAACTGGAAGCGCGTACCGATTGGCTCGTCTCATAGTGGGCCGAACTTCACACCTGAAGAAATCGAAGCGCTCCGTGAATTCATGTTCCGTGGTGGTTTTGTAATGGTGGATGATTTCTGGGGGCCGCCACATCTTGATGACATGCACGTGGAAATCAGCAAGATTTTCCCGGATCGGGAGATCGTTCAGCTCGATACCAATCATGAAATCTTCCATGTGTTTTTCGATATCGATGAGCTGGCACAGGTGCCGGGTCGCATGGTGACCTGGGATTTCGGTGGTTTTATGAATCTCGATGATCCCAGCTACCCACCGGAGGTGTATGCGGTGCTTGATGATGATGGGCGGGTTATGATGGTGGCAAATTACAATACCGATTTGGGCGACGGCTGGGAGCATACGTTTTATGAGGGTTACCCGACCAAGTACACCAATGAGGCTTACAAGATAGGCATTAACTTTTTAATTTACGCATTGAGTCACTGACTAGCAGGAACTGAACATGACAGACACAGAAGAAGTAGTTGAAATTGAGAACAGTGATGACCTGGCACTTGTTAAGCGCATGCAGGATGGTCGGGATCAAATTGTTACCGAAATCAGGAAAGTCATTATCGGTCAGTCCGATATCATCGACGAACTGCTAATTGCCATGTTTGGCGGCGGCCACGTGTTGGTGACCGGCGTGCCGGGTCTGGCCAAGACACTCTTGATCAAGACTGTCGCCGATATTCTACAAGTTGATTTTAGTCGTATTCAGTTTACGCCTGACTTGATGCCAGCTGACGTTGTCGGTTCCGAAGTGGTTGAAGAAAGCGATGGCAAGCGCGCTCTGAAGTTTGTCAAAGGGCCGATTTTTACCAATATACTGCTGGCAGACGAAATCAACCGCACGCCACCCAAAACCCAGTCCTCCCTGCTGGAGGCCATGGAAGAGCGTCAGGTTACCGCCGGTGGTGTAACACACCCCATGGCCAAGCCATTCTTTGTATTGGCCACCCAGAACCCGATCGAATTGGAAGGTACCTACCCACTGCCCGAGGCACAGCTTGACCGCTTCATGTTCAAGATCGAACTCGGCTATTTGTCTGAAGAGGAAGAAGTGCAGGTAGTAGCGAGCACGACGCAGACACACGACCGGGCATTGGCACACCCATTGACTGGCGAAGACATTCTGGAATTTCAACGCATTGCCCGCCAGGTGCCCGCAGCCGAAGCGGTTATTCAGTATGCCGTGCGTCTGGTCCATGCCACACGGCCGCAGACAGAAAACGCGCCGAGCTTCATCAAAGACTGGGTGAGCTGGGGTGCCGGCATTCGCGCCTCGCAGAACCTTGTGCTGGCCGGTAAAGTGCGCGCCTTGCTACATGGCCGCTACAATGTTTCTTATGGCGATATTCGCGCTCTGGCGCCATCAGTACTACGCCATCGCGTGTTGCTGAATTTCCATGCGGAGGCCGAACGTGTCACCACAGATGAGGTAGTCCGCTTGTTATTGGAAGCCGTTCCAGCACCGGCTTCACAGCTTTAATCGTCATGTCAGATTCGCTGAATTTCCTCGACCCCTCGGTACTGACCGGGCTCGACAATCTCGAGCTGCGGGCGCGTGTCGTTGTGGAAGGCTTTTTGTCCGGTTTGCACAAGAGCCCGCATCGCGGTTTCAGTGTTGAGTTCAATGACTATCGCCAATATCACCGCGGCGATGATATGCGTCATGTCGACTGGAAACTATACGCACGCAGCGACAAGTTTTATATCAAGCAATATGAAGACGAGACCAATGTTCGCTGCATGGTATTGCTGGATACCAGCGCCTCTATGACCTATGGTTCCGGCAAGATGACCAAGCTCAGTTACGGTGTCACGCTGGCGTCGGCGCTGGCCTATTTTGTTATGCGGCAGCGTGATGCGGTCGGACTGATGACCTTTGATGACGAAGTACGCAACTTTTTGCCAGCGCGTTGCCGTCAGCCACATCTAATGCGAATCTTGCGCGCCCTTGCCACCGTTGAAGGCGGCAAGAAAACCAATGTGGTGAAACCGCTCACGGATCTGGCTGTAAGCCTGACCAAAAAGAGCATTGTGGTTTTGATTACCGATATGCTGGACGACGAAGACCGTATTATCAGCACACTACAAAATCTGCGTGCGATGGGACATGACTGCATTATGTTTCACGTAATGGATGCTGATGAGCTGACGTTTCCTTTCAATGAGGCGTCCGAGTTTATCGATATGGAAAGCGATGAGTCTTATATCACTTCACCGGCGGCAGTACGCAAAGCGTATTTGGAAAACCTGCAGGAGTTTCTCGATTTCTGCAAAAAACAATGTCAGACCAGCGGCGTTGACTATTGTCTGATGAACACAGCGGAACCGCTTGATCAGGCCTTGTCCGCATACATGTCCAAACGGGCCAAGAGTTTTTAATTAGATAGCTATGGTATTTTTGACACCTCTTTTTCTGCTTGGTCTGCTCGCCGCCGCGATTCCGGTAGCTATTCACCTTATTCGTAAGGAAAAGCCGCCCAAGGTGATGATCAGTACCATCCGCTTTTTGAAGAAAACGTCAAAAAAGCTGGTGCTGTTTCAGCAGCTACAACAAATTCTCTTACTGTTATTACGTTCGGCGGTGATTGCCCTGCTGGTTCTTGCTTTCGCGCGGCCATTATTCAATGCCTCAGTAGCCAGGCTCATTGATGCCGATCCGCAGGCGGCGGTCATCATGCTGGATCTGTCCATGAGTATGCGCTATGGCGATACTTTTGAGCGGGCCCGCGATGCCGCGCTGGATGTGCTTGCTGATCGCTCGGCCGGAGACGAGGTCGCAATCATCGGCTTCTCGCAATCGGCTGACCTCGTGCGGGAATTGAATTCTGATCTGGATGCAGTGCGTAGCACGTTGAACGAGATTACCGAGGCAGGTTTTGGTACCACTCGTTACATCCCCAATATTCAACTCGCTGATCAGATTCTGGAATCATCCAGTTTTGATAATCGGGCCATCTATCTTATCTCCGATTTTCAGGCCGGGGCGCTAAGCGAAGATGATGAAGGCTTTCTGCTCGCACCAGGGGTGGCCTTTACCGGCATCGACGTCGGCGCAGAAAACAGCAACAACTTGACGATTACTGATGTGCGTTCGCCTGAACAACTACTTGAAGATGCACCCGAACAACAGATATTGGCGCGCATTCGTTCGACCGGTTCGGTGTATCAGGATACCGGGCAGGTTAGCCTGCTTCTCAATGGTCAGGTCGTGGATCGGGTAGATGTGGATCTGGGCGAGCGCTCAGAAGAAGTCGTAACGTTCACGGCTGATCTGTCTGCGGAAGGTAGCTACGTGGGTGAGGTGCGGGTCACCGGTGACGAGTTCGCGGCTGACAACTCCTACTATTTTACGGTCGATGTGTTGCCCAAGATTCGCGTGCTATTGGTCAACGGTGAAGCATCAGACAATTGGTTTGACGACGAAGGTCACTGGTTTGGTCTGGCAGTGAGTAGCACACAAGATTCACCGTTCGCACTGGAGGCCATTGAGCCCGCCGAACTGAGCACTGCGTCTCTGCGTGACCACGATGTTGCTGTACTGCTTAATGTCGGAGCCCTGAGCAACGCTCAAGCCAGAGCCATTAGTGATTACGTCAATGACGGCGGCAGCTTGCTACTGGCGCCAGGTGACCGTGTCGAAGCTGAAGTCATGAACCGGCAATTAGCAGATGTCTTGCCTGCCAGTTTACTGGGGCGCGGTGATCCAGGCATTGATGATTATTTGGTTATCGCTGACTTTGACCGGCGTCATCCGATTTTGCGCCCGCTGGACAGTGACTGGTCAGCTCGCTTTCAGGCGCACTGGAGCCTGGCACCGGTCGAGTCGGCCAATGTCCTGATGCAATTCGATAACACCGACCCGGCACTGGTAGAACGCGAAGTAGGGCAGGGCAGAGTGCTGCTGTTTGCTTCGACTCTGGATCTGGAATGGAATAATTTGGCATTGCAGGCACTGTACTTGCCCTTCGTCCATGAGACGCTGCGCCATCTGGTGCAACCACCAGTGAAAGAGCGTGCCTATAGCGTCGGTGACGTGATCAACTTCGATCCAAATCAAACTGCCAATTCGGTCTCGGTCGCTTATGAGAGCGGTGATAATCCAGTGTTCACCGGTGATCGCTATGTGCTGAATGCAGAGCGACCTGGCTTGTTGAATGCTCAAATCGATGGCACGCCTGCAGTTTACGCGGTCAATATTCAGCCCCGGGAAGCCAATCTGGCGCGCATTGCACCTTCCACTTTGTATGATCAGGTCATCAATCCTGACACCAGTCCTGTGCGCTCTCGTGCCGTACAGACTGCGCAGTTGGTTGAAGAGCTGGAGCGACCACAACGGGTCTGGTGGTGGTTGTTGGGGCTGGTCATGTTGCTGCTGTTAGTGGAAGCCATCATCGCCAATCGCACCTACCGTTAAACACCTCTTTTGGATTCTCGTTAACGTTACTTCATTGCAGTCGCTGAATCGGCACCGGTTTGCTGTCTTACAGCGAATGTTGTGCCGGCAATATGCTTGCCAGTGTGAGTTGTGTTTAGGGCTGTAGTCAGCACGACTGTTCTGCATTGTGGGCCTCTGGCAAGTGCTGTTTTAAAGGGAAATTACCGCTCAGACAGTTTGAAATTCAATATTGCGTAAGTTTCACGAAATTGTCATATTCACACTGATATGACACGATAAATTCCAAGTTACTGATATTGTTAGCTATTAAATTTTCAAATGTAACAATATGGTCATAATTTAGTAATTTATGCGCCGAAATTCATTGAAACGCGGAAAAGCTTGGGCCATAGTGAATCGCAGTAGGGGAGTTTCACTATGCATTTCAACGGCGTTTCTCAACTTGATACAAGTAAACGACAGGCGGCACCTGTCTGGTTAATGACGGCTCTGGCAGCCAGCCTGCTTCTTTTCGCCACAATAACGTCTGCGCAAAATCTTGCGTTGCCGACAATCCAAAACCCGACCTTTGAGTCCGACTCGGTTGTTTTGCCGAACGCGCTGCGCGAATCTGTAAGTCAGCTATCTGGCGATGACCTTGGTGAGAATTTCAGCAAGAGCTCCAACGATCAACTATTTAACCCCTTTCAATCCGAACAACTCGACCTGTTACTGCGCCAGGCCGTGGCCAGTCAGGAGAGTGGCGATCATCAGCTGGCGTTGTCTCTGTTTGAGCAAGCCTGGCAGATTAGCCGCATCAGTCACGGCCTTTATCACGAATCACAGGTCGATCTGATTGATCTGATGGTCTACAGCGCTATTGAGCTTGGCAGCTGGGACGTTGTGGACACGAATTACGACTATCTGAGTCATCTCTATCGCCGTCTGTACGACATTGATGATCCTCGATTGGAAACCGGCTTACAGAAAATCTCCTCGTTTCATGTCAATGCCTTCAATCTGAATATTGATGGCAAACGTGAGTATCACTTACGCAAGGCGGCGCAGATCTTTGATATTCGTTTGCAAGTAGCGACACTGACGCTAAGCGAAGGGCACCCCAAGTTCGGTTTCCTGCAAGAGAGTTTGGCAATTAGCAGGCATCAACTCTATCTGATGTCGCAGCAACACAAAGAAATGTTGACGCGTCATCGCCAATCACGCCGCGACCAGGTGTTGGCTGGGCTAGACTAGTTAGTTCAGGGCAGTATTGACCCGTTGCAAATCCCGTCAAAGAATCAATTTTTGTTGTCGATACTGTGGTACCGTAACAACGCTATTCTGTGCCCGTAGTCTTTCCTGTTGCCTCTTTCTTGCGCATCTGGTTTGTCCTGCCATTCGCTTCGCCAATCGCTGCCGTGCTTCGCAAAGCGAACATTGTCAATGTCGTTAGCATATAGAAACGGAGTAAAACCAATTCGGAATTTAAGGTGTGGAACTTTGATTTCGGAGCTTCGGATTTATCTTCGGGGCTGTCACTGAGCTGGCAAGAGTGTGAGGCAACACCGAAGGGGGTGAGGGCGCTAAAGCGGAGGCAAGGAAGTCGCTCGATGCTTTAGAAAAGGGGGGAACAAAGAATAACTCCCAGGCTCCAAACTTTAGCTGTTTACCGCCGCTGCGACATTTCCCTTATGCCCGCCTGCGATAAAGTGGAAAAATATTAGCACAGCTTCTCGGTGTGGTCGATGCGATTACAATTTGTCACAATGCATTCGAAAAATCGAGCGAACGCTTGATATTTTCATGCTGGGTAGATTGCCGGGACGTGCGCAGGCGCTCAGTCGCGCGGGATTATAAGTGCCATGTCGCACAATAAAGTGAAAATATACGGTAGCTTGCAGAGGGGTGGGGACTAGCGCTAAAAGTTGTTGTCTAAGGGTTAGTTGCAGCGCTTGGATTTTTACCTGTCTTGCTTCTCGCCGCTTGCCCCGCGCTTGCTGGCCGCTTCCAACTGCTCTGGTGTGATGAAGCCAAGCTTTCGAGCTCGTAGCTCCCAGTTTCGTCTGGCCAGCACTTGCATATCCACAGCATTATCGGACTCGTCGACAATTTCCAGGCCGAGCAGTGTCTCGATTATATCTTCCATAGTGACAATGCCTTCCATGCCACCAAATTCATCCACTACAAGCGCCATGTGTTCTTTTTTGCTGATAAAAATGTTCAGCAAATCCGGAATGGGAAGAGTCTTGTGGACGGTAATGATATCCCTGCGAATCTCTTTGAGCGTGCGGTGGTCATTGTCATCAACGAGATTGAGTAGTAACTCGTCGCGCAGCACGTAGCCGATTACATTGTCGTTGTTGTCCTGATAAAGGGGGATGCGGGAGAAAGGCAGGTTGGGGTGGCGGTCGTGAAAATCCCGTGCGGTGTTGTCAGCATTGGCGGCGACGACAACAATCCTTGGTGTCATGATATCTCTTACCAAAACCTTGGCGAAACGTAGCAGGTTCTGGATAATTTTTTGTTCATTCTCCTCGAGCACGCCCGCGTCTTTGCCAATCTTGCTCATGACCAGTATGTCCGAGCGGCTGAGAATCGGTTTGTCTTTGTCCTTTTTCAAATGACGTGTAAGGAACTGACTCAGCCAGACAAGCGGGGCAAGGGCAAACAACATGATTTTGAGCGCGAAGACTGAGAACGGCGCCAGCTTCTCCCAATTGTTCGCTCCCAGAGTCTTGGGAATAACTTCTGAAAAGATCAGTACAGCGAGTGTCATGAGCCCAGCAGTTAGCGCCTCCAGACTAATCAGGGAGACACCAAACAATTCGATGTTGGTGGCGCCAAAAACCGCACTGGCCTGCGCGCCGACACCGATAGCACCGACAGTATGCGCAATAGTATTGAGAGTCAGTATCGCGGCAAGAGGGCGATCGATATCTTCCTTGAAGCGAGCCAGATCCGCCGCGATCGGGTTACCTTTCTCTTCCTGCACGCCGATGTAAGCTGGCGTAATACTCAGTAAGACGGCTTCCAGAATAGAACAGAGAAAAGAGAAAAAAATGCTAAGGCAGAAAAACGCAGCAAGTAGGGCCATGAATAATCAGTGATGCTCAAATGAGGAGGAGCTATTCTGACACGAAAGAAATTGCCCTGACAAACCACCTGGCGGCGATTTGTCAGGAGCGGTCGATTACTGAGTGCTGGCAGCCTCTGCCTTGCGGCCGGGACGTGGGATCGCACGCAGCAATTCACGCAAGCGGTCAGGCAGTGCCAGCATGGCCGGCGTGACGATCAAAGTCAGAATGGTACCGAAGGACAAACCAAAGACGATAGCCGATGCCAGCGACACCCACTGAGACGTGATCGGTCCGCCCACTTCGATTTCGGCACCGATCAGGTCAATAGAGACGTGCATGGCCAGTGGCAGCAATCCGAATCCGGTCGTAAACGTGGTCAGGAATACCGGGCGCAGGCGCTGAACCCCTGTCTGCACAATGACTTCTTGCAGGGTCCACTCCGGGTGTTCACCGCGCAGCACATTAAACGTATCGATCAAGACGATGTTGTTGTTCACGATAATGCCAGCCAGCGCCACAATACCGATGCCGGTGAGAATCACCGAGAACGTCTGACCGGTCGTCAACAAGCCGAGCAGAACGCCAGTCGTGGAAAGTAGCACCGAAGACAGGATCAGCAGGGCCTGATAGTAGCTATTAAACTGGGTGACGAGCAGGATCGCCATCAATGCCAGAGCCAATGAGAAAGCCTGACCAAGAAAGGCCGCCGATTCTTCCTGCTCTTCATTGGCGCCTCGGAACTGATAGAAAACACCGGGTTCAGGAGGATTAGCCTCTAACCAGGCAGAAATTTCCTGCAGTTTGTTGTCGGCGATGATCCCAGGCGCTGGATTGGCGCGCACATAGACTACACGCTCACCATCGACACGTTGAATCGAGCTTACCTGCGGCTTGGCTTCAACAGTAACGAAGCTGCTGATCGGCACTGGGCCATTGGCTGTGCCGATGCGAATACTGTCGAGCTGATCCAGTCCGCGGTATTCGGCTGGGTAGCGAACACGAATATCAACTTCTTCTTCGCTGTCGTTGGGGCGATAGTCACCCATGAAGATGCCGTTGGTCATCAGTTGGATAGCTGCACCCACTTCCGACATACTGGCTCCCAGCATAGCGGCACGGGCACGGTCCACAACGATTTCCCATTCGATACCGGGAACGGGCGCCGTGTCATCGATATCGATCAGGTCAGTGCCCTGAACTTCTTCGAAATAGGTACGTATACGAGTGGCTTCGGCAAACAACTGGTCGAGGTCGTCACCGGAGAGTTCCAATTGAATTTGTTTGCCGACTGGCGGGCCTTGTTCAATGGTCGCCACTTCAGCGCGAATACCGGGAATATTTTGAATGGCATCGCGGTATTGGTTTTCGACCTCAAAGCCATCGACGTCACGATCGCGACGGTCAGTCATTTCAATAAAAATAGAGCCGACCAAATCAGGCGCAGTTTGCTGGTCGCCGCCCATTTGTTGGCCGGCGCCTGATTGCGTGACTATGCCTTTGATATGACCAACCGAACGAATCCGGTCTTCCACATCCAGCATTATGTCGCGTAGCTCAGCAGGTGAATAATTACCGCGAGCAAACACTTGAACCTGAGTTTGATTGGGTTCAACGGCGGTGAAAAATTCTACCCCGCGGCCAAACATGCCATAGGCAATGACGATTGAGACCATGACGGTAATACTGGTTAAAAACACCGCGATGGGGCGTGCTACGGCAAACTCCAACACATCAGCATAAAAACCGGTAATTGGGCCAGCTTTGTGTGGGTCACCTGTTTCCAGATTCTGTTTGTGGTCCTCACTGGCAGCAGTGGAGGCGCCAAGCAAAGCGCCGATTGTCGGCGCGAATAGCAGGGCATAGAACAGCGATCCAATCAGCACGGCGAACACGGTAATCGGCAGATAGCTCATGAACTGGCCAGCTACACCGGGCCAGAACATAATAGGCAGGAACGCTGCCAGTGTTGTCGCCGTGGACGCCATAATCGGCCAGAACATACGCGCTACGGCTTCCTTGTAGGCTTCCTGACTATCCAGGCCTTCAGCCATCTTGCGGTCAGCATATTCCACCATCACGATGGCGCCATCGATCAACATACCCAGCCCCAGTAAAAGACCGAAGATCACCATAAAGTTATAGGTGAAGCCGAGCATGCTGATGATGATAAAGGCGAAGAAAAAGGAAAACGGTACGGCCATGGTGACCAGCAAGCCAGAACGTACTCCCACCGACGCGATAACAACAATGAGTACCAGTACCATTGCAGTTGCCATATTGCCTTGGAGCCCCATGTTCTGTTCGACAACCAGAGGTGCCGTGTTATTGATATAGGATATGGAGACGGCTGGAGGCAATGAAGGAATTATTGCTTGCACAACGCCATCGATTTGCTCCATGGCTTCAATCAGATTGGCACCTTTACGCTTCATGACGTTCAGCGAAATAGAGGGCTCACCATTGGCATAGGAATAGCGCGTAGCGTCCTTGAAGGTGCGTCTGACATCAGCGATGTCCGACACAGTCATGACACCGAGTTCATTGGAGGCCAGAGGCAGGTTGAACAAATCATCGGCAGTTTCAATCAGGCCGGGGACCTTGATCGGGAAACTTCCCTGGCCGGTATCTACTTGACCCGCAGGAATCAGTCGGTTGTTCGAGGTGACGGTTTGCACCAATGCGCTATTGGGAATGCCATAGGTTTCGAGTTTGGCCGGATCGACGACGGCTTCCAGTAATTCTTCCCGATTGCCCACCATATTGGCTTCCAGCACTGGCGGCAGAATTTCAATCTCGCGCTGCAAGTCTTCAGCAATTCGCAGCAAAACCCGCTCAGGCACACCTGCACCGGCAACAGCGATTTGCACGACAGGGAAGGTAGCGGCAGAGACCTCCTGGATGAGTGGTTCTTCAGTGTTTTGCGGGAATCGGGCTTTGGCACGGTTGATTGCTTCGCGAACATCTGCCACTGCAGTATCGGAATCAAAATCGATATCGAACTCGACGATAATAGTCGCGGCGTTTTCGCTCGAAAAAGAGTCGATTTGAGTGATGCCATCCAGCGTCTTCAATTCCAATTCAACAGGCTTGGTCAGCAAGCGCTCAGCATCTTCCGGGGAAATACCATTGTGGATGACCGTGGTAACAATTACCGGGACTTCGACATCGGGATTGAGTTCCACAGGAATGGAGTTATAGGCCACCAAACCGGTGAGCATGACGGCAACAAACACACTCAGCGTTGTCCGCGAGCGCGAGATGGCTGAATCAATATAATTTTTCATTGGGGTTTGCCTTTAGCTGTCTTAGCGACGGTTTTCAGCCCAGTCAAAATTGGCTTCAACTTTTTGGCCATCGAAGACTACTTCCTGACCAAGGGTGACAAGAGTGACTGTGCCAGTCAGCCCGGTTACCCAAACACCTGGGTCCATCTGATCGGTGTCATCGCCAACAATACGGACGTTGCGAAAGACGATTTCATTGTTGCGATCGATCAGCTTGACGCCAACACCACCCGCATCATCCAGTGACAGGGCGGACGACGGTATGCGGTGTGCCTGAAACTCTGCAGCATCAACCAGCATCTCGGTTGTTACTCCGGCTCGAACGGCCTCAGGAGTAGCATCGACAGTGACTTCCATACGATAGCTGCGGGAAACCGGGTCAGCGGAACTGGCCAGGAAGGTGACTTCGCCACTCAACTGGCGGCCACCCAGCAAGATGCCAGTAACGTTAGCGCCGGTGGCAATGCGGTCCACTTGTTGCTCCGGCACGAGGCCGACCATGAGCATTGGATCGTCATCGAGAATTGACGCGCAGACTTCGCCGATGTTCAGCAAGTCGCCGACTTCCATGGTGCGTGTTTCCACCACACCAGAAAAAGGCGCGACCATACGGGTATTCTTGATCGCCAGCTCGGCGCGGCTAACGGCGGCGCGAGCAGACTCAACTGCTGTGCGTAGTTGCGCGACGGCGACATCAGATTGCAGGCTGCGACTTTGCAGGTCGCGGCTGGCCTGATATTCGAATTCGGCTTGCTCGAGGCGGGCTTCGGCTTCGGCCAGATCAGCCTCGCGATTATCGATAGCGATCTCACAAAGCACGTCACCTTCGTTGACGCGAGCGCCACGTGGTACAGGTTCACTGACAATGCGGCCAGCTTGTTCAGCGCGGACCTGGACCTGACGAAACGCCTGTGTGCGGCCGCGAACGCGTATGCGCTCAATGTAATTTTGTGGCTCGACGCGGCGCGCGCGCACGGTGAACTCAGAAGGGTCCTCACCCGGGGATGCGTCCTCGGGGATGGCAGCGATAGTGCGCTCTGCTGCCGGGGTTTCTTCTGCGCTACTTTGCCTGTCGCGTGGAATAATCATCCAAACGCTAACCAGAACCAGGATCGCGATAGCGACTACATGTTGATTTTTCACTAGGGCCTCCGTGAACCTGCACTTAGGGCAGGCTCAGGTTGATAATGAAGCGCACAGGTGTAGCGTAAGCTACGCTGCCCTGATTGCCGGGGTCGTGCGCTTGAGTTATGCGGTCTTATTGTTGGGTCTACTGTCTGATCTATCCCGAATGGCGGGCTTGGGATTGGTCAACTAATAACTATCGCTATAGCGCGACCAAAGTGTTACCTATTGTAACGTCAATCGTGGTGTTTGCAACGACTTTTTAATATGAAAAAAACATCGGTGCCACCGTCCTGTCTGGGCTCGCGGTCGGGGGGAAGGATTTTCGGGGTAAGTGTGTTAATTTGCGCTGCATAGTCAGAATTCAGCAGCCAAATTGGGGTACAAAAGAGTGAAAGATTTATCTGGTCGCGTCGCGATTGTTACCGGCTCCAGCAGCGGCGTTGGCGCTGCCACAGCGCTTGAGTTGGCGGCTCAGGGTTGCCATGTTGTGATTAATTACAACGCCAATTCGGCTGGTGCTGAGGCTGTCGCGACACGCTGTGATGAGGCAGGTGCGGCGGCTTTGGTCCTGCAGGCGAACGTAGCCAACGATGCGGATTGCCAGGCGCTTGTCGCAGCGGCTGTAGACAAGTGGGGGCGAGTCGATATTCTCGTCAACAATGCCGGTACCACGAAGTTTGTTGATCACGCGGATCTGGACGGGCTGGATAGCGATGATTTTCAGCGAATCTACGGGGTCAATGTAGTCGGCGCTTACCAAATGATACGGGCTGTGAACCCCCATTTCCAGGCCAGTGCCGATGGTGGTGTGGTGGTCAATGTCGCTTCTACAGCCGCGGTCACCGGGATCGGCAGCAGCGTGGCTTATGCCGCCTCCAAAGGCGCCTTGGTGACCATGACATTGTCGCTGGCACGCGCGCTCGGGCCCACTGTCCGCATGAATGCTGTCTGTCCTGGTTTCATCGAAGGTGACTGGCTGCGTGAAGGGCTGGGCGAGGAGAAATACGAGCAACTTATTCAAGTGAATCGCAAACAATCCGCATTGGGTGTCACAGCCACCGCCGAAACTGTCGCCGATGCCATTATGCACTTCATTACAGGCCCCCAGATTGTCACTGGAGAAACGCTAATCGTCGATGGCGGGCGACATCTCAGCATGACGCCGATGACGCGTCGTTAACAATCTCTTTTTCGTCATTCAGGAGTTTTCTTGATAGTTCTGGTGCGTTTCTTTCCAGCTTCGCTTCTCGCGCTCAACGGTCTGATTTATGGGCTACTGAGTGTGATGTTTGTGCTAGAGCCGCTGCGCTGGTTTGCCAATCTAAATATTGAGTTACAAGACCCGGTGGGTTACACAGAATTGCGCACAACCTATATCGGCTTGATGGCCAGTCTGGCTTTGTTTTCTTTGCTGGCGGCTTTTCATCAATCCTATCGCTGGCCCGGCTTGCTGTTGATGGCGGTAAGCTATGCCGCGCTGGCTATGACGCGATTGTGGGGCATTGTCGTGGAAGGGAGCAGCACGGCGTTTTATGAGCAGTTACTTGTAGTTGAAATTATCAGCTGTGGGTTGGCGCTGCTGGGCATGGTTGTGCAGCGTCAAGCCGATGCACGCCAGACAGTAAGCTGAGTTAAGCTGTCATAAACAGGAACTGGCGCGTTGCAGTGTTGATCGCCTCGTCAGCCTACTTCGCGACTGGGCGCTTTTGCAGCTTGCGCTGCAGGGTGCGGCGATGCATTTTCAGTTGTCTTGCGGTGGCCGAGATATTCCCTTCATTCTCTTGTAACACTTTCTGAATATGTTCCCATTCCAGTCGTCGGACAGACATGGGTTCCATTTGCGCCGGTTCCGGGGCTTCTCTGACAGACTCGGCATTACCGACTAGCAAAGCGGCAAGAATCTCATCCGTATCGGCCGGTTTGGCCAGATAATTGTCGGCGCCTAGCTTGATCGCCTCGACTGCAGTGGCAATGCTGGCGTAACCGGTAAGTATCAGGATGCGGATGTCGGGATTGTGTTGTTTGAGGGGTTGGATCAGGCTGAGTGAGGTCTCGCCGCCCAGATTCAAATCGAGAATGGCGTAATCAAAGGCGATTTCGTCGATCAGTTGGCGAGCAGAATCGGCACTGGCAGCATGAGAGACTGAGTACTCCCGCAAGCTCATAGCGCGGCTGACTACTCGTGCAAACACTTCGTCATCCTCGACCAGCAAAGTATTGGAAGCGGAACTGTCCAGATTCGTCATAATCAGACTGCCTTTGGTTTTGGTACAGGCAGCTTGATTACTGTCAATGCGCCACCAATTTTCAAATTAAACATTTCGATCGTACCACCCAAACGCTGTACAGCGGCGTTGGCCAGAAAAATACCCAGTCCCATGCTGTCCTTGCGCATGGAAATAAATGGTTGTCCTTTATTCTCCATGACCTGACTTGGTATGCCAGGTCCGTCATCGTTGATGGAGATTTCCAGCGGGGCGTTTGCCGCATCGTCAATCTTGAAAGTAATCGAGACTTGTTCTTTAGCTGCCTTAATACTGTTTTCAATAATATTGATGATGGCATGCTTAAGTGACAAGTCAGCTGCCACTTTGATGTCGTCTTTGCAAACTGTATTGAAAGCGACAGAAGCCGTAGGGTGAATGTTAGTAATATAGTCCTGAATATCATTGACGAATACTGATATCAGCGCCTGTTCATCGCGAACTGGCTTGTCTTTATTGTAATAGCGTATCAGTTGGTTGAGAGAATCTTTGCAGCGTGTGACTTGCTGGCGTAAGACCGTGATGTCTTCTTTGATGTCACTTTTGCGTAGGGCTTCGGCATCGAGCTTGTCCAATTCGGTTAGTACGACAGCCATGGTGGACAAGGGTGTCCCAAGGGCGTGGGCAGTGCCCGCGGCCAGTGTGCCGATGGCAACCAGCTGTTCATTGCGCATTTCGTTTTCCCGAGCCTTAGCCAGTGTTAGTTCGCGTTCTTTAATGGCTGACGCCATCCGCGTGATGAATACGCTGATCAGAATCGCGCTGACCAGAAAAATTACCCACATGCCTACCAGGTGCAGTTGGAAAACAACATCCTGGTCGGCATCCATGCTGCCTGGTTGATGATCTGTCTGCAGGTCGAGCAGCAGGAAAAAGGTATAGACAACAATGCTGCTGACGGCGAGCGAATAGACGTATTTGCGTGGCAGCAAAGTAGCGGTGACCGCCAGTAGTACCAGCAGATAGGAGATGAGCGGGTTGCTGACCCCGCCCGTATTAAAAACCAGAATGATGAGGAAGACGGCATCGATCATCAAGTGGCCAAACACTTCGGCTTCGCTTATGACCCAGGATTGCTGCAAGCGCCAGTAACCGACGCCAATCGAGATGACGACTGCCGAGATTAGTCCGGCGATAAAGATGAAAGGGATTTCCAGATCCGAAAACGTCTGAAAAATCAGCAAGCCCACGGTACTGGACAATGTCATGAATGCCCGTAGCAACAACAAGCGTTGCAAGCCTTGCCGGGCGGCGCTGGATTGATCGGCGCTGCCTGGAATCAGGAATTCAGCCAATTTGAAGCTGTGCTTGGAGTTGCTCATGGCAGTATTCTATCTGAATCGCACTTGCAAACCAGTCTGATGTGCCATTCCGCGGCGCCCTTTTTGCAGATACCTGAATCACCGGTGTGACAGCCCGTCAGCTGGCGGTTTCGGTGGACTTTGCAATGGCTACCTGTCAGGTTATATTGCAACGCCCGACACCCAAAGAATAATTCGAGTGGCCCTACTTGACGTCTGACAATCCCAATGACAAGCCTTCCTTTATCGAATTCGTTGCGCAGATATTGCGCTGTGAATTTGACGCGACAGTGGTACCTGGCTTTGGCCTGGATCTGCCTGCAGCCGACATCGCTCAACGGCAGCAGGCACTGCAAGTTGAGCTCATGCGACTATTGTCTGATCGTGTACCTGAAGGTGAAAAGATAGTGCTCTGCGGTCCCGGGATGGGACAGCTGGCGCTGCGCCTGAATGCGCAAGGCTTTGAGTGTGCGCATGTAGCAATTGATAAGCTCGATGTGCTGCGCAGTCAACAGCTGGATGGTCAACAAGCGTATGCGGGTTTGATTATTGAAGGGACAGTGCGAAGGCAGGATCAGCTGTCTGCTTTGCAAATAGGGAGATCGCTGGTTCGTGAAGGTGGGTGTTTGATTCTGGCTGGCGAGTATCTGGCGCCATTGCAGGAAAGAGGTATTGATGATGTGCCCAATCTCAGTTCCTGTCTGCAGCTGGCTGAGCGACTGGGCTTCAAACTCAACAAACAGGATGACTACAGCGCCGCTGCTATTGTCAGTTTGCAGGAACTCCAACAGCTGGCCGACAAGCATCGGAAACAGTTAGAGCCTGAGCTTGAAAAAATCGGTTGGACACATGAGGCCGGCAAAGAATATAGCCGAACATTGCTGCAGGCCTTTGAGTCGGGGCAGCGAACATTTCAGGTGCTCGCTTTCGAACATTGCGGATTGCCGGACAAGGAATTCAGTCGCGCTGAATTCGGGGGCATCGATTCGTATGGTGTGGAAGAAATCGCTGAATTGTTCTCAGCCAGTTTCGGGGTTGAATTCAATGCAGCGCTTTGGCGTTGGAAGTATCTGACGGGGAAGGGGCGTTGTGTACTGGCCAGACAGTATCCGCAAGGACCAATTATTGCTCACTATGGCGGTGCGCCAAGAACGATTCATTACTTTGGTGCTATGGATATCGCGATTCAGGTATGTGACGTCATGGTTATGCCGGGCGAGAGACGCCGTTACGGCCAGCAAAGTCTGTTTTTTAAAACAGCCACTACTTTTTTGGAACGAGAGATTGGCTACAATGTTGATCATCTGCTTGGCTTTGGTTTTCCAAATCAGAAAGCTATGAATATCGCCAAGCGACTTGGTCTATACCAAAAAACCGATGATTTTGTCGAGGTCATTTATCCTGTTGCTGAAGAGGAAACTGCCAGCCTCGCATTAGAAGCGGTAGAGCTGGAAGACTCGCAATCGCAAAGCGATTTGCAATCTGTGTGGGAGACAATGCATCCGGATTTTACTGCTGCCATCGTGGGCGTGCGTGATGTGGCTTATATATGGTATCGATATTTTCAGCATCCACACGCGGAAAAGTATCAATGCTATCGAGTGACGAATATCACAGGTGACTTTGTCGCATTCGTGGTGCTGAAAAAGCACAATGACAATTGGCTGATCATGGATTTGATCTGCCCGGTAAAAGCTATGCCAACAGTACTGCAAGGGCTACGAGAATGGGCTTCGGCACAACAAGGCAAGCCGGTAATGATGTTGTGGATTACCCGGGGATGGCTTGACACAGTGTTGCTGGATGGCGCGATTGTGAATGAGCTGAATATTGAGATACCCTGTAACGATTGGAACCCGGGCCCCGACGCGGACATCTTGCAAGGCGCATGGTGGTTGACTGCTGGAGATATGGACTTTATGTAATAATGCTGTGTAACAGGCAATTGGTCCGGCACTACCTGTCCCCCGGAATCCGCCATGACAAATTAGTAATTCAGATCGGACTAAAGTAAACGTAGAGAGCAATAAGAATAAAAGGTACGCAGAAGATGAGTAGTCGCAATATCTATGAAATGGACCTGTCCCAAAATGCCGCCAACTATGCTGCACTGACACCGCTGTCGTTTCTTGAGCGAGCCGCCAGCGTTTACCCCCTTCATACTTCGGTTATTCACGGCAAGACCAGCTATACCTGGTCGCAAACCTACGCGCGTAGTTGCTTGTTAGCGTCGGCGTTAGTTGGTATGGGTATTGGCAAGGGAGATACGGTCTCGTTTATGGGGGCGAATACTCCCGAGACTTTTGAGGCGCATTTTGGTGTGCCGATGACTGGCGCTGTGTTGAACGCGCTGAATGTCAGGCTGGATGCCAAAGCCATTGCCTTTATTCTTGGCCATGCCGAAACCAAAATATTGTTCACCGACCGGGAATATTCCGAGACCATCAAGGCTGCTTTGCTTCTGATGGATAAGCCCCCTCTGGTTATTGATATTGATGATCAGGAATATAGCGGCGGCGAGTTGTTGGGCGAGCAGACCTATGAGGATGTGCTTCAGCAAGGTGACCCGAACTATCGTTGTTTTCAGATTGACGATGAGTGGCAAGCCATTTCGCTGAACTATACCTCTGGCACCACGGGTGACCCCAAAGGTGTTGTCTATCATCATCGAGGCGCATACCTGAATGCGATTTCCAATGGCTTGTGTTGGGATCTGGTGTCCCATCCTGTCTATCTTTGGACTTTGCCGATGTTCCATTGCAATGGCTGGTGTTTCCCGTGGACACTCGCAGCGGTTGCAGGAACGAATGTGTGCTTGCGCCATGTTCGTGACGACGCCGTTTTCGCTGCGATCAAGGAGTATCAAGTTACACATTTTTGCGGCGCCCCGGTTGTTCTCAACACGCTGGTCAATGCCGCTGATGAACTCAAGGCGGGTATTGCCCATCAAGTCAAAGCCATGACGGCGGGTGCGGCGCCACCGGCAGCAGTTATTGCGGGCATGGAAAACATGGGGTTCAGTGTCACTCATGTCTATGGTTTGACTGAAACCTATGGGCCTTGTGTCGTTTCTGCGCCGCAAGATGATTGGGCTGAGTTGACTATCGAGGAGCGCGCTGAACGTGTGGCAAGGCAGGGCGTGCGTGCACCTTTGCAGGATGAATTGATGGTGGCTGATCCGGAGTCAATGGTGCCCGTGCCGAAAGACGGAAAAACCATGGGTGAGATCTTCATGCGCGGTAACATTGTCATGAAGGGGTATTTGAAGAATCCGGCAACCACAGAAAAATCATTTGCCGGTGGCTGGTTTCATTCCGGAGATTTGGCCGTTTGGCATGCCGACGGCTATGTAGAGATCAAAGACCGTTCCAAGGACATCATTATTTCTGGCGGCGAAAATATTTCTTCACTGGAAGTTGAATCGGTATTGTTCAAGCACCCAAACATACTGGAGGCGGCAGTTGTGGCATCCAGTGATGAAAAGTGGGGTGAAGTACCTTGTGCTTTCGTTACTTTGAAGAAGGGGGCAGAATTAAGTGCTGAGGAACTGGTAGCCTATTGTCGGGAAGAACTGGCAGGTTTCAAGATTCCCAAGAAAGTTTGTTTCGGTCCTATCGACAAGACTTCTACAGGGAAAGTGCAAAAATATTTACTACGCGAACGGGCCGAAACCATTAGCAAGGTGGCGAACAATTAAAACTCCCGGTTTTCATTGAGATTAATGACAACCATCAAGCAATTACACTGGCTAGGAATTGTTCATTAGCCGGGTACATTATTTAACAATAAGTATCGCAAGCAGCGAGGAGATCACGCATGAAGCGTTTAATCACAGCAAGTTTACTTTCGTTGGCAGCGGCTAGTGCCTGGGCGGCCGATGCGCCAGAGAGCATTACAGTGACCAGTACTGCGTTTGACCATCATGGCATGGTGCCGGAAGGTAATTCAGCTTACGGGGCCAATGAGTCAATCGAGTTGAGTTGGTCTGACTTGCCTGCAGGCACTGTCGAATTGGCGCTCATTATGGATGATCCCAAAGTCGTGGAACTGGGCATGATGCCAGAACCCTTTGTGCATTGGGTTGCCTACAATATTCCCGCGGATGCTGGCTCACTGCCGGAAAATCTTAGCAAGGAAGCCGAAGTGATGGGAGTGGCTAATCTTGATGGTATGGTGAATGGCCTGAATGGGCTTGGGCGAGCAGGCTATTTCGGTCCACGGCCGCCAGCCAATGGTGAGTTGCATGCATATCATTTTCGCGTCTACGCGTTGGACAGCGACATCGACCTGGCGCCCGGGCTGAACAAGGCCGACTTGCTTGCTGCAATTGAAGGTCACGTGCTCGCTACTGGTTTGTTGATGGGCCACTACGAACGCAAAGAATAATCTGCCAAGCAAAAAAACAACGCTGATAAAACGGGCCGATTGGCCCGTTTTTCGTTGATGGGGTGGTAGATCATTGGTATTGGCTATTAGCGGCTAATAGTGATGGTGAATCTTGCCAACTGTGGCGTCTTCGTCGATCAGCAGATCCACTTCCTGATGTAAGTGAATATCGCCATTGATCACAGTGCCGGCATCGATGCGAAGAACCGGTTTGCGTTTGCCAGAGTAATTCAAAATTCTATCGAGCAAAGAGTAATTGCCTTCGACTAGCAGGTCGCCGTTCACCGTGCTGCCTGCGGAAAGGAAAATATCGCCATTGCTGGTCTGCAAGTCGTTGATGATAGTTGCGCCATGTATGGAGATGTTGCCGTTCACAGAATGGACGTCGCCTTGTACGAGACTGCTTCGTGCGATATCGATAGCACCGTTGATGCTGTGGATGTCACCTTCAATCGTGACGTTGTTGCCCAGGCTAATTGCGCCATTGATGGTTTTCAGGCTGAGTGCTGCCACTTCATTTTGCACTTTGACATGGCCGTTGACGGTGTCGACATGCTGCGCTTTTACGCCGCAATGTAAAATCACCCCACCATTGACGGTGGAAACATTGCCAACCTGCTCATTATCACCGATTTCGATATGGTCATTGATGCGCGAAAGACTGTTTAGGTCCGAGCCTTCGGCGTTTGAGATAAATACATAACTGCCGAGAATCATGCCCAACAAGATCGATGTCCCCATGCGCATTGTGTGATTAGCAGAATTCATTGTTGTTCCCCATAAGCGGTATTGAAAGTGGATTTTTTTACCTATTTGAAATAGTAAGAGCAATAAGCTTGCCAGTTTGGAAAACACAATAAAAACAATAAGATAATGTTGCTCTGGTGGGAGAGAGTAAGGCTTTATGGCGATATTGACCAAGTTGGTTAGTCATATTTCACACTTGTTGTTGGGGCGTCACGGGGCGTCAGTCTGTGCCTGTATTGGTGGTTGCGGCAGCTTTACAGGGTGCATGGCTTGGGCTAATGTCCCCTTGGCATGCTGGCGGGCATGAGTCGTAAATCGTGTTGCACTTGTCAGATCCCCCCATTACTTATAACAACAGGTAAAATCCATGAAAACTTCCAGAAATCTCATTTTTGGTATCGTGAGCGCATTCACGACAGTGCTGCCATTGCACATGGCGTCGGCGCAACAAAACGTTGTGGAGTCTGACTCTCACCGTTTTGTCGAAGTGGCCGAAGGTGTTTGGCATGCCACCGGCACGGGCTCGGTCTACACAATGAGTAATGTCATGGTGTTGGTTGGTGAATTTGACACGCTGGTGGTGGATTCTCATGTAACTGGTGCAGCTGCTGAGGCCTTACTCGAATCATTGCCGGTGATTACCGACAAGCCGGTTCGCTACCTTGTAAACAGCCATTATCACTTCGACCATGCACATGGCAATCAGGCATTCCCGCAGGGCGTGGAAATCATTGGTCATGAGTTCACGCGCACCAAGCTCAATGGTGAGCAGGGCAATGTACTGGAAGAAAATACCTTCCGCAGTTTCTCAGATCCAGTGCCCTCAACAGTGGCGCGACTGGAGCGGGAGGCGGCGGCTGCAACCGATCCGGTAGAGCGGGCTCAACTTCAGGAACGGCATCGTGTACAGGAAGCCTATATGAATGCCATCGACGAAGTTCGACCAACACCGCCGAATATCACACTTGAAGAAAAAATGACGCTGTTTCAGGTGGTAGCCAACGGCAGCCGAGAAATACAGCTTCTACATTTTGGTCGGGCCCATACAGGCGGCGACGTGGTGATCTATCTGCCCCAGGAAAAAATAGTATTTACCGGCGACATGATGCTGCCTGGCTTGGCTTACATGGGAGACGGCCACGTTGATGAATGGCCTGCGACTCTCGAAGGCTTGAATACTCTGGATTTCGATTACTGGTTGCCGGGTCATGGTCCTGTGATGACAAGCCGAGAGCCCATTGTCAATTTTCAGGCGTATTTGCGTGACCTCTGGGGTAAGACAGCCGCTTTCTATGATGAGGGCGTTGCCTGGGAACATGCGGCATCACAGATCGACATGACTAATCATCAGGCAAACTATTCGCAACTTACAGAGCCTGGAGTAGACCCGCGCGCGATTCGTCGCATCTATCAATTGCTCAATGGTCAGTAATTACGTGATTTCTGGTTTGAATTAGATAAAAGGGGCCATGAGGCCCCTTTTTGTTAGTTGGAAATTGTAATTCGAAAGGACGTTAATCGAGCACCGGGTAGCCATACACTTGATAAGGCGCATTGCTGTAGCTATCCACAATTGCCTGCATGGCGGTGACACCGACTTCCTGACGTACGCTCAGGTGGCTGTAAGAAGTGATCTGGGTCATCATGATGCCGATCATGTTTTCAACCGGGTCAATCCAGAATACCGTGCCCCAGGCTCCACCCCAGGTGAACGTGCCGGGAGTGAGCGGGTCTCTTGCCACGCCCGTGTTGCTCATCAGGCCAAATCCCAACCCAAAGGTATAGCCCGGACCCCGCACATAAACATCGTGGTCGCCGCTATGATTGCTAATCATCAGATTGACAGTTTTTGGACTGAGCAGGCGAACACCGTTTAATTCGCCGCCATTGAGCATCATCTGGCTGAATTTCCAGTAGTCGGAAATCGTAGAAAAAAGCCCTGCAATACCACCGTAGAAATTATCGCCGAAAAAAGGCTTGCTGGCGTAGTCCGGCGAGCGTGAGTGTTCGATTGCATTGTTGCGTCCAGTTGGGCTGTAGACCGTGGCAACGCGATCCAGTTTATTGTTAGGTACTGCATAGAATGTATCGCGCATCTGCAGAGGGTCGAAGATCTCTCGCTGCAAGAATTCCTGTATCGGTTCGCCGGCGATGCGTTCGACCAACAAGGCAACGTAATCCGTGCTGCTGCCATACTGCCAGTCATCGCCGGGGTGAAAGGCCAAAGGCAAAGGGGCGCGTTTGAGCAGTGTGCTTTCCAGGTCATCTTCACGCTCCAGCAGCTTGCGTTCTGTAGCAGAGAGCATCGCTGGATCGGGATCGAGTCCGGCAGTGTGAGCCAGAACGTGGCGAAATGTCACTTCCTGTCTGGCCGGGACGCGGTGGGTGCCATACTGATCCTGAACAATAACCCGTTTATCAGCGAGTTCCGGAATCCAGTCGCTGATCGGGTCGGTGAGCAGGAAATGACCTTCTTCATAGAGCATCATCAATGCGGTTGAGACGATGGGTTTGGTCATGGACATGATGAAAAATATCGTGTCCTCAGTCATCGCTGCATTGTCTTCCTTGTTCTTCCAGCCTTGTGAATCGAGGTGAATAACTTTGCCATTGCGCGCGACAAGCGTAACTGTGCCAGCGAGCAGATCATCTGTCTCTTATACACATCTCCGAGCCCACGAGACAGGCAGAAATCTCGT
>CAJXVC010000004.1 GCA_913060975.1 uncultured Gammaproteobacteria bacterium
ATAACACTCTCCAATCATGTGATTAAAAAGTGTCAACGCTATTCAGGACGGGTCACTGACAAAAAGAAAGGGGGTACGAGGCCCCCTTTCAGATTGATTGTGCGAAAAATCCGCACAGTATTGACGGCTACTTAGAAGTCAACACGGAAGCGCGCGTAGTAGAACGCACCTTCAATACCCCAAGGTGACGAACCGGTAAAGGTGTTACCAGAACCGATAGTGCCATCCAGGTTGTCGATATCTACTGGTGCTTCCTGATCGAATGCATTGTTTGCACCAATCACGAAAGTGTAGGCATCAGCAAACGTGTAAGCCGCTTCGAGGTCGAAGATAATTTCGCCATCGTAGCAGTTGTCACGATACAGACCGAAAGTACAGTCAACGTTGTAAGCTGTACCTTGTGGGCCGCGAACGGTTGGATCATCACTCCAGTCAGCCACTACCCATTCGTCGTAGTAACTGGCGCGGGCCAACAGTCGCAGATCGCCGATAAAGTGGTTGTAAGTAAATACACCGCGATTGGCTGGATTGTAATTTTCCAGATCAACAACACGGTTACGGTTTACTTCAGAACCAGCATTATCAACTTCTGTTTCTGTCCAGTTCCAGGAACCAATCAGAGTACCGCTACCGGCATTACCCCAATCCAGATCCCAGGTACCAACGATGTCAAAACCAGTCGTGGTCGTGGCAAAGTCATTGGTGTAAAAGGAGACAGAACTCAGATCAGCCGCGCCGGGAACTCCCAACTCTTGCAAACACAAGCCGAGATTACCGACTGGATTAGCACGAGCATTCGGGCAGCTTACACCACCTGGAACGGGTTGACCGGCAATGTCGATCGTACCGGTCTGGGCAATTCGGTTTTCCAGCTCGATATTGAAGTAGTCGACAGTCACGTTGATATCGGGAGTGATGTCCCACACAACACCAGCCGAGAAGTTGTTGGACTCCTCAGGTTTCAAAGTCTGACCACCCAGGAACTGAGCAATCGGGTTAGTTGGTGGAATCTGACCTCGTTGCTGAAGCTCGCCATCAACGGTTGTAGTTGAAACCTTGGTGACGTTCTCCTGACCAGGTGTCGGTGCGCGGAAGCCTGTGTTATAGGAGGCACGCAAGGCGACAGTATCAGTCAGAGCGAACCGACCCGACAGCTTGTAGTTGGTTGTTGTGCCGAAGGTTTCGAAATCCTCGAAACGCAAGGCCAAACCACCCGTCAGGCGATCGGTAATATCAGCTTCCGCTTCTGTGTAGAGGGCATAGTTACTGCGGCCCCACAGACCTGCCTGGGGTGGGCTGAAGCCGGCAAAGCCGTGCGCACCAATACTCAGGTTAGGCAGCGGAGTCGTGCCGTCTGAATAGGTGTTGGAACCATCCACGTTTTGGAACGCAAAACGCCCTGCTTGCCAGGCGGCTTCTTCACCAATCAGCGTTTCGAAGATCTCGTCACGCCACTCTGCACCGAAAGCGAGAGTCAGGTCAGAGGCCAGGCCATCAACAGGCAACGTGTAGACGAAGTCAGCATTCAGGTTGAACTCGGACTGCACGTAAGAGCCCAGATCGAACAGCTGTTGCAGCTGGCCATTAACGAAGCCGTCAGGACCGTTAGAAGGGTTCCAGGTGTTGTCCAGGAAGAACGATACCTTGTTGCGACCGAAGCTACCTGAGAAGTCATAGCTCAGGCGTGAGCTGTAGTCACCACGTACACCCGCAACAATGCTGGAGTCAATCAGGTTGCCACCAAACTGAGGTGTATAACCACCAGGCAACAACTGGTTCAGTACGAAACAGTTATCTGGCAGATTCGCCAGCGCCATAGCATCGGCTGCTACCGCGGCCTGATTCAGTGCTACACCACTACCACCTGAACCCGGGCTGGTTAGCGCAGGGCAGTTGGAAGTGATACCGGTTTGACCGGCAGCGATGTTGGTATCAACTACGGCACGGATATCGTCGGCGGTATATACGCCGCTACGGTCGTTCGGGTTGCGATAGAAGAATGCGCCTTCTGTTTCACGACGCCCGTAGTTACCGAATGCATACACTTCTTGAGTGTCAGATGTACGGATACCGGAATTTATGAAGATATTCCAGTTGTCACGGTACTCCGGGCCACCCCAGACTTGCGCATAAGGCTGTGCAATAGAAGCTTGTTGCGCAGCATTACCGCTGGCAATCAGTGTTGCAGCGTCGGTTCGTTGTGTAGAACGACTAGTCGGATCCTGTTCCATCCAGGAGGCAGTAATGTTGGCAAAACCATCATCACCCAATGGCAGGCCGACATTACCCATGAACTGAGTCATGGTACCGTCGCCTTCGCCGAATTCACCAGTACGTGCTTCCAAAGAGAAACCATCGGGATCGTCTTTGAGAACAAAGTTGATTACACCGGCGATTGCATCAGAACCATACTGTGCGGCGGCACCATCGCGAAGAATTTCAGTTTGGCGGAAGGCCATGGCAGGAATCGCCGAAATATCTGCACCTTGTGAGCCAGCTGAAAGAGATCCACCCAGTTCGGCAATGACACCAGAGCGGTGACGGCGCTTGCCATTAACCAGAACAAGAATGTTATCTGGTGGCAGGCCGCGCAGGTTGGCGGGTCTTACCAGGGTTGCCGCATCAGAAATTGAAAAGCGGTCAACGTTGTAGGATGGCACTGAAGTTCGCAACATCTCGTCGAGGTCAGCAAACCCCATGTTGGTAAACTCGTCGCCACTGATTACATCCACTGGCACCGAGGAATCGGTTGCGCTTCGTTCAGCTCGGCGCGAACCGATGGTAATGATCTCTTCAACCAGCTCGTCTGACTGCTGAGCCAGCGCTATTGGTGTATAGGCTGCTGGAGCCAACAGACCAAGAGCGATGGCCGTGGGCAGCACCCGTCTGGCCAGATTAGGTCGTTGTTTCATTTACTTCCCCTTGTTATTGATAGGTTAGTGGAACTCTGTGGAGTTCTATATGAACTTTTCGCACGTTATGTGGGCACAACATACGACGCCCGTAACCGAACGATTGTTCGTTTAAGAAGCATAAAAGTCGTTTCTGTAAAAGTCCAGCCACATCGCCCGCTAATAGTGCGTATCCGAGGAATTGTTGAGCTAGATCGGGTATTAAAAGTGCGCTGAATATTTTTGCGATCAGCCTTGGGGAAAAATAGCGCGATAAATGGCCCTTGCGACCTGTAAGAGAGCAGAAACATTGACCAATATGCATGGTGCTGGTGCAATTATCATCGCAATACACTGATTCTATGGCGCCCGGCGATAAAAAATGATGAAAATGATGCGAGTTTCCTGCGACTGACCTGAACGAATGGTACGCAAGACCGGTAATCGATTTGAATTAGTGCAGCCTTCGATGTCTGGGCCAGATTTTCCGCCTTAGTCCTTGTCGGTCCCGTCAACTACACTGGTTGCCGCAGTGTGGTTGATTGCTAATAGTCAGAGACAGGAAGGACAGGACAGGAAGGACAGGACAGGAAGGACAGGACAGGAAGGACAGGAAGGACAGGAGGGATCCAAGTGGTCCAAGTGCTCTAAGCGGTCGAAAGATTAGAAATTTCATCTTGTTTAGCAGTGTTTTCAGCCATAGTAAGCGCTCACTAACAGGAATTCTGGCCAGCAAGCACAATAGCGGTGAGGGTGGGGTATTTACGCTGCATAGTGTCCTGATGCCGATAGGCAACTAGCAGCAATGGCTAGGCTTATAGAATTTCAGACAGGGTGACAGACGCGAACAGCAAGGGATTGCAACGACAGGGAAAGCAACCACAAGGAATGCGTGATGCCGGGGCTGAGCCGGTAGCAGCCTGGAGCGCCGCCAGGGCCAAAGGCCAAGGGAAATCCTGTGGATAGGGCCCTTGCCGCGCTGTATGGGCGTTCAGCAAAGGCCACGTCATTACTTGTGGTTTTGAGAGTTTACTGCTCGTCGGCGCTGGCGATACTGGCGAATACTTCGCTGCTACCGTCTTTATTGATTAGCAGGATGTCATAAGGCGTGAAGCGATTACCCATTTCCATGCCGGGACCGCCGATTGGCATACCGGGTACAGCTAGCCCCAGAGCGCCGGCAGGCGGATTGGCAAGAAACTGGGCTATAAACTTCTCGGGGATATGACCTTCGAAGAGGTAGCCATTTTCGGTAACCGCGGTGTGACAGGACTGCCACTCGGGCTTCAGCCCTAACTCGGCTTTCACGCCATTGAGGTCGCTGGGGTGGAAGATGTTGGAGTGGTAGCCATTTTCGGTCATATGATCGATCCAGCCCTCACAGCACCCACAAGTTTCGCTCTTGTAGACATTGAGTGTCACATCCTCAATGGACTGTGCGCCGGCTATCGGGGCGACCAACCAGGCGACTGCGCCCAGAATCGAGGCGAAAAAATGACGCCGAAAATTGATGCGTATTGATAGAGTATCTTTGATCACGTGATTCTCCTTGCGGCAGAGTGTTTGAATGGCGCACTGGGCCGGACTCTCTCCCCAGCTCTCTTTCAGTTCTCGATTAGCCCGTTGTAAACCAGACTATAACCAATGTTGAGTCGCCTGATGCCAATTACAAGACCCAACTATACCGCGTGTTGTACGGTGCTGCACCTTGAACCAGCTCGAAGCTGAGGTGCTTATTGGTTGACAAAGTTGCCTTTAGCCAATTGGCGCTGCTGGCTGATGACACCCGAGCTGTGCCCTTGCTTGTCTTACATTGGCCTTTATCTTACCATGCTCAGCGTCCGAAAAATCGGCTGCTGAGTCCACGATCCCGAGGCTGGCTGGCCGTTATTGCTCGCCACTCCAAGCGCCGCCAGTCACTTTCCTGCAATTGAACTAATTTAATACTGCTGACTTGTCACCAGTCGTAGAGTCTGATCATGTTTTGGCAACACATTCAATTTAACCGAGCTACGCTACGTGAACTGATAATTGTCGCCGTCCCGATGGTGGTTTCGCAGGGCACGTTTGCAGTCATGATATTTACCGACCGTTATTTTTTGTCGCAAATTGATCCTGTCAATATGGCCGCGGCACTGGGTGGTGGCGTAGCAGCATTTTTCTCCTTCAGTTTCTTTTCCGGTTTGCTGAGTTATGCCAATGCCATGGTGGCTCAGTATCTGGGCGCCGGGCAATTGCACAAGTGTGCCAAGGTGGTCACTCAAGGCTGGTTCCTGATCGCCTTGAGTGCGCCTTTGCTGGTGCTTATCACCTGGCTGGTCAGCGGGCTATTTTCCGCCATGGATCATGATCCGCAACAAGTTGAATTGGAGCGTCACTATTTTCAATTGTTGATGATGGGGTCTGTACTTACTCTGGCCAAGGTTTGTATCTCTTCCTATTTTGCGGGAATCGGTGAAACTCGCATAATCATGTTCTGCGATGTTTGTGGATTGCTGCTTAATATTCCACTTTGTTATGTCATGGTGTTTGGTTACATGGGCTTCCCGGCGATGGGCATTGCCGGAGCCGGGATATCGACAATTGTCGCCACACTGTTTGCGTTGATTCTGTTTCTGTTGTTTTACTTCCGGCGCAGTCATCGCGACAAGTTTTCTGTAATGACTTCTTTCCGGTATGATGCCGGAATACTGCGTCGTTTCCTGCGTCTGGGGTTTCCGTCAGGGTTGGAGATGTTTCTGAATGTCGCCGCCTTTAATTTGTTTCTGCTGATGTTTCAGTCATACGGAATAGTAGAGGGCGCTGCTGCAGCGATTGTCTTCAACTGGGACATTCTGTCTTACATTCCGATGGTAGGCTTGAACATCGGCATGATTTCGATGATAGGCCGCTTCGTGGGTGCCGGCGACATGACGCGTGCCAATGAAGTGATTACTGCCGGATTTATTATCGGTCTTTCCTATTCATTTGTACTGGCCGTGATCTTTATAACTTTACGGTTCCCACTCGTGGAGCTGTTCACGCCACCCGATGGCGATTTCGAAGCCATTCGCGATCTGGCTGCATTCATGATGGTGGGGCTGTCCAGCTATGCCATGGCCGATGCGATTATCCAGGTATGCGGCGGCGTCTTGCGTGGGGCTGGGGACACCCGCTGGGTAATGCTAGCGTCGGTGACTCTGCACTGGATAATGCTGGTAATCCAGTTCCTCGTCATACGAGTGCTGAATTACGGTCCTGCAGCGTCCTGGCTGGCCTTTGTCGTGATGATTCTGGCCATCGCAGTAGTGTTCGCCGGGCGGCTCTGGGGCGGCATTTGGCGTGACCCGGAGCGTCTACGTCTCGTCATGGCCGAGTAGCGGCTTGCGACACGGGCGTAGAGCGGGTAGCCTCAAATCGACCAGTGCACAAGCAATCCAAAACAATAACGACAAGTGATGAGAGCCGCCATGTTCAAGTTTCAGCGCAGCCACGCCCGACCTCCAAGTGACCTCTTCTTTCTTACTACCTGCATTAAGCGTACAACTTTATATTTGTTCGCTGCATTACTCACATCCAGTGTGATAAAAGTGGTGCAGGCACAGTCGCAATACCCGGAGAATTTGCTACGGCAAAAAGGCACATTTTCCGGCGGTGCTGCTACTGCAATCGGTGTGCCTTTTGAAGGCGTGCAGACCTCCAGCGGAATTCGCAGTGGTTTGTTTGAGCTACGCTCGACCGGCGTAGCCACCACTGCTATTCGACAGGTAGCTGAGGAGTTTCTGGCAACGCTGAATACAATAGATTTGAGTCGCACGCATTTTTCGATCGATGATCCGGAGTGGCGTGACTGGTCTAATGTCGATGTCGGTATATTTCCCCGGCGCGGTATTAGTCTCGAAGAAATGACAGCAGAACAAAAAGCAGCAGCATGGAATTTGCTTGAAGAATCTCTCTCTGCCAAGGGGCTGGAACAAACGCGCAATATTATGCGAACTGAGCAGACGCTTTTCGAGATGAATGGCGAACCTATTCGCTATGGTGAAGAGAAATACTATTTCACGATGATGGGAATTCCTTCCGATGAAGAACCGTGGGGCTGGCAATTGGACGGCCACCACCTGGTGATTAACTTTTTCGTAATTGGTGACCAGGTTGTCATGACTCCGGCTTTTTGGGGTGGAGAACCAGTTATCACAGATAGCGGAATGTACGACGGCAACCGGATTCTGCAACCCGAACAGGATCTCGGGCTGGCGCTGATGCAGTCATTGGATGCAAGTCAGCAAGCTGAGGCTACTCTCAGTCCGGATAAAGTTCGTAATGATCAGATAGCTGCCGGAAATCAAGACAATCTTGTTCTTGATTACGAGGGCTTGAGTGCGGCCAACATGACCAGCAGTCAGCGCCTGAAATTGCTCGATGTTATAGGTGCTTACATCGGTAATTTGCGCAATCCACATGCGGAAGTGACGATGCAGGAGATCGGCGAATATCTAGACGAGACATGGTTTGCATGGATCGGCGATGATGCAGATGATGGCGTTTTCTACTACCGCATTCATAGCCCGGTTATTCTTATTGAATTCGACCATCAGGGTCCCGTGGGTACACTGCAAAAGAACCCACGAGGAATTCCCACTCGAGATCATATACACACCATTGTGCGAACACCCAATGGCAATGATTATGGTAAAGACTTGCTCAGGCAGCATCTATTGGCGCACCCTCATTAGCAGCGTCGCTTTTATATGCTCAGGGCATCGTAGAAAAGCAGTAATTCAGGAGCAGTCAGTATATGGAAATGATTTCGGAGCAGCGCATACCGGCTACCCAAGACGAAGTATGGGCAGCCTTAAACAGTACCGATGTACTGCAAGCGGCCATGCCAGGTTGTGAGAGCTTCGAAGAAACCGGGGAGAATGAATACCTGGCCAAACTGACTGCCAAGGTTGGTCCAGTGAAGGCCAAATTCAAATTCAAGGTTTCCCTGCAAGATGTCAATGCGCCGCACGGTTATGTTATCAATGGCGAGGGGCAGGGCGGTGCGGCCGGTTTTGCCAAAGGTTCAGCCAAAGTGGATCTGACAGAAGAAGCTGGGGAAACAGTTTTAGCCTACTCTGTGAAGGCCAGTGTCGGAGGCAAACTTGCGCAATTGGGCGGTCGACTTATCGATGGCACCGCCAGGAAAATGGCTGATGAGTTCTTCACTAATTTTAATGCTATTTTAAGTGATGGATTGCAACCCTCTTCAGAGGGTGAGTAAGCGCTTAACGGAAACAAGTTGGGAGCACAACAGATGGTAGGGGTAACAATGACAGTGAATGGCGAGGCAGTTGTCGGTGAAGTTGAAAACCGTACTCTGCTTGTTCATTTTCTGCGGGAGAATCTGCAATTGACCGGCACACATGTCGGCTGCGATACCAGTCAATGTGGCGCCTGTGTAGTCCAGGTCGATGGCGCGAGCGTCAAAGCCTGCGCCATGTTGGCGGTACAGGCTGACGGTTGTCAGGTTGCCACCATCGAAGGCCTTAATGATGGTAAAACGCTGCATCCGATGCAGCAGGCGTTTATGGATCATCATGGATTGCAATGCGGTTTCTGCACTCCCGGCATGGTGATGAGCGCATTGGATATTGTACAACGCCATGGCAATACAGTGGACGAAGCGACAATTCGCCATGAACTGGAAGGCAATCTTTGTCGCTGCACTGGCTATCACAACATCGTCAACGCCATTGCGGCAGGTGCTGCTGCCATGGGCGACGAAACCGAATCGGCGGAGGTGTGAATGTATCAGTTTGAGTATCACAAACCAGCCAGTATTGAAGCTGCGATTGAGTTGATGAATGAAGCTGAGGACGGCAAATTTATTGCCGGCGGGCAGACTATGCTGCCAACAATGAAACACAGGTTAGCCAGCCCAACTGATCTTGTTGATCTGGGCAAGATCGAAGGATTGCAGAGTGTTCGGGTTGACGCCGAAACTGTGACGATTGGCGCTATGACGACTCATGCTGCAGTCGCAGCCTCAGTAGATATCAGACAAGCAATTCCGGCCTTGGCAGCATTAGCTGGCAATATTGGCGATCCCGCCGTGCGTAATCGCGGCACGCTTGGCGGTTCCATAGCCAACAATGATCCAGCCGCAGATTATCCGGCCGCGCTTATAGCTCTGAATGCGATCGTGCAAACCAATAGCAGGGAAATTGCCGCCGAAGATTTTTTCACGGGCATGTTCGAGACGGCACTTGAGGAAAACGAAATCATCACCCAGGTGCGGTTTGCGTGTCCAACGCAGGCCTCTTATCAGAAATTCGCCAACCCAGCCTCGCGCTATGCCATTGCCGGCGTATTTGCGGCGAATTTTAGTTCAGGGCTGCGAATCGGAGTCACCGGTGCGACAGCCGTCGCCCATCGCGGTGCACGACTCGAAGCGGCGCTGGCGGGCAAGCAGGACCCAGCGGCCATTGCCGCGGCATTGCAGGGCGTGGCACTGCCTGTTGAAAAAATGAATAACGATATCCACGCCAGTGCGGAGTATCGCGCCGATCTGGTAAAAACCCTGACCAGGAAAGCCGTTTTGGCTTGTCTTTGATTGACGCGAGCAAGCCATGACACCAACTGATTTTTCAGCCCTCGACTCAGTTGAAGACTTGCAATCGTTGTTGAGTCAGCAGCATTACCTGGCCGATCGATCTCTGGCCACTGCGCTGTTGTTGGCGCTGAAGATGCAGCGCCCACTACTGCTGGAAGGTGAAGCCGGAGTCGGCAAGACAGAGTTGGCAAAGGTTTTGAGTCTGGCTTTGGGGCGCAAGTTGATTCGCCTGCAATGCTATGAAGGACTCGATGTTGGATCGGCGGTTTATGAGTGGAATTACGCTCGGCAGATGATCGAGATTCGCCTGGCGGAAGCGGCTGGGGAGGTGAACAGGCAAGCTCTCACTAGCAGTGTATTTTCTGAGCAGTTTCTTATCGATCGGCCGTTGCTGAAAGCACTGCGTGGTGATTCGGCAGGAGCACCGGTCTTGCTGATTGACGAGCTGGATCGAACCGATGAACCTTTTGAAGCCTTTCTTCTTGAGCTTCTGGCTGAGTATCAAATTACTATTCCGGAAATTGGCACGGTTAAGGCACAACAGCCACCGATTGTGATTGTGACATCAAATCGAACTCGAGAAATTCATGACGCCTTGAAGCGTCGTTGTCTTTATCATTGGGTCGATTATCCGGATTTCGCTCGTGAA
The DNA here is from genome assembly GCA_913060975.1 of uncultured Gammaproteobacteria bacterium. GTDB lineage: Bacteria > Pseudomonadota > Gammaproteobacteria > Pseudomonadales > Pseudohongiellaceae > UBA9145. Next base: position 10,118 of record CAJXVC010000004.1, read on the forward strand.
CTGAATATCATCAAAGAGAAAATGCCGAATTTGAGTCACAGTCTGACCCGACAAATTGTCGCGTTTGTACAAACTCTGCGCGATCAAAATTTGTTCAAGGCGCCAGGTATCGCTGAAACGCTGGACTGGGCTTTGGCATTGCAGACTCTGGATCAGCAAGCACTATCAGCGGATACTGTGAAAGACACGCTCGGCGCGCTGCTGAAGTATCAGGATGACCTGGCGTTGCTGTCCGGTGATCAGCTGCAGCAACTTCTGGAGCAGAGTAACGCTAGCGTTGCCTGAGCGCTGATTGAGCGTTCCCTGCAAGTTGATGTGAGCCTCTAACAACAGGCCACTGCAATACAGTGCGCTACGAGTCGTGAGATCCCATGCAGCCACAATCCGGCTACCTGCAAGACCATATACTCGCGTTCTCCCGCCTGCTACGCGAGACAGGTTTGCCCGTTGGTAGCGGGCAGGTAGTCGATGCGTTGCAGGCGGTGGACCTGCTTGGCATCTCGACACGCGACGATTTTTATCACTGCTTGTTCCCGGTCTTCGTAAACAGCAAGTCACAAGCTGGTAGCTTTACCACTGCTTTCTCACGTTACTTTCCGGCAGATCAGACTATTCGTCTGGCGGATCTCCTCGATAGTACCCCTGAATCATTAGGCAACATTGAGCGGTCATTGCAATTGCATGAAGACGCAGATGATGAAGGGGCAGAGGGCAGCACTCAAGAAAACCCGGAAACTAACAATAAGCCGGGCCATGGCGATGAGACGGAAATAGAGCCGCTGGCGCAATTCTCTGCCCTGGAGCGCTTGCGCAAGCTCGATTTCGAGGCGATGTCTCCAGTGCAGAAGCAAATGGCAAGGCGTGACCTGGCCAGATTAAGATTGCCGGCAGAGCAGATTCATTCCAGGCGCTATCGTGCCGGCACGCGCTCGGGAGCAATCGAGTTGCGGGGCACGCTGCGCGCTTCCATGCGTTACCCGGAGTCGATTGACTTGCGATTCAAGCAGCCACAGTTGCGCCGGACACCACTTGTTTTATTGTGCGACATCTCCGGGTCCATGCAGAGTTATTCCAGCATGCTGCTGCACTTTATGCATGCGCTTGCCGGTGAGCGAGATCGCGTACATGCCTTTGTTTTTGGGACACGGCTCAGCAATATCAGCCGTTATCTACGTCGTGGCAAAGGTGAAGCAGGCATTCAGCAGGCAATTGACCATGTACAGGATTGGTCAGGAGGCACCCGGCTGGGAGCCTGTTTACAGCAGTTCAACCAGCAATGGTCGCGCCGCACTCTTGCTCAGGGTGCCACAGTATTACTGATTACTGACGGGCTGGAGCGCGAAGCGATTGATCAACTAGCCCAGGCCATGGAGCGCCTGGCCAAATCAAGTCGCCAGTTAATCTGGTTAAATCCATTGCTGCGCTATGCCGAGTTCGAGCCCAAGGCGCAAGGCATGCAAGCCATGTTGCCCTGGGTTGACCAGTTCGTTCCTGCCCACAATATTGCCAGCTTGCAAGCGCTAACCCGATTGCTCGCTCAGCAATTGGGCAAGACGACCTAAAGTTCATCCAAGCCGGCTAGCTTTAAAACTAGTGAACATCAGCAACCGAATCTTGCCGAATTGGCAAGCTCGCGCTGGACTGCATCAATGTGCGCGGCCAGCTGTAAGGCCAATTTGGAGATCTACTATTCCCCATATCTATTTTCACATGCAGCACGATGGTCAGTTGGCGTATGAACTGGGCATGTAGTCGAACTGGCGCTTGTGGTTGTTGCGAGATTGCGGCTACATTGTCGGTCAGATTCGGCCTGATGCAGGTCTATGACATTCTAACCGTCGCATTTAACAGGAGTCTCGTAATGAAAGCATCAATGCTAGCACTGGCTGGGGTGGGAGTTGCCCTCATGGCACAGTCCGGTTTGGCACAACAAGGCGCGGCTGATCTGCCAGATGGGCCTGGAAAGCAATTGGTGATGAATGAATGTTCCAAGTGTCATAGCACTGCCACTATCAATAGAGCGGCCGGATTTGCTTCAGCCGATGAGTGGCGACGGGTGTTCTCCACTATGGTTGAGTTGCCTGACGCCCAGGCTGACACTATTGCCCATTATCTTGCCGAGCATTTTCCGGAAGACACTTCACGTCGCCCAAATCTGATTGCTGGTGATACGCAGATTGAAATTATCGAGTGGACTGTCCCAACCCTCGGGCAGCGCTCGCGCGACCCAGTAGAAGCACCAGATGGTTCTATCTGGTGGACGGGAATGTGGGCGAGTCTGGCGGGCAGGTTAGATCCTGACACAGGCTATATGGAAGAGTATCACTTGCCGCCTTCTTCCCGGCCGCACTCAATCGTCCCCGATGCGGAAGGCAATATCTGGTACACGGGCAATAGCAATGCCACGATTGGCAAGCTGGACCCTGCGACTGGCTTGATCACTGAATATCCAACCCAGGCGCGCGATCCACATTCGGCGGTATTCCATGCCAATGGCAAGCTTTACTTCACATCGCAAGGTGCCGGCATGTTGGGGCGTCTGGATCCGGCCACCGGGCAGGTGGATGAGATTGACGTTGAGCCTCGACCATACGGTATTAAAACCGCCGCCGATGGCACCGTGTGGGTGGCCTTTAATGGCACCAACAAGATCGGCGCCATGGACCCGGACAGTATGGCTATTCGCTACTATGAAGTACCCAATGAAAAAACACGAATACGCCGTCTCGATCTGGACAGCAATGGCATCGTCTGGTTCGTGAATTCCACCATGGGCAAGCTGGGCCGACTGGACCCGGCCTCGGGTGAGATCACCCAGTGGGATTCGCCAAGTGGCTCGTCTTCACATCCCTATGCGCTGGAAGTGATCGACGACAAGATTTGGTACAACGAATCCGGTATGCGACCTGATGCGCTGGTGCGCTTTGACCCCCTTGATGAATCATTTCAGAGTTGGGCGATACCTTCCGGTGTCGGGATTATTCGCAATGTTTGGGAAACCGAGGCTGGAGATCTATTGATTCATCAGACCAGCAGTAATCAAGTGGGCATTGTGCGTATTGACTAGGATGAATGATAGGCAATAGTCCCAATTCATCACTTCGCACAATAGTATTATTGGCATTCTCATTTTGCTGATGCCGAGTGCAACTGCCGTTGCTGCTACCAGTCGCCAGTAATCTGAGTTAATTCGTTTGGTCAAAAAAGGCTCCTTGGGGAGCCTTTTTTTGTTATGAAATTTTTGGGGGCAGAGTTGTGGGCGTGCTTTTGAATACAATCATCTTAAGGCAATTTATTGATTTATATAGAATAGCGGCCAGAAATTCTTGTGTTTAAGTGTTTGAAGCGGTCTGTTAGCACATCTTATTTGATTAATGGATCCAAAATGAATGTGCGATTTATCTCAATGGGAAGATAAAAAAATCCTACATATTTCGAGGGATTTAGTTGTTAGCCTATTTTCGGGCAATCGATGTAATGTTGCTTGGGAAGCATTAAATCAATAATTACTATAGGTGAAAAATAATGACTAGAATTGTTCTCAAATTAGCACTATTAACATGCTCACTGTTTAGTACTTCTGCGATGGCAGGAGGGCCGGTAACGGTCGATTTTACAAACGTCACTGAATCCAATACGGCTGGACCAACATTTGATGTATCGGTCAGTTGGGTATCTACAGGTGACCCTTCAACTTGCATAGCATCTTTGAATAAGTGGACAGGCTCGGGCTACACTTTAGTAAGTGTGATTAGTGTCCCTCCAGCAGGATCAGATGAAGCAACGTTGGATGACGGAGATTACTTTCTTGAAATATATTGCGAAGGGAACGATGACTCCTACAACGACTGGGATGTGGTTTATTTTGGAGACTAAGGTTTCTAACAGCTATTCAATCTCATCATTAACCTTGGTGGCTGGGTAGACCGTATTTCAAAAGTTGTATTGTTTCGTCATACGATATAATAAAAATCATGCGATCAATTTTATTTTGGAGTCGCTACCCAATACCTAGCTCAGTTTGGCTGTCTATTGCTGAGTATTAAGCATTTTTTAGGACAAAACTATAAAAAGGGCGCCCTCGGGAGCCCTTTCTTTTTCTTCCTGTCTAGCTAGAGTAGCTTGGAATTCATAATCGAAATGGCCGCAGATCATTCGACTAGCGGATATTGCATACCGCTGAGTTAATCAGAAAATTCTGAAGAGTGCTTTGCGCCGCGTTCAAATACATTACGCGGTACGAGTTTCAGTGAACCTTCGCAATGGCGCAGCGAAAGACCGCGGAAAGTATTGAAGATGTCGATGCCGGACTAGTTCTTCACGCCTGATTCGTCGATGTTGTCAGGACGGTAGTATTTCGCAAAGAAGATCACCTGTTGAACTACGGATCGTCATTACGTATTCGCCGCCTTGATTTGAATAGCAAAGGCATCACAGCTATGTGGATTCGATCATAAGGCAAGTGAGCTCGGCTGGACCCAATTGCGGGTGAAATTTCCACATTGTAGCCCTTCGGTCAGATTACTTTAACAGCAATCAGCGTCTGCCATCTATTTTCAACGTGCGTGCTAACAACATACAATGCGGCGAGCGGTTCTGGATGAGGCTGGCCAATGGGGTGCTGGCTTGCGAGAATCTGTCTCGCTGATAACTAATGGATATTGCCCCGACTTAAACTAGGATTTACACACGGCTGTGTCGCAAGATACTGCACGATGCCCGGTTTGCAAGCAGGTACAGGAGATAAGCACAAGATGATGCCCAAGGCACAGGTAAACCCGATTTTTCCAGAAGCGATTGTTGAAGTAAGCAACGTCGGAATTGATCAGGAAAAAATACAATCGCTGTATGCTCAACAGGAGTGGACCGCAACCAATCCTGACGACAATGCCGAATATTTCCTGCAAATCTCAAAGAATCTGAAAGTACTGAATGGCGACAATGAGTTCAGGAGCAAGATCCTGGGCATGGTTAATGAATACGCGCGCGATGTCATGCGCTACAAGAACAAGTTCTATCTGACAACGTCATGGTTTGTAAAGACCGAGAAGAACAAGATATCGGTGATGCATAACCACGGCAATGCCATGATAAGTGCGGTGTATTATTTTGGGCTTGCGAAGAATACCAAGGCGAAGATCATCTTTGAAAGGCCGTTTCAAAACCAGTTTGACCTGAAACCCATCGACTACAATATTTTTAATGGACCCTCGCATAAATTTGAATTGGGCAATGATTCACTGATCATCTTCCCTTCTCATCTCAAGCACAAGGTTGTCAGACACGAAAATCCGGAAACGAGAAAGTCACTGGCAATGAATTTTATGCCTAAAGGTATGGCTGGCGCAGGGACAACCGAACTTGATCTTGGTGACAGCGAAACCTGAAAAACTGTTACCGACACCAATCTCCGCGTTACCCTCTGCCAGTCGCTATCAGAATTATTGCATTCCCGGCTTTTGATAGCTTCCTCTGCAGACAAAAGATGCTCCATAAAATCGTCACTCCTCTTGCGTAGATCTGCTTGCGGACGTGCTGGTGTCGCGGCTGGTTCGCGTCGTTTATAGATCTCACCAGTCCCTGCCGTTGACCCTGCTAGCCCCGGCGCGAGATTGGCAACCAAGCGGCAACAAAAAAGGGCTCCCGAGGGAGCCCTTTCCTGTTTCAGTTTCTAACTGTATAAGCTTAGAAGTCGTAAACGAAACGACCGTAGATCATGCGGCCCAGTGGATCTTGCAGGCCACCGAGAACACCAGCAAATTCTGGTGAGCGTTGAGCTTCACGATCGAAGACGTTGCGCGAACCGATAGTCAATGCACCTTCACCGTCGAACAGCTCAAGGCCGCGATAGGTGTAGGAAATATCCATATCAGTCCAGGCTTTGACGCCAACTTCAGCGATGTTGCCAGGACGATTGTAGTTCGCGAAGAAGTCAAGATGCTCGAACAACGGGCCGTCATACGGCATGTCATCCACGTAGTGAACAGTGGAGTTCACAGAATGGTTGCCCATGACCCAACCAAGGCGCAGATTAGCCTTGAGTTGTGGCAGCTCCGGTGCAGTACCGGTGTTGTCGTTGTATTTCCCGGCACCATTGACGACAGGCTGCGTTGGATCTTCCTGATACAGAAACTCGTCAATGTAAGTCGCTTGCAGACCAATGCGGAAATCGCCCCAATCACTTGTTGGAATGGAGTAGCTACCCTGCACGTCGTAAGCAGTTACCTTCACAGATTCAGCATTAGTGCTGCCAGTGTTAACTTGCAGAACCGTCTGAAGATCACTCGGATCACGAATAATGTCCGGACTGGCCAGTCCACTGTTTACCCAGGCGCGCAGTTGCTCTTCGCTTGGCTGATTACCCGCACCGACACCGCTACCAGAGAATCCTGACCACTGCTGGAAGTTAAAGAAATCCAGATCCATAATCTGCTGACCGGTAGTGGTCACGATTCGGTTTTCGAAATCAGTCTGGTTCCAGGTGATGCTCAGGTCAAGGTTGTTGAAGGTCAGATCAAAACCTGCAGACGTAGTTTCTGCCAGTTCGTTCTTCAGGTTCGGGTTACCGCCATTACAGTTGGTAGTAAAGGCAGAGAAAGGGCCGAAGCGGTCGGTCACAGTGGACAGGCCGCAAGAGATCGGATCATTCAGCTGACCGAGAGTTGGTGCGATAAACGCATCGCCAGTAGTGGCGCGCAGCGTCAACCAATCAGTTGGGCCGTAAGTCACACCGAATTTCGGATCAGTCGATTCCTGACCTGTGCTGAACTGCTCATTACGCACAGCCAGTTCCAATTCCAGATTGCTCAGGACAGGCACAGCCAGTTCCATGAAGTAGGCATCGATTTCACGGTCACCAGTCGTAATGCGTTCTGGCTCTGTACCACCGATCCAGGTGTCACCGCGCAGTTCAACGATTGAGGGCGTGTTCTGGAAGTGGTCTTCTCGCTTCTGATAACCAATAGCAGCGCCAATCGGGCCACCTGGCAACTGGAAGCCACCCGGTGCGATCTCACCGTTCAGGACGATGTCGATAGTACCAAGTGTATCTTCTTCCCACTCAGTATCGCGTGCAGCAATATCGTTCATGACGTGGATAGAATTGTTGTCAGCTTGATCAACCACCATGAACGGGTTGTAGCAAGCGTCACGGTCGTTGACGACGTCACAGTTCAGGCCTTGCTTCATGGCTTCGATATCGAAGTTCTGGCCAGACATGAACGCGTACTGGCTGTAGTTGTACGTGTAAGCGGCCATACCTTCCCAACCAGTCAGGAATGGTACAGTGAAGTCTGCTTGCAGGCTCCAGCGTGCCACGTGCTCAGTACCGTCCTGAATGTTGTCGTAGTCAGGGCCGAGACCGTCATGGATAGTGTGAGTCTTGTTGATAGGGCGCAGTGAACGGGCTTGCACGTCTTCATACAGCGGAATTCCGTTGTTTGTAGTGCCGGCTACGAGATAGTCCGGAGTGCCGTCGTTGTTCAGGTCCTGAGTGCCACGATCGGGTACGCCGTCACCATTGGCATCGAAACCGAACAGGGCGTTGCCATTGGCATCGACTGCGCGGAAAGGATTGCCTGGAATCTCACCACGAACCGCTGGCAATTCACCGATACGGCTGTTACCCGGGTTTGACGTAGACTCGTAACGACGGTTGAACTGACGTGTATAGAAACCCTGCGCTGACAGAGTCAGGTCCTCAGTGGCATCCCAGGTCGCATTGGCGAAAAACTGGGAAGTTTCAGTGGGCTCACGATAGCTACGTGTGTCACCAAACTCAAAGTAGCAGTTGCCGCCAAGAGCCAGACCGTATGGGCTTGCCGCAACGCCGGGCTGAATGGATTCACGCTCACTGCGGTCACCACAAGTTGGTTCAACAGCAGATGAACGTGTGCCCGTGTATTGGCCGTTAGCATCACGGTCAGGTGTGTACCAGTTACCCGGTGCATTGGAAGATACTGTCAGGCCAGATTGCGCCAGTACTGGACGTTCGTCCCAGCCCAGTCGGCTGTTCTGACGGAACTGACCAGCTACAACCATATCAATTTCGCCGAGATCACCGCCCCAAAGAAGCTGGACTGAGTGCTCGTCGTAGTCACCGCGGGAATCGCCTTCAGCGTAAGTTTCCACTTTCAGGCCGTCATAGGACTTATAAGGAACAAAGTTCACAACACCGGCTACTGCTTCGTTGCCGTAGAGAGCGGCGGCACCATCAGCAACGATATCAAGTCGCTGAATGGCAATTGTAGGGATTAATGTGTTGACGTTTTGATTAACCAATCGCTTGCCATCAAGCAGCGTCAGTGTAGAGCGTGGACCCAGTCCGCGCAGGTCAATGGTTGATGTTCTTGAGCTTGTGCCCTGAATCGTCTGAGTGATCGCTGACGATGCACCATTCACGAAAGAAAGGTTTTGAACAACCTCACCCATGTTCAGGGTACCCTCGTTTTCCAGATCCTCGGCATTAAGCTGAGTTACGGAAGAGGCTTGGGTGAAACCTTCTGAGCGACGAATAAAAGAACCGGTAACCACAACTTCTTCAACTTGTGATTGCTGGGCAAATGAAACGTTAGCTATAGGGAGGAGCGATAAGGATATCGCGGTGCAAAGCAGACTTCGCTTGCTTGGAATATTAAACTGCATAGATCTCTCCGGTTTTTATCTAAGATACTTCTTATAGTTCAACTACTTCTTAGTACTGCAGTACTTCACGGAGTACTTCAATCTGGAATCCCCGCAAACAAAGATTGGCTGCAACAATTCCGGGGCGGGATCATAGTCTGCCATAAGATGTGGCACAAGACCCTTTGACTTGGGAGCATAGCTTCAGCACTGTCATTATATTGCAAATATAGCGGGAATTGCTGGGCTAACAACAAGTTCTTTTATTGCGCGTGTGCTCTAATTGAGTGCCAGGGGCGTGGGAAATACACAGCTATAACGGATAGTTACGTCTTGGCACTGACTTGCAAAAGGGCGACAGCTCTAAAAGGGGGCAGTTAGCACTTTAACGGGTGGGGAGTTTCTCAAAGATTTTTTTGTGGCAAATTGTTACATTGTAATTTTTCGCCGCTACTTGCTGGCTTTAGTTGGTCGAACTGAATGTGAACGCTATTTATTTTGGAGCTGTGAGCGCTCGAATTGCTGTGGATGATTCGCAGTTGTGAGCCTGGAGCAGGCTTATAGGCAATTTTATCCGTGCCGCTGTGAATTTTTCACAATGTAATGCCAGCACCGATGATAGCGTACCGCTGCAGTTGAAATGCGGATTTTTACTGGTTGAGTCGATCTCGTGAGCGGGTAAATACCAAGTCTAAGCCTTTACTTGTTTGCGAAATGCGTATTTTCTGCTGGCTGCCGTACGGGCATGCCGTTTAACGACTCTTCATTGAGAGCCAGTAAGCTCGCTTCGGTTGGTGCTTGCATCATTTCGGCAACATGCTGTAGCGCGGATAGAATAGAGCTACGCTCGTGAGGTTTCAGACTCTCGAATTCTTCGACGAAGTGCAATTGCAGAGGTGATGGCGCCAGCGTTAGTGCTGATTTGCCTTTTTCTGTCAGGCGCGCATGGACTTTGCGGCGGTCAATCGTAGAGCGTTCGCGAATGGCCAAGCCATCCAGTTCCAGCCGATCCAGCACCGTAGTCACAGTAGCCTGGCTCAATGAGATCTGCTCAGAGAGTTGCCCTACATAAGCATCAGGGTTGGCTTGCATGGCTTTCAACAGCAGCAGTTGGGGGGAGGTTAGTCCAGTGCGTCGGCGCATGTGGTTGGAGTGTAAATCAGAAGAGCGAATGATCTTGCGAATAGCGACAAGCACTGCGTCGGTAATTGCTTCCATAGAAGTGACTCGAAAGGCCGGAGCAGGTATTCGTCCGGGATGCGAATAATACTTCCAGTACTAATATTTCAGTCAACGTTTATTTCGAAGTTTGCGACAAATGGAGGTATATCGTACTCGTGTCGCAGGGCCGCCAATCGGGTAGCTGCGGTTTAACCCTGAAAATTGACCACAAAAAAGGGCTCCCGAAGGAGCCCTCTCTGCACAGTCTCAAGAGACTGTGTGTCTAAACTTCTGATGAATCCAAAGCTTAGAATTCGTAGACCAGGCGACCATAGATGATGCGGCCACGTGGATCCTGAAGTCCACCGAGAACACCGGCGAATTCAGGAGAGTTTTGCGCCTCACGGTCAAACACGTTACGTGAACCCAGTGTGAAGGCCATTTCGCCGTCCAACACGTTGAGTCCGCGGTACGAGTAAGACATGTCCATGTCGGTCCAGGCCAAGACACCAGTCTCGGTGATATTTCCCGGACGGTTGAAGCCGCCAAAGAAATCCATGTGCTGATACTCTGGTCCGTCATAAGGCATGTCATCAACGTAACGGATGATGGAGTTGACAGAGTGGTTACCCCGACTCCAACCGATCTGCAGGTTAGCCTTGATCTGAGGCAGTTCCGGAGCAGCACTTGTTATATCGTTGTACTTGCCGGCGCCGTCGCGAACTGGCTCGGTGGGATCTGTCTGGTACAGGAACTCATCGATATAAGTCGCCTGCAGGCCAATACGGACATCACCGAAATCGTCGAACGCGAGGCTGTAGCTACCCTGGATGTCGAATGCTGTGACTTTCACAGTCTCGGCATTGGTGGTGCTGGTGTTATTCACCTGCAGAATCGTGTAGATATCATTCGGGTCACGAATAATGTCTTTGTTGGATGCAGGGTTAGCCAGCCAATCACGCAGTTGCGCTTCGCTTGGCTGATTCGCCGCACCGACACCATTACCGGCAAAACCAGTAGCGCGCTGGAAGTTGGCGAAATCCAGCTGCATGATGTCCTGACCGTTAATGTCGATAATTCGGTTCTCGAATTCAGTTTCATTCCAGGTGACCGAGAAATCAAGATTATCGAAAGCCAGATCAAAGCCCAACGAGGTAGATTGTGATGTTTCGTTGGTCAGATTCGGGTTACCGCCACCGCAGGCAGTGGTGAATGCCGAGAACGGACCGAAACGGTCAGTTACCGTAGACAGGCCACAGGTTACCGGGTCCAACAAATCTTGCAGGCTCGGCGCGATGAAGGCATCACCCTGAGTAGCTCGCAAAGTCAACCAGTCGGTAGCGGCCCATGTGACACCGAATTTCGGGTCAGTAGATTCCTGTCCGGTACTGAAGGACTCGTTGCGCACCGCCAATTCCACTTCCACGGTAGGTAAAACCGGTACCGACAATTCTACGAAGTAAGAATCGACTTCCCGATTACCGGTAGTAATGGTTTCTTGTTCAGTGCCACCAATCCAGGTATCGCCAGCAAGCTCTGCGTGCGAGGGCGTATTGGTATAGGAATCGTCACGCCATTGGTAGCCCACGGCAGCGCCAATCGGACCGCCAGGGAGTTCAAAGCCACCTAATGGCACTTCGCCGTTCAGCACGATATCGATGACGCCGAGCGTGTCCAATTCACCTTCTTTATCCCGTGCGGCAATGTCATTCATGATCTGAATGGAATTGTTATCCGCAGGATTGGTAATAAAGAACGGGCTGTAGCAAGCATCGCGATCATTGGCTACATCACAGTTCAGGCCTTGCTTCATCGCTTCAATGTCGAAGTTCTGGCCAGAAGTGTACAACAGGTCACTTTCGTTGTAGGTGTAGGCTGCCATGCCTTCCCAGCCTTCGATGAAGGGCACGGTGAAGTCGGCTTGGAACGTATAGCGGCTGATGATGTAACGACCATCCTGGATATTGTCGTTATCCGGAGAGTGACCGGCAGAGACCGTGTGCGTCTTGTTAATCGGGCGCAGCGTACGGACCTGTACGTCTTCATTCAGCGGGATGCCGTTATCCATGGTACCAGCGACGATGTAGTCAGGAGTGCCGTCGCCGTTCAGATCAGCCGTGCCGCGATCAGGTACACCGTCGCCATTGGCGTCTACGCCGTATAATTGATTGCCATTGGCATCAACAGCGCGGAATGGGTTGCCTGGGATCTCACCACGAACAGCGGGTAGTTCACCAATACGCGAGTTACCCGGGTTAGAAGTAGATTCATAGCGCACTTCACTCAGCTTGGAACGAAAACCCTGCATAGAGAGCGTCAGGTCGTCGCTGAAATCCCAAGTCGCATTGGCATAGAACTTGGTATCTTCTTCCGGCTCGAAATAGCTTCGCGTGTCGCCGAAGTCAAAGTAGCAGTTCGAACCCAGGCGATTACCAAAGGGGTTGGCGGCTACATCCTTCGTATAACCTGTACGCGCAGATGCTGGAGCACAGTTAGGATCGACAGAGGCAGTACGCTCACCAGTGTATTGGCCGTTGGCATCACGTAAAGGGGTGAAGTAGTTGCCTGGGGCGTTAGAAGAAATAGTCAGACCAGAGTTGGCCAGAAAAGGACGCTCATCCCAACCCAGTCGGCTCTGTTGGCGAAATTGGCCGGCTACCACTACATCGAGGTCACCGATATCACCGCCCCACATTACCTGTGCGGAGTGATGGTCCCAGTCGCCACGGCTGTCGCCTTCGGCAAAGGCTTCCACCTTCAGACCATCGTAGGATTTATAAGGGATAAAGTTAACAACACCGGCTACCGCCTCGCTACCGTACAGAGCTGCGGCACCATCGGCAACAATATCGAGACGTTGGATGGCGATGGATGGGATCAGGCCATTCACGTTTTCATTGACCAGACGCTTGCCGTCAAACAGCGTCAATGTAGAGCTGGCACCTAGGCCACGCAGGTCAATACTGGTGGTACGGGAATCCGTACCCTGAATTGTGTTGGTAATGGCTGAGGCTGCGCCATTCACGAAGGACAGGTTTTGGACAACCTCACCCATATTAAGGGTGCCCTGTGCTTCCAGATCCTCGGCGTTAAGTTGAGTGACAGAGGAGGCTTGAGTGAAACCTTCACTGCGGCGGATAAAGGAGCCTGTTACAACGACTTCTTCTACTTGATTGTCTTGAGCTACTGACATCCCTGAGAGGGGAAGGAGCGACAATGATATTGCCGCGCACAGCATACTGCGCTTATGTGGGAATTGGGACTGCATTACAATCTCTCCTGTTACTGTTTTTTTGTTTGTTTCCTGCAGGAATTCACGCCCCTTTTAATACTGATTTTTTGAGCAATATTCGGGGACTGCACGCGAAATCAGTGCGAAGCATAGACTGTGACAATTTGTGACTCAAGTCATTATTGTCGAAAATCTAAAATAATTCCCCAGTGCCCAATAAAAAGGCAGGAATACACGTTTTCGCCATCTTCGCTTCATCCGCACCAAAGAGATGATTTCGACGAATCAATAGTCTGCAAAGCGCAGTATTGGATCATTCGATATTCCCACCCAGATCGAGATACGCTACCAGAGATTTTTTGAGTATCAATTCAGGTAGCCCTCTAGCTACGGGCGTCGTAGCCCTGCGGGCAGCTCCCCGCTTGCCAAGAGCCAGAGGCGACAGTTGGGCTGAATTGGAGGTGTCGAGCCTACTCAGAGCAAGGTTAAATTTGCTGGCAAAATGCCGCCAGTATGCCCTTCGGGGGGTAAGTTTCAGGGCATGACAAATTTGCGGGAAAATATTGCAATTGCCGCAAGCAGTCAGCCAATTTGTGGGATTTCTCCTATGAAATAGCGATTGGCAAGTTTCGCATGGCACAAACTTCGCCACTGGACGGAAATTGACTGGCTGAGACTAATAAACAGGCGTGCCTCGATGCCCACCACAGGCCCGCTTCTGCTGCTTGACAAGAGTCCGGGTAGCGTCCATTTTGACGCCTCAGCTGGTGCTACCCGGCACCGGTGGGTTTAACGCGAATGCTCGAATTCTTGAGGTGCAACATGCAAAAACGACAATCAACAACCCGCTTGCTAATGCTGGCTGGTGCTACTGGCCTGTCCCTGGCCATGATCTCTGCTCCGACAATGGCGCAGCGCGGAGCCGTTCAGCCCGACGAACACTCCGCCCAACAACCTGTTAACAATCTGCCCAACCCCTATGTCACACAACGCAATTTTGGCACCTTGCCAGACGGGCGTAGTTGGGGCTCCGTCAGCGCCGTGAATGTCGATGTCGATGGTGTTCACGTGTGGGCCGGTGATCGCTGCGGCACCAATTCCTGTGCCACTTCCGACGTCGATCCGATGGTTAAACTCGACCCCAATGGTCGCGTGGTGCAATCTCTGGGTGCCGGTCAGATTATTTGGCCACACGGTATGGACGTCGATGCGCAAGGCAATGTCTGGGTCGCTGATGCGCGACTGGCGAATGACAATGAAATCGCGGAAAACCCGGAGGCCGCCAACCACGGTAGTGCCGTACTCAAGTTCAGCCCGGATGGCGAGTTGTTAATGGTACTGGGTACGCCTGGCGAGATGGGGGATCCACCCACACATTTCACCGAGCCTAATGACGTGCTCGTAGCGCCGAACGGCAATATCTATGTCGCCGAGACACATACAGCGCAGTTTCAGGAAGAACCCGGTGCAAATGCCAAGAGCCGTATCTCGATCTTTGCCCCCGATGGCTCATTCATCAAGAGCTTTGGTCAGTGGGGCTTTGGCGATGGCGAATTCCGCTCTCCACACTCTCTGGCGATGGATTCCCAAGGCCGACTGTTTGTAGCTGACCGCGGCAACAACCGCATTCAGATTTTCACCCAGGACGGTGAGCATCTGGATACCTGGTATCAGTTCTCTCGCATCAGCGGCTTGTTTATCGACAAGAGCAACGACATGCTCTACGCCATCGATTCCGAGTCTGATCCCAACTACAACCCCGGCGGCTGGCGTAAAGGCCTGCGCGTAGGCAGTGCACGCACCGGTGAAGTTTATTACTTCGTGCCAGAGCATATGTCAGAGCGCGCCTCCGGCATGGGTGGTTATGGCTCCATGGGTGAGGGTGTCACGGTCGACAATCAGGGTAATGTTTACGCCGGTGAAGTCGGCCCCGTGCAGGGCATGACCAAGTTTGTGCCGCGCCTCGCTCCCTGATTCGCGCGCTAGAACAGAAAACGGCGCAGGTGCAAGCCTGAGCCGTTTTCTGCATTCAGGCATTTTGATTTGCAGGATTTATTTATGTTGAAGTTAACAAATGCAGTGCACCGGCATTTACTGATTGCCGCTTTTTGTTTACTGCTTCCAGTCACTACCAGTGCGCAATCAATCGTACAGGTAGAAACCAGTGCCGGAACCTTTTTTATTGAATTGTTTGATGAAATCGCGCCTATCACGGTGAGCAATTTTATCAACTATGTGATTACTGATCGCTACGACGGCACTATCATTCATCGTAGTGAGCCGGGGTTTGTTATCCAGGGTGGTTGGCTGACGATTCCCGAGGGCTCAACAACTTTCAATCAGCTTGTGGTTGGCCCCGAAATTATTAATGAATTCAATGTGTCGAATACGCGTGGCACAGTGGCAATGGCCAAAGTAGACGGTAATCCTGATAGTGCCACCAGCCAGTGGTTTATCAACCTGGGTGACAATTCCGCATTGGATAATTCAAATGGGGGCTTCACCGTCTTCGGGCGAATTCTTGGCAATGGGATGGATGTAGTCGATACCATTGCCGGGTTGCAGCGAGCGCAATTATCCGGCACTAATTTCCTCATGCCAGTGATTAACGTCGAAGGCCAAACTGTGACGCGGAATAACCTGGTCTTTACCAACATGACGCTGGTCAGCGGTGAAGCCCAGCTGCCGAATTACATCGATCTGGCTACTAACGAAGTGCGCACGAAGGTAAATGGTGGCTCCGCAGGTGTCGCCGAACTCTCTTTGCGTATCTTGCAGACCGAACCGCAGATTCAGGTACAGGTGCGAACAGACAATGCGGCAGCCTTGTCGCGCATTGAAACCGGTTTTGCGACTTTTAATCCAGCCAACGGTGAATTGCGTATTCCTGAACTTGGAGTCAATGGCGAAGTGCTGTTCCGCAATCTGGTGTTTACGCTGGATGACGCAGAACAATTACTGTTTACCTTGCAGTCTTTTGAATAGCACTTGAATTGGCTGAATTCGCATAACCAAAAGGCTCGCTATCATGATTACACTGCATCATCTGGAAAACTCCCGCTCATTTCGGATTCTTTGGCTTCTGGAAGAGCTGGGGCTGGACTACGAGCTGGTCGAATACAAGCGCGACAAAGCTTCCGGCCAGGCAGAAGCCGAGCTCAGGAAGCAGCATGCACTGGGTAAGGCCCCCTTGTTGGTCGATGGTGAGCAGGTGGTTATTGAGTCGGGCGCGATTATTGAATACCTGTTGGATCGCTACGGTGAAGGTCGTTTCCGACCGGCTCCCGATTCTCCTGATCGTATTCGCTATAACTACTGGCTACACGCCTCCGAAGGCACTGTTATGACGTTGATGATACTGAGCCTGTTTCTTAACCGTATGGAAACCCAGCCACCACTACCTATCCGCGCAATCGTCAAGCTGGTAACTGGTCAGGTCAAGACTGCCTACCTCAACCCGAATCTCAAAAAGATTATCGATTACATCGAAGCAGAACTAGGTGAACACAAATGGTTTGCCGGAGCGGAATTCACTGCCGCCGATGTACAGATGGGTTTTGCCATGACGGCCTTGAGCGCGCGTGCAGGGCTGAAAAAGGACCACCCTAATTGTCAGCGCTGGCTCGAACAGGTCGAAGCTCGTCCTGCGTATCAGCGGGCCATGGAAAGAAACGGTGAGATGAAATTGCTGGGTAGCTAGCGTTATCTGCCAATGCCGCTGTTCACAAAGTGGTCGAGATCTTTATAGCGTCGCTCGTCTTGCGGTAGTCTGGCTACCAGCCTCGCAATGGCATCATCAAAATTCATGAGCTGGTTCATACGCTTGGCGCTGTGCAAGTAGATGCGGATAGCAAAAACAACAGCGCCTGATTGTGGCAGTTTGACGAAAGTTTGCCGTTCGACGCGCCAGTAGATGTTCGAATTGTTTCGGCTGGCAACTTTTGTTTCACTCTCACTCTCGTTCTCGCACCCACTCCCACCGTCATTGATCTCATCAGCGCGCCACAATAATTGATTGCCTTTCTGTAGTGACCAGTTGTAACGCTGATAGGCCCTGTCTGCGCGCAACGACTCCATGAAGCGATTGACCCGTGCCGCCAGCTGCTGCTTGTAGCCGGGCACTGGCTTGTGAATCTGATCAAGTCCCTTGCCAATCTTGTCTTCCAGAAACCAGTTCGATGGTGAGCATACACTGGCCGCTGTTAAGACGTAGTCGCTAGTCAGCCCATCTGGCTTTTTCTCCAACAAGCAAAAATCTTCCTGCGCCCAGAGCGACGCTTGCCACAAACAATTTGTTGCCAAAGGCCAGCTGCGACCACTCGGTTTGTGTAGTAAATCATTGTTGTTCACTTGGAAAGTATCACTGTGCTGAGCCAGCAAGTGTCTGGCCAGAAACTGTGCAAAGTCAGCTTGTGCGGCTTCTGATTCAGGCAGCGATTGAAAGACACGCTGCAGGTTGGTTTGTTGAGCCAGTTTGTGCTGTTGGAAAATCGCAAAGTCAGTATCGAGCTTAATCCACTGGCTCATTGGCAGGGGAGCAAAGCCCAGATGTAACACTGAATTCTGTTCCGGGTCGGGGAAAAATAATGGCGCAACAGAAGACTCGAGTTGCATAGCATGCCTGGGCAGTATGTTGGTATGGAAGTAGGCTTAAAAGTAAATCTTAAATTGGACAATAAAGTAAGTCTTAAAGCAGGTCTTGTATTCCGCTTAAAAGTGTATCCGATCAAAATCCAAAGGTGACTTTGTTAACCGATCAGGCATGGAGATTATTCAGCAGTAGATTGATCGATCGATCAGGCAATCCATTCTACAACTCAAGCGGATTATCACTATCGGAGTTTTGTGCTTTCAGCCAATCCTGAAAAGGTTGGCGGTAGTTGATGCCGGTATCGAAACCATCAGGGTCTTCTTCGGCAAGTACTTCATAATTGTCACCACCGGCGTACATGAAGCTGTTAACCAGGACTCTGTAACGCTGATCTTCATTGAGGGGTTGGCCTGTCCTGGCAAGTATCCAGTTGCCGTCGCGACTTTGTAGTCCAGCGACAACAGGGCGGTTGCCTTGTTCAATTGCACTGGCAATGGTTGCACCGCTTAGCTCGAGCGTAAATATGGTGTTGTCGAACGGCAGCATCGCAACAACCGTGCCCAGATCGATATCGCCTTCGGGCATGTCAATACGAATCCCGCCGGCATTGGTAATTGCAACATCCGCACTGGGGTCGTGCCATAACCAGGAGTCGATAATACTCTGATATAGCGTACCAGCGCCGCGAGGATAACTGCGATCGGTATGGGCAATCACCTCGGAGAGAAATTCTTCCGTTTGGGCCGTCCACTCCTCAATCATTTGTGCGATTCCTGCATCGTCATCGACATCAATGTTGTTATTAGTCGTGTAGTGCACTCCCGTGCGCTGATTTTCAACAGTGTTGAATGTAAAGGTAGCCTTGGCATAAGAAGTGAAATGGAAGCCGCCGCCCAGAAGTACAGTATCGCCAATACGTTTGGCGACGAGTTCATTACAGTGGCCCGCACCAACCATATCGATCCCCAGATCTTGAGTGCTGCGAATCAGTGGATCAAGCTCGGCCACACATACGTGAGAGATCACAAACAGCAGATCGACGCCTTCGGCCTGAACCGCTGGAACAGTTTTACGTAATGACGACTCGTAGTCGGTAAAAATCAATGATTGCACATGGTTGGGATTGGTATAGCCGGGCGTGTCGATTGTCGTCAGACCGATGATGCCTATCCGCAAGTCGGCTACATTCTTGACGGTATAGGGCAAAATACCCAGTTCGCTGGCGTGTTCGCCGCTGGCGCGGTTCACTATGTTGGCACTCAGATAGGGATAGGTTGCTTCGCTGGTTCGTTGCCGCAATGCCTCAAGGCCAAAATCGAACTCATGATTACCAACGGCGGAGGCGTCATAGTGCATGGCATTCATAACATCCACCATTGACTCCCCTGCAGTCCAGGTCGATACGGCTGGTCCGGTCCAGTTATCGCCACCGCTAAGTAGCAGGAAATTGCCGTTGGCTTTGTAGCCCTCTTGCTCCTGCCAAAGAGTGTAAATGTTGGCAGCACCGTGGCTGTCTTCCATGCCTTCCATCCAGCCGTGTTCATCATTGGTGTACAACACAGTTAGCGTGGTCGTTGGTGATGAGCCATTACCGGTACAGCTGGCGAGCACCAACAACAAACACCCGGCAACAAAAAGGCCATAACGAGGAGTGACACGAGTGGAGAGGGGGCGTTCCTGAGTCGAATCAGACATTACTACAATTCACCGGAAAAATTGAATTGCGTCATCATAGCAGGTCTTATTGACGATTTGATGAAGGCGATGCAAAGCCTTGGCGATGACTGATATCTTACGAGGCCGGGAATATCATTCGGGTTTGCAGTCCGCATTCCTGGGCATTGTGCCAGCTGATAGTGCAGTCGATTTCTTCGGCGCGTTGACGGATATTGCCCAGCCCGTTGCCGCGTTGCGCGCAGGACTCGATTCCCTTGCCATTGTCGGCGATTTGCAGGCTCCAGTCTGAACCGCCGCAATCGACTGCGATTGTGACTTCACTTGCCTGCGCGTGTCTTATGATATTGCTCACCAATTCACGCATGATCTGATTGATATGATAAACGGTTGCCGAGGGCAGTACTTTGTCGGGTGGCGTTCCAGTTTGCACCCAGGTAACGGTATGCCCGGTGCCCTCGAGGCGCAATCGGGATTCTTCGCGCAGATTGTTAATGAATTCCACTAGTGGTTGCTCTGGGCTATTGGCGCGGGAGACAGCATCGCGCAAGCTAGCCAATGCGGTTCGCGCCAGTTCCCCCAGCTTATGGTCGCGACCGGCATGTGCAATAGATAACAGCTTGGAACCAACGTCATCGTGCAGGTCGCGGTAAATTTTTACGCGTTCCTGTTCGGCTGCCTTGCTGATCTCAAGTTCACGTTGTTCCTGAAAAGAAGCTGCAATTAGCTGACGACTGGCCTCGACTTTGGCTTCCAGGTTGCGATTGAGTTCTTCGGCAAGATCCAGTGCTGATGTGAACCGGTTGAGCAGGCCGATGGCGAACACAAGAATCGCCAGTGGCAGCGCGAACTGGCTCCAGTAAATGGCTGTCTCCCAGTCGTCATCTGTACCAGTGGCGATCATGAGAATATCGTGAACAAACAGCCCCAGCTGACCAATCATCATCAGGGCGATCAGCACAGACATGCGATCGTGCTTTACGATGGCGCGGTGAGCAATGCGTATCAGCAGATAGGCAATAAACAGATTACTGACGGCATGGATAAAGTATGCGCCCAGCCACCAGTAAGTAATTGGTCCGAAGACGTGCCAGCCAAGTGCACAGCTGGTCCAGGCCAGCATGGCTTTTTCCATTCTCGGGCTGGGCATGTTGGCAAAGCGACTGAGGAAGGCGAATAGCAATAGTCCGAACATATCCATGGCGGCATGCACGACAGGAAGCCAAACACCATACTCAATAATATTGTAGTAGGTCACCATGTGGGTGATCAGCACCAGCCAGCAACTGGTCATAGCCGCGAACAAAGGATAGATCGGATCGTGTCGGCGAATACTCCACAGAGTCAAGGCTAGCAGCGTGACAATAATGCCGGATGCCTGGAGCCATTCGTTGATCCGCACTTGACGCAGCATTCTGGTTTCATACAAAGGCTGCAGCGTAGCTTTCTCGGCGAACAGTACCGGCGCAAAAGTACCGCCAAAGTGACTCCCGGTGAAGCGAACTGCGACCTCATTGCTGCCCGGCAGCCAATTGGCGTTCTGGATATCTGTCAGTCTGGGGTGGTTCCAGGCCATGGTGATACGGTTAGGCCGATAACTGTCACCGCCAATTTTCTCGCCATTGAGATAGACATCGATGGACAGGTTGTAACGGTAAAAATAGAGGCTATGCAAGGTATCGATTGCCGGGCGTTGCAAGCTGAATTTGATCCACAGTACACGGTCGCGAAACTCCTCCTCGCCCAGTCGCGAGGCGTAGGGCAATGACATAGGTTGCCAATCGGCTGACTCTGCAGGTGGTTCTACTGCAGTGGATTCGACTGCCAGTACCTGGTCAATTACCTGAATAGCCTGCTCGCTTTGCGCCACACTTCTGCTCGTGAACGGAAACAGACAGGCGCAAACAGCAATTGTCAGGACCAGGCGGAAGGTTGCGGGCGAAAGATTCGACATGTTACGCAGCTTGGACTAAATCAGTTTGAAGCGAATCCCCCATTGAGGGGGTATACAATATCGGCTGCTCACTTTATGTTGGTTGCCTGAAAAGCTCAAGAAATGTTGGCCCGGTATGCAAGATGACGGACTTGCCCTGATTGTCGAGGATAATGTGGAGACATTGTCCTGGTTGCGCACATGCGTGGAAAGTGCATTTCCAGAACTGCGAATCGATACCGCTGAGACGTTTACCGCAGCTGCATCATTGGCGGCAAGTAAACAATTCAATCTGGCGCTGATTGATCTGGGGCTGCCTGATGGTAGCGGTCTCGATTTGATCAGAAAGCTGCGCTTTACTTCCCCGGACTGCCACATCGTGGTGGCAACCATTTACGATGACGATGCCAATTTGTTTACGGCCCTGCGTAGTGGCGCCAAGGGATACATTCTCAAAGATCAGGATCACAACAAGATCATCGGTTACTTGCAGGGCATCAAGCAGCACAAGCCGGCAATTTCGGCGGCTTCCTCGCAGCGTCTGATCGATCACTTCAATAATGTCGGCAGCGGGCTCGAAGCTGTTCAGTTAACACCAAGAGAAACCGATGTCACCCGGCTGATCGCCAAAGGTTACAGCGTCGAGGAATCCGCTGACTTGTTGAATTTGTCTCCGGATACCGTAAAGGGTCACATCAAGAATATCTATCAGAAGTTGGGCGTCAACAATCGTTCAGAATTGACGCTTTCAGCTGTGAAATTAGGATTGGTTGACTAGCCTATCCGCAATATCTTCCCGGTTCTACCCGCTCACCCCCTGTTCAGGGGATACAAGATTTTCCAGTTGCTTCGTAGTATTGCCAGCACAGTCTGCTGAATTGGTTTACCGCTATTGAACACGGCTTCGGCGCTGTACCCATAACGTAACCCTTCTGGAGAACCCTGTATGAAATCCCTGAAAATAAAAGCGCTGCTTGGCGCTGCTGTACTGACCTTGAGTCAATTGGCTTTGGCGCAGACGGAAACGGCGGCAACAGTGCCAGCCTCTTTTGTTGGTACCTATACCTTGACCTATGACGCTATCAATTCCGGTGGCCCTTACAGTCAGGGCGAATCTGTTACATTGGTTCTGGGTGCGGATAACTCGTTATGTATAGCGGGCTCTTCAATAAACAACCCGGTATTTCGTAATGGCAATACTGTAGAAGCGATATGGGCAACAGAATCAGCCGGCCTCGAGCTCGCCGTGTCTAATTTTCAGGGTAGTTTTAATGAGATTAATGTTACTGGTTTGGGCGGATCACCATTTTACGGCCAGCTTGCAGGTAGCAAAACCAGTGACAGTACTACGTGCACCGGCAGTGGCAATTCAACGCCAACTGTAACCTCGGAAATGGAGTCAATTTTCTCCCTGGCTGAGTCAAAGCTTTCCGAATACTTTCCGTCAGGCGCTGTCACCGCTTTTTTGGATAACTATGTTTACCGCTATTACGCATCGACAGGAGTCTATCTGGCATTTGCCGACGGCAACGTCTATTTGCTGGGCGGAAGCTTTGGTAACGAGATTGTTAATGCAGGAACACAGTCTTCAGTAGCGACTGTGTTGACCAATTACACGCCAGTAGTCGATGCCAATCTTGGTGACTGGAATCTGTCGATTTCGGGCACGGTTAACACAGGCTTCGTCAGTGTGGCATTCTCTGATATCAATCTGAGCAATGTTCCAGCACCTGACGCGAATGATTTCGATGCAATTCAGCAAGAAGTTGAATCCACATTGGAAGGCGTAGTGGCAAGCTTTGGTTCTGTCACCACAACTGTGGTTAACAATACATCCAATCGTCGAACGTTTGATGTTGAGTTTGCGGCTACCGTGAGTCAAAGCGGTGTAACCCTGAACTATACGTACAGCTTGCGCTACGACTACACGAAGTAAGTGAATGTTTTTATCGGCTAATCGACAGATTGGCAGATCCCAGGGGGCGTTTATCGCCCCCTTTTTTTGATCTATAAATCCACCATGGTGAAAAGCCTAATTCGATAGAGAGCCAGCGGGCCAGGGTGTGCCTGATCGAATCTGACCCAGTTCGCGAAGACCCTGATAGACAAATTTCTGTACGCGCTTACCTTCGTATGTTTCTGTCGTATAGAAGTTGCCTTCCGAATCGGACACGATGCTGTGTGTGCCATAGAACATGCCGGGTTGTCGTCCGCCTTTGCCCAAGACATACATGACTTCCAGTGAGTCGCGTTCGACAACGTGGACTACCATGTTGGAACCATCCGCGACATAGATAAATTCCTGATCGTCATCGCGTGAAAAGGCGATGTCCCAGGTAGCTCCTGCGCCTGTTGTTTGTGGGGCGATTTGTGCTTCCTTGACAAACGTTCCATCCGGACGAAATACCTGAATACGATCAGCGCCGCGGTCGCAGACGTAGATCAATCCGTCCAGCGAAGGTTCGGCGCAATGCACCGGGCCGGCAAATTGCTGAGGCAGAGGTGCGCCGGGCTCGTAAATAACACGATCATCGGCAGGTCGATTGCCGTAAGCCCCCCAATAGCGTTTGAAGGCACCAGTAGCAACGTCAACGACGGCCACACGCTTGTTGCCATAGCCATCGGCGATATAAGCCTCGCTGGCTCCGGGTTCAATGGCGATTTCAGCAACCTGAGAAAAGTGCGTTGTGCTATTGCTGTCGTAACTCTCGCCTGGTTCTCCAATTTCACGCACGAATTCGCCGTCGCGAGTGAAGACCAGAATATGTGAGTCACCACCGCCGTTACCACCGATCCAGATATTGCCATTGGGCGCGATTTCTATGCCGTGATTGGAAGCAGGCCATGTGTAGCCTTCACCCGGGCCTCCCCAGGCATTAACAACTTCGCCTTCAGGATTGAATTCGATAATTGGTGGCGCGGCAGTACAGCAAGCGGCAACACCCGAGTCGATGCCGATCTCTTGCGTAGCGAAATTATTGTCGTCGTTCCGGTGTACGATAAAAACATGGTCGCGGGCATCAACCCCGACTCCGATAGCGCTACCGAGAATCCACTGGTTCGGCAGGGGCTTCGGCCAGAATGGGTCGACTTCAAAGTCAGGCACCATTCGGGAATTGCTGGCGGCTGTCACGCTGGACTGCAAGCTGTGCTGACCAACACCGAGTGTGACAAGCATGGCAGTGGCAACGGCTGTTGCGAGCAGGACTTTGTTCTTTTTATTCATGACTGAACCTTTGTTATTGGAATGGTGGGGCCACTTTGAGCGCTGTGTTCGTCAACGCTTTCCCTGCACTTTCTCAAAAATGTTAAATGTTTTCAATGTATATGATAAAAATATTGAAAATCAGCAGGTTAGAATTTTGCCGGCTGATCTTGAGGGAGGCGCAGCTACGGATGAGGCTGGCGGCATACGGGTCAAGTTACGATGCGGCTGAGCCTTTGCCAGGATGTTGGTGCAGAGGGCGCGCAATATGGGGCTTGGCGGGTGGATGTTGCAACAGAAGAGAGCGGACCTGTGCTCTTATGGGCTGTTTATGATTCTCTCTATGACTCTCTCAAAGGTTCTCTGCTATGCCCTTATGTGTCGGGCGCAATTTTTTCAGCTGTCGCCGATATATTGAAACCGTTCCAGAGTGGCGCCATCGCGCTCGATTGTTTCGAAGAACATCTCCAGGGGGCGCACCCACAAGCCATGCTCGCCGTACAAGGCGCGATAAAGCACCATCGGTTCCTGTGTCTCGCTATGGTGTACAACATCAACCAATTCGTACAGATTGCCTTTGAAGTGGCGATACTTGCCGCGCTTGATAGCGTCCAAATCGTCAGTCATCACAAATCGGGTCTTGGTGGTGGGCGATCGCTGTCAGGTCGAAAGCGCGGTTCGCGATCACGGCCATCTCTGGGGCCGCGGCGTTGCACGAACTCGCGAGCAGTCATACGTTCTTCGTCAGTCAATTGCGCAAGTATATTGACTGTTTGTTGGTGGGACAAAGTCTGATAGCGGTCACTGGTACTGCGCAGATCGGCAAAGGCTTCAGCCAGAGCAGTGCTGTCATACTCGTCGGCAGCCATGAGTTGATTAACACGTCTCATGGCTCTGAACATATCCCGGCGCAAGGGGCTGATCTGCTCGCCGGTTTCGCGCAAGACAGGTGCCAGTTCGTCCCGGCGTGCATCGCTCAAGTCGCGTACTAGCCAGCCAACATTAGGTGGGAGCGGGCGTGCGTCTGGCATGTCTCTAAAGGAGAGCACCCGGTAGGTAATCCCGCCAACAAGAAACAGGTTGGCAGCTATGGAAACCAGCAAAGCCAGGATGAGCAGTTTGTGTTTGTTCATGGCAATGTCGCCGCCTCGCTGGTATCGGTCAGGGATAACATGACCAACTCGTCATCCCAGGCTTGAAAGCCCTGATCGGCAACGTCCACGCCGAAAGTGAAATAATTGCTCATGACAATGCCGACCAGCATAGGCAAGCAGGCAGCCGATAGCGGACGCCACCACTGCATTGAGAACCCTTGCTCGGGAATAAGCCAGTCGACCAGTTGCTCAGCCCATGATTGCGATTTGGCTGGCAAGGGTTGCTGTAACACACGATTTTGCAAACCCGGGAAAACTGGTTGTGGCATCTGTTCCAGTAGTTGTTCAACAGACTCTTGCTGCGCCAGCAATTGCCGGGCCTCACTGTCTGTTACCAGCAAGGCATTAGCCTGCGCAGCCAATACGGAAGGCCAGCTGCCCAGATCACTGCCATAAGTATCCAATGCTGTGGTGAATTCTTGCTTGTTCATAGTGTTATGACTGGCTGTGTGTGATTCATCGTTATTCATTGTTTGCTGTCTCCCCAAGAGTACTACGAAGACTGCGTCTGGCGCGTGCCAGCTGGGACTCAAGTGCTTTCACTGATAAGCTCATAATATCAGCCGCTTCCTGATTGGAGAATCCGCTGAAATGGCAGAGCATGATAGCGCTGCGCTGTGCTTCTGGCAGACGGTGTAACTCGGCCAGTAATAGCTGCATACGTTTGTCGCCTGACGCCTGGTCAGTCGATTCCTGCGTGCTTGTACTACTGCCTTCTGAGTCTGCCTCATCATCGATCTCCGAATCGGTGGTCATACGTTTGTGTTTGCGGAGAAAATCGATACACAAATTGTGTGCGATACGATGTAGCCAGGTAGACAGCTTAGCCTTTTGGGGCTGCCACTGCGCCGCGTTCACCCACATCTTGAGAAACACTTCCTGGGCAATGTCTTCCGTATCGCTATGACTACCCAGGATTCGGAACGCGTAATGGCTGATTGCTTTCAGGTGCTGGCTGACGAGAGTCTGGTATGCAGATTGGTCTCCTCGGCAAACAGCGGCCATCAATTCTTCATCAGTCATTACGCATTCGATTCAAGTTCGTGCCAAGGGTTATGCCCCGTCCGATTGTCCCGCGCTTTGCCCGCGAGGTCCACCCGGGCGACGGCCACGATCACCGCCACCGATTCCGGGGCCATTGCGGCGCAACTGACGTAATTCCCGGCCGTTCAAGAGGCCATCGCCATTGCGGTCCAGCATCGTGAAAGTGCTTTCCTGAAACTCGTCAAGTGAGACAATGGCATCGCCGTTCAGATCCATGGCATTAAAGCGCTCGGTGAGCCGTTCGGTCATCTGCGCGCGCCGTTCAGCGCGCCGTGCTTCGACTTCCGCAGATTGGGTCGCGGTGTCCGCGTCTGGTGGACGTCGGTCGGGGCGAGCATTCAATAATTCATCGAGTGTTAAGACGCCATTGGCGTCGTTGTCCATTCTGGCAAGCGGATCGCGATCGCCACTTTGGAACTCGGCGAAGCTGATGCTGCCATCGCCATCGGTGTCCAGTTGTGCGGCGGGTCCGCGACGCTCGGTATCGGCGGCCATAGCCAATGAAGTCATTCCAGTTGCTGCTAATACAAACATTAATTTCAGTTTTTGCATGTCACTCTCCTGCGGATGCAATTGTTTACATTGACTTCTACGCGTGAAGTGGCAATTCCCTTCGATGATCAGCTAATTTTGTTCATGGCGGTTTTATTCGGATCGTCTTGCGCATTGGTGCTAGACCGCGCAGGTGCTGGTGCCGAGGTTGATTCGGAGCGCGTTCCGTGTACTCTAGACGAACAATAATAAAGCCAATAGAAGGTATGCCCATGTTGCGAATAGTGCGGAAACTACCGCTCGCGGTAGTGATGACCCTCAGTCTAGGCAATAGCAATCTTTCCTCTGCCCAGGATTATGTGCTGGATCCCGATTGGCCCAAGCCTCTGCCCGACGGTATTGAGTGGGGGCAGGTGCCCAATGTCACTATCGATGAGGAGGGCTATATCTATGCCTTTCATCGCGCCGACCCACCTGTGCTCAAATTTGATCCTGAAGGTAATCTTGTGGATTCCTTCGGCTCCGAGTGGGTTGCCTTGCCACATGGCTTCAGGCTGACTCCCGACGGCAATATCTGGGCAACTGACTTCCACCGCCAGAACGGCCATACCATTACCAAGATTGATAGCAACGGTCGCATTCTGTTACGACTCGGTGCGCGCGGCTTCACTGGTGCGGGTCCGAATACCTTCAATGGTCCAGCCGATGTGGCGCAAGCACCTAATGGCGACTTCTTTGTTGCCGATGGGCACTGGAATAACCGCATTGTGAAATTTGATCCGCAAGGCCGTTATCTCATGGAGTGGGGGACGTCGGGCACTGGCCAGGGCCAGCTCGACGTACCACATACTATTGTGATCGATCGTCGTGGTCGCGTGCTCGTAGGCGACAGAGGTAACGAGCGCATCCAGATTTTCACGCAGGACGGGGAATACATCACTGAATGGGATCAGTTCGGTTGGCCGAGTGGCATGTTCATTGATACCAATGACATTCTTTATGTTGCTGATTACCAAAGTAAGCGAGGTGTGACTTATGGCAGCGCCGAAGACGGTACTGTGCTGGGTTTTATTGAAGGTTCGGAGCCGGAAGGCATCGTTGTCGATGCCGAGGGTAATGTCTATACCGGTGAAGTCACTGGTGGTGAGTCCGGTGACGGCATGATTATCCGCAAATTTATTAAACAGTAATTGGCATGCGTTGTTGCTGACTATAGCGATAAATGGGTAACGACAGTATTTTTGGAAGTTAGCCCCTGAGGTTAAAGGCCAAACGACGAATCAAGCAGTCTAAATTAGAAGATCAAAACTATGAAACTAGCTGAGGAAAATCTGGGAGAACACCACCTCGATGAGAAAGAGGTGCAAGATGTTGTAGTGCGCTTTGCTGGCGACTCCGGCGACGGGATGCAATTGACCGGTGCTAACTTTACCGAAGCCACTGCCTTGTATGGCAATGACTTGTCGACGTTCCCGGACTTCCCTGCGGAAATTCGTGCGCCTGCGGGTGCAACCTTCGGAGTCTCCGCATTTCAAATATATTTTGGTAGCGAAGATGTCACCACCTCCGGTGACGCCCTTGATGTATTGGTGGCTATGAATCCTGCTGCACTGGCGACCAATCTGCACAACCTGGTCGATGGCGGTCTTATTATTGTCGACAGCGGCGCTTTTTCTGCTAAGAATCTGGCCAAAGCCAAGTACGCCGAGAACCCACTGGAAGATGGTTCGTTGGATGCCTATCGGGTTATGACAATCGATATTTCCAAACAAGTGCTGGAGGCTGTCGAACCTTACAATCTGGGCCACAAGGCGGCTCTGCGTTGCAAGAATATGTGGACGCTGGGTTTGGTGATGTGGCTGTTTGATCGCGATCGCAATCCCACGATTGCCAGTCTCGGTGCGAAATTCGCCAAGCAGCCTGAAATTGCCGAAGCCAATATCGCTGCGTTGAATGCAGGGCATGCCTATGGCGAAACCGCAGAATTACCGAGCGGCGTGCATGTGTATCGTGTGCCGAAAGCAAAAGTTGCACCCGGTACTTATCGAAATATAACAGGTACTACTGCATTGGCCTGGGGGTTGATTGCCGGTTCAGAGCTGGCCGAAGTTGATCTGCTTTTTGCCTCGTACCCAATTACTCCGGCCTCCAGTTTGTTGCACGAGTTGGCCAAGCGTAAAGACTTTCGCATCAATACGTTTCAGGCTGAAGATGAAATCGCTGCGGTGTGTGCCGCAATAGGCGCATCGTTCGCCGGGACGCTGGGGATAACCTCGAGTGCTGGTCCGGGCATTGCGCTGAAAGCGGAAGGCATTGCCTTGGCGGCCGCCACAGAGCTACCGTTGGTGATTGTTAATACGCAGCGCGGCGGGCCCTCTACAGGTTTGCCAACCAAGACCGAGCAGTCGGATTTGAACATGGCTATGTTTGGCCGTCATGGTGATACACCCATGCCAGTGATTGCCACGTCGACACCGGGTGATTGTTTCGATGTCGCCATTGAGGCAGTGCGTCTGGCCACCCGTTACATGACGCCGGTGATGCTGTTGTCCGATGGTTATCTGGCCAATGCCGCAGAGCCCTGGCAAATACCCGATACCAGTCAGTTCGAAAAATTTCCGGTACAGCACCATCACGATGCTGGCACCTTCAAACCCTCACTGCGTGATAACAAGACGCTGGCCCGGGTCTGGGCCAAGCCCGGCACGCCAGGCATGGAGCATCGCATCGGTGGTATCGAACGCAGTTTTGAAACCGGTGACATTTCCTATGATCCGGCCAATCACCAAATTATGACCGATCTGCGCCGCGACAAGGTCCAGGGCATCGCCGCAGATATTCCTGAGCAGGAAGTCTGTCTCGGCGAAACATCAGGTCGCTTGGCCGTCGTTGGCTGGGGTTCTACATTCGGCGCCATTCATCAGGCGGTGAAGCGGGCGCGAAAGGAAGGCGTGGCCGTTGCCCACATCCACATTCGCTATTTGTCTCCCTTTCCTGCCAACCTTGGCAAATTGCTGAGCCAGTTCGATAGCGTGTTGGTGCCAGAAATGAACACCGGGCAGTTAGTGCGCCTGCTGCGCGCTGACTTTCTGATCCCTGCTGAAGGATTGAACAAGGTAGCCGGCCAACCCTTCAAGATTGGTGAAATCCTGGCCGCTATTCATCAGCAAATTGCTGCCATGGATGCTGTGGAGGATGTGGAGGATGTGGAGAATAAGGAGGATAAGGAGAAAGTCTCATGAACAAACCATTAGGAAAACTCACGCTCAAAGACTATACCTCCGATCAGGAAGTGCGCTGGTGCCCCGGTTGTGGTGACTACGCGATTCTCAAGACCGTGCAGAAATTGATGCCGGAGTTGGACGTGCCGCGCGAAAACCTGGTGTTCGTGTCCGGCATCGGTTGCTCGTCGCGCTTTCCGTACTACATGAATACCTACGGTTTTCATACCATTCATGGTCGCGCGCCGGCCATTGCCACAGGCGTCAAACTGGCCAACCCGGAGCTGGATGTCTGGGTCATTACTGGCGACGGCGACGGCTTCAGTATCGGCGGCAACCATATGTTGCATGTGCTACGACGTAACGTGAACTTACAGATTTTGTTGTTCAATAATGAGATCTATGGCCTGACCAAAGGCCAGTATTCGCCAACCTCCCAACCTGGCACTCGTTCGCCTTCGTCTCCGGAAGGCTCGATCGATGCGCCGTTATCGCCCTGTGCGGTTGCGCTGGGTTCCGGTGCTACTTTTGTGTCCCGCTCCATCGATACTGAAGCAAAACATCTGACCGCTGTCATCAAGCGCGCTCATGAGCACCACGGCGCATCGTTCGTTGAGATACTGCAGAACTGCCCGATCTATAACGATGGCGTATTCGAGCAAGTCAAAAACAAGAAGACAGCAGCAGATTTCCGCATTGAGTTGACGCACCGCCAGCCTATGATTTTTGGCAAGGAAGGCGAGAAAGGCATTCGCCTGAATCGCGAGACGCTCGAGCTCGAAGTGATTCAATCTGCCGGCAATGAAGATCAGTTATTGATTCATGATGAAACCAATAAAGTGCAAGCACAGCTGTTGGCCACCATGGGCGGTGAGCACTTTCCGGTTGCGGTCGGTGTCTTGTACCGGGAAGAGAAGGCGACGTTTGTTGACGAAGCCTATTCGCAATTACAAAAAGCCAGAGGCACGACCGGGTCGCTGGACAAACTGCTGCGTAGTGGCCACACGTGGAAAGTAAGTAATTAATATTTTCAGGTGATGTCAAACAACTGCAATAACTCTGGCCTACACTTTGGCGCATGAATGAGTTGTTCTACAAACGTCGCCAGTTTTTGCAAATGGGTATCGCCGGAGTTAGCTATTTTCTCAGCGGTGGCCTGGCCCATGCAGCACAGTCTGACAACGGCTTCCGTTCGCTAAGCGATATCGGGCCGCTCCAACCGCCAGATGAAAATGGCATTATGCTGCCTGCCGGCTTTCGTTCCCGTGTTGTGGCGCGATCCGGCCAGATGCCTACCAGCAACAGCGCTTTTCGTTGGCATGCTTCACCCGATGGTGGTGCGTGCTTTCCAACCTCGGAAGGCGGTTGGGTCTATGTGTCCAATAGCGAGGAATCCAGTCAGACTGGTGGCGTTGGTGCATTACGTTTTAATGCCAACGGCAGCATAGTTGACGCCTATTCGATCCTCGAGAACACATCGCGCAATTGTGCCGGTGGCGCAACACCCTGGGGCACATGGCTGTCCTGTGAGGAAATTGAGAGCGGCCAGGTGTTTGAGTGTGACCCTATGGGCAACACAGCGGCAGTTGTGCGTCCGGGCCTCGGCACTTTCAATCACGAAGCAGTGGCGGTGGATTTGCAGCACAACTGTGCTTATCTGACTGAAGACATGCGCGACGGTGGCTTGTACCGCTTTGTCTCTGCACGTGGCTTACCGGATTTGACGGAAGGCAGGTTGGAAATTGCCGCGGTCGTGTCGCGTGACGGTGTTGACTATATCGAGTGGCTGGAAATCAGTGATCCGCAGGGCAGTATCGTGGCAACCCGGCGTCAGGTGCCAGATTATTTCCCTTTTAATGGTGGTGAAGGTATTGCCATGCATGACAGCAAGGTCTATTTCACTACCAAGGGCGACAATCGGGTCTGGTGCTATGACACGCTGAGCCAGCGCATTGACGTAATCTACGATGCTGCCACGTCGAGTAATCCGATCCTGACCGGTGTGGACAACGTGGCGATT
Organism: uncultured Gammaproteobacteria bacterium; assembly: GCA_913060975.1. Taxonomy (GTDB): domain Bacteria; phylum Pseudomonadota; class Gammaproteobacteria; order Pseudomonadales; family Pseudohongiellaceae; genus UBA9145. The sequence goes on from CAJXVC010000004.1 coordinate 42,467, forward strand.
ACACCCGGTGGCGATGTGCTGGTTGCTGAGGACGGCGGCAATATGCAAATTGTTGTGCTCACCACCGATTTCGAACCGGTTCCGTTGCTACAGATAATCGGTCAGGATGACTCTGAAATCTGCGGTCCTGCCTTTGATCCGACCTATCGTCGTCTCTACTTCAGTTCCCAAAACGGCATGACCGGACGTGGCGAAGATGGGATTACCTACGAGATTGCAGCGCTGGGTAGTTAAGCTGTTTGCAACCTACTGGCGTGTTTCTCCCCACGCCAATCCTTCTTGCGTTGTCCCGCACTTGGTAATTGTCTTCAGATTGCCTATGCTCACCCCAAACGCCCATACTTTCCGCGCGCGGCAGTAGTGCGACAAATCGGCACCAGTGATCGAACTGTCCTGCAGACAATATTAATCGCTAGCGGAACGTAGAAGAGATTCTCTCAGAACAAGTCAAACACGAGGTTCATCATGTTATACAACAGCATTCTCAATACGATTGGTAATACGCCAGTCGTTAAACTGGGTCGCACCGGCCCTGAGAACCAGAACATTTACGCCAAACTCGAAGCGTTCAACCCACTGTCTTCGGTCAAGGATCGTTTGGCTATTGCGATTATCGAAGATGCTGAAAAAAGCGGCGCGTTGAAACCGGGGCAAACGGTTGTCGAAGCCACCTCCGGTAACACCGGCATTGCGTTGGCGATGGTGTGTGCGGCCAAAGGCTATCCGTTTGTGGCAACCATGGTGGAGACCTTCTCCGTTGAACGCCGCAAGATTATGAAGGCACTCGGCGCCAAAGTGATACTGACGCCGGCTGCAGAGAAGGGCTCGGGCATGGTCAAGCGGGCTGAAGAACTGGCCAGGCAACATGGCTGGTTTCTGGCGCGGCAATTTGAAAACCCAGCCAATCCGGCCTACCACCGCAATACCACCGGTCCGGAAATACTGCGCGACTTCGCCGGGCATACTCTGGATTATTTTGTCTCTGGTTGGGGAACCGGTGGCACCATGACGGGAGCAGGCCAGATGATCAAGCTCGCACGCCCCGACGTCAAAGTAATTGGTGTTGAACCTGAAAATGCGGCGATGCTGTCCGGCAAAGATTGGCAACCGCATAAAATTCAGGGTTGGACGCCGGATTTCGTGCCCGCTGTGCTGGATCGTTCGGTGCCTGATGAGCTGGTGCTGGTGAGCGATGATGAAGCGATAGCCACGGCTAAACTGTTGGCACGGCAGGAAGGCATTTTTTGTGGCATCTCGGCCGGCGGCACCATGGCGGCAGCCCTGCGTCTGGCAGAGCAGGCTCCCGAGGGCAGCACGTTCTGCGTCATGCTTCCTGATACCGGCGAGCGCTACTTGTCTACGCCATTGTTCGCCGATATCACTGAAGAGTCGGACGACGAGTGGCTAAATTCACTCTAAGGCTGTAATGGTTCAAGTAAAGCCCGGTGTGCGTTCCTGCATGCCGGGCTTTTTTAATGAGTGGCCAGGCTGCACAGGCACCGGGAGCCCGCGATATACAGGTTTGGGGATATTTGCTAGTCTCAAGCAGCCCATTCCCCTGGAGGATGCCATGAAGAGCAATAACAACAAGGGTGCGTCTGCAGAACAGGATCAACCCCAGAATCCCTCACGCCGAAACCTGCTAAAAAATGCCGGTCTTGTCGGCGCGGCAGTCAGTTCGGGTGCGGCCACCCAGGTGATCGCAGCGGATTCAACTGCACAACAATTCAACGCTACCAGTCCGAGCATGCGCGAGGCGCTCGAGGTGTTAACAGCTGAAGAAGCCGAGACTCTCGAGGCGATTTGTGATTGCCTGATCCCTTCCGATGAGCATGGTCCAGGCGCACGCGAAGCCAGGGCTGTCCACTACATCGATCGCGCACTGGCCAGTCACAATATTGCAGATCGTCATGACTACATGGTGAGTCTGACGGCGATCAACGATTATGCGCGGCAGACTCGGGGCAAGGCGTACTACGATTTAATCAAGGATCAACAGAATTCTATCCTGCTGGCAGTGCAACAGAACAAGGTGCCAGGTTGCTCACCTAGTGCGAGTGGATTCTTCAATACAGTACGCAGCCACACCATTGATGGCACGTTCTGTGATCCTTACTACGGCGGTAATCAGAATTTCGTCGGCTGGGATATGGTGCGTTATCCGGGTATCAGGCTCAGCGCGTCGGAGACCGATGTCTCGCGTGGCGCGCAACTCGAGCCCAATCATCAATCGGCCTATGACCATCAAACTTACACCAAAATGGTGAAGAATATGTCGCCGGGCGAACACGGAGGTGGCAACAATGCCTAAACAGCTTCCGAAAACAGATGTTGTGATTGTTGGCATGGGCGCAGCCGGTGGCGTCGCCTCCTTGCCACTAACCCAGGCTGGTTTGAAAGTGATTGGTCTGGAAGCCGGGGGTTGGCTCAGTCCGCGGGATTTTGCGCCCGATGAACTACGCAATGGTTCGCGCAACTGGCCACAGTCAGCACAAAAGGCTGCCAACGAGGCGCCGACTGTGCGGGCAACATCAAACGATGTTGCCGTGCAAGGCGGTCACCCGATGATGAATGCGGTTGGCGGCACAACCATGCATTACTGGGCGCAGAGTTGGCGGCTTAATCCATGGGATTTCAAAGTCGTCAGTGCTACGCGCGAGCGCTATGGTCTGGAGCGACTTCCGGAAGATTCCACCGTTGAGGACTGGCCGTTTGGCTACGAGGAACTGGAACCTTATTACGATAAAGTCGAGTACACCGTTGGCATTTCCGGTCAGGCGGGCAATGTCCAAGGCCGAATCAATGAGGCAGGCAACATCTTCGAAGGTGAGCGGGCCCGGGAATACCCGATGCAAGCATTGCGCGGGTCGCCCTTTACCGAGCGCATGAGTGAAGCCGCACGGGCAATGGGAGCCCATCCATTCCAGGGGCCGGCGGCGATTACCACCGAAGTATTCGATGGCCGTGCGCCTTGCCAGTATCACGGCTTTTGCAACAAAGGTGGTTGTCATGTGCAGGCCAAGAGTTCGACGGCCGTCACGACAATCCCCAAGGCAGTGGCGACCGGGAATCTGGATGTCGTCACCTTTGCCCGAGTCACCAATATCGTCACAGACAATAATGGCAAGGTGACCGGTGTGGATTATATCAAGGGCAATGAAACTTATTTTCAGCCAGCCGATGTGGTGTTGCTGGGCAGCTACGCCTACGAGAATGTGCGTCTGTTGTTGTTGTCAAAATCGCGTGCCTTCCCCAATGGCCTGGCTAATAATTCAGGGCAGGTAGGCCAGCATTATTTTTCCCATCATCAAGGTGCGCCGGTCACAGCGCTATTCCCATTCGATTTGCATAATTGGTATGGCTTGCCAGCGCAGGGCACCGCGATCGATAACTGGGCTGATGATAACTTCGATCATAGCGACCTGAATTTCATTGGTGGTGCCAATTTGTGGGCCCATACCGATCGCAAACCGATGAGCGCTGCCAAGATGAGTACGTTTGGTGAGGTGCGCAATTGGGGCTCCGACTGGAAGGCGTTCATTATGCAAAACGCTGACCGGACTAACTCATCCTATATACAGAAGACTACCTTGCCCTATGTGGGCAATTATCTGGATCTCGATCCCACCGTGAAAGATACACTGGGTTTTCCGGTAACGCGTATCACCGCGCGCTACCGCGATAATGAAAAGCGCATTGCTGCTTATTCACAGGACAAGATGGAACAATGGTATCTGGAAGCCGGGGCGAGCAAAGTGATTCGCTCAGGGCTAGGCAATACTATGGGGCCATCCACGCATGCCTATGGCGGCACACGCATGGGTAATAATAGTCAGACCAATGTTGTCGATCAGTGGGGTTTTGCTCATGAGGTTCCTAATTTGGGGATACTTGGCGCTTCGACAATGGGCACCAGCGGCGCCAGAAACCCAACACTGACTGTGCAGGCTTTGGCCTGGCGTACGGCTGAGTATCTGGCCAACAATTGGCGCTCGGTGGTAGGCTAGCGACTTGTTTTCTCGCCGTTACCGTCGTAGGTAGTTCGCAGCGTCCAAATCGGTGTGTTGCGCGAGTCATCGATTGGGCAGTTGATTGGTGAGTTGATTGGCCAGGTGATTGAGAAGTCGATTAAAAAGCTGGATGAGAAATCAGGCAAGAAGCCGGGCGAGTCTATGAGCCAGAGCAAGCAAATTATCCCGATTCTGGATCTGTTCCGGTTAATCGCTGCTTTGCTCGTTGCACTGGCTCACTACGAGATTGTTTTCGGTCAGTATCTGATTTACGGCTCCATGGCCAGCACAGCGCTGTCATGGTTTTTCGTGCTGTCTGGTTTCATTATCGCTTACAACTATCCCAGTCTGTCCGGCGCCGCTACCTATCGGCGCTATTACCTGCACCGCTTAATTCGCATCTATCCGGTCTATGCGCTGGCCGTTTTGATCTCTGGCGCCTTTGTCACTATCGGTTATCTGCAAATAGGGGAGGGCTTCTTCGGTTCTGTTCGCAGGCCGTTCGAGTTGTCATATGACCTGCCTGAACAGAAGGATATTGGCTTTTGGCTAATGGCCATCGTACGGCACCTGACCTTCACTCAGTCGATCTCATCGATTGAGACGTTGAAACTGGTTTTTGACGGCCCGCTCTGGTCATTGGTGCTTGAAGTAGTCTTTTACTTGTTCTTTCCCTTGTTTCTGGTGCTTCTAAAACCTGTGAACACCATGGGCCGCGTTATCGCCGCGCTTGTGGTTGGTTATCTATTGCAGTACTTGCTGATACTGGCTTTCCTGCCAGAGGCTGAAAGCTATGATGTGATGAACCTGCAAGTACCGGTCTATACCAATCCACTCATTCGTGGCATCGAATTTATCTTTGGCATGCTTATCTATCGCGCTTACTCGCTCATGCCAACTCCGGAGGCAGCTAACAATCGTAATTGGGGCTTGTTGCTGCTGGGCATGTTGGCCTATGTGCTGGTTAATCACCTTGGGGCGTACGTGCCTTATCAGTTCGCCATGTTTTACACGGCGGTACCGGTGGTGACATTTCTGGTCTTTATTCTGACCCGCGTCTATTGGCAGCCCGATGCGGCAATCGTCAAATTCTGCGCCTGGTGTGGCGGGATGAGTTACGTGCTGTATTGTTTCCACTGGCCATTGATGGAAATCGTGCAGTTCACGGACATTATCCCGCCAAGCCTGCCGGTGGCGGTACACGTGGGATTGCTGTTACTGCTGTACCTTGTGTTCTGTCATGTCGTGCTCAGGTTCGTGGAATCGCCAACGCGCAAATGGCTGTATCGCCGTTTGGACAAGCCAGCCAGTACTGACTGAGCAGTGCTGCCTGAATCTGGCCGAAGCGGGCAAGTACCCCAAGCATCAAGTGCTGGCAAATGGCCGCGAGAAATGTGGCCGCAAGCAAGTAATTGACAGAGCAGGATGCCGGGCTGCGCTAAGAATGCGCTGATAGGTTGCTGACAGAGCAGGCCTGGTCAGTGCGATTGAAAAGGCCGATTCACAGACCAATTCACAGACCAATCAGAACACCTCAACCACCCGTCTGCTAGTGTGTTTGGAGTCTTCTCCAAATGCGCTTAGAGGCTCGTGAGACGTGGGTTTATGGCTTGACACTGTTGTACGTGAATGGTTATATCGATGCTCCTTAGGGGGAGTATCAATAATTAAAGCAATAAGGTAGATCTATGAAAATTCAATGGCTGCTCATAGCTTTCACCGCACTGCTCGCTGCTTGTTCGCCGAGTGATCAAGGCGCTGGAAATCAAACTGCTCAATCTTCTCAAGTGGCGCAAGCTGCTGAGTCTTCAAGTGGAGACGACATTCCACGTATGCCCAACGGCAAGCCCGACCTGAATGGCATTTGGCAAGTTCTCATGAATGCCAATGACAATCTGGAGCCGGCGCCACCCAAAGCTGCTTATCAGCTGGTACCAGGCGATTTTGTCCCGGTCCCGGCGCCTGAAATAGTCGCCATGGGTGCTGTTGGTGCTGTGCCAGCTACTTTCGGCGTTGTCGAAGGCGGCAGCATTCCTTACAAACCTGAGGCACTGGCCCGCCGCGAAGCGAATCGCGAGAACTGGTTGGAGAACGATCCGGAAGTAAAGTGCTATATGCCGGGCGTACCGCGTGCCAACTACATGCCGCATCCGTTCCAGATCTTCCAGAGTGAGAGTGCTTTCTTTATCGCCTACTCCTTTGCCGGTGCTGTGCGTAATGTGTTCCTGGAAGACCCGGGCCCCGCGCCATTGGATTCCTGGATGGGTCAATCCTACGGATATTGGGATGGCGATACCTGGGTAGTCGAAGTGACTGGTCTGGATGATCGCACCTGGTTTGACCGGGCTGGCAACTATCACACCTATCAACTGAAGGTCACCGAACGTTATGACATGGTCGATGAGAACGTCATCATGTATTCGGCGACTATGGAAGATCCGGATATCTTCGAGCGCCCCTGGACCATCAGCATGCCTATCTACCGTCGTCTGGAGCAGGGCTACGAACTGCCGCAATTCAAGTGTGTCGAGTTTGTCGAAGAACTGATGTACGGCGAATATCGCAAAGGCGGTGAGTTTGAACAGCGCCTGCGTGAGGAAATGCAAGAAGAGCAAAATTAACCGTTAAGTCGATTGTGTCGGGCGGTACCAAGCTTGGTATTCCGCCCGTCAATTCGATAGAATCCTCGCAGATTGGCGATTTTGATCGTTTCCGGCTTTGACACTGACTCGAGAAGTCGTGTAGAAAGGCGATATCAGTTAACAGTTGGTTAATAGTTAATACTTTTAACTAGTAGTTGGTTAACTAATTGTATAAGGTAACAACGGTCAAACTGGTAGTGTTAGTCTGCATTAAGCCCATGAAACCAGTGGCTATACCAAGAAATTAAGGGGTAACTCTATGAAAATGAAACTTCTGGCACTAGCAGCCGTGACAGCCGTAGGTGTTATTGCTATCAAGCAACCAGCTACAGCACACCACGCGTTTTCTGCCGAATTTGATGCCAACTTGCCAGTGCGTCTGGGTGGTCCAATTACTCGTGTAGAGTGGATCAATCCCCACACCTGGATTCACCTGGATAACAATGATCCCGAGTCGACTCGTGATCCCGGTCCGTGGATGGTAGAGGGCGGTACGCCAAACACCTTGCTGCGCCGTGGTATTAACCGAAATTCACTGGAACTGGGTACGGCGATCGTCGTCACCGGATATCAGTCAAAAGACCGTCTTTGTGAGCCTACGTGCCGCGCCAATGGTCGTGACATCACGTTCCCGGATGGCCGTAAACTGTTTATGGGTTCTTCCGGTACTGGTGCACCAAGAGACGGCTCTGATCCAACGCAGTAGTCTGCTTTTGCAAGCTTGATCAAAAAACCCGACTTCTCGAAAGAGTAGTCGGGTTTTTTATGCCTGTTAGAAAACCGGCAATCAGTTAATTCGGCGGTGCGTGCCGTCGGTGCAGATAATAGCCATGCGGATGTTCTTTGCGCAGCCGCCAGAAATGATGGCGATAATCCTGTTGGCGAAAGTAGTGAGTAACTAGCGAACGCCGGGTCTTGTCAGCGTCAGTGATGGGCACGGGCTTGATATCGCGCTGCTGCAACTGTTCACTAATATCCTTTTGGGCTCTCACTTTGTTCGACGTCTGCGCCGCTGACGTGGCTTTCAGGCATCTCATGAGTAGCTGGCATCCCCCGCAAATATGATATTGGCTTCGACAATGCCGTTTTCCCAATACAATATTCGTAACGACTTGGTTATCATCGGTCGCAGAATTAGAAACAGCCGGGCAAGGGGAAAATATGAATAGCAGGCGTCTTATAGCAATAACTCTAATAGGTATCATTCTGTCTGGTTGCGCGGCGATGAGTGCAGAAGAATGTGTTTACTCAGATTGGACGGCCGTGGGTTATGAAGACGGTGCGGATGGTCGCGGCAGCGACAGATTTGGCGACTACCGTCGTGCCTGCGCGGACCATAACATCACGCCCGACTTCGATGCCTGGCAAGCGGGGCGCGAACGGGGCTTGATCGAATTCTGTCAGCCGCTACGGGGATTTCAGCTTGGCCAATCCGGGGGATTCTATAACGGTGTCTGCAACGCGAATCTGGAGCCGAGCTTCGTGGACGCATTTAGGCTGGGAGCCGAACTTTACAGTCTGCGAGGAAACCTTGACGCAATTGTCTCGAGCATCGATGCAAACTCGCGAGCCATTCTACGTATCGATTCTGATGTTGCCGAGATTGAATCCAGGATAATCCTCGACGAGACCACCCAAGCAGAAAGGGCTCAGCTCTTGATAGACATGCGGGAGTTGTCGGAGATAAAAGGCGAGCTGGAGCTGGAAGCCGATCTGCTTATTGAGCAGCGCACCCTGGCCGAGTTAGCACTTTATGAATTCGAGTCGACTGTCAGTTCAGCCGGTTTCTAGGTAACACCTCGGTTTGAGCTACTCTTCGGTTCGCTATCTCTGAATGTATGTGTGATGGGTGAGGTGGTCGGAGGAATTCGCTCTCTCCAAGGGACATCCCCGGTCGAGTCGAACGACCAATACAGTAGCTGCTGCCTCGACCTTGCGCAGGATCAGTTAATTGGGCGGCGCGTGGCGACGGTGCAGATAATAGCCATGCGGATGTTCTTTGCGCAGCCGCCAGAAGTGATGGCGATAATCCTGTTGGCGAAAGTAGTGCGTAACTAGCGAACGCCGGGTCTTGTCAGCGTCAGTGATGGCCGACCCGCCGTGCAGTAGCTGGGCATGCCAGATCAACACATCGCCAGGCTCGGCAGTGAAGGGCACGGGCTTGATATCGCGCTGCTGCAACTGCTCGCGAATATAGTTGTTGAATGCATCCATCTCGGCGCCGACGGCTTTGATGCCACCGTTGCTGAAACGATAGGGCGGGATCAGGTGGCTACCGGGGTAGAGTTGTACAGGGCCGTTGCTGTCATCGACTTCATCCAGCGCAATCCACGACACCACCAGTTTATTGTCGACTCGTGGCGGCATGTAGAGCGTATCGATATGGCTGGCTTGCTGGGAGCCGAATTCGAAATTAAGACTGTTGCACACCAGTGGGTTGCCATCCAGTAACTGTCGCAACACATCGCTAAGAGACGGATCCAGAATCAACTGCCTGATAGCCGGAAAGTCCCGATACAAATCGTTAATCTTGTAGGGGCTAAGCCGGGCATCATCCGGGGCGTCGGCAAACAGCATGCGTCGCGATTGTGCTGACTCCAGCCAGGCATCAATGGTAATCGGATGTTCGAGGTCGGTGCGCTGTTGCCATAATTCATCAAGCAGCGCATTCGCCGCTGCACAACGCTCGGGACTAAACAGCCCGCGCAGAATCAAATAGCCATCTTGCTGCCATTGCTGCTGATTCACCGGTTCACTCACATTGCTCATATAATTCAAATCAGTGATGGTTCAGTTTTTGTTAAAACTGGTTGCAACGATCATGCGCGGCATGAATATCATTCGCGCCTAGTCTGCGACTGGCTCTATGACGCGTTCAAAGTCGCCGCCATCACGAAACACAGTCGATGTTTGATAAAACCCTGCGCTATAGAGTTGGACCAGCACCGTGGTGCTGCCGCGGTTTTCCCAGAACCAGCCATGAATGCCGGTGAAAGGCGCATGGAAAGAGCCGTAGCGGCTCGTAGCATTGCCCTGTTCGAAGCTCTCGGCGTATTCCTCGCCCAGTGCGGCAGGTTCGGCGTGCATGTCGAAATAGACTTCATCGTCGGCCACCCAACTGAACACCATGGGCGCATCGAGATCCATCAAGTACTTGTATTCTACTGATTGGAAAGGGCCTAACTCGAATTCCACATAGTCCTGGCGGTGGCCTTCCAGTTTTTCTTCAAACGGGTTTTCGTCATTGGACAAGGCTGACAGTCCGGTCAGCTGCCCTGTGCCTAGCGGATCAATGCCGAACTCGGCGGGCAGGATTACTGTCAATAGCACAATCAGTGCAACGACCAGAGCCGTTGCACTGGCAATCAAAATGTTTTTCGATGAAGGGGGCGTGTTGCTATCAGGTTGTACCACGGGTGCTCACTCTCAAGTCTTGACGTTGGAATTAATACGCTGGCTGCAAAAAGAAGGCAGACAGTTGGTAGCCTGCTAACAAGAAACCACCAGTCATCAGTACGCTATTGGTCACAAAGGCATGGCGCAAATAACTTGCCTGGGTGCGCCAGATGCTGAGCAGGATGAAGACGGCAGACAAGGCGAGGATCTGACCGATCTCAACACCGATATTGAAGCTAATAATATTGATGACCAGACCGTTGTCAGAAATAGTGAATTCCTGCAGCTTGGTCGCCAGCCCCAAACCATGAAACAGTCCAAAGACAAACACGGCGACGCGTGTGTTGGGTTCGAAGCCGAGAAAGCGCTTGAAGCCGTCGATATTCTCGAATGCCTTGTAGACGATAGACAGGCCGATAATCGCGTCAATGAAATACGCGTTGACCTGCAAATTGCCCAACACACCGAGCAGTAATGTGATGCTATGGCCGATGGCAAACAGCGTGACATATTGCACCACGTGTTTGGGGCGATAGAGAAAAAAGATGACACCGACCAGAAACAATAAATGGTCATACCCCGTGACCATGTGTTTGGCGCCGAGATAAATAAACGGGAATATTGCCGGGCCATCGGTCGCCTGAACGAAATTGGCATCGGAGCCGGCGATGGTGTGTCCGGAAGCGCTATTGGCGACCAGCGCCAGTAACGGGATGGCGCACAACACGGCAATTTGCCGCAGGGTATCAAGTTTATTCATCAAGTTTATTCATCAAGTTTATTCATCTTTCAGGTCAGTTGCCTTAATCGGAAGTAAAGCGATTGTTGATGTCCGGGTTATAGGCCTGGTGACAGGCACTGCACACGCTGTACAGTTGCGCACCGGCCTGGAAAAACTCTTCTTCATCCTGAGCTTCAGCAGCTGCCATTGAGCGCAGACCTGCCTCCATCATCCCTTCGGAATAAATCATCCAGGCGTCATTGTCTTCGGCGCGGCCTGGCAAAGCGAGCAGATTGCCGGTTTCCACAATAAGTGCGGATTGCGCGCGCACGTATTCCCAGCCATCGTCTGTTGTGGGATAGAGTTCTTCATAGCCAGCCGAATCAAGTACCCAGCCGCCAGAATCCCATAACACATCAGCAGCGGGCTCGATAATCAGTGCCATGAGTTCCTGTACAGACAACGAAGTATTATAAGGTGTTGCTGACTGGGCATCTGGTTCTGCGTCATCACCGCCTGAGCAGGCTATTAGCAGACTGCTGGCGAGCAGTAGCATTGCACGTGAAAGGGTCCGAATAGGCATTGGTAGTGTCCTGTCTGGGGGGAACCGATTGTTGGGTGGCGGCGTCTAGCAGGCGGCCCTTGTTGAATCAGTTCTCGTTGGTACATGAATTCTGCGCGGCGCGGTAATGTCGCTCAATGGCTAGCAAGTCTGCACTAAATCAAGGCGTTTATCCACAGCCTACGCCCTGTCTGACGGGCGTTGCGACGCCGTGATTATGCGGTCAGTGGCGTCAGTTTTCGGGGTTCTAGAGGAATTTGGCTTGCCGGTGCCCGAGCCGCCGCACAGAACTGCAAAAAGCGCTACACTAGCGCTATGAAACAAACTCTGACAAGCAAATTACTGTTTATAACGGCGTTACTCGTCGTTGCCTCGGCCTCAGTCAGGGCTGATGTTCTGGTGCAGGCGACCCCGGATGAGGGCCGCCAGCCGCGTCTGGTTACTGATAGCGAGGGCGGCGTGCATCTATTGTATTTCAGGACTCGATTGAGTCAGCGTGGCGCCAGAGAGGGCAATCTCTACTACCGGCCCTGGCTGGCTGAGCAACGCCGTTTTGGCAATCGCATCAAAGTCTCCAGCACCGCATTCAATTTGCAGAGTTACGCCATCGCCAGAGCGGCGATGGCGGTAGATGGCGATGGCCGCTTGCATGTCATGTGGTATTTGCCGCGCAACAGTGAGTATTTCTATACGCGCTCTGATACCGAGCGGCGCAGCTTTGCAACCCAGCAGCAGATTGTTACCGAACAATTGGCCGGCATCGATGCAGGCGGTGATGTCGCTGCCTTCGGTGACTCGGTGGCGGTAGTCTGGGGTGCAGGCGATTTAAGTCGTGAACATGAGAGAACCATGTTTGCGCGGTTGTCGCGCGACAATGGTGCCACGTTTGGTCCCGAGACCATGATTAGCAATCCCGATCTGGGCGCCTGCGCTTGCTGTTCGATGGCAGCGGACTATCTCGACCAGAATGATTTGTTTGTTGCTTACCGTTCTGCAATCGATGGTGTAGGCAGACATATGCAGTTGTTGACCGTCAAAACCAACGCTGACGGTCTGCAGAGTGCCAGCTACGATTCGGTTGCATCATTGCAGGAGTGGGAAGCATCATTCTGCCCGCTTAGCACCAACGACATTTCCCGTGCGTCCGATCAGCAATGGTTGGTGTTTGAAACCGAGAGCCGGATTATCCAGAAGCAGTTACCAGATGGTGAACTGCTGCCAGTAGCCGAGCCTTTTACAGAAACCCGACAAAAGAATCCGGCTATTGCAGTCAACGCACAAGGCGAGCGCATAATTGTCTGGGGCGAAGCGATCAGTCACACCCGGGGCGGGCGCCTGAATTTGCGGCTGTATTCGGCCGATGGCGAGTTATCTGATTATCGTTTGCATGACGAAATACAGATCGATGATTTCAGCTTTCCGGCCGCTGCTGCATTGCCGGGCGGTGACTTTCTGGTGCTGCACTAGTAACAGTATTAGCTACCCGTTATTGCAGATTCTGGCGTCGTTCGATGCGCTGTTCGAGTAATTCCATTTCCAGTTGTTGCTGTTGCCGATTTGTTTCGTTGTTGAGGCGGCGCATTTGCCGGCGGTGATTATCCGGCGTGGGGCTGGATTGTGGTATGCCTGGGCCGGGGCGCACATTGTTTCTGCTGGGCTGCAGGCGCTGAAACGCGCTGGCAACATTGTCGGTGCGCAAGCGCAATGCATTAGCACCACAAAAATATTCGATATCGATGAGTCGGCGCAGGGCGTCCGGATCGTTGCTGGTATCAGCAGCGCTGCGGGATCGTTCGACAAAATCAGAGCGCCATTGCTGTAACTGTCGGCAGTGCTGGATATAACTGGTGGTAGGTTCGCCATCGATGGCGGCGAGGAAGGTCTGGCAAGCCGCAGTCAAATTCTGCGAGGTCTGCCCCAAGCCTTGTTCGCTGAGTGTCTCAAGGCAGCTTGCCGCCTGGCTATCCAGCGCGGCGAAGGTGTCGGCAATTGCCGCAATCTGTTCATCCACACTTAGTGCAGCCCCTGCGGAGTCGGCTGCATGCAGTGGCGCACAACAGAGCAAGGCGCTAATGCTGAAAAGCTTGCCGAGCCGGAATGTGCTATTCGTACAATTTGAAGCGCTTGTCCCATTTCTTGAAACGCTTGCGACAGTATTTTTCCAGTTGCTTGTGCGTCGAGAAAAAGAATTCACTAGCGTCGGGGATGGATTCGTCGTACTCGCAGTAGTCGTTATCATATTCACGACAAACCCAGGGGCGCGTTTCATAGATGCCGCAGGCGCCATTAGGCAGCAAGTGGGTACACGGCGTGTAGATGTGCAGAAACCAGCCGTCAGCATCTTTAAATATATTGATATTTTCATGAGAGACCTGCCAGAGTAGATGGTCAAAGTCTTCCTTGCTTTTGGGAGTGGGGATCTTTTGGTTGATCGAATTACAGCAAATGGATTTTTTGCACTTGGCACACTTGCCTTCGACTTCGACGTCACCGGCCAGCTCCACATCGACCATTTTGATTGAATCCTTGGCGTTCATACTTCTTACCACGTGGAAAATTAAAAACGAATGGTGGTTGGCAACTATTCTAGCATTGCCAGACGGGGCGCACGCCAGACTTTTACAAGGTATTGCCGCGATTGTTGCTGAATTAACTACAATGGCTGCTGACAGCCCCGGCTCGGGCTCCACTCCAGTGCTTTACATTAGGCAAGCGTGTGCGCAAAATCCCCAGGACTCGATCGCCGCGGTTACAATATCAACAACAACTTACAGAGACTTCGAGTATGTTCGCTGACTTGCCCAATTCCCGTATTACCCTCGCTGCGTTGTTGCTATCGCTCATGCTGACGAATTGCTCTACCGATGAGCCAGTGACGACAGCAGGGCAAACCATTCCTGGCGATGCTGCCACTATCACCTTGCGCACCGTTTCGACGCAGCCGTGGTTGGTTACTGGTGGTGATGTGCTGGTGGAGGTAACAGTCGCTTCGCCAGATGCCGCCACACCGCAACTTACCCTCAATGGCGAGCTTGTCACGACCACGATGGTGCCGCTGGATAGCAGACGCTATCAAACGTTAATAAGGGATTTGCCATTAGGTGAGAGCCTGATTGCAGCAACAGTCCCGTCAGCAGACACTGGCGCAGAATTATTACTCACCAACTATCCACAATCCGGCCCGATTATCTCCGGGCCGCAGCAATCCCCGTTTTATTGCCAAAGCGAAGAATTCGAACTGGTCACCGGAGAACTACTTGGGCCAGCGCTGGATGCTGATTGCAGTGTGGCGACGCGCGTGGACTATGTGTATTTATCCTCGGACAGCGGCGAGTATCTGCCATGGCCAATGGCGGCTGACGAGTACCCGGAAGATTTGCTGCAGATCGAGAACACTGACGGTTCAACGACGCCTTTTATTGTCCGTGTCGAGACTGGCACTGCGAACCGCGCTATTTATGAAATCGCCATGCTGCACGATCCTGCGAGCGCTGATGTAACGCCATGGCAACGCAGTGAAAACTGGAACGGCAAGTTGGTTTACACGCATGGTGGTGGTTGTCGCAGTGGCTGGCATCAGCAGGGGACGACTACCGGGGGCGTGCTGCGCGAAGGGCTGTTTAGGCAAGGCTATGCCACGGTGTCGGCGACGCTGAATGTCTTCGGCCAAAATTGTAATGACCTGCTCGCTTCCGAGACTCATATCATGGTGAAGGAGCGCTTTATTGAGCAGTATGGTGAGCCGATTTATACCATCGCCACCGGCGCCTCCGGTGGTTCTTATCAGTCGCATCAGACCGCTGACAATTACCCCGGTGTATTCGATGGCCTGATCGTGTCCTCAAGCTTCCCCGATGTGACCTCTGCTACGATTTTTACATTAGCCGATTCGCGATTGCTGCATTTTTATTTCAATAACATTAATCCCGATGAATTTAGTGAGGCCCAGCAACAGGCTGTGGCGGGCTTTGGCTCTTTTGGCTCAATTGCCAATCTTGCGCGCGGCGCAGCGCGCCTCGACCCAATTTTCGAAACCGGTGTCCCGCTCGAAGAACAGGGCGGTGAAGTGAGCATCGAGGCGTTGGAGACGCAGCGCTATCATGCGTTTAATCCAGACGGTGTGCGAGCAACGGTCTATGACCATACTGAAAATGTCTATGGGACTCTGGACGGCACGTCAATTGCGCAGCGCCCCCTGGACAATGTCGGCGTGCAGTACGGTCTGGTGGCGCTGAACAATGGCGCTATTAGCACCGCGCAGTTTCTTGCTCTGAATCGTAATATTGGTGGTTTTGATCATGACATGAACCATATCGACAGGCGCCATCGGGCCGACTCCCAGGCCCGGCGTCGGGCGATCGAATCCGGCCGGATACTGCATGGCGGTACTGGTCTGGCCACCACGCCGGTGATCGATTACCGACGCTATACAGATGATGTCGAGGGTGGCGATATCCACATGATCGTGCACCAGTTCTCCACCAGACAACGACTGCTGAATGCCAATGGCCATGCTGATAACCACATCATGCAAGTAGGCGGTCGCTGGGGCTTTACCGAGCAAGAGCCAGATCTGGGTATATTGTTTCAGCAGATGGACGAATGGCTGATGAATATTATCGCGGATCAGTCGACTACCGATCAGCAGCAGAAAGTAGTTAGTAACAAGCCGGCAGCATTGGTCGATGCTTGCTGGGAAGACAATGGTCTGGTGCGCCGCAAGATCGAAGTTGAACAAACTTATATAGGTGCCAGCGAATGTAATACCCTGTACCCAGCCTATCCGACACCGCGTCAGGTCGCGGGCGCACCATTGGCAAACGATATTGTGAGTTGCCAGTTACGGCCAGTGAATACTGCTGACTATGCTGTCGAGTTCAGTGATGAAGAATGGTTGGAGCTATCAGGTATTTTTTCTGATGGTGTGTGTGACTGGTCGCAGAATGATATGAGCGAGACCACGCATCAAGGTGGCTGGGTGTCGTTCGGCCCATCGCCTATCAACAGGCTCTATTGAGTAACCACCAAAATAATAAACGGGAAATCTCATGAATAGAAAAACAACAATACTTTCATTTGCTTACTACCTGACACTTATTCCGTTCACTGTGGTTGCGCAGTCCGAACGCGAGGCGCAATTGGCCACATCAGTAGATGATGGTTTTACCATTGCCGCTGTCGGCGACATCATTATTGCTTATCCGCTCGATCACATGCTGACCGATCCGGGATTCCGCGAAGTGGTTGAACTCACCCGCGGCGCTGATGTGACTACAGGCAATATGGAAGGCAACATCATCGATGGTCGGACCTTTGCGGGCAGTGCCGGCGGTGGCTTTGGCGCTGAGCCAGAAGCGGCTGAATGGATTGCCGAGATGGGTTTCGACATTGTCTCGCGCCCCAATAATCATGCCGATGATTTTGGCCCTGAAGGTCTGGCAGAAACCAGTGCCCATCTGGAGCGCGCCGGTATCCAGTATGCCGGTTATGGCGACAGTTATTGGGCCGCGAAAGCAGCACGTTTTTACAGTAGCGCCCGGGGGCGCGTTGGCATGGTGGCGGTGTCGGATCATGATCCGCGTGCGCAACCGGCGCGTGGTGAATGGCCCGGTGTGGGTGGGCTGAGCCCGTTGCGCGTGGAGCGCTATTTTATGGTGCCCGAGGACTCATGGGAGTCCGTGCAAACGCTGCGCGATCATTTTCCCAATGGCAGTGGGTTCTATGCCCGCGGTGCCAATACCAATAGTGAGATCTCTCTGATCGGTAATAACTTTCGCAAGGCCGAGCCCGGCATTACTGAGCCTTACTATCACTATGAGATGAATCAGCAAGATTTAACCGATACGCTGGCGTCTGTACGCGAAGGCAAAATCAAGTCGGACTTTATTACCGTGGCCATTCACGCGCATCATTTCCGGGATGCTCAGGGTGGTTATCGTGGTGAAGGTATTGAGGAAGGTGAGCATCTGGATACCAATCCGTCGATTGCCAATTACTTGCCCGAGTTTGCCCATGCCGCAATCGACAATGGTGCGGACCTGTTTCAAGGTACCGGCGTGCACGCCCTGCGTGGTATCGAAATTTACAACGGCAGGCCGGTATTTTACGGGCTGGGTGAATTCATTCGGCAGATGGATGTGATTGGTCTGGCCGGGCGTGGCGATCCGCAGCGCAGCATTGGTCCGCCCGGTGCCGAGTTTCCGGTCAAATTTGAATCCATTATCGCGATCAGCGAATTTGCCGATGGTGAATTACAGGAAGTACGTATTCATCCTGTTGAAACGCGCTACGACGAGACCAAGCTGGCCTTGCGCGGTATTCCGCGCATCGCGCCACCCGACGTGGCCCAGCGTATTTTACGTCGCTTGCAAACTCTGTCTGAGCCGCTGGGCACCACCATTCGCATTCAAGGTGATATCGGTATTATCCGGCCCTGATCGAAGGGAAGCTTAATTCTGGGCGCTATCGGACTTGATGGTAGATGCGGGCTCGGATTGTGCGAGCAGCAGCCGCATCTCCAGTCGTTTGATCTCGCGGAGTAGCTCATGTTTGAGTAATTGTTGCCATGCGATGACTTTGATAATGGCCAGCATAAACAGGCACACGATTATGCCGAGCGCCCAGGCGAGGCTGAGTTTCAAATCCTCAGTAGCGAAGAAGCGAGTGGCGCAATACACGCCAATGAAGAACGCTGCAAAGCCCAGAATATAGGAATACCAGGTCACCCAGGCCTGTTTGCCTTTAAACGACAGGGCAAGTGCTTCAAATACGCCCATCTCATTATCCAGGTCGTCTAGTGATTGTTGTTCCTCTTGCGATAATGCCTTTCTGATTTCGTCGTCAATGTTACTCATGATGTTTCTCCGTTATCGTTCATCAGTTTCTTGACCAGTTGCCGTGCATAAAACAAGCGCGATTTGACGGTGCCAACTGGTATCGCCAGTATTTCAGCAATATCCCGTACCGGTAATTCTTCCAGATAACTTAGTCGTACTACGATTGCCAGGCGTGGGTCCAATTGCCGTAATAGCTGCGCGACATCGATTTCAGCAGCCAGCGCCTCGCCATTGTCAGGTTGCGGAAATGCCGACATATCGACGTCAGTGGTGACTACTGATTCCCGTTCGAGACGAGTTTTACGCAGCCAATCAATACAACGGCGTTCCAAAATTCGGTAGCTCCACTTCGGAAACGCAGCTGCATCCTGCAAGGTAAACAGGCGTTTACTAATTGTTAGCCAGGCTTCCTGCACGCAATCTCGTGCGACTTCAGCATTGCCCAGACGGTTGCGAGCAAAGCTCAGATAGCGCGGATGCCACCGTGTTACCAGCTCCCGGTATGCTGAAGCTTCGCCTTGTTGGCAGCGAATAACCAGCCATTCGCTATAAACCCGCTGTTTTACTGATGTCATAGCCGTCGAATATTTACGTGTCTGTTTACAATGTATCTGATGGTCAGGTCGTGACAAGTAGAGTTTTGGTTCATTTCGGCATAGCTTGATTAACGATCGTGACTGGTTTAACTTCCAGACGGATCAACTAGCCTTAAACCCTTCCTGCAATATTGAGAACTGTCATCGATGGTTTCTCGAGACGAATCATGGGAAGGGGTTCTGAGAGACAATAATCATGAAAAGACTCAGCCAGATCTCATCGTTGCTTACCCTGACACTCGCATTCACAGCCTTGCAGGCTGCTGAAAACTACGAGCCTCCGCGAACTGAATACGGCAAGCCCGACCTGCAGGGCTTCTGGACCAATGCCTCGCTGACCACCATGCAGCGTCCAGAGCGCTATGATGAGCTCGGTCTGGTGATTCCCGACGAAGATCTGGCAGCGCTTACAGCCAACCACCATCAAAATGTGCGTCAGGCAACAGACGATGGGCTGGTGCAGGGCGAATTACTCGATGGCTCCGACCTCGGTGAGGGTCGTGGCTATAACGCATTCTGGGTCGATCCGGGCACGCAGTTTGGCCGCGTGAAAGGCGAGTACCGTACTTCCTGGATAACCTATCCGGAGAGTGGTCGAGTGCCTTATTCCGAAGAGGGCACGGCGATGCGTCGGGCGCGCTTCACCAGTTCAAGAAACGATGGTCCGGAAGGCCGTGCACTGGGTGAACGTTGCCTGATCGGTTTTGGCAGTACCGGTGGCCCACCGATGAACAATGTGCTGTACAACAATCTTTATCAGATTGTGCAGACTGAAGATTACGTGATGATTATGGTCGAGATGGTACACGATGCCCGCATTATCCCGATCGACAAAGAGCATCGCCCCGATGAGTTCAAACAGTGGCTGGGCGATTCAGTGGCGCATTGGGAAGGCGACACGCTGGTGGTTGAGACGATCAATCTCCATCCGCAGCAAATCCCTAGCAACTCCGCACCGATCACCGACCAGGGCAGAATCGTCGAGCGTTTCTCGCGCTATTCCGATGATCAGATTCTCTATGAATTCGAAGTCAACGATCCTGTCTACTATACCCAGTCCTGGGGTGGAGCGATGAGTTTCAATACGACCGACACCAAGCCCTATGAGTATGCCTGCCACGAGGGCAACTATGGATTAGTCGGGATTCTGGCGGGTGCGCGTCGCGACGAGGTTGCCGTAGAAGCTGAGTAGGCCAATTAGAGTAAAGCAAAAGTAAAATAAAAGTGGAAAGGGGCAGTATCTGGGCTGTCCCTTTTTTTTATTTTCAATTTCTATTTTTTGTTTTTGATTGGTGTTTCAGGTTTTAAGTCAGGACAAATGTCGCCGCGCAATGCGCGCATATTGCCATTCGAGTCGTTCGGCGCATTCTCTTGCTGTTTTTATCTAATTCTCTTCTTCCCAAAAGCGCGTCATTTCTACAAACATGAAAGAGGCCGACCAGGTAATTAAACTCAGGCCAGTGATACCTTCCAGCCCTGCTACGAAGCGCAGACTTCCTGTTGGGACGATGTCGCCATAACCGACAGTGGTGTAGTTGGTGAATGAAAAGTAAACGCAGTCCAGCAGGCTGCCATTAAATGCACCGGTCAGCTCACCAAAGGCCCCGTGCTGCAACATCAGGTAGATACCCACCGCGAACAGCCAAATCTCCACGACGTGAGCGCAGATCGTGCCAAACACACCGATGACGACACGCAGTCTGTGTTTGACCTGCAGGCGCGGTATCAGTTTCGACAGACCGCGCAGAATTTCATAGTGAATCATCACTGCGCTCGTCACCAGCAAGGTGTTGATGAAGAAAGCCGCTACTAGCATTCAGCGGCGCCGGAAAGATTAATGGGAAGAGGGGCAGGCAAGTTCACTTAGTGAGTCAGGCTGTAAATCAGATAGTTAATGCCAAGCCGGTAGGCGGCATTGGCATATTGGGTCGGATACCATTGATCGTAAGTGTGCTCCCAGCCATCGCCCATATCGGAGTTCCAGTTGATCAGGACCATCACTCGCCCGCTATCATCCATAATGGCATGGTTGGATGCGATATCTATTCCTTGTTGTCCAAACCCTTGCCGGCCGCCGCGCCCGGGTATCATTTGCGGTCCGTCGATATCATAGAACGTGTGGAAGATCTCATGATCGGCGGTGAGTTCGACTATTTCCCGATCAGGAAACAGGCGCGAGAAATCCTGATAGAAGGCATCCCACTGGCGCTGACCCCAGAAGTCGTCAATCAACAGAAATCCGCCGCGCAACAAATATTCGCGCAAGTTCTCAATCTCTGCAGGCGATAGCGAAATGCCGCCGTTACGACCCATCTCCAGGGCATAGAGAAACGGGTAGTCGAATATTTCTTCATCGTCGAAGCTCAAGACAATGGGCTCGCTCATCACCCGGACATTGGTCAGGCGCGCAACACCGCGCAGGAAGTTCTCATCCGAGGCAGGAAAGTCTGTGGTCCAGGGGCCGCCATAGAAGCCGCCGCTGTAATAGCTGTCATAACGAATGCGCACGAAGGCAAACTCGCCAGCGATGTCGTAGAGCTCTTCGGGTGGTTGTTGTGCATAGGCAGGGCCAGCACACAGCAGTGCCAGAGCCAGAATGGCTGACAACACAGGCGCAGCCGCTCTGACTGACAGGATCTGCAGAACTGACAAGGAATACTGTGCGGGTCGTTGGCGCATCATTGCTGTTATTCTGTTGGGTTAGGCGCTGGTTCTGGTCAGTTAGTGTGTATCGACAAGGCGCACAGATCAAGTTATCGTCATTACAAGAACCTTGGTGGGTTCTCCTGCTATGACGAAACGAATGCAAACGCGAAGCAACACCCGCTATTTTCTGGGTTGTGCGCTCTTTTTGCCACTCTTGCTGATCAATCCAGCGAGCGGTCAGGATGCTCTGCGTGCCTTGATTGAACTCGATGCGCAGCGGCAAACCATCGAAGCGGATATCGTTGAGTTGGAATCCCGCTACGGCCCCTATGATGAAACCCTGTTGGAACCACTACAGGCTCTGATTGCCATTGCGCAAAGTCAGGGTGATCTGGAGCGCGCCGCCGAAATTCAAAATCGCCGCCTGCAGATCACACGAACTGTGCTGGGCTTTGAAAGTCCTGCGTTGGTGTCGCTGCTGGAAGAGCAAATGCGCCTGCAGATTCTCGGTCGCCAGTGGCAGGAAGTATCAGAGACTTTGGAGCATATCCACCATATCCAGGTCGTCAATTTCGGGCAAAACTCGGAAGCTGCACTGGAGTCGATGCAGCGTCAGATAGATTGGTTGCTTGTCCGGGTCAAGGTTGATGAAGGCCGTGATGAGGCAGATAACTTTCTTGACGCTCGTGAGTTGTCCGATGAGATGCTCGATCTGGCAGAAGAGCGTCTGGGCGAGGACAGTCCGGAATTAATCCCCTGGCTCTATCAGCGCGCCTTTAATTTGAATCAACTGGTGCAAATCCTGAATGCCGACAACAGGGTCGGCGGCGAAACCCTGAATGATTTGGTGAGGCAGGATGGTACCGCTCGCGTCAGTACCACTGCGAGTCGCTTTGGATCACGTAGTGTTATTCCGGTGATTGATCTCTCCCGGGGTCGCGAGCCAATCGGGGTCGGCTATCTCAGGCAAGCGCTCGGCTACATCGACGACATCAGAGATTTCGCCGAAGAGTCTGGTGATCTGGAAATGCAAGCGATTGCCGAGATCTATCACGGCGATTATCAATTGTTGATGGGGCGTGGCACTGGCGGGCGCCGATATGGTGAGGCCCGCGCTTTACTCATTGATTCCGGTATTGACGCAGCGCGAGTGGATGCTTTTTTCGCGCGACCGACGCCGATACCGCAACCAGTATTCGTAAAGAATTTTGCTGCGTTGGAAAATTTGCAGGCTGTGCACCGTAAGCCACCTGAACAACTGCAGCAGGAGTCTGTGTTCCTCGGGGAAGTCACTGGCTGGTCTGAACAGCTATCCATGATCGCGCAACCCGACTCGGTTACGGACTTTATTCCCCCGCCAGAAAACTTCAACGAAGCGTTGCTGGAATTTTCAATTGGCAGTAAGGGAGACGTGTCTTCCGTTGATACTCTCGCGGCAATACCCGATAAGCGTGGCGTGCGTCGAGAAGCACGGCGCGGAATCGAAGGCATGAAATTTCGCCCGGTGTTTGCAGAAAACCGGTTGCGTCGAGCTCGGGATGTGCTTATGTACTACCGCTTCGATTGGGAAGATTGACGGGTTTAATGAATTTGCAAGCCCAAGCAGTACTGTCGGTAAACCGTAAGGCAGCGCCTTGTCTAGAGCTGCGGTGTCAGATTCGGTTTGCTGGAGAAAAAGTATTACACTGGCCACACTCAGGAAAGCCTGAGCAATAACAATCAACAGGGAGAACACCATGTCCGAGCAATCAACAGACGCGCAAACCAGCGCGACCAATTCCAATGCAGTAGTGACTGTCGCTGCCTATCTGAGTTTGCTTGCCGGCGCAGCGCTGGGCTTGCTGGCACTGGCTGGACCTATAGCGACGTGGATAGGCATGGCTGATTTTCGTATGGGTTTCGGTTTATTGCAGATTGTTAATGCCTGGTCTGACTGGGTTGCCGGTATTACCTTGTTAGTTGCCATTGGTATTTTTGTTTATGCCAGAAACAAACAGTTAGGCAAAGGTGGGTTTCTTGCCGGTATTGCGCTGGTTGGTTCGGTTATTGCCGGCCTGGCCTATATAGTGCCCGAGACTTTTCGCCCACCGGAAGGCACGCCAGCGATTCATGATATTGCCACAAACCCTGATGCGCCGTTGCAATACATCACCATCGCCCCCTTGCGTGCCGATGCGGCTAACAACATGGAATATGGCGTGATGCCGGGTATGGAACCCGAAGAGCACAAGCGTCTGCAACGCGAAGCCTATCCGGACATCGTGCCGCAGGAGTTTTCCGATTCGGTGAGTGAAGTGTTTGATCGCGCGCTGGCCGCAGCTCAAAGCATGGGCTGGGAAATTGTCTCTGCCGATGCGCAGATTGGTCGAATTGAAGCGACCGACACAACGTTCTGGTTTCGCTTTAAAGACGATGTAGTAATTGAAGTGACACCAACTGCGAATGGCAACGGCTCTGTACTCAATGCCCGCTCGCTTTCCAGAGTAGGGCGCAGTGATGTTGGTAAGAATGCCGAGCGGTTGCGGGAATTCTTTGAGCTGTTGTAGTTAGGGTTCAGTAAAATTGCCGCCTGGACAATAATAGGCGCGCCTACGCGCGTCTAACCTTAATGCGTTATTCAACTAAGGTCATCTGGGAGTAGCTTACTAACTTGATTGACATCGGGGCCACATTCATCACATTTTTTGCTGTGGTTGATCCCATCGGCACGGTACCAGTATTTATTGCAGTAACAAGTCAGTTTGACGAGCGTGCGAAGCGCAAGATTGCACTTCTTGCAACAATTGCCGCGGCAATCATTCTCTTGTTTTTCGTCGTGGCCGGGGAAGTAATTCTTCGGGCAATGTCGATACCCTTATCAGCATTCCAGATCGCTGGCGGCGTAGTATTGTTTCTTTTTGCATTGACGATGATTTTCGGTGAGAGCAAACCGGTTTCTGAGTTACGATTAGCGCAAGACCAGCACGAAACGGCTATCTTCCCTATCGCTGTCCCATCTATTGCTAGCCCCGGCGCCATGTTGGCCGCAGTGTTGCTAACTGAAAATGACCAATTTAGCATTGCTGAGCAATCACAAACGTTCATTGTGTTGTTGGCTGTTCTGGCGTTGACTTATGTGCTGATGCTTTTATCCAGTCTTATTGAGAGAATTTTAGGTAGAAGTGGGCCAATAGTGATTAGTCGGATCATGGGGTTAATTTTGGCTTCTGTTGCAATGACAAGTTTGTTGTCTGGAATAGAAAGCTATTTTGGGATTGCTTGATCTGGCACATGACAGGCTTTCACATGACCGCCATGGCTTGGATTGCGACAAGTGGGCGGGCTACTTGCTTATTCGCTAAAACGTCTGTCGGTTGCACCCACTAATAATCGTTGCATCGTTTAGTGGTTGGCAAGGGCTATTCTCTATCTGCCAATTCGCCAACAAGAAGAGCTAATTGCCCGGTTACGATTGGATCAAAGCGTCCTGTGCTGGTGAGCTTGTGAATCTCGGCGAGCGCTTCTGGCGCCGAACAGGCATCTCGATAGGGGCGCTTGCTTGTTAGTGAGATGTACTGTTCAGCCACAGCAACGATGCGGGCGCCCAGCGGGATAGTGTCTGACTTGATGCCAGCCGGGTAGCCCGAGCCATTGAAGTTTTCATGGTGGCATTCGATGATCTCCAGCACTTGTTCATTGGCAAAGCCCGCGGCGCGTAGCTTGCGCACGCCTTCCCGTGGGTGCTGGTGAATCTGCAGCAACTCATCGTCAGTCAGTGCCCCGTTACGATTCAGGACGCTGTCGGGTACCGCTGATTTGCCGATCTCTGAAAGGTACGCAGCTTCCAGAATAATTAGTTTGTCTTGCTCTGCCAGCTCCAGCCGCTCGGCAATCAGGTAGGCAACCAGCCCGGTCAGTCGGGAAAAGCCAATGCTGTTGTCCAGGCATTCCACTGGCAGGATCAGGTCTTCGGGGTAGGCAACCTGCTTGTCGAGCTCGTCTATCACCCCGTGCTTTATTGACTCTGGCAACTGCCGGGCACCAGTGACTACATTCTTGAGGCCGATAACTTCATAAAGATGTGCCAAAGCACGACGGCTACTCGGGCTGACCTGCTCTGAGCGTTTTTCGCGCAGAAGTGAGCTTTCTCCATAAGCCAGTTTGGCGTCGGCATTGCCCGGATCGCTTTCCAGAGCTTTTTTGAGATGCACTTGCGCCAACTCTGGATCGTTGGCCTGCATTAGCAGCTGGGCAATTTGAATGCGTTGTTTCACGTTATTGGGTTGCTCATCAATACTCTGCAAGAGGCTGTTGATTTCTTTGACGAGAGTTGGATTTTCGGTTTGCGTATAAGAGGAGAGACCAGAGACCGGGAGAAACTCGAACAGCTCACGCAGTTCCTCGTAAGTAGCCTCATCGACGGTGATCTTGCCCGGCGCACACAGATTTTCAATACGCGCAGCCAGTTTGACGGTATCACCGAAGGCGGTAAATGACTGTCGTTTGGTGCCGATGATTCCCGTGGTTGCCACACCGGTAGCGATGCCAACGCGCAAGTCAAATGGGAAGTCATGCTTGCGCATCTGTTGCTGCATCTTTAACCCGCAGGCGACCGCCAGAGTTGCGTGTTTTTCTGCCCGCAGTGGTGCACCAAACTCGGACATGATGCCGTCGCCCATGTATTTGTCGATATGGCCGTTGTACTGCGTCAACAGTATTTCCATGTCAGCCAGATAGCGGTTGAGTATTGCCAGTATGTCCTCGGGGGCCTGCCCTTCGCAGAAGCGGGTGAAGCCATTCAAATCCGAGAACATGACAGAGAGGCGACGATTCTCGGTGCGAATGCGATTGTCGATCATCAATTTGGCGACCATCGGATCCATCGTGGAATACAGTGCTTCTTCGACTTTTTCTTTGTCTTCACTAATCGACCGCGTCTGTTCTTTGAGATCGCGGGTGCGCTCTTCGACTTTGTAGTCCAGTTCTGATTCGAACTCACGAATCGTGGCCATGGTCTGTTCGAGCAACTCGGCATTGCCTGAAGCCTCAGCCCGGGCACGCAAGGATTCACTCATCTTTTCTTGCAGTTTGCGGTGGGTATATCCGACGACCCAGGCGGTCAGAATCAGGAAGCCGCCCCAGCTGGTAAGCAGTGCCCATAAACCAAACAAGTCCTGAGGGCCCATAAAGCGCTCGGGATACAAGCTGGCAAAAATGGCGATGATCAGAAAGGTGAAGAAGGCGCCGAGTGCACCGGAGCGAATCCCCAGATAATAGGAGCTGAGTAACACTGGTAAATAAAAGAAGTTCAGAAAAGAGAGTTTGGCTTCAACAAACCAGACGATGACACTGACGACTAGCAGAATAACGAGAATAAATACCCCTTCAAAATTGGAGATAAGGTACTTTTTTAACGCTTCCATCGCTGAATTCAATTCTCGCAGTGTGCTGCGCAGATTACACGCTATCCGCTGTAGGCGGCGTAATCAGGCAAGTTGACCAAGATTTAAGCACTTTTACCTTGGCCTAACAACTTGTTTGCCGGGCGACTCAACTGAATGCTGTCGGCGGACGTAAAGTGCTATCAGAGTGTAACTTTGTTGCAATGGACGCCGTCAAAAGCAGGATATGGCGGCAATCATGCTCTGACAGACCAACCTTTCGACCAACTATTTACACATTTTGACGCTCAGCCCTTGATTCTTGTGGTTTAGCCACTATATTTGGTCCGACCAATTTGGTCAGACCAATTTAACGGATAAGCCAACTGCATGTCGAAAGGTCACACACTCAGTCATGACATCGCCGTCGCCCTGCGCACGGACATCTTGCGGCAGCGCTATCAAAGCGGCGACCGCCTGCCGTCTGAGCGTGATTTGGCGGTGCGCTTCAGCGCCAGTCGCGGTGCCGTGCGTGAGGCGATATCGCAGCTGGAGCAACTTGGCTTGATTCAGGTCCAGCCCGGTGGTGCACGAGTGCAGCCGCTGGAAGCCGCCAGCATCGCCATCTTGGGGCCCATGCTGGGGTTGGATGAGCAACCGAGTGTGGACCTTGTGGACCAGTTCCTGCAGACCTTTGGCGCGCTGGTCTCGTTAACAACACGCGAAGCTGTCGCCAAGGCGACGCCCGAGGAGCATCAGCGCATGCTCACCGCGTTGGCAGAATTGAAGAAGTACCGGGGTGATTTTTCCAGTACTGAAGCACAGAGCAATTGGCTGCAATTTTTGGAATACCTGACGACCGTGTCGAATAACCTGGTCGTCAAATTGATCGGTAACGATCTGCGCGCCCAGTTTATTGGGCAGATGCTGAAATCGGGGATGAAGCCAGCGTTAAGCAAAGCGACCGTGAGTAGCATACTGAAACGACTTGATGTGGCCATCAAGGACTCGGACAAAAACGCGGCCAGCCGCGTTATCACTGAATATTTTGATGAATTGCGTTTGGCGAGTAGCCAGGCGCTGGAGAGCAGGCAAGCAGGATGAGGGAAACACAGATTTTCAGTCCGCCGCCGCGAATCCTGTGTTTATTGGATTCCCGTCTTTTTTTAGGAGTACAGGCATGAAACGTGTTTTGGTTCCCGTAGCCATATTAGCCGGTTGTATAGTCATTGCTGCCATTCTTGTGAATTCGCCAACCGAGGTGAGCGAAACGGCACCGGATATTATCCCGGTATCGGTGCGGGTCGCCGAGGTCGAGCGTGAGTCTATTCAGCTTGTGGTGGAATCCCAGGGTAAAGTGCAAGCGGCGCAACAGGTCAATCTGTCAGCGCCAGTGGCCGGCCCTATCGCATGGATATCGCCGGCGCTTGAGGCGGGTGGTTTTATCGCGGCAAACGAAACGCTGCTACGTATCGAAAGCAGTGACTATGAAACGGCTCTCGCGCGCAGTCGCGCTGCCTTGCAGCAGGCACAGGCCGAAGCCAGCCATGCGGCCAATGAATTGGAGCGTATTCGTGAACTGGCTGATCGACGCTTGGCCAGTGATTCGCAGTTACAGGATACGGCTCGCATCTCGCAAGTAAACAATGCGCGTCTGGCTGATGCCGAGGCGGCCTATGCACAGGCCGAACTGGATTTGCAGCGCACCGAAATTACGGCGCCATTCAATGCCATCGTGCAAAGCCGTGATGTAGAAGTGGGTCAATATCTGAATCGTGCCTCGAACATCGCGGTGCTGTTTGGTGCGGATGTTGTTGAAGTGCGGGTACCGCTGGCGATTCGTCAGTTGGGCTATCTCAATGTGCCGCTGGGTACCCGGGGCGAGCTGCCGGCAGATCAGGCGCCCGCTGTGACGCTGACCGGTTTGTATGGCAATGAAGAAATTCAGTGGCAGGGCACCCTGGTGCGCTCCGAAGCCACCATCGATCCCAACAGCAACACTGTACAAACCATTATCCGCGTCAATCAGGCCAATGCGCCTGTGCCGATGCCGATTGGTCTTTATGTGCAGGCCAGCATTACCGGCAAGCAGGTGGACAATCTGATTGCGCTGCCACGATCGGTCATGCGCAATAACAATCAGGTGCTGGTCGTTGATGCAGAGAACAAGATGTATTACCGGGAGGTGGAAATCTATCGCCTTGAAGAAGATCGCGTATTGATCAGCGCCGGGCTGTCGCCGGGTGAATACATCTGTGTCTCACCTATTCAGGCCGTTGTCGATGGCATGTCCGTGCAGCCGCTGCGCGAATCTCTCAACCAAACTTCACAAGCTGTGCTGTGAGACAAGATTTCATGGTGAAGACTTTCACCGTGTGAGGTAAACGTGCGAACACCAATTACATGGTTTGTTAAAAATCCCGTCGCCACCAATCTGCTGATGATGATCTTTCTCGCCAGCGGCGTGATTTCCTATTTGAATCTGAATCAGGAAGAGTTTCCTGATATCGAATTTGGCGTCATTCAGGTCAGCGTCGCCTATCTGGGTGCGACTCCGGCTGAAGCCGAATCGGCTGTCTGTCTGCGTATTGAGGAAGCTTTGGAAGGCGCCGAAAATATTGAGCGCCTGACCAGTACTGCACGCGAAGGCGGTTGTGATGCCACTGTCGAGCTGACCAGTGGCGCGGATCTCAATCGCGTGCTCAACGACGTGAAGGGTAAAGTGGATGCCATTACCACGTTCCCCGTAGAAACCGAGCGCCCCATCGTGCGTGCCTTCAGCGCCAGTGGTAACGTGATGACGCTGGCTTTGTATGGCAATACCGACGACCGCAACCTGAAAATTGTGGCTGAAGAAGTCCGCAACGATATTCTCGATCTAGATGGTATTTCGACGGTCAATGTTGAGTATCTGCGGCCTTTTGAAATCTCTATCGAAGTCTCTGAATTTACGCTGCGTCAGTATGGTCTGACTCTGGACCAAATTTCCCGGGCAATCGACAGTGCATCATTGGACATGCCGGGCGGCACCTTGCGCACTGAGTCAGGCGAAATAATGCTGCGTACCAAGGGTCAGGTCTACAGCGGCGCGGAATACGAAGACATTATCGTGCAGTCTTTTCCGGACGGCACACAATTACGCCTGGGCGATATCGCGACCGTCAATGACGGCTTCGCCGAAGGCTATCTGGATGCACGCCTGAATGGCGTGAATGCAGCCATCATTGATGTGCTGCGAGTGGGGGACGAAGACATCGTCTATTCGGCGCAACAGGTTCGCGAATGGATGCGCGGCGCCGAGCTGGATTTGCCAGAGGGGATGCGTCTGCAAATCGTGACCGATTCGGCGGTGGCGACCCAGGACCGGATTACCACGGTGGCTCAGAATGCCTATACAGGTTTGATTCTGGTGTTAATGATTCTGGCCTTGTTCTTGCGCTTCAAGTTGGCCATCTGGGTGGCAGCGGGTATTCCGATTGCCATTGCCGGCGCTCTGAGCCTGTTTCCCTCTGTGGGGCTGACCATCAGCTCGCTGACGGTTATGGGCTTCATTCTCGTGCTAGGCATCATCGTCGATGATGCGATCGTTGTCGGCGAGCGCATTCACTCTTTTGAACGTAAAGGTCTGTCAGCCGAAGATGCGGCGATCGAAGGCACAGTGGAAGTCTCGGTGCCGGTTATTTTCGGCGTGATGACGACCATTGCCGCCTTCTTGCCGATTCTGTTGCTGGATGGCCAGATGGGTGCTTTTTTTAATGCCATCGGTGCCGTGGTCGTGTTCTGTCTCGTGGCCTCTCTGGTGGAATCACAATTGATCCTGCCTGGCCACATCGCCCATCGTAAGACGTCGGGTTATTTTGGCGAGGGCTCGGCGCCGGTCAAATTCTGGCAGAACATTCAGGGCAAGATTGCCGATGGTATGGAGCACTTTGCCGACCATTACTATCGCCGCTCGTTAAACACTGTATTGCGTTATCGCTACGCAGCTTGGGCGACTGCCACGGGCGTTATCATTATTACTTTCGCCTTGCTCATGAGTGGCCGGGTGATTTTCCAGTTCATGCCTTCGGTAGAAGGCGACGTAATCTGGGGCACCGTACAAATGCCGGCTGGCGTACCGCTGGAGATTACCGAACGAGCGGTGGGGCAATTGGAAGAAGCCGCGATTGAGTTAGCGGCCGAACTTGACCGTGAACTCGTTGACTTGAAAGCCAGTGGTGCGGCGCCGGAATCAACAGCCAGTGTTGTAGACTCAGTGCTGACTGTCATCGGTGGTCGTGCCCCTCGCGGTGGACCCGGCGGCGGTGGGGGCGGTGGTAGCGGCAGTTCCGAGATTGCCGAGGTAGTGTTGTATCTGACGCCTTTCTACGATCGTGGCGAGCTCAGTTCAGCTGACATTCGCGATCGCTGGCGTGAGAAGGTTGGCAGTATTCCCGATGCCTTGGAGCTAACCTTTGTGTCCGACTCATTCTCGGCCGGTGACGCCATCAATTTCCGTCTGGAAGGCCGCAATGAGGACAATCTCAAGCTCGCTTCCACGCAATTGCGTGAAGAGCTGGGGCGCTATCCTGGCGTGTTCGATATCACTGATTCGTTTCGTGCCGGCAAGCAGGAAGTACAGATCCAGATTCTCGAGCAGGGCAAGGTGCTTGGTCTGACTCTGAACGACATTGCGATGCAGGTACGACAGGCATTTTTTGGCGCCGAGTCGCAGCGCATTCAACGCGGCAGTGATGACGTGCGCGTCATGGTGCGCTATCCCGAAGACGAGCGTCAGTCACTGGGCAATCTCGAGGAATTATTGATTCGCACGCCGCAGGGTGCGGAAGTGCCTTTTCTCAGTGTGGCAGATTTTTCACTGGGCAGTAGTTATTCCAGTATCAATCGTCAGGATGGCCGGCGCATCATCACTGTGCGCGGCGATATTGACCGCACGGTCGTCAAGCCCGAAGAGATTCGCCGCGAAGTAATTGCCAAGTATCGCGATCAATGGTCGCGAGAACTTGATGTGGAAATGGCGCTGGGCGGCGAGGGCGAACAGCAGATGGAATCACTCTCGCAACTGTTCTCGAGTTTTCCATTGGCGATGATGGTGATCTTTGCATTGCTGGCGGTGCCACTGAAATCCTATTCCCAGCCACTCATCATCATGAGTGTGATTCCCTTTGGCGCCATTGGTGCTATCTGTGGTCACTTCATCATGGGCGCAGATTTGGTGTTCTTCTCCCTGCTCGGCATTATTGCCCTCAGCGGCGTGGTGGTGAATGCGTCTCTGGTATTGGTGGTAACTATTAACCGGTTGCGGGAAGAGGGCGTCGGCATGGTCGAGTCTGTGTCCCGGGCGGGTATGATGCGGTTCAGGCCGATCATCCTGACCTCGGTCACCACCTTTATCGGTCTGGTGCCACTTATGGCCACGGCGAGCCCGGCGACTTTCTTCATTATCCCCATGGCGATTTCTCTGGCTTATGGCGTATTGTTCGCGACCATAATCACGCTTTTTCTGGTGCCGAGTCTATACTTGATATTGCACGATTTTATCGGGCACACCGACTCTCGCGAAGAAAGGGCGCTGGCATACCAGAGCTAGTTCACTTAGGCTTGGCGAGACTGACTATTAGCGACGGCCGGAGTAGGTCCCATGAATCGCAGACTCGCTTATGCGCTGGGCTGGTTAACTTGTTTTTCGAGTTCCATGTTGCAAGCTCAATCCAACAGAATTGATCAGGTCGGAGAGGATGCACCGGAGTTGGCCGCCTTTGGCAGTCATGCGGTCGGCGTACAAACCGTCCAATTCGTCACGCCAAACAGTGTTGATGTGGTAAACACGACCCGCG
Organism: uncultured Gammaproteobacteria bacterium; assembly: GCA_913060975.1. Lineage (GTDB taxonomy): Bacteria > Pseudomonadota > Gammaproteobacteria > Pseudomonadales > Pseudohongiellaceae > UBA9145. The sequence goes on from CAJXVC010000004.1 coordinate 75,073, forward strand.
GCGGCGAGACAGCCTACTATGATCGCCAACTCTTTCTCGAGATCTGGTATCCCGCTGTCCTGGCTGATGACCAATCCCCCGGCACTGTCTATGAGACTCTCACCCGGGACCCGCGCATTGTGGCCAATCTGAACGGCCGCGCCGTGCGTGATGCGGCTCCGGATGCCAATGGGCCCTATCCACTGCTCGTGTTGTCACACGGTTACCCGGGTAATCGCTATCTGCTCAGTCACATTGGTGAGAATCTGGCTAGCAAGGGTTACGTCGTCGTCTCCATCGATCATGCCGAAAGCACCTATCGTGATCAGGCTCCAATCACCAGTACCTTCTTCCACCGTCCGCTGGATCAGCGTCTGACTATTGCCACCATCGCCACGACAGCCAGTCAGTCGGGTAATTTTCTCAATGGTCTGGTGGATGTCGAGCGAACCGGTGTTGTCGGTTTCTCAATGGGTGGCTACGGGCTGATCAATAACCTCGGCGCTGGCTTTAACCCGGCCGCGGTCAGTTCTTTCATGGCGCCGCCGAATGAGTTATTGCAGGCTCATGCTTCAGATAATCCGGCATACCGGGAGCAACTGGATAGTCGTATCGTCACCGGCATTGCCATCGCGCCGTGGGGCAAGCAATTGAATTTCTGGGAGCCAGATGACCTGTTAGGCATCGAACGACCAATGTTGGTTGTAGCGGGAGATCAGGATGAAGTGGCAGGCTATGAAGATGGGCCGCGCGCTATCTGGGCCAACGCACTCAACAGTGATCGCTACATGCTCACCTTTAAAAATGGCAGCCACAGTGTGGCTGCGCCGATCCCAGCTCCGGAAGAGCTGCAAGGCAATGAGGCGGCCGGCCATTACACTGATGCGAATTGGGATGGCGTGGCGATGAATAATATTCTCGACCATTTCGTCACCGCCTGGTTCGATCATCATCTCAAGGGTAAAGACACGTTGGGCTATTTTGATGTGGTCGCCGATGCGGATCAGGCACCTGCCGACAATTACTGGCCAGGCTTTGCACCGGGCACCGCCGCAGGATTAGTCCTGGAGCACTTGTCGGCCGGTGAGACGCTTGATTAAACACTGTTTCAGCCGTCACTGGCTTGCATTCAGCCAGTGATTCACGTGCCAGAATCAGACCTGATCGCAAATGTTTAACGCACCACAGCCAGCCTGATCGGCTGCACCGTGATTTCCTGCCAGACATTGCCAGTGACATAAGGGTCACTGGCCAGCCAAGCGTCCAACTCGGCGCGTGAAGCAAACTCCATATAGAGCGTCGACCCTATCATCTCGTCATCTGCATTAAGTATGGCGCCTCCAGCGATCAACTTACCTTCTGCTTTCAATTCCTCCGCACCAGCCAGATGCGCCTCGCGTGCAGTCAGGCGTCGCTGCAGTGCGTCGGCATCAGTGCCGTCATACGCGGTAACAACAAATTGCATCATCTGATTCCTCCGGGTGGTTGCAGTATGCCGGTGAGCGTCGTGCTTGTTATATCAGGCGACAAATTGTTGATACAAATCCCTGAACACCGGTAACAGCGATAACATCAATAAGGCGGCCATGCTGATGTTGAAGACGCGCACATAAAACGCGTTCTTCAGAAATTTCTTCAAGCTTGCGCCAAAGCTTAGCCAGGCTAATACACAGGGGCCACCAAACAATAAAAAGAAAACACTGATGGTGAGTACCTGCGAGATATAACTGGCGCCAATTATCGTGTAAGTGGCGGTTGCTCCGATAGCCAGCGTCCATGCTTTTGGGTTTACCCACTGGAAGGCGGCGCCTTGCAAGAAGGTGAGCGGTTTGCCCTTGGTCTGCCGGGTTTCAGTCACCGGTGCGCTGGCTATCTTCCAGGCCAGAAAAGTCAGGTAGGCGGCGCCGACGATTTTCAATATGACATGCAGCGTAGGGTATTGTTCGAACACACCTGCCAGCCCGAGCCCAACAGCGATAACCATGAGCGGAAAGCCGAGAATAATGCCGAAGAAGTGTGGCAGGCTGCGGCGAATACCAAAATTCAACCCCGAGGTCATTATCATTGTATTATTCGGGCCGGGTGTCCCACATGCGATAATGGCAAATAGAATAATGTTCACGTATTCCATGGCTGATGCGCTGTATCTGTCCGGTAAGGAATGGCCGACTGAGAGTGGCGAGCCAGATGCCAAGGTGCTGATTGGTATCGTGCTTTCGTTAACTTTTGAGTAGTTGCGCGAAAGTGGGAAGCCTCCGCAGACTCAGCGCCATAGTAATGCTTTAATGAATGCAGTCAAGTTTCCAGGCAAAAGCCCGATGGCCTGAAGGTGGACGCGGCTTCACACAAGAATTTTATTAGTACGTATGTAGAGCGATAAGGAAAGATTTTGATTTCTTCCATGTTGATAACAGCGCTAACGCCGATCTTCGCCATGATAGCGCTTGGTTTTGCAATCGCACGCACACCGATTGCCGGCCCTGGCGCCTGGGAGCTGATCGAGCGCCTGACCTACTATCTGTTTTTCCCGGCGTTACTGGTATTGCGTCTGTCTGATTCCAGATTTCGTGGTGAGCAATTACAGGACATTCTGTTGGTGCTGCTGATTGCTGTCGGTGTGTTGTCGATATTGCTGGTGGGTTTGCGCAAATTCATTGCCGCCGATGCCAGTACATTCAGTTCGGTGTTTCAAGGCAGTATCCGTTTCAATACTTATATTGGCCTGGCGATTATCGAGTCGTTATATGGCGATGCGGGCCTGACGCGCGCAGCGCTGTGTCTGGTGGTATTTATCCCGCTAGTGAATCTTCTCAGTGTTATCTCCCTGACTGCCGGCAGCGGTGAATTGGGTCGGCGGCTGGTGATTGTGGTGGGTTCGGTATTGACCAACCCGCTGGTGCTGGCTTGTGGTGTTGGCCTGGCACTGAGTTACAGCAATTTCGCTTTGCCGGAGCTCGCCGAAGAGGTAGTCGGCATTCTCAGTCAGCCGGCGTTGCCGCTCGGCTTGCTGGCAGTCGGAGCAGGGATTCGTTTCGTGGCAATCGGTGAGCAAAGCTGGCCGCTGATCGTTGCTCTGATTGCCAAGTTAGGCGCACTGCCATCGCTGGTGCTGCTTGTCTGTGTCGTATTCCAGATTAACAACCAGTTGGCGCAAGTGCTGCTTATATTCGCTGCGCTGCCGTCACCTCCGTCAGCTTATATACTCGCACGCCAACTCAATGGCAATGTCACGCTAATGGCTAACATCATCACCTTGCAGACCCTCGCGGTTTTCTTCATGTTACCGCTATGGTTACAGCTCAGTCAGCGGTTCTTGTGAAGTTGCCAGAGAGGATGTTTGTGAAATTGCTTGAGAGGTTGAAAGGCGGTTGATTCCTTCACAGCAGGACTTTTGGTTCCTCCCTCTGGGCGGCTGCGGCGAGATTGGCATGAACCTCAATCTGTTCGGGCATGCCGGGCATTGGTTGATGGTGGATTGCGGTGTCACCTTTGAAAAGCCCGAGTCCGGAGTTGGGTTGAACCGGCTGGAAATGGCTGACCCGGTGTTTATTGCCAATCGGCACGAGGCATTGGTCGCCATTATTGCCACCCATGCCCATGAGGATCATATCGGAGCGATTCCCCATCTGTGGGAACAGTTTCGCTGCCCGATTTACACGACACCGTTTACTCGCAATGTGGTGCTACGCAAGCTGCGCCAGTACCGCATCGATGCGCCGGTTGTTACTGTGCAGCCGGGTGAGACGATCGATCTCGGGCCGTTCTCAGTGCAATGGCTGCCGATTACCCACAGCACGGTTGAGACTAACGCACTGCTGATTACCACACCAGTCGCCAGGGTTTTGCATACGGCCGACTGGAAGCTGGATTCAGCCCCGATTTCCGGGGCGGCAATCGAGCCACAAATCTATCAGCAGGCGGGCAGTCAGGGCATCGACGCCGTGGTTTGTGATTCCACCAATGCCACGGTGACCGGTCATTCGGTCTCGGAATCGGAATTGTTCAAGGGCTTGCTCGATTTGGTGAGCAATTCACGCGGGCGCGTTGTCGTTGGGTGTTTTGCCAGTAATATCGCGCGGCTACAGACTTTGGGCAATGTCGCGCATGTCACTGGACGTTATCTGGGACTCATGGGTCGCTCACTGCAACGTATGGTCAGTTGTGCGCAGGCGGCGGGTTATTTACGTGAGAATTTCGCCCCACTGACCGGGTTTGAATTGGGTTATTTGTTGCCGGAAGAAACCCTGATCATTGCCACCGGCAGCCAAGGCGAAACAGGGGCGGCACTGCGCCGCTTGGCGGTAGATAGCCATCCGGATGTAAATTTGGCGACTGGCGACCATGTCATCTTCAGCGCCAAGACTATTCCAGGCAATGACACGGAAGTGGCCTCGCTGCTGCAGGCATTTGATCAGCGCGGTATCCATGTGACTCATGGCGATGCCAGCGAGATTCCCATCCACGCCTCCGGGCATCCTTGTGCCGATGAGCTGTCCTTGATGTACGGCTGGCTCAAACCGCGCGTGGCGATCCCGGTGCATGGCGAAGCGCGGCATATGCAGGAAAATGCCCGTCTGGCACAACTAGCCGGTGTGCCAGTACAACTCACCGGGCGCAACGGCGATCTGTTCGACATTGTGAATAATCGTATTGTTCGTGCCGCAGCCCCGGTGGGCCGGCTATGGTTTGATGAGGAGCGTGGCCGCTTGCTGCCAATTGAGTCTGCCTAGAGCAAGATTTGCCATGCTCTGTAATGGTTTGTCTTGCATTGTAATGAGAGTGAAAACATCTGCTGTTAAGGTGGCAGCGTTCTCCCGGAAAAGGAATTCCGGAGGACTTTATTGAATTCCAGCTTCAATCTGTATGATCAGTTCGCTACACTCCTGCCCTCCATGACCAAGCAACTCGCTGCCGTACCTGTTGCGCACGCTGCTGCATCTGAAATGGTTTAATTCTGAATTAGTTAAACAATAGGCTCGGGTTGTCGTTAATAAATTACTGATGAATATCTTACGTTTAACAATTCTGGTGCTTTACAGTACCTTGTTGGTGGCTTGCAGCAATCTCGATACCGAAGGATTGCAGCCGGCAAGCTTTAACTACTGCGATAATTTCCTGATCTACGATATGTGCGCACGCGATACCAATCGCGACGGCGTCGTGGATTATGTGTATTTCACAGATTCCGAAGAGATTTTTATGTTCCGGGAAGGCGCAGACAGACGCTTCCCTGCGGATTTGCTGGTTCACGAATGTGCCCAGATGATGGATGACGATCTGGTGGCGACTACCAGCCGTTTGCTCTTCATCGATGAAGAGACCGGCTATCTGGAACGACAGGATATTCGTGGGGCGATGATGATCAAATACATCGCCTATATGCCTGAAGTGACCGCCTGCAATATGCGCAACGAAGAAGTGCAGTCGGACCAGTCCGGGAGTTAGTGCCCGCGCATCAGGCCAGGGTATTTCGCTGCTAACTGCGGAAAATTACGAACAAATAGCGCCATTTTGCTGCAATCCTCTTGCAATTTGTTACAGATGCCTCCGCAAGCCTCGCCTATAATGTCCCGTTAGCCTATTAGCTGTCTCCCAACAGCTGCTATTCCCGCGTGTATTAGTAGAATAACAAAGTCACAGGAGTTCTCAGTTGAATCGATCACTGCAACGCGCCTCGCAGCGGCGTTCCTATTCCATGCTGCGTAGCAACTCTCATTGGTCAGGGCTTTGGCCTGGAATGGTTCTGGCACTGGCGCTGAGTTTGCCGGTGGGTCTGTTGGCTCAGGACAATGTGGGTAACGACTCAACGGTGTTATATCCGGCTTCCTATTTCACCGAATTTTCTCCAGTGACAGCACTGGACATGGTGAATCGCATTCCGGGCATGGATGTGTCCAGCAATGACGGCGGTGGCGGTAATGCCAGTCGCGGTGGTCGCGGGTTGGGTAGTGGCGGTAGCGGCACGCTGATCCTGATAGATGGCAAACGCACGGCAGGCAAGAACAACAATACTGCGGGTCAGCTTGATCGGATAATGGCGAATCAGGTGGAGTATATCGAGTTGATCCGTGGTACCGGCGGCGAGCTGGATGTGCGCGGTGGTACACAAATTGCCAATATCGTGTTGTATGAGCAGCAATCCAGTTCGACGATCTCCTATGAAGTTAACGCTGATTATTATCATGACAGCGAATATCAGCCCGGCGGCTCACTGACCTATAGTGGTCAGTCCGGGGAATTGGATTATTTATTCAGCGCCTCTGCCGAGCCTCGTTATGATCATCAGGTAGCATTTGAAGAGAGCATACTTGGCGATTTCAATGACAATGATTTAGTCAATGAAGATCGCATTCGTGAACAGACTACCTACCAATTTTCCACCAATCTTGGTTATCAGTTCAGTCTTGATACCAGCGCCCGCTTTAATGCCCAGTTCTCAGAGATGGATGACCCGACGTCAGTCACGCGTCAGACCATAGATCTGCGTAACAATAATGCCCTTAGATTGGAGCGCGAGACGATTCCGGGCGAACGCACAACCTGGGAGATTGGTACTGATTTTGAGCACAGTTTTGCCAATGGCAGTCGCTTTAAATTTCTGGCCATTGCCAACGAAGACGATGCCTCCAGTATTCGTGAGCGATACGATGTATTGAGTGATGGCAGCGAGAACAAAACCCTGTACCTCAATTCCGCCAATGTCATTACCGAGCGCATCGCCCGGGCGTCCTATACCACTGACCTGATGCCAGGACACGATCTGGAAGTGGGTGCGGAAGCAGCCAAGACCACACTGGATGCGTTTCTGCGTCTTGGACTGCCCAGCTCTACTGGTGCCGCATCGCCAGACCATGGTGGCCTGGTCGCCCAGGACGTGAACAACGCCAATACCACAGTTGAAGAGTTCCGCTACGAACCTTTTGCTATTCACAACTGGCAAATCAACCCGCGTATGTCTCTGGAATCATCGCTGGTGTATGAGAATTCCGAAATCGAGCAATCTGGTGAATTTAACCAGAGTCGGGAATTTTCTTTCGTTAAGCCAAAAATAGACTACCGCTTCAATGTCACACCCCAATTGCAGCTACGCATGCTGGTTGAGAAAAATGTTCGCCAGATCAATTTTGTCGATTTTGTCGCTGTTACCGATACTACTGATGAGGACTCCAATACTCTGGCCGGTAACCGAAACCTGCGTCCGGATTATTTCTGGAACTATAATTTTCTCACCGAATACCGGTTTGCCGATGACGTCGGTGTTGTGAGTGCCAATTTATACAAGCATCGTCACTATGATTTTCGTCAGCGTATTGATGTGTCGACGTCGAGCACAGAGCTTGCCTCGGCAGTCGGCAACATCGGCAAAGGTGATATGTTGGTGTTGGAGTTGAACAGCAGTATTCGAATGATTCCGCTCAACATGCCGAACTTGTTAGTGACTTCCAGTGTGTCAGTGCGCGAATCTGAAGTGCGTGACCCGTTCCAGAATATTGATCGCAGTTTTGACAATTTCGATCGTGGCCGTTTTCAAATTGGTTTTCGGCACGATATTCCAAGTTTGCGCCTTAACTATGGTTACAACTGGAACAACCGTTTTGAAGGCGACATCATGCGCTATGACATCGAAGATGTGGAATCATTCTCGGGTGACCCGATGGCGACTGCCTTCGTGCAATGGGTCGGATTTGAGAATACGACTTTCCGTTTCGATGTGCGCAATCTGACTGATGGCGTGCAGTGCCGCGAACGTGAACGCTTCGTCGGCCATATTCGCGACGGTATTCTCGAAGAGTTGGAGAAGCGCTGCTGGGGTTCCGGCCGTGTATTGACTTTTAGAATGAGCGGCACATTCTAGCCAGCTTTCTCGCAAGCTTGCTTTGTTAATCGATTGCCAGGCGACGGTGTTCAATCCACCGTCGTCACACTCTTAAGCCCTGATTCCCATAGTTCTCCCGGTTTTCTCCGTTATTTGCAACTGGCTTGGTCTCCTGACGGCCTTCAGTCATAATGCCTGACATAGCGAATATTCTGGAGCGCCCTATGGACACCACTAATCGCAAGCCCTCGCACACTGCTCGCCTGACCACTGGCCTTGTTACTTTTCTGATCGCATGGCTATTGCTGATCCCGTCTGCCACCGCGCAGCTCGATGCGCTGATTGCTGATCGTGCCGCCGAGATCGAGGACAAAGTGATTGCCTGGCGCCGTGACATTCATCAGCACCCGGAGCTGAGTAACCGCGAGTTTCGTACTGCTGATCTGGTGGCTGAGCATTTGCGCGCTCTGGGTATGGAGGTGGAAACCGAAGTGGCCTACACCGGTGTCGTTGGTACCTTGGTGGGTGGGCAGCCCGGTCCCGTGGTGGCGCTGCGCGCTGACATGGATGCCTTGCCGGTCGTAGAACAAAGTGACTACTCATTCCGCTCAACAGTCAGAACTACCTATAACGGCCTTGATGTCGGTGTCATGCACGCCTGTGGCCACGACACCCATGTCGCAATTCTGATGGGCGCTGCGGAAATTCTGGCGTCGATGCGCGAAGAGATTCCCGGGACTATCAAATTTATTTTTCAGCCTGCTGAAGAAGGCGCGCCACCGGAAGAGGGGGGCGGTGCCGACATGATGATCGATCAGGGCGTGCTTGCAGATCCGGAAGTGGAAGCTATCTTCGGTCTGCATATTACCCAGAGCTGGGCAGTCGGCGAGGTAGGCTTTCGCCCTCTGGGGATGATGGCCAGTGCCGAGCGTTTCGATGTCATCGTCAAAGGCAGTCAGACCCATGCTGCGCGACCTTGGGCCGGAGTGGACCCCATTGTCACCAGTTCGCAGATCGTCATGGGGCTACAGACTATTATCAGCCGTCAGACCGATATCACGTTGGCGCCTGCCGTGATCACTGTAGGCACGTTCCATGGTGGTGTACGCAATAACATTATCCCTGACGACACGACCTTAACCGGCACCATTCGCACCTTCGATCCCGGTATGCGGGATTCGATCCACGAGCGCATGCGTCGCACAGTGACTAATATCGCCAATAGTGCTGGCGCGGAAGCCGAGTTAATTATCTACCCCGGTGTGCCAGTCACTTTCAACCATGAAGAATTGACGGCCCGCATGCGGCCAACACTGGAACGCCTGTATGGCGAGGCCAATGTGCTGGAAGCGCCACGCATTACCGGCGCAGAGGATTTTTCCTTCTATCAGGAAGAAGTGCCAGGCTTTTTCTTTTTCATCGGTGGGCGGCCGGCAGATGTGCCAGCCTCGGAAGCAATTCCCAATCATTCACCACGCTTTTACGTGGATGAAGACGCATTGCTGCCGGGCGTGCGGGCGATGACAACATTGGCGATGGATTATCTGGGCGCCGAATAACGCTAGTAAACTGCGAGGGGAATTGCCAAGTGAGTTACTTAAAAGAGGCTGGATAAACGCTAGTCTGCCAGCATAGTCAGCAGACGATTCTGATTGCTGACCTTGCGGCGTTTTTTCCACCACATGTACACGCCGGTGCCGAATAGCAAGGCGGGTAGCCAACCGGCAATAAATACGATAATGCGCCCGATCAGCCCCAGCGCGTCGCCATTGTGCAGGGGAAACATCCATTCCAGAAAGGTGCTGCCTGCACTGAGTTCGCGGGAATCCCAGACATCCAACACATCACCGCTGTATTGATCCAGATACACAGTGCTGGCGCCATATTCTGACCACGTCTCTTCCGGGTGCATGAAGGTCACACGCCATGGGTCTTCAGCTTGTGCTGGTACATATAAGCGCGCCATTTGCGATTCAGGAAACACGGCTTGTGCTGAAGCGGCGGCTGCATCCATACCCAGCGGATCGCCACTGGGTGAAGACCCAGGTGAAGAACTTGGTGTCGGGGCTTCCTGCACAGGTAGCACGGTAGCGACAACGTGCTCGAACGGTTCGTGCCAGACTATCTCAATACCGGTCACAGCCAGCATCAGAAACACAGGCAGGAAATAAATACCCGCGGTTTTGTGTAAATCAAAATTGAAACGAAAGGCGCCAGCATCGCGGCGAATCGTGAACGCGCGCCATACCTGGCCGGCTTTAGGCCACCAGATGTAAATGCCACTGAGGCAGAAGAAGAGCAAGCAGAAGCCAAGAATCCCGACCAGTATTTCCCCGCGTTCGCCGCCAAAGAATGACAGGTGCAGGTGATACATCCAGGTCACCGGGTACTCGCCCCAGTTACGTACAGCCAGAACCTCGGCCGTGCCGGGGTTAATGCTGACCTCAATGGGCCCGGCAGCACCTTCCGGTGTTGGGAAGCGAATAATATGCGGAGCGCCATTGTGGCGGCCTAGCATTAGCCGCGTTGGTTCAGTGCCATTGTTAACAGCGACGCGGGCGTTATCCAGCGCCAGATCGAACGACGCGAGCGTGTCCGCCGCTTCGAAGTCGGCGGTTTGCGGCGTAATCAACTCATCCAGCTCGCGATCGAAGACGATCATGCTGCCCGAAATACCGGTGATACTGAGCAGCAGGCCCAGTATCAGTCCGATGTATTTGTGCAGAAAGATCAGTGTCGCGCGCATCTGGTATGACTCAGAAGTTCATGCGGTATGACAGGCTGAAGCTACGACCAATACCTTTGAAGTTACGGCCATCATTACCCAGCGTTTGTGAGTAGTAGGTGAAGTAGTCTTCGTTGGTCAGGTTTTGCAAGCCAGCGCTCAGCGTGCCACCGGATACCGCATACTCGCCAAACAGATCGACGGTGGAGTAGCCTGCAAACTGATTGCTGGTCAGGCCCGCGGCATTCTTGAAGTCGCGGTCTCGCAGGTGGTTCAGTTGCAAGCGCGTCATGAACGCATTGGTCCAGTTTTGTTCCCAGCTCAGGTTCAAACGGGTTGGTGACATATTGGCACCACTGAGATCGGTATCGACTGAGCCATTGTCATCGGCGTCATACTGGCCGTCGGTATGGGCAAGGCGTAGTCCGAGAGTTGTGCTATCCGAGAGCATCCACTGCGTACGGAATTCCACACCATCGATCTCTGTCTTCTCGCGCTGCACGCTGAAAATACCGTCAGCGTTGGCTTGCAGACGTTGGCCGAGATCGGAATTGGACTGGTAGTAGCTCAGCTGGGCAGACACTCCATTAAAGTTGTACTCCAGGCCGAGCTCGGTGTTGTCGGTAATGATCGGCTCCAGATTCAGGAATGTTTCGACATCCTGATTGGGTACGTTGATGCCTCGCAAGACACGACCCACGTCGGGCATGGAGAAGCCCTCGGAGTAATTGGCGAACAGACGCCAGGATTCCGTGGCCTGATAAGTTGCGCCGATGTTGCCGAGTGTCTCACTGAAATCAGGCTCACCGCCGGCGACAAATTGGCCACCGTTATAGGAGAAGAGTGTGGTGAAGTCATTTACTTCCAGTGCCGCACGTTCGTGCCGTACGCCGGCAGTCAGGGTCAGGCGGTCGATGCCGGTGTATTCGCCTTGGGCAAACAGTGCCAGGTTGGCGTAATTGGTGGCAGGTACCCAGTTACGACCTGTCAGAATCAGTTCCTGAAAGGTTTCGTCTTGCAAGTAGTCTGCACCGTAAACCACGCCGAGTGGCAGATCGCCAATTTCATCGTTGGCCAGAGTTATTTTGAGACCTTGTTTCAGCGAGTTGTTCTGCGACTGATCGAACACCGTCGCGCCGAATTGTGGGTCCTGAAACGTGCCAAAACTACCACCGCCATAAGTGCCGGCGAATTCCTGATCGAAACCTTGAATGCGCAGTTGATGGCCAAGAATTTCCGCATTGGTGTAATTCAGGCTGAACATGGTCACGTCGTTACTAACTGGTTCACCTGGCACTGTACCGGGCTCAGCCGTGGTCGGAATACCCTGATCGATGTCGCCATTGATCCCGACCCAGTCACTGTTGCCTTCCAGATTAAAATCATTGATCGTGAGTTCGATGCGCTGATCGTCCCATTCGTAACCGCTCTTGAGGAACAGATTGAGGGTGTCGGCGTCCATGGTGTCGCCCTGGGCGTTATCGAAGCCGATAATCTGCCCGTTGGCATCGTAGTTGATGCCACTGGCCCGATAACTGACACTGGCCATTACGTCCACGGCACCGGACCGGCCCGAGACCGTGTAATTGCCCCCGTAGCCGAGGCTCTCACCCAGGTCTTCTTCCTGACCGAATGATTCAACCCGCAGGCTCTGCTGCCACTGGTCGGCTGGCCGGCGAGTAATCAGATTGATGATGCCGCCGGACGCGCCCAGACCATGAATGGCGTTGGCGCCATGAATGACTTCTACTCGTTCCAGCATCAATGGGTCGATGGTGTGACCGTCCCGCGAGCCATCGCGCAACGGGTTGGACTGCGGCACGCCGTCGACCATATAAAGCGGGTCACGACCACGCAGGGATTCGCCAAAGCTGGTCATCTTTTGTCGCGATGGCGCAAAACTTGGGATCAGGTTGCCCAATATGGTGGACAGGTCGTTGTTGATGTTGATCTGTTGCGCAAGGTCTTGCTGATCAATCAGGGTGACAGTGTTGGGAATCTGGCTCAGCGGTTTTGCCGAGCGAGTGGCGGTGACAATAACCTCTTCAACCCCGGCTTCATTATCCTGTGCCTGAGCAAGTGACGTGCTCCCTGCAGCTGCGCTAATGGCCAGCATTAGTCCGAGAGATCGCGCGCGATTGAATGAGAAGGTGGTAGATTGATTACGCATAAGAATAGATTCCAACTTGGTTGTTACGGCTATGGGCGGTAGTGCTTGGTAACTGCATCGAGTGCGCAGTCATCGTATTCAGGCGAGGCAGATTAACATTGTGCTAGTGCGAATACAAATAGGAATCATTCTTATTAATGATGGCGTGTTCTGGCACTCTTGAATCAGGCGGGGCTTTAGAACACTGGCTTGCTGATAAGCACTGTTAGACAGCCCGGTAGTGGCTGCCGGGTAAGTTGCGGGCTAATAGGGAATAGGGAATCTGCAAGCAAGACTGCCGAGAAAAAAGCCGGGAGGTGTCGCCACCTCCCGGAGTCTTACTGCTACTTAAGGAGATCTATGTGCCCTTGCGGAACACCAGCGCATAAATTTCATGCGGTTACTGCAGTGGCTAGGGACCACTGATTACCCAGTAACAAGATAGATTGTGCCGTCTCAGGCGCTGGCCGTCCTGAAATAGTTCTCCTAAAAACCTACTAATGTCTACCAATTGCCGGCATACCCAATTTTGGCCAGTTGGGCTTACTGATGTACCAGTTGGCTGACAATCAAGTTGGACGAGGGCATTGGCGCTAGAAGCTGTGCGTGATGAATCTGGAGGTCGGGGAGCAACTGAAGATCAGGATGGCGGACACGCGACTCGTGGAGGGTTAACAAAAAAGGCCGGAGACTTGGCGTCCCCGGCCTCTATCGCTACTTGGAGAGTAGTCCATGCAACCGATTGGCCCACAAGCGGATGCATGGCGTCGATGTGCCTGTACCAAGGATAGCGAGCTATCCCCTATCGACGTTAAGAATTCTCGACTAGCGGCGAAAAAAAATCCTGTAAATATTCTCCTATTTTTCTACTTTTTTGCGCGTGCGAGCTGGCTGAGCAGCGCTTGGGAAGGGCTTGCTCACAGCTGTTACCAAATACGAATGGATAGTGCGTCGGTTGCTCAGGGTTGTGTGTCAGCGGGGAGTCGCGCGTTGATTTGTTGCCAAACAGATTCCGGCCAGAGATTGTTGCGGCTCATGAATTCGCCGCGTGACAATGCTTCTCGTGCAGGCAAGCTCAATGCAATGCCTGTAACAGTTTCCATTTCAAGCACACCCCGCATCAGTTGCTGTTGCCAGGATATGCCGACGCCCAGTTCTTCCAACAAGTTTTGATAGCAGATACTTTCCAGTAGCGACGCCGGGAAAAACTTTTCTACTGCATAAACCAGATTCCGTAGTCTGCGCTTTTGAACAGGTTTTAAATCACGCCAGAATTCCTGACCTTTCTCGAAGTCGTTCAGCATGAAGGCCAGTACCCCATTGCTGAAGTTAAAATCCGGCCCGCGATTGTATTCCGCTGCGAGCGATTCCGAATCGGCTTGTAATTCACCGGTCAATACGCCAACAACGATCGCAGTGAGATGAGCGGAGACACCCTCAGTATCCAGTGCTTCGAGCCGCTGAATATAAGCACGTGCTTCATCGGTATTACCTTCCAGTACCAGATTGCGACCAACGGTACCAAGCAGGCCGATGTGATTTGGTCGTTCTTGCAACTGGCGTTTGCGGATTTGCAGCTCCTCTTCGGGCGTGGCGATGTCGGCCCGGTAGCTCCAAATCTCATCCGGTGAAATTTCGAAAGGGTCCACTTCCGAAGCCAGGGCGAGATAACTCTGTGCTTCTTCGAACAGGCGCGCGCCAATCAGAAACAGCGCGTAGTGGGCCAGCGCATAGTCTGGTGGTGAGCCGGAAAGAATCTGTTCGCGAATCATTACTTCCTGCTCCAGATGATTCACGCCAGTCATGCGTGCCTGAATCGCCTGAATAGATTCCAGCACAGGGCTGGTGCGGTCCAGCGTCGCAATGCGGCGATGTGTGGATGCCACGAGTTCCTGTAACTGCGCGACTTTGTCCATGCGGCTGTAAACCGCGAGATTATTCGCAGCGGCAGCGAGACCTAAATAGGCATTTTCAAATTCGGGGTCCAGACGTATCGCATCCGAATGATGATCAATTGCCAATTCGAAATCACCTGGATTGAACTGATTATTGTAGAACTCGCCTTCCATGAAGTGGCGGTAGGCGATGGCATTGGTTGTTCCCCAGTCCAGCATGTTGCGCCGTTCCTGCTCGTCCAGATGAATAGACAGTGAGTCAGTGATATGGGAGACAATAGAATCCTGTATCGAGAAAATATTCTGCTCGGTCATGTCAAATTGATCGGAATAAAGTTGTACGCCGTCACTGACGCGCACTAATCGCACATTGACGCGCACCTGCCCGCCGACCTCCAGCAAAGAGCCTTCGAGAATATGGTCGATACCCAATTCCTCACCGATCTCGCTAGCTGATCGGGAAATCGTCGAAAAGCGCGAATCGTGTGGGAGTGAAACAATACCGAGTTGGCTTAATTTGGACAGGCCACTGAGCAGGGAATTGGTCAAGCCGTCAGCGACAATGCGATTGCCACCTTGATTGCCACTGTCAGCTTGAAAGGGCAGGACGCCAACCAGAACAGCTGTATTGCTGCGGTCGCTTACCAGATTGGTGCTCCAAACAATAATGGCTAGGCAGACAAATGCCACGCCAGTCATGGCTGCGAGCCTTGAGCGTGTCGACTTTGCCAGCAAATTAATTAAGGAATTGTCTGCGTTGGCGCCGGCTTGCTCGGGCGATTGTGTGCAGGACTCGGGAGCGACATTCAATTTATAGCCGCGCTTGGGTACGGTGACGATAAAAGAGCGCTGACTACCACTGTCATTGACTGCGCTGCGTAATTCCGCGATGGCTTTGTGTACGGCATGATCAGACGTGATGCTGGTCCATAGCTCGTCCAAAAGTTCTTGGCTACTGACTACACGGTCACAATTGTTGGCCAGATAAACCAATACTTCCATGCTGCGTGGTGTCACCTTGACCGATTGCTCAGGATCGCCAGCTTGAGAATCCACGGACAGTGTGCAGGTGTCAGCGTCGACTACCCAGTGGCCAAGCTGAAACAGCGAGCCGAGAGCCTCCCCGGGCCCTATGCCAGTCGCTCTGCCTGTCACATTTCCTGATTCACTACCGTTCATTGTTTTTCTCTTGGCTTCGAGTCGTCAATCGATGCCTTGGCATTCGCAGCTTCAAGGTAAGGGAATTCCGATGCCTTTGATTATACCCGGCTTACCTCAAATCAAAACAGCCGATTTCGACAGGTCCCGTAAATACGGGGCTTGGGAGCATACGGGTAGAAAAATAGGAGGGTGGCAGGAGGACTTTAGCTGGGCCGTGAGCAATGATCCGCTCGACCTGAGCCATTTGTTCGATAACGCGGAGCGAAGTTTAGTATCCGGGATTTCTTGTTGTTCCGTGGTTGTCAGGTCCCCACAAAAAAATAGCAGAGTAAGGGAAGGTAAGTAGACCCATGAAGCAAGAACTATCGAAAGTATTCAGTACTTCGGCATTGGCCGCGGGAATCGGGCTGGCACTGTCCTACAGCCCCGCAATCATGGCCCAGCAAGGTGCTGACATCGAAGAAGTCGTCGTGACCGGTTCACGCCGTGCACCGCGAACTGCGTTAGATTCAGCGGCTCCCGTGGATGTGTTCAGCGCGAACGATTTCCAGGATCAAGGCACCGCAGATTTGAATAATCTGCTACGCAACCTTGTCCCGTCGTATAACGTCGATACTCAGGAAATCAATGATTCCAACAGTATCGTGCGACCCTCCACGCTGCGTGGACTGCCAGCTGATGACACGCTGGTTCTGGTGAATGGCAAGCGCCGACATCGCTCCGCAGCGATTCAGTTTGGTCGCTCAGGCACTCACTTTCCTGACATTTCACAAATTCCACCGGTTGCCTTGCAGCAGGTCGAAGTTTTGCGTGATGGCGCGGCAGCCCAGTACGGCTCTGATGCGATCGCAGGTGTAGTTAACTTCATTCTCAAGCAAAACGATTCCGGTATCACCCTCGAAGGCAAAGGTGGTCAGTACACTGACGGCAACGACGGTGATCTCGGCTATCTGGCCGGTAACATCGGTATGCCACTGGGCGACAGTGGCTTCTTGAGCGTGAGCTTTGATTCCCAGAGTCAGGCCAAGACCGACCGCGCAATACAGCGTGGCGATGCATTGGCACTGATTGCAGCGGGTAACAGTTTTGTCCGTCAGGATCCGTTTGTGATGGAGCGAGGTCTGGCCGACACCGACATCCTCAATACCTTCTATAACGCGGGTATTGAATTGAATGCCGATCAGGAAATTTATTCCTTCGGCAGTTATTCTGAAAAAGAAACAGACCTTGGTTTTTTCTACCGTAACCCGGAAAATCGTGGCGGTATCTTTACGACAACGGCACCTGAAGGTACGCCATTGGCGGGCCAGAGGATTCAGTTGTTCATCGATGAGACAGCCGATGGTAGTGGCAATTGCCCGCAAATCCCGACTGGCGTTGATCCCGACACCGGCGTTACCAGTTCTATCGCTGCCTACGAGGCTGGTCTGGCGGACCCTGACTGCTTTACTTTCCTGGAGCGTTTCCCTGGCGGTTACACGCCTGATTTCGGCGCATCCGTTGTCGATTTCTCCAACGCCGCCGGTGTTCGTGGCATGTTGGGCGAGACTTCCTATGACTTGAGCGTCAATGGTGGCTTTTCTGAGATCACTTACCGCATTAACAATACCACCAATGCATCAATGGGCTCAGATTCACCGTCTTATTTCGAGCCGGGCATCTACACCACGATCGAAAACAACTTCAATGCGGACTTCTCAACACCGTTTGCGGTTGATGGCTTCTACTCACCATTGAATGTAGCTTATGGTCTGGAATGGCGTCGTGAGATTTTCAAAGTGACGTCTCAGGATGAAAATTCGTTCTCCATCGGGCCCTATTCGGATCAGGGTACCAACGTTGGATCTGATGGCTTTCAGGGTTTTGGTCCTGCACAGCACGGCAGTTGGAATCGCAAGAACTGGGCGTTCTATGTTGACCTCGAAGCTGATGTGACCGAGCGTCTCTTGCTTGGCGCCGCTATTCGTTACGAGGATTTTTACAATACTTTCGGTGATACCACAACTGGCAAGGTGACTGCCCGCTACCGTCTTACTGACAACGTTAATCTGCGTGCCACCTACGGCACAGGATTCCGCGCACCATCTCCGGGGCAAGCGAATATTTCCAACATCAGTACCGGTGTTGAAGATGGTATACCGCAAGCCGAAGGCCAGATCCCGCCAACGAATCCGATCGCGCAACTGTTCGGTGGCAAGGCGCTGACTCCTGAGGAATCTACTAACCTGAGTGTTGGTATGACGGCGCGACTGGGCGATCTGGACTTGTCTGTTGACTACTACAATATTGAGTTAACCGACCGTATTCTCAATTCTGGTGACTTCCCCATCACTCCAGAGGTCGCTGCGCAAATTGAAGCATCAGGTATTCGTGGTGCGGGTAATATTGTCGAGTTTACCTACTACACTAACGACATGGACACGACTAACGAAGGTGTCGAAGTTGTTGCTGCATGGGACTATAACTGGGGCGATCTGGGTACTACCCAGTTCCAGGGTTCCTGGGCATGGAAAAATCAGGAATTGGATTTTTTCACTCCCGGGCTACTTAATCGCTCTGCACAATTGGATTTAACCGACGGCATCCCCGAAAACCGCGGCAATTTCCGTGCTTATCATTTGTTGAATGACTGGCGTTTCACGCTCTCAGCCAACTACTACGATGAGTATCTGGTTGTCCCTTCAAACGATGATCCAACACGCGACTATTTCGCGAGTGCCGAGATTATCTGGAACGGTGAAGTTGCACGTTCATTCGGTGACAACTATACGGCTGTCCTGGGTGTGGACAATATGTTCAATACCTATCCTGAAGAAGTTCGCCCGCAAGACGTTACCAGCGGAACCAGTAACCGCTATCTGAGCAGTGCGGCATTCAGTGGCAATGGGGCTTTCTGGTACTTGCGCTTCCGAGCTGAGTTCGAGTAAGACCTATGAAGTAACAAGCAGGAGTGGTCGTGAGTTGTCTCTGCGGCCACTTCCGCTAATCCTTTTTGAAAACAATTTAATGCGACATGACTCGTTCGGCACAAATCTGTGCCGAACGTTGTTTGTTATAAGCGGAGGCGAATGTGTCTAAAGTTGTAAGTCGTCGCGATTTTCTGAATCTGGTTGGTGCCATAGGTGGCACCAGTGCACTCATTCAAGCGAGTACTGCTCTGGGCTTAATGCCCGGGACTGCAGCGGCCAGCGAACTGAACTTGCAGGCAGTACCGGCCAACGGTAAGTCGGCAGTGATTCTCGGCGCGGGCATTTCTGGTCTGTGTGCCGCCTATGAATTGATGAAGTCTGGCTATCAAGTCACTGTGCTTGAGGCTTCGCATCGCGCTGGTGGTCGTGTGATGACGCTGCGCTCCGGTGATCTTGTTGATGAGCTGGGCAATCGGCAGTACTGCGATTTTGATGATGAACCACATCTGTATTTCAACGCTGGTGCCGCGCGTATTCCCAGCACGCACAACAACGTTCTGCACTATTGTCGCGAGCTCGGGGTCGAGCTGGAAATGTTCATTAACGAGAACAAGGCTGCTTATTTTCAAGACGACAATCTGATGGGTGGCAAGCCCATTCGTAATCGGGAATTCAGCACCAATGTGCGCGGCTTCCTCGCCGAGTTGTTTGGCAAGTTGTTTTCCGAAACTGAATTGATGGAAAGCTTCTCGCGTGAGGATGCCGAGACGCTGCTAAGCGTGGTGAGCAATTTCGGTGATCTGGACGAGCAGATGCGTTACGTCGGCAGCACTCGCGGGGGCTATGCCAGCGGTGGTTTCCTTGAACACGGAACAGCGCACGACATGATTGCCATACGTGAGTTAATCAACCGTCGCTTTATGAACGAAGTCCTGACTGCGAACGAAGGCGAAACTGGTCCGATGCTCATGCAACCGGTAGGCGGCATGGACATGATTATCAAAGGGTTTCTGCGACCACTTGGTGAGCGCGTACATTATCGCTCACTGGTGCGTTCCGTACAGGTGAGTAACGACTCAGTCAGTGTGGAATACGAACAGAACGGTACGACGCACACGATTAACGCGGACTACTGCTTTAACTGCATACCCTCACATTTGATGACCGGCATTGCCAATAATTTTCCCACGGATTATCTCGAGGCCATGCGCTACATCCGTCGCGGTGAAGCGTACAAGGCTGCCTTCCAGGCCAAGGAACGATTCTGGGAAAAAGACGGTATCTACGGGGGTATCTCCTGGATCAATGCGCCAGTGCGCCAGATATGGTATCCGGCTCACGGTATTCACAAACAGAAAGGCATCATGCTGGCGGCCTACGACTACGGTGGTGGTATGCATTTCACCAAGATGACTCAGGAGCAGCGCCTCGAAGCGGCGTTGGCTCAGGGTGAAAAAGTGCATCCGGAATATCGCCAGTACATGGAGAAGGGCGTCACTATCGCCTGGCACCGTATGAATCACATGCTTGGTTGTTCAGCACGCTGGCAGCGTGATCGTGGCGGCTGGACGGATGATGAAGAGAACCTCTATCACCGCCTGCAACAATCTGTGAATGGCCGACATTATTTCATCGGTGATCAGGTGAGTCAGCATTCTGCCTGGCAGGAGAGCGCACTTCTCTCGGCCCATTGGGCTCTGCAGGATATGGATCAACGTCAACGCGCACAGGCTGGTGCCTAGTGCTTCGGTATTATTGGCTATTGGATTCGAGGAGCTTATTGATGATTGCAAGAGTAAAACACGTTCTAATTCTGGCGGCGCTTATGTTGTTCAGTATGCAGGTTGCCGCTCAGGAAACCGAACAAGAGCGAGAACCATTTGATGACCGTTACTGCATGACCTGTCATGGCATCGATGGCGTCGGCAATTTTGGTGTTCAAGCGCCACGCCTGGCAGGTATGGAGCCTTGGTATCTGGAGCGGCAACTGAAATTGTTTCGCGATGGTCTGCGTGGCAAACATCCAGAGGATACTGAGGGGCTGGCCATGCAGCCAATGGCAGTGCTTACAGATGAGAGCATTACCGACATCGTTGCATGGGTGGGCACATGGGAATACAAGCCAGCACCAGCCACTATCACTGCTGGTGACAAGGAGCATGGTGAATCGCTCTATCAAACTTGTGCGACTTGCCATGGTATCAATGCCGAAGGGAATGAGAGCATGAATGCGCCGGCGTTGGCGGGTCAGAATGACTGGTATCTGGTTACGCAATTGCAGAACTTCAAAGCGGGATATCGCGGCTATAGGGATGACGATGTCTACGGGAGTCAGATGCGCCAGATGTCTGGCGTATTGCAAACCCGGCAGGACATCATTGATGTGGTGAGTTATATCAATACTCTGCGCAAGCTCTGATACACTGGCAGACATGGCTAACACCTTGCCCGGGTTAGCCGCGTTTGCTTGCAGCCAATGCTGCGAGCTAAAAGAAGAAAGAAGTTTAATGCCCAAGAATGAGCAACAACACACGGAGAGACACGTATGAATATTTCCAATGCTTTGCGCCAGCTGGCGCTAAGTTCAGTAGCCGTCGTTGGTTTGACTGCTGGTTTGAGCACGCAAGCTGCTGAGATCGAACGCAATAACGAAGGCAATTATTTCTACACGAGCATTAGCATTCCACCAGGCGCGGAGACTCTGTATTTGTCGGGCTCCGGTGCGCGGTCATTAGAAGATGGAAGCTGGGGCGATATGGAACAGCAGACTGTCAATACTTTCGAGCGCTTCAAGATGCATCTGGAAGAGCAGGGTTGGTCCATGAGCGATATCGTGCAAGTGCGCGCGTTTGCGGTGGCTGGTGACGACGGTGAGCTGGATTTTGCTGGCTTTAATGCCGGCTATGCACAGTTCTTCGGCACTGATGAGAATCCAGAAAAGCCGGTGCGATCTTTTGTTGAGATTGCCGATCTGGTGGTCGATGGCTGGTTGGTAGAGATCGAGATTCGCGCTGCGCGCATGCCTTGATCGATTGTCGAAATACTATTGCCGCTAGAGTTTTAGTGTCTGATCAGTTTGGATCAGACACTAAAACGGCTTACTTGGCCGGCAGATTGGAAATCCACACGCTCTGATACGGCTTGAGACAGAGCTGATCACCCAGATCAGAATAGACGTCACCGCTGATCAGGTCATTCCACTCATCTGTACCGATCAAATTGATATCCGCCAGATTAATAATCCGCTCCTGATTGGTGACGTTACTCAGACAAAAAATACTCTGGTCACGATTGATACTCTGGCGCCAGAATGCGAAGACCTCAGTACCCAGATGCATAGTGAACTGGGTAGCGTTCGGGTGGAAAGCCGGTTGCGCACGACGGATCTTGATCAGCCGGGTCAGCTCTTTGAAAATCTTGCCGTGATGACTGTCTTCATTGGCCAATGACTCTTCCAGTTGACCCGCTTCCCAGATATGCCGATTGATCGAACGCGCTCGGCCGGTGTGTTCAACCCGGTTGTGATCATTGCGCGAACCAAACAGGCTTTGAATATAGATCGCCGGAATACCTTCCAGTGCCAGCATGATGGTATGGGCACAAATAAAGCGCGCGAAACCAAACTCGTCTTCGCCATCGGCAATCGTGCCTTTGAGGATGTCATACAAGGCGATGTTTAGTTCATAAGGTTTGTCGTAGCCTTCGCGGGCGCGGCGAAATGTGACGCGTCCACCAAATTCCTGTGCCTTGTCGACAATCTGCTGGCGCTCTTCATCGCTCAGCAAGCCATCCAGTGGGCGCAAGCCAATGCCGTCGTGAGAGGCGATAAAGTTCAGGTAGGCCGTGCCGTTCTGCGCCGGTGGCATGCTCATCATCCAGGTTTTCAAATGGCGGCAGTCACCGCTTAGCAGCGTGTGGACTAGCAGAGGCGGCAGAGAAAAATTATAAATAACGTGTGCTTCGTTGGCGTTGCCGAAGTAGGTCAGATTCTCCCGGTTCGGGACGTTGTTCTCGCAGATGATAATGGCATTGGGCGAGTGATGTTCGATCAGCGTGCGCAGCAGCTTGATGATTTCGTGAGTCTGCTGCAAGTGGATACATGATGTACCCAATTCCTTCCACAAAAAAGGCACGGCATCCATACGGAAAATAGTGACGCCGTGATTGAGGTATTTGCGGATGATACGCACAAATTCCACCAGTACTTCCGGATTCTTGAAATCCAGATCGACCTGATCCGCACTAAACGTGCTCCAGACGTGACGCGTACCATCAGCGGTTTCCACTTCGGTGAGCACTGGCGAGTTGCGCGGTCGCACAACGGCCGAGTAATCTGCATCCGGATCGGACTCGACAAAATAATCCTTACCGGGGTCCAGACGCTTCTTGAAATTGTCGAACCACATGCTACGGCTCGACATATGGTTGATCACCAGATCCGACATCAGCTTGTATTCCTTGCTGATGGCTTCGATGTCTTCCCAGTCACCGATCGCCGGGTTGACTGACAAGTAGTCCATCACGGCAAAACCGTCGTCGGAACTGAATGGGAAAAATGGCAGGATATGTACCGAGTCCACCACATCACGCAGCTGAGCATTGAGAAAGCTGCGCAGCGTATGAAGTGGCTGTTCGCCTTCTTTCTTGACGGTATTGCCGTACGTAATCAGTACGCAGTTTCCTTCATCCCAGTTATTGGTGTGGGGTGAGGGTGCCTGCAGATTACGCCCCATGCCCATTTCGTTGACGAGTCTTTCCGTCAACGATTCTATGAGGCCATCGGGATAGATGAATTTGAGATGTTCGCCAATTCTTCGCCTGAACTCGAGTTCCAGGTCGTGCTGCTGTTCATCGCTCATTGCTTAGTAGTCAGGTAGTTGGTTTTCAGGATTTACTGAACTCTTGGTAATCTTCTTCCACCGCGGCTTTCAGTTGTTCCAAAATATCTGGAATGGCGCTGATAACCCGATTCCAGCTCGGAATAAACGGTTTATCCATTGGCCGTTCAAGAAAGTGCTCACCTGCTACCATTAAGTTACCGGCGAAAAGTTCTACAGCTTTCTCTTCGATGTGGCGGTCATACTCCAAGCCATTGATCATAGCATCGTTTTGGTAAGTGTCGATAAAGTCGAGAGCAATCCGGAAATATGCGGCCTTGATCGTGCGGAATTTCTCAGTGGTGAATACTTCGCCATTCGTCGCCAGTTTACGGAATAGTGCTTTGGCAATATCCACGGTCATCTTCGACAAGCCTGCTTCGCGATCTTCGAGGGACAAATCCTGATGCTTGTGATCATAGTTGTCAGCGATGTCTACCTGGCACAGTCTGTTAGTGGCGTAGTTGCGTTTCATCTCTGAGAGTACGCCGATCTCCAGTCCCCAATCGCTCGGTATGCGTAAATCATTGATTACGTCGGAGCGCATGGAGAATTCGCCCGCCAGTGGGTAACGATAGCTGTCGAGATAATCGAGAAACTCGCTGTTGCCACAGACTTTCTTCAGCGTGCGCAGCATGGGTGTGACAAACAGGCGCATGGCACGGCCACTAATTCGTGAACCGGCGACACGGGCGTAATAGCCCTTGCAGAATTCGTAGTTAAAATTCGGATTGGCAACCGGATAGATGAGGCGAGCCAGCAAACTGCGATCATAAGTCAGGATGTCGCAATCATGCAGTGCCACCGCCTCGCTGCGCCCTGAAGCAAGTATATAGCCGTAGCAATACCAGACATTGCGTCCTTTGCCCATCTGTGAAGGGGACAATTCAAACTCTTTGAGCTGTTCGTCGATCGCCTGCAAGCGCGGGCCGTCGTTCCAAAGAATGCGGTGATGCTGTGGCAAACGGGAAAAATACTGCAGCGCATATTGATACTGTTCTTGATTGGCCCGGTCCAACCCGATCACGATCTCATCGAGGTAGGGCACCTTGGTGATCTCATCGATAATGCCAGACAGGGCAGGCCCTTCCAGTTCGGAAAACAGGGAAGGCAGGACCAAGCCCATGGGTCGACTGGCCTTAAAACTGTTGAGTTCTGCTTCCATGTTCTCCACCGGGCGGTGACCCAAATTGTGAAGCGTTGTTACGATACCGTTCTGGTGAAAATCACCCATGGTCTTTCCTCTAGTTTATCGCGAGTTCATTGGAGTCGAGCTGAGCCAGTATTTGGCTCATGGCGTCTTGCCAGCCGGCCGGACCCGGCCGACTGGTACGAATAATCTGTGGTGCGGCATGCAGTTCAATGCGCGCGGACTTGCCCGATTTGATAATGACGGCAATATCGGCGGCATCGAGCATGGCGCTGTCATTGGGACTATCACCCAGAGCGACTGTGATGATCATGGATGCATCCGATTGCTGTTGTTTCAGCCAATGCATGGCATCGCTCTTGGTGTGCTGACCCTGAATGCTGTGGAAGCGCCCACCTTCGAGTAGATTCAAGCCCAGCTGCGCCAGTTTGCTTTCGAAGAGTTCTTTTTGTTTGGCCGAGCCGCGCCACAGGATCGGTTCGCTATACTCCCGGGTTTGAGCGAGCTCGGCATCGGCTTTGTCCAAGCCAGTGAGTTCGCTGATTTTATCGGGCTGCCAATCGGCGAAGCCTTCGAATTCGAAGCCTGCTTCGGCACGCATGGCATGGACTGCTGGTAACCATTCACTGCGCAGCTGACCGAAGACAATGCGCGACTGGCCATCTGGCGCAGGTGAGAGCAATTGCAGGGCGGCGCCGTTCTCGCAAACAAATGGCGCTGAGAGCTTCAGTGTTTTTTGCAGCGCCAGGATCTCGGCGGCGGTTTTGGACGAATTCATGATGAGCGCAAAACCGCGGCCCAGAACTTCTTGCAGGGCAGGCATGGCGGGTTCGATGGAATAGGTCTCGTGCTCCATCAGGCTGCCATCGAGGTCAGTGAAGACCAACAGGGCAGGTTGTAGTGCAGCTTCTTGGGTCATGATACCTAGGATAATTCAAGAACTACGCCAGAGTTGACTATTTTGCCGCTGACAGTGCCAAATTTTAAGGCAGATCTTTTATCTCATTGAAAGTAATAGGGAAATATTTTCAGAGAATGCACAGATTTCTATCACAGTTGTTGATCAGTCTGACTGGGTAGCGGCGCGCGCAACGATTAAGCACTAAAGTGGTGCATGACTTTTCAGGCACCAGTAGCTCCTTGATTATCGGCGTCGCTACCGGCTAATCGTTATTGCGGCAATGTCGCTGTTCTACTGTTGCAACAACGACCAGACCTTGGCGGGGGTAATGGGCATGTCCAGGTGCCGCACACCGTAGTCACTCAATGCATTGACCACAGCATTGACGATAGCCGGTGGTGCGCCGATAGCGCCAGCTTCACCGGCGCCTTTGATACCCAGCGGGTTGGTCGTGCAGGGCACTTCATTGCGCTTGAATTGAATCATGGGCAAGTCGTCGGCTCTGGGCATGGTGTAATCCATGAAGCTGGCGGTAAGCAACTGACCTGAATCACTCTCGTAGGTGGTATTTTCCAACAGCGCCTGACCCAGGCCCTGGGCAATACCGCCGTGCACCTGACCTTCGAGCAGTAGCGGATTGATGACATAACCGAAGTCATCCACCACGCAGTAGTTCACCACTGCGATCGTGCCGGTATCCTGGTCAATCTCGAGTTCGCACACATGGGTGCCGTTGGGATAGGTCGCGTTGTCCGGCGCAAAGGTTTCAGCTTCATCAAAACTCATGCCCTGATCATCAGCGGCCGCCGCGGCAACTTCTTTGAAGGTTTGCACGCGGTCGGTACCGACAATGCGAAATTCGCCAGCCGTAAATTCGATATCGACTTCCGCGGCTTCCAGCATGTCAGCGGCGACGGCGCGAGCTTTTTCTATGATGCGCTCGGAAGCCGAGCCAATCGCCGAGCCGCCCACGGGGACCGATCGTGAACCCATAGTGCCACCGCCGGAGGCGATGGCATCAGAGTCGCCCTGCACAATATCGATATCAGCAAAAGCAATGCCGAGGCGTTCATGCAGTATCTGACGAAAGGCCGTTTCATGGCCCTGACCGTTGGATTGCGTACCAATAAACAACGTTACGCGGCCGTCTTTGTTGACCGCCAGGCGTGCCTGTTCAGGAGCACCGCCGGCGCAGCGTTCAATATAGCTGGCCAGCCCAATGCCACGTAATTTGCCTTGTTGCTTGGCCGTCTCGCGGCGTTGGGCGAAACCGTTCCAGTCCGCCATCACCAGCGCGTCGTCCAGATTGCTGACAAAGTCGCCTGAGTCGTAAGTGGCGCCCAATGCGGTATCGTAAGGCATGGCGCTGGAGGGAATAAAATTGCGCCGGCGAATTTCATCCGGGCCAATACCTATTTCACTGGCAGCGACATCTAACAGCCGTTCAATGGCATAGATTGCCTCTGGCCGACCGGCACCGCGGTAGGCATCGACTGGCGCAGTATTGGTGAACACACCCTGGACTTGCACATAGGCAGTGGCAATGTCGTAACAGCCAACCAGCATGGCAACACCGGCATCAGTAGCGACAAAAGGGCCAGCCTGTGACAGATAAGCGCCCATGTTAGCGACAGTGCTGACGCGCAGACCGAGAATTTTGGCATCGTCATCCAGCGCAAGTGATAAATTGCTCAGATGGTCGCGGCCATGAGTGTCACTGACAAAGGCTTCGCTGCGATCGGAGATCCATTTAACCGGGCGGCCGAGTTTGCGTGCGGCAAACAGCGCCGCGATGTATTCCGGGTACATGAATATCTTCATGCCAAAACCGCCACCCACGTCGTGACACAGTACGTGGACATCTTCTTCAGGGATGTGGAATATTTGCCCAGCCAGCATGCGCCGCAACATGTGTACACCCTGACAGGAGACGTGCAAAACCAATCTGCCGTTATCAAAGTCGGCAATAGCGCCACGCGTTTCCATTGAGGTTGGCACGACACGATTATTCACCAGATCCAGATCCACCACCTTGCTGGCTTGGCCAAAGGCCTTGTCGGTAGTTTCCTGATCGCCGGCCTGCCAGTGGAAGCAACGGTTCTCGGCAGCTTGTTCCCAGATCTGCGCTTTGCCTTCACTCATAGCCGAATCGGTTGCCACTACGGCATCAAGAATGTCGTAGTCGACCCACAACTGCTCGGCTGCATCGATGGCCTGTTCCCGGGTTTCGGCAACGACAATGGCTACAGGGTCGCCCACAAAGCGTACGACTTTATCGGCCAGAGCAGGGCGTGGTGGTTTGATACAGGGTGAGCCATCGATACTGGTTGTACCGACATTGCAGGGCACATTACCGATGTTTTCCGCCTGCAGGTCAGCGAAGGTGTAGGCGCCCAATACCCCTGGCGCATCGCTGATTGAATCCAGATCGATCTCGAGAATTCTGGCATGCGCGTGAGGCGAGCGTACGATCACCGCATAGGATTGGTTAGGCAGGTTCAGGTCTTCGATATACTGCCCGCGACCAGAGGTAAAACGGTGGTCCTCGACGCGGGAAACTGCCTGGCCAACGCCAAATTTCTGCATGCCGGATTCTTGCATCGGAATATCCTGTCAGCGGTTTGTTTGTGCTGCGTTATTGTTATAGGTCAGGTGGCCTGACTAAAGCGTGATTCCAAGCCCCAAATGAAGACTTGAATTGCAGCCTCTAGAGTAACCGACTCTGACTGTTGAGCAAACCGCTGGGCCCGATTCAACGACCGCTTCAGTTTGAGTGGGTACTTGGCCAGTTGGCCGGATCCAGTCGATAAAAGCTGGTCAACTGATCATAGAGTTCGCGGTGATGATGCTGCATTTCGTGTGGCCTTTTGAAAAACGTTTCAGTGGCTACCGCGAAAAACTCAGCCGGGTTGGTTGCCCCATAGGTATCCAGCAGGCTCGGCTGCTGATGCTGGGCGCTGAACTGCAGGCGATCGAACTCCAACTGGAAAATATGGGCCCAGCTTTTGTAAGCGCCGCGAGTGCGCAGCAAGGGGGCACCATTGGTGGCGCCGGATGCGCTATCGAGTTGGTGAGCAAATTCATGCAGCACCACATTCTGGCCATCTTCCAGGTTGCGAACGCCATGTTCGACATTGTCCCAGGCCAACACGACTTTGCCCTGATCCCAGGATTCACCCAGCAATACCGAATGCTCGGTTGATACAAGGCCAAGGTCATCGCGCACCTGTCGCGTAGCAACGAATGTCGTCGGATAGATGAGGATGGAACGCAAGTTACGGTAGTGATTGTCGGGCTGGTTGAGTACCAGCAAGCAGGCTTGCGCGGCGATGGTGACACGCATGTCGTCGTCGACCTGCAGTCCGGCACAACCAATAAATTGTTTGTCGGCAATAAAGCTTTTGATGAGGTATTGCAGTTTATCCTGTAATTCCTGCGGGAAATGGGCAATAAACGGCAGGCGCTTGCTCAGTGTAGTTTGCCATTGTGCCGGGAACGGGCGGGCGCGCACACGCCGCTGTTTGATGCCGGGCCAAAAGATCACATAGAACACGACCGCTATCACCAGTATTAACAAACTGGTGAGCGCCACTAGTGATAGCGTATCCATAAACGGTTTTCTGCTCCCTGCAGGGTAAGATCAAGAGAAGGCGAAGAGAATTCCAGGAGAATTTTTAAAAGAGTTCTGGAAAGTAGCCTCAGCGTGAATTAATAGTGATGACAGTAATCTGAGGGCGGCTTACAAGAAATTCAATACAGCATTGAGGCTGCGAAAGCCCAATAGCAAGGTGACCAGCACAATCATTACGCCAAAGCCGTTCTGCACAGTCGTATTCGTGTGTTCTTTCAACAGTGACTGCTGATTCATAATAACCAACAGGAAGATCGCCACCAAAGGTAGCAGAATGCCATTGGTGAGTTGCGCAAACTGAATGATTAACACCGGGCTGTAACCTGAGGCTGATACTGCCACACCAATCAACAGAATACCCTGCCAAACACGGCGAAATCGAAGGTCAGTTGGATCAGCTTGCCAACCAAGTACCCCACGGGCGGCATAGGCTGCCGCCAGTGGCGCGGTGATCGCTGATGAAATGCCAGCAGCAAACAGTCCAAGCGCCAGAAAACTGGTCGACCATTCACCTAATAACGGTTCGAGTTGCACGGCCATATCAGCGGCCGAGTTAATGTCTTGCTGGCCAAACAGCGTGGCAGCACTGGTGATGACAATACTCATGGAAATAGCGGCACCAATGACGATAGATACGAGCAACTCCCGGCGCAGGTCTGGCAACTGCGCCGCATCGGAATAGCGCTCGCGTACCAGCGAGGCGTGCAAAAACAGGTTGTAGGGCACGACCGTAGTGCCAATCAGCGCGACCACAGCAAGCCAGTCGGCATCGATGGATCGTGGGACGAACAAGCCGGCAATCACTTGCGACCAATCCGGTTGCGCGGCCAGTGCCGTGGTGAGAAAGACAATGCTCATTAATGCCACCAGCCCAATCAAGGCATTTTGTACCAGGCGAATACCACCGAGCCCCAGTATCAAATAAGCAATAGTACCAATGAGCAGAGGTGCAACCGACAGTTGCCAGGCACCTAGCTGCAATCGGAAATCGAAGACCAGTTCCTGCACGCCCAATGCAGCCCCGGAGATATTGCCGCCTTCGTAGGCGGCGTTGCCGACCACAATCGCGCTTAACACCAACGTGATGCCAAGCAGACGCGCCACGGGATGTTGCAGTTGCTGACGAATGGCCTCGCCAAAACCGGCGCCGGAGATCAACCCAAGGCGTGCCGTCATCTCTTGCAACAGGAATGTGGCAAACGCTGAGAATAGCAGCGCCCACAATAATTCATAGCCGGAGTTGACGCCGGCCAGCGTGCATACAGTAACGGTACCCGGTCCGATAAAGGCGGCCGTAATAACGGTGCTGGGCCCGAAATACTTTTTCACAGGGATTGGCTCGTTGTGTTCAGTCCGGCAGGGTTTAAGGCAGTAAAGCTCAGGTGCTTGCTCCGGCAGATAGACGTGGAAAAGCAAAAGTATCCGCTTCTGGCCACGGTGGGTCAATGTTGGCGGTGAGATGCGGGAACTGTGGCATAACCGGGTAGACAGTATAGAGCCGCTGGGCTAGTTTGACTTCATACCCTCTCGGCGGCACATTTTATGTAGGCGGACTTTGATTTCTATGTACAAACGCATTCGTCGAATATTGATCATGACACCACGGACAAAGATGCTGCGCTATTGCCTGCTTGTCCTTCCCCTGTTGTTGGCTGCCTGTTCAAGCAATCCGGAATCTGCAGATAGTCCGGCAGCAATCATTGCTTCACGGCTGGCTGAAACAAGTTGGCGGCTTCAGCACATCCAGTCAATGAATGATGAAACTTTTGTGCCTGCCACAGGCGCAGTGTTCACGCTGCATTTTCAGGCTGAAGATCGGGTGGCGATGCAAGCTGACTGTAATCGCGGCAGTGGCAGTTATAACCAGACAGGCAGTCAGTTGGAGTTTGGTGTTATTGCGACCACCCGGGCTCTGTGCCCGCCCGCATCGCTACACGACCGATTTCTCAGCAATCTGGAATATGTGCGTTCATTTGTCTTGCAAGACGGCAAGCTGCATCTGGCCACTATGGCCGATGGCGCTATCCTGACTTTCGTGCCCATACTTGAAAGCGAGCTAGCGCAGAACGGCACAGCAGTGATCAGACCAACTTTCGATTGCTCAAGTGCTAGCGGTACGGTTGAGCAATTGATTTGCACTGACAGCGATTTGGCATTGCTGGATCAGCAGCTGAATTATTTCTATACCACGGCATTGCAGCGTATGGCTGCAGAGGAGCGGGAGGTGTTTCGTGCTCTGCAGCGGGGATGGATCAGTGGCCGCAATGACTGCTGGCAGGCCGAGGATGCCGCTGCTTGTGTGCGCGAGGAGAGCGAGCGCCGCATCAGCGAATTGCAGATTAGCAGCGGTTCAGTGCGCGTCCCGGAAGCCGTGCTGTACAGTTGTCCGCCCGATAAAGAGCTGGAGAATTATTACTACAACAACACCGTGCTGCCCATGCTGGTGCTGAATGATGGCACCGAACAGGCTGTCATGCATCGCCTGCCATCCGCCAGCGGTGCGCGCTACGGTATTGGCAATCTGCAGTTTTGGGATCGTGGCGATGAAGCGCTGTTCATCGAGTCTGAAGATCAGGTGCAGTGCGTCACGCAATAAGACTCGCCACTGCACAAGCGGGTTTAATCAACCGGGTGCAGCTCTACCGGCACGGAATTATCGCGCGAGCCTGCCAATACCCCAATCAGCGAATCGCCCCAGGTGTACTTGGCTTGCATCAGATCGTTGATGTGGTCGCTTTTCTCATGTCGCAGTTCAGCAACATAGCGTTGGGTATCACCATTGCGGGTCATCTCAAAGCTGGCATTGGCTTGCAGGCGCGAGAACCAACCGGAGCCATCGGCGCCAACGCGCAGGTACTGATAGCCTGCGTCATCGACAATCCACAGGCGTGTGGTTTGTGCGGCGCCTTCTGCGTCAATCGTATGAAGTTCGACCACTTCAACACGCTCTGACGCGGCCAGTTGCAGCCCAAAAACAATGGCAATCAGAAGAACGAGTGACGCGAGTAATCCATAAACGTATTTCATAACTATTCACACCAATGGGTTGTGGATGAACCAGGAGCTTGCTGTCAATTGTTCGGGGCTACGTTGATAAGACTACTTGCGAGCCGAAAAGGTTACTGATCGCTCCACACAGCCAGTTCATTACCACTGGGCTCACGAAAGTGAAAACGACGTCCGCCGGGAAAATCAAAGATGGCTTGTACGATCTTGCCACCGGCTTGCTCGACGCGTTGCTGTGTCGCTTCGAGATTCACCGCGAATAGCACAACCAGTGCAGCGCCATTGTCGGTAGATGATGCTTGCTCGGCGCGGAAAAAGCCGCCTTCAATGCCTTGCTTTTTGAAAGCGATATAGTCCGGGCCGTAGTCGTCAAATTCCCATTCGAAAGCATCGATAAAGAATTGCTTGGTCGCATTCAGATCGCGGGCGGGAAATTCCACATAATTGATTTGATGATTAGTCATGGTTGCCTTGTCAATGCGTTACAGTGTTCTGTCTTCGCCCCGATTCTGACTGTCGCCATCGAGGCTCGCTATTGAATCCGGGGCTTGATGTGGATCAATGGCAATGCTATCCACTATAGCTGTCTTTGCGCACTTGGACTACTGTTACCAGTGACAGTCTAATCAAACTCAAAACTACTCGGAGAGAACCAATGTCCAGAGAAATCGGTGATCGATACAAGTGTGAGAAATGTGGCGCGGAGCTTGTCTATGAGAAGCCTTGCCCTTGCGGTGATCAGATGCAGCATTCGGAGATTTGCTGTAGCCAGCAGATGACGAAGGTTGGTTGATAGTAGGAAGACAATTACTGAGACAGGTTGAAGCGGGCGCTTGCGACTTGTGATGCGATTATCTGGTCATTCCCGTTTTGCTGACGATTCTGAATTATCTTGTTTTGCCTGCTCTTTCAGCAAGTTCTGTTCAAGTAGCTGAAGGAGCAGATCAAGATTTTCACGACCAATATTATCCGCTACAGTTTTTTCAATCGTCCGAAAATGTTCCGCTGTGACTCTGCGAGCCTCGTTGCCCGCTTCAGTGATTACTACAGACTTGTCCCGTTTGTTATTTGCAATGGGTTCAAGCCGAACGACACCCTTCTCAATAAGTTTGTGCACAGTTTGGTGTACAGCCTGACGCGAAACCCCAAGATACCTCGATAGTTCCGAAATAGACCGGTTCTTGCCTCTTAATGCGGCAAATAACTTCACTTCCGCATTGCTTGCCGCCGAATAAGGCGAGTCTTGCAGCAGCTTGAGTTGTTCGGCTTCTAGCCATTCCAAAGATGCGCGCAGGAGTGCTTTCAGGCTGCCTCTTAGCTGGCTGTTGAGTTTGCTGTTATCCATGCCGGCAATTTTATGTCAAATCCGCTTGACAATCTATTCGCGCCTGATTAATGTCAATACGACTTTACAATAATCATTCGAGATATCGATGTTATGAATATAAAGAATTCAGCAATTTTATTACTAATGCCTCTTCTGCTTTCAGTTGCTAATGCACAGCAGTTCGCATTTCACGAAGAAGATGAAGTGCTTGAGGGCTGGTATCACAGCTTCGATATGGCTACCTGGCTCGCCAAAGGTGGGGACCGAGCTGTCATTGAAGAAGTTCTCCAAAACATAGAAAACAGCAGCGGCGCAAAACGTCATCCTGAACTGGTAGACACGCAGATCGAGTTCGCTCCGGGCAACTGGGCCTATGAGTGGGTGCAGGCAGGGGACGCGGCGATGGCTGAAGCTGACCAGCTGAATGGAGAAGACCGCCTGCAAAAACTGCGCGCAGCGCTCACTTACTATAGCAGTGGCTCCTGGCCCCATCTCGGCAGAGTCGATGATCGTCGGGCGCACGCCAAATCGGTAGAGGCCTATTTGGCAGCAGGAGCTATGCTGTCTGTGCCAGTGCAACACGTCGAGTTGTCGGTGGGTAGCAATTCCGTCAGAGCTTATTTTCACTTACCTGCCGGAGAAGGTCCGTTCCCGGTGGTTATTAACAGCTTTGGGTCTGATGTCACCAAAGAAGACAGTTTCGACTTGTTTGTTCGCGAACTGGAACCTCGAGGTATCGGCATGCTGGCAGTGGATATGCCGGGCATTGGTGAAGCGAACCATTTGAGTATGCAGGACGGCAGCGATGTGGTCATCGAGGCCGGAACGGTATTCCTGCGGCAAAATGCCCAGGTAGATGCGGACAACTTGTTCGTAGTCGGTGGGAGTTTTGGTGGTAACGCTGCGGCGCGCGCTTTTTACCGCCTGGATGTCGCTGGCGTAGTGAGCATGTGTGGGCCATTACATTCACCATTCCTGGCGCCACCCGAAGTATTAGATGCGTTGCCGCTACTAACCATAGATGGCGTCAAGTCTCGCTTCGGATTATTGGATCAACCGACGGCTATGCTCAGCGAAGTTGTTACGGGTACGTCTCTTGTTGAACAGGGGTTCATGAACGCATCCCGGGAAGTTGATACGCCACTGTATGTCATTACTACCAATCGGGACCCTGTGGCACCGCTGGATGATTTGCAGCTGCTTTTGCAAAGTGCCAGTGACAACGACGTCATAGTACTGGATATAGAAGGGCATTGTCCGCCCAGACAAGCCCGCGAGCCGATGCTTGCACGGTGGGTTGAAGACCACATCAGGTAATTCAAGCGGACCATCACCAGCAACGCTGGCAGCAAAACAAAAAACGGCGGCAGAGATTACTTCTTGCCGCCGTTTTTTAGTTTAAAGCGCTAACCGACATGAAAGGCTAATCTGCCTGGGACGTTTGACTCGCCAGGGGCTCTGATAGCAACATCCAAGTGCAGTTAAGGCATTGGCAACAAGCGCTGAATATCGAGCGTGATAGTGCGTTGCCACGATCCGCTCAGTTGCGCGCTGTGGCACTGACCTGTAATTCAAAATCTATTGCCTCAGCCACACGCATGGCACCACCGAGGGCGCTAAATGCTGTCAGTCCGAGATCTTCGTGTTGCAGGGTAAAGCTCGCCTGCGCGGACAGGGTCTCAGCACTGCTCTGCACCTGCGCCGGTATCTCCAAATCCACAGTGTTGCCGCTGATCTCCAGCTGAATAGCCAGCAACCATGTGCTGCCGTCAATCGATACCGGCGTGGCGCTAATAGCCACCGTGGGATAGGCCTCGGCATTGAGCACCGCTTCACTGAGCATATTGCCGCGCGTGCCTTCGATGGCGGACGCGTCTGGCTGACTTTCGAAGCCTTCTCCGGCTCGGTCGCGCTCAGATTGTTCATCGACCACGAGACTGCTGACCGGCACAGTAAAAGTGGCGCTGGAGTCTGTGGCTGTGGCGGCCAGCATGACTTCGCCGGTTAGCTCACGGCTATGGACCACATGGTTGTGACCCATGCGGGCCAATGGGCCAGCACGGCCGACGTAGATGCGCAGGATGGAGCTGTCGCTATCGATGTCATAGGTAGTAGCCGTATTGCCTGGCTGAGCGCTGGCGCTGCTGAGCAGGAGCACGGGGGCGGAGCCAAGTAACAGCAGGCAAAACATTAGGCGGGGTAGTAATTGGCAGCGCGTCGATAGAGAGTAAGTGAATCTGGCGGTCGGGTTCATGATGTAACCTCTGCAGAATGTCGTCCGGATTCCCACAATAAAACAATTACCAGTGTTTGATAACCAGTTTGGAAGGGCGGGCGGCTCGGGTAATCGCGAAGGGCACCAGAAGGCAGGCGCGGCAGCAGGTGAGTGCTGCAATTCTAGTTGCCACGCTCCAACTCATGCAGACGTTTTTCCAGTTCACTGACTCTGGAGAGCGCTACCA
Source organism: uncultured Gammaproteobacteria bacterium (assembly GCA_913060975.1). Lineage (GTDB taxonomy): Bacteria > Pseudomonadota > Gammaproteobacteria > Pseudomonadales > Pseudohongiellaceae > UBA9145. Next base: position 111,061 of record CAJXVC010000004.1, read on the forward strand.
GTCCGAAAATACCAAAGGTAAATCCCATTGCGCCCAGAGTGAAACCCAATAATGAAAACGTGAATTCCATAACCGTCTCCTTGTGATAAAGCAAAGCACCGAATAGTCAAAAACGGCGGTAGAGGTTTAATTCTGCCGCCGCATCTGATCTTGCGTGCTAGTTAACTACTCAAGCTAATTACCATTCAAGCGAATAAATTTTTGCACGCGGTGACCAGTCTGCACTTCGCCAGTGTAAAGATTGCCGTCGGAATCAAAGTCCATGTAGTGCAACCAGTCGAACTGCCCAGCCTGTCGGCCACCCGTACCCCAGGAATACACCGGATCGAGCGTCTCACGGTCGAGCGCCCAGACCTTGTTGTTGGTGCCGTCGGGCACATAAAGAAAGCGCTGTTCCGGATCCAGTGGGTCCAACTCGGCACCCCAGGTTGAGCCCGGGCCAGTGGTGTCAGGCGCCAGAATGCTTTCGAACAGGTAAGTGCCGTCTTTGCGAAATACCTGAAAGCGGTTGCTGGGCCGGTCGCTGACATACACCAGACCGTCATTGGACAGGGCGAGGCCGTGAACCGGTGTGCGCCAGGTGCGGCTTGGCGCGGCGCCGGGAACATAGGCGCCCGGATCTTCATCGACGGGCTGTTCACCATAGGCACCCCAGTGCCGCAGGTACTCACCGGACTCGGCGTCGAAGACTACCAAGCGGCGATTGCCGTAGCCATCAGCCACATACAACTCGTTAGTCTCTGGATCGACTTCCATGGTGGCCGAACGATTAACCGAGTCGGTATCGTTACTGCCGGTGCTGACACCGACGCCGCCGATCTGCATGACAAAGTCGCCGTCTTTGGTGAACTTCATGATGTGATGATCGTCAGTGCCGTTACCGCCGACCCAGACAAAGTCATTGTGATCGACATGAATACCGTGTTCGCTATTAAACCATTCATAGTCGCCAGTCGGACTATCGCCACCCCAGGCATGCACGACATTGCCTTCCTGATCAAAGGCCAGCACGGGCGGGGCCGTGGTGCAACAAAGCGACTGTAAAGGATCATGACCCCAGGTGATGTCACGGGTCGTTTGTCGTGGTGTCGAACCCGCGTTGGTGTTTTGTACAGTCCACGGGCGGTGGATCAGCCAGATCAGATCATCGTTGTCGACAGCAGTGCCGGCTACCTGACCGAGTATCCAGTTATTGGGTAAAGGCTTGGGCCAGAACGGATCGACAGCAAATTGCGCGACGCCGTCGGGTACTTGTGAGCCGGAGGCATCTGCCGGCATATTGGGATACTGCTGTGAATGAGCGGAGGTGCTAAGCAAGGCAAGAACTGGCAAGGCGGTACTCAATAGTCCGACTTTCATGCACTCAACAACTTTTATTGTTCTAATCATCGTTGGTGTTCCTCTTTTTTGTACTTGTTTTTGTACTTTTGTTTTTATTTGGGGCAAACAATGCAGGGCTGCGCAATGGCAGGCCCGCGCGGGTTCAGGGCTTTGTTGTTATGACTGAAACCTGCACGCCCTGATGCGTGAGAGTAGGTTTCATGGGCTCTGAGGAATTTCTTCTGCCGGAGAGCTGCAAGGATTATAGCGGGGCACGTGGCAATTGGGGTAAATGAGGCTGTCACTAGTGTCGCTAATAGCGGGTTATCGGATAACCGGATGCTATTTTCCGACAGGGTGTTTCAGGCGTGTATCAATCGAGTCGAATTGAGAGTGCTGGGGGCGCTAGGCTATTGCGGATTGCACCGCTTTTACCGTAGCTTGCTAGGGTCGGTAACGGCAGATAGGATAGATTATACCGAGAGCACTGAAAAGCACACTGGAAAGCACATTGAAAAGAGTGCTAACCAAAAGTTCAATAACAAAGATCAATAAGTAATAGAGAGCAACAAAAAGAGCAACAACAAGATCATCAAAATGATCAACAAAAGAACAACAATAGACCAATATAACCAGATTAATAAAAATAGCGCTTCAGGAGAACACCCATGAGCAGTCACTCGCGAAAGATCGTTAATGCCTCAGTTGTGTTGCTTAGCAGCCTAACTTGCTCGCTGGCACTGAGCCAGACTGATGACCGGCCCAATCTGCAAGGCACCTGGACCAATGCCTCCCTGACCAACCTCAATCGGCCTGATGGTGTGGATACGTTAGTCGTCGAGGCCGAGCAAGCGCGTGAGATCGCCGCCATCACGCCGATTGCCGGCATCGAAGGCGGGCTGGATGAAGGCGACAACGCCAACGACATCCCCGAAGAAGGCGCCGATGATTTCGGCGTGCGCGCTTACAACAATTTCTGGGTCGACCCGGGTTCCAATCTGGCCATGGTCAAAGGCGAATTCCGAACGTCTTATGTCGTCATTCCCGAGAACGGTCGTGTGCCCTATCGTGAAGACCCGCAGTTCGATTTCGAACGTGCCAGTTTCGGTACGCGCTATGCCACCGGCGAGGGTGATTTCCGCGGCCCCGAGGCGTTCCCCAATTCCGAACGCTGCCTGCTGGGTTTTGGCAACAAGGCCGGCCCGGGCATGATGGGCGCGCTGTACAACAACACCTATGAGTTTGTGCAAACAGATGACTACGTGATGATCAATGTGGAAATGGTGCACGACGCCCGCATCATACCGATCTACGCTTCTGCCGATGAGGCGCGGGCCAATCGTCGCCCGGCTGCGCACGAGCCCTGGTTCGGCGACTCGGTCGGCTGGTATGAGGATGATGAACTCGTGGTGGAGACGGTGAACATCAATCCGACCCAGCTGAGCCAGAGTTCAGTGCCCATTACCAAAGACGGGCGCATCATCGAGCGCTTTAGCCGTTACTCCGACAATGAAATCTTCTATCAATTCACAGTCGAGGACAGCAATATCTATCGACAGAACTGGACTGCGGAGTTGAGCTTTTACGCGACCGACGATCGGCTTTATGAGTACGCCTGTCACGAAGGTAATTACTCCATGCCTGGTTCTTTGGCAGGGGCGCGACGGCTGGAAGTGGAGCAAGAGTTAGGGCTCGATTGAAAATAGTAGTGCGCTGACAAGCTGGTCATTCGCAGCATTGCGCATGCGAATGACCGTCGCTGACGGTTGGTTGCCGTTGCTTGCAGTTTAATTGCCGGTGGCAAAAGTTCTTTCGGTGTTGCTTGTCAGAACGTGGCTATCGGGTTGATGGGCGAACCCATGCCCATGTTGATTCGCAATGGCGCCGCGCTGAACATGAACTGGTAGCGATTGAGGCGGGCAGCTGTATCTGCCACTGCGCCGAGGTCCAGATTGTCGAAGATACCTACCCCCAAAGAGGTTAAAGCCAGGCTGTGCAGGGGTAAGAAAACACCCTCAACACCACTGGGTGTCACATCGTTCCACAAGTCATGACCGATAAATGCAACGCCTCTTTCCTTCATAAAATACGCGACATCGGCATGATAGCCAGCCACTCCTTCCCTTGGCGCCCATGGGCCCAAAGCATCGCGGCGCTTCCAGCGGCCAGTGTGTAGCAAAATGACATCGCCAGGCTCGACCGTAACGCCCTGGATGCGCTCAAGCTCTACCAGATCGTCATAAGTGATTGCGGTGCCCGGCTCAAGCCAACCCTGCTCTGTGGCCTTGCCAGGCAGTAACGTGGCATCAAAGATTATGCCGCGTGTGAGTATGCCATTATTGTGGACATTGATGCCGCTTTTCGGGCAACCGTTGGCGGCCTCAACCTCTTCCCAGGGAACACCGTTATAACTCATCCCCTTGTACATAATATGGCAGCCGACGGCATCAAGGTGGCTATGGATAGTGCCGTGATAGGAGCCGGTGTACTGGTATTGATCGGCTGCCCCGGTGGGACTGACTCTTAACACGGTGCGACTAAGCGCTCCTGACGCATCGATTGCATCAACTTCATTGACGTCATGGGCTAAAGACACGGTGATGCCTTCGGTGACGAGCGCCGCTGCCTGCCTGCGTTTTTCATCAGTGATCAAATTGGCCGCGCCCAATTCATCGTCCGCGCCCCAACGTCCCCAGTTCGACAACTCCTCCATAGCGCGATCGAAATCGGCCTCGGTTGCAATCGTTCGGTTCGACTGAGCGAAGAGCTGAGTGGCAGAAAAGGCAGTCACAACCAGAATCAGGGATGTTTTCAAAACACGTGGCATCAGGGCGGGCTTCATAGTGCTTTCTCTTTTTATTATTTAATTGAGTGCATTTGTTGGCTCTCACTTTAGCACTTCTGGGCAGAGGTAACAGTAGCGTGCACTAACAACAAGTGTCTCTTATGGCTTTCGTCAGCACCCCTTACTCTCGCAACTTGAATGCGAAAATATGATCCCCTCTGGGCATATCCAGATTGTCGTGTCCTCCGACGGCTACGGCGATATACTGCTCGCCGTTGTGCATATAACTCATGGGCGTTGCCATCGCGGCTGTAGGTAGGTCGTATTTCCAGAGCTCTTGACCTGACACCACATTAAAAATACGCAACACGTGTTCAGTTGTAGCACCGATTACAATCAGTCCACCTGCAGTGACTAGTGGCCCGCCCATGCCCGGTGCTCCCCACTCGAAGTTTGGCACAATGGCTGGCGCTAAATCCCTCACGGTCCCCAATGGCACTTCCCAGAGAATCTCTTCGTGTTCCAGATCCACCGCAACCAGTTTGTTCCAGGGTGGTTTGGTACACGGTAATCCGAGTTCCGACAGGAATATCTTGCGCGCCATATAGTACGGCGTGCCAGCTTGTTCTGCGAATTCCCAACCGTCCTCGCCATACGCATCGATGAAAATTTGCAGGTCATCACGGGGAATGAGATGCACAAGCGCGGGAATCTGATTGACGTTGACGATGCCAATCTGCTTCGCGCTATCGATCGCGATGCCGCCCCAGTTAACGCCACCGGCATAGCTCGGGCTCATGATAGTTCCCTGAATGCTTGGTGGTGTGAACAGCCCTTCGGAGCGGTACTCGCGGATGATCTTCCTGCAGCTGCGTTTATCGAACCAGACCAGACCGAAACTGTCATCTTCAGTCACCGCATTCAGTTTGGTTAGTGCCGGGAATGAAGAAATTGGCTGCGTTGGTGACAAGCGTTCACCAGCAATGTCACTCGCGGGAACGGCCTGTTCTGTAATCTCGTAGATTGGCTCTCCGCTGCGTCGATCGAACGCGTAGATCATGCCTGTTTTAGTCGCAACCACTACTGCTTGAACACTTTGACCCTGGTGACGAATCTCGGTGAGTGTCGGCTGAGATGGAATGTCGTAGTCCCATACATCATGATGAACCAATTGTTGCCACCAGCTCACTGCGCCCGTTGCGGCGTCCAATGCGACCAGGGAATTGGCGTAGTGATTGTCACCAAGACGCTCTCCACCATAAAAATCCGGACTGGGAGAGCCAGTGGAAACAAACACCAGATTCAGCTCTGCATCGACCGATATGGGCGGCCATACGTTGGCAGCTCCCGTGCGCAGCGCACTGTCGTCTGCCCAGGATGAGTATTGCGGATCGTTTTCTGAAACGGGTATTGGGTCCCAGCTCCAGTTCGTCTGTCCGGTGCGCACATCGAGGGCCCTGACGAGGCCACGCTCCAGACGCGCCGCACGGTTATCACCAATTGCCGAACCAACAATAAGCTGGTCGCCGATTACTGCCGGAGGAGAGGTGATTCCGTAATCGCCGAAACTTACTTCTCCAACGCCAACGGTAAGATCGACTCTGCCGTTTTCGCCGAAGTCTGTACAAGGCTCACCCGTTATCGCATCGAGAGCGAAAACCTGTCCGATCAGGGTGCCAAGAAACAGGCGGTTAGGGCAGATCTCACTCACTCCATGCCAGAGGCTCACGCCTCGCGAAGAACTTTCCGAGTAGCCTATATCCTTGGGAAGCTGAGCATCAAAGCGCCAGCGCTCCTGCCCACTTTCTGCGTCGATCGCTATAGCCCAATTAGCACTGGTGCTGACAAACAACAGTCCATTCCAGTACAGAGGATTGGTTTGCATGGAATGGCGTTTGCGTCTGAATCCTGCATTGAGATCACCGGTACGAAAATGCCAAGCGACCGCCAATTGCTCAAGATTGCCCGGGTTGATCTGATCGAAAGGCGCAAACTGTTGACCGCCCTCGCCACCGTAAGTGTCCCACGCCCAGATTTGGCCCGTACATAGCAGCCACAGGCACAAACTCATCACGGTTAATCGCATACCAAAAACTCCAATTAACTTTTTGCATTAAGAAATAGTTGGCCTACGAGACTACACTGCTGAATGAATGCACTTGAGATTATGGGGCGTAGGGAGGAACTGAGGGACGAAACTTCAGGATATTGGGATGACTTTCGCCATTTTAGTTGGTTCTGGCACTGCATGTTGCATCCAATGCCGCTCGCAGATCCTGCAGATAGGTCTTGCTGACCGGAACATTAACGCCTGAATACAACGCCACTGAAGTCTCGCCTTTGTCCTGCAAGAACTCGACCTTCTCCAAATTGACGATTGCTGTGCGATGGACTCGCTGGAACCGCGGGCTCTCCAGTTCCTCACTCAAGCGTTTCATGGTTTGCCGCATTGGGTAGGAACGATTCCCGCAATGTAAGACGACGTAATTACTTGCCGATTGCACCCAGTCTATGTCATCAACTTGAACCAGATACTCGCGATCCAACATCTTCACCAGAAACTGAGTTCGGGCATTCGTGCTTTTCTCGGGGCTTTCTACACCAAGAAACTGAGCTTCGCCCTGCAGCCTGTCAATGATGAATCGATAGGCGTAGAAACTGGTTGTGATGACCAGAAAAGTGAGCAGGTCTTTGCGTAATTCATAGACAAGCCCGAGCAACCAGGGGCTAAAAGAATACTCGTCACCGACTAGTGCCCAGATCAACTTTCTCAGACCCACCATCCCGACCACATGGAGTAAGGAGAAAGAGAGAAATATCGGAATTAACCAGAGGACACGTCGTTTAAGATTTGCCAATCTTAGGTCCAGCCAATTCAATGACAGGGCCAACGGCACTATCAAAAGGACAACCATAAACACAGATGTCAGCTCTGTTGCCCAGGCTTCCCGCCAGCCCGGACCCATACCGCTACGCATGAATTCGATGCCAGTGGTTGTAACGTTGACTACCGTTATCAGGCTAAACATCGCCGCGAGCAGAATGAATTCGTAGGGCCGTCGATGTTGTAAATATTGTTTAAGCGTCATGGCTGACTAGTCAATGTTCAGAGGCTATAAATGCAGAGTATAGGGGAATTGCAAGCAACAGGGGATATCACGGTTCACGCAGTCCTTCGGCGACGAAGCGCAAAACAGTTGAGGGCAGATACGCGAGTAATTTTACTTAGATCGTCTTTGCCAAGGGGCATAGAGGCGCTGATACGTTGGTTTCTATCTTGGCTGCACTGTTAGTTTCTATTAGGTCGCCAGATAAAACTATCAATTTCCGAACTGGTCAGGCTTTCTTCACAAATTCCGATTTCAGCTTCATGGCGCCAATGCCGGTGATCTTGCAATCGATATTGTGATCCCCGTCGACCAGGCGGATATTCTTTACCTTGGTGCCAATCTTCACGGTGGAGGAGCTGCCCTTTACCTTCAGGTCTTTGATCACCACAACAGAGTCGCCATCTTCCAGCGTTGCGCCGTTAGAATCCCGCACGTTCGAACCACTTGCAGTTTCACCAACTTCTGCATTCTTCGCCCACTCATGAGCGCATTCCGGGTAGATCAGTAGCAAGCCGTCTTCATAGGTGTATTGGCAGTCGCATTTTGGGCAGGGGGGTAAATCTGACATCGGGGCAATCCTGTGTTCGGAGATAGCAATTAAGTAAGCACTGGCTTTTTGTTTGAAAGCGGAATGATAAACCATTCGGCGATGATCAGGTTCGGTACCCAGGCCATCCATGCTATCGCGCGATAGGCATCGACAAACTCGTAACCGGCAATCTGACTGATCGGTAGATAAAGTCTCAGTGTGACAGCGGCAAGGGTTAACGCATAACTGCGAATCATCCAGTCCTGATGAATGCGAATATTGCCGGCGCGGATATGCCGATAGGCCATAGAGGTAGTCACAATCCAGCAAATTGCCAGCATGCCAAACCCATAGTGACTCACCAACCCGCCGGTGGAATAAAAGGCGAGATAAAGACCGGCCACGCCACCGATCAGACAGCCCACCACATAAACCTTACCAAGCAGTCTATGGATGTGCAGATATTTGGCGCGAAAACGCGCGCTGAATTGGATGGCGCCAGCAATGATGACAATACCGCCGGCCAGAAAATGCAGCAGGGTGCCCGTGGCAGAGGAGGCGTCGATCATATTGATGACGAATTCCTGTCTCAGATCAGGGAGCAGGATATTGGCTATGGCGTAGAGGCCGATGCCGAAGGCCAGAAAGGTCATCAGGTAGCGGGGTAGGTTTCTGGTCATGGTGTGTTACCACTCGCTGGGGAAGTTGATTGGCAGAATAACAGAGTGCGGGGCGTGGTGAGTACTGGATATTGAGTGGCTTGGGGGCTTGGTTATTTTGCTGTTTTATTGGTGTCTCCTGGCTGTTTCTTAGAAGATTTGCTGATTCCTGATTTAGTCTGGAAGGTATTTTAGAAAGTGCTTTACCCGTCAGAAGGATACGTGCAGTATCCTACAATGATATCAGCGGGATTGTGGTGTTTGCAGCGGATCAAGATTTGTCGAAAAAGTGATTAAGGTAAACCCGCTAATAATTATTATGAGGCCGTGGGCCTCATTAACTGACTGTTAAATGTACAAGGATAGGCCGTGCAATTCGTTGACATAAAAGAATATGAGCAAGAGATTGTTCTCCACTTCGGCGGTGAGAGAACCAAGATCAATGCTTACACACTAGCCTCTTCTTTGGTGTCACTGGCGGATGCTATCAAAGAAGCTAACTCCATCATCAATCCGGGCTATGAAGTGGAAGTCTTGGTGGAGGCCTTTGGAGAAGGCAGCTTTCGGGCCAAGGTCAAAACTCTATATAAGGGTTTAAACAACCTATTCAACGCTAACAGACTCGAAGCTATTGCCATCGGCATCATTACATCGTTTATCTACCAACACACACTTGCACCTGACACAGACGTAAAAGTCACGGTAGACGATACCCAGGTCATCATTGAGCAGGGTGACAAGACCATTATCGTACCAAAGAGTGTTTATGACGCTCAGAAAGAGGTCGAAAAATCAGAGAAGTTTAGAAAGAGTGTATCTGATACGTTTTCGGCAGTTGAAAAGGACGAAAGCGTCACGAGCTTTGGCTTTACTAAAAATCTAAATGACAGAGTGCCTGATATTGATATCCCTCGCGAGAGGTTCGCGCTCCTATCCTCACTTATTGAGCTGGATGACCCACAAAGGGAGATTCAAGAGGTTGCGGAATTGCAGATAAAAAGGGCAATCCTAGAAAGGTCAAGGAGGAAATGGGAGTTTATATGGCGTGGCGTAAAAATATCTGCGCCGGTGCTTGACGAACACTTTTACCGAGACTTTTTTGCTCACAAAATAACTGTCGCTCCAGGTGACTCGTTTGAGGTCGTCCTAAAAATCTATCAAAGCAAAGATGAAGACACCGGGATATTTACAAACTCCAGATATGAAGTCATCGAGGTCCGCCGCCATATCCCTCGCTACGCCCAGGCCGAGATCGGCGAGTGATACATTTAACAAACGCAAGCAGCGCAGCAATTTTCCGCTGGCGCTACAAATTGCCCTCTGTTGCGGGCGTTAGGCAAAATCCGATCTCCGGGTAAACAGTTAGGGATGTCTATGAGTTACATAATTGCATTTGTATCCTTCGAGGGGTCGAACAAGGAGTTTCCCGTACAGTGTTTCCGAACAGATATTAAGCTCGGAGACAGCGTTATAGTGCATAGGGGGGATGGAAAGCTGAGGCATGCTTCGGTTCAAAACCTTGAATACTTGAACTGGGACTGCAATGCTAGAATCGAGTGCAAGATGGATGAGGCTAGCAAGAATTCAAATGGCCAAATTATTCTGCCAAAAGGCACTCCTATAGCTAATGGCTTTTCAAGCTTTGATGCCTTTATTAAAGAACTGAAATTACATAGTTGGGTTCCAATAAAGTCAAGACGTACGCAGTACCGAGCTGTACTTGGCTACGCAAATCAATCTAGGACCGCATATATCTTTGTAAGGAAAAATGGCATAGATATACAAATGCTTGATCGCATTGAGGGCGAAGAGTTAAAACCATATAGTCTGCACCAAATACCCTTTAGAGAAGGAACTGTAGTTCAGCATTTTCTAGCTCACACCACATTTAATCTTTTTGAGGGCATACTGCGTTTTTCCAAAAGCTTTATCAATAATGAGAAAGACCTTGATCGCTATTTTGAACCTCAGGGATCGAGAGATAAAAGAAATGAGGCATTAAAAAAGCAAGGTGAGGCAAGAGATGCCGAACGTAAACGACTGAAGGAAGAACGAGATTATAATTATTTTGGTGATCTGGGTGACTATCCTGATGACATGTACCTCGGATATCACATGAAATGATATATGTTCTGCTCTAGTTCCAGATTGGTTGCTGGGACATCAAAATAATACAGCATTTATTTATCCGTCATGCCAGGCTGTGATTTTAATCAAGTGGATATGACTATGAAAGCACCATTGAAGTACTTATTCAGCCTTAAATCCTCTAAAGGCACCCTGTCTTGGCAAATGTGTAATCGCGTTAATTCGGAGCTGAGTAAAATGGAGACGCCCTTGATCCCAACGGATCAAATCGAAAATGTCCGCGACTACTTGTGCTCCGTTCTCGTATATGAATCGTCCTTACTTCATCACCGACAAAGGCTAAAAGCACTGTACAAATGCCTTCTAGGTTGCAATGTCTAACAAGGCGCTCCAGAGCGACCAAGTAATTCTGTCATGCCCTTGCATACGCAAGGGTCACGCCAGTTGTACTTGGCGCCTGAGCAACGGCGTTATGAGTCACTTATGAAATGAGCCTAGCCCCAGAAGTTTATATAATTGAATCTCTTGATCCGGATGATGAAGGAAACGGTAGATTTGAAGGGAGTATTATCTCAAGAATTCTCAAATTACATGGGAAGGCACCAAAGTACCGATATGTGCGTACTAGGAAGGACTTTGAAAAAGCCGTTGTCCAATTTGGAAAATCTGATTATAGATACCTTCATGTATCAGCACATGCTGAGCCAGAAGGGATGTGCACTACGAATCAAGACGAAATCGATTATGATGATTTCGCAGAAATAATTAATCCTCATATGAGGAATAGAAGGCTCTTTATGTCGGCCTGTTCAATGGTCCATGAGGATTTGGCAAAAGAAATAATTCCTGCAAGTGGCTGCTATTCGGTTATTGGGCCAAGGACTGATATTAAATTTACTGATGCTGCTGTCTTGTGGACTATCTTATACCATCAACTTTTTTCTGAAAATTACAAATTAATTAGTCATCAAGCATTAAAGAAATGCTTGGTAGAGACAACGAAATTGCTAAATATAGAAATAGCGTATTTTTCAAAATCTAAGAAATTAAAGCGTGGATACACAAAAGACATATTGGCAAATGACTCATAACAAATTCTTACAGCCAGACCAAATAATGCCGTCATACCTTTTGCAGAAAACGCAAAAGCCGCGCCGGCACGCTTGGGCTGCCGAAGAAAGGCGATTTGCGTCGGGTGTAATGTGAAAAAATATGAACCTTATGCCGGAGACCCGATCAAACTGCAACTTTCATTTGTTTGCTTTGCGGATATTTTGGGGTATTCATGCCTAAGCAAAAAAGCTATTTCTTCAGGTCATGGTGAAGCGTTCCTAGTTAATATAAGAGAAGCACTTACACAGGCCTATACAGAAGTGAGAGAACGAGCAAAAAGCTGGAACGAATCACATCAGTTTTTTTCCGTAAAGGTTTTCACTGACAATATAGTGGTAGGTTACCCAATAAGAAATTTCGCCGATGGCTTTGGGGAAAGTGAGCTGGGGCATCTTTTTACCATTTTCTCTGAGTATCAGATGAATTTGGCAATAAAGGGCTTTCTTGTCCGAGGAGGTATAGCATTTGGGCAGCATTATATGGATCAAGATATCGTCTTTGGCGATGCATTAATTGATGCCGTAAAACAAGATGTTTCTGGTGGGGCCCCAAGAATGTCCCTCTCTCCATCAGCCGTAGAAGCTCTACAACATCATCTTCGTTTTTATTCTGAGCCAGAACATTCGCCGCAAAGTTACCATTTACTTCAAGATGCGGATGGTTCCGTTTTTATTAATTACTTAAACAACGCCTTTGTTGCTTTTCCGGATGGTCCAATATTCTATGAAATATTCGAAAAACATAAAGATGTATTGGAAAGTGGATTATCTACATATAAATCCAACCCTGATGTCAAAGCAAAGTTTGACTGGGTCGCGCGGTATCACAATTATGTAATTGACGATTTCTTTGAAAGTAATCCTATGCCGGCCGGCCCGGATGGGGATGAAGTATACGCATCTGCTGTATATGAGGCACAGAAGCTTAAAAAATATAGGATCGACATAGATTTGTTTTCCTCAAGGCCATCAAAGTTGAGGTTAATTCCGATGAGGCATAGAGTTTAAAAGTGCGCATAACAAAACCGATCCTGAGCGACCAAAACAAGCTGTCATACCTTCTGCAGAAAGCGCAAAAGCCACGCCAACTTACTTTAGCTCCAGATCAGGGGCGTTATATGCACAGATTCAGTGCCGGCCGGATGAAAAGATGATCAGATCCAGAATTTATCGCTATCGCTATCGCTTGCTTATGTTCCTGTATTGCCTAGCTGGTTCAACTAGCAATGCCCAAGAAAGCTCACTAATTAGCAATGTCGTCTACGGTTTCAAAGACGGAATGGCTATGTATTACGATGTTGAAGTACCAGAGAGCCCCAACGGAAAAGGAATAGTATTTGTCGTGAGCGGTGGGTGGCACTCAGGGAAGGAGAATCTAGATGTCAGCAGGCCATTTTGGGAAGTGCTGATTGCAGAAGGCTATACAATTTTCGAACTCTATCATCCTGGAATGCCAACATATAAAATCCCTGACGCATACGAAGGCTCAAAACAAGGCCTCGCTCATATTCTTAACAACGCCGGCCTTTACGGCATCAGCACAACTCAGCTGGGTATGTTTGGCATTAGCTCTGGCGGGCATCTTGCACTAATGCTAAGCATGGATGCGGTGGTTGACCTTCAGCTTGAATACTCTATCGGCGCCGTGGTTACAATTATGGCACCAGCTGAAATCACATTCGAAGAGTTTGATGGAAACATTTACGGCGCTTCCCCCGTGGACTTCAATTTAGAACTCGCCCCAAATTTATCACCAGTTAATTTTGTCAGCTCGACTAACTATCCCACGTTACTTATCCATGGCACAGAGGATGCGGCAGTATCCTTCGAAAACCATAGTGCGAGACTACACGAGCTATTGGTTGAAGCCGATGTGAAGTCCGATCTTCTACCAATATCGGCAGGGCACCAGATTTTTCCTGAACCAGAAATGACTAGAACACACGAGGCGATGATTCATTGGTTCGGAGAATATTTGGAGTAATGTATTAGTACATAACAAACAAATCAATTAAGTACAGGGCTTCGCCCTGCCCATTATTAATCGGCGTTATGTTCTGTGATTCAGTGACATATTCGGGATCTTGTCTTGCTGTAAGGATCGACGCTGCAGCCAGCGAATTAAATTGAAAGGTTGAGTGTGATGCAACTATTCGAAGGGTTGTATATTTTACTGACAGTGATTGCGCTACTGCAGCTCAACTCACCAAAACTCATTCCCGTTTCATTTCGGATTCTGATATTGCTGGCGGCAGGCTTCGGGCTTCTTCATCTTGTCTTTGAAGGGCTTCGCTGGCAAATGCTAGCTGTGTACATTGTATTCGGACTACTTTGTCTCTTTTGTCTGAAAAAGTCACAGTCTCATTTTATATTGCGAATATTGGGCTTCAGCTTTGGGGGCTTACTTGTGTCCGTCTCAATAGCATTGGTTTTGCTGTTTCCCGTAAGAGCGCTGCCACCCCCAACGGGCCCCTATCTGGTAGGCACATTCAGTACCGTCATGGTCGACGAAACCAGAGTGGAACGGTATGAGCCTGCGTTTAATCGGGCAGTTCCTGTACAGATCTGGTATCCAGCGGCTACTCAGGAGCCCCATGACTATGAGCGTCAAACTTTGTTTCCGCAGCTATACGCAGGGAACTATGACTTGTTCAGCTTTTTTACAGGATATATGGAGAACATCAAAACCCACTCCTATATCAATGCACCAATTGCGGATACCGAGACCTATCCGGTAATTATCTTCAATCATGGGTTGTTTGCGATGGCGGACCAAAATCCACAGCTTATGGAACACTTGGTCAGCCACGGGTATGTAATTGCTTCCGTATCACACCCTTTTGAGAGTACAAAGGTACTGCTTCCGGACCGTGGAGTTCGAACCTACTCTATGAGATATCCAGATGATGTTGGATTTAGCGCTGATGAGGTAAATGACGGAGGAATCGGGGACGCAATTAGCACCATTACCGGTCTGGATCACTCGAACCTGATGGCCGCGCTGTATGAACAGTTAGACCGCTATCGTGACGCCAGCGCAGTGGGGAAAGCAGAGGTCGTAAGAGCTTCGTTGGAAATTGAAGCCCTGCAGCCATTGGGTCCGGTGTTGACTGAAGCCAACCTGACATCGTTCTTTGAAATACGAGACAAGGTTCGCAACAGGTCTACACAATACTGGGTCGAAGACATCAGATTCGTTGTAGACCAGTTAAGCTTTTTAAATGGACCGATAGGAAATTTCAATGACAGTGTTGACCCATCTCAAGTGGGGGCGCTCGGACATTCCTATGGTGGCTCAGCCGTTGGCGAATTCTGCAAAGTGGACAGCCGGTGCGCAGCCGGTTCGAATCTGGATGGAACGCAGTTTGGTTCTAATTGGAAAAGGCCGGTTCAAGCACCGTTTCTCCTTATCAATACTGATACAAACCCCAGAGGAAATGACTATGCTTACTATCCGGCGCAGAATGACTTCTTCGATTTGCATATTCCTGAAACAGAACATGGGGATCTGCTAGATGCCCTGACCATCTTTCCGATCTGGAGAGTTTTAGGCCTCGGGGGTGACTTGGAAGTGCAGGAATTGGCTGATATCGTGAAGGATCTTGAACTTGCGTTTTTTGATGAATATTTGAAGAGAAAGAAAGGCAGTATGGCGACGGCGCTAGAAAGAAATACCGAGAAGATAGCGTTTTTTGGTCGCTGATCTCTTTTGCCGTTATCCCCGATAGATTGCTATAGAATCGCCAAATCGGCGCCTAAAGTAGGGGACACTGATAATTTAATAACTTAAGGTACTAATTCAATCAGCCAGAAGTAGAGCTGATAAAAGCAGGGGGTTTGATTAAGTTATTAAGTTATCAGTGTCCCCTTCTATTTGAATAGGGACAAATTACAGAGGAAAGAATAAATGTATAAAAAACAAATAATTACTCTGATCACATTATTAACTGTCGTTCTGGGATGGGGAGTGTCCGCGGTTTGGGCGCAGGTCGTTGAGCCCGACGAGCATGACTTCATGATTGCCGAACCTGCCGATCTGCATCCGCCAGAGGGTAGCAGGACGGTCAACATTTATGGCGATCCGCGTGAGGAAGGGCTGTATGTCATTCAGATCACTTGGGCCCCAGGTAGTGGTAGCCGCCCTCACTATCATGATCAGGCACGTTATATTAACGTTCTAAAAGGGCATTGGTATGTGCACACTGGTCCCGAATCTGCAGTCTACAATCCCGATGCCACCACGCGCGTAGGTCCTGGCACCTTTATTTATGAACCGCCAAATGGCATTCACTACGATATGGCCAAAGATGAAGAAGTGGTAGTACAGATTTTTGGTTACGGCCCGGTGAATACTACGTCCATTCCCCAAGATTGATTTGCTGGTAGGTGCGCGGATAACAGAAAGCAATAGGGGATGTGGTAAGGGAGACTGA
Organism: uncultured Gammaproteobacteria bacterium; assembly: GCA_913060975.1. Classification (GTDB taxonomy): domain Bacteria; phylum Pseudomonadota; class Gammaproteobacteria; order Pseudomonadales; family Pseudohongiellaceae; genus UBA9145. The sequence continues at coordinate 127,097 of CAJXVC010000004.1, forward strand.
TGATTTAGTAACTTTGCTAATCATGTCTATTTTTGGTTTTTGTTAAGTTATTAAGTTATCAGTGTCCCCTGGTATTACAGGCAAAAAAAAGCACCTAGAGTTTCCTCTAAGTGCTTGATTAAATGGTAGCAATGGGTGGACTTGAACCACCGACCCCAGCATTATGAATGCTGTGCTCTAACCAGCTGAGCTACATTGCCAAAGTTTCTACTGCGGCTTCCAATAATACCGCATCTGCGAATTCAATTTTCCACTTGGTCCTCGCTGTAGGCTGACTACACCTGCGGGCCAACTGAAAAATTGAATCCCCATCTGCAGCATTCTTGAAACCCTCGTGACGAAACTTCCCTTCGAAAGCGTCTGGAGGTAATGCTGCAGTTGTCTGAAGGCCGCGAATTTTCACGATTTCCGGGCCTGTTGTCAAGATTTTAGCGCTAATCCTGCCGACCAATCCAGAGTCCGCCAAATCTTTGTATTTTTGAACGTTTAGCAGAACGCCCAGCAGTCGGGGCGTTGCGAGCGCCGGGTCAGCGAGGCGAAAGGCGGTTCGGAGAAGGAGCGTACTGACCAGTACGTGACGCCTTCGAAGCGGCTTTCAACGAAGCTGGCACAAGCGCAGTAGCCCCCTCGAACTATACGTTAAACCTGAAATGGATGACGTCGCCGTCTTTGACGATGTACTCTTTTCCTTCCAGGCGCCATTTTCCGGCGTCCTTGGCCCCATTCTCACCCTTGTTGGCCACGAAATCCTCATAGCCCACGACTTCGGCGCGGATGAAGCCTTTCTCGAAATCAGTGTGAATCACGCCAGCGGCGTTGGGGGCCGTGGCGCCGACTTTTACGGTCCAGGCGCGGACTTCCTTCTCGCCAGCAGTGAAATAGGTCTGCAAGCCCAGTAGCTGGTAGCCAGCGCGGATGACGCGGTCCAGGCCGGGTTCTTCCATGCCTAAGTCTTGCAGGAATTCGAGCTTTTCGTCGTCTTCCAGCTCGGCGATCTCGGACTCCAGCTTGTTGCAGATGCTCACCACCTCGGCGCCTTCGGCCTCGGCGATGGCTTTGACCTTGTCCAGATGCGGGTTGTTCTCAAAACCGTCCTCGGACACGTTGGCGATGTACATGACCGGCTTTAAGGTCAGCAGGTGCAAGTTGTACAGGTCGACGCGGTCTTCCTTGGTGAGATCCATGGTGCGCACCGGGCTGGTGTCGTCAAGGTGGGCTTTGACCTTCTCGAGCAGGGCGACCAGACGCTGGGCGTCTTTGTCACCGCTCTTGGCGGTGCGGCTGGCGCGGTCGAGACTCTTCTCGACAGACTCGAGGTCGGCCAGGGCCAGTTCGGTGTTAATGGTTTCGATGTCGGCGACCGGGTCAATCTGGTCGGCCACGTGGGTAACGTTCTCGTCTTCGAAGCAGCGCACGACGTGGGCGATGGCATCGGTCTCGCGGATGTTGGCGAGGAACTTGTTGCCCAGGCCTTCACCTTGCGAGGCGCCTGCCACGAGGCCGGCGATGTCGGTGAATTCGACCGTGGTCGGAATGACTTTTTGCGGTTTGACGATGTCAGCCAGCGTATCGAGCCGGGTATCGGGAATGGACACGATGCCGGAGTTGGGCTCGATGGTGCAGAAGGGGAAATTCTCCGCTGCAATGCCTGCCTTGGTGAGGGCGTTAAAGAGTGTGGATTTGCCCACATTGGGCAGACCGACGATGCCGCATTTTACTGCCATGACTGACTTATCCTTCTAGCTAATCTGTGTGTAGTACTTCAATTAATAGTACTGCAATTAATAATGCTGCTTGCCTAGCTGCCGGAATGCAGCAAGCGCATGGCTTCTTCCCATTCGCCGGCGACTGCCTTGGGCATCACCCGGATCGAATCCTCGATATCACGCATGATGAGATCGGCTTCGGAACGGGAGGGGTCGCTCAGTACGTAGTTAGCGACCATGGACTTGTGCCCGGGATGACCAACACCGATGCGCAAGCGGTAAAAATCCGCATTGCCGCCCAGCGACTTGATGATGTCGCGCATGCCGTTATGCCCGCCGTGTCCGCCGCCAAGTTTGAGGCGCGTGACACCCACGTCAAAATCAATTTCATCATAGGCGACCAGCATGTTGGCCGGGTCGATCTTGTAGAAATTGCACAACGCAGCCACAGCGCGGCCGCTATTGTTCATGAACGTCGTGGGGAACAACAGTCGCACAGTGCGACCATCAATAGTGATCGTGCCAACTTCGCCAAAGAATTTGCTTTCGCCACGCAGGGTACCGCCGTAGCTCTTGCACAGGTGATGGAGAAATATGACACCGGCATTGTGCCGGTTGGAGTCGTATTGTGGGCCTGGATTTCCCAGACCCACAATCAACTCGATTGGCTGGTTCGCCATAGGGGCTACCTATTGAAGGTTGAACCTATGAGTCGTCGCCCTCATCGCCATCAGCTTTGGCGTCGGAGTCGGTTGGGACTTCGGCATCCGGTACTTCAACGGCAGTGTCGGCTTCGTCGACTTCAGCTTCGCTACGTGGCGCCTGAACGGCAACAACTGGCAGGTCATGTTCTTCGCCGTGCGACAGTTCAACACTCTGAACGCCGGCCGGGAAATTGACTTCAGACAGGTGAATGGAATCACCAATGTCCAGCTCAGTCACGTCAACTTCCAGATACTCTGGCAGGTCTTTGGGCAGACAGCTGATTTCGATTTCGTTCATGTTCTTGATCAGGTTACCGCCGCCAAGACGCACACCCTTACATTTCTCTTCATTCGTGAAATGCACAGGGACGTTAACAGTAATTTCCTGGTCAGCACGCACACGCAAAAAGTCAGCGTGGACGATAAACGGCTTGGCCGGGTGACGCTGCAGGTCTTTGATTACCGCCTGCTGCTTTTCCTTGCCAATGTTCAGCGTGATGATATGAGAAAAGAACGCCTCGTTTTCAGTGGCGTGAAAAATATCATCGTGCGGGATGGTCAGTGATAACGGATCTTCGTTACCGCCATACAGCACAGCCGGGATTGCATTGTTCAGGCGACGCAGGCGGCGGCTCGCACCTTTCCCCAGGTCCTTCCTGACGCTCACATTTAGTTCAAACTTCTGGTTCGACATCTGTCTTCTCCAAGTCAACTCTGAGTAACTCGCGACCAGTTATTCAGAGAGTTAAAAAAGGGACAGTCACTGCATGCAGTTGCTGTCCCGGTTATTCTGGCTGACGGAAAAACCGTCAGTCAGTAAATCTTATGTGTTATCAAACATCGCGCTGATCGACTCTTCGTTGCTGACGCGGCGAATCGACTCGGCCAGCAGCTTTGCCATCGATAACTGGCGAATGCGCTTACAATCTTTAGCCGCTTTGCTCAGCGGAATCGTGTCTGTTACCACCAACTCATCGAGGTTGGAGCTACCGATGTTGTCGATCGCCGGGCCGGATAACACCGGGTGCGTACAGTAGGCGATTACCTTGCTGGCACCGTGTGATTTCAATGCATCGGCAGCCTTGCACAGCGTGCCGGCGGTATCCACCATGTCATCGACGATCAGGCAGCTACGGTCGGTAACATCACCAATGATGTTCATGACCTGGGCTTCGTTGGCAGACGGACGACGTTTGTCGATAATCGCCAGGTCCACATCCAGTTGCTTGGCAACGGCGCGGGCCCGAACTACACCACCGATATCCGGTGAGACCACCATCAGGTTCTTGTAGCTCTGGCGCTCAATATCGTCGGTCAACACCGGGGAACCGTAAACGTTATCCACCGGGATGTTGAAAAAGCCCTGAATCTGCTCGGCGTGCAGGTCCACGGTCAGTACTCTGTTTACGCCCACGGCACCAATCATGTCGGCGACTACTTTGGCGCTGATCGCCACTCGCGCTGAGCGCACGCGACGATCCTGACGGGCATACCCGAAGTAGGGGATTACCGCTGTAATACGGTTGGCGGAAGCCCGATGCAGAGCGTCTGCCATTAACAGCAATTCCATGATGCTGTCGTTAGTTGGGGCGCAGGTAGGCTGAATAACAAAAACGTCCTTACCACGGACGTTTTCATTCAGCTCTACGGAAATTTCCCCGTCACTAAATTTGCTGATGCTGGCGTACCCAAGGGGGACGCCAATATTCTTGGCAATGTCCTCGGCGAGCGCCAGATTGGCATTGCCAGCAAAGACCATTAAGTTATTTGCCACTATGACTTCCTATTGGCGAGTGTCCATTAATTTGCTGGTCTTGAAGTTGGCTGGGGTGGCTGGATTCGAACCAACGCATGCAAGGATCAAAACCTTGTGCCTTACCACTTGGCGACACCCCAATAAACTCATTATCGTGACTAGCCCATTTTAAATGTCGCTGATGTCCATCTCCAGCGAATTTATTCCCTGAGCGAGGAATCCCTGCAAATTTGCCGGAATTTTAGCGAAAACTTTCTGGGCTTCTGCCTCACTATCAAAGCGGGCATACACTGCTGCGCCGGTACCTGTCATCTGCGCCGGGACAGTCTGACTTAGCCAGGAAAGCGCGTTTTCCACTTCGGGATACAACTCGCAAGTGACTGATTCGCAGTCATTTCGGGCCCGGCCAGCCAGAAAGTCGGCCATTTTGATCGCAGATGTGTTCCGTGTCAAATTTTCATGCGAAAAAATGCTCGCTGTTGAGACTTCGCAATCTGGCATGACAACCACGTACCACGCGGGCGCTATTGTAACCGGTTGTAGCTGTTCACCGATACCTTCAGCCCATGCTGAATGGCCATGAATAAACACTGGTACGTCAGCACCCAGTGATAATCCGATACTCGCCAATTCGGCGCGCGACAGTCCCAGCTCCCACAAGGCGTTAACGGCCAGCAGGGTGATGGCGGCATCGGCACTGCCACCGCCGAGTCCGGCACCCATGGGGATCTGTTTGGTGAGGGTGATATCGATGCCGGGGGCATCGGCTGGGGCGAGATGCTGCAGCTTGTGAACGGCCTGCAAGATCAGGTTGTTGTCCATGGGCACGTTCGGGTAGCGGGATGCTTCTGCGGTATGCAGGGCGATAACGCCGGGATCGGTCAGTGTGAATTCCAGCAGGTCGCCGTAGTTCAATAATTGAAACAGGGTTTGCAGATTGTGGTAGCCATCGTCACGGCGCCCGGTGATGTGCAAAAACAAATTGAGCTTGGCCGGTGCCAGCAGAGAAAGCGATGCGCTGGTCATGGTCAGTCGTTGGTCTCGGCTAGCTCGAACGCTTCGAAATCCTCGTCACCAGCGAGCGTCCAGTCCAGCCCGACGAAGCGCAGGCGCACATCGTTTCTCAGTCGGGTGACCTCGACCCGGCGTGGCAAGGACACGCTGCCGTATTGCCGCGGGTCGGTGTAGATAACCGTCCAGCCATCTTGCTGCAGCTGCGTCAGGTGATTCTCGGTATTGAAGGTGGTTTGTGCCCGGCTGCCGGGCGCCGGTAAGCCGCGCACCCAGTATTCCAGATAGGACACCGGCAGTTCATAACCCAGTTGTTGCAGTATCAGGCTTTCGGGACTGCTGGCAGTGAAGGTCTCACCATCACTTTCCATAATCACATTGCCCGGTTGCCCGTTGATCAGTGTATTGCCCGCATTGAAGGTGCCCCACAGGCGGATACGGTAGTGCTCCTGCTGTTGCTGCCAGATGATGCGCGGCGTGTAGGATTCATTGTCATATTGCACGTTGACCCGGCCGCGTAGCTGCCAGTCTTCCAAGGCTTCAAGCTGGTTGCGCAGTTGCGTCCAGTTGGGGTTTTCGTCGGCGGGCGGGGCGATGCTCTGGCAGGCACTGAGTAGAGTCAAGCTGAACAGCAGGGCAACCGTGCACAATGACTGTTTGCCTGATTGTAATGGTGTCGCAAATGGCAACGACAATAAAGGAAGCAAGAACGCGATCATCGGTCGGTCAGGAATCGGTCCATGACTTCTTCGATCAATTCGCTGTCAGGATTGGCATTGAGTGAGCCTTCCCAGATATCGACGGCTTCTTCGCGACGCTCCATTTGCCAGAGCACCTCACCCAGATGCGAGGCGACCTCGGGATCGGGGAAAGCGGCATAGGCACGGCGCAGATTGCGTAACGCATCCTCATAGCGGCCGAGTTTGTATTGCACCCAGCCGAGACTGTCGATGATAGCCGGGTCATTGGGTGAGAGATTAATCGCTTGCTCAATCAACACCAACGCTTCTTCATAGCGTTCGGTCTGGTCGGCCAGCATGTAACCCAGATGATTGAGGGCGCGGGAGTCATCTGGTTGCATGCGGATAATTTGGCGCAAGTCGCGCTCGGAACCGGCCATGTTGCCGGTGTTGTCATGCAGCAATACACGGGCAAACAACAGATCAGTGTCGTTGGGGTATTTGTTCAGCGCGTTGTCGAGCAGGGATTGTGCGCGATCAATGTGGCCGGCCTGAATGAGCAGGCTGGATTCGACAGTGGTGAACAGCACTTCAAGTCGTGGCTGACCGCGGGACTGACTCACCAGCCAGGCGTGGGCATCGTCCAACTCGCCCAGTTCGATAGCCAACCGGGTCGCCTGCTGCTGCGCTGCCATGTAGTTGTTGGTGCCAATGCGAACCTGACGCAGGTGTTCAATAGCGCGCGATAGATCGCCCTGTTCCTGATAGATAAAACCCAGATAGTACTGGCTCTCATCGGCACGCTGATCGACGGCAATCAGGCGCTGAAAAATGCGTGCGGCGCTATCGTAGTTCTCCAGTTCCATATCCAGCAAGGCCATGGAGTACCAGGTGCCCCAGTCGCGCGTGTCACGTTCGACCAGTTCCTGGAATTGTTCCCGGGCATCGGGAAAGCGCTCGAACTGAACCAGCATGCGGGCATAGCTTAGGCGGATGTCCCGGTCTTCGGGAAAGTCGCGGACACCAGCACGTAGTACGCGCAGCGCTTCTTCGGGCTCTTCGGCGCTTTGCAGAATTTGAGCTTCGAGTCGCACCAGCATGGGGGTGACATCTGACTGTTCTTCCAATTCGCGCATCGCGGAGAGGGCTTCCTGATACTCGCCGTTTTGCGCTAGCAGTTGAATCAGGGCCATTTGAATAGAGGGTTCTTCGCTAAATTCGTTCTGCAACTCACGCAGGCTGGTGATCAAGCGGCTGCGCGCCTGCGGGTCGAGTTGCCCGGTGCGAGCGGCCAGCGCGGAAAAGTCCATACTGCCACCCAGATCGATAACCCGGGCCATATGGGACAGCGCCTGATCAAAATTACCGCTCTCGAGAAATTCAAAGCTGAGCATGAGATGCGGCTGGGCATCGCCAGGGCTGACTTCGCTCCACAACAAGCCCAGCTGCAGCAGGGCATTGGTATCGCCATTGGCGGAGGCAAATTGCACGGCGCGACGGATCACGTTGAGGTCGCGGGTGGCCATAGCCAGATCCAGATAGTTGTCTCCGGCCTGTTCCATCTGGCCGCGCTGACCGCCGATTTCGCTAATCAGAGCCTGATAGAGTTGGTCTTCGGTAAAGTTGCCGTATTCGATTTCTTCGGGTTCGGGCAGCGGTACTGCAGCCGGGCTTGCGGCTTCGTTGGCCTGTGTGGGGTTGCCGGCGGCAGCGTCTGGCGTGGCGGATTCTTGTCCAGGGGTGGCCGCACAGCCTGCCAATAGCAGCAATAAGCTGAGGATGGTGCTATGGCGCGCCAGTTGGTTGCTTGTCACTTTGTGCAGGCCGGGCATGATAATGTCGTCATTCTCCAAAAATTGTCGGATTGCAGTGCTATCCGGTGTTGCTTTGGCTTTTGCGCCATCTCTGCCACAGGCGTCACGTCCGACGTACTGCGGGTATATCCGGGCAAGCGTCCAAAACCCATTGTAGCAGTAATGTAGTACGCCCGGGACAGGGAAACCTCTCAACTGACTGTCGTGTGGGAACATCCATCGAGCTGAGCCCGCTGGCCCCGTAAAGGGTGCCCCGTCGACCTTGCGGGCGGCTGATATGGCAAAAATGGCTGTAAAGTCATTGTCTTGCTAATGGGAACCGGAGCCGATATTTAGTACCATATCGAGCTTTTTATTTGTCCGTCACGCAGAAATTTCATGGCCTTGTTGCTGGTAGGAATCAATCACACAACCGCTGCAATCGAACTGCGCGAGAAAGTTGCCTTTCCGCCAGAGATTGTCGCTGATGCGTTGACGCGTATCTGTAGGCTGGAGCAAGTGTCAGAAGTCGTGATTGTTTCGACCTGCAATCGCACCGAGTTGTATCTGGATTGCCAACTAGCGGACAAGAGTGCAGCAGCTGATTCGGATGGCCAAAATGGCCAGCTTGAAAATCAGGCAGTAGATCCAGCCGATTTGAGTGAGCAGTATCAACGCGTCGTCGACTGGCTGGCCGATTTTCACAATCTGAGTGTCGCCGAGTTGCAGGACTGCAGCTACTTCTATTGTCAGGACGATGTGGTCCGGCATTTGATGAAAGTCTCCTGCGGCCTGGATTCGATGGTATTGGGCGAACCGCAAATCCTTGGTCAGATCAAATCAGCCTATGCCGTGTCGAAAGATATGGAGTTGATCGGTTCGGCATTGGGTCGGGCGTTTCAGGATGCTTTTTCGATCGCCAAAGAAGTGCGAACTGACACCGCCATCGGCGAGAATCCGGTGTCAGTGGCTTATGCTGCCGTGGCGCTGGCCGAACGTATCTTCTCGCGTCTGGATAAATTGCATGTGCTGCTGATCGGGGCAGGCCGCACCGTCGAGCTGGTCGCGCGCCACCTGATGGAAAAAGGTGTCAGCAATATTGTCGTGGCCAACCGCACGCTGGATAACGCGTTGGATATGGCCTCACGCATCAATGCGCATGGTGTGTTGTTGTCCGAGATTCCCGAGCAATTGGTGCATGCCGATATTGTCGTGTCGTCCACCAATAGCCAATTACCCTTGTTAGGCAAGGGCACTGTTGAGCGGGCGTTGAAACAGCGTCGCCACAAACCCATGTTGCTGGTCGATCTGGCAGTACCGAGAGATATCGAGGCAGAGGTCGGCGAGATTGGTGATGCCTATCTCTATACGGTCGATGACATCAGTGAAGTCATTGAGGATGGCCAGAAGAGTCGCGCGGAAGCGGCGTCGGAAGCCGAGTCGATTATCGAACGTGGTATCGCTGACTATCGCAAGCACATGCGCTCATTGAACGCAGTGTCGACGCTCAAAGCCTTTCGCAGCAAAGCCGATGCCATTCGTGAACAGGAATTGCAGCGCGCATTGAAGGCGCTGGAAAAAGGTGAGGCCGCTGATGCAGTGCTGGCCAGCCTGGCCCGTGGCCTGACTAATAAATTAATACACTCACCCAGCGTGCAAATGAAGAAAGCCACGGCGGAAGGGCGAGACGAGGTCCTGCAATTGACGCAGGAATTGTTTGAGCTGGATGACGACCAGAGCTAACCGAGGTTGCCAAGAAGCAAGCGATGAAAGAATCGATTAGAAACAAGCTGGAAAACCTCAAAGACCGTTTCGACGAGCTTGAAGCGTTGTTGAGTGATGCTGAGGTAATCAGCAATCAGGACAAGTTCCGTGAGTACTCCAAAGAATACGCCGAACTCGAAGAAGTGGTAAAAGCCTTTAACCGCTTCAAGCAAGTGGGTGAGGACAAGATTTCTGCCCAGGAGATGCAGAAGGATTCTGATCCGGAAATGCGCGCCATGGCAGAAGAAGAAATCGCCAGCGCTGAGCAGGAACTGGAAGTGTTGGAAGAGCAGCTGTTGAAGCTGTTGCTGCCCAAGGATGCCAAAGACAGCTGTAACGTATTTTTGGAAATCCGGGCAGGCACTGGCGGTGATGAGGCGGCTATTTTTTCTGGCGATCTGTATCGCATGTATGGTCGCTATGCCGAGCTGCAGGGCTGGAAACTGGAGGCAATCAATGAGCGCCCTGGCGAACACGGTGGCTTTAAGGAAATTATCGCCCGCGTGGAAGGCAAGAACGTGTTCGAAAAGCTCAAGTTCGAATCTGGCGCGCACCGTGTGCAGCGCGTACCGGAAACTGAGACCCAGGGCCGGATTCATACCTCAGCCTGCACTGTCGCCGTGATGCCAGAGTTGGAAGAAGTCGACGAGATTGCGATTAACAAGGCTGATCTGCGTGTCGACACCTTTCGCGCCAGTGGTGCCGGTGGTCAGCACGTCAACAAGACCGATTCGGCAATCCGTCTTACTCACTTGCCCAGCGGGCTGGTGGTGGAATGCCAGGATGAGCGTTCGCAGCACAAGAACCGCGCGCGGGCCATGTCTTTGTTGCAAGCAAAGCTGCTCGATCAGGCGCAGTCCGAACAATTGCAAGAAGAATCCGATGCGCGCCGCAAGTTGGTTGGTAGCGGTGATCGCTCAGAAAAGATTCGCACCTATAATTACCCGCAAGGTCGGGTGACTGATCACCGCATCAAACTGACGCTCTACAACCTGGCGGAAATTATGGCCGGTGATCTTGGTGATGTGATTCAACCGCTCATTAACGAGTATCAGGCAGATCAGCTCGCAGGACTGGCCGGCGAGGATTAACGAGCATGGTCGATACCATCGCTACTGCACTTGCCCAGGCCCAGAGCCTGCAACAAGTCAGTGACAGTTGGCGTCTGGATGCCGAGTTGTTGTTAATCGAAGTGCTCGGCTGTCGCCGAGAGCAGTTAATGATTCATCCCGAAAAAAGCCTCACGATGCAGCAGAGTGCGCAATTCACCGCGCTGTTAGATCGCCGGCTGCAACAGGAGCCGATCGCCTATATTCTCGGTCGCAAGGCGTTTTGGGATTTCGATGTCGCGGTATCGCCGGCAGTATTGATTCCGCGGCCGGAGACCGAGGTGCTTGTAGAGCAGGCTTTGGCACGTGTTGCGGCCATTGCTGACCAGCCTCTGCAGGTTGCCGATCTCGGCACCGGTAGCGGCGTGATCGCTCTGGCGCTGGCGCGGAGTAATCCGCACTGGCAAGTCACAGCAACTGATTACTCTGAGCCTGCACTGGCTGTGGCCAGGGCTAATGCCAAGGCGCTGTCTGTTCACAATATCGATTTTCGCCAGGGTTCGTGGTGTGACGCCTTGCCGGATATTGATTATGATTTGCTGGTCAGTAATCCGCCCTACGTGGCAGAAGGCGATGCGCATCTGCAGGCCGATGGTTTGCCGTTCGAGCCACCTACTGCACTTACTGCAGGTGAGAACGGGCTGGCAGATATACGTAATATTATTGAACAGTCTCCTGGCTCGTTAAAGAAAGATTCCTGGCTCCTTTTTGAGCATGGATTTGATCAGGCTGATGCTGTGCGAACGTTATTGCGGGAAAACGGTTTTCGTGACGTGTTTACCGAGCAGGATTATGGCAAGCAGGACAGAGTGAGTGGCGGCAGACGTTAACGTTTGCGAATTTGCTGAGACAAACGAGTGACTGGTACGTGAGTGATAATAGCCAATGAATGACGAAGAGCTTCTACGGTACAGCCGACAGATCATGTTGCCGGAGATGGATGTGGCCGGACAACAGAAACTGGTCGGTGCCACTGTGCTCATTATCGGTATGGGCGGACTGGGCTGCCCGGCCGCGATGTATCTGGCCGCCGCCGGAGTAGGTCATCTCATTATTGCCGATGACGATGTGGTAGAACTCACCAACTTGCAGCGCCAGATTGCCCATAGTCAGGCCAATCTGGGCGAGCCCAAAGTGGAGTCGGCGCGGGCGACACTGGAAGGCCTGAATTCCCAGGTTAAAATCACGGCATTGAACAAGCGGTTGCTTGGCGCTGAGCTTGACGAGGCCGTCAGTCAGGTTGATCTGGTGGTCGATGCCTGTGACAACTTCACTACCCGTTTTGCTATCAATCGCAGCTGCGTCAAATTCAGCAAGCCACTGGTATCCGGCGCCGCTATTCGCATGGAGGGTCAGGTTGCTGTTTTTGATTCACGGCAGGACGACAGCCCTTGTTACGAATGTCTCTATCAGGCCGGAGATGACGCCGATGCCAGTTGCGCGAGCAATGGTGTGATGGCGCCGCTGGTCGGTATTATCGGTGCAGTACAGGCGATGGAAGCGATCAAGCTGCTCGCTGGCGTCGGCCAGCCGCTGGTTGGCCGCTTGTTGCTGCTCGATGCCACCACCATGCAGTGGCGTGAAATGCGCCTGCCGAGAGACAAGCAGTGCAAGGCCTGCGGCTAAATCTTGTGGTTAAAGTAGTGAAATATCACTGCAAAATGCCGAAGGTGCGTGTGTTTTCGCCCGATCAGTCCGCAATCCATTCATTGCACAGTGCTACCCATACCGTTATTATGCCAGCCCGCATCAACTCGCGCTTTAGCGCATAAGAAGTAAATGGAAGCATCAACAGAAAAACCGCAGCCAGTCTCGTTCGATGAATTCGATTTGGCAAAACCGCTGCGCCAGGCAATCGACGCAATGGGCTTTGAATTTTGTACGCCTATTCAGTCACAGAGCCTGGTCCATACCCTGAGCGGTCACGATGTGATCGGCCGTGCCCAAACTGGCACTGGTAAAACTGCCGCCTTCCTCATAACAATCATTAATGACCTGCTCAGCAATCCAGTGGAAGAAGAACGTTTTCTGAACGAGCCGCGAGCATTGATCATCGCGCCGACGCGAGAGCTTGCTATCCAGATTGCCAGCGATGCGGAAAAACTCACCCAGTTTACTGATTTGCATACCGTGACTCTGGTCGGCGGTGAGGATTATCAGAAACAGAACAAAGCGCTCGATCGCAAGCTGGTGGACATTGTTGTCGCGACACCGGGCCGATTGCTGGATTTCGTCAGCAACGACAATCTCTATCTGGGGTTGATCGAATTATTGGTACTGGACGAAGCAGACCGTATGCTGGACATGGGTTTTATCCCCCAGGTGCGTCAGGTTATTTCGCGCACGCCGCGCAAGGACTGTCGTCAGACTTTATTGTTCAGTGCCACCTTTACACCGGAAATCATGGAACTGGGCGGTCGCTGGGCGGTTGATCCAATCATGGTGGAAATCGAGTCAGACAGAGTTGCTGCCGATGCGGTTAATCAGATTGTCTATCTGGTGACCACCGCTTCAAAATACGACCTGCTGTACAACCTCTTGTCGGAAGAGAGCGCAGAGAAAGTGATGGTGTTCAGTAACCGTCGCGACCAGGTTCGCAAGCTGGCCGATAATCTGCATCGCAATGGTATCGAATGCGGCATGTTGTCAGGTGAAGTGGCGCAGAACAAACGTATTCGTACGCTGGATGAATTCAAAAGTGGCAAGACCCGGGTATTGGTTGCCACTGATGTTGCTGGCCGTGGACTGCACATCAATGACGTGACTCATGTCATCAATTATTCACTACCGGAAGAGGCCGAAGACTACGTGCACCGCATTGGTCGCACAGGTCGAGCCGGCGCAATCGGTACATCTATCAGTTTCGCTTGTGAAGAAGATTCATTCCTGTTGCCGGACATCGAGGAAAAGCTCGGTGGCAAACTGGAATGCGTGCACCCCGATGAAAAACTGCTGGAAAAAGCCCCGGAATTTGAGCGTGGCTCTCATTTCAAGGCGCCTGCCAAACGCGCTGGTGGTTCAGGTGGCGGAAAAGGCGGTCGCAGCAGCGGTGGCCGGCGTCCCCCACGTCGCAACTAAATAAACGCGGCAAAGACTGTTCTTCCTGAACAGATTTCCTAACCAGATACTGGCCCGACACTTTCACTGTTCAGGTGAAAGTGCCAGGCAAGTTCAGCTTCTGTGCTGCCTGATTTGATCAGGCGCGGAATTCAACCACTTCTGTATTCATCGCCGAATGATCTGCCAGTATGCGGCGCACATCATCTTCCTGACGGCCGCCTTCTGTGCGGACGAAAAGCAACAGGTGGCCCTCTTCAAGGTACGACTGCATGCGCTGCGTATGGCTTTCACTGATAATCGTGCTGGCCATGGCCCCGATCAAGCCGACCACAATCGCGCCAGCTGTGGCAGCACCCACCGGCCCGGCCAGAGCTGCCGCCGCGGCAACAATACCGCCACTGATTGCGGCCATGGCAATCACACCCAGGCCGCCAAAGAATGCATTGGCAGACTCGCGTGAACTGCGTTGTTCAAAGAATTTGAATTCAGGGGACAGTGAGGATCCCGAGTGCCAGGAAACTTCACCGTAGAGTTGGCTGAGTTTTTTGCCATCGGCATTGTTATGCGACAGCACGCCTAGACGGTCCATGCCGTAGCCGGCTTCTTTCAGTGTGTTAATTGCTTTTTCGAGACGGTTGCCCTCAAAAAAGACACCGACTACTTCTCGAAGTATCTTGCGTTCATTCAATTCAGCAGAAGCTACATTGTGCATTGCTTTCTCCCGTTAAACCAATTGGCTGTGAATGTGCGTATTACTGTTCCGATCGCTGCGGCTTATTGTGATTGGTATTAGTTATACGTGGTAAATGGTGTTTTCCTTCTTGGTTAAATTGGCTTTAAATATAGACTGTATTTCACAATACGAGCAGTAACAGGAAAACGATTAGTTGGCAAGGGAGTTTGCGATGCATGAGCGGGTTTATCGGTTTCTATTCAATGATGAGGATGCGCGGGTGTGCAAGGATATCCCGCCAAACGCGTGTAATGACCAGCCGCGCAATTTCCTGATTCATATAGTCGCATTGGCGCTGACCAAGACCGGCGACCAGTTTATGGACCCCAAGATCACCCTGTCCTGGCTGCTAACAACTCTGGGAAGCCCGGCTTTCTATCTGTCGCTTTTAGTGCCTGTTCACAATACCTTTTCCTTGTTGCCGCAAATGTTGGTGGCCGCGGCGATTCGTCGTATAGCAATTCGCAAGTGGTTGTGGAGCGCTGGTGCTTTGGGTCAATCCGTCGCATTGCTTTATATGGGTTACGTGGCGCTTAACCTTGAAGGCGGAGACGCCGGGCTGGCTATTCTCTGTGCGTTGCTGGTATTCAGTCTGTCACGTGGCGTGTGCTCCGTGGCGCAGAAAGATGTGTTGGGCAAGACCGTGGCGAAAACCCGGCGCGGCCGGGTCAGTGGTTATACCGAAACAGTCTCGGGTGTGCTGACCCTGATTCTGGCCTGTTGGTTGATGTATACCGGTGAGCGCACGTTGGATGTAGTGGCAGGTATTCTTGTTTTCGCCGCCTTGTTATGGATAATCGCCGCGCTGGTTTTCGCACAAATGTCAGAAGAGCCTGGCGCAACCGGCGGAGGAGCGAATGCTCTTGAAGAAGCCGTTGCCCAGTTATCACTGCTACGTACCAATGCAGAGTTTCGCAAATTCGTGCTGGTGCGAGCATCGTTATTGGGCTCGGCTTTGGCCGCGCCTTATCTGGTCGCCTTGGTACAGCGCAATGCAGGCAGTGAGCTTTCTGTGTTGGGCGGACTATTGCTGGCGGCAAGTCTGGCGAGTTTTGTGAGCGGCTCAACCTGGGGTCGCCTGGCTGATCACTCGAGTGCGCGTTGCATGACTATCGCCGGTTTGCTCGCGGGTAGCGCCGGTCTGCTTGCTCTGTTGATGGTGGCCTTCGGCATTGGTTCCATGCTGCCGCTGGCGGCCTGTTTGTTTCTGCTCTATTTGGCGCATGCTGGCGTGCGGGTGGGTCGCAAGACCCATTTGGTCGACATGGCATCAGCAGATGATCGTAGCGCTATGGTCGCCGTTTCCAATTCATTAATCGGATTGGTTTTGCTGTGTTTTGCGGGAGTAGGGGCGCTGATCAGTCAGTGGCATCTCAATGCCGGGCTGGTCTTCTTTTCATTGCTGGCGATTGGCGGGGCGCTGCTGGCGCTAAGCCTGAAGGAAGTGCAGCAGGAAGCAAGCTAGCCTGAGTTAGTCATTAACCCAGGCTGGCAAACAAGCAAAGTCGGGAATGTTTATACTTACCCGAAACCTAAACCTACCCCTAACCCTTGGCTTTGACCGCGCCGACTGCTTCCAGAGCCTCGGCATACTCGCCGCTTTTGCGGTGCCGGGAAACCAGATCCAGCATGGTGCTGCCATCTTCCAGGGTGACATTCACGTCACGGCCGGATTCGATATACAGCGGTAAGAAACGCGTGAACAAATCAGCCGTCATGCCGCGGTAAGCCTTGAGCAGAATATTGTAGTCCACTGGCAAGCTCTGTGGTGGCTCGAGAGAGAGGAAGGCTTTCAGCCGATCGTCTGACCACTCCTCATTACGAGTAGCGATCTGGGTTCGTTCGGCGCCTGACTTCTTGCCTTCTTTCACTTCATTTTCTCCCTCAAGAGCTGGTTCACTTGACCCGGATTGGCCTTGCCTTGCGACAGCTTCATCGCCTGACCAACCAGATAGCCTAACACCTGCTCTTTGCCTTCTTTAAATTGTTGTACTTGTTCCGGATTATTGTCAATCACGTCATCTACCAGTGATTCGATAGCGCCGGTATCGGTAACCTGTTTCAGGCCTTTCTCTTCAATGATCTCATCGACACCCGCCTCGCTGTCCAGCATGGCCTCGAATACGGTCTTGGCAATCTTGCCGGAAATAGTCTCATCCTTGATGCGGGCGATCAGCGTGCCGAGCCGCTCTGCCTGAACAGGCGATTCGGAGACTTCCCAATTGTTTTTGTTGAGCAGGGCTTGCAACTCACCGGTGACCCAGTTGGATGCCAGCTTGGCATCGCCACTGATCTTCACGACTGCCTCGAAGTATTCCGCTAATTCACGGCTGCTCACCAGTACGCCGGCATCATATTCACCCAGTTTGAACTCGGCCATGAAGCGTTGCTTCTTCTCGTCGGGCAGTTCCGGCAGATCAGCACGAATCGCTTCGATGAAGTCCTCATCGATGACGATAGGTAGCAGATCGGGCTCTGGGAAGTAGCGATAATCGTTGGCGACTTCCTTGCTGCGCATGGAACGCGTCTCGTCGCGGTCGGCATCATACAGGCGGGTTTCCTGGACAATCCTGCCACCGTCTTCGATCACATCTTGCTGGCGCTGCACTTCGTAATTGATGGCGCGCTCAACAAAACGGAAGGAGTTGATGTTCTTGATCTCGGTGCGGGTGCCAAACTCAGTTTCGCCTTTCGGGCGAATTGAGACGTTGGCATCGCAGCGCATGGAGCCCTGGGCCATGATGGCGTCAGAGATATCCAGATAGCGAATGATGGAATGCAGTTTCTTCAGATAGGCGACCGCTTCCTTGGCGCTGCGCAGGTCAGGCTCGGAAACGATTTCCAGCAGCGGCGTACCAGCGCGATTCAGGTCGATGCCGGTCATGCCCTGGAAGTCTTCGTGCAGTGATTTACCTGCATCTTCTTCCATGTGCGCGCGGGTGATGCCGACGGTTTTCTCTGTGCCATCGTCCATGGTGAACGTCAGTTCGCCTTTACCCACGGTCGGAAAATCGAGCTGACTAACCTGATAACCTTTGGGTAAATCAGGATAGAAATAGTTTTTGCGATCGAACACCGAGCGACGACCGATTTCGGCGTCGATGGCCAGGCCAAAGCGTACGGCCATTTTCACGGCGTCTTTGTTCAGCACAGGTAGTGTACCGGGCAGCGCCAGGTCGAAGATGTTGGCCTGCGTGTTGGGCTCAGCGCCGAACCTGGTCGCAGAACCGGAGAAGAGTTTCGATTGTGTGGACAGCTGGACGTGCACTTCCAGGCCGATGACTGTTTCCCATTCCATGATCAGGCCTCCTTGCTCGTCAGTGGTGCTTTGCGGCGATGCCAGTCTGTTGCCAGCTGGAACTGATGCGCCACATTGAGCAGTTTGGCTTCCGCGAAATCCTGGCCAACCAGATGCATCCCAACTGGCAGGCCATTGACTATTCCGGTCGGTATAGACATGCCGGGCAGGCCCGCCAGATTCACGGCGATGGTGTAGATGTCTTCAAGATACATGGCTACCGGATCAGACTTCGCACCCAGCTTGAACGCAGTATGCGGTGAAGTCGGGCCAGCAATCACATCCACTTCCTTGAAGGCGTTGTTGAAATCGTTCTTGATCAGGCGACGAATTTTTTGCGCCTTGCGATAGTAGGCATCATAGAAACCGGCGGACAGTGCGTAGGTGCCGACCATGATGCGGCGCTTGACCTCATCACCGAAGCCTTCGCTACGACTGCGTTTGTACATGTCTTCCAGATCGACCGGGTTCTCACAGCGATAACCGTACCGCACGCCATCAAAACGCGACAGGTTGGCTGATGCCTCGGCCGGTGCCACAACATAATAGGCAGAGACCGACAAATGATTGTTAGGCAGATCAATGTCGACCAGCGTAGCTCCGAGTTTTTCGTACTCTTTTAATGACGCCTGAATCGCTTCCTCGACGTCAGCAGACAGCCCTTCGGCGAAGTGCTGACGGGGAACACCGATACGCAGACCTTGTAAGGAATCACCCAGCGTGGCAGTAAAATCCGGTACTTCCATATCGATACTGGTGGAGTCTTTTTCATCCAGACCGGCCATGGCATTCATCATCAGCGCGGCATCTTCAGCGCTCTTGCACAAGGGTCCGGCCTGATCGAGGCTGGAAGCAAAGGCGATCATGCCCCAGCGCGAGATGCGGCCATAAGTCGGTTTGAATCCCGTAATACCGCAGAACGACGCGGGCTGGCGAATCGAACCACCGGTATCGGTGCCGGTTGCCATGGCGCACAGATCGGCGGCAACTGCAGCGGCCGAACCACCGGAAGAGCCACCGGGAACACGTTCGGTATCCCAGGGGTTCTTCACCGGGCCGTAATGGCTAGTTTCGTTGGAAGACCCCATGGCGAATTCGTCCATGTTGGTCTTGCCGAGCATGACCGCGCCGGCGGCATTAAAGCGTTCGACCACTGTGGCGTTATACGGCGCGACGAAATTATTGAGTATCTTCGAGGCGCAAGTGGTCAGGACGCCATCTGTGCAGAAGATATCTTTGTGGGCCATGGGGATACCCAGCAGTGCTGAGCTATTACCGTCGGCGCGCGCTGCATCAGCCGCTTTGGCCTGAGCCAGAGCCGAGTCGGCGCATACCGTAATATAGGCATTGAGTTCGTCATTGAATTGAGCGATGCGATCCAGGTAGGCCTGAGTCAGTTCCTGGCTCGAGATGTCGCCAGCAGCGAGCGCGGCGGACAATTCGGCGACAGTTTTTTCAATCATGTGCATTCCATTGGCAATCGGGCGGAAAGTAAGGGCGTAGGTCTATCGTGGGTCAGTCGGATGCAGCCGGGCTTATTCGATGACCTTGGGCACCAGATACAGGCCATCCTGACTTTCCGGAGCCAGTTCCTGCAGTGCATCGCGGTTATTGGTTTCAGTGACTTCGTCGGCGCGCAAACGCTGGACGGCATCGTGGGGGTGAGCCAGTGGCTCCACATCGTCAGTATCGACAGATTGCATCTGATCGATAAGCTTGAGGATGTCGGATACGCGATTGGTCACATCATCAATGTCGGCGTCTGACAGTTGCAGACGAGCCAGATGTGCAATCTGCTCTACTTCAGCTTTGCTTAAAGCCATGCGATCTCCGTATGTATTTTTGCCCTGATTGGCGTAAAAATCTTGGTAGGTCAAATATTTGTGGCGCGCCACTTGCTCTGGACCTTGACCGTTGCTAGAGTGCGTTCTAGCCGCAGGAAGGCAGAATTATACTTGAATTTTGCCTACTTACGTCAATTGAAGAGCACTGAATGTCGGACAGATCGGAAATCTCACCTGCCACTTCGGGTTCTGCTACAAAGGTCTATTGCTCCAGGAGATTCCACTAGCCCATCCTGCTCCCGTAAAGGCTGATAACAAAACCTCAGCAGACGCTAAATCAATGGCCCTTGTTGCCGTCAACAATAGAATGCGTCCGGGATCGGAATCTTTAATTTGAGGTATTCACAAGTCAATGTTTAAAAAAATTCGGGGAATGTTCTCCAACGACCTGTCCATTGATCTGGGCACGGCGAACACCCTTATCTATGTCCGTGATGAAGGCATCGTCCTGAACGAGCCGTCGGTCGTAGCGATCCGTACCCATAATGGCCAGAAAACTGTCACCGCAGTCGGTGCAGACGCCAAGCGAATGCTCGGCAGAACACCGGGTAATATCACGGCAATCCGCCCCCTGAAGGATGGAGTAATCGCTGATTTCCAGGTGACTGAGAAAATGCTGCAGCACTTTATCAATAAAGTGCATGAGAACAGTTTCTTCCCGCCCAGCCCGCGCGTTCTGGTCTGTGTGCCTTGTAAATCGACTCAGGTAGAGCGCCGTGCGATTCGTGAATCAGTGGCTAGTGCCGGTGCCCGCGACGTACGATTGATCGAAGAACCAATGGCTGCTGCCATCGGTGCCGGTCTGCCTGTCGAGCAAGCCAGCGGCTCAATGGTAGTGGATATCGGTGGTGGTACCACGGAAATTGCCATTATTTCTCTTAATGGCGTGGTTTATTCAGAATCAGTCCGCGTTGGTGGCGACCGCTTCGATGAAGCGATCACGACTCACGTGCGACGCAACTACGGCAGCCTGATTGGTGATGCCACGGCTGAACGTATCAAGAAAGAGATTGGTTGTGCCTATGTCGGCAGTTCCAATGAGATTCGCGAGATTGACGTGCGTGGCCGGAATCTGGCTGAAGGTGTGCCACGTAGCTTCACTCTGAATAGCGACGAGATTCTCGAAGCCTTGCAAGAGCCACTAACGGCGATTGTGCAGGCGGTGAAAAGTGCGCTGGAACAGTCGCCACCGGAACTGGCTTCGG
This sequence comes from uncultured Gammaproteobacteria bacterium, assembly GCA_913060975.1. Taxonomy (GTDB): domain Bacteria; phylum Pseudomonadota; class Gammaproteobacteria; order Pseudomonadales; family Pseudohongiellaceae; genus UBA9145. The sequence continues at coordinate 147,760 of CAJXVC010000004.1, forward strand.
ATATCGCCGAAAGTGGTCTGGTGCTTACCGGTGGTGGTGCCTTGCTGAAGGATCTGGATAAGCTGCTTTCCGAGGAAACCGGCTTGCCGGTCATTGTGGCAGAAGATCCGCTGTCTTGCGTTGCGCGCGGCGGAGGCAAGGCCATGGAACTTATGGATTCCCATGACATCGATTTGTTGTCTTTAGAGTAAGATCGACGTCTGATCACCATGGTGAGCAGCGATTACTGGATACGCGGCAAAAGGGGCAGCATGACTGCCCCTTTTTTATTGCCAAATCGTCGGCCCACGGCGTAGCGTGGGTAAGGTGGGCATGGTTGAAAATTGCCTTGTCAAAAGGCCGGAAAACAAGCGTAGTGTATTGAATTATAACTACTAATACGGGCATTGAGGCTCTGGCATTAGTCTCGTGGACGCGCTAAAGTTAGCCCATTTCGCATATCCTGCATGAGGTAAACCCGCAATCGATAAGACCCTGTTTATAAAAGGAGTCGCGCTTGAATATCGGGCACTGGCCTTTGTGTTGCTTTCGGTGTGCGTCATGTTCGCCGACTATCGATTTGGCTATCTGGAAAGAGTCCGTTTTGGGCTGGGCTATTTCACGACCCCAGTCTATTGGGTGGCGGACATTCCTACCAGGGTCTCCTTTTGGATTGACGATGTGTTTGTTTCGCGCACAGATTTACTTGAAGAGAACGAAAACCTGCGGGAAGAATTACTGGTCGCCCAACGTGAATTGCAATTGCTCGAATCACTGGCCAGTGAAAACAGCCGTTTGCTAGAGTTGCAGGAAGCGGCAGAAGTTATCGAAGGCGAGGTCATGCCGGCGGAGATTATCAATGTCTCGCCAGACCCCTATTCCAAGCGTGTGCTGATTAACAAAGGCTCAACTGATGGTGTGTTTGTCGGTCAGGCATTGATTGATGCCAATGGGCTGATGGGGCAGGTTGATGAAGTGCTGCCTTATACGAGCTGGATATTGTTGATCACTGACGCCAATCACGTTACTCCCGTCGAAATAAATCGTAATGGAGAGCGCGCATTGGCGCGAGGCAGTCGCGATACCTCGTCGGTTCTTGAGCTGCAGTTTGTCACCCAGACCCAGGACATGCTGGCCGGTGATCTGCTCGTGAGTTCCGGCATGGGTCAGGTCTACCCGAAAAATTATCCAGTCGCGGAAGTGACCAGTGTCTATGCCGACCCCGGTCAGGATTTCGCGACTGTCCGTGCCAGGCCGTTGGCAGCCATGGCGAGCACCCGCCATGTCATGCTGGTCTTCGAAGATGAAGAAGTTATAACACCCGAGGTCGATATTTTGCTGGCTGAACCGATCGATATGCCTGCGCAGGAAGACGTGGCACCAGCAGATGGGTCTGCTGATAGCGATACTACTGCGCAAGGCGAACAGTCAGGAGATGCCACAGCACAGCCCGATATTCCTGCTATTGCCGAGCCGACTGAGCAAGTCGAGCCTGAGCAGTCAGCCGTGCAGGATACAGGGGCCTGACTATGGTGATTCAGCAGCGCGCGCATTCCCTCTGGGTCATTCTGCTAAGTTTCTTTGTTGCCTATCTCTTGGCGATCGTGCCGTTTCCGGATTGGGCCATGAACTACCGCCCGGAATGGGTGCCCATGGTGTTGATCTATTGGGTCATGGCGCTGCCTTATCGAGTAGGTATTGGTTCGGCCTGGATGGCCGGCTTGTTGCTGGATATTCTTGAAGGCTCAACACTGGGACTGAATGCCATGTCGCTGGTCATTGTGGCTTATGTCACCTTGAGTCTGCATTTGCGACTGCGCATGTTTTCCTATGTGCAACAGGCCGGACTGGTTCTGGCGCTGGTTGGTCTGAATTTGATGGTCACGCACTGGTTGCAGCTAATGACGAATCAAACAACCGCCTCAAGTTTGATGTTTTTAATGGCGGCATTGACGAGTGCGGTTATCTGGCCGTCGCTATTTCAGTTGTTGCGCCAGGTGCGACGCAGTTTTGATGTGCATTGAATGTGGCAATCACCGTGGCTGATACCGCCTCCCTGATCCTGGCTTCTGCTTCTCCCCGACGATTGGAACTTTTACGCCAGATCGGTGTGATTTGTCGTCTTGCCCCGCAGGACATTGATGAATCTCCGCATGCTGGTGAGTCCGCCAATGCGTTGGTCAGCAGGCTGGCGCGAGAGAAAGCAGCAGCTGCCTTGCAACAATTTGCTGACGAGCCCGGTGCCATTATTTTGGCTTCCGATACCATTGTGGTGGTGGACGACGAAGTGCTTGGCAAGCCAGAAGATCAGGAGCACGCGCGCAAGATGCTCGCGCAATTGTCGGGCCGCAGTCATCGTGTGTTAACGGCGGTGACGGTAGCTGGTCACGCACGCCAAGCCAGTTGTGTGAGTAGCAGTAGCGTCACCTTTCGGGCCATCAGCGAGGCAGAGATCAGTCGCTACTGGCAAACTGGTGAGCCGTGTGGCAAGGCCGGTGGCTATGCAATTCAGGGGCTGGGCGCGATATTTGTACAAGACTTGCAGGGCAGCTACAGTGCTGTCATGGGCTTGCCGTTATATGAAACGGCGCAATTGCTGGCGGAGTTCGATATTTCCTGCTGGCAAATAGAGACGGAGTAAGACTGTGAGTGAAGAGATCCTGATTAATGTAACGCTGATGGAAACTCGCGTTGCGTTAATCGAGAATGGCCTGCTGCAGGAAATTTTTATCGAGCGTCACAACAACAGAGGTCATGTTGGTGATGTTTTTCGGGGTCAGGTCGCACGTGTTATGCCCGGTATGGAAGCGGCGTTCGTCGACATTGGGCTGGACAAGGCGGCATTCCTGCATGCGTCGGATATCAGTGCTATCGATAGCGAAGGGTATGAAGTGCGCGATGCTGAGTCGCGACCGATTCAGGAACTCTTGCGCGAAGGCCAGTCCGTCGTTGTTCAGGTCGCCAAGGATGCCATCAGTACCAAAGGGGCGCGTCTCACTACCCATCTGACTCTTCCCTCACGAAATCTGGTGTTTTTGCCGCGCAGCAAACATCTGGGTATTTCCCAACGTCTGGAAGATGAAGAAGAACGCGAACGTCTCATGACCTTGTTGAATGAAGTATTAGAGACAGAGCACTGGGATCAGCCGGGTGGCTTTATTATTCGTACGGCAGCCGAAGGTGCCAATGCCGACGAATTGGCCGAAGATGTGCGTTTCCTAAGACGCCTGTGGTCCAAGGTCGACGAGCGCATCGGTCGTAAAGATGGTGTTAAAGCGGTTTATCAGGAAGTACCGCTCTATATGCGTACGGTCAGGGATCTGATCACGAGCGATGTGGAAAAGATCCGGGTCGACAATCGAGCGACCTTTGATCAGATCAATCAATTCCTCGGTGATTTCGTGCCTGAGCTCGATACCACTGTGGAAATCTATGAGGGAGACCGGCCCCTTTTTGAGTTGTTCGGTATAGAAGACGATATCAACAAGGCGCTCGGACGTCAGGTCAAATTGAAATCCGGTGGTGATCTGGTGATTGATCAGACAGAAGCGATGACTACCGTCGATGTAAATACTGGCGGTTATCTCGGTACTCGCAATCACGCCGAAACTATTCTGAAAACCAATCTCGAAGCTGCCACTGCTATTGCGCGCCAACTCCGGGTGCGTAATCTGGGCGGTATTATTATCATCGATTTTATCGACATGCAGGACCCTGAACACCAGCGGCAACTGCAACGCGCCTTTGCGAAAGCGCTGGAAAAAGATCATGCGCGTACATCCATCACCGGGATTTCACAACTGGGTCTGATTGAGATGACGCGCAAGCGTACTCGGGAAAGCCTGGGGCAGACCCTGAACAGTCATTGCCCTGTCTGTGCCGGGCGCGGCACGCTGAAATCGGCTGAAACGGTTTGCTATGAGATCTTTCGGGAAATTCTCAACGCTGCTCGCACCTACGAGAATGATGTCCTGCTTGTGATGGCGTCACAGGTAGTGGTAGACCGCCTGCTGGATGAGGAGTCCAATACCCTCGCCGGGCTGGAGGAAATAGTCGGCAAGACGGTCAAATTTGAAGTCGAACCTATGTATACTCAAGAGCAGTTCGACGTCGTACTCTATTAGTCGTTTCAGTTGGGGTTAAGCAAGCAGCGCCTATAACTGAAACGCGTTAGGACCGTTTAATCGAGCTATGCTGCAGGTTTGATTTGTACCATCCGTCACTCAGTTCATATTCGCTAACCGATAACACAGCCCGAATGACATTGAGCATGCCCGCTAACTACAGCAACGGTTTATTGAGCCAGTACAGGCAAACATCACGCTCATGAAGCTAAAGACAATACTGCAAAAACTTTATCGGCATATTACATTGCTGATAGTTGTGGCGGTCGTCATGGTGGCGGCCTATGTCAGTATTGGGCGGGAATTCATGCCCGCTGTTTCCGGATACACCTCTTTCTTCGAAGGCCAGATTTATGAGAGCACAGGTTTGCCTGTGCAAATCGACTCTATCTCTGGCAGCTTCGACGGCTTTAATCCTGTTCTGCAATTAAATAATCTGAGCCTGCTACTGGGCGGCGATTCCGATCAGGCTAACGATAGTGTGCTGGAAATGGGTAGCGCGCTGATTGTAGTCGATATGCCGCGCAGTCTTTGGGAGCGACGCTGGGTTCTGCAAGAATTTACTATCGATGGTTTGGCATTCAATCTGTTGCAGGACGAGCAGGGTGTTTGGCAGGTAGCTGGGCTGGATGGTGGGGGCGGCAGCAACATCGATCTGGAAACGCTCTATCAAACGTTTTTGCGAGTTTCGCGTCTGGATCTTGGCTCGGTTGTCATCAATGCCCGCAATCAGGCCGGTGAGCGTTTTAGCATCGATAACGGCACAGCGGTTATTCAGAACCGGGACAGTGAGCACTACTTGCATGTCGATGCCAACTTGCAGCAACTCGATGAGCCGCTGCGATTGTCGTTGGAGTTTAGCGGCGACAGCTTGGCTAACGTATCAGGTCAAGTGCATCTCGATATACCGCAGGCCGATTATTCGACCTTGGTCAGCGGGATTACGCTGGCCGACCTTGACCTAACAACGTTTCTTGGTGGCGGTGAGTTCTGGCTTGGTCTCGGCAGTGGTCAGATTCAAAGTATTACCAGTGACATAGCTGTCGAGCAGATCGACCTTGCAACGCCAGGCGAAGAACTTTTGCAAGTGAGTAACGTGTCTGGCTTTTCTGTGTTGGAAAGAACTGCGGCTAGCGGTCAATGGAAGGGCCGGATTGTCAATTTCAGTGTTGAGCATGAAGAGCGCAAGTGGAATGATTTCAATGTCGCATTCGATTTGCTAAGCGATGACTATCTGGAGGTGACAGCCGATCATCTCTATCTTGATTTGCTCGCTGATCTAGCCATGAACAGTAATTTGCTATCTCCAGATCAGCGTGAGCAATTGGCAGCTTATGCGCCGACTGGCGCCTTGCGGAATTTGACCGTTACGCTGCCGCTGACTGAAGACAGTAGCCGTGCACTAACCGTCATAGGTAATGCCGATAGCATTGCGCTTGGTTCGGTGCGTGGTTCTCCCAATATGTGGGGCATTACTGGTTATATCGAATTATCTGAAACCACTGCTGACTATATAAGCGGTTTTGCCGAAGTTGAATCCCACAATTTCAGCATCAACATCCCGAATGTATTTACCCAAGTCTGGGATTACGATTATGTGAACGGGCGCCTCGACTTCCGTGTTGATCTGCGCGACGGCCAGGACGTCATGCTGGCGAGTAACGTAGTTATCGCTGAATCCGAGGCAGTGGACGGGCGTGTGCAATTTACATCCAATCTGCGTCGCTTCCTGGATGGTGGGCGCGATGCGCACCTGGAGCTGCTCGTTGGCGCAGCTCGCATGGATGCCACACAAAAAACACTCTATTTGCCTGACGGCGCCAATGTGCAACCGGATTTGCGTGGCACCATGGAATTTCTGGAAAGAGCGATTATTGATGGTGATTTAGAAAACAGTGCGGTGCTATTTCGAGGGTCTACGGTAAATGGTTCTGGCCCGGCTGAAAAAACCTTCCAGAGTTTTTTCCAGCTCGAGAGCGGTGAGTTTGCTTTTAGCGATGAATGGCCAGCGCTGAGTGATCTGTCAGCCGTGGTAAAAACCAGTGACAACGATATTGCGATTACGGTCAGCCAGGGCGGGAGTCTGGATCTGCGGTTGGGTGAGGCAAGCGGTATTGTCAGCCGTGACGAAAATCAATTGAACTGGCTGCGAGTGAGCGGAGATGCGCAGGGTACTACCGCTGCGGGTCTGGAGTATTTGCAAGCCGCACCGGTTGGTGAAAACTTGAGGAGCGCGTTCTCTGACTGGCAAACAGCAGGGGATTTCAATGCTGATATTGATGTATTGATTCCGTTGGGCCAGCCGGACAGCGCGCCGGACATCAGATTGGTGATGAATCTGGAAAATAATACGCTCGATATTCCCGAGTTTTCTCTGGCATTCGCGGACGTGAATGGCCCTATTATTTTTGACACGCGTACTGGTGTTGAAGAGACGCTCTTGACTGCCAATTTGTTTAACAAGCCAGTCAGTTTCACTTTGGGATCGCTAACCGACGACAGCGGCAGAATTACTGCCATTTCCTTGCGCGGTGACGGCAGTGTCGCTACCCAGGATCTTGCCGCCTGGCCTCGGCAGAGCGCGTTTGTACGTGCTTTGTTGAACAGAGCAGATGGTGAGTTTGCTTACACTACCGATTTGCTGATCGATCAAACAGGTGAGTCGCCACAGCAAACTCAGTTGGCAATCCAGTCAGATCTTTTGGGCACGGCTTTGCATTGGCCAGAACCATTCAGCAAGCCTGCTGAGTCGAGCAGTGCTCTAGCATTGCAAATGGATTTTGCCGATGGCACACAGCTAGTACGCGGTGAGTTGGGCGACAATCTGCAATTCCAACTCAGTATGGCGGATTCCCGGTTGGTCAATGGCGTTGTGCAAGTGGGCACCGAGCAGGCCTTGATGTCGAGTCTGGCAGACAGCGAAAGTGAAGGGCTGGCCATTCTTGGCGCGGTAGAGCGGCTCGAGTTGTCCCAGTGGACGGATTTTATTACCGGTATCGGCGCCGATACGGCGACCCCGGCATCCGGTGTTGAGAGTCTTGTCTCAGGTGCCAGCGACTCAATCGCCTTTATTGATGTGACGACTGATGTGCTCGATATCTATGAACAGGAAATCGCCAGCGTGGCGTTGCGAATTGAGCCAAATGAGCAGCAGCAAGGATGGTTAACCCGGCTGATCAGTGAAAATCTGCAAGGCCGAGTCATACTTCCCTTTGACTCGGGGAATCCTTTGCAATTGAATTTTGAGTATGTGCGCCTGCCTGGTCCAGAAGAGTCCGAAGAAGATATTGTGGCAGGCAATTCCCAGGACGTAACGATCGCTGACGTGGCTGAACAGGCAGAAGAAGAGCGAGTTGACCCCTTATTGGAAATTGATCCCAGGCAGCTGCCAGCCATGCAATTTGCCACTGACGAATTCATGATCGGAGACCTGGATTTCGGTAGCTGGGCTTTTAACCTTATGCCTACTGAAGAAGGCGCCAGTTTCAGCGACTTGTCATTCGATTTTCGTGGCTTGCGTGTGGGCATGGGGGATGAGATTGCTGTTATAGAACAACTCACACCTCAGTTCAATTGGCTCTACGACGGTAACGAACACCGCAGTGAATTGACTGCTACGCTGACGGCAGACGATATTGGCGATGTATTATTGGCGAATGGCTTTGCGGCCAGTTTGACCAGTTCGCGTGCTGACTTTGTAGCTGACGTGCAATGGCCTGGCTCACCGGCGTTCTTCGCCGGCTCTTCATTGTCAGGCGATATTAGCTTGCGCGTGGAGAATGGCCGGTTTCTGCAAGACAGCGCTGGTAGTGGCGCCTTGAAGTTGGTCAGCATTATTAATTTTAGTGCAATCATGCGACGGCTACGTTTTAGTGATGATTTGCTCCGTCGTGGACTAGCCTTCGACGAAATTACCGGCAATATGGAAATGGAAGACGGATTGTTACATCTGCGCGACAGATTGGTGATATCTGGCCCCAGCAGCCTGTATCAGATCACTGGTGACGTAAACCTCGCGGAGGAAACGATTCAAGGTGAAATGTTCGTGACATTGCCGGTTAGCGATAATATCCCCTGGTTGGGGCTGCTAACCGCCAATATACCGCTTGCAGTAGGGGCCTACCTGTTTGATCAGATTTTTGGTGAGCAGGTCGATAGCTTGACGAGCGCGGTTTACACACTGGAAGGCCCGTGGGATGGGCTGCAGCCCGAATTCAAGCAAGCCTTTGGATCACCGGAAAATGACGCCCCAGTCGATGCGCCACCTGCCGCAGAGCAGCCAGTTGCACCACAATAGCTCCAGACAACTTTCGCTTCTAAAAAAATACTGTTAACTCAGTAACTTCCTTTACCATTAAAAAACGTTAAGTACAGAATATCGCGGGCGAACAAACGGCGAAATGAACGCCGTTTTCCGGTTCAGTTCCCAATAATTTTGGTTATATTGGACATTTGCCTAGTCAGCCCCTATCCTAACCTCTTTACTTAGTGCGCATCTGTCGCATGTCAATACTGTAAAGTGTAATGATCACGGCCTTTCTGGCTGATCTTGCAGATTTACGGGTTCTTTACAGTTTGTTGCTGTTCTGTAGCAAGCTGATAGCAAAACGACAATTCAATTTATTCTGCAGCATCGGGATCTTGGCTTTTCTGTCATGTGTCGATTCGCGGGATTATTTAATCTTAAAAATTCATTCGGGAACTAACGGGGCGGGAGTATAGCTATGACCAGCGTATTAGAGTTGGATAAAGATCAAGATTACGGCAGTGATCCAACAGAAATTCGCGAGACCGACAAGTACGTCGAAGAATACGTACACAGCTTTGTCAATAAATGGGACGAGTTGATTGATTGGGATAAGCGCGCTAAAGCCGAAGGCAACTTTTTTGTAGAATTGTTGCGTCAGCATGGCGCAGAGAAAGTATTGGATGCCGCGTGTGGGACTGGCTATCACAGCGTGCAGTTGCTGGAAGCTGGTTTTGAAGTAACCAGTGCCGACGGCAGCCCTCACATGCTGGCTAAATCTTTTGAAAACGCGAGAAAGCGCGGCCATATTCTGCGCACAGTTCATGCCGATTGGCGTTGGCTGAACCGTAGCGTTCACGACCTGTATGATGCGGCAATTTGTCTGGGTAATTCTTTTACTCACATTCATGATGAAAACGATCGCCGCAAGTCGTTGGCAGAATATTATGCCACTTTACGTCACGATGGCATCCTCGTGTTAGACCATCGTAATTACGATGCCATTCTGGATAGCGGTGCGAAACCCAAGCGCAATTATTACTACGGTAGCGAAGGGGTCACAGCAACGCCTGAGTTTGTTGATGATTCACTGGCGCGATTTTGCTATTCGTTTGAAGATGGTGAGAAATTCCATCTCAACATGTTTCCGTTGCGTGTGGCTTATGTGCGCCAACTCATGAAAGAAGTCGGCTTTCAGAATATCGTCACCTACGGTGATTTTCAGGAAGACTACAAGGATGGCGAGCCTGATTTCTTCGTGCACGTTGCCTCGAAGAAATATATTGAAACTCCGGAAGAAGGATAACTCCATGGCGCAGCAATACTCGGAAGTCGTGCAAACGGCTCAGGAATACTATAACAGCGATGATGCGGATAATTTCTATTTCCATGTCTGGGGTGGTGAAGACATTCATGTTGGCATGTATGAAAGTACCACAGAACAGATTGCCACGGCTTCGCAACGAACTGTCGATACCATGGCGAAAAAGTTGTCGGGGCTGAACGAGAATTCTCGCGCTGTCGATCTTGGTGCAGGTTACGGCGGTGCGGCGCGCTACCTCGTAAAGCGGTTTGGTTGTGCAGTGGATTGCATCAATCTGAGTGAGACACAGAACAAGCGCAATCGCCAGATAACCAAAGAACAAGCGTTTACAGACAAAATCGACGTGGTGGATGGCAGTTTTGAAAACCTGCCCTATGATGCAGAGAGTTTCGATATGGCCTGGTCGCAGGATTCGTTTCTGCATTCTGGCGAACGTGCACAAGTCATGACGGAGATTGATCGGGTTCTCAAGCCAGGCGGACAGGTGATTTTCACCGACCCCATGCAGGCTGACGACTGCCCTGAAGGCGTATTGGAGCCGGTCCTTGAGCGTATTCATCTGAGCAGTTTGGGGTCTGTGGCTTTTTATCGCGAACAAGCCAAGCGGCTAGGCTGGGAAGAAATTGATGTACAAGTCATGACGCATCAGTTGGTGAATCACTACACACGAGTCAGGGAAGAATTGTTGTCGCGTCGTGAAGAGTTAGAGCAATGGGTATCACCGGCTTATATAGAGCGTATGATTCAAGGCTTGAAACACTGGATAGAGGCGGGTGGCAACGATTATCTGGCCTGGGGCATATTGTTGTTCCGCAAGCCAAACTGAAGACCAGCACACTGACCGTCCAATGTGCCGGTTATGATCACAAAAAGCGCAATACCGATCCCGGTGTTGCGCTTTTTTGTGTTTAAGGCCTGCTTGCCAGTCTCTAATGAATAGATAATATTTCATTCGGCGCATCTCACTGCCGGGGTACACTATGATAAGGTTTTCGCCAAAGCATTGTCTGAATCACCAGATATACATTCACTGACAGGCAATATGAATAGAACAATGCCAGGACAGGCAGCACCAACAGGGCAAATTTTATGGGGCACAAAATAGCTGCAGTGCAGATGGTCAGTTCGGCCAATATCGATGAGAATCTGGCGGCGGCCGGCCGCCTGATCGAACAAGCTGCTGAGCAGGGTGCTGGCATAGTGCTGTTGCCGGAAGTATTTGCAGTGCTCGAGGGTGGTCCGATGCGCGAATACGGCGAAGAGCAAGGTCGCGGCAAGATTCAGGATTTCTTGTCAGGTCAGGCCATGACGCATCAAGTGATATTGATCGGCGGCACTATTCCTCTTATCTCACGGCCCGGACTACAAGCCGATGATCCCGACTATCTGGTGGATAAGGAACGCGTGCGTCCGGCCAGTCCGGTTTACGACGGTTCCGGCGCTTTAGTTGCTCGCTATGACAAGATCCATCTGTTTGATGTGCAGGTAGCAGACAGTCAGGCCAGCTACTCCGAATCACGCAGTTACGAAGGCGGCACCGATTTGGTGACATTGCCCACGCCGATGGGTTGTCTGGGTTTGAGTGTGTGTTACGACCTGCGCTTTCCAGAGTTGTATCGGGCCTTGTTCAAGCAAGGCGCAGAAATCGTTACCGTCCCTGCTGCCTTTACCAAGGTCACGGGCGAGGCGCATTGGGAAACCTTGCTGCGAGCGCGGGCGATTGAAAACCAATGCTATATAGTTGCTGCGAATCAGGGAGGCAAGCACAATCCAAAGCGCGAGACCTGGGGCCATAGCATGATCATCGATCCGTGGGGAACCGTATTGGCTGAGGTCACCGAATCTGGTGAAGGCATTGCCGTGGCAGAGATCGATTTGCCCAATTTGCGTGCCATACGCGAGCGCATGCCTATCATCGAACAGATGAAATTGTAGTTTTGAATCCCCCAGCCCCTTAGAGCTCTAATAGTCAGTTGCTGCGACGTGACGCTTTACATTATGATGCCGCCTCTTTTGCTTAACCCGAACTTCACAATTCCTGGGACAGATAAATCCTGCAATGAATAAGAGTCTTGTCAGTAATCTTCTTGCTGCTTCGCTAGTGGTCACCGGTTTACTAGTAGCTGCACCGTTCGATGTGTATTTGTTGAATACAGGTCTGTTCGCGCTCTCCGGTGGTATCACCAACTGGCTTGCTGTGCATATGCTGTTTGAACGCGTCCCGGGCCTGTACGGCTCAGGCGTAGTGCAAATTCGCTTCGAGGAGTTCAAGGTCGGTATTCGAAACCTGATCATGGAGCAGTTCTTTGATCAGGCGGATCTGGAAAAAATGTTTCATGAGATTGGTGATACATCACAACGCCTGCAGCAGGGTATGGAGCACGTGGTAGACGATATTGATTTTGAGCGGGCGTTCGAATCCCTGCTGGATGTCATTATGTCCTCTTCATTTGCCGGTATGCTGGGCATGATTGGCGGGCGGGATGCGCTCACGTCTCTGCAGGGCCCGTTTGTTGAGCGTATGCGGGACTTTCTCAAAAGCAATCTTCAGGATGAGCAGTTTCAGCAGAAAATGCAGGCGGCCTTGCGTGGTGCACTGGATGAAGAGGCTTTGCGTGAGCGCTTGCAGCATATTATTGATCAGCGACTCAATGCGATGACGCCAGCGATGGTTAAAGATATTGTTCAGAAGATGATTCGTGAGCATCTCGGTTGGCTGGTCGTCTGGGGTTGTGCGTTTGGCGGTCTGATTGGTCTGGTAGTAACGCTGGTGCGCTATCAGTAGTTGCACCTGCTGGTTACCCCGCATGGCTCAGGCGTTTGACGGACTTTTCTGTCGCTAGCGTGAGTAGTTGTCATTTTATTCCTTTTTATTCTCTTCTTGAGCAGTTGCCTGTTGCATTTTCCTGTGTCTCGGTTCCATGCTGTACGTTAGTTGAATTGCCATTCAAAATTTAACGCGAGTCGATAATGCGGGTATAAAGCAGGCAACAAAGTGGCTAATGTATGAATGGTTTGCATTGCAACTACTCACTTTTTGGTGTTGTAAGCACTAATAGCCAGATTTTAGAGTGATCGTTCCTTGTAATTTCGTGATGCTGGAAAATTTCTCTTTGAGTTGGTGTAAATCTGAAATTCCTGTAATACAATAGCGCGCTTCCTAATTCGTCCTGAAGAAGTTATTGCGACAGCGATAATTTTTTTAAGATTTTTGTGAATTGACAGTTAGAAATTCAAGATAAAAAACCGAGTATTATTTTATGGCACGACCAGTCGAATTCGATGAAAGCAAAGTTTTAACAAATGCAATGGAGCAGTTTTGGAAGGAAGGATACGAAGCGAGTTCGGTCCAGAAGTTATTAGACTGTACTGGCATTAACCGCGGTACGCTCTATAACTCTTTCGGAGACAAAGATACTTTTTTCAAGTCTTGTGTTGATCAATACAACATGATTCTCGATCAACATATCGCTAATTCCCTCAAGAATGATTCTTTGGGTCCGTGGGAAGCCATCTCAGCGTTGTTTGATGAGGCCGTCATCGGCGTCACCAACAAGCACCGCGTCATGGGTTGTCTGTTGGTCAACAGTCTGTGCGAGAGCATTAACTACAATTCGGATATCAAGCGTATTGTGCGTTCTTCGCTCGGCAGCATCCGCAAGCCAATCGTGGCGCGTCTGAAAGAGGCGCAGAAGAAGGGCAAGCTGAAGAAGGGCATCACGGTTGAGTTTGCCGCGGACGTATTAATGAATACGCTGCATGGCCTGCGCGTCAATTCCCGTGATGGTAAAAACGCCAAGCAACTGAATGAGTTGGCAAAATTCGCAGTAGCTTCGCTGAAGAAGTAATGCCAACAGGCTTCCAGCGTCCTTGGCACCACTGGTATCCGGGGCGCTGGTAAGACCTGATCCCTTGCTAGTCTGGCTACCCCGACCCCGCGTGGCTACTGGCGTGGAGAATTATGGCATTGTTTCTGGCCAGCCCCCGCAATAGCCGTGATATTTCAGTGTCCGGAGAGCAATCAGGCTGTTGCCAAACCGACTGTCACTGCTATACTCAGGGTTTAGTAGTAGCTGAAGTATTGTCAGGACTTAACAATGAAAAAAATCGCCGGTCGCAAATCCGAGGATGATGCCAAAATCGATCTCACGCCTATGTTGGACGTGGTATTTATCCTGCTCATCTTCTTTGTTGTAACCGCTACCTTCCTTTCGGAAACCGCTATTTCTGCGGCTAGCAGCGACAACAACAATGATCAACCACCACCCGAGAATGATGATAATCGCAATATTCTCTTCGAGATTGGTCCTAACAACGAGATTATCCTGAACGGTAATCCTCGACCAATCATTCAGACCCAGATTCGCTCCAATATTGACCGATTGAAAGCTGAAAATCCGGCTGCCTCGGTGATTATCCAGCCAGACCCGGATTCAGATGTGGTCACCATGGTGGGTATTATGGATGCGGCCCGTCAGGCGGGAATGGCCAGTATTTCCATCGTCGAGCCTTAAACCAGCCGACAAGCAAGATCCCCAAAAACGCACCCTCGCAAGACGGTGCGTTTTTTATTGCCTAAAATACCCTAAATCATTGTCGCTAATACTTCCCTGACTCTCAGGTAAACTCCAATTATGAAGAATCGCTGGAATCCGGACCTTGCCAGGCTGCCTGCCACCCAGACTGATGTTGGCATGCGTGTCTACACCTCCAATTTGCTCGGTGAAGAGGAAGACCTGGTGCTACATGGCGGTGGCAATACTTCCTGCAAGGGGCAGGTCGCAGATGTCTTTGGCGAAATGGTCAATGTATTGTTTGTGAAAGGTTCGGGATGGGACTTGCGTACCATCAAGGAGGCAGGTTTCCCGCCTGTGAATCTGGACTATCTGCTACAGCTCAGTGAGCTGGAAAGTCTCAGCGATAGTGAAATGATGCGGCAGCTGCGTCTGGCCCTGTTGAATCCAACAGCGCCAACGCCTTCAGTCGAAGCGATACTGCATGCACTGATCCCGCACAAATTTGTCGATCACAGTCATGCGGATGCCGTCGTGACAATCAGCAACTCGCCCAATGGTGAGGCGATTCTGGCGCAGATCTACGGCGATGACGTCCTCATTCTGCCCTACATCATGCCTGGCTTTATTCTGGCGCGACAAGTACTGGCAGCGACACGAACGCTGGATTGGTCGTCGATCAAAGGCATTATCCTGATGCATCATGGCATTTTTAGCTTTGCCGACGATGCGCAGGAAAGCTACACCACCATGATTGATCTGGTGAACAAAGCTGAAGACTATTTGGCGGCGCACGCGGGTGAGCCTGCCATTGCCAGCGCGCAATTCACTGCCGAATCTGAAGACATATTGAATCTGAGTCTGCTGCGCAAACAAGCAGGAGAGTTGTTCGGCGGGCCGATACTGGCGCGACTGGATGCAAGTGAGGAAGCAGCTGGTTTTGCCACACGCGACAATTGCGGTGAATTGGCGACACGTGGACCGCTAACCCCAGATCACACTATTCATGCCAAGGCTTTTGCCGCCATCTTCGACGCCGATCCTTTGCCGGGGCTGGCGCAGTTTGCCCAGAATTACCGCGACTACTTTACGCGCTATGCCGGTGCTGAACATCAGTGTCTGGACCCTATGCCACGCTATGGCGTCTGGCGGGAGCGCGGCATGATCTATCTGGCCCCGAATCGCAAGCGTCTGGAAATTATTGCTGACATAACGCGACACACAGTGCGTGCCATTCAACAGGCCGAGGCTATTGGTGGTTGGCAAGCCTTGCCGCAGGCCGACCTGTTTGCCGTGGAGTATTGGGAGCTCGAGCAGGCAAAGCTGAAATCTTCCGGAAGCCGGGCTGCTTTTGAGGGCAAAGTGGCCGTGGTGACCGGTGCTGCTTCTGGCATTGGCAAGGCCTGTGTCGATGCGCTGCTGGCGCAAGGTGCCGCGGTTGTGGCACTGGATGTCGCGGAAGATTTTGCAGAGCAAATGACCAGTGCAGACCTGTTGGCGCTGCATTGTGATGTCACCAGCGAAACGGCAATTCGTGCCGCGCTGCATAGCGCAGTCCAGACATTTGGTGGTGTGGATGTGTTGATTAGCAATGCTGGCGTGTTTCCCCCCAGTCAGTCGCTGGAGAATATGAACGATGCACAGTGGCAAGCTTCACTGGATCTGAATCTGTCGAGTCACATGCGTCTTATGCGTGCCTGTATCCCGTTTCTGCGCAATGGTTTCGACCCGGCAGTGGTTATCGTCGGCTCAAAGAACGTACCGGCTCCCGGGCCTGGTGCTGCCGCCTATTCGGCTGCCAAGGCAGGGCTGGCACAGCTGGCCCGTGTTGCGGCGCTGGAATTGGGCAAAGACGGTATTCGGGTGAATACGGTGCATCCCAATGCGGTGTATGACACCGCTTTGTGGACCGATGAAATACTGGCTAGTCGCGCGGCCAACTATGGCTTGACGGTTGACGAGTACAAGACGGCCAATGTGCTTGGCACCCCGGTGTGTTCGGCGGATGTGGCAGCTGCGGTATTGGCGTTGGCCAGTCAACAGTTTGCCTGCACCACTGGCGCGCAGCTTCCCGTCGATGGCGGCAATGAGCGAGTAATTTGAGATGCAAGTAAACGGCAACGCTATGCAAAGCATCTGGTATGACGGCAGTGTCGATGCCGTACAAATCATCGATCAGACGCTGCTACCGCATGAATTGAAGATTGTTGCATTGCTCTCACTCGAAGACGCGTGCCATGCCATTAGTCACATGCAGGTGCGTGGTGCGCCACTCATTGGTGTCACGGCGGCCTACGGTGTCTACCTCGCCATGCGCAATAACGCCGAGCCATTGTCTGAAGTGTTAGCGCAACTTTTGGCAACGCGCCCGACGGCCGTTAATCTGCGCTGGGCGCTGGAGCGGTGTCGCAATACACTTGATGCGCTGCCAATAGAGCAGCGCTCACCGGCTGCGCTGCGTCTGGCGCAAGAGATAGAACAGGAAGATGTGGCGATCTGTGCCGCCATTGGTGAACACGGCGCTGGGGTCCTGCGTACGCTATGGCAGGAGAAACAGGGTTCGCAAGACCGGCTCAACGTGCTGACCCATTGCAATGCCGGTGCACTGGCCACCGTGGACTGGGGCACGGCCTTGTCGGTTATCTACAAGGCCGCCGGTGATGTGCCGTTACACGTCTGGGTTGATGAGACACGGCCGCGCAATCAGGGCGCCAGCCTGACGTGTTGGGAATTGGCTCAGCATGGGATTGACCATACCTTGATCGTCGATAATGCTGGCGGGCATCTGATGCAGAATCAACGAGTGGATGTGTGTGTGGTCGGCAGTGATCGCACGACTGCCAATGGCGATGTCTGCAACAAGATCGGGACGTATCTCAAAGCATTGGCAGCCCAGGCCAGTGACATCCCGTTCTATGTGGCGTTACCGGTATCCAGTATCGATTTCGAGTTGGCCAGTGGTGGCGACATTCCGATTGAAGAACGCAGTGCCCGCGAGATCACTCATATTCAGGGGGTTGATGACACAGGTATTACGCGTAGCGTCAGATTAACCGGAGAACAAACCACAGTCTGCAATCCGGGCTTCGATGTCACTCCGGCAAAGCTGGTGACTGGATTGATTACCGAAGCAGGGGTGATTGCAGCGAACGCTCCTGCGATAGCCAGCTTGAAACCCTGACTAGCCTGGTGGCCAGGTCATTTGCCGGCCACCAAGAATATGCAAGTGCAGGTGATAAACAGTCTGACCGCCGTTGTCATTGGTATTGATGACGTAGCGAAAGCCATCTTCCTCCAACCCTTCCTGAGTCGCAATCTTGTTGGCAGCCAATAGCAATTTGCCGAGTAGTGCCTCGTCTTCACCCTCACTGGCCGCCACATTGTGCAAATGTTTGCGCGGTATCACGAGAATATGAGTCGGTGCCGCTGGATTGATGTCGTGGAAGGCGTACACATGCTCATCGGAATAGACCTTGTTAGAGGGAATATCCCCTGAGATAATTTTGCAGAATAGGCAGTCTTCAGACATAGTGGGCTCCCACGGTCAGTACAATTGACCAGTTAATGCAGTTAAAACGGCTGATAATAGTTAATAATCAATTCAGCAATTATCAGCTATGCTGTTTTATTCTATAACAGACTTCAGTTAATTTCGGCCCGGAATCCATGCGACTCATACTTACCTGTTTGCTCCTCTTTTTTACGTCATCGCTGACTGCACAAGAGCCCGTGCGTTATGGCTACCGCGTGTTGCAAACCTACCCCCATGACATCAATGCCTTCACGCAAGGCTTGTTGTATGAAGATGGTTACCTGTACGAAGGTACTGGCAAGAACGGATTGTCGAGCCTGAGTCGCATTGACCTGGAAACCGGTGAAGTGCTGGCATCCACAGCGCTGGGGCAACGTTATTTTGGCGAAGGCATTGAGAATGTCGACGGCAAGATGTACCAGTTAACCTGGCGGTCGCATCTCGTCTTTGTCTACGACATGGAAACCTTTGAGCAGCTGGAAACCCATTACAATGCCACCGAAGGTTGGGGGCTGGCTTATAACAATGAACAGCTCATACTCAGCGACGGCTCAGCTACGCTGCGGTTTATTGATCCGGAAGGGTTCGTGACTACTTCTGAAATTACCGTGACTCTCAACGGTAACCCGATTGCCAATTTGAATGAGCTGGAATACATCAACGGTGAAATCTGGGCCAATGTTTGGCAAACAGATTTTATTCTGCGTATCGATCCGGCTACCGGGAATGTTAATTCACTGGTGGACCTGACGGGTTTGTCTGCACAAACACAGCAGGGCAGTGCCGAGGCAGTTCTGAATGGAATCGCCTGGGATGCGGATAACAAACGTTTGTTGGTGACTGGCAAGCATTGGGCCAATTTGTTTGCCATAGAGCTGGTCGATCCAGCCCTTTGATAGCCTGTTAACATGTGGCTCCAACGCACAATCACTCTGCAGCCAAAGCGGCGTGGCTTTCATCTGATTACCGATGAAGTGCTGGCTCAACTACCCGAAATTGAATCCTTGCGCATAGGGCTCGTGCATATCCTGTTGCAGCATACGTCGGCATCGCTCTCTATTAATGAGAATGCGGACAGTTCAGTGCGCCGTGATATGGAAACTCACTTTAATGTGCTTGCCCCGGAAGACGTCGATTATTATGAGCACACTTATGAAGGTCCGGATGATATTACAGCGCATATCAAGTCTGGCTTGCTCGGCGCTGAGCTAACTGTGCCTGTCAGTGATGGAGCGCTGGCGCTTGGTACCTGGCAGGGTTTGTATCTGGGGGAGCATCGCAATCATGCGAGTGCGCGCAGCTTGTTAGTGACTGTGCACGGAGAATAAGTCGGCTCAATGCCAGATGCACAGGAGTGGAGCTGGATGGGCAGGCAACTGGACCTACAATAGGACCCAAAATTGGGCTAAGAATAGGGCCAACAATAGGACCATGAATAGGACCAACAATAGAACCGACAATCGGAGCCAAAGGCGGAGCTATAGAAAATCCTGACTAAAAGCAAAGCACCAGTTCTCTTTGTTTGGCAAGCCTAGTCGGCAGTCTCGTTAGCAGCTTCGCCAAGTCTCTGTGCAATCCAGTCAGTAACGTCGTCCCACACTACTTGCCGCTGCAAGTCCCGCAGCAACATATGGTAGCCATTGTCGTAATACTTTATCTCGCCAAAGGTGTCGAAGTTAGCCGGTAATGTCTCGATCATTTCTTCGGTGGCATAGTTCGGGATAATTTCATCCTTGCGACCGACCAGCAGCAAAGTGGGCTTGGCCATTTCTGTGGATTCCTGCATCGCCCGGTCCATCAGGTTGGCCAGTCCGGATATCGCTTCAATTCGGGTTTTCTTGATGACCTTGGGGTCGCGGCCATTGGCTATCAGCATCTCGATGTTATCCGACGGTGTCACCTCGACACTGGCGCCAGTCAGCCCCCAGTTAGGCAAGAGATTCTCGGCAACGAACAGCGCCACACGCTGATACCAGGGCATAGTGCTGCGTGCCCACACCGCTGGTGCGGAAAGAATGATGCCGTCGATCAAGCCGGTTGTCATGGCATTGCTGCCGACAATGGTTACTGCGCCGCCCATGCTGACGCCTAGCACGAACAAGGGTGTGTCTGGATGTTCAGAACGAACATGCCGGGTGATTGCAATCAAGTCATTGGCGTAGGTGTTGACCCCTGCCCAGGAACCGCGGTCAGCGCTGTCGCCGAAGCCGCGCTGATCATAGGCGTAGGTCGCGATCGCGAAATTTTCGGCCAGATAGGGAGCGAACTCGGAAAAGGCGTTGGAGTAATCATTAAAGCCATGCAGTGCGATGACTATAGCGCGGTTGTCATTGGCTTCGGGACGCCAGATACGTACTGGTAATTGTTCGCTGTCGGGCATGACCAGCGTGTCATCTGACACCAAAGTTGCCGCTGCAACAGAGCCAATAACTTGATTTGTCGTTGCCGCGTTGGATGTGCTGGTGCAGGCGCTGAACTGCAGGCAGGCGAGCAAAAGCAGAGCCACGCGCTGCAAGGACAGGGCTGAAAGCAAGTTCAGGAATACGTTCGGGGGCGCGGGCAAAGACATGAAATTGGATTGCTGCTTGGCTCAATCGGTAAAAAATTGGATGCTTCATACTACCGAGCAATAACAAGGCTGCAAAGCTGATTTTTCGTATTCGATAGTTGTTTGCTTGGGCAAGTGGTTGGCGATGTATCGCATAAGCATTGTGATATGTGCCTGCACTAGTAGCAGTTAGAGAAGCAATTACCAGTTGTTCAGGGATTGAGTTGCTGTTCCAGACTTTTCGCCAGATTCGCATAAAATTCGGAATCCGGATCTTTCGCAGCCGCTGATTGATACGCGGCCAGGGCTTCGTGGAGACGACCCTCAGCTTGCAGAATGCGGCCAAGGCTGCGATCAAAAAAAGCATTGCCGGGCATCACATCGATGGCGGTTTGGTAGACAAGTATGGCCTTGTCCGCGTGGCCAGCATTGTTGTAAGTATTGGCCATGATGTGGACTTGCGAGTCATTGTCACTATCCAAAGCGATGGCGCGCAGATCGTATTCGATTGCGGTGTCGAAATTCCCATCCTGACGCTCCAGCTCACCGAGTGTTTGCACGGCAGCCAAAAGTGCAGCGCTTGGTTGGCTTTGCAAATCGATATAACGGGCAAGCACTGGCTTGGCCTCGTCATAGCGTTCCAGAAAGTAGTAGACGTTGGCCAGATTGCGAAAGGCTTCCGCCAGACTCGGATCAGCAGCGATCGCTTTGCGGTATTCCCCGACAGCTTCTTCATAGCGCTGCAAATTGCTATAGGTATTGCCACGGCGCAGCATCTTCTGGCCTAGTTCGGCATCCACGGTGGGACCATCCGGAATCAAGCCCAGATTATTGTAGCGCTCCATGATAGCCGCGGAGTTCTGAGCAATACTGTTTCCGCTCAGCAATAATGCGGTGGTGAAAAGCATCAGCAGGGTCGATTGTGCAGGAAAACGCATACTTAAAATTCGCCTGAGAAAGAACTGGGACTATGGCCCGGACTATACCGTGGCTATATAGCGGATGCCAGTAAGAGGCAGGGTGTTGGCGCCAGAGCTGTCGGTAGGGTTTGGGCAATAAGGCAATAGCGCTTAGCATCCTGATGCAAGGCGAGTCGCAGACAAAATTCGCGCAAGTCAGTTGAGCAGAATGCGCGCTTCGCTTCGTGCATCTGTCTTGACGTGGCCAATGCTGCGTGCGTGGCTATAGCCGGCTTGCTGCAATGCACTGAGGCAGTCAGCCACTTGCGCAGCGGGGACGCTGGCCAGTAAACCGCCTGCGGTTTGTGGATCAAACAGAATTGCGTAATGCGATGGGCTGTGGGTGCCTGTGTGCATAAGGTGGCTAACTGCCAGGGCGTTATCGTCATGCAAAGAGCTGATGATGCCCTCTGCCAGAGTCTCCTGAGCGCCTTCAAGAACCGGAATGTCTGCGATGGTCAGTTGGGCGCTCAGTTGGGTGCCGGCCAGCATTTCTTGCAGGTGTCCGGCCAATCCAAACCCGGTTATATCTGTGCATGCATTGGCGCCAAAGCGGCCGAAAATTTCAGCGGCGAGACGATTGCTTACCAGCATTTGTGCCGTGGCGTGATGAATCCATGCATGACTTGCGCGATAGCGCATGTCAGCGGCGAGCAGGGTGCCGGTGCCCAAGGGCTTGGTGAGAATCAGTTGGTCACCGTCCTGCATGCCGTTCTTGCGCAAAAGTTGTTCGTCGTTTGCGAACCCGCTGACGCTAAGGCCAAAACACAGCTCGGCAATTTCTGCGCTATGCCCGCCAGTCAATTGACAATCATGCGCTGCCAGCTCGGCAGCACAGCCTTGCATCAATTCACTCAGAACGGTGCGCGTAAACTTGCTGCTGGCGTGCGGGATGCCGACGAGGGCAAGCGCAGAATCTGGCATGACGCCCATCGCATAGATATCGTTCAGACTGTGGTTGGTGGCAATGCGGGCAAAGAGATAGGGGTCGTTGAGAAAGCCGCGCAAGTAGTCAATGCTTTGCACGAGAACTTGTCCGTCAGGCATTGGCGTTAACGCAGCGTCTTCCATAGTGTTCGGAACACCGGCGCCGACTCCTGACGATTGCAATTCATCCAGTGACTCACGCAGAATATGGCTGGCCACTTTAGCGCCGCAACCAGCACAGCGCAGTGCGTGTTCGGCAAACTGCTTCGACTCTTTTCTGGACAGCAATCCGGGCGCTATTGCGGACTTGGTCTGCATGGCAGGTAGCTCGGTGTATTTGCGCACAAAAGCCTTGTCGATGGCATCTTTCCACTGCCATACCAAGCGACCCTGCCAGGCGAAGTTGCCGCGCGATGCCAGTGCATGGCCGTTACCCAGATTGAGTAGTGCCAGAGCTTGCTTTTGCGGGTAGTACTTCTTGAGTCTTTTATGTGTTGCGTGACGACGCAAGTTTTCGGCCAGCACCTTGCCTTGCCGTACTGCATAGACCCCGGATTTCGGCCGTGGGTGATCGATCACTGTGGCGGCATCGCCAGCCACAAAGACATTGTCGTCGCTGCTGGTCTGCAAGGTCGCTTTTACCTGCACAAAGCCGTCCTCAGCCAGTGGTAATCCCGACTCCGCCAACCATTCGGGCAAGCTTGCCCCCGTAGCGGCAATTACCTTGTTAGCCGCAATAAAGCGCTCATTGGCCAGCTCTAAACCGGCCGCAGTAATTCGCCGCGCTTTGGCTCCCAATAAAAGATCGACATGGCACTTGGCAAGCGCATCGCTGGCCCGCTGCCGTACACTTTCATTGTGAGCCATCAGAACACTGTCGTCTGAACTGATGATAGATAGTTTGTAGTGCCGGCTGTCGCCGGAGCTGAGCGCTAAGTCTTTTTGCAACCGGTGCATCGTGGCCAGTGCCAGTTCGACGCTGGCCGGCCCGCCACCCACAATTGCTACATGGTAGGCAGGGCCGCCGTGTTGCTGGCGATTCTGGATTGCCTGATGAATGTCATGCCAGTGCTTCAGGAATGTATCGATTGGCTTAACAGGAATAGCGAACTCAGCCGCACCTTCGATAAGTGAAGAGTCGGGGTGTGAGCCGGTATTAATCGACAACAGGTCATAGTCGATGGGTGGCCGGTCATTCAGATAGACGCGCTGTGCATCCCGGTCGATCCGCGTAACCTCCTGATGGATGAGACGGGCACCGGCAAATATTGCCAGCGGCCGCAAATCGATATGCATTTGGCGGCGGTGATACTGGCCGCTCAAGTAGGCAGGCATGGCGCCTGAGTAAGGCGCTTCAATTTCCTTGCTGATCAGCGTGATCGCCAGCCCCGGTACCGGTTTCATGCCGAATTGCTTTAGCACCGCCAGATGGCTGTGACCACCGCCGATGAGGACGAGATGCTTGACTATGGGGGCGCTGGGCTGCATACGAAGGCTGTTAGCGTGAGTCACGAGCGCGAAGATCAGCCTTCGAGCCGCAAGTTACGGGGCAGGTGTGTGGGTACTGGTGGCTTGCAAGTGAAATAAATTGTCTCAAATCGGTCAATTTGTCTGAATTTTTAGCTTAACACCATGCGCAGGTGAGGTGTTTAGGTTAAGCTAATCTTCTCATTTAGACCATGTTTTCACATCTTTACTTTGTAGCAATCAGGAGAAACCGATGAACCGAAGATTAGTACTTGGACTGTTTACTCTGCTGTCTGTCTTTCAGGCGCAGGCTGTATTGGCGCAATGGTCCCTGGACAATGACGCTTCCACTGTCAGCTTTGTCACAGTCAAGGCTGAACATGTGGCCGAGGTTCACACATTTGACTCGGTAAATGGTTCCCTTTCCAGCGATGGTGATTTCATTATCAATATCGAGCTGGCCAGCGTGAATACCATGATTCCTATCCGCAACGAACGCATGCAGGAAATGCTGTTTGAAACGGGTATGTTTCCGCGCGCAACTATTTCTGGTGAGGTCGACATAGCTGCGGTTGGTAGACTGAATGCTGGTGAATCAATGGCGTTCACCGTGCCGATTACATTGGACCTGCATGGCGCGACGCAAAATTATCAGGCAGAAATTATGGCGACGCGCACGCCTGATGGTGTAGTAGCGACCTCTGTTAAACCCATCGTGGTTAGTGCTGACAATCATAATCTGGCCGCAGGTGTTGAAGCCTTGCGCGAAGTGGCGGGTTTGCCCGGTATCACTCGATCAGTGCCAGTCAGCTTTACCGTCGTATTTGCCGACTGATCCAGTCATTTACGCTGCGCAGCTGGCTTGCTGCGCAGTCTGGGTGATTTGGTTAGACACTTCCTAACGACAGTCGGGCCGCGATGACTTGTACACTGCCATCGTCTTCGTGGCCCAGCACTGTACCCTCCACATATCTCCGCTTACTCGCTGCAGTGCACGCAGGGAGCGAGCTCAGTTGTCGTCAATGTAATAGAGAAAGCGCTTATTCGGCGGGTTGCAGCGGAATTTTCGGGCCCAGACGCGTGCTTTGCTGATGGCTGGGCTTATCGGGAATAAGCTGGCTGCACAGCAAGGAAGTCGCTGCGATTGCGGCGCCGGTCAGAAAAACTGCCGCAGGGCTGATCAACCAGATAAAGCCAAGCAGAGCCGGTAGGACAACCGCAGCGATGTGATTGATCGTAAAACTGATTGATGAAGTTGCGGCAATATCACCAGGGTCGGCAATTTTCTGAAAGTAGGTTTTGATGGCGATTGCCATCGCAAAAAACAAATGATCCAGCAAATAAAGCGCTATCGCGACGGCAATACTGTCTACGAATGCATAGCTGATAAAAATGATGATCAGTCCAACATATTCCAGTGTCAGTGTTCTGCGCTCGCCTATGAAGCTGATCAGAGCGCCGATTTTCGGTGCCAGCCAGTACGTCAAAGCGGCATTGACCAGCGTTAGCAGCACTACATCTTCGACAGGAAAAGCAAATTTCTCTACCAGTAAGAAGCCGGCGAAGACGGTGAATATCTGGCGCCGCGCTCCGGCCAAAAAAGTCAGCACATAGTAGAGCCAGTATTCTTTGCGCAGGAACAATTCTTTGCGCTGTATGACATGGTCTTCGAAGTGGGGGTAGGCCCGCCAGCAATATAAGCCGATGAGCACTGTGATACCCCCGGCCAGCAAATAGAGCATCAGATAGTTGGCAACGAAGAAATACAGGTAGGCATAGAGCAGGCACAGAACGACAAACTGGGTGATTGCTTTGGCGCCCAGCAGTTTGCCCAGAACAGCAGGGGCTTCGTCTTTGCTGAGCCATTGCAGGCTCAAACTGCTATGCAAGGTTTCCAGATAGTGAAAACCGATCGACATGATGACAGTGGCGAAATAAAGCCACAAAGCTGATGGGTAGAAAGCAGTAATGGCAGTGCCAATACCCAGCGTAAGCAATGCCAGAATAGCAAAGGTTTGCTGCCTGACGAAGACCAGAATCAAGACAGCAGTGAAAGCCAGGAATCCAGGGACTTCGCGCAAACTTTGCAGAATGCCGATTTCCTCGCCAGTGAAAGCGGCTTCTTCGACGGCGAAATTATTGAGCATCACGCGCCAGGTTACGAAAGCGATCGTGTTGGCGATAATGAGGAGGAACAGCAGCGACTGACGACTGTGCTCGAGCGGCTTCAACATGAAATCAGACTTCCGTTTCGGCAGGAAATGAGGTCGTGCGGTTGGCGCGACTGGGCGCGGCGCTATCTCTCGATAATGTCGATAATGGTCTCGCGATAGAGGCCTCGCACCGGTGGATTGACCACTCCGTCAATTATATCATGCTTTCCCTATGGCATCCCTTCAACTCCATGCAGGCCCAGCGGCACGGCGCAGACTCCTCGAGGAGGGGTTTCATCCTGAGCTGTTCAAAGTCATGGTGGGCGCATCCGGTGGCCCTAAATGGTTTGTACTCTATGGTCTGGATCGCTATCTGTTTGGTGATTTCTTTGCCCGGAGCCCACAACAACTCATTACGTTGGGATCCAGTGCCGGAGCGTGGCGAATGTGTTGTCTGGCTACAGCTGATCCGGTAGCTGCAATAGAACGGCTGGCAACCCTGTACAGTGAAGAACGCTATTCAGCTGATCCTGACCCCGCCGAGGTGAGCCAGCAGGCGGTGACCATGTTGCAGGGGGTGCTGGGTGGAACCGGGGCACGGGAAATTGTTTCAAACGCGCGCTTTCGCACCCATATCGTTGCCGCTCGTTGCCGCGGGCTACCAAGCGATGCGAGTCATTTCAGGCAAGGGGCAATGTTGGCTGGTAGTGCGGTCTTGAATGCAGCCAGTCGGCGCTCTCTTGGATGGTTCTATGAACGCACGATCTTTCATAACATGGGCGACATGACGCCTTGGCGAAATCTGGATGACTTGACGACCGCGCAAGTGGAGCTGACCGAGAACAATCTTTTCAAAGCTATGATCGCCAGCGGTTCAATCCCGTTTGTACTGGAAGGGGTGGCGGACATTGCTGGCGCTGCGGCCGGATTATATTGGGACGGGGGTATTGTCGATTATCATTTTGATTGGCCTTTTCTGGATACTGATGGCCTGGTGCTTTACCCGCATTTTCATGATTTCGTGACTCCAGGGTGGTTCGACAAACACTTGCCCTGGCGCAAGGCACAGGCCCGGAACTATGGTAATGTAGTCATGCTGGCGCCAACACCCGAATTCGTGGCCAGCCTGCCCAATGGCAAGTTATCTGATCGTAGCGATTTCGTACATTTCGACTATGAGAAACGCCGCGATATATTCCGCGAAGTGCTGGACAGAGGCCATGAACTGGCAGTCGAGCTAGCTGAATTAGTGGCAAGCGGGCCGACCACTGAACAGATCAAACCGATAGGAAATTTGAGTAGCCGATGAGTATTACAACTACCAGTGTGCGCCAGGCCTCTTTGCAGGATGGTATAGAGATTGCCAGAATTTATAACTGGTACATCGAGAACAGTACTATTACCTTTGAAGAGCAGGCTGTGGCAGGCAGTGACATGGCTCAGCGCATTGTTGTCGCTGATAAGACGCGCCCGTGGCTGGTGATGGAAGACGAAGGCAAAATTGTCGGGTTTGCCTGCGCTGTACGCTGGAAATTACGCTCAGCCTATCGCTATGCCAGAGAGACCAGTGTCTATATCGACCGGGACTATATCGGTCAAGGGCGTGGCGTTGCCTTGTACGAAAGTCTGATCAATGAATTACGTCAAACTTCGATACATGTACTGATAGCGGGGATCGCGCTGCCTAACGAAAAATCTATTACCTTGCATGAAAAGCTGGGCTTCAAGAAAGTGGGCGAACTGCAGGAAGTTGGTTTTAAGTTTGAAAAATTTCTCGATGTTGGTTATTGGCAACTGAAGTTGTGACAAGCGAATATATTGCAGATAACGAACCAGGTTAAGACATGAAAGTTGTTCGCACTATTGTATTGGCACTGTTGGCGCTGGCACTCAGTAGCTGTCTCAGTGCGGCAGCGACTACTGTTGGTGCGGCGGTCGGCGCGACCGTTGCCGTCGCCAAAGTACCCTTCAAGGTGGCTGGTACTGCTGTGGATGTCGCGGTACCTGATGGCGGCGAATGTGAAAAAGATGTGCGCGACGAGTGTGACGATGACTAGCCCCAGACCTGACGAATTCGATATTCCATCGCATTTTCAACATTGGCCCGGCGACAATGCCGAGGACAGTATTGGGCCATTCTTTTACTTCATGGAAGACGGTGATTCGTGCACAGCTTTTCGCGCGCAGCCGCGCAATTGCAATTCTCATGGCAGCGTTCATGGTGGCGTTTTAATGGCATTTGCAGACTATACGCTATGTATAGCTGCCAACGGCGGCGCGCATCAGAGTGTAGTGACGGTTAGTCAGAACAATGAGTTCATTGCCCCAGTTCAAGCGGGCGACCTGATATCCGGTCGAGGAGAGGTGGTCCGAAGCGGCGGTTCGATCGTTTTCGTACGTGGTGAGTTATGCGTTGGCGATGAAACCGTATTGATTTGCAGTGCTGTTATCAAACGCTTGCGCCAATCCTAGCCGGCGAGTGTGAGAAAATCCCCCGGCTTTTCCAATAAATAGTCCGGTTGCTCCGCTGCCAGTTCCTGACTGTCTCCAAAACCCCATAGTACGCCTGCGCAGCGCAAGCTGTTGGCTTTGGCTGCTTGCAAATCAATGGCGCGGTCACCGATCATGATTGCGTTGCCATCGATTTGCTCTTCATGTAACAGGGCTTGCAGCTGCGTGGCTTTGCTTGTTGCCTTTTCGGCACCGCTAAGAAAAGTAAAAAATTCGGACAGCCCAAATTCCTCAAGGACCAAGGCAGCAGCGCGTGGGTGCTTGGAAGTACAGATGCCCAATTTAACGCCGCTATCCTGAAGTTGTGTCAAAGTTGGAATAACACCATCATATAACTGGTTTTCTGCATAACCCACGGCGAAGTAACGCTCACGATAGGTGTCAACCAGGCGTTGTATCACTTCCTGATCATCGGTTTCAGCGAATTCGGCTATAGTCGCTTCCAGGGGTGGGCCAATGCGAGTGCGTATCTCGGCTTCACTGCGCGGCAGATAATCATGACTGCTCAAAGCATAGTTCATACTGCGAAAAATCCCGACAAACGGATCTGACAGGGTGCCATCCAGATCGAAAACGAGGATGCGATCAGTCATGGTGTGGTGATCATCTTGAAGGGAAAATAATTCTTAATCATGTAGGCGGTAAATTTTCTCTGCAGTGCCATAAAATAAAGCGTGTTTTTCGGCGCCATTGTAACGGCGGGCTATTTTTTTCAAACCATTCCAGAGTACCGGATAACTGATCGACAAGCGATCGACCGGGAAATTACTTTCGAACATACAGCGTTCCGGGCCAAAACAGTCCAGTGTGTGTAGATAGTACTTTTCTTGTGCGGCAACGAATTCATCGGAAGTCGGTGGCCGCTCAGCCTTGTCCCAGCCGAAGCCATTGTCCGGCATAGCCAGACCGCCGAGCTTGGCATAGACGTTTTCACACTTGGCGATAGCGGCTATTTCCTTTTTCCATTCATTGAATATTTCATCTTTTGCACCACGGTATACCCCGACACCCAGTGGTGTGCCAAAGTGATCGAGTACCATTGTACATTCCGGTACGGCCCGTGCCAGCTCAAGAAAATCGATATTCTGATGGTGAAAGTGCCAGGTATCATAGGTTAAGCCGCGTTCCGCCAGCAAACTGAGCCCTTTGCGGAAGCCTTCATTTCCGAACAGATAGGGCTGAGCATGGCCCGGAATCTGCAGATCCTCAGGACGGCGGTCTCGGGCCGCATGATGACGTATGCCGCGTAGTCGACCGTCACATTGCCTGGCATGCAAGTCCAGTAGCTCGGTCAGTTTCGCCTCCGCGCTGCCAGCCAACGTCAGGTCGGCATGGGCCACGATGCCAGCAACTTGTGTCTTGTCCGGCTCACTCTTGCTCTTCCGGCATTGGTCGACGATAAAGGCGGTCTCGCCAGCTGGTCGCAGATGGTCTGGACCCTCGCGGAAGTAAAACGCACCGCATTCGATAAAAACAGATTTGACAATATTGTGCCCGCTTTGGGTATCTGCCCAAAAATCCGGTAACAGGTAGTTTCTGCCGAAGCGGGATTTCCACAAGTGATGATGGGGGTCGATGATAGGGAGGTCGGGTTCGAGTATTGCTTCCTCGACCTGATCGAGCCATGCTTGGCTACCTGGAACTGGTGTTGTCATAGTTTTCCCCGGTGTTTAGCCGTTGCTGGATTGCGTTGCATTCTATCCAGATTCTCTGTGCAGGCTCTCTATCCACAATCGTAATCCATTCCCCAAGCAATTCTTTAATCAATCCTCCAGCCAATCACTAAACCAACCTGTTCTTCACCTGCCTATCAAGCAACCATGCGAGCTCATTTTCGCGTTCTCTTTGCGGCGTCAATGCATGCTGTCTATGGCCTGAGCCGCCTGTTGGCTGTCTGCTGTAGATAGCCTCGGTAACGTTAGTGTAGTATCGCCAATACTATTCGCGCAGTTTTGATGCAGGTCATGGCAAGGAGCCGTTCTGCATAGGGTGTAGTTTAACAATCAATAATAAATAAAGAGGGGCCTGCATGAGCATCACGGCGTTAGTCATTGTTGTCTACCTGGCGTTCTTCGTCGCCTTCGGTATCTATCTTAACAAAAGCAACGTAAGTGCATCAGACTGGGCCATCGGTGGCGGCGGCCTGGGAATCTTTATGCTCGCAGCCGGTGTGGCCGGAACGCGTATCGGTGGTGCCGGTACCTATGGTGTGGCTGGCGACGTGATCTCCGAAGGCCTTGGGCATCTCTGGTACGGCGTTAACTCATTTGCAGCCTTGTTTCTCGTTGGCTTGTTCTTTGCGATCCCCTATCGGCGGCTACAATTGGTCAGCGTGGGCCAGGTGTTTGACTACCGTTTCGGCTCCGACCGCTGCAAGTGGCTGACCAGCCTCTGTGTACAAGCTGAATATCTGGTTGTGAATATCATTGAACCCTATGTGATCGGTTCTATCGTAGCCGGTGTCACAGGATTGCCATTTCCTGTTGGTGTTGCTATTGGCGGCATCCTGATTGTTACCTTCACCGTAACCGGCGGCCTGAAGGGCACCGCTATCGCCAATGTCGTCCATTGCGGCGTCATCATCTTCGGCCTGATGCTGGTGGGTGTAATAGCCATGAATAATCTCGGTGGCTGGGAGTCAGTAGCGGCCTTGTCCGATGAGATGCTCGCAGCAGCCAACAAGGATGAAGTGCGCTGGTGGAGCTTTACTGGTATTGGCTGGGCAACCATTATCGCCTTGTTTATCTCGGCGACAATTCATACGCCGGCCGCATCGGTCTATGCGAACTACGCTAGTTCCGCCGCACGTCAGGATTATCTGATACCAGGCTTTTTTCTGGCCGGAGTGGTGGCAGCGCTCATGCCGATAGTCGCCGGTTTTATCGGTATTCTGACTATGGCCACCTACGGAGCTGAAAGCGGCCTGACGAGTTACTTGAATATCGCGCAGCTAGCTATCGATACGGGGCCGATTTTGGCGGGTATCGCTCTGGCAGCTGTATTGGCGGCAGTGATTTCTTCCGGTGCGCCGATTCTTCTGGCCAGTTCGACCATGTTTGTGAACGACTGGATTCCTGGTTCGAAAAATTTCGACAGTGATACCCGTTTGCGGGCTTACAAAATCGTCACCGTGCTGTACGGCACAGCGGCGGCGGTCATTGCCTGGCTAGGTAATATATCATCTGTTCTGCAATTGCTGTTATTGGGCTTCGCCATGGTGGTGCCACCGGCAATTGCCGTGACATATGTTTTCTACTGGAAGAAAACCACAGAGCAGGCGGCGTTTTGGGGAATGGCGATAGGCTTCGCTGGTGGCCTGATAATGTGGCTGTTTAACACCTTGTTCGATGGCGTTGAGAACGCCACGGCAGGCGGCTTTGCCCAGTTCTGGTACGAGTTCATTGAAATGCTCGGTGAGTGGCGTGATCCGTCGTTCCTGACTCTGCTATTGCCATTGTTTACGATTCCAATCATCACCTTGCTGTTTCCCCATAAGGAAGAAGACGACGCTGAACAGTGTGCGGCGTTCTACAAACGCCTCGGTCGTATTCAGAAGAATCTGGATTGGGCCTGATTGCAGCGCTTAACGCTGCAACTGGCCACTGGCCTGAATCAGGAAGGGGCCGGGAGTACGGAAGCTCTGTTTCAATAATCGACAGAGCTCTTCGCCGGTCTCGGCCTTGGCTGCCGGTACTCCAAAGCTGTTTGCCATGCCAACCCAATCCATAATCGGATTACTGATATCGAACAGGCTCTGGGCAATAGCGCCGGGATTATCGACACCGATCTTGGCGTATTCATTGGTCAGGATGTTGTAGACATTGTTGGCAAATATCACCGTCGTCACATTCAATCCTTCTCGTGCCTGAGTCCAAAGGCTCTGAATCGTATAAGCGGCACCGCCGTCGCCTAACAGTGCTAATACGGGCCGATCCTGACAGGCTAACGCCGCGCCAGTCGCGCAAGGCCCGCCTTGCCCGATGGCTCCACCAGTTAATGATAGCCAACTATTCGTCGCGGCAGTCTGACAAAAAGGATAGGCTGAGTTCCCGCCACCTGAGTCGGTACAAACTATGACTTCTTCAGGAAGTGTTGCAGCGATGGATTGCAGGATGATCTTCGTCTTGAGTTCGCCAGCAGGTTCGCTAACCTCGATTTTTTCAAATCGACTCACTTCTTCTTTGCCCGCGCCCAGACGCTCGGCAAGACGCTGCAGAGCATCGCTGGCATCATCTTCTTTCTGGGTGAAGCGATGGACCTGACATCCTTCGGGAACAAGTTGACTGGGCATCCCCTGATAGGCAAAGAAACTGGCCGGTATTTCAGCATTGACCAGCACCAGGTGGTCGAAGCCATCCAGTGCCTCGAGAATTTGCTCGGGGAAATAGGGGAGTCGTTTGACTGCAACGCGCCCAGGACCACCGTCCACACGACCGGGAAAAGTGGCGTTGAACAGGGTGGAGCCGGTCTTCTTGGCAATCTTACTGCCAGCTTCCATCGCCGTTTGCTCTGTGGCGTGGTGTTCCAGCAACATGGCAATCTTGCCGCCGCTAGTAAATACTTGCGCAAGGGCCTCGACAGTCGCCTCGTCAATTTTGCTGCGCTGGGGAATTGGATTGGGCGACGCTGGGCCATTCGAATCTCCCCAGGCGGCATCGGCACCCATTATCAGTGTAGCAATCTGGCCATTTGCACCAGACGACTGCCGCAGCGTTGCGGTATACGCATCGGCGCCATCTTGCGCGAGCGATTGCGCTGTGGAACAGGATTTGGTCCAGTTGGAATAGTTTGCTGCGAGCGTATCGATGTTTGACGTCAGTGGTGCGTCATAGCCAACATGATAGTTCGGGTGATTGCCGACAATATTAATCATAGGCGAATTGGCGCGTCTGGCATTGTGCAAGTTGGCGATACCATTGGCCAGGCCGGGGCCAAGATGCAACAGAGTTGCCGCGGGTTTACCAGTCATGCGGCCGATGCCATCGGCGGCACCTGTGCAAACGCCTTCGAACAATGCCAGCACGGACTTGATGCGAGGGACGCGGTCCAGCGCCTGTACCAAATGCATTTCAGAAGTGCCGGGGTTTGCTATGCAATATTCGACACCACAATCGGCTAGGGTTTCAATCAGCGCCGTTGCGCCATTCTTGCTTTCGGTCAACTCGATCTCTCCTGATATTGTGATTTTCTTGCATTGCATATTGCGAGCAATCGGGAGATAAACTGCAGCCGTCCTTGCTGTGCCTGTGCACAAGCAATCCTGTTTGCTGCCAACCCCCTTTGAGCGCAATAATCATAGCATCTATGGAATTAAACACTAATGGCAGTGAGTCAGCAGGACAGTGAGTTTGTCGCTTATGTAGTGGATCTGCTGCAAAGCGTAGGGCCTGTCTCCTCCAGGCGGATGTTCGGCGGACATGGCATTTTTCTGGAAGGATTGATGTTCGGCCTGATTGCCGGCCAAGAGCTCTATCTGAAAGTGGATGGCCAATCCCGAGAGGAATTTACAGCATTGGGGCTGCAGCCCTTTACCTACTTGCGGCAAGGCAAGACAATGCAGCTGAATTACTATCAAGCGCCAGAAGAAGCTTTGGAGCTGCCCGCCACCATGGCTGAGTGGGGCAACAAGGCTTATGCCACCGCCGTGCGTGCGGCAGCGGCGAAGCGGCAAAAAGCACACGCTCAGGGCAAGCCCGAACCAAAGGCCTGAGCCAAATACTAGAGTACGCCAGGCCGCGCGTCAGGCTGTTGTCTGGTCGTCAGCCACTGCTGCTGCTATTCAGATTCCATTCAGGGATAGGGTCGTAATCTGACAATGTAGCGGAGGCTCCTTCAGGCGAAATTCCCACGCCTTACCCACACGTACTGTTTCGCCTGCTGTTGAGCAATTCCGTGAATCCCCACTCTTTGTACGGCGGATAGGGAGTGGGGATTTTTTATGCCTGTAGAACGCGTAATTTCAGGGCAGTCGCATTCTTTCATGGAACAGGATTTTACAGGCGGCGTGAATTGGCTAGTACTCATACTATCTGCTCTTCTCAGCGCCTAACTTCTGTGTTCTGCTCTGCTCTGGTGTTCAATCCTGATTTGCTCTTTGCTCTTTGCTCTTCGCTCTTCGCTCTTCGCTCTTTGCTCTTTCCTCTTCCAGCTCCCTATGCCAACGATTTGGGTCAGTTTCCGAGCCCAGCTTGCTATCCCACTAAACTCCCTTACTCGAGCCCTGGTTCGACTGGAACTGCAGAGCTTTCTTGATCGCTTGCCGTTCTTTGATAGTATTCAGTTTTTGTCGCCGGCATGCCAAGAACCATTGATAATAAGAATATGTCGCCAGGACTACTGACCGCTCCATGAAATGTGCCACGGATAATTCAGCTTCACCGTTGTGGTGTACACCAGTGCGCGGCTTGCCCGGACCATCAATAGTGCTGCGATTTGCTGCCTTGCTGGTACTGGCCCTGATTTTCTGTTTGCCTTCCCTGTCTTTTTCCCAATCCATTGCTGATGAGCTGACACCCTATTCAGTGCCTGCAAATATGAGTCAGGTTGAATTTTATCTGCTGACTGTCGATGTGGGTGATCAGGTCTGGGATAACTTCGGCCATACAGCACTGCGCGTCATCGATGAAAACACCAATACCGATCTGGTTTTTAACTGGGGCATATTCGATATCAGCGGTGGCGTTGTTGGTTTTTCCTTTAATTTTTTCAAAGGCATCATGGAGTATCAGTTGGCTACCTCGGCGCCAACCCGGGAATTCGCCATGTATCGCAATCAGCAGAGGTCAGTTTGGCAGGACAGGATTAACCTCACCAATCCGCAAAAAGAGATCCTCTATCGTCGCCTGCTGTGGAATCTGGAGCCCGAAAATATCACCTATGACTACCAGTATTTCTTTAACAATTGCACAACCCGTGTCCGCGATTATCTGGATGAGGCGCTTGGCGGCAAGATCGGTGATTTCTATCAGGGTGTAACAGAGCAAACGTTCCGTGATCAGGTGCAATCTCACTATGCCTCAGTGCCAATTGTCGCTTTTTCGTTGGATGTGTTGATGAATAGCAATATCGACCGGCAGGTGAGCGAATACGAGGCTATGTATTTACCATTGGCGCTGCGCGAGCAATTGGCGCTGATCCCCTCCGATGTTGCCATAGACGGGCGGCGGCAGATGCTGCTCTCCGACCATCAGGAAGTCATGAGTTTTCCGGCTCCGACGATAGCGACCAATGGCCATGAAGTTGCCTCTCTGGCCCTGTTGGCGCCAGCGCTTTTTCTGATTCTGATGCTGAAAAAGATCCCCATGTCCTATTTTGCCACGCATTCGCGTGTCGGCTTGAAACTGGCACCAATCAGCTTTCGGTTGTTGGGCTTATTGGGTTTGCTGACGGCTCTTTTCAGTGGTGTTTACGGGATTCTCATGCTGGGCAGTTGGTTCATCTCCGATCATCTGGATTTGCACCACAATGTCAATTTGCTGTTGTTCTGGCCTACTGACATTCTCGGTGTCATCGTCGCTTTACGCTGGCTGGTTTTCTGCAAACCCTGGCCGATGACGCACAATTCGGCGCCGTTCATCACTTACTATTTAATGGCCCATGTCGTCGCGATGGTAGGCTACGGGGCGATTGCCTATTTTGATTGGAGTGCCCAGTATGTAATGGACATCGCTTTCTACATCGTCCCCGGGTTTCTGCTCTTCACTGTGCTCATCTGGATTGTTGGCTTTCAGCCAGCCAAGCCCAGAAACATGTTTTTCTAGTCTCTTAACTTACTGTTCTTCGAGTTCGTCTCCTCACAGACTCTCACAAACTCCCACTGACTCTCTGCGGTCACTGGCGTATTTTCCCTCTTTATCCCTCCTGATTTCTGCATAGCTGTGCATGAGAAGCAGGGGCTAACCTATTCCGAGTTTATGGGGTGCGATGGAGTAGTTGCGGGAGACGATTTTGCAAATCTGATGTGGTGCGGATACTGAGAAGTGCTAACTGAGGAGGATGATGCAGTAGGAGGTAGTGCAATGAAGAACGAATAGCATTGCGGTGTTTGCCCAGATTGCAGACGAAAAAAAGCCGGACACAAGGCCCGGCTTGATCTTCCGAAACTGGGATTTACATGTCAGCGATTTCGACGCGTCGATTGCGCTGGTAGGCCGCATCACTGCTGGCGCGATCAGCTGGGCGTTCTTCACCGTAGCTCACTGTTTCGATCTGGTTGCGTGAAGCACCGTTGACGATCAGGAAGTTCATGATGCCATTGGCACGACGCTCACCCAGCGCCAGGTTGTATTCGCGAGTACCACGCTCATCGGCATGGCCTTCCAGGCGGATACGCTTGCTCGGGTTAGCAGCTAGATCACGAGCGTGATAGGTCAGAACATCGCGGTCCGCCTGGCGGAACTCGGAGACGTCAAAGTCGAAGTAAAAAACGCGCGTTGCCAAGGCAGAACGCATCATTCTCTCTTCAGCTGCAGCCGCTCTGGCACGTGCAGCTTCTTCAGCTTCGCGGGCGCGGCGGGCAGTTGCTTCGGCATCAGATTCAGTGGCTACTTCTGTGGTGGTCTCTGCTTCTTCACTTGAAGAACTACAGGCGACAAAACCGCTCAGTACCAAAATCATTAAAGCCAATTTTGTTAGTTGCGTTATTTTCATGGCAGCTCCTGCTTCGTCGTAATCGTAACTGGTCGGATACAGAATTTCTCAGAAATTACAGTACCTTGAATGAAGAGCGAAGCATACCCCATTATTTTCTGCAAATCCACGCAGATTGCGATATTGCTGGTCGATGTTTTGCTGCGCTCAGCCCGGTATTCGCGGTTGTTTGCTCAGCGCGCGCAAAAACCGAGCATACGTTCGATTTTTCTTATCACCAGCACATTTCAATGATACTCTTCACGATCAAATTCGCGGGAATTGCCGCCTGTATCGATTGTCGGAATCAATCAAGGTTCGGCAAAGCCTCAATAACAGCAATTATGTGGTGCCCGACGCCGTATCCGAAGGAGAGACATTGTGAATGTTGACTTCACAGCTGAGGAATTAGCCTTCCAGAAAGAAGTGCGAGAATTCCTCGAAAATGAATTCCCGGCTGACCTGAAAGCCAAAGTCGATGCCAATATTCGTTTGAGCAAAGATGATCTGGTGCGTTGGCAGAAGATTCTCTACAAGAAAGGTTGGGCCGCGCCATCCTGGCCGGAAGAATATGGCGGTACCGGTTGGTCGCCTACACAGAGGCATATTTTCGCGACTGAAATGGGCCTTATTGGTGCGCCGGAACCAGTCCCCTTCGGGATGAAGATGGTTGCCCCCGTGATCATGTCCTATGGTAACGAGGAACAAAAGCAGCGCTTTCTGCCTGATATTCTGGCCAGTAATGTCTGGTGGTGTCAGGGCTATTCAGAACCCAATGCCGGCTCTGACCTCGCTTCCCTCAAGACTACTGCCGTGCGCGATGGCGATGAGTATGTGGTCAACGGTGCCAAAACCTGGAATACCTACGGCCAATACGCCGACTGGATTTTCTGCCTTGTGCGTACGGACAACACGGTCAAAAAACAGGAAGGTATCAGCTTCCTGCTGATTGATATGAAAACCCCGGGAATTTCTCTCAAGCCGATTGTATTGCTGGACGGTCATGCGGAAGTCAACGAAGTGTTTTTCGACGATGTTCGTGTTCCAGCTGCAAACCTCATTGGTGAGGAAAACAAAGGTTGGACATACGCCAAGGTGTTGTTGACCCATGAGCGCACCAATATATCTGGTGTGCCACGCAGCAAGCGCAAGTTGCACTCCCTGAAACAAGTGGCAGCTGCGACGCCGGACGGCAATGGGGGAACCCTTCTCGAAGACAGCTCTTTCAAGCGCAAGGTAGCTGAGATGGAGATTGAATTAAAAGCGCTGGAATATTCTGAGTTGCGGACGCTTGCTGCACTCAGTGTTGGCAAGGCGCCAGGCCCTGAATCATCGATTCTGAAAATTGTCGGGACCGAACTGTCGCAAAAGCTTGATGAGATGTTTGTTGAACTGGCGGCGTATCACAGTTTGCCGTTCGTACCGGAGCAGTTTGAAGATGATTTTTCTGGTGAGCCTGTTGGCCCCGGCTCGGCAGCGTCGACAGCGTTAACTTACTTTAATAATCGCAAACTCTCCATTTTCGGCGGATCCAACGAGATCCAGCGCAACATTATTTGCAAGGCAGTGTTGGGGCTTTAGTACAAGCCGCAACATTTTGACCCGATCAAGAATAAGAGGAAAGCCAGTGGATTTTTCATATACCGAAGTGCAACAGATGCTGAAAGATCAAGTTCAGCGATTCGTGCAAAAAAGCTACGATTTCGATACTCGCAACAAAATCATCGCCAGCGAGCAAGGCTTTAGCGCTGAGAATTGGGCTTTGTTTGCCGAGCTGGGTTGGTTGGCAGTTCCGTTCACCGAAGAGGATGGTGGGTTGGGAGGGTCGGCTGTCGATCTGATCGTGTTAATGGAAGAGTTTGGCAAGGCCAATCTGGTTGAGCCGTTTTTGGCGACAGCTGTGTTGGGTGGTGGGCTTGTTGCCAGACTTGCCGAAGGTGATCGCAAGGAGCAATTGCTTGGTGAGATCATGTCGGGCGAGTTGCAACTGGCTCTTGCCTTCTCTGAGGAGGGTAGTCGTTTTAACCTTGCCAATGTGACGACCAGCGCCAAAGCAGACGGTGACAATGTTACGATTTCCGGCAAGAAAGTCGCCGCGTTGAACGGCACAGCAGCCCAACAACTAGTTGTGGTAGCGCGGGAATCTGGCGAGCCAACCAGCCGTGATGGTGTCTCGGTGTTTCTGGTCGATGCTGCCAGCCCGGGTGTCAAACTACAGTCTTATCCAACAATTGATGGCAAGCGGGCGGCAGATATCACTTTTACTGACGTAACAGTGCCAGCCAGCAACCGACTTGGCGAGGCTGGTAAGGCGCTGGCGGTTCTCGAAGCAGTAATTGATATGGCGACTGTTGGTGTCAGTGCGGAAGCTGTTGGTGCGCTGGAAATGCTACTACACAAAACCGTTGAATACAGTAAAGCACGTACCCAGTTTGGCGTACCCATTGGAACCTTTCAGGCATTGCAGCATCGCATGGCAGATATGTTTGTTGAATGCCAATTGGCACGTTCCATTGTGTTGATGGCAGCGATGCAGATCGATAGTAGCGAGCCGGAACAGGAAAAAAACCGTGCAGTGTCGGCGGCAAAGAGTCGAGTGGGCAAAGCGATCCGCAAAGTTGGTCAGGAAGCCATTCAGATTCATGGCGGTATCGGTACAACAGAAGAACTAGATGTAGGGCACTTCTTCAAACGTGTGACAGCACTTGAAGTATTGTTCGGCAACACTGACTTTCACACAGATCGATTCGCGCAACTTTCTGACTAGCAGGTTTAGGCATGAGTGAATTGATCCTGGTCCGGCACGGGCAGGCTTCGTTCGGAGCTGATTCCTATGACAAGCTAAGCCAGCGTGGCGTCGAACAGGTCAAGGTGCTTTGCCAGCATTGGCAGGCGATGGGCGAGCAATTCGATCATCTTTATTGCGGTACCTTGCTACGCCAGCAAGAGACTGCTGCTGAGTTGTTGCCAATGCTCAGCGACAAGCAGCAAGACCCCGTCCAACATTCATCCCTGAATGAATACAATGGCGATCCGCTGATTCAGATTTTTCTGCGTGACCATGCGCTAGGTGCAGGATTTACGGATGACATCGACTGGCCAATCAAGGAAGAGCGCTTGTTTCAACGGGTGTTTGAAGCAGCTACTGCACGTTGGATAGCTGATGAACTCAGCCCAGGCCCGGCAGATCAACACTACGAATCCTGGCTTGATTTTAAAACTCGTGTGCAAGCTGTGGTTGCCGAGATCATGGCCAAACATCAGCGTGGTAGCAAGGTAGTTTTATCGACCTCTGGCGGTGTTATTGCGATGGTGTTACAAAGCGTATTGAACTTTCCCGATGATCAGGTCATCAATACTAATTGGATGGTGCATAACAGCTCGGTGACCCGGATAAAATATGGCGGTGGCAGGGTATCGCTGGCGCAATTCAATAGTCTGGCACATTTGGAGAACAGTCAGTATCAACACCTGATTACCTATCGCTAGGTTCGGATGCATAGTACGGACGTATAGCTCAGACTCATGGTTCAGGCGTAAAGTTCAGGAATCAAGTGCAAGCCTAAAATTCGAATCCCGGCGTTAATAACAGGAATAACAAGTGACGACAGCAGATCTCATCGATCGACCCGGCGCTATTCGGCCTGGCGAGGAGCTCGATCTAGATGCCCTGAAGCAACACCTTGAACCCGTGCTGGGTAGTGCAGCCAATGCATTGAGTATCAAACAATTTCCCGGCGGCCATTCCAATCTCACCTATTTGCTGACGTCAGGCAATGAACGCTGGGTCCTGCGCCGTCCTCCATTTGGCAGTACCGTAAAATCTGCCCATGATATGTCGCGGGAGTTTCGCATTCTTTCGGCGCTGAAAGACGTTTTTCCTTACGGCCCAGTGCCCGTGCATTTTTGCGCTGATCACGACGTGATTGGTTGTGATTTTTATTTGATGAACTACATCGAAGGGCTGGTCATTCGTCGCGATTACCCCACCGAGTTGGGTCTCAGTCCGGATCAGATCAGGCAACAACTCATGAACTTCTTTGATGTGCTAGGTGACCTGCATTCGGTTGATCTGCAGGCTGCTGGCCTGCATGACTTTGGTCGTCCGGCTGGTTATGTGCAGCGTCAAGTTGATGGCTGGAGTCGCCGTTGGGCAGACGCAGTGACACCAGATACGGTGAATTGCGATGAAATTATCACGTGGTTGCATGACAACATGCCTGCTGAAAGTGGTAAGGCCAGCGTCATCCATAATGATTACAAGCTGGACAATGTCATCTTTGCTCCGGATAACCCACTACAGGTCATCGGCGTATTGGATTGGGAAATGTCGACTGTGGGCGACCCACTAATGGATCTTGGCTGCACGCTGGGTTATTGGGTCCAGGCATCGGATCCGGATTTTTTTCGCCAGTCTCGCACCATGCCTTCGGATATTGATGGCGCGCCAACCAGAGCAGAGATTGTGCAGCGCTTTCAGGAGCGCACCGGGTTATCGGTTGCCAGTTTTCCGTTCTACTTTTGTTTTGGGTTGTTTCGGCTGACTGTGATCGGTCAGCAAATTTATTACCGGTATTACCATGGACATACCAAAGATGAACGCTTTGCCGGCTTTCTGAAAAAAGCCTATACCCTGCAGAAAATGTGCGACCTGATCATTAAAGGCGAAGTCATAAACTAGGATTCGGCGATGACTAATTCAATCAATGATTTGTTCAGTATCACCGGTAAGACAGCAGTCGTGACTGGTGGTTCTCGTGGCATTGGCAGGATGATTGCCGATGCTTTTGTCAGCAATGGCGTGAAGACCTATATCACCGCGCGCAAAGTTGCGGCTTGTCAGACCACTGCTGATGAACTGAGCGCCAAGGGTGACTGCATCGCATTGCCAGCTGATCTGTCGACCACTGAGGGCCGGGCGGCATTTGTCGAGGAAATTAAACAGCGTGAACAAAGC
Source organism: uncultured Gammaproteobacteria bacterium (assembly GCA_913060975.1). GTDB lineage: Bacteria > Pseudomonadota > Gammaproteobacteria > Pseudomonadales > Pseudohongiellaceae > UBA9145. The sequence goes on from CAJXVC010000004.1 coordinate 189,629, forward strand.
CTGGATATTCTGGTAAACAATGCCGGCGCCGCATGGGGCGCTGCTTTTGATGACTATCCGGAAGATGGTTACGACAAAGTCATGAACATCAATGTCAAAGCGGTGTTTATGTTGACCCGGGACCTGCTCCCGCTGTTGCTTGCACAAGCTTCCACAACCAATCCAGCCCGGGTGATCAATATTGGTTCTATCGATGGGTTGCGTGTATCAGCCACAGATAATTTTGCCTATGGGGCGTCAAAAGCGGCGGTGCATTTTCTGACCAAGAATCTGGCGCTACGCCTGGGGCAACGTGGCCTGACGATCAATGCTATCGCGCCAGGGCCATTCGAAAGTGAAATGATGAAACACATGCTTAGCCAGTATGGCGAAAAAATCAATGCCGAGAATCCACTGGGCCGCATAGGCAACCCTGTGGATATGGGCGGCCTCGCGGTCTATCTGGCCTCGCCAGCGGCGAGCTACGTCAATGGGCAGGTGATTGCTCTGGATGGCGGTCGTCATCTCGGCGCACGCGTGGACTGATTACCGTTTTCACCGCTAAATGCGTTTAAATCTGGGTGAGGCAGTGTTACTTTAGCGCTCCCGACGATTCCGACCGCTACTGTAGCGTGTCTGGATTGCTATTTAAGGGATTAACACTGACCATCGATAAAACGTGAGCCAAGCTATCCCACCGTGAAGCAACCACTAGCCTCTGTAATCCCCAATTTCGTTATCGCACCGATGGCTTTCATCAGTGGTGCCTGCGTGATGACTATTGAAATGCTGGGGGCGCGTATTCTGTCGCCGTACTTTGGTGGCAGCCTGTCCGTCTGGGGCAGTATTATCACGATCTTCATGCTGGCGTTGTCGGTGGGCTATCTGATTGGTGGTCGACTTTCATCGCGGAGTCCGAATCCGGTCACGTATGCCTGCTTTTTTATCGGGGCGGCGGTTTTCTCACTACCCGTGATTCTGCTGGCCGATGCCATCATGGAACCGATATTCCTGACGATTATCGACCCTCGATACGGGTCGCTCGTCGCGTCAGTCCTGCTATTTTTTATTCCCACCGCTATTCTTGGCATGATTTCGCCGTACTCGGTGCGCTTGATGGTGAGCAGCGAAGAGGACAGTGGCCGGATGGCCGGGCTGTTGTTCTTTGTGTCTACCGTGGGTAGTGCGTTGGGTACGCTTGGCACCAGTTTCTATTTCGTACTCTGGTGGGAAGTCAATGAGATTCTCTGGGGAGCCACGGCGTCATTAATTCTCGCAGCTGGCATCATCCTCGTGACCAACTATCTGGTGAACGGACCGAATTTAAAGCGTACACAACGCCATGAGAAACAAGCTTAAGCTTTTAATCGCACAGTTCACATTACTATTATTGGTAGCTCTGACAGGCGCCGGTTTGGTATCTGCTGAAACTATTCACGAAGAAAAATCCAAATACCGCGACATCACTGTCACGCAAGTCGGTGATCGTCGCTGCCTGCTATTCAATGTGCATCGTGGCGATCGTAATCAAACCTGCATGCTGGTCAATGATCGCGACAATCTGGTGTTTGATTATACGCGTATGAGTTTTGCTGGTTTACTGCTCAATGGTGATCCGCAAAATATACTCGTCATTGGTCTCGGTGGCGGATCGATACCTATGGCATTTAGCGACTTGTATCCGCAAGCAAAAATCGATGTCATCGAAGTTGATGAAGCGGTTGTCCGAGTCGCCAAGGAATTCTTCTATTTCGAAGAGACGGACAACATGACGGCTATCGTCGATGACGGTCGCCCCTTCATCAAGCGTGCCGGACTACGCGGTATCAAGTATGACTATATTGTTCTGGATGCCTTCAGTGGGGACTATATTCCCGAGCATATGCTGACGCGAGAATTTCTCGAAGAAGTGAAGAAAATCATGACCGATGATTCAGTGCTGGTCGCCAATACATTTTCTACCAGCCGGCTTTATGATCACGAATCGGTGACGTACCAGCGTGCGTTCAACGAATTTTTTAACTTCAAACTACCATCTTCGGGCAACCGCATTATCATTACCCAGCTTGATCCACTACCTCCGCGCGGAGAGTTGGTGACAGAGGCGCGCCGTTTGGCAGAGAGTTTGGGTAAGTATGGTGTGCCGCTGCTGGATTACACGCGCCGACTCTCAACCACCGTAGATTGGGATATGAGTCGACGCGAACTCACTGATCAATACTCGCCGGGCAATTTGTTGCAAGCCCAGTAGCTTCTTATTCGCAGTTGGATGAGTAAGCAAACTATTTGTGACTGATAATGTCACGCAGCCCTGCCAAATTCAGCAACTCAATCTCGCGATTGGCCACCGAAATCAGCTCTTTGCGTTGCAGAGAGGTCATGATCCGGCTCACGGTCTCTACTGTTAAGCCCAGATACTCGCCAATATCACCTCTGGTCATCGGCAGCAAAAACCGGCTGGGGGAGAGTGCCACTCGGGAATAGCGGCTGGACAGCCCAAGCAGAAATGAAGCCATGCGTTGCTCAGCTGTGTAGCTGCTGAGAAGCGTATGAATTTGTTGATCTTTGGCGATCTCATTGCCCATGATGGCAAAGAAATGATGCTGCAGATTTGGCAGTTGGTGGCTGAGACTTTCCAGTTGTGAGAACGGTATTTCACAAATGGATGAATGTTCCAGAGCCTGTAGCGAATTGGCGTAGTGTTTGCTGGCAATCCCATCCATGCCAATGATTTCCCCTGGCAGGAAAAATCCAGTGACTCGGCCCTGTCCGCTATCGCTCAGAAAGTAAGATTTGAAACTGCCTGCACGTACCGCATAAACAGAATTAAACGGATCATTCTGGCGATAAAGGTGGTCACCTTTCTTATAGGGGCGATTGCGTTCGACAATCTCATCCAGCTGATGAATCTCCGACTTGTTCAGCGCGATAGGCAAGCATAATTCATTGAGCCTGCAGCTGGCGCATGAGATGCGCGTGTTGTGCGGGCACATCTTGCGCGGTGGCGCATGATTGAGAATAGACTCGGCCAGATTGGTAGATTTATCGTTGGCATCAGCGGGGTTCATGTTTTCTTCCAGAGTCTTTTGAGAGCCAGTTTGCCACTGTTTATGTTTCAGTACAAACCCCATTGGTTTGGCTGGAAGGCGAATCTATTGACTGCTCGTAAACCTGGGCGACTTTAAGCAAATCACACTGTGATGCGTTATGGATGTTTGATAGATGGCTCAGCAGATGAGCTCGAGAAATTGGCGCGGTAAGTATGGTTCGGTGCTGGCGGTGACAGGCTAAAACAGACGGGCAAGTGTACTAAAAATCAGCATGCTCAGAGAGTAAGCCGCTGGCGCAGTTTGATCTGCGCCAGTCCGAGCAAGCATCCCATCAATCGTCTTTTTGGCCAACCAGTACAGTGAGGACGTCACAGGTAGCGCCATGTAGTACTTTATTGGCTGTTGAGCCGAGTAGAATTTTCCAACCCGAATGGCCGTGGCTTCCGATAACTATCGCATCAGCACCGATCTCACTGGCCAAATTGCGGACTTCTGGAGCAGGTGCGCCGAGCAGGGTGTGTACTCTGGTTTCGTCGATCGATAAATCTTTGCCAACCTTGGCCAGCCGCTCTTCGGCAAAGTTAATAGCCTCTTGCTGTAACTCGCTTATGTTGACGGCATAGATGTCCATGCTGTAGGCCGCAGCAACGGGCTCCACGACATGCACCAAATGAAGTTTCCCTGTGTCGCCGGCGAGTTTCGCTGCAGTCTCAATGACTTTTTTCGAATCGTTCGACAGGTCTATGGCAACCAGTATTTTCTTGTACATGTTCAGCCTCCTTACTTGGCCGATCCTATCCGATAGTTCAAATTCACTTTGAATCTTTTTCGTTCTGAAACTCTTGTTTTGAAACTACCGTGATCGTTTACGATGAGGCGGTATGTCTGCAACCGCTGGAAGTAACGTACCGCCTATCGTCGGGCAGGGTCTTGATCTCTGTCAAGGGTATAATCGTCAGGTTGAGTGTCTAGCTGGCTTCCTTGATCATATTGCGAGCGATAATGATCTGCTGTATCTGGCTGGTGCCCTCATAGAGTCTGAAAAGCCGGACATCGCGGTAAAAGCGTTCAACTGCATATTCCGACATATAGCCAGCGCCACCATGAATCTGAACTGCACGGTCTGCAACACGGCCAACCATTTCGGTGGCGAACAATTTACTGGCCGATGACTCAGTGCTGACATTCTCGCCGTTGTCTCGCTTGCGTGCGGTTTCCATGACCATGCACTGCGCTGCGTAGGATTCGGTTTTGGAATCTGCCAGCATTGCTTGAATCAATTGTTGTTCGGCAATTGGTTTGCCGAATTGCTTGCGTTGAATGGCGTAGTCCAATGAGTCGCGAATAAGCCGTTCGGCAACACCGCAACTGACCCCGGCAATATGCAGTCGGCCTCGGTCCAGGACCTTCATCGCGGTGATGAAACCGTCACCTTCCTTGCCGATGATATTTTCTGCTGGGACTCGGCAATCTTCGAAAATGACATCGCAAGTCATGGAGCCCGACTGGCCCATCTTCTTATCGATCGTACCCAGCGTAATACCAGGGGTATCTTTCTCAACAATAAACGAGGAGATGCCACGCGCACCTTTATTGTCGGGGTCGGTGCGGGCCATAACATTGAAGGTGTCAGCGACGTAGGCATTGGTGATGTAGCGTTTCGTGCCGTTGATAACATAGTGGTCACCATCGCGCACCGCTGTGGTTTTCAGTGCGGCCGCATCAGAACCGGCGTCCGGTTCGGTCAGGCAAAAACAGCTGATGAATTCGCCGCTGGCATACTTGGGCAGGTATTTCTGTTTCTGTTCTTCGGTGCCGTCGAATACGATCGCGGCAGAGCCGATACCGTTGTTGGTGCCCATGATTGAGCGAAACGCCGGAGAAGTCTTTCCCAGAGCCATAGCCACCAGGATTTCTTCTTCCATAGTCAAACCCAGACCACCATATTCTTCTGGGATAGTCAGACCAAACAGGCCGAGCTCCTTCATCTCCTGAAGTAGGTCATTTGGTAGCTTGCCTTCCTCGGCCAGCTGGTTCTCTGCGGGTATCAACCGCTCCCGCACAAAGCGCTCAATCAGGTCGACGAGCTGGTTTATGGTCTCTTGATCTCTAATCATTTCAGTCCCCCCCGAAATTGAGCGGCTAAGCTATCACAAGCATTACCCTAAAGCGACTACAGGTGGCGTGGTTGCTGGGCTCGCCGACTATTCAGGCGCTGTGCTAGAATGTTTGATCTCGCCTGTACCCCGCTACTACAGGCATATACACCAGCTTGTTTTCAAAGGATTTGAAAGCTCACTGGTTACTGAAAAAACAACGAACTCAGAGACCTGTCCGGGAACTATACAATGTCCAGTCAAACACTCACTGAAGCTTTCATTTACGACGGTGGTCGTTCCGCATTTGGCCGCCACGCAGGCGCCCTTGCCCCGGTCCGGCCAGACGATCTTCTGGCCCATATCATCAAGTCTGTGGTGGAGCGCAATGCGTTCAGCCTGGAGGCTTATGAAGACGTGATTATGGGCAATACCAATCAGGCGGGTGAGGACTGTCGTAACGTGGCCCGATTTGCTGCGCTACGTGCGGGAATGCCTGTTGAAGTGGCAGGGCTGACGGTAAACCGGCTGTGTGCGTCGGGCCTTGCTGCCGCATTGACTGCCGCCAATGGCGTCAAAGTCGGTGAGGGCAATCTCTTTGTTGCCGGTGGTGTCGAATCCATGAGCCGCGCACCGCTGGTGTTGTCCAAGGCGCAGTCGCCTTTTGATCGCGGTCAGGAGATCGCTGACAGCACTCTCGGGGCGCGTTTCACCAATCCTGAATTCGCCAAGGCGTTCGGCAACGACAGCATGCCCCAGACTGCTGACAATATTGCGGCTGATCTGGGCATTAGTCGGGCTGACAGCGATGCTTATGCTGCGGGTTCGCAAGCCAAATATGAAGCCGCACGCGCTGACGGGTTCTATAAAGATGAAATTATTCCAATCGACGTGACGCAAGGTCGCAAGAAACCGCCGGTCACAGTCGATGCTGATGAGCATCCGCGACCGGCATCCGATCTCGACGCGCTGTCGGGACTTCGTACGCTCTTTGAAGGTGGTGTGGTGACGGCGGGGAATGCGTCCGGTATTAATGATGGTGCGGCGGCACTGATCATTGGCAATCGGGAAATCGGTGAAAAATTTGGCGTTAAACCCAGAGCACGAATCATTGCCGGCGCTGCTGCCGGTGTAGAGCCTCGCGTCATGGGGCTCGGCCCGGTGTTTGCAATTCGCAAAGCCTTGCAGCGGGCTAATCTCAGTTTGTCCGATATGGACATTATCGAAATCAATGAAGCGTTTGCGACCCAGGTGCTGGGCTGTTTGCAGCTACTGGACATCGACTTCAATGATTCCCGTGTTAATCCCAATGGGGGGGCGATCGCGGTTGGCCATCCACTCGGAGCGTCCGGTGCACGAATTGCCATGACTACTCTGCGCCAGTTAGAGCGCAGCGGTGGTCGGTATGCGGCAATCAGTCTGTGTATTGGTATTGGTCAGGGTTTGGCGGCCATTATCGAACGTGTAGAGTAAAAATTAATCGAAGAAAAGGAATTAACAATGTCAGAAGTGGTCAGCTACCAGCTTAAAGATAATATCGGCGTAATCACGGTCAATAACCCGCCAGTCAATGCGCTGGCGCAAGTGGTGCGGGAAGGTATTCTCAATGCCATCAATACAGCTCAGGATGACGCATCCGAAGCCATCGTGTTGCGTTGCGCAGGGCGCACATTCATTGCCGGCGCTGACATCACGGAATTTGGCAAGCCACCCAAAGAGCCGGCGCTTCCCGATGTTTTGTCGGTGTTGGAAAATTCCAGCAAGCTGGTTGTGGCAGCAATTCACGGCACTGCGCTGGGCGGTGGTTTTGAAACCACACTGGCCTGTCATTATCGCTGTGCTATTGCTTCGGCGAAGGTCGGCCTCCCGGAAGTAAAGCTCGGCATTCTACCCGGTGCAGGCGGCACGCAACGCGTACCACGTATCGCTGGCGTCAAAGCGGCGCTGGACATGATAACCAGTGGTAATCCCGTTGCAGCCAGCAAGGCCAAAGACATGGGGCTAGTTGACGAGCTCGTCTCTGGTGATGATCTTGAGGCGGCGGCCATAAGCTATGCCAAAGAACTGGTCGCCTCTGGTGCACCACTCAAGAGAATTCGCGACATTGCGATTGATCCGGCAACCATCGAGCCAGGCTTCTTTGAGAGTTCTCGCAAGCAGGTTGCGCGGCGCGCCCGCGGTCAGATCGCGCCAGATCGTATTGTCTCGGCGATTCAAGCCGCAGTTGAACTGCCTTTCGATGATGGTTTGAAGAAGGAGCGCGAGCTGTTTCTGGAATTGGTCAGCTCATCAGAATCAGCGGCCATGCGACACATCTTTTTCGCTGAGCGTCAGGCGGCCAAGATCAAAGACTTGCCGAAAGACACACCCACCCGTGCGATCAAGAAAGTCGCGATTATTGGTGGCGGCACCATGGGTGGTGGTATCGCCATGTGTTTTGCCAATGTCGATATTCCAGTGGTCATGGTTGAAGTCAACGATGAGGCTCTGCAACGCGGTCTGAGTATCATCAACAAGAATTACGGCATTACCGTCAAGAAAGGCAAGATGAGTGAAGAGCGTATGCAAACGCGCCTCGAACTCATTTCCGGTACCACCGATTATGCTGATATCGCCGATGTCGATCTCGTCATCGAAGCCGTATTCGAGAATCTCGACCTGAAGAAAGAGATCTTCAGCAAGCTCGATGCCACTTGCAAGCAAGGTGCTATTCTGGCAACCAATACGTCTTATCAGGATGTGAATGCTATTGCTGACGCCACTTCAAGGCCGCAAGATGTGGTCGGCATGCATTTCTTCTCGCCGGCCAATGTCATGAAGCTGTTGGAAGTTGTGCGTGGCGACAAGACTGCCGACGACGTGCTGGCCACCGCCATGAAAACAGGCAAGCAGATCGGCAAGATTTGTGCGTTATCACGTGTGTGCTATGGCTTTATTGGCAATCGCATGCTGAGCGGTTATGGCCGCGAAGCACAGGGTTTATTGCTGGACGGCTGCACGCCGGCGCAAGTGGATTCCGCGCTGGAGAATTTCGGCATGGCGATGGGTCCGCTTGCGATGGGTGACCTGGCTGGTCTGGACGTGGGCTACAAGGCGCGCCAGTCGCGTACTGATCTGCCTGATGATCCTCGTTTGTATCGCATGGGGACTGTGCTGGTTGAAATGGACCGGCTCGGACAGAAAACCGGCGCCGGTTACTACAAGTATGACCCGGAAACCCGTGCCCGCATGTCTGACCCGGAAGTTGAAGCCCTAATCAAGAAAGAAGCCGAGGCTTTGGGTGTCGAACAACGCGACATCTCTGATGAAGAAATTCTGCAGCGCTGTTTCTATCCGCTGATTAACGAAGGCGCATTGATTCTTGAAGAAGGCATCGCTCAGCGACCCAGCGACATCGATGTGGTTTACGTCTATGGCTATGCGTTCCCGGCTGCCAAAGGCGGGCCTATGTTCTATGCGGATCAAATTGGCTTGAAGAACGTCTATGACAAGATCTGCGAATTCCGCGATCGTTATGGAGAGGACTACTGGAAGCCGGCGCCACTGTTGAAGGAATTGGCAGAGAAGGGCAGCAGTTTTGCCGAATGGGCCGAGCAGCAGTAAGCACCGCATTAACATGCGTCAGCAACCGGAACAGGATAAGCCATGATTTCCTATCAAACAGCAGCCCCCGGCGCGCCTCTGACCAGAGTCGAGTCGGACACACCAGTACCGACCGGCAGTGAGGTGCTAATGAAAGTGCTCGCTTGCGGAGTCTGTCATTCTGACATTCATCTGCATGATGGCGTATTCAATCTAGGGGGCGGTAAAGCCCTCGAGGTTGGCCGCGCAGGCATGACACTCGGGCATGAGATTTTTGCCGAAGTGGTGGCAATGGGGCCTGAGGCAACGGGAGTAAACCTTGGTGACCGCCGTGTGGTTTATCCCTGGATTGGTTGTGGTGAATGTGCTGTGTGCCAACGCGGTGAAGAACAACTCTGCACGCCCGGCCGCGCGCTGGGCATCATGGCCAGCGGTGGATTTGCTGATCATGTATTGGTACCTGATGCCCGCTACTTGTTTGATAAAGGCGATGCCCCGGATTCGCTGGCGGCGACCTATGCCTGTTCCGGTCTCACTGCGTACAGTGCTATCAAGAAGGTCGGTGACCTGGCTGCTGGTGATGAGATCGTCATCATCGGCGCCGGTGGTGTTGGCATGATGGCAATTCAAATTGCCCGAGCCAAAAATATCGATCCGATCGTCGTCGATATTGATGATGGCAAACTGGCAGCAGTACAAGCGTTAGGGGTGACCCGTGTGTTTAATTCGGGCGATCCCCAGACTGCCAAGGCTATTAAAAAGATGACTGGTGGGGCCTATGCAGCGTTGGATTTTGTCGGTGCCGAAGCCAGTGTCAATTACGGGCTGGGTTGTCTGCGCAAGGGTGGTGCATTGATTATTGTCGGCCTTTATGGCGGCGCACTGACTATACCGATTCCCTTTCTGCCAATGAATGCGCGGGTTATTCAGGGCAGTTATGTAGGCACACCACAAGATATGGCGGAGCTGATGGCGCTGGTTCGTGAAGGCAAGATCGCCGCAATTGATATTCAGGAGCGACCACTGGAAGAAGCCAGTGCCGCGTTGGCCGACCTCAAGGCCGGCAAGGTCCGTGGCCGACAGGTATTGGTGAGTTCATAGCTACAAGATTTTCGGGGGGATTAATCGTTGAGTAGTCTGCAAATATTTCGCGATAACACGCGGGCCTGGCTGGAAGAGAATTGCCCGGCATCGATGCGCACACCGATGGTTCAGGAAGAAATCGTCTGGGGTGGGCGGCATGCCACTTTCAAAAACCCCGACAGCAAAATCTGGCTGGAGCGCATGGCTGAGCGGGGCTGGACTTGCCCAACCTGGCCACAAGAATATGGCGGTGGTGGCTTGTCCAAGGATGAGGCGATTATCCTGCAGCAGGAACTACAACGCATTGATGCCAGACCAGCGCTGACCAGCTTCGGCATTAGTATGTTGGGGCCGGTGTTGCTGGAATACGGAACTCACGAACAAAAAGCACGTTATATACCACCGATTGTGCGCGGCGAAATTCGTTGGTGTCAGGGCTACTCCGAACCCGGCTCGGGATCCGATCTGGCCAGCTTGAGCACCAAAGCCGAGCTGCAAGGCGATCACTATATTATTAACGGATCCAAAGTCTGGACATCCTATGCTGACAAAGCGGACTGGATATTCTGTCTGGTGCGCACGGATTTTGAAGTGCCCAAGCATTCCGGTATCAGTTTTATTCTGTTCGATATGGAAACGGAAGGGGTGTCCACCAAGCCTATTTCGCTCATTAGTGGCGCTTCGCCGTTTTGCGAGACTTTTTTCGATGATGTCAAAGTGCCAGCAGAAAACCTGATCGGTCAGGTTAATGACGGCTGGACTATTGCCAAGCGCCTGCTACAACACGAGCGCACGATGATCTCCAGTTTTGGGTTAAGCAAAGGCCAGTCTGACCGTGGTGGCACAACGTCATCCATGGCCACAGTAGAAGGTGCCGCAAAGGCTTATCGGGGTGATACAGGAACACTGTCAGATCCAGTGTTACGGGATCAAATCGCACAGTTCAATATCGACAGCGAAGCGTTTGCACTGACCTCGCAACGCTCAGTACAGGAATCCAAACATGGCCAGGGGCCTAACGCGACGTCTTCCATGCTCAAATACTACGGTTGTGAGCTGAACAAGCGGCGTTACGAATTGCTTTTGCAAAGTATTGGTAGTCAGAGTCTGGGCTGGGAAGGAGACGGCTTTGCAAATGAAGAGTTGCTAGTGACCCGGGAATGGCTGCGTTCCAAGGCCAATTCTATCGAAGGGGGTACATTGGAAGTCCAACTCAATATTATCGCCAAGCGTGTATTGGGTTTGCCTGACATGCTAAGCATGGCTAACAAGACGCGTTCATAGAGACGAGTATTAGCGAAGGAAGAAAAGCGATGACGTTGAATCTCGTACTTAGCGAAGATCAGGAAATGCTGCGCGATGCCGCGCGCAACTTCTGCCAGAAACACACCCCAATCAAACAGCTTCGCCAATTGCGTGACAGCAGAGATGCTACGGGATTCGATCGCGAATCCTGGCGGCAGATGGTGGAGTTGGGCTGGACCGGCATGGCTATCCCTGAGGCTTATGGTGGTTATGAATTTGGCTACGGTGGACTGGGTGTGGTCTTGCAGGAAACCGGGCGCACATTGACCTGTTCGCCGCTGATAGCCTCTGTGTTACTGGCAGCAACTGCCATCAACAAGATGGGTAACGAATCCCAGAAAGCTGAATTACTGCCTAAACTGGTGTCAGGCGAGTTGCTTGCGACGCTGGCGCTGGATGAGACGCCGTTCCACAGACCAACTCAAATCGCGACCACAGCTGTACTTGACAATGGTCGGTATCGGCTCAATGGTCACAAGACGTTTGTGCTGGATGCCCATGTCGCAGACTTGCTAATCGTTATCGCGCGAACCTCGGGCAATGACATCGAGACACCAGGAGTCAGTGCCTTTCTGGTGGATGCCAATACGAAGGGTGTCACTATTACCCGCACTAGCATGGTGGACAGCCGCAACTGCGGCAATGTGCAATTGGATAATGTCGTATTATCTGCAGACAGTGTGCTCGGTGAGCCAGGTCAAGCGTTTCCACTATTGGATCAGGTGCTGGATATTGGCCGCATCGGTCTGGCGGCGGAAATGCTTGGTAGTATCGAAGAAGCATTCAAGCACACCGTGGAATATTTGAACCAACGCCAGCAATTTGGTGTGCTGATTGGTTCGTTTCAGGGACTGCAGCATCGGGCAGCGGTCATGTATAGCGAAATAGAGCTATGTAAATCAGCCGTAGTCGCCGCCCTGGCAGCATTGGATGATCCGAAGCAAACAGCAACTCAGATTGCCATGCTGGCCAGCTTGGCCAAGGCCAAGCTATCCGATGTGTTTTTTTTGGTCAGCAACGAAGCGATTCAAATGCATGGTGGTATTGGTATGACCGACGAGTTTGATATTGGCTTTTTTATCAAGCGTGCCCGGGTGGCACAGCAAATGCTTGGCGACGCCACGTTTCACCGCGACCGCTTCGCAACATTGCAAGGTTTCTGAATGAATTTAAGGCAACAATATGAGTCAGGTAATCAGGTTAATGATGAACCGCTGGTAGTGGTCTTTGAAGAGTTTTTGACCGATGATGAAATAGCCGAACTACTGGCTGCGGCGCGACCAAAGTTACAACAGGCTCTGGTGAGTGATGTGAACGCCGGTGTGAAAAGCTCAGGGCGAACGGGTAGCAACTGCTGGATTCCACATGCCTACAACGATGTGATTGCCAACCTGTCGATACGGGTTTCGGAGCTGGTCGGCGTGCCGCTCGACTGTGCAGAGTCATTGCAGGTCGTACACTACGGTGAACAGCAGGAGTATGCGCCTCACTACGATGCCTGGGAGGCCGGGACGGAACGCGGCGATCGCTGTATGGCCCGCGGCGGTCAACGACTGGTTACGTGTTTGATGTATCTCAATGAACCCGAGCGCGGCGGCGGTACATCATTTCCACGGTTGGACATGGAAGTGCGAGCCCGTCGCGGCCGGATGGTGTTGTTTCATAATTGTGAGCCGGGTAGCAATGTTCGTCATAGCGACAGCCTGCATGGCGGAATGCCCGTCGAGCAGGGCGAAAAATGGGCCTGCAATTTCTGGTTTCGGGAAACTACTTATCAGACGACTGGTAGTGTGCCGGGGCAGTCACAAACTTCGAATCAGGTACGTAAATATAAACGCGTGATCTAGTCGTATCAGTCGGCTGGCAGGTTGTATAGCGGAGTTACTATGGATGATTCACTCAACGTGTTCGAAGAACCTTTGGAGCCCTGTAGCGATGATCCGGTAACGGGTTTTTTCCGCGATGGCTGTTGTAATACCTCCGATGCCGATTTCGGTTCTCATACAGTGTGTTGTCAAATGACAAAGGAGTTTCTCGAGTATTCGCGATTCCGTGGCAACGACCTGTCCACGCCAATGCCGGATTTCGGTTTCCCTGGCCTGAATCCCGGCGACAGCTGGTGTCTGTGTGCCAATCGCTGGTTGGAAGCGTATGAGCAGGGTATGGCACCCAAGGTGTACCTGACTCGCACGCACAAGCGAGCGCTGGAAATCGTATCTCTGCGTAAACTTAAAGAGCTGGCCGTCGACATCAATTAGTCTACTCTTAGTAAAGCTGGTCTTGGCCACCCGACATACATTGCCTGCTTAGTTCACTGATCTTGTCCCATTGGGCGTTTTCGATGAGCTCGCGACTCACCATCCATGATCCTCCCACGCACAAAACGTTAGCTAGTCGCAGATAGGACTGATAATTATCAGGGCTGATTCCACCGGTTGGGCAAAAGCAAGCTTCAGCAAAGGGAGCAGCCAGGGATTTCAACAAGGCAATGCCGCCAACGGCTTGGGCCGGAAATAACTTGAAGCAACGCCGACCATCAGCGAGCCCGCGCATAAGTTCTGATGCAGTGGCAATTCCTGGCAGCCAATTCATCTCGAGTGCGGCGGCGCAGTCATTCAATTCGGCGGTGTAACCGGGGCTAACGGCGAATGCCGCGCCCAAGTTGGCAAGTTTTTCCAGATCGGACGGCGTTTTTATAGTACCAGCGCCAACATCAAAATTTTGCAACTCGGCATTAACGGCAGCGATGGCATCGAAGCCAGCGGTGGTGCGCAAAGTGATTTCCACAGTCTTGATACCGCCAGCTTGCAAGGCTTTGCATACTGATACAGCTTCATTGCTAGATTCCACAGTTAGCACCGGAATAATGCGATAGCTTCGTAGCTGTTGGGCAAAGTCAGTCACTGTTAGCTCCTGCCAAATAGTTTTCAGGTCAGTAAATTATTTAAAGCGAAAGGTGGAAGCGCCACGCTCTGATGCCTCGACGGTAGCACGAAAACTGGTGAACAGATTGCGCCCCAGCGTGTCGTTGGCATGCTCGTGTTGTGTGATGTTTCTTGCCTGCCATCTTGCCTCATCGACATGGGCTGTGAGCTCGCCAGTGTTTGCATTCAATTCCACAACGTCGCCGTCACGCAGGCGGGCCAGTGGGCCGGCATCCAGTGCTTCTGGGGACATATGTATGGCCGCTGGCACCTTGCCCGAAGCTCCAGACATCCGCCCGTCTGTTACCAGTGCCACCCTGAAACCCCGGTCCTGCAAAACGCCTAAATAGGGTGTCAGCTGGTGTAATTCAGGCATGCCGCAGGCCTTGGGTCCCTGAAAGCTGACTACTGCAATCAGGTCCTTATCCAGTTCGCCTTTGTCAAAGGCTGACTTGAATGCTTCCTGATCATGAAAGATGCGACATGGCGCTTTAATGTGGCGGTGTTCTTCCTTAACCGCTGAAATTTTAACTATACCTGTGCCAAGATTGCCGCGGATAGTGCGCAGACCGCCTTCTGTATCGAACGGCTCGGTAACTGGACGAAGCACTTCTGGCCAGGCGGATTCCTTAATCGGAGCTTGCCAGGTAACGGCGCCATCGCCAGAAAGAGCAGGAGGGTGTTCGTAGGCAGCCAGACCTGGCCCTATGAGAGTCTCGACATTGTCGTTCAATAAGCCAGCGCTGCGTAGTTCCCGGAACAGGAAAGCGGTACCGCCGGCTTTCTGAAAGGCGTTCACGTCTTCTGAGCCATTGGGATAAACGCGGACCAGCAGTGGGACCACTTTCGACACCTTGTCAAAATCATCCCAGGTCAATTGAATGCCAGCAGCACGGGCAATGGCCACCAGATGCAGTGTGTGATTGGTGGAACCACCAGTGGCCAGCAAGGCAACTAATGCGTTCATTATGGCCGCTGGGGATACCATGTCGCCTAATCCCGGTTTATTGGGCTGAGCGGCAGCGATCAGGCGTTGTGTGGTTTCTTGTAATAACGCTTTTCGTAATGGGTCGGCGGGATTAATGAAAGAAGCGCCGGGCAGTTGTATGCCCATGACTTCCACCAGAATCTGGTTGGTGTTGGCTGTGCCGTAGAACGTGCAGGTACCGGGGCTGTGATAGGACGCCGATTCAGCCTCCAGCAGCTCATCGCGGGAGGCTTTACCTTCTGCATAGCGCTGTCGCACAGTCGCTTTTTTCTTGTTCGAGATGCCCGATGGCATGGGTCCGGCGGGGTAGAACGCCACGGGTATATGGCCAAATTGCAGGGCGCCGATTAGCAATCCGGGCACTATCTTGTCGCATACGCCCAAACACAGGGCAGCATCAAACAGGTTGTGGGTCAGGCTAACTGCTGTTGCCAGTGCAATGACGTCGCGGCTGAACAGACTCAGCTCCATGCCGACGCGCCCCTGAGTGACGCCATCACACATGGCAGGCACACCGCCCGCCACCTGAGCCGATGAACCCAGTTCATTGGCAAATTCCCTGATGTACTGCGGGTAGGCCGCCAATGGTTGGTGGGCGGACAGGACATCGTTGTATGCATTGACGATGCCGATGTTGGCGCTCTGCATTAAGCGGATTTTCTGTTTGTCCGGTGCCGAGCAACCTGCGTAGCCGTGGGCAAGATTGCCGCAGGACAGGCTTTGGCGCGGCGGGTCCTGATCACGTGTCGCTTTCAGCATGTCCAGATAGTGCTGGCGCGATTGCTGGCTGCGCTTTTCAAGATCGGCTGTCACCTCTTCCAGTACTGGATTCAGTGTGGTCACAGAGTTCCTCCATTAATCGAGTCAGTCTTCAGTTAAATAGATTTCAATGGCTTGCTTTTTTTGGTGTAAAAAGGCGCGAATCGGGTATTCGTCGATTGCACCCAATTGCATGGCCTGTTCCAATACCTGCTTCTTTTTATAGCCCTGAATATGAAGATAGAGTGCGCGTGTGTCCATGAGGGCCGGCCAGGTCAGCGTCATACGTTGTTGCGGAACAGTGAGTGGTTGCACGGCACAGCAGCGGGAATTGATGGCGCTGTTTTCTGCCTGTGTACCGATTAGCGCTTGTTGCAATTGACTGCTGCCGGGAAACAGCGAGGCTGTGTGTCCATCGCTACCCATGCCCAGAATAACTGCGCTGGCAGGCCAGGGAAATTCAGCAAGACGCTGATCTATGGCTGACTCGGCTGAAAACGGCGAGTCCATGCCATTGTACAAGTCGATGTAGTGGCTGGCTGCGGCGCGATTCTGCAACAAGTGTCTGGCGACCAGTGCGGCATTGGAGTCTGGATCGTCATCATCTACCCAGCGTTCATCAGCCAGTGTTATTTGCACGCGTGACCAGTCTAGGTCACGACTGGAAAGGGTTTCAAAAAGCGGTACCGGTGTGCTGCCGCCAGAGACAATCAACCCAGCTGCGCCGCGCGCAGCAATATCCTGTTGTAAATCTGAGCAGAGTCGGTCCGCCAGTTCAGTAACCAGCGTAGCACTTGTCGCAAATTTATGAAGATTCCACGTCATCTTGCTGAGTGCTTAACCTTCGTCCCAGGTGCGATCATCGCGCGCGATCAGGGCTATGCTGTCAGAAGGTCCCCAGCTGCCAGCCGTGTAGCCCACGGCACGCTGATTGGTTTTCTGCCAGCCATCAATGATTCCGTCCACCCATTTCCACGCCGCTTCCAATTGATCTGCGCGCATGAACAAGGTGGAGTCAGCGCGCATGACATCCAATAACAGCCGTTCATAAGCATCCGGAACCCGTTGACCTGTGAATGCATCGGACAGTGACAGGTTAAGCGAGACTGGCGCCAGATCCATCGGATCATTCAGGCCGGGCATCTTGTTCATCAGCAGCAGTTCGATTCCCTCATTGGGTTGCAAGCGAATAACCAGTTTGTTCGGGGTAGTGTTGCCCTCGGTGTCACCAAAGACTCGATGCGGTACGCTTTTGAACTGAATGACAATTTCCGACACCTTTTCCAACAGGCGTTTGCCGGTGCGCAAATAGAAGGGCACCCCTGACCAGCGCCAGTTGCTAATCTCAGCCTTTAATGCGACGAAGGTTTCAGTATTGGAACCCGGGCGAGCGCCCTCCTCATCAAGATAGGCCGGGACTGCTTTGCCGCTAACGGCGCCACTCTGGTATTGCCCCCTCACAGTTTTCTGTTTGATCTCGGAACGCAATATCGGTCTCAAAGCGCGCAATACTTTCAGTTTTTCATCCTGTACGGATTGGGCATCGAGGCGATTCGGTGGCTCCATGGCCACCAGGCACAGCAGCTGGAGCAAGTGATTCTGAACCATATCGCGCAGCGCTCCTGCGTCATCATAAAACTGCCAGCGACCTTCGATGCCGACAGTCTCGGCAACGGTAATCTGCACATGGTCGATATAATTGCTATTCCACAGCGGCTCAAACAGCGCATTGGCGAAGCGCATGGCCAGCAGATTCTGGACAGTCTCTTTGCCAAGATAGTGGTCGATGCGATACACCTGCTCCTCTTTGAAAATTGCCGTCAGGCTGGCGTTAATGTCCTTGAAGGACTTCAGGCTTTCACCTAATGGCTTCTCGACCACAATACGTGTGTTAGAGCGCACGAGACCGACTGCCCATAGCGATTGGCAGATCGGTGCGAAAATAGAAGGAGGAGTGGCGAGATAGACAATCAGGTCTCTGCTCTTATCGGCAAACTGATTTTCGCGTAATTTGCGTAAATCTTTTTCCGAGGTGGCATCAGTGGCGACATACTCGATGCGAGCAATGAATTTTTCCCAGAGCGCCTCATCGGGCACTTCGTTCTGATCTTCTGCAAAACGTTGGCGGATTTTGGTTGCCATATCCGCCTGGGAAATCTGGCTGCGAGCTACGGTCACGATCTTAAGGCACGCTGGCAGGCATTGCGAGCACTCGAGGTGGTATAGCGCCGGGTATAGCTTGCGCAGCGCCAGATCACCGTCACCACCAATCAGCAGTAGATCACATATCATTTTTGCACCTGTTGCTCACTGTGGAATGCTCCCGAGGGTAGTTTGCGGTGTGATTGTGTGTGCTGACAACTGCTATCAGTACACTCTCAATTGCTGATAGATGCAAATCCCTTGCCAGACTCTTACAAAAGCGGCATTCACGAGGACTATAGCAGGGCAAGCGAAGCCAATTGAATAGCGGATGCGACTATCCCCACAAAGCTACAGGCAGTGTGAAAACACTGTAGCCAGCTAATGTAGCGTGGCAAAAATTAGTACAGGGAGTCTGTGCAGGAAGTTCGCGCAGACAGCTAAGGTGCAGCGAGCTTGCGTTGTCGCAGGCCCGGGAAGTAAAGCCCCAGTCAAGTAAGCAAGTGACTAATAGTGAATTGAATTGCTAAGGCTGTGGCGCTTGTGTTGAATCGGCAACAGTGTCTAATGGGCTGGTTGGGTTCGACTGCGCTGCTTCGGAATCAGCCAGAGGCTGTGTCAAACGCAATTTAAACTCGCGCCGCACCAGATAAATACTGAAACAGGCTTGTATTACCACCGATGCCACTGACGCATACCAGACATGTTCGATGGCAAAGTCATCCCGGGAGTTGAAATACACACACAGGGGAACGAACACGGAGATGCGCAAACAGGAACTGAACAGCGCTGGCCTCGTATTGCCGAGCCCCTGAAAGACGCCGGATGCGGTAAAGACTATGCCCTGTGTAATAAAGTTCCAGCTCACTATTTGTAAAAATACAGCCGCGAATCGAATGATGTCAGCATCGTCGGTAAACACGCCAACGACCAGTTCGGCACGCCATTGCATAACCACGGTGACTGTCAGCATGACTGCGGCACTGAGCATGATGCCTTTGTAGAAGGTTTCGCGTACGCGAGCGATCTGTCCGGCGCCGAAATTCTGGCCGACGATAGGTCCAACGGCAAAGGCGATGGCCATGGTGGGCATGAAGATAGATTGCATGACACGGCCGCCAATACTAAAGCCAGCTTGAGCCGTCGCACCAAAATCCTGGATGAGCCAGTAGACAACAAAGAAGTAGACGAAAAGCAGTAGCATTTCACCGCCGGCTGGCAAGCCAATATTCAACATCTTCAGCCACAGCTTGAAGTCCGGTGACCATTGCTGCCGCACGAACGCCACGTACTTCTCCAGCTTGATGAAATAGGCAATCAGCAAGCAGGCGCCAAAGCAGGAGGAGATAGTGGTGGCCAATGCCGCGCCCATCACGCCGAGGGCAGGGAAGGGGCCGAGCCCCGTAATCAGCGTCGGTGCCAGAATTATATTCAATATGACAGTGATGATTTGCACCAGCATCGCCGGCTTCACAATGCCCGTAGCGCGCAAGGACGATGCCATGGCGATGATCGGGAATTGCATGGCCATGCCAGGCAAGAACCAGAATAAAAAGGTTACGCCCTGTGCCTGTGCGCCGGGATCAGCGGTAATGCCTGCCATGAAGCTCTGCCCGGCACTATAGCCGAAGGCGATAGTTGCTACTGTGCAAAACGTCGATAACACCATAGACTGGTTGAAGACGAGATTGGCATAGGTCTTGTCTTTGCGCCCAACAGCCTGTGATATCAATGCCACGGAGCTGACGCCGAGAACCTGGGTGATCGCCATGATCATGAACATTAAAGTGCTGGCAGCGCCAACACCAGCGACCGCGTCCTCGCCCAAGGTGGCGACGAAATACAAATCAATCAGTAAATAAAGAGTTTGAAACAGCATGCTGGCGGCAACAGGAATTGCCATGGCAAGAATGGTTCTGACCACAGAACCTTGCGTAAGGTCTTTCATTTGATGTTCCTGGTTACTGGCCAATGCTGGCTCGGGGAAGCGTCAATCTCTGGGGGGAGGCTGACGCGGAAGGGAGGGAGATTCTAGCAGAAAAATAAAAAGCTGTGTGTCTGTGTTTGCAACCACCTGGGAGAGTTTTCTTGCTAGTCAGTTGGTATGGCCAGTCTGGAATTGGGGCGGTCTGGAATCGATTGGTCTGGCTTCAGAAAGGGCAGCGGTATTTAACGCTCAGATACGACTGCAGCGAAGCATGGCATTGCCCACTTGTTTATTTGAGTTGTTGGGCTATTCGCCAGAACAGCGCGTCATTCGTGCCGGTAAGGCCGGCAGCGGCGACCAGGCAGCCACAGGCTTGGTTCTGGCAGGCCTTTGCCAGCTAAATCATGAGCTTAGCCAGAGGTAATGCTAGCATTCATAGCAAAATTAGCCTTCATGTTTGGCGCCAAGCATATTACTCTGTGCGTTCGTTTGAATGTCAAAAAATTGCGAGACATCAATATGCTTTGCCCGAATACTGTCAAAAGCTCACTCTTGGCAATGCTTGCCCTGTTCGCTCTGATTCCGAGTGCTTTTGCGGACAGTGAAGTGCGCCTGGACGCGGCGCCCTCGGAATTGCTCGATAGAGAGTTTGTATTCAATATCTATCTGCCTGATGGCTATACTGAATCAGATGCGGACTATCCCGTGCTATATCTATTGCACGGCAACAGGGGTACAGAAAACAGCTGGATGCGTGGTGCCGATTTGCAGGCACAGGCCGATGCGCTGATAGCCAGCGGCGATATCAAGCCACTGCTGATAGTTACCCCGGCCGATCCTCGCTATTGGTGGGCAGATGGCTACGATGAGCCGGTGCTAACTGCCTTTGTTGAAGACTTGCTACCTTATGTGGAAAGCCAGTACCGGGCGGAAACCAGCCGTGCAGGCCGAGCCATTGGTGGTTATTCGGCAGGTGGATTTGGGGCGGTCAATATTGCCCTGCAGTATCCGCAACTGTTTGCCGCGGCGGCACCTTTGAGTCCTGCCGTTTACACGCCACAGCCGCCGGCAGACTCTTCGGCTACCGAGCAGGATACTTTCCTGGTCGATGGCGAGTTCGACCGCGACCGCTGGGCATCATTGAATTGGGTGTCGTTTATCGGCGACTACCAGCGTAGCGGAATCATTGTGCCTTTTTATATTAATACCGGTGATCATGACCGTTTCGATATCGCTTACCACGCCGCGGTGTTTTATCAGGCCCTGCGAGAACATCAGCCTGAACTGGTTGAGTTTCGTGTCTTTGGCGGTGATCATGATTTTGACGCCTGGGGTGGTAGTATCGCTGATGCCATGATTTATATGGATCAGTTTATTATGCCGGCAGAGTAGGCCACGTACCGCTGGCTCTGTTGATTCAGCGTGAATAGTCAAACGAGCAATAATTTCCGAAAACAACAGTAAAAGAGGAATTGAAATGACAATAACTAACAAATGGTTTATGGCAAAGACGCTGGCTTTTATTGTACTGCTTGTGCTGGCGTTACCAGGACAGGCGCAACGGGAGATCGACCCGACCCGTTGGGAAGAAACCATGCAGCGTTTCGATGAGCAGGACAGAATGAGCCCGCCACCTGAGAACGCTATTGTCCTGACTGGTAGCTCAAGTATTGCTCGTTGGAATGATCAGGCGGCAGCCGCACTGGCACCGCTAACTGTGATTGCTCGCGGCTTCGGTGGCAGTGTCATGGAAGATGTGGCCTATCATCTGGATCGTGTCGCCTTGCGTTACAATCCCCGTGCGATCCTCATTTACGAAGGTGATAACGATACAGCGTTCGGCATTCCCGAAGAGAAGATACTTGGTCAGTTAGAATCCATCATTGCCCGTATTCATGATGCGCTTCCCGAGACTCGAGTTTATGTCCTGTCGGTTAAACCCAGTGTGTCACGCCTTAATGTGTGGGACACAGCGCAGCGCGTCAATGCTGGCTATCAAGCAATCGCCAAGGCAGATCCGTTAGTACACTATGTTGACGTGGCGAATCCGTTTCTCTGGGCCGATGGTTCGGTGATGGATGATATTTTTGTTGATGATGATCTGCATTTGAACGACATGGGCAACCTGATCTGGGGTTCCAGCATTCGTGCAGCATTAATGCCTCTCGAGGCACGTCACGAATCCGGCAAGTAGTTATATAGACGCAAAGCGCGATTGGAACAGGAGTACGGTGTGTCAATGGATCTCGCTCTCGACTTGATGTCGGCCGCCGTATTACTTGGCTTGCCCATGTTGCTCTTTAGCTGGGCTTTGTTTTTACGTCTCTTTCAATCCGGCGATCTGGGCCGCGATCTCAACCGCAAAATGCTCAACGCCGAACTAAAGAAGTACGGCAAGAAGGCATCGAAAAACAAACAAAGCAGGTCGCGGTTTTTCTATGACAAGTGGATGTGGTTTGGTGGCGGGTTTTATGGGCTTGCAGGCCTGTGGACATTTGCGGTCATCGAAACCCAGCAGCTAATTGCCTTTGTGCTGGATTTTCCAGGGCTGGGGTCATTGATAGACAATGGCCTGATCAGCTTCATCGTGAACTTTTTATTGAACCAACTCGGTAACTTGCTGCAAGGATTGCTCTGGTTCAGCTGGTGGCCGGCAGAGTCAATACCAATCTGGATCGGTATAGCGTATCTGGGCTATTGGGTGGGCATTGAACTGGCCAGACGCCAGATCGCTATCCGCGTGTTGTGGCAGCGAGGCCCAAAACAGGAAGCTGCCGGAGACTGAGCACCGATCAGTTAGTGCTCAGTAGTCATCCAGCCCTTCGGTGAATTCGATACGCACACCGGCAGGGTCAGTGATAAAGGCTATGGCCAGACCGATCGCCGGAATCTCCCGGTAAGGCACATCAAACTCGATACCTTGCGCCGCCAGTCTTGTGCAAAACGCTTCCAGATCATCCACTTCAAAACCAATGTGATCCACCGCACTACCTTGGGTAGGTGCGCGTGCGGCATCTGTCCCGGCGAAACTGAGATTCATGCCGGGGATGTTGGTAGTTGTCGTGATGCGCCCGCGCGGTCGGGTTTCCAGATTAAAGACAGTGGTATACCAATCCAGTAGCGCCTCGTGTTCCTGTGTGTAGTAGTGAACATGATAGCCGGTGACTTCTTCATGGAGGCCCTGATCTTCCTGCATTTCCACATACACGCCATCAGGCATCATAATGTAGGCATTGGTTTGCCCTTCGGCGCCAGTGAATACGCGTCCTACTTCCAGGCCATCGGCTTGCCATTTTTCCAAAAACGCATCCATATCCCGGACTTTAAAGCCGAAATGGTCCATGACAGTATCCCGTGAACCCATGGTGGGTTCCCGTTCACTAAACAGGGCGACCATGTTAGGCAGGGTGACAGCTGTGAGGGAGCCACGCTGTACTACAGTCCCGCCAAAATGATCTTCCCAGATGCGCGTGTGCTCTTCGATGTTGCTGACGTTGAAATGAACGTGACCGAAGGTAATGCCGTCTTCATTCGGTGTGGCGAGTTGCGCCAATCCTGACGTACTCACCAGTAATGTAATCAGGAATGCATAGATTCTGGTCATTGTTAGTCTCCAATTCCGGTTCAGACGCAATCAATCAATAATAGCCTGATAAACAGCGCTACGCAGCTTGCTGTAGTCGTCTAGATCATCAACATGGCGACCCATTGTAGCGCTTGTTTGCCTGTCAGGGCCAAATGTCATTCTGGATATTTTCCGGATATTCCCTACAGCTCTTCACGCGTCTATAGAGGTAGCTTCTGTGATAAGTCAGGCACTAACAGCATAACAACACAGCCAGACAATTCTCGGGGGCAAACAGCCGCCAACAGGCGGGAAGTGGTTGCCGCGGAATATTAATCCGCAGCTACCTTGGGAACCGGGAAGGAGAAATAATAATGAATCATTTTCGCTCGCTAGTTGTTTTTGTCTCACAATTTTCACATAGATTACATGTTTTGGTTGTTATGCTGTGCGTTGGCACGCTGTCGAATTTGTCTTTTGCCAACACGACAAATAATGGTGCATACGATTCTGAATTGGCCGCTGTGCGGGCCGCGACCGATTTATACAATCCGATTTCGCTACGTGAAGACAGAGAGTTCATGGGTGCTATCGTGCGTCAGGGGTCACATTACAGCTACACCGTATTACCTGGAAAGCTGGGTGGCGATAGTGTCAGTCTGACTTTTTCAGGTGAGGATTGGCAAAACGTCGTCGCGCTCTGGCATACCCATGGAGATGCGTCGCCGCTGCGACAATTCTTCTCGCACTTTGACACTAAGCTCGTGCAACAAACAGGCAAGCGCTTTTATCTGGCCGACTACACTGGTGTATTGAAAGTGTTCAGCCCCGAACACCGTACTCTGTCCTCCTTTGCTGCAAGTCGGCTGGGTTTGCCTTCAGGCCGTGGCTTTGCCACCGGTGAGCCAGTGACCGACCGTAATAAGCAACCTATTCTGGTGCAGACTTCGGACGCGGAGCTGAAAGCATATTGTTAGGCTGGTGAGGTTGCCAGGTCCATTTGTCAGTGCACTGGGTGTGACTGGCGGCACCTGATGCTAACACTGGGTCTGCTATCATTGGATCAGCTATACAGCGATTGACAGGGTTGACACCGGTCCTGAGCTGGCGCATTATCGCGTCGCTATGACTAATCAACCCCAATATCGCACTTTTTTCTGGTGGCACTCACTCAAGGGCTGCCAGGAGACAATACTCTAATCTCCCCATCTGGCTGCCCGGGGTTGTGGCGGCCTGTTGTATTAAATCTTTGATTCATTTCGTTCGTCGCGGCTCCAGGTAACCAGCAAGGTGACAGGAATCGCATCATGACTAATCAATCTCAAATTCACTATCGTTGCGCCAATGGTATGGGTGTTCGTCGTTCTGTGGTCGAACTGGACTATGCCACTGCCAGTCAGACTCTTGCCCGGCAATTGAACAGCCAGCTTGGTGTTTTGCTTGCATCAGGGTTCGAATACCCGGGGCGATACACACGCTGGGACATCGGTTTTGTTAACCCGCCGATTGTTATTGAGGCGCGCTCACGCGAGATCCGGATTAATGCGCTGAATCAGCGCGGCTGCATAATGCTTCCGGAAATATTTCATGCCTTGCGTGACAATGGTGCCATTGCGCATATCGAACATTCGCAACAACAAATCAGTCTCAGTGTTAATGAGCCAGACGAAGAGCTAAGTGAAGAGCTGCGCAGTCGTCGTCCCGGCGTATTCACAATCGTTCGTGCCCTATTGGCTGGGTTTCGTAGCGAGGCAGATAGTTACCTGGGTCTGTACGGCGCGTTCGGCTATGACCTGACTTTTCAGTTTGAAGATGTGCAGCGGTTTCAGAACCGCGATGCGAGCCAGCGCGATCTTGTGTTGTATATACCCGACCAGATTCTTGTTGCAGATCACCGAACTGGTCGAACTGAACAATACAATTATGAGTTTCAATGCCGCAATTGGGAGTCTGAGTCACGGCAGGAAACCACCGGTGGATTTCGTCGCACAGGCAAGAAGCTGCCGTACACGCCTGCCATCAAATCTCAGCAATTCTGCGACCATAGCCCCGGCGAGTTCGCCCAACAAGTTAAAAATGCCCAAGACTATTTCCGCCGCGGCGATCTATTTGAGGTGGTGCCAGGCCAGTCCTTTTTTGAGCCTTGCAGTGATTCGCCTGCTGATGTGTTTGCCCGCTTGCAAGTGAGTAACCCGGCTCCTTATGGCGCATTGATTAATCTTGGTGAACAGGAGTATCTGGTTGCCGCCTCTCCTGAGATGTTTGTGCGTGTCGAGGGCAGGGAAATAGAAACCTGCCCGATCTCCGGCACGATCAAACGCGGCACCGACCCATTGGGTGATGCGGAACAGATCAGGACACTTTTGAATTCCAGCAAGGACGAGTCCGAGTTATCGATGTGCACAGACGTTGATCGCAATGACAAGGCCCGAGTTTGTGAGCCCGGTAGTGTCCGTGTTGTCGGGCGCCGCCAGATCGAGATGTATTCGCGACTGATACATACTGTTGACCATGTGAAAGGCACGCTTAAGCAGGAGTTTGATGCTCTGGATGCGTTCCTCGCGCATACCTGGGCAGTAACTGTAACCGGAGCACCGAAACTGGCTGCCATGCAATTTATAGAGCGTTATGAGAAATCACCGCGCCGCTGGTATGGTGGCGCGATGGGCTGCATCGGTTTCAATGGTGACATGAACACTGGTCTAACTTTGCGTACTGTGCGCATCAAAGATGGAATCGCCGAAATCCGCGCTGGGGCAACATTGCTGGCTGATTCTGTCCCTGAAGCCGAGGAGCAGGAAACGCGTTTGAAAGCCTCGGCACTGATTGCGGCGTTGCGGAACGAGACAGGACAAGCCGATTCTATTGGCGAGGTGCATAGCGAAGTCGGTAAAGGACTACAGGCATTGATGGTCGATCATCAGGATTCGTTCGTGCACAATCTGGCGGCTTACTTTCGTCAGTGTGGTGTAGAGTTGATTACTTTGCGACCGGAACCTGCGCGGCGCTATCTAGCGCAATACAATGTTGATCTGATGATATTGTCCCCGGGCCCCTCGCGACCTGGAGATTTTGGCATGGCCGATACCATTGCCTGCGCGCTGGCCAAGCAGACACCAATCTTCGGTGTGTGTCTGGGACTGCAAGGTATCGTTGAGTACTTCGGAGGTTCTCTGGCTACGCTTGACTATCCCATGCATGGCAAGCCATCAGTAGTACGGCATTCAGGATCGGCGCTTTTCAATGGTGTGAGTCAGGAGTTTACGGCAGGCAGATATCATTCTTTGGTTGCCGAAACGGTACCCGACTGCCTGCAAGTCACAGCGCGAAGTGAAGATGGCAGTGTGATGGCTGTAGAACACACTACGCTACCAGTCGCGGCGCTGCAGTTTCATCCGGAGTCGATCATGACATTGGCAGATCAGGCAGGTCAGCAATTGATTGCTAACGTGCTAGCAGAGTTAGTGTCGCGCAAGCTGGGTATGCAGGCCGGTTGATGATCCATGGTTGGACTACTTGGCCAATACTTCCTGGAACCAGCCAGCCAGACGATAGCCAGATAATCCCAGACGGATACGTGAGATTCGCTCCATGGTCTGGCGGTATTCGTTGCCCAGAGCTTGTTCGGGCAGATCACTGTTCGCACGGTCAGCACTGAGAATGGCAGCACGCATTGAGTCAGGGTAAACACTTGCATGCAGAATTTCACGAGACTCCTGCATCCACTGCGTCCAGTCTGCATTGCGACGGTTTTCAGGCAATGTCAGGTTATCCAGGTCGTTCAGAATCGCTGGCAAGCTAGCCAAAAAGCCTTCCTGACGCATGGCCTGATCCCAGACTGCATGCAGGTTGGAACCGTCCACTGCGATCGCGTTGCCGCCACGGTCGCCGCTTGCAAAAACGTGTTCGGAAAACAGCGAGCCGGTATGCAGTGGCTGGTGAATATCGCCCATCAGGTGCAAGACCCAACACAGCGCCACAGCACGATTAGTCCCAGCTTGGCTGGGATCGGCGAAAATGCGCGTGTTGTAGTCCAAAGCAGAAACCACATTGTCGACGTCATTCTCGCTATCGATGCTGGTAGCTGCTGGACCGCTTACATCGGCGAATGGATCGATGCCAATATAGACATTACCTTGCTCATCGGCAGCACCTCGTACCCAGGCGCCGTCAATGTAGTGCCATGCGGGACGGTTGAATCGTTCGCGTTCTGCATCGGGCAATCCGCGGGCTATATCGGGCCAGTAGGCAGCCTGCCCGAGCAGCCACTGGGTAAGTTCTTCATTGTCTGAGCGGTCGATGAAGTTGGGAATGGCGTCGAGAAAGTCTTCCTGATAACGCGGGTGATTGCTGAGAATCGTAATTAATTCCTGACGCGTTTCATTGTCGAGAAAGTGCAGCGCAACCGCGGCAGTTAACCGGTGACCGGTGCCATCCCAGGCAAAACCAGTGCTGGTGCTCAGTACTAGTAATAATGTGAAGAAACTGCGACTGGCAAATTTCATAGTGGCTCCTGAGGTTGCTGCATGCAAAAAAGAATATTTGTGTCTGGCGTTGTGTTGGGCGGTTCAGGGGATAGGATTGTAAACAAGTTAGCGCAGGTTTGTGTGACCTGTTCGTGGCCATTCAGACTTCGAGCCATTCGGCCCTGATGTCGTCAGCTTTTAACAAGCCAGCCGGAGTGCCTTCCCAGACTACCTGTCCATGCCCCATGACATAGACGCGTTTCGATATATTCATCGCAATTGTCAGTTTTTGCTCGACGAGAAGTATGGCAACGCCACGCTTGGCGATCTCCTGAAGCAGATTACCCACTTGCTCAACAACTTTTGGTGCGAGCCCTTCAGTTGGCTCATCAATCATTATCATATCCGGATCGCCCATGAGTGTACGGCACATGCAAAGCATCTGCTGTTCGCCGCCACTGAGTACTCCGCCATGCACATCGGCTCGCTCAGCCAGATTGGGAAACATATCGAACAGCTCGTCTATCTCCCAGCGACTGCTGGTTTGACCGTTCTTGATGCCCAGCTCCAAATTTTGCCGGACGGTCAGAGTAGGGAAGATTTCCCGATTTTCTGGCACATAACCAAGCCCGAGATTGGCGATCTCAAAACTTTTCTTGCCGCTGATCTCCTGGCCTTTGAATTTCACCGAACCGGCAGGCGCCACTTCACCCATGATTGCTTTAACTGATGTTGAGCGGCCGACGCCATTGCGTCCCAGTAAACTGACAATTTCACCTTCGGCGACATTGAATGTCACGCCTTGCAGGATATGGCTTTTGCCGTAGTAGGCGTGTAGGTCAGTCACTTCAAGCATCGCTGACCACCTCGCCAAGATAGGCTTCTTGCACGCGGCTGTTGCCACGAATATTTTCCGGTACGTCGGTGGCAATGACTTCGCCGTAAACCAGCACTGAAATACGGTCGGCCAGATCAAAGACGATACTCATATCGTGTTCAACCATGATTAGCGTTTTACCCGCCGTGATCTTGCGAATCAATGCGACGGCATTTTCTGCCTCGCTATGGCTCATGCCGGCCACGGGTTCATCCAGCATAATCAGTTCCGCGCCACTGGCGACTGCAATGCCGAGTTCGAGCGCACGTTGTTGGGCATAAGCCAATTCACCAGCAGGATAGAAGGCGCGCTTTTCAAGACCGATCTGTGCAATGACTTGCTCGGTCTTCTCATTGAGTCGTTTCTGTCGATCCAGCAACTGCCAGAAAGAATATTTGTAGCCTTCCGACCAGAGCAAGGCGCAACGAATATTCTCGAATACATTGAGGCGAGGGAAGATGTTGGTGACTTGAAAAGAGCGTGCCAGACCCAGACGATTAATTTCATAGGGCTGCTTGTTTTGTATTTGCTGGCCCTTGAACGCTATGCTGCCTTCGCTTACGCCATAACGGCCACTGATCAAGTGAAATAGCGTCGATTTGCCGGCGCCATTGGGGCCGATGATGGCATGCTTTTCGCCTTCTTCCACATCAAGATCAATGCCGCGAATAATGGGTGTAATACCGAAATTCTTGTGGACGTTACGGAGGCTGAGAATACTCATGAGCTCTCTCCCTCTTCTTCGCTTATGGTATTAGCGGTATCCCAGGCATCGCGTAATTGTGGCAGCGTGCGCCGAGTGGCGTAGAAGGCCGCGGTAGCGAGAATCAGACCGATACTCCAGCTTATGGCGCTCTCCGGGTTCAGTGGCATGCCGAGGAAGTGTAGTGTTTCTTCGGCATGGCTCAGTTCAATAAGCGCCACTGTAGCCAGCACGAAAACTCCGGCGGGTAATGCAGTAATCAAATAAGGCTTGAACAATTGATTGAGCGTGCCCTGGGTCCAGGCCAATTGATGCATCATGATGAACCCGGCAAAACCGCGCGGTAGAAACATCACAGTCAGGACGAACATCACGCCGACATATAACAACCATAGTTCAGTGTAGTTGCTCAGCAAGGTATTCATTAACGTGAGCACGACCGCACCGATGATCGGACCGATGAAGTAGCCCAGCCCACCAATGTAAGCCATCAGTAAAACACGGCCTGATGTGACTGCGTTGAGATTCTCAGAGGTCAGAAATTCATAGTTCAGAGCAAACAAACCACCGGCAATGCCAGCGAAGAAGCCGGATGCACAAAATGAGATAAACCGCACCCAGCGCGCGCTATAGCCGATGAACTCGGCACGCTCCGGGTTATCGCGCACGGCATTGGCCAGTCGACCAGCTGGGGTTTTGGTGAACAAGTACATAAAGAGCGTGGCGATAAATACCCAAACCGCGGCGATATAGTAGATTTCCGAATCCTGAAAGAATTCGATGCCAAAGAATGGCGGGCCGTAGGTGCGGTCGCCACTGATGCCGGCCTCACCACCGAAAAAGCTCTCCAGAATCAGTGAGGATGCCGCCACCAGTTCGGCAATGCCCAGCGAGATCATGGCAAAGACGGTGCCGGCTTTATGAGTCGAGAAGCTACCGATGAAAAGTGCGGCAATAAGTCCGCTCAGGCCGCCAATGAAAGGGATGTAGATGATCGAAAAATACATTTCTTCGTATTCGATTTTGATCAGCGCGTGCACGGCAAGAAAGCCGCCGAGACCGTAGTACACCGCGTGACCAAAGGACAGCATGCCGCCTTGGCCGAGCAGCATGTTGTAGCTCAATGCAAAAACAATTGCGATGGCCAGCTGATTGAGCAGGGAAATACCCAGCACAGAGTCGAAGAGCTGGGGCAGTATCAGTAAGGCGATGCCGTAGCCGATCCAGGGTGTGAGTTTCTTTATCATTGCTCGCGTTTGCCCATAAGACCGGTTGGCCGGAAAATCAGTACCAGAACCAGCAGTAGGAATGGCAGCACCGGAGCGATTTGCGGTAGCGTGATTGTCCACAAATCATGCAATGGGTGACTGCGTTCAAACTCAACACC
This sequence comes from uncultured Gammaproteobacteria bacterium, assembly GCA_913060975.1. Classification (GTDB taxonomy): domain Bacteria; phylum Pseudomonadota; class Gammaproteobacteria; order Pseudomonadales; family Pseudohongiellaceae; genus UBA9145. Next base: position 220,462 of record CAJXVC010000004.1, read on the forward strand.
AAGCAGGTTTAACAGGTCCGGCATGCCAAGGTCTGAAGCAATCGCATAGGACTGCAGCAAGCCGATTAACAATGACGCAATAAAGGCTCCAGCCAGCGACCCTAGGCCACCTATAACAACAATCACAAAAACGATACTGCCCAGCACGGCGGCCATGCCCGGAAAAGTAGTCAGTACCGGCCCGGCAATCACGCCAGCCAGTCCGGCCAGAGCCGTACCAACACCAAACACACACATGAAAATCATCGGCACGTTATGGCCAAGATTGGCGACAGTGTTTGGGTGCGTGATGGCAGCCTGAATAATGATGCCGATACGACTGCGAGTCAGCACATAATACAGACCCATAAAGATAGAGATGGAGATAGCGATCATGAAGCCGCGATAGGCTGAGAATTCCTGGCCGAATAGCGTGAACAGCGGAAAGTTCAGCAACTCGGGCGTCTGGTAGCCCTTGGTATCCGGCCCCCAGAAAAATTGCACGGCCTCTTCGATCAGGAAGGCCAGGCCAAAGGTAAAGACCAGTTCGGCCACGTGCCCGGATTGGTGCACCTTGCGTAACCCGTAGCGTTCAATCACGGCACCAAGCACGCCAACAATAAGTGGGGCGAAGATGAGACCGGTCCAATAGCCGAATTGCAAACTGATGGAATACGCGAAGTAGGCGCCAAGCATGTAGAAGCTGGCATGGGCAAAGTTGAGCACGCCCATCATGCTGAAGATCAAAGTGAGGCCGCTTGCCAGCATGAACAACAGCAAGCCTGTGACCAGACCATTAAGAGTGGCAAAAATAAAAACTTCAATCATGTCACGGGCCGTACAATCTGATCAGAGAGTCGAGTTGTCACCTAGCGTCGTGGTCGTCGCATGCGGCAACTGGTTTCGACTATCGTATCTTCAGCCGCGACGTGGTACTCACTATACAGACCCAATCCGGAATTGTCGGCATCGAATTCGATACCCTGGTCGGTATGTACTGAGATGTGCAGCGATTGGAAGGCTTGATGGTCGTCAGCTCGCATCCAGATTTCTTCGCCACTGAAGTTGGTAAAACGCATGTCCTCCAACGCCAGAGCGATGTCGTAGGGATCTGCGCTCTGCGACTCTTCAATGGCTGCTACTACCATGCGCAAGGCATTGATGATGCGCGGCTGGGTAACATCACTATTTGGCGATTCGGCCTTATAGGCGCGAATGAATTCTTTGCGTTCCTCGGTTGGAATTGGATTGGAAATTTCGTTGTGTACCAAATAGATTTGGTCAATGCCGTCCTCACCCAGAGTTGCAGTGATGCCATCGTAGGCAGCATAGAAAGTATAGATTGGCATCTCCAAACCCGAATCCATAATCGAGCGTGCCAGAGACACCATGTCCGCACCAAAGTTACCGGTTAGTACCGCGTCTGCACCCGACGAGCCAATCTTTGTCACATAGGGCGTAAAGTCTTTGACCTGACCTATGGGATGGAATTCGTTTCCGACAATTTCGATGTCCGGGCGTTTTTTCGCCAGCAAATCGATGGTAGTTTCAGATACAACGTGTCCAAAGGAGTAGTCCTGCCCGATGATATAGAGCGATTCGATGTCGTCGTTCAAGGCGATATAGTCAGTCAACACATCCAGCTTCATGTTGACGTGGGCGTCGAATCGAAAATGCCAAAAGCTGCAATTCTCATTGGTTAGCACTGGGTCGACAGCAGAATAATTGATCTGCAGAATTTCCGCGCCGGGATTGCGGCGATTGTGCCGGGTAATGGCATCGTTGAGGGTGTTAGCGACAGCCGAGCTGTTGCCTTGGAAAATGATGCGGATGTCTTCGCTTATTGCCCGGCGAAATTGCACCTGCGTTTCAGTAGGGCTTTGCTGATTATCCAGTGGCACGATTTCGATTTCACGGCCACCCAGCACACCACCTTTTGAATTGAAGTAATACTCTGCAGCAAACTCCAGCTGTCGAAGACCATTGCTGCCGATTGATGCGAATGTGCCCGATAAAGGATCAATAAATGCGATGCGGATAGGTTCCTGGGCATTGGTATAAGAGGTGATGCTCAACAGTACTGTCAGCAATGTGTAATTCAGGGACATAGGGATTCTAAAAATTCGCATAGTCTTATTCTTCTAATTGATAGAGATTGGTATTCGTCAGCGTTGACCTGGCGGCTGCTGGCTGCACATAGCTAATAACAGCTGTCTATAACTTCTTAATAAGGCTGCGATTTCCGGCGTCCTTACCGGGAAAACGATTGCTGACATTAACCCACTCGGTGCGGCGAATCAAGAACTGCGCCATGGTCTTGGTATGCGCAAAAATGGGCCAGTTTGCTGTAGCATTGGCAGTCTGCAAATCAGGGAAAATCATGAGTCAATTCAAGATACGCGAAGCAGACCTTGAATTTCAGGCGATTCGGGCTAGTGGTCCCGGCGGCCAGAATGTCAACAAGGTGGCCACGGCTATGGAGCTGCGTTTTGATATCCATAAATCGAGCCTGCCAGTCGAGGTAAAAGCTCGACTACTGGCACGTTCTGATCGGCGAATTAACTCCGACGGCGTCGTGGTGATCAAGGCGCAACGGTTTCGCAGTCAGGAAAAGAATCGGGAAGATGCTATCGAGCGCCTGCAAGGCATGGTGGATCGCGCAAGCGCACCGGCCAAGAAACGTATTGCTACCAGGCCTGGTCGCGGTGCCAAAGAGCGACGCTTGCGGGAGAAAAAGAAGACTGGCGACAAGAAGGCCGGGCGTGGGCCTGTTGATCTATAACCAGTTGCTATACGAATAGGGCAGAAGGCTGACCATGCATGGGGCCGATTTGCAAAAGGGGCTGGTTCAAAATGTGTAAAAAGGGAACGAAGAAAACCTGAAGCAAGACTTCGACGAAAGACCGCATGGAAAGACTTCATTGAAGGTCCTCGTTCGAAGCCCGGCAACTGCCGCTGAATTCGCCCGTCCATAATGGACACAGGGCAGTTGCCAAAGCAATGCTGGTCTACTTCTATTAGTAAACCTCGAACAGCCCTGCTGCGCCCATACCACCGCCGACACACATGGTGCAAACCACGTACTTGGCACCACGGCGTTTACCTTCGATCAGCGCATGACCAACCATGCGCGCACCGCTCATACCGTAAGGGTGGCCAATGGAGATGGCGCCACCGTTGACGTTCAACAGTTCGTTGGGAATGCCAAGGTAATCGCGGCAGTAAAGCACTTGCACAGCAAATGCTTCATTGAGTTCCCACAAACCGATATCGTCCATGTTAAGGCCAAAGCGCTCGAGCAATTTGGGGATGGCCTTGATAGGCCCGATGCCCATTTCGTCGGCATCAACGCCGGCGGCGGCCATGCCACGATAAGCGCCAAGCGGATTGAGGTTCTTTTGTTCGGCCAGCTTGCTGTCCATCAGGACCGACGCTGAAGCGCCATCAGAAAGCTGGCTGGCGTTGCCGGCAGTGATCACACCGTCTTCAAAGACAGGCTTGAGACCGACAAGCCCTTCCAGTGTCGTAGAGGGGCGGTTGCCTTCATCCTTTTCCAGAGTGACTTCGTGAATACTCTGTTCCTTGGTAGCCTTGTCGACAACAATCATCTTGCTGGGCAAGGGAACGATTTCATCGTTAAACAAGCCGGCTTCCTGCGCTGCCGCAGTGCGTTGCTGGCTTTGCAGTGCGTATTCATCCTGAGCATCGCGGGAAATATTGTAGCGCTTGGACACCACTTCGGCAGTTTCCAGCATGGATATATAGGCATGTTGAGATTGGGCGATCACATTGGGGTCTTTGGCGCGATAGCCATTACGGTGTTCGTTCTGCACAAGGCTGATGGATTCCAGTCCGCCACCAATCACAATAGGCATGTTGTCACAGACAATCTGTTTGGCCGCAGTGGCAATGGCCATCATGCCTGAGGCACATTGGCGATCAATGCTCATGCCGGAGACCGAGCTCGGCAAACCGGCTGCCACGCCCGCAGTACGGCCAATATTGAAACCACTGCTGCCCTGCTGCATCGCGCAGCCCATGATCACGTCGTCCACTTCGGAGGGGTCAATAGCAGCGCGCTTGACCGCCTCGGCAATCACATGGCCGCCCAGAGTAGGGGCGTCAGTGTCATTAAATGCGCCCCGATAGGCTTTACCGATAGGCGTTCGGGCGGTGGCTACTATTACTGCTTCTTTGGTCATTTTACTCTCCGATTGTTTGGGTAACTGATCTGGGATTATCAGTCACCCAGTGTTGCGATTTCATTGACATACTGTTGCGTCTGGTGCAGATCGGGGATTGAGCCAGAATTACTCTTCCACAATCAGGCTGATAATATCCTTGATTGATTCTCGCGCCAGCGCGGCCATTTCCGCATCCGTTCGATCCTGAATAGGATGTGCTACAAACAGGCTTGCAGGATGAATGCCAAGCGAGCGGCCTTGAGCGGCAGCCGCCTGAATAAATTCGCTCGAAGCGATAAACCCGGATGGAAGTCCGCGGCTTTCCAGATCCATGATGTCATGCAAACTGCACGAGGTACATGAACCTCAGTCGGCCAAAGCTTCTATTACAGCATCGCATTCGGTGCTGATTTTCTGGTTTAGCTCAAGCGGTGCTATACGGGTAAATGTGGGCTTGTTATAGCGTTTCACCGCCGCGCCTTGATCGGTCAATTGCTGCTCGACTTCATCGAGGAATTCCTTGCCTCGTGGTTTTGAAATATCGAGTAGCCCGACTGTCGCGCCTGCCAAAGATTTAAGTCTTGGCAGCAATTGGCGCTCGGCCGGATTGACCTCAGCGGTGGGATCGAGAAGCAATATGCCTGACATGATCTTCCCCCTTGTTTGCTATTGCATGGTTCTTATTGAATAAGTTCTGATACTAACTGACTACCGCGCTCACCGGAAGCGACCCAGCCGCTGATGATGGCGGAGAATTTTCCCGCGGTGCCGCCGGTTGTTACTATGTGCAAACCATCATCCCGAAACTTGTTGAGCTGCTTGTCTTTTAGTCGTTCCGGCATGCCTTCGGCCATACCATCAACACCTTCCAGTAATTTGGCGCCAGGTATCATTAGTTCATCGAAAATAGCCTGTTTCAACTGCTTTTTTTCCCATCCAGCCTCGCGCAGCAGTTTTCGATGCTCAGGGCAGACCAGCAGGATGGCATCAGCCATGCCGAAGCGTTTGACATGTGCCACGCTGCGCAAGCTGCTGGCCATGCTCTTGGCCAAAGACTCCGGTGTGCGCGAGAGTTGATCCATGATGGGTTGCAGGCCTTCACCTGCGAACAGACTAATTACTGATTCCTCACGGGAGTAACCGCGGTCCATAGCCAAAGTGGGCCAATCAGAATCTGTTTCATCCTCGGCGAAGCAATAGGTGTATTTGCCAGGGTTGCCCATGGTGGCGCGATCAATACCGCCAGGTATGCCGCCACCGATATTGCGAATCAATAATTGCAGAGCACGCCCAATAGTAGCGTTGGCGCGATTACCCTGACCCAGTGCATTGATGCCCGAGTTCATACCAATGGCGCGGCACGCCGGGCCGCTGACAATCATCACCGGTGCAGAAAAGTAGGTCGTGCAAAGCAGGCCATGCATACAGAACTTGTCTTGCAGAGCGGCCCGCACAGAAGCGAGTACGGCAGTGAAGTAATCCGGTTTGCAGCCTGCCATGACCGCGTTTATGGCTACTTTTTCGACAGTGCAAGGGTTGTTATCCGGTGGGATATAGCCAATTACATGCTGTGCATCGAGCCGACTGGCGCGTAACATCTTCAATACTCGTAGCGGCGTCGGCGGCACAACTGGCAGACCGTCGGTCCAGCCGCGTTCGTAGCAGGCTTCCATCTCATCTTCGGCGTCTGCAGTTGCTATCTCCCGTGCGCTCAGATTGGCCTTGCCAAAGCGCAGTAACAACTGCTCTTCCATACCGGGGTCTAAAGTCATGGAGCCACAGCCGGGCTTGAACGCTGGTAAGTCACTACCCAGATTGGCAATTTCTGTCAGCTCGATCCAGGCCTGTTGATCCCAACCATAGGTACGAGACATCTCGTCTCCTGCACCATTGTGTCGAATGAGAGTAGGCACGACTTCGATTTGATTCTGGAAGGAGGAGGCCAGCGAGGTATCGTCAATACGCTGCTCGGCAACGCTCGGGAATGCCGGATCATCCTGCACAAACACCTGAACCTGACCGGGGTATTGTTGCTGCAACTGTTGCACAACAGGCTCTATAAGCGCGCAAGTCGGGCAAGCCTGCTTAACGAAGAGAGTGAACTGGGTTGTAGTCAAACTGTCGGACTCCCTGACGCAGTAGGGTCTTTTCTTATTATCGCAGGGGCAGTGTAGCGTAAGCAGATGCGGAGGCGAAGTGATGGGTACACTTAAACAACGGGGGGATCTTGCCAGCTGTTGGATCAGGCCCGTCAATCTGGTCTGAGAGACTAGTAGATAAAGCCCAGAGTAGAGATGCCTACGAGGATGTTAATAATCATGAAAACAGATGAAGTACGTGACATCACTTTCCACATCTGCGGGCCCTTGTAAGCGGCTCGGACACCAACAACAAGAATGAACGTGTAGCCGAGCATGACTGCGACCATGGTTAAGTATTGTATCCAGTTTTCGTTGTCCACGGCGCGGCTGCCGAAAATAAAAAAAGCGCCAGCACCGGCGAAATACAATAGCCAATAAGTAGTTGCGAGCCCATAGTCACCAGCCACTAGCTTAGCCAGAAACGAGCGCCCATCGATTGCATCAGGATTTGAAGAATGTGCCATGGTAATAACTGCTCGGGTTTTTAACAGCATCGTAGTTTACCTTAGCCAGCGGCGATGCAAAAATATTAATTTGGTGGGAGGGCAGTAATCATAAGCTCACCAAGACAAGAGCTGCCTGCCGAGGCGAGTGCATAGAAGGTCTGGAAGTCCTGTAGGACTCATGTAGGGCACGCAGCGGGCGCGAATCGCTATGATATTGATTCGTCAGACAAAAACTTCGACACATTCGTAGGAAAGTTCTATGATAGGTAACGATGTTGGTGGCACTGCTGGACTTTGCGCCGCGGCGTAGAGGCAAGCCTCGAATCACCATCTTTCACCAGTAAGCTGGTCACAATGCAGCCAGCGCTTTAAATCGCATAGACGGGCCATATTTCTTGGAAATCGGTAAACAGATTGACAGTCAGCCTCTCAGTCAGGCCTTTAGCTTTTCCAAAGAAAAGGAACGTGCGCTACATGGCTTGCGCGGTATTCTGGCTGGCGTCGTCGCTGACAAAAAGCTCAATGAAAAAGAAATGCTGTTTCTCGACAGCTGGTTACAGTCGCAGCAATATCTGTCTGCGGATCGCGACGTGCTGCGTATCCTGACCCAGGTCGGTGAAATCAAAGCACAAGGGCAAATCAGCCCGCAGTCGCTCCAGCAAATGCAGGCTACCCTTGAACACTTTATCTCTCTTGGCGACGAGGCTGCTGGTACTGGAGTCGGCGAGGTCGATGAATTAATGGGTTTTCTGACGGGCGTGGCATCTGATGGCGTGTTGAACGATCAGGAAATTGCTGCACTCTCCATATGGCTTGATAAACACAACGCGATTCGAGACACCTGGCCAGCCAGCGTCATCATTGAGCGCCTCGCTTTTATTCTGGAAGATGGTGTAGTCACGGAAGAAGAGCGTGCCGATTTATTGAAATCCCTGCAACATATTACCTCTGCCAATTCCAGTACTGTGCGCTTTGATAGCGCTACAGAAATATGGGAAGACAAGGTTGACCAGGTGAACCTGCCGGATTCGATATTCTGCCTGACGGGTGACTTTGTCTCCGGTGACCGCAATACAGTGGAATCAATGCTAAAATTGCGTGGGGCGTCGATTTCAACCAACGTCAATAAAACAGTCGATTTTCTGATTATTGGCACATTAGCGAGCCGTGACTGGCTTTACACCAGCCATGGTCGCAAGATTGAAAAAGCTTTATTGCTCAAGCGAGATGGCTCAGAAATTTCCGTTATCACCGAGCGCACCTTACTACGTTTTCTACGTTAAATTCTTTCCTGCATAACATTTATCAGCCGCTGGCTGATGTTCATCATGGCTCATCTAGAAAATTCAATTCCACAACTTGAGCTGGGCGGCGCTGGTTCACGTTTACATTTCTCCCATGCCAATGGCTATCCGCCCGAGGTTTATAGTCAACTCCTTGAGCCATTGACAGAGCATTTCTCAGTCACAGCGAGCATTCATCGACCGCTCTGGGCCAAGTCGTTTCGCGAAATGCCTTCCTGGCGCACGTTAAGCGAAGACTTACTGCAACTGTTGGGCAATGATGATGGAGAGATCATCGGGGTGGGCCATTCCATGGGTGCTGCCGCACTGGTCATGGCAGCTATTTGCCAACCTGAACTATTTTCCCATCTTGTGTTGGTTGAGCCGGTGATGGTCTCGCGCCGCAGTTCCTGGTTATTGCGCACCCTGAAACCGTTGGCGCGGCGCCGGCTGCCAATGGTCACTCGCACTCTTGCGCGAGTAGAACGCTGGCCCAGCCAACAGGCGGTGTTCGAGCATTTCCGGCCAAAGTCAGTGTTTAGCCGGCTATCGGATAGCGCACTTTGGGATTATGTGAACTATGGGACCGTTGCGACTGAGCAAGGCGATTACCGATTGCGTTATGACAAGTATTGGGAGGCGCATTGCTATTTGTTGCTCAGCAGCCTCTGGCATTTGCTACCCCGACTGTCTATGCCGGTGCTGATTATTCGTGGTGAGCATTCCCATACTGTGTCGGATAATGCCTGGCAGCGCTTGCAGGCTGAATTGCCGCACTTTGACTGCATCGAGATCGCGCAGGCCGGGCACCTCTTGCCCTTTGAGCAGCCTGATCAGGTGGTTGCTTCACTCAGGTCATGGATACAGCGTTGATCTTGTTTGGGTCTGTTAGCACTAAGTGTTGGTTAATTGCTGGTCGCAGATCTTGCTAAATTCGTGGGTTGGGGCGCAAATCATGCCTTGTCGTGGGTGTTTGCCTGCCGTAGCCGGTCAAAATAAAGAACAAGCAGAAATATCCTGCCGGGTTGTTAACCCTTCTGGCCGATACAGCCTCTAATACCTAAACAAGACAAAAACGATACTGCAGAAGGAAGCAGCCTTTGTTACAGGAAATTGAGCTGGAGCTGGTGCGATCAGCACAAAACGGCAATGTGGCAGCCTTTGAGCGACTGCTGCGTCAGAGTGAACGGCAAATGCTGGCAGTGGCTGCCGGTTTTGCGCACACGCCAGATGATGCCAATGATATTTATCAGGATGCCATGCTGGCTGCCTACAAGGCGCTGCCCAATTTTAAGTTGGAGGCCAAATTCAGTACCTGGCTGCATCGGATTGTAGTGAACACAGCACTATCCAATCGCCGCAAACTCACCAGAGTCTGGAAGAAAATGGCAGCGGTGCAACAGGAATATGAGCGGGATGAGCAGTATGTTGAGCCGCATTCTCCAGAATCAGCAGTAATGGATGAAGAGCTTAGCGGAGAAATTAGCAAGGCCATGCGTAAATTATCAGATCAAGAGCGTATGGCTTTTGTGTTGTGCCATCAACAGGGCTTCAAGCTGCGCGAAGCGGCAGAGATCATGTCCTGTACTGAGAATGCGATCAAGGTGATGCTGTTTCGCGGTAGAAACAAACTGAAGCAGCAATTAGCCAATTATAACTGACTATCCAATTCACCAGTTGGCTCCCAATGCGGTTTTGGCAGACCACCTGAGAATCAGGCCACAACGACTGGCCACGATCTGAATAGATAAGGATGAATACGCAAATGTCGAACGAACACTTACAACAACGCGTCATTGAATATCTTTACGGCGATCTCACAGCAGACGCGCGGCAGCAGTTTGAGTCGGCGCTACAAGCTGATCCGCAACTGCAGGCGCTGCTTGATGAGGAGTTGCAGTTCAATAGCACGGTCGTGCCAGGCATGCAGCCAGCTATCGATGATGAGCGTCTGCAGGGTAATCGTTGGGTTCTGCGACAAAAGTTACAACGCGCCTCGCAACCACACTTTTTTCTGAGCCGGTGGTGGCAGGAATTACGTGCTCGCCCGCTGGCATTTGCTTTTCAGGGTGCGGCGATGGCCATGACTTTCGTGCTTGGTCTGTTCGTTGCTTCCACTGGCGAGATTACCCAGCTACCAAATACTGGCGATCTGGTCGCTGCTAATTCATCGCCACTGGCTTTGGTCAACGACGATGATTTTGAAATTTTCCAGTTGCGCGTCAATGAGTACGATCCGAACACTGGCGCGATTGATCTGTCTTTTTCGCTGTCATCGGAGACCCGGCTGACCGGGAACGTTGCGGACAATCAGATTCATCAGTTGATGGCGGTTGCCCTGCAGGATGATATTGATAGCGGCGCAAGACTGGACACAATCAATGCGCTGCAGCAAGTCAGTTCGGGTGACGAAGTCTACGAAGCGCTCATTTATGTGTTGAGCAACGATGAAAACCCAGGTGTGCGCTATCAGGCAGTGCGGGCACTGGTCGACTTGGCGGATCAGGAGCGCGTGCGTGATGCGCTGCGCCTGGCACTGCGCCGGGACATGAATCAGGGTGTGCGGGTTGAGGCATTTAATGCGCTAATGAATTATCCGGATGAACAAACAATGGATTTGTTCAGAGAACAAATGCAATCAGATGGCAATGAATACATCAGAGCCCAGTCCCGCTCGATCGTGGAAGGGACAGCGGGACCAGACAATGCGATCTTCTAGTGAAGATCCAATCGCGAAATTCAAGAGGGTGAAACTATGAATAGTTTAAGGTTGGGCAGGATTCGCTGGCTCACCGTATCGTTGGCCAGCTGTTTCTTGTTAATAACGGCAACAGCTCAGGCTCAGTCGGGTGATGACATTGACCAGGAGTTCAACGTACAGCCGGGCGGCACACTGAATATTGAGAGTGATGCAGGACCAATTGAAGTGCGAACCTGGGATCAGAATGTTGTTCGTGTGAGAATCACGAATACTGACAATTTCGATATCAGCATTGAGCGGCGCGGTAACGATATCTGGGTTGCCGCGGATTCAGATGGGGGGTTTTTCTTTAACCGCTCTGGCAATATTCGCTTTGAAGTGGATGTGCCGACTGAATTCAATGTCGACCTTGATACTGGTGGTGGCAATATTGAAATAGCGGCAATCACCGGCCACGTTATTGCGGACACCAGCGGCGGGCGCATTGAGGTCGGTGATGTGACACGTGGCTCTGTTGAGGTTGATACGTCCGGCGGGCGCATCGAAATCGGTAATGTGGATGGTGATGTGATTGCTGATACTTCCGGGGGCAGTATTACTATCGGTAATGTCAGCGGTGATGTAGCGGCGGATACGTCAGGCGGTACCATCCGCATCGGTGATGTGGAAGGCAATATACTTGCTGATACTTCCGGCGGCAACATTGATGTAGGCAGCGGTGGTGGACGTGTAGAGCTGGATACATCAGGCGGAACAATTCGCGCGGCATTTGCACAAGGACCAATTATAGCGGACACCTCCGGAGGCAATATTTATCTGGAAGGCAGCGCTGTGAGTGTCGAGGCGGACACCTCAGGCGGCAATATAGAGATCAGTCGTAGTGGTGGCTCGGTATACGCCGACACTTCAGGCGGCAGTATTACTATCCGTCAGAGTGTCGGTCCGATCAGAGCCGATACTGCCGGTGGTCGCATCGATGCTGAGTTGATTGCTTCTAGCAACCGGGCGAGTGGTTCGGTCGAATTGGAAAGCAGTGGTGGGGATGTGACTCTACGGATTCCCAGCAATCATGCCGCGTCTATTGTGGCTGATCTGGAATCCAGACGAGGCCGCAGCCGCTACGAGATTCTGTCTGATTTTCCGATCGAGATTCGTGAAGATGATGATGGCAATGTGTTGGGAAGAGGCGACATCAATGGTGGTGGTGATCTGATTTACCTCGAGACTACCAACAGTGATATACGAATTATCAGCGTTGCTAACTAATAATGTACTGAATTAGCCGTTAGCATTATACGAAACTCAAAAGGCCGGTGACCAAGTCACTGGCCTTTTTTGTCAGCCTTTTAAAGCGCGCTTTCCCGGTCCTCCAGATAGCGGGCCGAATCTTCAGCGTTCATCAAGGGAACGACTTTGTCCGGGTCCACGCGCACCATCAGGTAAGTGATGTGATCATCGATGTGAGTAAATTCGTGGCCGGTGCCTGCAGGTATAACAAAGACATCGCCAACAGCTAATTCGTGAATAGCAGGATCAGCGACATCTGCGGCGTTTTGCCCTGGGCCATTGAGGCGCATGACAGCCGGGTTATCCGCTGGCCGGCGCTGGGCGTCGATTAGTTCGGCGCCTGTGAGAATCGTGCCACCGCCGCTGAGTACAACATAGACTTCGGTCACCAGATCATGTTCGGCCACTCGCCCGCGTCGTTCAGGTAGCGCATTACGGCGAGCCAGAGCCACCTGCACATTGCTCCTGCCGATATCGATTGAGCGTACTTGCTGATCGATGGCACCAGTCGCAATAGCAATGTCTTCATAACGTTCCAGCTCAGCGGCAGGCACAAGATCGGCGGCACAGAGCAGGCAACTGGGCTCAATTTCCTGGGCCGTGAGCCGACCTAGAGTAAAAGCAATAACGGATGCAAAAACCGCAACCTGGATTAATCGGGACATGGAGGTTCTCCTTGTTGTTCTTATTCTGTCTGTCTTGTTGCCCATCAAACACTGCGGCTATGGCAGCAGTCAATGACTCTGTATTGATCTTTATCAGCGAACACAGCCTGATTGAACATACCGACTAGTCAGTCTAGTATTTACTGGATGGCTAAAACCCCCACTAAAGACAAGATTATTGCCGCTGCCCAGGAACTCATGCGCAGCCAGGGCTATAGTGCGACTACGGTGGATAGTATCGTCAAGTTCGCAGGTGTATCCAAGGGCAGCTTTTACCACGCTTTTGTGTCCAAGCAAGCGCTAGCCGAAGCTGCGCTGGAGGATTGGGCGGTGCGCGGTTGGTGGGAGATCGCCTCAGGACCCTATCGGCAAGTCTACGACCCGGTCGAACGGGCACTGCAATTCATTGATTATATTGAAGAAAAAAGCGATACGCTGTGGGCGCGGGGAAGCCTGCTGGGCACCGTTGCAGTGGAGGTGGCCGAGAGCTATCCGGCTATGCAAGCCCACATTGCCGCCTTGTATGGACAATTGGAAGATGAATTTGTGGCCATACTCGAGCCGGCTTTAGCGAGCGCAGAAGTCAGTCAATTCAGTGCGCGTGATGTTGCCGCACAGTTATTGGCCAGCATTGAAGGCGCTATTATCTGCGCGCGAACCCAGGGGGATGCGCAATATGTACGGCGATGCATAGCCCAATTTCGCCACTATCTAACACTCCTGCTCAAGTCCGCATAACACCACAAGCTCGCTCTTATCCCGCATTTCATTAGCACAAAGGCGCATCTTCTAAATAAAACCGACTAGTCAGTCTAATTTTGCAGCTAATGCTTGCTATGGCTGCTCAGAGTCGGTCATGGTTAGTCAAAGCAGGGCAGGTGAATCCGGTGCCCTGAGTCCACTACGCTAGGGTAGAATGCGCCTCCCATGACATTGCCTGACAACATCACCTACCGCTACTTGCTGGAGAAAGCCTGGCCAATAGTGCTGGCCAATGCAGCAGTTCCCTTATTGGGATTGGTGGATACGGCGGTAATAGGTAACGTGGGTAGCGTGGAAGATCTGGGTGCCATCGCCTTCGGCGCGCTGATTTTCAGTTTTGTGTACTGGAGCTTCGGTTTCCTGCGCATGGGCACTACCGGATTTGTGGCACAGGCAGCAGGCGCTGGCGATGAAGTGGAAATCAGGGCCATTCTCGGTCGGGTCTGGTTACTGGCCGTGATGCTGGGTTTGTTGTTGATTGTCTTGCAATGGCCCATCGGACAACTTGCTCTGCTGCTTCTCGATGGCAGTGCCAGTGTCGAGGCAACGACTGCAGAGTATTTCTATTTACGTATTTGGGGCGCGCCAGCAACGCTGACCGGCTTTGTCTTGATGGGCGTTCTGGTCGGGCTTGGTGACAGTAAGCAACTACTCTACGTGCAATTGTTTCTCAACGGCCTGAATATCGTGTTGGATGTGACTTTCGCAGGGTACTTGAACCTCGGTGCGCGGGGAATTGCTTTAGGTACTGTGATAGCCGAGTGGAGTACGGTCGTTTTCGCCAGCTGGTTGATTATACGCGGACTGCAGCGTCGCAACGTCAGTGGTGAGCCGTTCTGGCCCTGGTCACGCATTCTGGACCGGCAGGCAATGTTACGCGCGGCTGCTGCCAACTCTGACATTATGATCCGCACGCTGCTGATGATTTTCTCATTTGCGTTTTTTATCAATCAAAGCGCGCAGTTTGGCGATGTGGCATTGGCTGCAACCCACTTGCTGTTGCAACTGATTTCTTTTTCGGCATTTTTCCTCGATGGCTATGCCTTTGTTATTGAATCGCTGGTAGGCACCGCCAAAGGCAAGCGGGATCGCATTGCGTTTGACGTCGCAGTGCGACGTTCGACCATTCTGGCACTGGTGACTGCTATCGCTCTGGCGCTGGTTATCGTGTTGTTGGGTGAGACTCTGATAAGGATGTTGACCGATATACCGCAAGTGCGGCAGGCGGCAGGGAGTATGCGCTATATGGCGGCCGCCTACGTGCTGATGTCATTTGCGGCATTTCAATTGGATGGAATCTTTATAGGTGTGTCGAGCACTAGGCAGATGCGTCATGCTGCTTTTATCGCCATCGCCTGTTTTCTGTTGTTATGGAGTGTATTGGTCGGCCCGTTTGGCTTTACCGGGCTGTGGCTGGCGATGATCTTTTATGTCGTAGCGCGTGCCGGGGCTTTGTTGTTGTTTTATCCGCAATTGCGCAACTCAATCGGCGCTCAATAGTAATCAGTTTTAACAAACCCTATGCTAGTTGAGTAGGTCGTTGTTGTCAGGCATCAGGTGTGGTTCCAGCTCAATTCCCTGCAGCTTTCTGCCTATGGCTTCCACGGTGCCGCGATAGCGCTGTTCGCCGGTCGAGGTGAACTCGAACTGATAGCGTCGCAACAGGCCCAGCAGGCCAAGCTCGGTCCGCCTGATCGCCAGCCCTTTCAATACCATGCTTTGATCGAGAAACTGCACATGATGCTGTCGGCAGTAGACCAGTACTTGCCCCATCAAATTGTTCTTGATCTTGTCGCTCTGCCACCAGTAACTAAGTAGTGCGCCGACTACCGTTGCCCAGGCCAGCATATTGAGTGTGAGCATTAATTCTCCAAGGTGAAATGAGAGTGGTTTAGTAGCAGATCAGGGCGTGTCAGGCAGATTTCAATGGCTGCCTTTACACGGCTACTTCTGAACGTAACCAGGTTCGCAATAACTATCAGGCAGGCTGGCGCTCAGTATAGCGTTTGATGTGCGGAGCAAGAATTTCCAGCGCGGTTTTATCGCAAGGCGGCAAAGTGGCATCGGACAGGCTCAAAGGTTGTGTGCGCTCACCCCATTTCATCAGACCAGCGCCCCAGGTTAGCCCAGCACCGAAGGAAGCACTCAAGACATAGTCGCCAGCAGCAATTCGGCCTTCTTCCAAAGCTTCGGTCAGGGCAACGGGGATAGTGCCGGCAGAAGTATTGCCATACTTGTGCACGTTGACGAAGACCTTGTTCTCGTCGATACCAACGCGTTTGGCCAGCGCGTCCAGAATGCGTTTGTTAGCCTGATGCGGCACAACCAGATTGACATCAGCAACACTCAGTCCGGTTTGTGCCAATACATCAACACAGGCCTGCGACATGGCTTTGACAGCACGTTTGAATACTTCCTGGCCTTCAAAATTCCAATCGATGTATAGAAAGTCTTCCGACAAGCGCGAATAGGATGAGCCGAGATTGGTGATCTGGATGGCGTATTTGGCATCAGCCTCGCAGCCAATCTTGGCGGCTAGCAGTCCGGTTTCTTTCTCGCTGGCCTCAAGAACTACAGCGCCACAAGCATCGCCAAACAATACCGCAACATC
Source organism: uncultured Gammaproteobacteria bacterium (assembly GCA_913060975.1). Lineage (GTDB taxonomy): Bacteria > Pseudomonadota > Gammaproteobacteria > Pseudomonadales > Pseudohongiellaceae > UBA9145. The sequence continues at coordinate 236,521 of CAJXVC010000004.1, forward strand.
ACGGCGAGCCCAATTCATGTAGTGAGAAATAAATTCGCCGCCGATGACAAGTATTTTTTTGTGCGCACCAGTTTTGATCAAATTCGTGCCGATGTGCAGGCCATAGAGAAAGCCGGTACAGGCTGAGTTGATATCAATTGAAGCGGCGTTGGTTGCGCCAATAGCGTCTTGAACCAGAGAAGCAGTGTTGGGGCAGTAGCTGTCATTGGTGAGACTGCCGAGTAAGATCAGATCGATGTCGGTTGCTTCAAGATCTGCTGCGGCCAAGGCGCGCTGAGCAGCCACGATGGCCATATCGGAAAAGTTGCAATGACAAATGCGCCGCTCCTTGATACCGGTCCGGCTGGTAATCCATTCATCGGAGGTATCCATGAACGTTGTTAAATCTTCGTTGCTCAGGACAGCAGGGGGAAGACACTTTCCCCATCCGGTAATTTCCGCGTACAGCATTTGATCTCTCCGGGGTACCGACGTCAATTCGCTCAAGGAGGAATTCAGGTAGTGTGTAGATTCGGTATTGTAATTATAGTGTTTGCCGCTTTTATTGACCGGGTGCGTGTCTATCCAGTTTGTACCGTTCCATGTGGCACCGCTTATGTTCCGACTAAGTCCTTGATTTTCATGGCATCAGGTCTCAGCAGCAAGGTATTTAGGATACTGCATTTTCAGGACACTGGATAGCGGCTGAAACTATTTCCCAGTTTGCAGGGTCTACTTCATTAGCTGGCCGATGCCTTGCTCCGGAATTGGCCTGACATGTAACTCAATGCACAGATTCGGCAGCGGCACAGCAATCGTTCCATGAGAATTCCGGGCATCCAGAATTTTTCAATGGACGTAGTCACAGGGAAGCCATCAAATGCTTGATCGATACGGAATGACTAGGTGAAAATCAGGTTCTTCACAGCGCTGGTGCTGCTTCTCTGGCAAACCGCTGCACAAGCACAATTTGATCACAGTCGCTGGGACGCTTTATTGCGCAGCCATGTTGTGGCCAGTACCGGTGGGCAACAAACCGCTGTCGATTATGCGGCTCTCGATTCCGAGCGCGGGAAATTGCACGCTTATCTGGAGCAATTGGCCGCAGTCGATAAAATGACTTTCGAGCGTTGGGATGAATCCGAGCAGCTCGCTTTCTTGATCAATACCTACAATGCCTGGACTGTCGAGTTGATATTGCGGCATTGGCCCGATATTGATTCCATTCGCGAGATCGGCTTCTTGCCCGGAGCGGCATGGCGACAGAGAATTGTCTCGTTGTTTGGGGAGCAGGTCTCACTCGATGCGGTGGAGCACGACATGATTCGCGGCTGGGGCAGATACAACGAACCCCGAATTCACTTCGCCGTCAATTGCGCCGCGATTGGCTGCCCGGCATTACGAGCAGAAGCCTATACCGGGGACAAACTGGCGCAGCAACTGGATAACAATACAGCGCTATTTCTTGCGGACCACTCACGCAACTATATCGATGGCGAAACGGTGTATCTGTCACGCATTTTTGACTGGTATGAAGAGGATTTCGAACAAGACTGGCAGGGTTTCGATTCGGTGCTGGAATTTATCCGCCACTATGCAGATGCAATTGCCAATAATGCCTCGCAAGAATCGCGGCTGAACACAAATGAGCTGCGCATTCGCTATCTGGACTATGACTGGGGCTTGAACAAGCTCGATGAGCAGCTGTGAGCAAACAGAGTTAGTGCCAAGTGTCATGGCGTTGATCCAGATACCGGGCAATATCGTTAACAATGACTGTGCTAGACTTCTCCACGGAAGAGTATCGCCCCCGGTGGGGTGCCCGGACTTCAAACCCGGTGAGGCCTGTTAACGACAGGCCTGGTGGGTTCGACTCCTGCCTCTTCCGCCATTTTTCCTCAGTAATTCAATCCTTAATTAGCTGGTTTAACTCTTGGCAATGGCCACCTCACTGCTATAGGAGCGTTCCTCTATCGGCCAGTGTAATGCCGCAGCAGCCAGCGCCAGAATAATGCCTGCATACCAAATGCCATCGTAGTTGCCAAAGCGTTCATAGAGCCAGCCGCCCAACCAGACACCGCTGAAACTGCCGACTTGATGACTGAAGAATACGATGCCGTAGAGAAATGTCATGTAGCGGGTGCCGAAAAACAGGGCAACCAGGCCTGAGGTAGGTGGCACGGTTGCCAACCACAACACACCCATCGCCGCACTGAAGGTGAGAATGCTGCCAATGGTGACCGGCAGTACTAAAAAGCCGGTGATGACTACCGCTCGGGCCAAGTAGATATAGGCGAGCAATTTGCGCATGGAATACTTGCCACACAGGGTGCCGGAAAAATAGGAACCAAAGATATTGCACAGGCCAATCAGGCTGATACTCCAGGCGCCGACACTGGCTGAAAAGCCCAGATCGACCACATAGCCAGGCATATGAACAGTGATGAATGCGACGTGAAAACCGCAAACAAAGAATCCAGTGGCTAGCAACGTATAGGATTTAACTTTGAATGCCTGGCCGGCGATGTGTGACAGCGAGCTATTGTCCGGATTAATTGTTGCTTCGGAATTTATGTCAGTATTTATGTCAGAAACTACGTCGGGAGTTACATCCGACGTTGCATCGGCCCCACCAAAACGTGCCAGCGGAATAGCCAGAAAAGCCATAAGCAGTGCAGAGAGCCCCAGATACTGGAGTGCGGAATACCAGCCGACTGCATCGACCAGAACCTGCATGAAGGGCACAACGAGGAATTGGCCAAAGCTTCCCGCTGCCGTGCCTAAACCCAATGCCCAGCCGCGCTTTTCTTCAGGGACTGCCCTGGCCATCGCTGGTAGCACGATGCCAAATGAAGTGCCTGCCACGCCGGCGCCAACCATGATCCCGGCTGTTGAGATGATCGCCAGTTCACTGACCGAGTTGGCCATCAGAAACATGCCCACGGCATACAAGGCGACGCCGCTCAACAACACTTTCAAATTGCCGTATTTATCCGCCAGGCCACCGGCGATGATGGCGCAGATACCCCAGGACAGGTTCTGCACCGCCAATGCCATCGCCAGCACATCGCGCCCCCATTCTCTGGCCTCTGTCATGGGTTGCATGAACAGACCAAAGCCGGCGCGATAACCAAAGCTGAGCATCAGCAGCAGGCAGGCGCTGAGCAAAACGGGGACATAGGGGCGCACGGATGAGGGCATGAAGATGACCAACCTGTTTGAGCAAGTAAGCCGACATCATGACCTGACAGTGCTGAGTGTCAGTTAGTAAGAGTGGGCAGTTTTTGAAAACTAGCCGAAGATGCCGGTGAATATAGTGAAGAAGATAATGGACAAGAATGCGCCAATGGGCAAGGTCACGACCCAGGAGACGAAGATTTTGCCAACCATGCTGAGGTTGAGTGCACCGATTCCTCGCGCCAGCCCGACTCCCAGAACGGCGCCGACCAGCGTGTGGGTTGTTGACACAGGAATACCGGTTCCTGAAGCGATGACTACCGTGGTCGCGGCTGCGAGCTCTGCGGCAAAGCCGCGGCTGGGTGTGAGTTCGGTAATGTTACGGCCTATGGTAGCGATGACTCTGTGTCCCCACATCGCCAGACCTGCGACTATTCCCCCACCGCCGAGCAAGAGAATCCACATCGGCAGAGCTGATTGGGTATCAAAGACGCCGCCGCTGGCGATGACACTGTTGACGGCGGCCAAAGGACCAATGGCATTGGCGACGTCATTGGAGCCATGCGCAAAAGCCATGGAGCAGGCGGTGAAGATCATTAACACGCCAAACACCCGCTCTACACTTTTGAAGCGCTCATCGAGATTGTCTTCGGGGACATTGTGAATCCTTTTAAGCATCGCTATGCCAACTGCCATCGCAACAGCGCCGATTAACAGAGAGACCAGCAGGCTTTGCATAAAGGTGATCTCAAGGCCGACGTGGCTGAGTCCCTTGACGAGTGTCACCATGCCGATGATGAAGCCAACCAGGAAAATATAGTAGGGCACATATTTTTTGGCATTGGCGAAGGGATCGTCAGTCGATAGAACTAACTTCTGCACTGTCATAAACAGCACAAAGGCGATGGTGCCTGAAAAGACCGGAGAGATGACCCAGCTCGCCACAATAGAACCGACCTGACCCCACATCACGGCGTCGACGGAAATGCCCACTACGGCAAAACCTACAATGGCACCGATAATTGAATGCGTAGTCGAAACCGGCCAGCCAAACTTGGATGCCACTAACAGCCAAATGCCAGCAGCCAGGAGTGATGACAGCATGCCGAACACAAGTAATTCCGGTTGTTCGTCAAATCCTGCCGCCTCGGCATCGATGATGCCGCTGCGTATGGTTGAGGTGACTTCGCCTCCGGCTAACCAGGCGCCGGTAAATTCGAAGATCATCGCAATGATGATTGCCTGCTTGATCGTAATCGCTTTGGCGCCAACGGACGTACCCATGGCATTGGCTACATCATTGGCACCCACGCCCCAGGCCATAAAGAAGCCAAACACACAGGCAAGAATAAGAAGCAGGAATCCGTACTGCGTTATAACATCTGACATTAGTTAGTGATCTCGTCCGCTTTGTTTTTCTTGTTATTAGTAGTGCGCCATTAATAGCAAAAGGTGACCACCAACCCGATGTGAAGTAGTCATGATATTTCCTACCTTACTGATGATTTTATACAGGAACATGACTTCAACTGCCGGGAGTGACTTTTCATGCTCAAATAACAGTTTGTTCAACGCAAATTCACGTTCAGCACACTGTTCTTCCATGTCATCCAGTTGACTGACCAGGCTATCAACCAGTTCGACTTCCTTGCCACGAAAGCCGGTTATGAGTAGTTCATCGAGTTCATTGATTGCCTTCTTGGCCTGAATGGACGTTTCCAGATTGGCATGAAAATAATCCATGAAAGGCTGAACGAGAGGCTCGGGAATTTGTAACTTACGCATGATGACCAGATCCGCGATGTCCTTGGATGTGTTGGCCATGCGATCCTGAATGCGTAATAGCTCAAGCAAATCGGATCTTGCGAAAGGTAGGAAAATGCTTCTTGGCAGATGGCAACGAATATCGCGCTTGATAGCGTCTGATTCGGCTTCGGCGACGACGATGAGATCACGAATTTCGTTGGCTTTGTCCCAGTCGTTTGCCAGGCAAGCCTGAAAAAACTCACCGAGTTTGCCAACGCTGCCCTGAGCGATTTTCATATGCTCTTCGATAGGCTTGATCGGGGAGCGACCAAACAGAGCGCCAATAGGGTTTGCCATGGTGATGAATTCCCTGAAAATATCGCGCGTATTAAAACACTCAAAAGTCTTCAGAACCACCCTAACTGGAAATATTCGCGGGCTATTTTCAAATCAGTTGATTTGTTGCAATACTGCAAAGAATCAGTCACTTAGCGGCGCTTAAGGGCTTGCCCCCAAGTCTGCTTGGTCCTGTTTTTGAGCCTCTATATCGACCTTGATTAGTGCGCGCGATGTTGGGGATGCAGCTCAGCATTACAGTGATCAAGATTTCATCAGGGCGTTTCCAAATCGACCCCACAGAGCGCATAGCGCTGGCTGGATAATCAGCTTTTGCTGTTCGGGATGACTTGCTATTGTTGCGTTTGGCTTGAAGAGGAACAGGAATCCTGAGCGATGGTAAAGATACATTTTTTTGAACATGACGGGACCGAGCATGCAGTGGAAGTGGAACCCGGCGGATCTGTGATGTTGGCGGCGGTGATAAATGGCGTGCCAGGGATCGATGCGGATTGCGGTGGTGCCTGCTCCTGCGCAACCTGTCATGTGTATGTTGACTCTGCCTGGGCCGATAAAGTGGGTGGCACCAACCCTACCGAAGAGGCAATGTTGAGTCTGTGTGGCGACCGCAAGGAAACATCGCGTCTGTCCTGCCAGATAGCAGTGACCGAAGAACTCGATGGGCTGAAAGTGACGACTCCAGAGTTTCAGTTCTGAATTTCTTGAATTCGTTTGATAAGTAATATGCCTGCGCTGGCTTGGTAGCGTAGCTGCAATTCAGCATGAATGTCATATGAGGGAATTGTTATGAGCGCTGCAGATAACCAGTCAGGCAATCAATCTCGCTGGAGCATGGTCGGCAAAGACCCATACAGTATTCCGCTTGATGAAATTGATTTGTCGCACCCTGGCATCTGGCAAGCTAATGAGTTTTTGCCTTTTCTCGCGCGGCTCCGCAAGGAAGCGCCAGTGCATTATTGCCGCCAGTCAGCAGTCGGGCCTTACTGGTCGATCATGAAGTACGCCGATATCATGACGGTCGATACCTCACCTGATATCTATTCTTCTGAACCCACGGTTGGCATTGTGGATACCTTCGAAGAATTTACTTTGCCAATGTTTATCGCCATGGACCCACCCAAGCATGATGTGCAGCGCAAGATCGTGCAGCCTGTGGTGGCACCGGACAATCTGAAGCGCATGGAGTCCCTCATTCGGCAGCGCGTCTGTACAATTCTTGATGAGTTGCCGGTCGGTGAAGAATTCGATTGGGTCAAGCATGTATCGATTGAGTTAACGACTCAGATGCTGGCGACGCTATTCGATTTTCCTTTCGAGGATCGCCACAAATTGACTTACTGGTCTGATGTGGCAACAGCCATTCCGGGCGGCGGTGTTGTTAATTCCCAGGAAGAACGTTGGGAGGCAGTACAGGAATGTCTGGGGTACTTCACACGACTTTGGAATGAGCGCGTAAATAGCGAGCCTGGCAATGATCTGATATCCATGCTGGCTCATGGCGATGCGACTCGCAACATGCCGCCTATGGAGTATCTGGGCAATATCATCCTGTTGATAGTAGGCGGCAATGACACAACGCGCAATTCCCTCACTGGCGGTGTGCTGGCACTGAATGAAACCCCTGCCGAATATGACAAGCTGCGCAATGATGTGAGCCTGATACCCAATATGGTCTCGGAGATCATTCGCTGGCAAACGCCATTGGCTTATATGCGGCGTACCGCCAAAGTTGATACTGATCTGGGTGGTCAGCAGATCAAGGCCGGTGACAAGGTTGTGATGTGGTATGCCTCTGGTAATCGTGATGAAGAGGCTATAGAGAAGGCGGATGATTTTTTGATTGATCGACCGCGTGCGCGCCAGCATTTGTCGTTCGGTTTTGGCCTGCATCGTTGCATGGGCAATCGTCTGGCCGAGATGCAGCTGCGCATCGTCTGGGAAGAGATCATGCTGCGTTTTCAAGAAGTCGAAGTCGTGGGCGAGCCACAGCGGGTCTATTCGAGTTTCGTCAAGGGCTATACGCACATGCCTGTGGTACTACACCCCAAGGCGTAATCTGAACTTATCTGCTAGTCAGCAGGCACCACATAGAACAAACAGTCGTTGCGCGCGATTTCCGGGTTAGTGGTGACCATGAACAATTTCAGTTTGCGCCGCGGGAACAAAGCTTCATCACGCAATTCAAAATACTCATGCAATTGTTGTTCGCCATCCTGATTACGCAGTGTCAGGTTGCCCTTGAGTGTACCTGACACAAAACCCAGTTGATTTTCAGGTGTGACATAACCGAAGTTGTAGGATTCGATGCTGGGTAGCAAGGTCACTCCGTCGCGCAATAAATTCGTTTTTCCGTAGGCGATTGCGCTGGACTCGGTCAGCTCCATGCGTATCGGATGATGAAAAAACTCCAGTGTCAGGTCGCCATGGCGCTGGTTCAGAATGTCGGGCAGGGTCATATAGCGTGACAGTCCGGTAACAGCCACGCGGTTTGCTTCATCATCTTCTGCACCCCCGCATTCAATAGTCACGGTTGGTAATAGCGTGTCGCTAATTTCCATCAATGCCCCGAGCGACAAGTCGGTCACGATCATGCGATGTGAAAACAGAGATACCAATGCATCATGTTTTTCATCCATAAAAGTAGTCACGCCAAAGGACGGGCTGGAGCCCGATGTATTGTGGACGTCGATCAGGCATTCGGGGTCCAGTGACTTTATTTTATTGAGCAGGGCCAGCGCCAGCTGATCCTGATGGGAATCATCATACGGAGGTTTGAAGCAGCGGTTAATGTCCTTGTGGTGCGGCAGCATGCGGTAGATAAATCCGGGCCCCTGCTTGGCGGCATCAACACTGAGGATGAACAAGTGAATGTCCATTACCGGCTTGATATCTTGCGCCAGCAGGTGATGTATCGCAATTAATCCGGAAGGCTCATTGCCGTGTAGCAGAGTGGCTACTGCGCGACAGCGATTGCTTTGCTGGCCTGATAGCTTGATGTGGGTCGGACCTTCGAGCAAGTCGAGAAACTCCCGGACGGTTTTGCCGACTGCTTCAGGCTCTGGGTCGGGCCAATAATGAAAAGCGTCAACGTGTCTTACAATGTTGTTCATTGCCACTGCGCTACCGGAACATTATCGGCGCTATTTTTTTGATATTGCTGATACATGGCGATCAGGGCGTCCTGCTTATGCATGTTTTTGCGCAGTTCAGCCAGCTTGGTCAATTGCCATTGTGCGCCCGTTTGACGGGTGGTGAGTCGCTGCTTGAGTATATCGATGAGCGGTGCGAAATCTTCGCGGATAAACCCCATTGATTCAAGTTGGTCGGGAATCTCCGGCAGTAGTTTTTCGAGTATGTCTGCCACAGGAAAGTATTCCGGCTGACTCTGCTCCAATGAAGGCCAGAATAGTTCTGCGTCCATGCCTTGTTGTGCAGCGCGATAGAAATTGGCCGTGCAATAAGTAAATGGCATGGCCGGCAACAGATCGCGCACTTTGCTTTGCATCAGTCTTGCCAGGCCGATAGCCAAAGCTGCATTGGCGAGCATATCTTTCATTGTGGGGCCAGCAGGCAGCGCTCGCATTTCGATGCGCAAGTGACCACCATCGGCGGGATCGAAGACAGGCCTGTTCCACCACCATATTGACCCCTGATGCATACGCAATTCCTTCAATTCCGGAGTGCCGCCAGCCTTGGCGACGGCCACAGGATCTTCTTCGTCGACGATTGGCAGGATAGGGCGGTATAGCAAGGTGGCTTCAGCGAACAATTCAAATGCACCATTACGAATCCAGTTGGTGCCGAAGTTGACGCGGGCTGGGATCGGATGCAGTGAATCTTTTGGCCGGCAATCGATAGATTGTTTGAAAAGCGGGATACGCGTTTCCTGCCAAAGGCGATGACCGAACAGCGTTGGCGAATTGGCAGCCATCGCTACTACAAGCGGTGTAACCAGCTGCACGGCGTTATAGAAGTCGGTGAACTCTTCCGGTGGTACCCGCAGGTGAATCTGGAACGATGTGTTTGCTCCTTCCAATGTCACATCATCCATTGCCAACTGCAGTATTTCTTCGCCTTCCAGAGCAATGGTAAAAGGTCCGCCCCGTATTTCAGTCAAAGCTTTGGTCAGTGCTTCAAAGCGATCGAGAGGGGTCATGGCATGATAGCCGGTATCTGATTGTTGTAATGTAGGCAGGATGCCGACGGGCACGACTTTGCCTTCCCATTGCGCCGCGCAGGCGTTGATTTTATTGATTGCTTTGAGGGCTTCTGCTTCAGTTTTTGCGAAGCAGTGATCCTTGATCATGCAGGGGCTGAAATTGTATTCCAGATTGTAGCGATTTAATTCCAGCGTTAGTTGCGGGTCGTTGAGTTGCTTCTGGATTTCCTGATTGACGTGTAGCGGTCTGCCTTGGCCATCCACAATATACAATTCCAATTCAGCACCAAACGACAATTCCCCAGCACCAAAGCCAGGGCGGGCCAGAAGAATCTCCAGAGCTTCGAGATTGGCGCGCAGTTTTTGCGAAAAAGCCGTGAAATCGGCTTCACTGAAATCAAGCTGCTTAATGCTTTGCCCCATGCAGTCTCCTTTGGCACTGAAATGACAGTCAGTAATTTAGAGTAGCAGTTTTAATTGAGCAGGGGAAAGTATTCGGGGGTGGGCAGTTGTAGCAAAGTGTGAGAGATCGATTGCTATTATTTCGATAATCAGGAATCTGTGGCGCTGAAAGATATTGATATGAACTAAGCGCCAAATATATTTTCTTTGTCTGTGCGTACAAAGCGGCTATTACCATCCCGGCGCGTAAAACCTATACGATCAAAATACTCAAGTAGATCGATACATAAATTGCGGCCGATACCGGTGGCGTCACGAAATTCGATGACAGAAAACCCTTCATTCTCTTCAGCTTGTGCGGCGAGTGACTCGGTAAATTCAGCCAGTTCGATAATGGTTTGTGGCAAATAATGTCGATTGTGAGCCACGCGGACAAGATGGCCTGAAAGCGTCAGTTCTTTCATTGAAGATTCCAGCTTCTCCAGAGGAATGTTGGTCAATGCCACCAGTTCTCGCGTACGAGGAGCTACCCGACCGGCGGCAAGTAAATGCGGTTCCAGCTCCTGGAAAAATTTCTCCTGCAGAATGCCGAGAGCGACCTGATGTTGTGGTAAATGCAGACTCGTTCCAGTGCGGATGATATCGGCATGTTTAAGCAGGTATTCGATGATGTACTGCAGAAAACCATGGGAGCCTTTGTAGGCAATGGTTCCGGCCAGTGACATGGTTGACATGCCCTGCTGTTCCGGGTGTGCGCTGTGATGCGTAGCGAGCGTATCGAGAATTTGCGTGCGCAATGCATCTAGATAGCCTCTCTGCAACGCCAGTTGATTATTGCCGGATTTGAGTAAGATTATGTCTGAAGTCTCCGGCGCCATGAGTTCGTCCAGACATTCTTGGACGGCGGAGTCAGTCAGATTGCGATTGGCCGCGAACAATTGCAGGTCGACGCCGGAAGAGGCCAGTGCTATCAGTTGGCCGAGGGCTTGCTCGGTGTCATTATCCTGCGCGCGCAGCCATTGCCGGCGCTGTTCAGAATCTCGGCCGCGCCGAGGAACTCGATTGTCCAGAACCAGACCGCCACCGAGCGTTTTACTCGCCGAAGGATCGCGAATAACAAAGCGGTCACCGTGATGCACCGTTAGTGGTTCGCCGCAATAAAGCTGATAAAGCGCTGGTGGCGTCGTATCGAGACAGCGAAGAATCGCAGTGCAATGTGTCGCTCCGATGTGCAAATGGTATTGTGCTGTTGATTTGATCGCATGCTCTTCCAGCCAGTGAATTTTGCTATCGAAGCGGCGTGTAGGCACAATCGCCGGACCTGCTGTTAGATAGTCACCACGCCATACAGTGCGCGACGGTAAAGTGATATTGAGCGCCGCGCGTTGCGAACGCCCCACCGATTGAATGTCGACCTCATGCAGACGCATGTTTTTGATGCGCAGCTTTTCGCCAGAGCGTGTGTGTCGCAGTTCTAATGTCGCTTCCAGATTGCCATCAATCATCGTCCCGGTCACGATAGTGCCGAGTCCTTTGGTGGAAAAACTTCGGTCTACCAAAAAACGCGGGTGTTTTTGTAAATCTTCGGCGCTGTTATTGCTATCGCTTTGTGTCAGAGCAAGCAGGGCGGTTTCTACATCGCCTATGCCACTACCGTTGATGTTGGAAACAGCAATGATGTCAGCACTATCCAGAAAGCTTCCCTTGCATAGCGCAGTAATTGACGAGCGCACTTCGGCAACGCGCTCGGCGCTGCAGCGATCGATCTTGGTCAGGACGACGAGGCCCGTTTCAATTCCCATTAGCTGCAAGATGGCGAGATGTTCCCGAGTCTGCGGCATAATGCCGTCATCAGCAGCAATGACCAGCATGGCATAACGTACGGAACCAACACCAGAAACCATATTGGCAATAAAGTCCGCATGGCCGGGTACATCGACAAAGCCAAGTGTCATTGCCTCATCGGCAACAACATGTTGGGCATAGGCAAAGCCGGGATTGATGCTTAGTCCGCGCGCCTTTTCTTCGGCGAGTGTGTCGGTATCTTTGCCAGTGAGCTGTCTGACCAATGAGGTTTTGCCATGATCGACATGGCCAGCTGTGGCGATGATGGCCGCTTGTTGCGAGGGCAGCGGCTGTTCGTAGAGCGCGGGTTTCATGGGCATCGCTAGTTGACTGTGGGAAGTTGCAGTGTAGCGAAGCTCAGGCGTAGGCGCGAGAGTTGAACTTGACTATAAAAAATACAAAGGCCAAGACAATGGCGCTGGCTACAAAGAAGCCTGCATTGAACAGACCGCCACCAAGATTGGCTGCGGTATAACCCAAGGCGCCAGTAAACGCGGCGTAGTAAAGAAAAGGTAAAAGCGTTTTACGAATTACCGCCCCTTCCTTGCCAACAAGACCCGCGACGGCAGATGCAGCAACCACATTGTGTACGCAAATGATGTTGCCCGAAGCACCGCCGACAGCTTGCATGGCAACAATCCAGGTGGGGTCGGCCATGATGCGTTCGCCCACGCCAAACTGGAACAGTGAGAACATCATATTGCTGACTGTATTGCTGCCAGCGACAAAGGCGCCAAGGCCGCCAATGAACGTGGAAAAGAAAGGCCAGGCTGTGCCTGTCAATTGGGCAACGCCTTCAGCCAATGCTATCGGCATTTGTTCATAACCGGCACTGCCACCGCTGGAGTTAATAAACACCTGCACCATCGGTACGGTGAAGATCAAGGCTGCAGAAGCAGGCACTAGTGTTTTGAATGAGCTGCGCACGGCGACATTGAATTCACTTGCCTTGAGACGGTGCAAAGCGATCGTGATGACGGACACGATGATGAAAATCGTACCCGGCGACCACAAGGGTTGAAACGAAGCGGAGATGTTGCTGCCGAAGATTTCTGACCAGGACCATGTGATCAAAGGATGGTCTGCCCGCAGAAAACCTTCCAGATTAACTGAGCGTAATCGCGTAATAACCAATAGTCCGGCGACAAACAAATACGGCGACCACGCTCGTAGCAAGCTCATGTTGTCAGGTTTGCTTGGGGGTTCGGCCTGAATTTGGCCAGTCCATTCACTATCCCACTGCGAGCGTTCCGGAAATTGCCACAGCGCGTCGGTCGCAGGCATCAGAAAGCCGGCACGCGCCGCACTGATGACAATGGCCAGGCCGATTAATCCGCCAAACATGGAGGGAAACTCAGGCCCGAGAAAAGTGGCGACCAATAGATAAGGAATCGTCATGGCGAAAGCCGCAAACAAGGCAAATTTCCATACAGCAAAGCCCTCGGCAAAAGAGCGTTTCTCGCCGAAGAAACGCGTCATGATGCTGGTGACAAGCAGCGGAATAAACGTGCCAGCGATAGCATGCAGTATGGCAACTTTGGTGGCGATGTAGGCCAGAAACTGGTCCCATTCCGGGTAGCCCCGACTTGCGGCATAGGCGGCCATATCCGGGTCGGCAGACAAACCAGTGCTAATGCCAACGAGTATGGGCGTGCCCATGGCGCCAAAGGAGACAGGTGTGCTCTGGATAATCATGCCAGCCACAACGGCTGCCATGGCTGGAAAGCCAAGGCCTACCATGAGTGGCACGGCGACAGCGGCGGGTGTACCGAAACCGGCAGAGCCTTCGATAAACGACCCGAAGAGCCAGGCTATGATAATGACCTGAATGCGGCGGTCTGGCGTGATATCGGCAAAGCCACGACGGATAGCCAATATGGCGCCACTTTGCTGCAAGGTATTGAGTAGGAGAATAGCGCCAAAGATGATGTAGATCAGCGTGCCAGCCACGATCAGGCCGTTAACTGAAGCGGCCAGAATATTGGCCACTGGTACCTGCCAGACAAGCAGGACCAGGCCGGCGGCGACAACATAAGCGATTGGCATGGCCCGACTTGCAGGCCAGCGGAGTACAACCAGAAACAGCGCAACCGAAATGATGGGCAGCATCGACAGCAGCGCCAGAGTGCCAGTATTCATAATTATTATTCTATTGGCAGCGAAATTAGGCTGCTTTGAGCTTAGCAGATTAATTGTAGGCAGAGAAACCTAATATTGTCGGTGCACTCAGGCAGCCAGATTCGGGGGCAGTAGCCGGATAAAGTGGGGCAGGGCGAATAGCACTGCCGCTATAGACAAGCAAGGCGGTCAATAAAGTGTCAGTCGGATAGAATGCTGGCGGTGATTATGGCTACAATGGTCAACACAGCAGCGGACACGCGATTTTTTGAATGCTTGAGTGATTGGATGTTTGAGAGATCTAATTATTAGTCCAAACAATACTTAGCAGATGCGCGCCAGAAACTGAATTTTCACGCCCGGCATGGCCGGCGTTAGACAGGAGATATAGCCATGGATATGTCGCTAATAATCGGTTTGATCGTAATTGCCATCGTTGTTTTTTATTCGGTGGGGATTTACAACCGCCTGGTCAGTTTGCGGAACCGCTATCAAAATGCGTTTGCCCAGATCGAAGTACAACTCAAGCGCCGTTACGACCTCATTCCCAATCTGGTAGAAACAGCCAAAGGCTATATCAAGCATGAACGGGAAACCCTGGAAGCGGTGATAGCGGCGCGTAACACAGCCGCCGCAGGTTTGGCCGCCGCCGCTTCTGATCCGGGCAATGCCGGCAAGATTCAGGAACTGGCAGGCTCCGAAGATGCCTTGATGGGTGCGCTGAATCGCTTCAATGTTGTCATGGAGGCTTACCCTGATCTCAAAGCGAATCAAAACATGATGCAGTTGAGCGAAGAACTCACTGCGACAGAAAACAAAGTAGCCTTTGCCCGTCAGGCTTTCAATGATCAGGTTATGGCCTACAACACCTACCGCCAGTCTTTTCCACCGGTTGTCTTCGCTGGTCTTTTCGGCCATGGTTCGGATGCCAGTTTGCTTGAGTTCGAAGACAGTGAGCAAATTCAGGAAGCCCCGAAAGTCTCATTCTAGCAACGCTTGCAAATTACCTAAGCCATGGATTTTTTCGCCTCACAGGATGCCGCCAAACGTAACACCGGGCGGCTGATCCTGTTGTTCGTATTGGCCATCGTCTCGCTGGTTGTCATCACCAATTTGTTAGTGCTGCTTATCTTCGGCGCCGCGGCATCGGGCTCAACCACAGGCTCGCAATTCCAGTCTCTGCAGTTTGATTTACAGCTGGTCATGATTATCAGCGGAGCCGTCATTGGTATTGTCCTGCTGGGTAGTCTGTACAAAATCAGCTCCTTGTCAGGCGGCGGCGCCAGGGTCGCTGAGATGATGAGCGGGCGGCTTTTGGTACATGGCGACAATAGCTTGCACGAACAGCGTGTTCTCAATGTGGTCGAGGAGATGGCCATTGCTTCCGGTACGCCAGTACCGCCGGTGTACCTCATGGAAGAGGCAGGCATCAATGCTTTTGCCGCGGGCTATTCACCAGGCGATGCCGTTATTGGTATTACACGCGGGGCGATCGAGACGCTTTCACGAGATCAGTTGCAGGGTGTCATTGCTCACGAGTTCAGCCATATCCTGCATGGTGATATGCGGATCAATATCCGCTTGATTGGTGTGCTTCACGGCATATTGCTGCTGGGTATTATCGGCTATCACCTGTTACGAGGCGGTGCTTATTCGCGTCGTTCGCGTTCATCGGGTGGCATTGTAGCTCTCGGGCTGGGTTTAGTCGTGGTCGGCTATACAGGGACCTTTTTTGGCAATCTGATCAAGGCCGCAGTGAGTCGTCAGCGGGAATATCTGGCCGATGCCTCGGCTGTGCAGTTTACCCGCAACCCGGAAGGAATCGGCGGCGCCTTGATGCAGATCGCCCAGCACAGTCAACACTCCTATCTCAAAAACCCGGCCAGCAATGAAATCAGTCATGCGTTGTTTGAGGAGGCGAGTTATTCCGCGTTGAGTGCCATGTATGCCACGCACCCGCCTTTAGAGAAGCGAATCGCAGCGATTTTGCCAAACTGGGATGGCAGCTATGCCTTGATAGAAGCCCCGCAACCTGCATCTGAGCAACCTACCGAGGAACCTGCTGGGGAGGGGGCGGCTGCGGTTGCCAAAGAAAAGTTTGCGGCAATTCTGTCTGGTACCGCTGGTGTAGTGCTCGCTGGACACATGGGCGAGACAATGATCAAACAAACCGGCACGCCCGCAGCTGAGAACTTGCAACAAGCTGAAGCGTTACTGGAGGCCATGCCGGACAGTCTGTTGGCGGCTGCGCATGATCCGTCCGCGGCCCGGGCGCTGATTTACTGGTTGGTATTGGCAATGCCTGATGCGAGCGGCAATACAGAGGTAGCTGAGGGTTCGGTAACAGACCAGGCGTCTACTGTCTTCAGGCAGCAACTGACACACCTGCAAGAGTCCGCCGATGTCGGTGTCTATGATGAGTTGCAGGCGTTGCTGAGTGCCAAGCTGGACATCCCTGCCCAATTGCGATTGCCTCTTGTGGAGATCGCCATGCCGAGCCTGCGTCAACTGTCGAAGCGCCAATACGGTATTTTCCGCAGTAATTTTGCCGCGTTGATTGCCATGGACAAACGGTTAGAACTGTTTGAGTGGAGCTTGCAGAAAATCGTATTTCACAGTCTTGATGTGGTTTTTGAGCACCGTAAGCCCAGCAGCCTCGGCAGGAAAGAGCTGCGCAAGTCCAGTTCAGCGGTTGCGACTCTGCTGGGGGTGCTGGCGCAGGCGCAAAAACAACAAGGCATTACTGCGCAAGAGGCTTATACGCAAGGGGCGGCCAGTCTATCGCTTGCCGAGCCCATGCCAGATCGTGACATTTTGAGTCTGGAGCGCTTGTCGGGGGCGCTCGAACAGCTGCAGGCGCTCAAGCCGCTACAAAAACCCGCATTGCTCAAGGCTTGCGCGGCAACTATCACGGCAGACAAAGCGATTCAGGTGATTGAACTGGAATTCTTTCGGGCAATTGCAGTGATTCTGGAATGTCCCATGCCACCGCTGAAGATTGACGAGCAATAGCTAATCTTCATGTTGGCCGAACCGCCGGCCACAGCCGTAGATTAGCGCTACGCAACGTAAAACGGGCAACTGGTAGCTATCCAGTCGCCCGTTTTGCTATTCAGTGCTGGTGTCAGCACCGTGCGCTATAGATTCTCTAGCCTTCGCGCAATTTCGCTTGCGCGGCAGCCAGCCGGGCAATAGGGACACGCGGCGGCGAACAGCTCACGTAGTTAAGCCCGGCACGGTGACAGAAGTCGATCGATGAAGGATCGCCCGCGTGCTCACCGCAAATTCCCAGTTTCAGATCAGGGCGGGTCTGTTTGCCGCGTTCAACAGCCAGATCAATCAATTTGCCCACGCCGGTCTGATCGAGGCTGGCAAACGGGTTTTGATTGTAAATTTCCTTGCGCTGGTACTCGTCATAGAACAAGCCCATGTCATCGCGGCTCAGGCCAAGCGTAGTCTGGGTCAAGTCATTGGTGCCGAAGCTGAAGAATTCCGCTTCATGGGCAATCTCGTCAGCCGTAATAGCAGCGCGAGGGACTTCGACCATGGTGCCGACGATGTAGTTGATCTTCACTTTCTTGGCTTTCATGACTTCTTTGGCGACGCGATGCACGGTGCGCAATTGATCAGCCAATTCGGCGCGGAAGCCAACCAGCGGGATCATGATCTCCGGATTCACTTTGACGCCTTTCTTGCCTTTAAGAACCTGGGCAGCCGCTTCAAAAATGGCGCGCGTCTGCATTTCGGTGATTTCCGGATGCAGGATACCCAGTCGGCACCCACGGCAACCCAGCATCGGGTTTTCTTCATGCAGGGCCTTGATTCGCTCGATTACGAAATCGAAAGGTACGCCCAGCTTCTCGGCCAGTTGGCGGCGTACAACGTCATCGTGTGGCAGGAATTCATGTAGCGGTGGATCCAGCAAGCGAATTGTAACCGGGCGACCGTTCATGGCCTTGAACAGACCGACGAAATCCTTGCGTTGGAAGGGAAGAAGTTTCTTGAGTGCCGCTCGGCGCTGCACTTCATCAACGGCCAGAATCATCTGACGCATATAGTCGATCCGGTCGCCGTCGAAGAACATGTGTTCAGTACGGCACAAGCCGATGCCTTCAGCACCAAATCCGACGGCCGCCTTGGCCATTGCTGGTGTGTCCGCATTGGTGCGGATCTTGAGGCGACGGTGCTTGTCAGACCATTTCATAACGGTCTGGAATAGCTCGTAGGTATAGCTGCTACTTGGCTTGAGAGTGCCATCCAGCACTCGTTTGACCTCGGAGTCTGCGCTCTCGATCATGCCTTTGTAGATAGCGCCAGTGCTGCCATCGATAGAGATGTAGTCACCTTCTTTCAATACGACCTTGCCAGCCGTCAATGTTCGCTTCTCGTAGTTAATGCGGATATCGCCGGCGCCACAGACACAGACTTTGCCCAGCTGCCGTGCTACCAGGGCTGCGTGTGATGAAACGCCGCCTCGTGAGGTCAGAATACCCTGTGAATGCAGCATGCCTTTGAGATCATCGGGTGACGTCTCAGTGCGGCACAGTACGACTTTATTGCCCTTGCGCGTTTCAACCTCTGCAGTGGCGGCGGTAAAGGCGATACGACCGGTCGCGGCACCGGGGCCAGCTGGCAGGCCGCGAGCGATGACGGTAGCGGATTTAAGTGATTTGGGGTCAAAAACCGGAACCAGCAGCGAATCGATGGATTCAGCCGGGATTTTCAGCAGCGCCGTGGATTGGCTCATCAGGCGCTCTTTCTGCATTTCTACGGCAATGCGGACGGCGGCCAGGCCGGTACGCTTGCCATTGCGGGTTTGCAAGATAAACAGGCGGCCATTTTCGATGGTGAACTCAAAATCCTGCATGTCCTTGAAGTGTTTTTCGAGCTTGGCGCGGACTTTTTCCAGATCTTTAAAGCTGTCTGGCATCGCCGTTTGCATGTGAGAAATTTCTTTCGGTGTGCGGACGCCTGCGACCACGTCTTCGCCCTGAGCGTTGATCAAATACTCGCCGTAAAAGACTTTTTCACCGTTGGCCGGGTCGCGGGTAAAGGCCACGCCGGTAGCACTGGTCTCACCGGCGTTACCGAAGACCATCGCTTGTATATTGACTGCTGTGCCCCACTCGCCCGGGATACCGTATTGCTGACGATAGAGGATGGCACGGTCGTTCTTCCACGATCCGAAGACGGCACCCACTGCCCCCCACAATTGTTCCATAACATTTTGTGGGAATTCGGACTTTGTACGTTTTTTGATCAGTGCCTTGTACTGTTTTACCAATGTTCGCAAGTGATTAACCGATAGCTCGGTATCAGTCTCAACACCGACTTTCTTCTTGAGCTTGTCCAATAACTGATGAAAAGGTTCTTCCTCTTCTTCGCTGCGGGCCTGAATACCCATCACCACGTCGCCGTACATCTGGATAAAACGGCGGTAACAATCCCAGGCGAAGCGGGGATTGTTGGAAATAGTGGACAGACCTTCGACGGTCACATCATTGAGGCCCAGATTGAGGATGGTATCCATCATGCCTGGCATGGAATCCCGCGCGCCCGAGCGAACCGACACTAACAGCGGGTTGCTGCCGCCACCGAATTTCTTGCCTAGTTGCGCTTCAATCTGTTTTACGGCCTGCTCCACGTCCTTTTTCAGAACGGAAGGGTATTTCCTTTCGTGGTCATAGAAGTAGGTACAGACTTCCGTGCTGACTGTGAAGCCAGGGGGCACTGGCAGGCCGATCGACGCCATTTCAGCCAGGTTAGCGCCCTTACCACCAAGTAGCTCACGCATCTTGGCGTTACCGTCAGTTTTTGCACCAAAAGCGTACACATACTGCTTGGAATTTCGGGCGGATTTACGTGAGGAAGGAGAACGTTTGCTCGAAGACTTACTCATTGATACCTACTTACATTATTCGATTTCTTTCGCTGAGGCCGCGTATATCGGGCATCCCCAGCCTTTCAGGGTGTTACCGGCGCTATGGAAAATATAGGCGCAAGTTGGAATCATTGCGCACCTAAAAAATAGCCCAGAGAGCCCGCAATGCGGGGAAAGGAGGATAAAGCACCTGCACGCCAAAATCCAGCGCAAAGTCGCTGTTCCAGCGGCAACAGAAGGTTATAGCTAGAGAGCGTCCGTGCTCGTGGTAGCTAGTATGAAATCGTATAAGCCATCGGCGATCACATGATCGGATTAAGCTAAATTGACGGGGGACTGGTCTGTTATCTTAGGAATGGATTTAGCTTTGTAGTATTCAGCGGCTCTCTTATTGCGTTCCATGAATTCTTGAACATATTTGTGGCTGTTGAGAATTATTTTCCAGCGAGTGGTCACACTGACTTCGATCTCATCATGAGTATTTTCGCCAACCATTAGTGAAGGCTGTCCTTGATAAAGCGACATAGGGTCCGCCATGCCCATGAATCTTTCCATATTTTTGTTCCGGGAATTTCTCATGAGAAGTACAAATTTTTTCCTAGATCTAAATATATCTAGAATGAGTTTGCTCCAGACTCGAAGTTGCAAATTAGGCGTTTTCAATGAAGGGCCTATCCAAAGACCGTTTACTTCCATCATTTCAAAATCATCATTCTTGAAAAAACTATGTTCTTTTTTTACTTCGTCGGGGACAAACATTAGGCTTCTGAATGTTGGTTTTGTTACCAGCATGTATCCTGCGGCAAGTCTATTTTGTAAGAAAACTCCCACAATATTGCAGCTCAGTGCATAGCTATACGGCAATCTAACACCCGAGTAGTGTTCCACTTTATCAAGGTATGTATCAATTTCTTCTTTAGTTGTCAGGGGTTTGAATACTAGCTTTTCCATCTCGTGATCCTCGGTAAGAACATGCCTACATTTAGGCGATACAGCTCATACTCTCTCGAGCATCTGCCTTGTAATATGGTTTTTTCTTCTTCGCTCGCTGAATGAAAATAAAAGACCAATAGGTAAATAAGTGTAATCCACAGTATCAGCGAATTAAACAGAATTGTGTTCGAAGTCCACAAGATAATATAGGAAGTATAAAATGGATGTCTCACAACCCCATAGGGACCACTTGTAACAATTTCATTCGATTTTCCACTATTGGCAAAATCAAAATTCTTGGAAATGGGGAGGCAGGAGAAAAAGATTGCTGCGCTAGCAAGGTATGCAGTGATTGCTGAGGCGAATCCAAGAGGTGTTACTGAAGAGGAACTTATAAGCAGATAAGCAGTGCACCCGATGTGAAGAGTTACGACAGGGTCGTACAATAAACTCGTGCGTTTTGCCTTGGCTGTGTCAACTTTGAAGTGCTTGAACCGTGCCCAGATTAGTGCCGCTATTATCGTGGTGTATGCTAGAAGTAATGCTAGATTGAGCAATTGTATATCCATATGAAGATTAAAGAAAAAGTTCAAAAAGCCGCTTAATTGAACTGCGGTACAATTGCCGTGAAAAGGGGTACTGAAACCCATTCGACTCAATATCTAACTTCATTCACAACAGCACAAGTAAAGCGACTGAACAAATGAGCAGGGCTAGTGCAGAACCGCAAAAATATTCCGCGTATTGTCAGGAACATATTGCTGAGTTTCGAGATCAATTACGAGATGAGGCAGACCGAGCACTTACTAGCTGGCCGGCAAGAACCGCATTGGTTCTCTTTATTCTATCCTCATTAATAACTTTTCTAGATCAGAGCTCCAAATCGAATCCTTTAGCGGTATATACGATATTTACTTATGCTATTCCGATATCGATAGTACTTCTCTATCCATTTGCCACTCTAATCTCTGCGTCACTAACGAAATTCAGCTATTACATCATTGATGCATTGTGTATCACTGCTATGCTGGGATTTTGTATGGCCGTGCACTTAATATTGAATGGTCCTGCGGACTCTCCATCTCATTCGCAAAACTTATTGCTACTGCAAGGTCAAATCGCATTTGTGCTCGCTCTAGGAACAGCATTCTCATTTCATACGAAATTCTGGATAACAATAATTCGTAATGCTTTGTTTTGTGGCGCTGTAGTTCTTTCAATATATCTTATTAGCGATGAATACTTTCTCATGAATAGGCTGCCGATATTTGAGGGTGCATTCATGGGAGCCATGATCAGCTGGGTTTTTTATGATGGGACGCGCACACGCTTCTACCTAAAATCCACAGATGCCGATGTTCGGCAGCATCTCTATAACCAGCTCTCGAAACTCGTGTACCCTCACCAGCTGGAGCGCATCAAGCTTGGGGATGAGCTTGAGAACACTATGCCCTTGAAAGAGGGTAAGGCTATTATTAATGTATTCGATGTGCAACGTTCCAGTGAAATTCGCCATGAAAAAACGGCGGAATTCTTCATGGGGCTGTTTCAATCGTTCTTGCAAATTTGTATGAAAGGCTATGAGCACAACCCATTGCGGTCGCAAGCCTTCCGCTTAAAAGAGACAGGTGACGGCTTCATCAGCTCAGTGGGTTACCCCTTTTTGCCAATTGATAGTCGCTCTTTGGCAGACAGCGCTGTGTCTACGGCGTTGTTGATGTTTGCCGCGTTTAATCGTGAGGTGGAGAAATTCAACTATTCCCGACCGATCAAGGCGGCGATGGGCCTGGCCTATAACTCGGTGCAGGGTACGTTCCAGAGTGGTGGTATCCGTTCCTATGATCTGTTCGGAGATGCGCTCATCCAGGCTTCGAAGTATGAAGAATTACGCAAACAGCCAGTGCTATGGGATCTGTTCACAAAGCGAGCGGAAGTACTTGGGCTTGAAGATTTTAATATTCTGATTGTCCAGGAAGTGGTCTACAACTCGCTGAGCCCGGCTTATCGCGACTTGTTTGAGGAAATTGATCTGTCAGATGAGCTGCTTGTTTCCAATAACTTTCAGATGATGTATGACAACGAAGCCAAATACATCTACTACCATATCCTCGAGTGATCTTCCCGGCTTGAGGTGATCAATCCGAGTCGCGTTGCAGCGTGATGTCGATGGCGCCTGTCGTGCCAACCTCTACATTGATTTCAATAGGCCGGCAGCAAACCTGACAATCCTCGATATACTCCTGTGAACCCGCCGATTCATCGATTAGCAGTTCGATGGGTTCGCCGCAGTACGGGCAGTAACTTTTTTCCATATCTAACATAGGATTTACTCAACCGGGGTCAGCAATGGCTTGGCAGTGAAATACGCGGCCAGGTTATCGATGACCAGACGGCCCATCGCGCGCCGGGTTTCTGCCGTGGCGCTGCCTATGTGTGGGAAGAGAACCGCCTTGCTGCTTTTTATCAATCCGGCTGGCACATCTGGCTCTGCCCGATAGACATCCAATCCGGCACCAGCAATGGTATTGTTTTCCAAAGCTTCCACCAACGCATCTTCGTCCACCGAGGTGCCGCGTCCGACATTGATAAAAATGCCTTCTGCCCCTAATTCAGCGAGTAGGTCGGCATTGATTACTTTTTCGGTGGCTGCGCCGCCCGGTAGCATGCATAACAGGATATCCGAGTGACGTGCAAGGGCCGAAGCGTTCTCGCAATAGGTGTAAGGCAGATTTTTCTTGTTGCGATTGTGATAGGCAATCTGCAATTTAAATGGCAGGGCGCGAGCAGCGATTGCTTCGCCAATGCGACCCATACCCAATATGCCCAGTGTTTTGCCTGCCAGCCCTTTGCCGAAAGGGAACGGCCCGTTTTGCCATTGTCCGGCGCGCACGAAGTTGTCGGCGGCGACCAGATTGCGGGTTGTTGCCAGTACGAGCCCAATGGCGATGTCCGCCACTGCATCATCGAGCACATCGGGAGTATTGGTCACCTGAACGCCCGCGGCTGCCGTTTTCTGGAAGTCGATCCCGTCTACACCTACGCCGAAAGCGCTAATGATCTGCAAGGACTCCAACTCGTAGACGAGTGGATCACAATCCCATGATGCAGTTGCTACTGCGCGGCATTGGCCGTTCAGGCTATTGATTAGCTGCGCTCGTTCAGCCACTGGGCATTCCCATAATTTGTGGGTGCGGTACTGCACTTCGAGCAAAGAAATTGTTTCCGGGTGAAAATTATTGACCAGCAGCAGGTCTTCTTTATCAGGCATGGCTTGTTATCGTGTCCTGGTTGATTCCGCGGCGGCCAGGGTGAGCTCGCCTGTTAGCTGGCATTGCATCATTCCTGACCTGATTCGGCAAGCCGATCCTGTGCTTCTGTTTCGATAGACAAGTAACGGAGTGGTCAAGGGGTGTTAGTGCCTAAGTAATTGCAAATCGTAAATTCACGGTATGACAGCCGGCCTAGTGGAACAGGCCTGAGGCTTGAGTAGATTGCCGTTTGTCGAGAGAGTTTGCCGCCTGAGTGTATTATCATGGCAACAATACAGAGAGGTTGCGCGACGAGCATCCTCATCGCGGTCTCAGTCAGATTAACGAATGGCCGAAATTTGAATGGACACTAAGAACAATCCCTACCGATCACTTCCCTCAGTAGCGAAGTTGCTGGAAGCCGATGCATTGCAGCCAGCTATCGCGGCGGCAGGCTTTACTGTGGTGAAGGAAGTGATCCAGGCTGAGATTGATGCCTGGCGCAAGCGAATCGCCGCCCAGGATGAAGAGGTGGCTGCTGAGCTGGCCTCACCGGAGCTGTCGGCAAAGCTTTGTCGCGCTATCCTCGCCACGGTGTCAGAGCGCCAGCAACAAGCCCTTAAACCCGTGTTTAACCTCTCCGGCATTGTACTGCATACCAATCTCGGCAGGGCCAGATTGCCGGCTGAGGCGATCGCGCTCGTGAGTCAGGTGGCAGCTGAGTACAGCAATCTGGAATTTAATCTTGAGGATGGCAAACGTGGTGATCGCGATACTCATCTCGAGGCCCTTATTTGCCATCTTACTGGGGCAGAAGCAGCGACTATTGTGAACAACAATGCTGCGGCGGTGATGTTGGTATTGAATACCCTGGCGGCGTCGAAAGAAGTCTTGATCTCACGCGGTGAACTGGTGGAGATCGGCGGCTCGTTTCGGATTCCTGATGTCATGCGTAGCGCCAATTGTTTGCTGCGGGAAGTGGGCACCACCAATCGCACACATTTGCACGATTATCAGCACAATCTGGGCGTGCATAGTGGCTTGATCATGAAAGTCCACACCAGCAACTATCAGATTCAGGGCTTTACTAATGCGGTGTCTGCCTCTGCACTGGCGAATTTGGCCAGCGAGGCCAATATTCCCTTTGTTGAAGACTTGGGGAGTGGTTGTTTACTGGACATGCAGCAGTATGGATTACCCGCCGAGCCAACCGTGAGTTCCAGGCTGGCACATGCAGACTTGGTGACATTCAGTGGTGACAAACTCTTGGGTGGTCCGCAGGCGGGTATCGTGGCCGGCAAGCGGGAGTTAATCGAAAAGATAAAAGCCAATCCTTTGAAGCGCGCGCTGCGCATCGACAAGTTGACCCTGGCCGCGTTGCAGTCTGTCTTGGAGCTATATTTGAAACCGCATACTTTGCGCAAGACTCTGCCAATGCTGCGTGATCTCACTAAATCGCGTACGGCTATCAAACAGTGTTGTGAGGAGTTAATGCCAGCACTAGGCGAGAGTTTAAATGGTCATGCCGATGTGGCCATTGTCGATTGTGACAGTCAGGTCGGTAGTGGTTCGCTGCCGCAAGAAATCTTGGCAAGTCAAGGTATCGCGATCACTCCGCAACCCGGAGAAACAGGATCAGGTAGTAAATTGCAGGCTATTGCCGACGCATTTCGGGCATTGCCCAAACCAGTGATTGGACGCATGCACGATGGCAAGTTGATTTTCGATTTGCGCTGCCTGGACTGTGTCGATGAGTTCAAGGCGCAACTTGCACAGTTAGCCCTATGAAACTCCCGGCCATCAGGTGCGCTGACTTAGTACGCCAAACTTGAAGCTAAGCAAGGAAGCTGTCGAGGCGACCAACATCAATAGTAACAGCGGATAGACGGTGCCGTTAAAAATAAACGCCACCAGTTGTGCTGCCACTGCCGAAAAAGACATTTGCAAAAAGCCGGTCAAACCCGAGGCGCTGCCCGCAAACTGCGGAAATTCATTGATTGCCGCCGCTTGTGCATTCGGCAGCGTGATGCCATTACCAAAAACCGCCAGTGTTACCGGAGCGAACAATCCGATTGGTTCCTGAAAACCGGTTAATTGTACTATCAAAGCCAAACAAATCCCGCCAAGCGCAATCTTTGAACCCAGATAAATCATGCGATCCATGGCAAATGACTTGCCGAATCGTCGGGCAACATAATTGCCGGCCATAAACCCGGCTGGAATCATGATGAAATAATAGCCGTATTCCGTCGCCGGTCGATCCAGTACAGAGACCATAATTTCTGGCGCGGCTGAAATGAAAGCAAAAAATACGACGGAGACGAACGCTACACAAAAGGCGTAGCCGCGAAAGGCAGGTGCCC
The DNA here is from genome assembly GCA_913060975.1 of uncultured Gammaproteobacteria bacterium. Classification (GTDB taxonomy): domain Bacteria; phylum Pseudomonadota; class Gammaproteobacteria; order Pseudomonadales; family Pseudohongiellaceae; genus UBA9145. Next base: position 262,729 of record CAJXVC010000004.1, read on the forward strand.
GGAGTAACCGCGCAAATGTCGCAAACATGGCTCTGAATCCAACAAACGGTGCAGGCTCTTTCAGGGTTTCCGGCAGGTTGCGGAAAAGCAATATAAAAATCAGTGTGCTAAAAACTGCAATCGCAAGAAACACTGAATGCCAGCCAAAGCGCGCCATTAGTTCCCCGCCAAGTGCGGGTGACAACATGGGAATGACCACCATCACCATGACCAGAGTGGCGATTACCCCAGCGGCTTCTTCTGCCGCATAGACGTCACGCACGATCGCGCGGGCAACTACCAATCCAACTGCTCCGCCGAAGGCCTGCACAAAGCGCCAGAGTATGAGCGATTCAATGGTGTTGGCGAACAGGCAAAAAATTGAACCGACAAGGGTAGTCAGCAAGCCAATCAGCATGATGGGTTTGCGGCCATATTTGTCGGACATGGGGCCGTAGGTGAGTGTACCCAGAGCAATGGCCAGCATGGAAAGCGACAGCGTCATTTGCGCCACGTCGTTACTGACCTGAAAGCTGTCTTTGATAATTGGCAGGGCAGGTAGCAGTATTTGCATTGCAGCGGGCCCCATCGCCGAGGTCGCGGCCAGCAATACAATCAGCTGCTTCGATAAAGCGGTTGATGTCGGCAATGTCATTCTCTAGGAGGTCGTGATTGTGACGACTGTACTGACTTTCCTGGCCGGTGAGCCGTGGATCAAGGTTTCAGGAAGGCGTCGCGGCTGGTTCGGCTAGTCGCGTTCTGTCCATTTAGAATGACGCTGGAGCCAAGCAACATGGAGCGTTTTGCTTTGCTGATTTCTATACCGATACCAAAAGTCTTGGCGTGGAATTGCCTGGCGAGGGTCTGTGCTACGTCGTCGCCAATTGACTCTGATTGATTATCAGACTGATCGTCTTGTTGCGCGTGATTATAACACGATAGCGTATTGCCAGCACGGTCGGACAAACACACAGAACCGCCACTACCATCAATTGTGAGACTGAAACCCTTAGGGTGGACGAGAGTGCGTGGAGAGCGTCGCAAGTAAGACGCCGTTTGTGTGGCGATGGGGCTGTTGTCAGTAATGATCTGTACTGGGATCGCCAGACCCAGTCGGCGGATGATGCTGGGATCTTTGGTCATCGCCTGCTGGAACCAGGTCATTGCTGTTTCAGTGTCGCCTAATTGCCAGGCCGCATGCCCCATGCGGGCTGCCAACCTGCCAACCAGGAGTGATTCGGCCTGGGGCAGGGCGGCAATGGCGCGCTCGCCATTGTCCAGTACGCGTTGATGCCTGCCTTCCAAGGCGTCGATTTCTGCGCGATAGGAAAAGTAGTAGCCTTCATTGAGTTGGAAAGCCCCGTTGCCATTCGCTTTGTCCAGCAAATTCCGCATCACGCCTGTGCCCATAATGCGAATAATCTCGGGCTCTATCCACTCCGGAATATGCACATCCAGCGGGGCATAAGGGCGCAAGCGGCTTTGCAATACATCGAATTCGGCGAACAGGGATGCGGCCCGGCGTTCAGATTGCCACGCGGCCAAGCGATAGGACTGTAAACGCAAGCGTTCGGGCAGGCTCGCCAAGCGTCCTTGCGTGGCTAAATCCTCCAGGCCTGATTGATAGGCAGTGGTATTGGCAATCATGTTCAGCAGGGCTGCATAGGCGTCTTTTTGGGCATCGTCAGCACTGTAGCTGCCATTTCGGTCTGGCTGATTGAGGGCAGTGGAGGTTAATTCCACCGCGTCTTCTGCATAACCGGCTAAAAGCAGAAAACTGGCGCTGACCAGAAAGTGCTCTGCACGATTCATGACAGTAACAACGGGTTCCTGCTGTTGTCGCCAGACTAACATGCGGTCCATGGCGTCCATTGCCTCTGTGAACCGGCTTTGGTTCATGGTCAGGTAGAGCTTGTAGACCCATGGGTCGGCGACGCTGTCCGGATTCAGGTAGCGAGTGGCCCGGTCCAGATAGTCTTCTGCACGATCAATTTGCAGCAGGCTGAGCGCCACTTCAGCGGCGTTGCTCAGGTATACAGTGTCATAGCTACCACTTTGCCCGGCGTTCTCTTCGTCTTCGCTGATGGCACGCTCACAGGCACCCATGGATTCGACCGGCGTCAGGCTGGCCAGCTCGACTGCGCAGAGCGTATTCCACGCCCGGGCTCGGGCGCGGTCATCGGTACTGTTTTCAAGCACCTGATTGGCGCTGGCGCGGGCAGCCTCGTATTGCTTGAGTTTGATTAGCGGCCAACCACGAAACGATTCAGTGTCCTGACCATAAATCTCATTGACCTTGTCGAGGTAGTCGAGCGACTCTAGCTGATTACCCATCAATTGATGGACATAGGATAACTGACTCAGAGTCAGATAATGCCACTGCACTCCACCGGCTGCAAAAGCCTCTTCCAGCGTCTCATAACCGGTAAGCTCTTCGGCCCGATTGAGATGAAACAAGGCACGAGGCAGATTACCCTCGACAGTAAACAGGACTTCGGCAATGGCAAATTGCGCGGCAGGGTTGCCGGGCTCTTCGCGTAACCACTGTTCACTAAGTTCGCGGGCTTTGACGGTTTCATCGAGATTCAGCGCATCACAAATTGCTAATGCGCGTTCACTTTGAATATCACTAAAACCGAAACACAGCGGCAGGCGCTGTTGCGGAATTTCAATATCGCCAAAACCGTCGTTGCCATCCTGGGCCAGTGCGGAAGGAGCATTGCATGTCAGCACCGCACCCAATAAAAAGGAAACAGCTGGGCATCGCCAGACGAATCTCAACTTAGCGTGCTCCTGGCCAACATTTCCATTGGCTCGCGCATATTTTCCTTGAGGACTTTATGAATATCTGTGACGCCTGGTGCCAGTTCAATTCGATGACCAAGAACGCGTGGTAGCAGTAATTCAATATCGTCAGCGCTGACATAGTCTCTGCCGCGCAGTGCTGCAGAAACTTGTAAGGCCGGTAGCATCAGCACCATGCTGCGGGTGGAATTGCCTTGCAGGACATGGTCGTCAGTTCGCAAGTTGCGCGAAATATCCACTAGAGCTGTTTTGATTGCTGGGCTGATAGTGACTTCCTGATCAATGATCTGGCGTGCCGCCAATACCTGACTGCGCGTGACGGTTGCAAGTTCGCCTGCCAGATGGCGCCGCGAGTTGTAGGTATTGAGCACATCAAGTTCTGCTTCACGGTCAATATGATCCATGCTGATCTTGAACAGGAAGCGATCCAATTGTGGTGTTGGTAATGGGTATGTGCCGACCAGATCCAGCGGATTCTGAGTGGCGATAACGAAGAACAAGTCGTCCAGCGGGTAAGTGACATTGTCCACAGTCACCTGTTTCTCACCCATGGCTTCGAGCATTGCTGACTGGACTTTGGGAGAGGTTCTGTTGATTTCGTCTGCCAGCACTATATGCGCAAACAACGGGCCATGACGGAAGTAGAACGCATTGCTGCTGCTGTCAAATACCGGTACCCCGGTGACGTCAGAGGGCAATAAATCGGGCGTAAACTGAATGCGTCGAAAAGGCAGGATGTGGCTGTCGGCATTGCTGTCCTCATCGGCGACTATGGCTTCACCGAGAGCCTTGGCCAGTGTCGTTTTACCGGAGCCCGGGTAGTCTTCAAGCAATACATGACCGTCGGCGACCAGCGCAATGATGGCCAACTCGATGACCTCATTTCTGCCCAGTACTTGCTGTTGAACTGTGTTCATCAAGGTGTTTAGAACAGCGACTGATTCACCGAGCTTTTCTTTGGAATTTACATCAATTGCGGTGACCGCATCCGTTGCATCATCTGCTGCGACTGCCTCGTCGATCAGGCTCTCCGTTGTCATAGGGTACTACTCCGTTACTAACTAAGAGGGGCGGCGTGACTGTTAGCGAGTCAACAGCCAGGTAAATGGGTTGATCACTGCCAGACAGCGTTTCCATGGACTGAAGTTCTGCTGAATGTCCTTGGCCACTTGTGATTGCAGTTGGCGCCACTGCTGTGCATCCAGACGTTCACTGTGGTGTCCGAGGGCATAATCAAGATGAGCCTGGGTTAGTGGCAGTAATGCCGGACTCTTGGCAGCAACGCGACGGGCAAAGTGTTCCCGGCTTTCGCCCACTTTACGGCGTATGCCGATGCCGGCGAGGCGATCCAATGCGGCCCGGTAGGCCACTCGGTACTGTTGTGCCGGTGAGGAATGTCCAGGCGCCCATAAGCGGTAGGATTTTACAAGATAGGCAACCAGCAGTGTCAGCCCAATGAGCGCGTAAAGCGAATTGAGAATGATCGTTAAATTCAAAAACGAGGTGCGTTGTGATTGCAGAAACTCTTCGAATGCAGCTTCGTCGCGCAACATATCCCCCAGCAGCTGTTGTAAATCATTCTGAGGATCAGTGGTCATATCGACCAGTGTTTGTTGCGGTGCCGGGTCGACAATGACCCAGCCAACATCGCGGAAATAGATTTCGGGCCAGGCATGGCCGTGCACTGCCTGCACCAGTAGAGAAGAGCCACCGCCCCGGTTTACGGCTGGCACTGAATAACCGATACCTACGCGTGCCGGTATGCCTATGCTGCGAAACAGGTAGGTAGCGGCGAACGAAAAATGCATGCAATAGCCAGTCAGATCGCCGAACAGAAACGAGCCAGCCGGATCATCCGCATAGGCATGCTCGTTCTTCAGGCTATAAATACCGTTTTCATCAAGGTAAGTTTTGATCGCCCAGGCTTTGGCGAAGGGATCGTCAGCAAATTCGGGACGCAGATTGGCTATCAGTTGCTGCGCCAGTTCTCCATAACGTGGGTCATCAGGAAGTTGCAAATACTCTTGTCTGACTTCTTCCGACCAGTCTGCGCGCCCGGTTTCCCGGCCAATCATATACTCGTAGTCATACTCTGGCGCCAGAGATTCCACATCATAGGTGCGCTTGAAGCGCAGATTGTTGGGGTTCGGTTTGTTTTCATAAGCCACCGGTGTAGCCAGACCGAACGGTGAGCGGTGTGGCACCAACATTCCGACAGTAGTGCGCACTGAGCGGCGCTGATCCAATGCGCCTGGAGGCTGGGCAGTTTCCGAACGCGTATTAGTAAAGTTTTCCAGTAAGTCCTGATCCATACTGCGATGGGAGGAGAAATCCAGCATGGTGCCATTGAACTGACTGTAGGCGGATTCACGGAAGTAATAGGCACCATTAATCGGTTCATAGTCGTCACGGAATACGACGACAGCAACCGGTGCTTCGCGATCCTCGGCGCTGTTCTCACCATCTTGAAACGGATTTTCGCGGGCGTTGGAGCGGCCATCTTGCGCTTGCCCGGTAAGCCCCAAATCGTTAGTCAGTTGCGGTGTAGGTAAACCGAACAATTGGATATAGCCCAGCAAGCTAAGACACAACACGCCGAGCACGGCGAAGTGATAAGGCAAGCGGCGGTGGTTGTTTTCAATCATCAATAGCGATGACAAGGCCAGCACGGCGGCGCAGCCAAAGGCCATTAATATCGTCGCTGGGTCGATGCCGCGAGTAATGGCGTAATCACCCAATAGAAATGGTCGGTGAATCATGCCGTTACGGTGTGCAGCCAGTGTAATAACGAAGGCGCTGGCGACGAAAAGTATTTCGACAATGGCGCCATACCCTGTGCGCTGCGCCAGCGTCCGCAAAACGAAAGTGGTTCCGGTGGCCAGTGCCAGCCATTTGATAAACTCGGCGCTATTAAATGCGGTAATCGGGCTGAGCACATTAGCGGTGAGGCTGGAATTGGCCATGCTGCTGGCAAGTAACAGGCCAAGTAATGACAGAAGTACCACAGCGCCAAGCAATACTGGCGTACGGATAGCCGATAACGCATCAGTCGTTCTGCGACTTGCTGCCAGATAACAGGCCAGGCCGCAACCCAGCAAAGCGGCGACAGAGCCGCTCACCACCGTCAGGCTGAGACTAAGTAGCCAGAAGGCACTGGCTACAATCACGGCGCGCAGCCCCGTAGGCAGCAGGTGATTGCTTCTGGCAGTCATGTTTGCAGTACTTGTGTTGCTCACAATGATCTCAATGCTCTGAAGGTGCTCTGGTTTGTCACAATTTTCGTAGCTGACTGTCGTAACCAAGACCGGTTTCACGGTCAACTATTACGATGGATTCTACAAGTTGGCCTACATCGGTCAATAAGCCAAGTAATTCCGCCTTTCCTGTCCCTCTGTCCACCGTCCCGAAGCGCCCGCCCGTTGGCTTGAACATGGCTTTTTGCCACCATTTTACGGGCACATTATCATGCAGGCCGTCGGTTGCCAGTACCAATGAAATCTTGCCACCCAGTCGTGCTGATGTGCTCTTCAGCGCGGTCTTCCAGGGGGCTGAATCGGCGCCGGCAAACAGGACACATTGGACGCCACCGTGTGAGCCAGTCCGGTTTAAAAACTCATCAAGACCATAGACAAGCTGCTCACCTCCCAGAGCCCGCGAACCTGCTATTGCGCGCATGGCTTGTGGCAGGTCGGCACAAATCTGCGTCGAGCCATCGGCGCCGAACTGCCATTCTTCACCCAGCGCGCCTTTTTCAAGGGCCAGACGGGCAACAGCGGCGGCGGCCTCATCTTTCGGGCTACTCAACAAGTAGGCAACAGTACGCTGACTTTGGAATACACTGCGTTCTGGCAGGCGCACATTCAACTGTCGATTACGAGCATAGACTTTCCACATGATGTTGCGGACCGAATCGCCAGCTGCATAACGACGGATCTCCATGCGATCGCCCTGTGGCTCTCCCGAAGGATTGGGAATGCCGTCTTCGGCTGTCAGTGAGCGCAGGATAGGCAAAGACCTGATTGTGTTGGTGCGCGGCAGCACCTGACAGTGCATGCTTTGTTTCTGAATCCAGGAGTAGCGACAGAACCCGAGGACATCGGATACAGTAAATTTGCGTTGCACCTGTTCGGTCAGGCAGCGCATCTGGGGAATAATTTCCTCGACCAGTTCATCTTCTTCACCAACATGGATCCGTGTAGCAACGTTGTCAGGATATTGAATGTGCCAGGTCAACTTGATAAGCGGAAAGTAGTTGAGGGCTGGCAGGGTAAAACCAGACTCATTCGGGAATCCCGCCTCGGCATTCATTGCTCTGGCTGCTTGCCCTGATGCGGTTAGTGATTTGTGAATGCGCCGCTGTACCAATACACCGCTTATCACTGCACAGAACAAACAAAAAACCAGAATACTCAGTGCACAAATGGCAAGTGCGAATACCACGAGATCCATGCGTCCATAACCGAACACGCTTAACGCAGTAGCCGCCACAAGCAGGGTGATGGTTCCCTGTAGCGTCAATGGGAACAAACCGGCCAGGCTCGACAAATGACCCAACACAACGGAATCTTGCCAGCGTAAGGTCACGCGGGGCAGTGCGCTGCCTGTAGTAGGGCTATTGGCCATACGGGGCCTTGCCAACACACCGTGATGAATTAGCCATTCACAACTACCTCGGTATTGACTGAATTGGCGATAAAGCACAGTTCATGTGCTTTATGGTGCAGTTTGCCGACAGTTTCCTGATCCGGATGCTGGTCTCCGGAAAAACTCACCTGCGGATTCAGTACGACTCGTGTCATGCGCTGTTTGCCAGTATCAGCAATGGCCAGCGTACCGACGGCCGCATCGATATACGAATCGATGACATAGCCGCGTCTGGCTGCCAGATCGAGGAAAAACAACATATGGCAGGAAGACAGTGAGGCTACAAAAGCTTCTTCAGGATCGACGCCAGCAGGATCTGACCATGGCGCAGGGACAATGCTTGGGGCAGCCGAGGCCTTGACGGTTTCCCCGCCATCGAACTGCCAGACATGAGCGCGAGAATACTGCCCCTCGGTGAAACTTGCCTCTGCCTCACGTTGCCATTTTACGATTGCCGTATAGTCTGACATGCTGCTTATGTTTGTACTCTTCCTATGACCGATGTGGCCGGTGCGACCAATGTGATTGATTAGATAGCCAGTTCAGTGTCCGGGGCGACTTTGAATTTATCGTTGTCTGCCCAATGTGAACGGATCATCGCCAATTTACTTGTTCAAACGATTGGCGATCAATTCATCAACCACGGAAGGGTCTGCCAAGGTGGTCGTATCGCCGAGATTTTCCAGTTCGTTGGCTGCGACCTTGCGCAAAATGCGGCGCATGATCTTGCCCGAGCGAGTCTTGGGCAAGCCCGGAGCGAACTGAATGATTTCTGGTCGCGCAAAGGCACCAATTTCCGATGCCACAAACTTCACCAATTCGTCACGTAACTCCACCGAGTTTTCGATACCGCTCATTAGTGTCACATAGGCATAAATACCCTGACCCTTGATGTCATGGGGGTAACCGACTACCGCCGCTTCCGCAACTTTCGGGTGGAGTACCAGCGCGCTTTCAATCTCTGCAGTACCCAGTCGGTGCCCGGAGACATTGATAACGTCATCGACGCGACCAGTTACCCAGTAGTAGCCATCAGCATCCCGCTTGGCGCTGTCACCGGTCAGGTAGTAGCCCGGATAGGCAGAAAAATAGGTTGTAATACAACGTTGATGATCGCCATAGACAGAGCGAATCTGACTCGGCCAACTCTGTGAGATCACCAGATTACCTTCCGCGGCTCCCTCCAGCTCATTGCCATCGGCATCAAGCAGCGCTGGTTTCACGCCGAAAAAAGGCTGAGCTGCAGAGCCAGGCTTGAGATCGGTTACGCCAGGAATAGGGGTAATCATGATGGCGCCGGTTTCAGTTTGCCACCAGGTATCAACTACAGGGCAGCGTGAATCGCCGACTATCCGGTAATACCATTCCCAGGCTTCGGGATTGATCGGTTCGCCAACTGACCCCAATAGTCGTAGTGAGCTGCGTGACGTCTTGGTTACTGGTTCGTCGCCGGAAGACATCAGTGCGCGTATTGCGGTAGGCGCTGTATAGAAAATATTGACTTGATGTTTGTCTATTACATCCCAAAACCGCGAAGCGTTCGGGTAAGTGGGCACGCCTTCAAACATCAGTGTGATAGCGCCATTGGCTAGCGGCCCATAGACAATATAAGAGTGGCCAGTAACCCAGCCTACATCAGCAGTGCACCAGTACACATCGCCTTCATGATAATCGAAGACGTACTTATGTGTGATACTTGCCCCCAACAAATAACCTGCCGTAGTGTGCATAACGCCTTTGGGTTTCCCCGTAGAGCCAGAAGTGTAGAGGATAAACAACGGATCTTCCGCATCCATGAGCTCCGGTTCACAGTCATCACTGGCAGCCTCGGTTGCCTTGTGATAGCAAACATCGCGTTTGTCATTCCATTGCACTTTGGCGTGGGTGCGCCGTACAACAATAGTGGAATGCACATTGGGACAGTCTTCCAGTGCGTTATCGACGTTGGCTTTAAGCGGCACGGTCTTGCCTCCGCGTACGCCTTCGTCAGCTGTGATTACGGCGATGCAATCACTGTCCAGGATACGATCTTTCAACGATTCGGGTGAAAAGCCGCCAAAGACAACAGAATGGATTGCGCCAATGCGCGCACAGGCCAACATGGCATAGGCGGCTTCGGGAATCATAGGCATATAGATGCAGACACGATCACCTTTGCCGATACCGCGTGCTTTCAAGGCATTAGCTAACTTGCAAACTCGAGTATGGAGTTCGCGATAGGTAATTGTGGCATCAGTATCAGGCTCATCGCCTTCCCAAATGATGGCTGTTTGATTGCCTCGACGCTCAAGGTGCCGGTCAATGCAATTATAGGCAACGTTTAATTTGCTGCCGGTAAACCAGCTTGCTTCAGCCTTGTTAAAGTCACTTCTGACGACTTTGGTCCACGGCTTGTGCCAATAAAGCATTGCGCCTGCTTGCTCGGCCCAGAATTCTTCTGGCGAGTCGATGGACTGCTGGTACATGGTTTGAAATTGATCGGCGTTCAGGTGGCTCTTGCGGGCGACCTCATCGCTCACTGGATAGATTTTTTCTTCTGACATTGTATTCCCTGTGAGATTTCCAAGTGCGGATACTGACTTTGCTTGCAGCCTTGAATCGAAGCTGGGACGGACTTCTGGGGCGGGGCTGCAGGGTCGAATCAGTATGCCTGAAAGCTGCAGGACGCTCAACTTGGCAACTGCCGGTGGAGTGTTGGCTGAGATTATTGTCAGCCGGGGTATAGGTGAGAGTTGACGTCGATTGGAGTGGCTGGTGAATAGGCTGTGGGAGTCCTCACGCTGGTTCCCATGGGGGGTCTTAATAAAGGATTGATGGGAGGGCTGACAGAAGGTCTAGACAGTGAAGCGAATATTGTCAATCAATCGACTGTTGCCAACAAAGGCGGCGGTCAAGATTACCAATTGACGGTCACTTAAGCAGGCCGGTTTGAGAGTCTGGGCTGAGCAGACGGCAAAGTAATCGGGGCGCAAACCCTTATTGGAAATAGTCTCTATTGCTTTGGCTTCCAATTCATTGAAGTTGGAGTTGCCAGATTCAATCTGTGCCCGAGTTTCAATCAGGGTCTGATAGAGAACCCTCGCCTGTGACTTTTGTGATTCGTCGAGATAGCCATTGCGCGAACTCATGGCCAGACCACTGTTCTCGCGAACGATCTCGACTCCATGCAGGGTGATTGGCAGGCATAAGTCTTTGACCATTTGCGAGATGACGAGAAACTGTTGGTAGTCCTTGAGGCCAAACACCGCGATGTCCGGCATGACCAGATTGAAGAGCTTACAAACGACGGTGGCAACGCCATCAAAATGTCCTGGCCGGCTAGTGCCACAATAACCATCGCTGATACTCGGCACGTGCACAATGGTTTGTTCACTTAACGGTGACTCACCATAGACTTCTGCAACTGTTGGATGAAAGACAGCATCGCACTGCACCGAATGCAGTAACTGGCAATCATTGTCGAGAGTCCTGGGATAGGCGTCGAGATCTTCGTCGGGACCAAACTGCAGGGGGTTCACGAAGATTGTGGCGACTGTGTAGTCAGCCAGTTCCCTGGCTTGTTTAACAAGTTGTAGATGACCAGCATGGAGGTTGCCCATGGTCGGCACGAGCGCAATTCTGAGTCCGTTATGCCGACGCTCAAGCAGCGCGTCCTGAAGGGATTGCCTGTCAGCGAATCTGTGCATTTGTCCGGGTCAGTCGAAGCAATGTTCGTCAGCGGGGAAGGCAGAAGTTTTTACCGCTTCAACATACGCTTTGATTGCCCCGGGTATGCCGGCTGATGAGTCAAGCAGGAAATTTTTGACGAATCTTGGGGTAATAGGAGATACGCCAAGGGCATCGTGAAGCACCATCACTTGGCCGGTGGTGTCTGGTCCGGCGCCTATGCCAATGACAGGGATCTCGACGGTCTCGGTGATCTTTTTGGCAAGCGCGCGGGGTACGCATTCCAGCAGCAGCACACTGGCCCCGGCATCCTGTAATTGTTTGGCTTCATCGAGGATGGCCTGTGCCTGATCAGTATCTCGGCCCTGTACGAAAAACCCGCCGATGCGATTAATAGACTGGGGAGTCAATCCCATATGTGCGCATACCGGGATGCCGCGTTCGGCCAGCAGTCGAGTTGTATTGGCAATCCACGCACCACCTTCGAGCTTGACCATATGGCCACCTGCCCGCATTAGCGAAGCGGCATTTTCCAATGTTTGTACTTCGGAGGAATAGCTCATGAAGGGCAGGTCAGCAATTAGCAGGGCATTCTTATTGCCACGTTTGACGCACTCGGTGTGATAGATCATGTCGTCCATTGTTACTGGCAGTGTGCTGTCGTGGCCCTGTAATACCATGCCGAGGGAATCGCCAATGAGAATGACCTCTACGCCAGCGTCACACAGGATGCCGGCGAAGCAGGCGTCATAGGCTGTCAGGCAAGCAAATTTCTCGCCTTCCTGCTTCATACGTTGCAGTGTGGCAACGGTCACATTCCTGACTTTGGTTTGTGCACTCATGCTGAAAATCTCTCTTGTTCTGCTGGTGAGTTGCGCCTGGGGCAGCGGCAATGCGGGCATTGCGCCAAAATGAATTATAGGTCGCTTATTCTACAGCAGTGATGGGCGGGGGTTAAAATAATGTGTGCCCCCGGGCATAGCGACAATATAGTCCACCAGTTGCTGGTAGTCGTCCTCATTGCCAAGCAAATCAATTTCCGCGTTATTGACAATAAGCAGCTTGGTGTCTGAGTAGTAATGGAAAAATTCAGTATAGGCGCTATTCAAATTTTCCAGATAGTCCCGCTCAATCAATTGCTCAGCAGCAATGCCGCGTTTCTGGATGCGTTCCAGCAAGACTTCTATGGGCGATTGCAGGTAGATCACCAAATCTGGAATGGGGGCATCAATGGTCAGATGCTTGTAGACATTGAGATAGAGTTCGTATTCGTCCTGGTCGAGGTTTTGCTGGGCGAATAGCCGATCCTTGTCGATCAGGAAATCAGCTACTCGAACCGGTTCGAACATATCTTCTTGTCGTAATTCCTGAAGTTGCTGTGTGCGTTGGAACAGGAAAAATAACTGCGTTGACAACGCATGCCGGCGCGGATCTTGATAAAAGCGTTCCAAAAATGGGTTGTCTTCGGCTTTTTCCAATAACAAGTCATAGTTAAATGTCTCGGCCAAGCGCCGAGTCAGGCTGGTCTTGCCTACACCGATTGGACCTTCAACGGCGATATACCGTGGCAATGCTTTGTTGAGGCTGGTGCTGCCTGTCACTCGGATTTACCTGATGGTTTTTTGCGGCGACGACGCCGACGCTTGGTGGTCGGTTCAACCGCGGCAATCATGGCATTTTGTTGGTTTGTATCACTCTTCTGTATATCAGTCCACCAAGCGCCCAGGTCCTGGAGATCTTCGCCGGCTTCTTCGCGTAGCAGTAAAAAGTCATAGGCGGCGCGAAAGCGTGGATGGTTCAGCAGGCTGAATACATTGCGCTTGTTGCGGCGTTGCAAGCGGCGCTGTAAATCCCAGATTTCCCGGCTGGCAATAGTGAAACGCTTGGGGATGGCTGTGCATTGCAGCTGCTCCATGATGCTGTCATTGGCTGCCTGATGATATTGCTGTGGCGAGATCTGTTCTGCATTACCAAAGCGTTGCAACTTCAATTGCAAGACCGGCCAAAGCAGCGCTGCGAAAAGGAAAGCGGGGGTTACAGACTTACCTTGTGCCAAGCGGTCGTCGGTATTATCAAGAGCCAATTCAACCAGTCGTAGGCTGATCTCGTCAGCTGCATCCAATGCCTCGATGGTTGGTGTTAGGAGAAACTCCCCCACCCGGTATTTGCACAACAGCGTGAAGGTGGCGCGGGCATGGCCATTGCAAAGCAGTTTGAGCGTTTCGTCGAATAGTCGCGCAGGTGAAATCGAACTCAGCAGTGGCGCCAGCTCATCGATGGGCGCCTCGGTCTTTTCCTCAATGGTAAATTCCAGCTTGGCTGCGAAGCGAATCGCTCTGAGCATGCGTACCGGGTCTTCACGGTAGCGAGCCTCAGGGTCACCAATCATGCGTAACTTGCGCGCCTCCAAATCCTGCAAACCGTTGCAGAAATCGAGGATGCGAAACCCATCGGTTGTGTAATACAGCGCATTGACTGTGAAATCGCGGCGCATGGCATCTTCGTCGATATTGCCATAGACGTTGTCGCGCAAGATCATCCCGCCAGTGGAATGTGCTGAGTCCATTGCCGTAATTTGCCGGCGTGACACGTTGTCCTGAATTTCGTTGACCTGCTCATGGTGAGCGCGGAACGTGGTTGTCTCGATGATTTCCCGGCCATAACGTATATGGACAATCTTGAAGCGCCGGCCAATGATCCGTGCATTGCGGAACAATTCCCTGACTTGTTCAGGCGTAGCATCCGTTGCTATGTCGAAATCCTTGGGTTGTTTACCCAGCAAGACATCGCGCACACCGCCGCCAACAAGAAAAGCGGCAAAGCCGTTGTCACTCAGTCTATAGAGTACTTTAAGTGCGTTGGGGGAAATGTTCTTGCGAGAGACAGGGTGCTGGTCACGCTCGATGATCCGGGCTTTTTCAATGCCTTCAAGCGCTGTAACTGAATTCATTCGAATGCTGATCTGATTATTACTTCTTTAACGAATAGGGCGGATGCTGTGCGGGTCACTCTGAGGCGGCGCCATTTCAGCTTGGCTGCATCGGCATGATACACGGCTTTACCCAAATTGAAACTACTCAGAAGCATGGAACTGGCGGAGCTGTGGATTGAGGCCGGTGCTATCAACTACTGTGGCGCAACTGGAATGTCACCTACGTCAAAAGCATCAGAATATTCAGGGTAAAGGGTGAATAGAGGGGAGGAATATTAAGGGGGTGGATAACCACCCCCTAACGGAAGCTAACTTATTATTGTTATTGCTTTAGGATATTTACGTTTTGTTATTATTTTTATTCATGGGTACCAACATCGGTACCACTAATTTTATAGTGAGGTGGTGTTTTGCGGTTTGGTAACTATGTAGTTACACGATGGCCACAAACCCGACCTTTTATTATTTGATGCACTAACCTTAGTCGTAAAACTCAGTAATGCGATTTTTCTTTTTATTTAGGCTTATTGTTATTGTTTATTGTTATTATCACTAGCAGCTAAGTAATAGCATTTAGCGTGCCAATAAAATAATAATATTATTTATCAATAGCTTACGATTTTAGGAATAAGCTTTTAGAGTTTTAAACGTGTACTTTGTTACCTTAATTCTCCAAAAAGTGTGTATTTGGGTAGCGGTAACAAATGTTGCAAATTGTTAACAATTGCCGCAGCGCCTGATAACCACTTTTCCAGCAGCAATATCCCACCAATATGATTGTGAATGAGCTTGAGGCGAGCAGCTGATTCAGTACTTGTCTTGATGCTGTATAGCTGGTTTTTACAGGAAGCCTTAGGCGGGCGTGAATGGTGCGAGGCTTGCCGTTGCTGTGACAGAGGTGTCTTGCCCAAAGCCGGTGCTGCGCGAGGTTTTAATGTTGGATGCTTGCCTAGACTGGCTGCTTTTTCTTGCGGGGGATGCCGAAGCGTTGGCGACGCTCCCAGAGACATTTGCGGCTAATTCCGAGCTTCTTGGCCAGCTGGGTTTCGTTCATGTAGTCCTGGTGTTCCAAGACAAAGCGTTGGAAATAATCTTCGAGTGATAATTCTTCAACGGGTTCGGCTGTCGCTGTAGTGATGGGTGCCTGCTCAGATTCGCCGCGATGTTTTTGTGCTTCGGCATCAATGGCCAGCAGTTCTTCGCCGATATCTTCATCTTCGGCGAGTACGACGGCGCGCTCGATGGCATTTTCCAGCTCGCGTACGTTGCCTGGCCATGGGTAATTGGCGATGGCGCGCGTTGCGCTGCCGCTGAAGCGGAGCAAGGGTGTTTTGAGACGTTTGCAGGTGCGCAGCAAAATAGCATCAGCTAATTCGAGGATATCATTGCCACGCTCGCGCAGAGGTGGAATTAGCAATGTCATCACATTGATGCGGTAATAGAGGTCTTCGCGGAAATTGCCGTCTTCAACAAGCTGTTTAAGATCGCGGTGTGTTGCAACAACCAGGCGGACATCGACTTTCTTCGATTGTACCGAACCCACTTTGCGAATTTCGTTTTCTTGCAACACGCGTAACAGTCGCGCCTGTGCTTCCAGCGGCAACTCGCCGATCTCATCCAGAAAGAGAGTGCTGCCATTGGCGGCTTCGACCAGTCCGGTTCTTGTTGCAGTCGCACCGGTGAACGCGCCTTTCTCATGGCCAAACAATTCTGACTCAATTAGATTCTCAGGGATGGCAGCGCAGTTAACAGAGATCATCTCTTCATCCTTGCGCGAGCTCAGATAATGAATGGCTCTGGCAACCAGCTCTTTGCCAGTGCCGGATTCGCCATTGATAAGTACAGTTGAATTCGTTTGTGCGACTTTGCGGATACGGCGAAACAGTTCCATCATCTGTGGACAACTGCCGATCATGCCGGTAACGGGTGGCTCGATGTCATCTTCAGCGACAGGTTTAACTGTTTCCTTGCGCGGATACTCGCTGATAATGCGTGCTACTGTTTCGATGATTTCGTTGTAGTCAAACGGCTTGGCGATATAGTCCACTGCTCCCATTTTCATTGAGTCGATGGCAGAGCGAATACTGGAATAACTGGTCATGATGAGAACGGGGGCTTTGGTAGCTTTGATCAAGTCAGTACCTGGTGCGCCGGGCAGCCTCAGGTCGCTGATGACAACATCAAATTCGTCCATTTCGAAATCGTCGAGTGCTTCTTTTACTGAACCAGCTTCGCTCACGCCATAACCATGCCGCTCAAGCAAGCGCCTCAGCGCATTGCGAATCACTACTTCGTCTTCTACTACTAGAATCTGACTCATCGTTTAAAACTATTCACTTCAGGGTATAAATTTAAAATTCAGGTAGGTAAGTCGGGCTGATCAGGAGCAAGCAGATCCTCATCATCATCTCCCGTATATCTCGGGAAGCGCAATATTACCTCAGTACCAGTGCCTTTGACTTTATTTACCGGGCTAATTATATCAATTTCTCCGTGCAAATCTTCCACAATACTGAAGACTAGTGACAACCCAAGCCCTGTGCCTTCTCCAGCCTCTTTGGTGGTGAAGAATGGGTCGAAAACCCGGTCTTGAATTGATGCCGGGATACCGACACCCTCATCAGTCACGGTTATTCTGATCTGATCACCTTCTGTGGTGGCACGCATGGAAATAACAGTATTTGGCAGGCTCGCATCCCGGGCATTGTTAATCAGATTCACCAGAACCTGCAAGAGGCGCTGCGAATCACCGCGAATTTTGATGGAGTCTTCACAATGTAGTTCGAGTTTGTGTTCTTTGCTCTTCTTGTCCAGAGAAATCAGTGTCTTTGCTTCTTCCATGCATTCACTGACTCGCACCGTTACATTTTCGTATTGCGTCTTGCTGGTGCCGGTATGCGCAAAATTCACGAGAGATTGCAGGATACGCGATGTACGATCGGTTTGTTCGATTATTTGTTCAGCCAAGGGGCTGACTTCTTCATTGGGGAATTCGTCACGAATAGTCTGCGCAAGACAGGCGATACCCGTAATGGGGTTGCCGATTTCATGAGCGACGCCGGCAGCCAGTCGGCCAATAGATGCCAGCCGCTCGCTGTGAGTCAGACCAGCCTCGAGGATCTCTGTCTCAGTGATATCTTCAATCAGAATAATAATACCTTCATGAACAGAGTCTTCATTGCCAGTTTTTTCAATAAAAGCTTTATGAAGATTAACTGCCTTCTTGTTGCCGTTGAGTTCGAAGTAATGCTTGTAGCTGTGCGCGGCATCGTCATCGAGGAAATTTAATAGCAAAGACTGCCAGGGCTCCTCCAAGTCGGCCACTTGTGAGCCGATGATTTCGTTAGCTTCGATTTCCGTGAAATTCTCCAGTGCGTGATTCCACATCACGATTTCATTGTCATAAGAAATAGAGCAAACGCCTAGTGGCAGGTCGAGCAAAATCTGGCGATGATAGCGGCGCAGATTATCAAGGTCTGTTGCCATGCCAGACAGGTTACTGCGATAGGATTCAATGCGTCGCTCAATGACATTCAGGTCGGCGCTTCCGTAACCGGAGACGATGCTATAAGGCAGGTAACCATCGATGATCTCGCGGGCGATCGAAGGGCCCAGCAGACCAGACAAGTTGGCTTCGAGCCTGGCCCGCAATATGCGCATGGAATAGGGGCGCCGATCACTGTCTTCCAGATTAAGGTCCTGCAGTGCTCGTTTAACCTCGCGAGTTGCGGTTTTCTCACCGAGCGGCTTGCTTAGACTGCGAATAAATTCTTGTGGTGATTTGGCGACGAGACCACTGCGCTTGCGACGTTTGACGGTATCCAGCGTGCAAATATCGGCGGAGCTGCGCTCCTCGTCGCTGGATTCATGCAGGAGCGACACGATCACAAAAACCGCACTATTGACGATTAACGAGAAGACTGTGATCTCGCGCCAGTTTAGAGATAGCAGTGTTAACGGGTCGCTCTCAATGAAAAGCGGCAGCATGAGGAATACAAACCACAGTAGGAAGCCAGCGCCGAGCCCGGCAAGAAAGCCGCGCTTATTGCCTTGTGGCCAGTAAAGAATGGCAATAATGCCGGGCAAGAACTGTAAACAGGAAGTAAATGCTACTGAGCCGATGATTTCGACGCTGGCCGTATCATCAGGTAAATAGTAGAAAAGGAAGCCGGCCCAGATCAGCGTGGTAATGAGTATGCGGCGATGCCACACCAGCCAGCGGTAGATATCCTGACTAGCTTTGGGTTGGTAAATAGGGAGAATAAGGTGGTTTAGACACATGTTGGACAGTGCCAGGGTTAGCACGATGATCAAGCCGCTTGCTGCAGACAGACCGCCCAGGTAACCAATAAGAGTGACAAGTGGCGCGTCATAAACCAGGCCAAGCACAGCCGGGAAATACTCCGCCTGAACTGTGCTGCCAGAGGCGAGCCCCGCCCAGAGAATAGGTAGCACAGGCAGGCTCAATAGCAGAAAATAAAGCGGTAATCCCCAGCTGGCAAATGACAGTGACCGCTGGCCATTGCTTTCATTGAAAGTGACATAAAACATGTGCGGCATGGCGATCGCTGCTGTAAAAAACAGTAGTGCCATGACGTGGAAAGAACTGAAATAGTCAGTTTCCTTGAGGCCGTTAAGCATCTCTGGATTCGCCTGCAGCCAGCTGTCGATACCTTCCAGCCCGCCGAATACACCATAAACTGCGTACAGGCCGACAATGAGGAAGGCGACGAGCTTGACCAGAGACTCGAAGGCGATAGCCATAACCAGACCATCATGTTGCGTCCGGCCAGCGCGACTGGAAGTACCAAACAATATGGCAAACAAGGTAATTAAAATACAAAAACCAAACGCAATTGCACCTTGCGATACCTGGTCGGATAGCAGCTCGGCTGTGTTGGCCACGGCGCGAACCTGTAGCGCAATCAGCGGTGTAACGCCGATGAGAATAACCAGTGTTGTTGCAGTACCTGCCCAGGGTGAGCGATAGCGAAAGGCCAGTAAATCAGCCAATGAGCTCAATTGGTAGGTACGGGTGAGCTCGAGTATTGGTTTCAGAATCAGCGGCGACAGCAAAAACGTCAGCGATACGCCAATAGAGGGAGCCAGGTAGCCGTAGCCATCACGAAGCGCGTTGCCTACTGATGTGTAGTAGGACCAGACACTGGCGAACACGCCGAGCGACAGTACATAGATGACAGGATTGCGTACCAACGGCCGGGGAATCCAGCCACGGTCAGTACTAAAGGCAATGGCAAAGAGTAACCCAAGATAGGCGCTACCAAGCACGAACAGCGTTGTCAGATCATAATTCATCTGAGTCTTGCTCGCGGTGTGCCCAGGCAGCTACTGTGATGATCACCAGACCAATAAGAAAGGGCCGGTACCAGGAACCTGCTGGCTGATTGATCCAGTCAACACTCATCAGGAACAATAAATAAATTATGATTAACAGAGTGAGAATGGTACGCGGGATGTACACGGAGTTTTCCTGTTAGATCGTCAATTCGGGGATATTAGCTAACTTGGGTACAGACTGTATATCCCAGTGCGCAATTCCCCATTCCAGCAAATCGCTGATTGTGGCGCCGAGCAGATTCTCTGGTGGTTGCTGGCCGAGAAACTTCAGGGCTTCGAGGATGAGTTTGGCGCCCATATCGGTATCGATAGCTGCAGCGAAGCGTTGCTTGCTGAGCTTTTGCCCCTCGGCGTTGACGATCACCGGAATGTGGGCATAGCTTGGCGTCGGGTATCCCATGATTTGCTGGAGATAAAGCTGCCGAGGCGTTGAATCAATCAGGTCATAACCACGAACTATATGGGTAATCCCTTGGTAGGCGTCATCAACAACAACCGCTAACTGATAGGCAAAAAATCCGTCTTTGCGTTGAATGACGAAATCGCCAACTTCTTGCTGCACATTTTGACAGACATTGCCTTGAATCAGATCGTCTATCTGGCACGGATTGTTATTGGTGACCACGCGCAGCGCAGTTTGCGTGTCATGAGGATGCGACGTATTTCGGCATCGGCCGTCATAAACCAAACCCATCTCGCGGATGTCCTGGCGCGTGCAAGAGCATTCGTAGCAGAGTTGTTGCTTGGCTAGTTTGCTGATGGCTGCCTCGTAAGCAGCATGGCGCTGGCTTTGGTAGAGTACTTCGCCATCCCAATGCAGTTGCAGGTGTTGCAGCTGATCCAGAATTTGCTGAGCAGCACCTTCAGGTTCTCTGGGTGGGTCCAGATCTTCCATGCGAACCAACCAGACACCTTGATTGGCGCGGGCATCCAGAAAACTGGCCAAAGCGGCGATGAGAGAACCAAAGTGCAGTGGGCCGGTAGGGGAAGGGGCGAATCGGCCTGTATACGCCCCGGGTTCGATGTGTGGATTGCTGTGTGCCATGTCTCTGCTCAGGTAAAATGAGTTACCTGTGAATTGACTGTGGCCGCCTTTAAGAAGATTGAGCTACTGGTCTGGTCAGACGGCTCGACAGTTAGCTGCCGAGCTGCTTTTCCTTGATTTCATCCAGCGTTTTACAATCGATACACTTGTTGGCTGTAGGTCGGGCTTCCAGGCGGCGAATGCCGATTTCAATACCGCAGGATTCACAGAAACCGTAATCATCCTGGGCAATGGCTTCTATAGTGCTGTCGATTTTTTTGATCAGCTTACGCTCACGATCACGTGTGCGAAGTTCCAGACTGAACTCCTCTTCTTGAGTCGCACGGTCGGCTGGATCAGGATAATTAGCCGCGTCGTCTTGCATGTGATGCACAGTACGGTCGACTTCCTGCATTAACTGCTCGCGCCAACTCAGTAGAATTTTCTTGAAGTGATCACGCTGCTTCTCGTTCATGTACTCTTCGCCTTTCTTGGGCTTGTACGGAACGAAATTCTTGAGTACTGGTTGAGATTCGGTGCTCTGTGCGTTAGCCATAATCACATATGCCTCATTCACTCTGTCTGTCATGTGTGTTTTCGCCCACTTTCGAGCAAGAGGGCCACAGGACCGGCAGCTTTCAGTTTGTCGAATAAACAACCCCAACATCAGGGTCTGGTGTTGCCCTTGCCGGTGCCGTTTTCAGGGGGAAATGACCCTGTTGGTGGGCCCGGATTTCAGAAAGTCGGCTAAACTACCAGATTATTTGCGGGGATGCTATAAAAATTAGCCTGATTTCGGCGTCCTGCCAAACCTGCGTAATTCAGGTCACTCGACCACTGTAATTCAAGTGTCTTGACACTATAATGACGCACTTTTGTCGCAAAGTGGGCCGCAGCCGGATAGTCCCGGCGATATCGACCAACGGATGCCATCGGGAATTTAATGTCCAGCCAGTTACTGGCCAGCTAACAGTATCGAAAGTAACGAAAGTAACGAAAGCGCCTGGAGAATGGCGTGCGCTTGCTCAAAACGCGTGACTTGCTGATCATGTTCCCCCACCGCTTGCGGGGCTCGCTTGTAATTCTTATGTAAGTAAAGGTGACAATGACCGACAACACCGCACAACCTGACACTCCGCTGTCCACTGCCATGGCTCAGGTCAATCCCTTCCGCGTTATGGCTGTCATGCAACGTGCTGCCGAACTCGAAGCGCAAGGCAAGAAAATTGTGCATATGGAAGTAGGCGAACCTGATTTCGTCACGGCAGACCCGATTATCACTGCAGCCAAACTAGCGCTCGACGCCGGTCAGACCAGTTATACGCAAGCACCGGGTATTCCGGCACTGCGCGAGGCTATCGCCCGCCACTACCAACTACGCAACAATGTTGAGATCGATCCGCAGCGTATATTGGTGACACCCGGTGCCAGTGCCGGCTTGATGTTGCTGGCGCACTTGTTGGTGAGCCCCGGTGCGGGCATTCTGATGGCAGACCCTGCATACCCGTGCGTCCGTAATTTTGTGCATCTTGTGCATGGCATACCGCAACTATTGCCAGTCTCGGCGCAGTCGAATTTTCAACCAACGCTGGACCAAGTGGCGGCAAATTGTAAGGCCAGTACCAGTGGTCTTTGGTTGGCGTCGCCGTCGAACCCGACAGGTACTATTGTCGACCGCGAAGAGTTGCACAAGTTCAGTGCGTTCACCGCTGAGCGGGGCTTGCACTTGCTCGTCGATGAAATCTACCACGGGCTGCATTATGTAGATGAGCTGGCAAGTATTGTGGAAGTGACTGATAAGGCATTTCTCGTCAACAGTTTTTCCAAGTATTTTGGCATGACTGGTTGGCGGCTGGGATGGATTGTCGTGCCAGCAAACTACATCGACAAGGCGAGGGTACTGGCTCAGAATTTGTATATCTCGGCACCAACCATAGCCCAGCATGCAGCGATAGCTGCGCTCGATGAAGCGACCCGGCCTGAATTGGAGCGGCGTCGGGAGGCATTTCGCCAGCGCCGGGACTACTTGCAAACAGCGCTTCAGGAATTGGGGTTTACCTTGCCGCCAAGCGTCGATGGGGCGTTCTATATTTATGCTGGCATTGAGCATTTCTCTGACAATGCCGAAGACTTCTGCGCACAGATGCTCAACGAGCATGGCGTTGCTATCACGCCGGGTACTGATTTCGGCGATTACCGTGCCCAGCAATTTGTGCGTTTTGCGTTTACCACCAGTATGGACAATCTGGAGCTGGGGATTGCGCGGCTGAAAAAGGCGCTAGCTTGAGCCACGTACCGGAATAAAAGACTTTTATCTCAGGCCCGTCGGCTGCTGCTATTGCGCTACGGGGAAATGGATTTGCTATGAAATTGCAGGATCCGCTGCACAGCGGAATATTGATCAAACGTTACAAACGCTTTCTGGCCGATATTGAGCTAGACGATGGCAGCCTTATGACTCTGCATTGTCCTAACACTGGATCGATGAAGAATTGCCAGGATCCTGGTAGTCGTATCTGGTATTCACTGTCCGACAATCCCAAACGCAAATACCCGGGCACGTGGCAAGTTATCGAGATGAATGGCAAGGATCTGGTGGGTATTAATACTGGCCTGGCTAATGCTCTTGTGGCCGAAGCGATTGGCGCCGGGCGCATCTCTCAGCTGCCTCCATCTGGTGAATTGCGGCGAGAGGTTCCTTACGGCACAGATAACAAGAGTCGCATTGATCTGTTGCTCATGCCAGAGGGTGAGGAAGCGAGACCTTGCTATATCGAAATCAAGAATGTCAGTTTGGGTGAAGCAGAGGGTGTTGGACTGTTTCCTGATGCCGTGACGCAAAGAGGTCAAAAGCATTTGCGGGAACTGATGCAAGTGAAGCAGCAAGGCGATCGTGCCATGCTGTTTTTCTGTGTGCAGCATTCCGGGATTGCGAGTGTCAGCCCCGCGGACAGTATTGATCCTGAATACGGACAATTGCTGCGCGAAGCGCATCATGTTGGTGTCGAGATCGTCGCTTATCGAGCCAGTTTTGATTTGGCCAACAACGTTATCGAATTGACTACTGAGTTACCAGTGCTGCTTTAACTGTTGGGTAGGCTTATCGGAGGTCTTGCTAATCGGCTCTACAAATCTGACTCGTTGACCATCAGCAACCCTTGCTCGATGGCAAACGGTACCGCCTGCAGGTTCTTGCCCTGACAGGGACCCGCCAGACAATGGCCATCTTCGATACGGAATAAGGCGCCATGGTTGAAACACTGTATCAAGGCGCCATCAGGGTCGAGGAATTTGTCTTCTTCCCATTCCAAAGGCGTGCCCAGATGCGGGCAGCGGTTCCAGTATAGATAGATCTGATCGTCTTTCTTGACCGCGAATAAGTATTTGTTGTCGATCTCCAGCCCTTTGCAGGAGCCTTCTTCCAGCTCTGTGGTATCCAGTACGGTAATCATGACTCGAGAGCGCGCTCAAAATCGGCGAGCAAATCTTCGCTGTCTTCAATGCCCACAGAAAAGCGAATCATGGAATCAGCAATGCCCATGGATGCGCGTCGTTCAGGGCCCATCTCGAAATAAATAGTATGAGCGACAGGAATCGCCAAAGTCCGGGTGTCACCCAGATTGCTGGAAGAAATAACGGTTTCCATGCGGTTCAACACGTCAAAGCAATCCAGCCCTTGTTTCAGATCAATACTGAAAATAGCGCCGAAATTGCCGAACAAGGTTTTCGCCCGCTGGTGTTGCGGATGGCTCGTTAGCCCGGGGTAGAACGTATTATTGACGTTAGGATGCTGCGCGCAGAACTCGGTGAGCAACTTGGCGTTGCCACAAGCCCGGTCCATACGCAGGGGCAATGTTTCCGAACCCACAGCCAGATGATGTGCGGCCTCGGGGCCGAGTGAGGCGCCCATGTCACGCAGGCCTTTTTTCTTGATCTGAGTAATCCCCCACAGCTGTGGGTCGCCCTTGCGATAAGTCTCGAGAATATTGTCAAAATCGGACCAATCGTACAGTCCGGTTTCAGTCACCGATCCACCCAATGCATTGCCATGACCACCGATATATTTGGTCAGGGAATTGATAATGAGGCTGGCACCGACAGTGCGCGGTGTAAACAGATGTGGCGAAGTCATCGTATTGTCAACGAAATAGACTAAGCCCTGTTCTTTGCATAATTCACCAATGCGTTCCAGATCAGCAATCTGGGTGACTGGATTGGCAATGGTTTCAACAAAGACCAGCTTGGTATTTTCCTTGATGGCTGCGGCGACATTGTCGGCATCAGTTGCATCCACGAAAGTCACATCAATGCCGAGCAGTTGCAGCGTGCCGTAAAAACTATTGGTATTGCCAAACAAAAATGCGCTGGACACGATGTGATCACCTGCGCGCAGCAAAGACAGTAACGTGCTGCTGATTGCGGCCATGCCGGTGGCAAAAGCGACGGTGGCAATACCGTCTTCCATGGCAGTGATCCGATCCTGCAGAGCAGTCACTGTGGGATTTAACTGACGGCCATAGTTGTAGCCGGCCCGTTTGCCCTGAAACACTTCCGCCAACTCCCGGGCATCCTCATATCCATAGGCTACCGAGGGGTGAATTGCTTTGTGCAAGACGCCATGCTCAGGATTACTTTTGCGATCTGAATGCAGATTAGTGGTGAAAAAGCCTTTCTTGGCCATGGTCAGTTCACTGCTGTTGGGTTGGTTACGGCCGCTAGCGCGTGCCGGGGAGGGCTGCAGGCGGCTTTATACAACACTGCCGGGTAATTTAAAAGAGCGCGCTATCCTGTTAGGTTAGCTGTGCAATGCCTTCTATTGTTGGTCGGCGCGACTCTGGCAATCTATACACAGTCTGGCTTCGGGCTGGGCCTGCAAACGCGGATAGCTGATAGCCTCGTCGCACTGACTGCACAAACCGTATTCATTTTTATCCAGCGCCGCCAATGCCAGCTCGATGCGCCGTAGTCTCCGCGCCGCCTTGTCACGTGTAGAGACGGCCATACCTTGTTGCTGCATAGCATCCATGCGTGACACCCGGCCCACCATGCTCTGGTCGAGGTTCACCACTTCAGCGGCGCTTTTACTGATCGCCAATTGCTCAGTCAGATTCATGTGCGTCTCAACCAAGGCGTTGCGCAGCAAGGTGAGTTGCTCTTCACTCAGGTGATCCATGGACAGTCATTCCGGCATCAGTGCAGATTCTGGAACAGGGGACGGGCATTGATTAATTGTTGAATCTCGGCAATCCGTGCCCGGTATTCAGGGCTGTTCCGGTTCTCATACTGGGCATTGAAGTCGGACTCGCTCAGACCATCCTGGTTACTGCCCAGTTCCGGCATATAGTCACTTTCATTGCGAATCGAGGCAAGGCGCTCCTGCATGAGCAGGGCAGTGGCCTCGTCCTGCGTCGCGTAGCTGGCAATCTGCACGCCCACAATATTTGCCGCTAAATCCGAAAAACTGAAACCGGACCGGTAGCGGGCGTCATAAGCTTCCTTGGCATTGGAAAGCAATTCTGCCAGACCCGCTCCTGCTGAAGCCGAGATGGCGGCTACCGAGACCACATGTTGGGCCAGGTCCTGACGGCGGTGTAAGCGGACTTCAATAAATTTGGCGGGTTCCAGTTCTGCTGCCCGCTCGCTGCCAAGCAGTTGGGCGATATCCTCGTTATTGACGTATATCGCCAGAGTTTGCAGCAAGGTACGATTTTCAGCGACAGGATCGCTGCCAGCGCGGGACTTGTCCAATGCTGACTGGAACAAGGGCACCAGCAAGGTGTTTAGGGAAATAGCGCGCCGGTCGACGGGTATGCCAGCTGCCAGCAAGCCGAGTTGATTGTAATAGTCGGTGATGCGCTCCTGATCTTCCGACGAAATGAATAGCAGCTGGGCTTGTTGGGTAATGCTGCTAATCAACTGCGGCTCCCACAACATGGTGACATCCATCGAATCGTTGGCAATAGCCAAGGCAGTGATATTGCTGAGCAAGGTATTCAGATCCTGAAAATTTTCGGATGTGGCAAGGTTGTTGATCACGCGGTCGCTGGTCATATCCAGTAGAAAGCGGGGCAAGGCCAAACTGCCGATTTCCAGACTGTCCAGCGACAACTGCGTGCCGTCACTGACGAAAGCTCCATGTACATTCAGGTACAACGGGTAACTGCTGGACAACACATTGACGCTCATGCGGGCATCCAACTGGTTGTCACGCAATGTCAGATCACTGGACCACATGGGTTGCAGGGCCAGCCATTCGATGCCGTAGCGGAAAACCAGATTAAGCTGTTCCTGATTCAAGTGCACATGATGTTCAGACGTGGCAGTCGGCGACTGCGGCGTGGCATCGAGCAGAAACTGCTCAATACGGGCTAGCTCTTGAGTGGACAAAGTAGTGCTGCTGGGGGCCAGTGGCGCAGTCTGCAATATCATAACCAGCAAAATCACGGGCGCGCTGAACAGCATGACCATGACCGATCGGATCAGAAGTGAGACTAGCTTGCGTTGGCGCATATCCGCCGATTCCATCCAACAGGTAAATTGAGTGGCCAGTTTGAATTGTGCAGCGTTGCTGCCGATACTAGCCTGATAACGAAGCGGCAGGATAACTGACTGGGCCTTAAGTCGTTACGTAGCGGCCATAGTATGACAAAGTCGACATTTTCCTGCATTTGTCGCGAAAATAATTTATTAATCAAGTGCTTGGCGTTAGACTTTGCGATATTACTACCGAATAACAACGCGAGATACCCTTTGCGAGGAGCTGGCTATGCGTTTCAGCACTAATATGCGAAACATTCGAAATCAGCAGTACTCAGTTGCCAGAGCCAGCAGGATGCTCATTGCCCTGATGGCAGCATTACTGTTGGCTGCCTGTAGCAGCACATCGTCAGTCAATGAAGCCGAACAAGCAAGCGCCCAGGCTGCCGCTGCCCAGGAAGCCGAGCAACTCGCCGCGGAGCGGGAGCGGGAACGCCAGCAGCAATTGGCCGAGCAACGTCGTCGCGAAGCCGAAGCAGCTGAGCAGGCGAGAATGCAAGCCGAGCGCGAGCGCGCTGAGGCGGCAGCACAAGCCCGTGCCGAGGCGGAACAACGTGCCCGGGAAGAGGCCGAGCGCCTGGAACGTGAGCGGCAGGCGGCGATAGCGGCTGCTGAGGCGGCGCGGCGCGAGCGGCTGCAGCGGATTGAAGAACTGCAGCAGCAAATTGCCGCCGTACAAGCCCAGGTGGCCAAAGACGAAGCCGCTGCAGCAGCGTTGGAGGAAGCCGTCATGGTTGCTGAAGAATTGCTTCAGGTATTAACCGCTGAGCAGGCCAAATACGAAAACACTGACGCGGCAGGCAATCCGGTTGAGCCTTTGTCCAAAGACCTCATAGCCGAGCTGGAAGCGCGTCGTGAGTCACTGAATCGGCAGTTGGAGTCGTCGCAATAACCCTACTTAGGCTGATCTTCGTGCATGACTGATAAAATCGTCGACATAGATAGTAAGCGCGCTGCCCACACCGAGAAGCGCAAACAAGCCAAGGTTGAGTCCTTGCGAGAAGCGTTCAGAGCGGCTCGCGGCGAGCCTGACCCGAATTCGCGAGCCAGCAGGCGCCGTAAGAAGCGCAAAAAATAGCCCAGGTTGGCAGTGTTTAGCCCCATTGCTGCCACCAGCCCCCAGACCCAATCCCACGCTCTGCAATCCCTGCCGAAAATGACGTTCCAGATAGCCAAATCCGGCGTCAACAGTGCAGTTGCGCGCTTTGTTTGTACCGCTCGTTATGGTAAAGTTCGCGCCTTTATTTTGACCAAAACTTTAGCGGGGAGACATCAATAAATGTCGGGTATAACACTAATAGTAACCACAGTCCTTTCACTGTTGGGCCTGGCCATTGCTTTCTTTTACATGAAGAAGGTAACCAGCGTACCAATTGATCTGGGGCTCGACGAAAAAGATAGCAAGCGACTGCGATTTATTCACAAAGCTATCGCCGACGGTGCCATGGCGTTCCTGAAACAGGAATATAAATTCCTGGTCATCTTCATGGTGGTATTTGCGGCCATCATCGCGATCCTGATTGATGACACGCATACTCCGGATATTCGTGAAGGCATTTACACTGCAATTGCCTTCCTGTTCGGTGGTGTGATTTCCATTGCTTCCGGCTACATCGGCATGAAAGTGGCGACGCAGGGCAATGCACGCACAACAGTATCTGCCAAGAACAGCATTTCCAGCGCCTACGATGTTGCTATCAACTCTGGTGCGGTCATGGGATTTGCACTGGTTGGACTGGCAACTCTGGGTCTGGTCGTGATTTATGTCGTGATGAGCAGCCTGCTGTCCGACCTTGGCGCGGAAAACAACCACATCCTCATGGAAGTGATAGCCGGTTTTGGTCTGGGTGGTTCCACCATCGCCCTGTTTGCACGTGTTGGCGGCGGTATCTTTACCAAGGCTGCTGACGTCGGTGCCGACCTGGTTGGAAAAGTCGAAAAAGGCATTCCTGAAGATGACCCCCGTAACCCTGCTGTAATCGCTGATAACGTCGGTGACAACGTGGGCGATGTGGCGGGTATGGGTGCCGACTTGTTTGGTTCCTGTGCTGAGTCTACTTGCGCGGCCATGGTGATCAGTGCAATTGCCTTTGCCGGCGATCCCAATGCTTTGTTGTACCCGATCCTGATCAGCGCCGTGGGCATCCCCATCAGTCTGATCACCAAACTGCTCGTGACTGTGAAAACAGAAGACGACGTTGCTCCTGCCCTGATGAAGCTGCTGATTATTTCCAGTGCGCTCATGGCTATCGTGATGTATTTCTTTACCATCGCACTGATTCCCGAGTCGTTTACTCTCAATGGCGAAGTGTATTCTGCCATGGGCGTGTACGGTTGCTTCCTGGCGGGTCTGGTATCCGGATTGGCGGTAGGTCTGCTGACTGGTTACTACACGTCAGAGAACTACAAGCCGGTGCAGGAAGTCGCCAAGTCCTGTGAAACAGGTGTTGCGACTAACATCATTTTCGGTCTGTCTCTGGGCTACAAGTCCACAGTGCTGCCGTATCTGTGTATTGCCTTCAGTATTTTCGTATCCTGGGAGCTGGCCGGCATGTACGGTGTAGCGATCGCCTCACTGGGTATGCTGGGTACGCTGGTAATTGCCTTGATGATCGATGCCTACGGCCCGGTTGCTGACAATGCCGGTGGTATCGCCGAAATGGTTGGTCTGGATGCCATTGTGCGTGAGCGTACTGACATCCTCGACTCTGCGGGTAATACCACAGCAGCGATTGGTAAGGGTTTTGCCATTGGCGCAGCGATCCTGACTTCACTAGCGCTGTTTGCAGCCTTTATTACTACTGCAGAAACACTGCGTGGTGAGCCGATTAACATGAGCCTGCTGGAGCCGGTGGTTTACACCTCTCTGTTTGTTGGCGCGGTTCTGCCATTCCTGTTCACTGCCATGACCATGCGTTCTGTTGGTGATGCGGCCTTTGCCATGATCGAAGAAGTTCGCCGTCAGTTCAAAACCATTCCTGGCATCATGGAAGGTACCGGTGAGCCTGACTACGCTGAATGTGTGGCAATCTCCACCAAGGCTGCACTGCGCGAGATGATCGCACCGGGCGTCCTGATTATGGGTACGCCGCTGATCACTGGCTTCCTGTTCGGCGTAGAAGCTGTTGCAGGTATTCTGGCTGGCTCACTGGTTTGTGGTGGTGTTCTGGCGATTTCGGCATCCAACAGTGGTGGTGCTTGGGATAATGCCAAGAAATACATCGAAGCGGGCAACCATGGCGGCAAGGGTTCTGAGTGTCACAAAGCGGCTGTTGTCGGTGATACAGTTGGTGACCCACTCAAGGATACTTCAGGTCCTTCCCTGAATATTCTTATCAAGCTGTCTGCTATTCTGAGTCTGGTCTTCGCACCATTCTTCGTCCAGTACGGTGGTATCCTGATGGGCTAAGCAGCTCGTCAGCTTTGCTCTGAGTCAAATTGGAGCAAGGCATGCAAGCAAAAAAAGGGGCCAGCTGGCCCCTTTTTTTTATATTTTTGATTTAGCTATTGGCGTATTCAGGAACTGCTATTTCAATCTCTGCGGGATTCGAAATGAAACAGGACCCACTCTGCATTGCTGAATGTCTCGCCTGTCGCAGTATGGGTCCAGGTAGTGAGCACTGATTGCACACATTGGTAGATCCTGAACGAATCGGTGTCTTCAATAATCAGATTACGCACAGAAGGATTGAGCGTGTAATTGGAGATTTCAGTGAGACGCCAGTTATCAGCAAGGCTGCGCTCAACACATTCATCGCCTTCGAGCAGATTGATATAGCCAAATTCCTGATCAGCGTAGCCGCCAGCGGGAACTTGCAGATCGATCGCAAGATCGAGAGTCTGTGGCGCTGGCTCGCCTTCGGCTTGTTGTACAAAGCCCAGGCTCTCCAGTGTAATTGGGCTCTCGGTCTGATTGTGCACAACGACGCGCATGCCGTCATTGGTAGTGCCGCCCCAGGCTGCCGAATAAAGTGCGAACTTGATAGGGGATTCCCGCTCGACATCAGCGGCAAGGCTCACACTGGCATAGCAAATCAACAGATATGGGAAACATCGCATGAAGGTATTCTATCGGTCCGTTCATAACCCCGCCAAGCCTATTTGCAATTACTGTCGGATCAATGATAATCCGGCTATCTTTCAATAAATGGCAGAAGGTTGATATTGGTTGTTACCCATTGGGAGCAACTGACTCGTTACTTTGACAAATCTTGCGCAAATCAAATACATCGTCTGCGTCGCCTCCGGAAAGGGCGGCGTCGGCAAATCCACTACTGCGGTCAATCTGAGTGTGGCTCTGCACGCCCTGGGTCATAAGGTTGGCCTGCTGGATGCAGATATCTACGGGCCGAGTATTCCCCTGATGATGGGTGTGCCGCCAGATACCCGACCGCAAGTGCGTGATCAGAAGTTCATAGTGCCCATTGTTGCCCATGGCGTGGAATGTAACTCCATGGGCTTTCTGGTGGACCCTAAAACTGCCATGGTGTGGCGTGCCCCCATGATTGTTTCGGCCTTCAATCAGATACTCAATGACACCGCCTGGTCCGATCTGGACTATCTGATTATCGACATGCCCCCCGGAACTGGTGATATCCAGTTAAGCTTGGCCCAATCTGTGCAGTTAAGTGGAGCAGTAGTCGTTACTACCCCGCAAGACGTGGCTCTATTGGATGCTCGCAAGGGAATAGAGATGTTTAACAAGGTTGGTGTGCCATTATTGGGAGTTGTGGAAAATATGAGCACTCATGTTTGTGCCAATTGTGGGCATGAGGAAGCAATTTTTGGTGCAGGTGGTGGTGACAGATTATCGGCTGACTACGGCGTCGGGGTCATTGGCCAATTACCGCTGGAGTTGGGGATAAGGGAGCACACCGACGCTGGCACTCCTGTGGTAGCATCAGATCAGTCCAGTACCGCAGCTCAGGCCTACATGGCCCTGGCGACCAATGTGGTCAATGCGGTTGCAGAAAAATCGAGTTCGGCAAAGACCGGACCGACAATCAAAGTCAGCGATGACTAGTAGTTAGGGAGATTGCATAGCGCTCAGCTTGTTTGAGTGCTTTACCAGAAATAATGAATGGGGAAATACTTTGGACGCGGTAAATGACTTTCTGATTTTCATCGATGGCTTTCTTGGCAGTGCTATCTGGTTCCCAACGCTCTTGCTCTCGGTTGGTGTATTCTTCACGCTTTATCTCGGCTTTCCGCAGATACGTTATTTCCGTCATGCCATTGGCGTAACAACGGGAAAATTCGACAAGGAAGGTGCGAAAGGTGACACGTCACACTTTCAGGCGTTGGCCACAGCGCTATCTGGCACTGTAGGCACCGGCAATATCGGTGGTGTCGCGCTAGCCTTACACCTCGGTGGTCCTGCTGCCTTGTTCTGGATGTGGATGACTGCCTTCTTCGGCATGACCAGCAAATTTGTCGAAGTCACCCTGTCACACAAATATCGCGAACAGACCGAAGACGGCAGCATGGCTGGCGGCCCCATGTTTTACATGGAGAAGGGGTTGAATGCAAAATGGCTGGCGGTCATTTTTGCCATCGCGACGGTTTTGAGTTCTTTCGGTACGGGCAATCTGCCCCAGATCAACAGTATCGCCGCTGGTCTGGAAAGTACTTTTTCTCTCGAGCCTATTATTACTGCCTCAGTGCTATCCGTATTGCTGGCATTGGTGATCATCGGTGGTATTACGCGTATCGCCAAAGTGGCAGCGACAATTGTGCCGACAATGGCGTTGATTTACCTGATTGGTGCCTTCGCAGTCATTATTCCTAACATCGGCAATGTGATCCCTAGCTTCGTTGCCATCTTCTCTGATGCCTTTACCGGATCGGCTGCCACTGGTGGTTTCCTTGGCGCCACTTTCGCTTATGCGTTTGACAGAGGTGTGAATCGCGGTTTGTACTCCAATGAGGCCGGGCAGGGTTCAGCGCCTATTGCTCACGCCGCGGCACGTACCGACGAACCGGCCGACGAGGGCATGGTGTCCATACTCGAGCCGTTCATCGATACCATTGTGATCTGTACTATCACGGGCCTGGTCATTCTCTCCTCGGGAGTCTGGATGGAGAAGTTTGATAATACTTTCCAGCGCGCCGATATGACGTTCGTGGCCGGTTCCTATACTGAGGGTAATGAGGCCGATATCGACGAACTGTTTGCCTTCCTCAACGGTGATGAATCCAACGCCACGTCATATAGCGGCGATATTCCGGTTGTTGACGGTGTTTCCCAGAGTGCGGCGTATACATTGATTCATGCACGTTCATTCGCCGAAGACGTGGTGTTCATGCGGGAGGGTGTGCCAGTTGAAGGCTCGCTCAGTGTTATCGATGGTCAGCTAAGTGACCAGTCAGTGGCAGTGCAGGGACGTTCATTATTGCATTCGGTGCCGTTGACCACGCAAGCTTATACTCGGGGCTTCTTTGGCGACTATGGCCAATACATCGTGTCGATAGGCTTGATGCTGTTTGCGTTTTCAACCGCGATTGCCTGGTCCTATTACGGCGACCGGGCAATGACCTATTTGCTCGGGCCTAAATCGGTGTTGCCCTATAGGGTTGTCTATGTTGCAGGTTTCTTCTATGCGGCGCTTGCTGACACGACGATCGTCTGGAACGTCTCATTGATTACCATTGTCTTGATGACCGTCCCCAATCTGATCGGTATTTTGTTCATGCACAAAGAAATGAAATCAACGGTTAGTGAATACTGGGAAAAAACGGAGCACGGCAAGCACAAGACTTGATAGTGCGGTAGAGTTTTACTGTAGGACAAAAAAAGCCCGGGCATGGTGACATGCCCGGGCTTTTTTGTTTGGCTACTATTCAGCTATTCAGCCAAGCCATCTATTTCTTCAATAGCTGCTCTGGCAAACGAATATCCTCAACAATGGCCTGGACGTCTTCAGGTGGCTCTGGTGTAAATCGAGCAACAGTCAGTGCGACCGTCAGATTCACCAGCGTACCCATGGTACCAATGCCTTCAGGAGAAATACCAAACAGCCAGTTGTCGGCGCTGTCGGCAGCCGGATTGATGAAGCGGAAGTAAATAATATACAGCGCGGTAAAGGAGAAACCCGCGACCATACCGGCAATTGCGCCTTCACGGTTCATGCTCTTCTTGAAGATACCCAATACGATGGCCGGGAAAAACGAAGCGGCTGCCAAGCCAAAGGCAAACGCCACCACTTGCGCTACATAGGCCGGCGGGTTGATGCCAAAATAGCCCGCTATCAGGACCGCAACAAATATGGCGATGCGCGCATAGCGCAGTTCCTCCTTCTCCGATATGTCAGGCATGAAACTGCGCTTTAACATGTCATGGGAGACCGATGTCGAAATCACCAGTAATAATCCTGCAGCGGTGGACAGCGCTGCTGCCAGACCGCCAGCTGCGACCAGCGCCACAACCCAGTTGGGTAGCTCGGCAATTTCGGGGTTCGCCAATACCATGATGTCACGATTAACTTCCAGCTCGTTGAGCTCGGGGTCGCCTACATAGTTAATGCGTCCGTCATTGTTTTTGTCGTCGAAGACGATCAGGTTGGTGGTCTCCCACTTGGTAAACCACTCGGGCACTTCGCTGTATTCAACATTGTCCACCGTGTTAATCAGATTGGCGCGAGCAAAAGCGGCAACAGCGGGTGCGGTGGTGTAGAGGATGGCGATAAAAATCAGGGCAAAGCCGGCAGAACGTCTCGCGTCACGGACATTCGGTACAGTGAAGAAGCGAATGATGACGTGCGGCAGACCGGCAGTACCAAACATTAATGCGGCAGTGATGAAGAATACATCCTGGGTGCTGCGTTGGCCTTCGGTGTAGGTTGGAAAGCCCAGCGCTTCGCTCATGCCGTCAAGACGATCCAGTAAATAACCACCGCCGAAAGCTTCGGTCAATTCTGAACCAAAGCCAATTTGTGGAATGAACTGACCGGTCATCAGAATCGAGATGAAAATAGCCGGTACCATGAAAGCGAAGATCAGCACACAGTATTGCGCGACCTGAGTATAGGTAATGCCTTTCATGCCACCGAGTACCGCGTAGAAAAACACGATGGCCATACCAATGATGACGCCGGTGGTGATGTCGACTTCCAGAAAGCGTGAAAAGACGATACCAGCGCCTTGCATCTGGCCGCAGACATAGACGAAAGAAATGACGATGGCGCAAAAAACCGCAAGCAAACGTGCTGTCTTTGAGTAGTAGCGATCCCCGATAAAATCAGGGACGGTAAACTTGCCGAATTTGCGCAGGTAAGGTGCCAATAACAGAGCCAGCAACACGTAACCGCCGGTCCAGCCCATTAGGTAGAACGTCCCATCTCGGCCTATGAATGAAATCAGTCCTGCCATGGAGATAAACGATGCGGCAGACATCCAGTCTGCAGCCGTGGCCATGCCGTTTGCCAATGGCGGAACACCGCCACCTGCCACATAGAATTCACTCGTTGAGCTCGCACGTGACCAAATGGCAATGCCGATATAAAGACCGAAGGTCAGGAAGACAAAGAGAAAAGTCCAAATTTGTACGCTCATGCCGACTTCTCCTCGTTGTTCTCTTGGTTGCTCTTCGCATCAGCATCTGAGTTGAGATTGAAGCGCTTGTCCAGGCGGTCCATCAAATGGATGTATGCATAGACGAGGACGACGAAGACAAAAATAGAGCCTTGCTGTGCCATCCAGAAGCCGAGTTTGAAGCCGCCGAAGCGAATGGCGTCAAGTGCATCGACAAAGAGAATGCCGGCACCAAAAGAGACGATGAACCAGACAGAAAGCAGCGAAAGAAGGATGCGAATATTGGCTTTCCAATACTCTTGTGCACGTTGGTTGGACATTGGTTTCCCCTTCATTTTTCAAAATTATTATTGGCATGAAGTTACCACGGAAAACCGGGTTGCTTCCCTCGTATCGCCGGGTATAGCGACGAGACCTGCCGGGGTGCTGAAGATGGTATCACTATTGATAGAAGAGGGTATAGCAAGCGCCCGACTGATAAATTGATGTCGTCATGGTGGTGCGAAATCGGCTGGTAGGGGCATGATTACTGACTGGGAGGGAAGATTTACATCGTAGCCAGTAGTGTGATGATGTGCCAAATTGTGACAATGTCAGCAATGGGTGGCAGTCAAGTCAAAGGATGCTCGCCTTGATGAATTCATGCAGTTTTTTGTGGGTCGCTGCTTTCTTGTTATCAGCAGCACGACTGTGATTGCGGGCCAACTGGCGAAGCGTTTGCCGATCAAGCTGCGGGTATTCAAGGACAAGCGCATTAATGGCTTCATCGCCATTGGTCAACACATTGTTCACCCATTCATCGACTAGCTCGCGGCGCTGTGACCGCTTTTTAACCTTGTCATCGGTAATGCTCGCCAATATGGATTCAATTTCTTCAACGTCGTGGCCACGCATCAATTTGCCGATAAACTGCCGCTGGCGCTTAAGCGCACTGTTGCTGTTCGGCAGCATTTTGAATTCAAGCAGATTGGCGAGCAGGGCATCACTCAGTGGTAAGCGCTTCAAGGTTGTTTCGGGCAGCTCAGCCAGGCGTTCACCGAGCTTTTGTTGCGCGTGCGCTTCACGCTTGCGCTGCGACTTGCTTGGCCCTGCATCGAATTCGAACTGTTCTTCTTCGTCTGTCATGGTTTTTACGAGTCTATTTCGAGTTTATAAATAAAAGGTCTGAGCGAGTCCGAGAAAAGCGAAAAATCCGATTGAGTCTGTGACTGTGGTCAGCGCGACCGTCCCTGCCAGCGCGGGGTCTATTTTCAGCTTTTTCAGGAACAGCGGCAGATAAGCTCCGGCCAGAGCAGCAGTCATCAGATTAATCATCATTGCAGCGGCGATAATGTAGCTAAGCTGGGCATCTCGATACCACAAGTAAGCGATAACTGAGATCACAGTCGCCCATAACAGTCCGTTGAGGCCAGCGACACCCAATTCCCGGATCAACAACCAGCGACTGTTGGATGGACTGATATGCCCTAGTGCGAGACTGCGTATCACGAGGGTCAGGGTTTGCGTGCCAGCTACACCGCCCATATTGGCGACGATTGGCATGAGGACTGCCAGATAGACCACCTGATCCAGCGTGTCCTGAAACAGATAAATCACCATTGACGCAAAGATTGCTGTGAGCAGGTTCACGCCGAGCCATACGGCGCGGCGTCTTGCGGTTTTCCAGATTGGCGCAAAGGTGTCGTCTTCTTCATCCAGACCCGCCATGCTCATCAGAGAGTGCTCGGTACTGTCGCGAATTACATCGACCACGTCATCTATCGTGATACGACCAACCAGACGGCCTGAGTTATCTACTACCGCTGCAGAGACCCAGTCGTGCTGCTCAAATAGCTGAGCGACCTGTGTGGCTTCCATATCGACGGGTATGGCCTGGATGTCCTCGCGCATAACATCCCTGACTTGTGTGCCGGGATCAGAAACCAATAAGGTGCGCAGCGGAATAATGCCCAGCAAATAATCATTGCGATCAACGACGAGCACGTTGTCAGTCATCTCTGGCAGGGATTCGTGACGCCGCAGATAACGCAATACCAGTTCTACAGTGTGATCGCGACGCACTGTGACTGTGTCCGTATTCATCAAGCCGCCCGCAGTATCCTCTGCATAAGAGAGGATGGATTCCACACGCTGGCGATCCTGTAAGTCCATGGCTTGCAGGACTTCAGCCGTAACTTGTTGGGGAAGTTGCTGCAGTATGTCAGCTAGATCATCGTCGGCAAGACCTTCGGTTAGTTGTACGACTTGATGCGGATTCAGGTCGCGCAGAATATCGTTCTGCAAGTCTTCATTCAGGTAATGAATGACCTCGCCTTCGGCGTCTTTATCGATTAACTGCCACAGAATAGTGCGCGTGCGAGGCGGGGAGGATTCCAGCAAATGAGCAATACCGGCAGTTGGCAGAGTCTTGATCATCTGCCGCACCTGATACAGCGAACCGCTGTCGATCGCCTGGGTAAGCTCGAATACAGGGTCAGAGCTGGTGCTTGAATCTTTTACTTCTGACATGCCTGCCTGTTGCCCCGGATACTTACTGGATAGAATGCTGAAATGCCGACGTCGGAATGGGATAACCAGTCATCAACTAGTCATCGGCCGGCGCAAGTTTATCGCCAATTGAAACACAAGAGAATGAGCGGTCCTGTGACAGACTGCTGTTTTTGGCTAGACGGGCTCACCAAAGCGGTCGTTAATCAATTCCACAATCGCATCCATGGCTTGTTTTTCGTCATCGCCTTCAACTTCGACGGTGATTTCGGTGCCTTTTACAGCAGCCAACATCATCAATGACAATATGCTTTTTCCGTCAACCATTTTGCTGTGACCGA
Source organism: uncultured Gammaproteobacteria bacterium (assembly GCA_913060975.1). Lineage (GTDB taxonomy): Bacteria > Pseudomonadota > Gammaproteobacteria > Pseudomonadales > Pseudohongiellaceae > UBA9145. The sequence goes on from CAJXVC010000004.1 coordinate 301,031, forward strand.
TACGCACGTCTGAGGAATACTTGGCGGTTAACTGAGCCAATTTTGACGCGGCACGAGCATGCAGCCCAGCTTTATTGATTATAGTTATGGTTGTCGATTGCATGTTGTCAGACTTATTGACCCAGTTCCCGGTGTCTAACCAAGATATGATTCTTGGAGGCTGAGAAAAGTTTACCCAGTTTCTCACTCAAATACACCGAGCGATGCTGACCACCAGTACACCCAATAGCGACTGTTGTATAGCTGCGGTTATTGTCCTCGAATTTAGGTAGCCACTTCTGTAAATACTGACCGATATCAGTGCACATCTCCTGCACTTCAGGTTGTGCATCCAGGTAGTTTGCAACCTCCGGATCCAGGCCAGTGAGGGCCCGCAAAGAATTGTCCCAGTAGGGATTTGGCAGGCAGCGTACATCGTAGACAAGATCGGCATCAACTGGGACGCCGTTCTTATAACCAAACGACTGGAATAGCAACGCCATGCCGGAGTCTATACCTTCTACGATGCGAGTCTTGATGAGATCCCGCAAGGAGTGCAGTGACATACTACTGGTATCAACGGTCAGGCTGGCCAGCATGGATATTGATTCCAGGAGTGACGATTCGTTATTGATGGCTTCTTTCAAGCCGACAGTGTCACTCGTTAATGGATGCTTGCGACGGCTTTCGCTGAAGCGTTTCAGTAATGTCTGACTATTGGCGTCAAGAAAGATGACTTCGACGGCCAGATTGCGCTGTCGCAAGTCCTTGATGATGTCGGGTACTTGTTCCAGATCAGAGAGAATATTGCGAGCATCAATACTGACAGCTACATTGGGATTGCCACCATCATCAGCGAAAATTCGTTCCGCCAACGCTGGTAGCAACCCAGCCGGCAAATTATCGATGCAGTAGTAACCACGGTCTTCCATGATATGGAGAACCGTACTTTTTCCTGATCCTGATCGGCCGCTGATGATGGTAAGTTTCATGTCACTCTCAAAGTGATGGTTGGAAAATTTGTTGCCGTGCCCTAGTACATGATCGCGATGTTATAGAGGTCTTCGCTGTTATTGGTCTGGCGCAGGGTGAAGCAAAAGTCATCGTCATTAAATAGCTCTGCCAGGCCTGCGAGTGTGCGAACGTGCTCATCCATTTCCTGCTCTGGTACGATGAGTACAAAGAGTATATCTACTGGCTTGCCGTCGATAGCGTCGAAATCAATTGGCTCTTCCAGTGTGATCAACATGCCCATAATGTCTTCGCACATGGGGACGCGGCAATGCGGAATGGCAATGCCATTGCCCAGGCCAGTACTGCCTAACTGCTCACGCGCCATTAAGGCATTAAAAATATTACCGGCTTCCAGCGACGTAGTCGTTTCGGCCAGTAACTCGCTAATGATGGTCAGAATTCGTTTCTTACTGACGCCAGCCAGCCGACTGTGACAGCGCTCCAGGGTAAGGATGTCCTCAAGTTGCATTACTACTTTTTCTCGCTTTCCAGCATGTTGGATTGAAAACAGGTTTAAGGGATGGTTATTGTCAAAATTGCTTAAGGCTACCGTTTAATCGACCAGGCGTTTGCGTTCATTGGACGGTGGAATCGACAAGGATTCACGGTATTTGGCAATTGTGCGTCGTGCGACGTTAATGCCTTTGTTTTCGAGCAATTCTGTAATCTTGCTGTCGCTCAGTGGCTTGCGTGCATTTTCCGCAGCAATGAGCTTTTTGATAATCGCGCGTATCGCAGTTGATGAGCATTCGCCGCCGCCCTTGGTTGAGACATGGCTCGAGAAAAAATACTTGAGCTCAAAAATGCCTCTAGGCGTGTGCATATATTTCTGCGTCGTCACTCGGGAGATCGTTGATTCATGCATTTCAACGGCTTCAGCGATGTCATGCAATACCAATGGTTTCATTGCTTCTTCGCCATATTCAAGAAAGCCTTTTTGATGCTCGACGATGCGAGTGGCCACTTTCATCAGTGTCTCGTTGCGGCTCTGCAGGCTTTTTATGAACCAGCGTGCTTCTTGCAGATTGTCGCGTAAATAATTGTTGTCATCGCTACTGTCGGCGCGCTTGACCAATGCCGCATAACTGTTGTTGATACGAATCTTGGGTGCCGTGTCCGGATTTAGTTCTACTTTCCATTTGCCAGTGTCAGTTTGTTTGGTGACTATCACGTCCGGCACAATGTAGCTGGTAGAAGGTGGTGAAATATTGGCGCCTGGTCGTGGGTCCAGCGACTCGATAATGGCGATGGTTTCTCTCAGCTCAGGTTCTTTGAGCCGCGTGCGGCGCATGAGCTGCGTGTAATCCCGGTTGCCTAGTAGCGGCAGGTATTCCTTGATAATCAGTTTGGCGTTTTGAATCAGTTGTTGTTTTTCCGGAGCTTCCATTTGATTCAATTGAATCAACAGGCACTCTGCCAAATCACGGTAGCCGACTCCGATGGGATCGAACTGCTGGATGCGGTGCAGCACCGCAACTATTTCGTCTTCTTCAATTTCCAGTTCCGGATCAAAGCCGCTATGAATGGATTCGATGTCGGTAGTAAGCATGCCGTTGGCATCGATGGCATCGATGATCGCCAGTGCGATTGCTTCGTCCTGATCAGACATGGGAGTCAGATTGAGCTGCCACATCAGATGATCTTGAAGTGTGTCGACTGCCGAATTTCGGGATTCGAAATCGATGCCTTCAGAGTCAAAACCGGAGCCGGAGCTGTAAGAATTGGGATAAATGTCATCCCAATTACTGTCGACGGCAAGATCGTTGGGAATCTGATCCTGCCATTCTTCATTGTCTTTGGTATTACTGGTGGTGGAGTTGCTGCCGGATTCGTTGATATCAGATTTCAGCTTTTCGAACTCAGAGTTCTTTTCTTCTTCATAGCCGCGATCTTCATCTTCATTGTGCTCGATCAACTCCAGCATTGGATTGGTTTCCAATGCTTGGTGAATCTCTTGCTGCAAGTCTAGCGTCGACAACTGGAGAAGGCGGATAGCCTGCTGCAGCTGCGGCGTCATAGTGAGCTGCTGGCCTAGCTTTAGCTGGAGCGATAATTTCATAGGAAAAACAAATTCCGGGATTGGCCAGCGTAGAGGGGATTAATTGTAGTGATGTTGATCCCTGAAGCGGCGGACAATCAGCACATCGTGCCGAATCAAACTGGCCGCAATTATAGCAAAAAGCGTGCCCGCTTTGCATAGTGATTTCCGGGCTCAAATCGCTATTTGGAAGGCCGTCGACAAAGCTGCCAGGCAGCTAGTAACAGAAGCCGCCAGCAAGACGGGTGGTATGAAAAAAGTGAACTAAAGCAAAGGGTTGCAATGTGTCTAAATCTTGAATTGATCGCCGAGGTACACCTGCCGTACCCGTTCGTCGGCCAGAATCGCCTCTGCATTGCCTTCGGCAATGATTTGTCCGGCATTGACGATATAGGCTTTCTCGCAGATGTCGAGTGTTTCACGCACGTTGTGATCGGTCAGCAGGATGCCAATGCCCCGGGCTTTGAGATGCTCAATAATTTGTTTGATCTCGGAGACGGAGATGGGGTCAACGCCAGCGAACGGCTCGTCCAGCAAGATGAACTTTGGATCGGTGGCCAGAGTGCGTGCGATCTCAGTGCGACGCCGTTCTCCACCGGAAAGGCTCATGCCAGTGCTGTGCCGGATGTGGTCAATGTTGAATTCAGTAAGCAATGATTCAAGTTTTGCGGATCTGCCTGCCTTGTCCAGATCCTTGCGCGTCTCCAGAATCGCCAGAATATTGTTCTCGACAGTCATGGTGCGAAAGATTGATGAATCCTGTGGCAGATAAGCCAACCCATGACGGGCGCGGTCATGGATAGGTTGGCGTGTCAGGTCGGTATCATCAAGGGACACCTTGCCAGCATCGGCTTGGACCAGACCAACTATCATATAGAAACAAGTCGTCTTGCCGGCACCGTTGGGGCCGAGCAATCCCACAATCTCACCCTCGCGAATCTGCATTGAGACATCGCGGACAACTTCCCTGGCTTTGTAGCGTTTGGCTAGGTTTTCGGCGCGTAACATGGGTCAGTTACTACTTGAGTTCAGAGTCCCCTGGCAGGGCCCTGTAGCTTCACGGATCAGCTCCTGATCAGCGAGATAGACAATTGCCTGACAGTGCATGGTGGAATCTGCAGAGATCACAACCGCATCACCGATGAACTCGAGAATGGTCTCCTGGGTGTCGGCTTCACGGTAGAGAATAATAGTTTCGCTGGATCCGGTGACTGGCTGCGCGTCTTCAGCTGTTTGCTGATAGTTCACAGGTGTGCCAATGACAGTGACTTTGAGTAGCTCATTGGTTGCCGCGTCATACTCAAATACAGCCTCGTCGCCATTAATCACGAGAGTGCCCTGTGTCACTCTTACATTGTCTTGCATTTCGAGAATGCGAGAATCACCTTCCGTACGCATGGTGGAGTTACCGTCGGAACTCCACTCCACATTGCCAATAGTCGTCTCTTGCTGGGCCATTGCAAGAGCGCTGGTCAGCAGCCCTGAAGCGATGAGAGCAAGTCTTGTCAGGGGAGGTTTACGGTTGCACATAACTGCCCAGATTGGCTTTCAGAAAGGTAATTTGGTTGTCGCTCAGATCGGCGATCATACCGATTGAGTCCTGCGTAATACTTGGAGTCGTCAAACTGATAGCGCTCTCGGTGGTGGCTGTTTTAGTGCTGGGATCAAGAGTGAGAAAATCGGTGTCCAACTGGGTCTGATTGCCGTATTCGTCGGTATTGTAGACCCGCACATTACCCTGTAGTTCCAATGTTCTGCTCGGGTTTTCGCCGGATTCATCAGCTGGCAAAATTCTGCCTGATTCGGCAACAATGTTCCAGTGACCACCAGCTTCCTGGAACAATTGAATCAAAGGCTGGACCAATTCGGTTGTGTCGTCGAACAGGTGTATTTGCCGTTCTGCCTCGAGCGTGTAATCGATGTCGCCGTTTTCATTGTATAGCACGGTATTCATCTGCTCAGACCAGGCATCGAAGCGTAATTCTGGCTGTGTCGAGGTGGTGCTGCGCTCAGCAGATTGCGGACCGGTATAGGCAATCACCAGAAACACCGCAATAGCGACTAGGCCGGGAATGAGGAGAAAAGTCAGTTTTTTCATGATGTAAGTTGCTCAGTTGTGAGCAAGCTTATCATGATTGATAGCTCAGGCAGCAGGGAAATGGCCGTCTTGTGGGTAGCCGGTTTATTCCGGTAGAAATTGTGAGTAAAGATTCTGGGAGTGGAGGATAAAATCAGTAATCTCTCGTACCGCACCAGCTCCTCCGGCAGCTTCTGTTATGGCGGCGACAGCCGATTTCACATCCGCATGGCCTGCGGGCACTGAAAAACCGACGCCAACTGTTTTGAGTACCGGCAGATCTGGGAAATCGTCGCCCGCATAAGCGATTTGTTTGCTTGTGATGTCTCTCTCGGCGAGGATTTCAGCCAGAGCAACATCCTTATCCTCGCGACCCTGAATTAACAGCCCGATGCCAAGATCCAGGGCGCGGCGCTCCAGTAGTGCTGATTTGCGGCCGGTGATAATGCCTACCTCTATGCCAGCCTTTTGCAACATCTTGATGCCATGGCCATCAAGAGTGCTGAAGGCTTTCAGTTCTTCACCGGAATTGGAAAAATAAAGTTTGCCATCGGTCAGCACGCCGTCTACATCCAGTAACAGCATTTTGACCTGTCGTGTGGCGGCTAACACCTCTTCCTTGTTTATATTGAATAGCATTGTTTGTTTACACCACGTTGGCTTGTAGCAGGTCATGCATTTTTATAATGCCCTGTACGCGATCGCTGTTATCTTTCACGATCAATACATAGACGTTGGATTCCTGCATGAGCTTGGCCGCTTCAACAGCCAGTGCATGACTGGTGATGTGCTTGTAGTTACTCGACATCACATCCGCCAGTTTGGTGTCGCGAATGTCCTTGCCACTATCCAGCGTGCGACGTAAATCACCATCAGTGAAAACACCGATTATATGGCCGTCGTTGTTCACTACAGTGGTCATGCCAAAGCCTTTCTGACTCATCTCCAAAAGGGCATCTGATAATGATGTTTCCTGTGTGACGACAGGGATTTCGGAATCGCGATGCATGATGTCGCTGACAAGCACAAGTAAACGCCGCCCGAGTTTGCCGCCCGGATGGGAAGCGGCGAAATCATCACGAGTAAAGCCGCGTGCCTCGAGTAGTGCCATGGCTAATGCATCTCCCAATACCAGTGTGACCGTCGTGCTGGATGTCGGCGCTAACCCCAAGGGGCAGGCTTCTTCAGGTACGTTGGCGTCCAGTGCCACATCAGCTGCCTGAGCCAGATTGGAATCAAGATTGCCGGTGATGGCGATTAGAGGAATGCCCTTGCGCTTGAAGACGGGCAGCAGCGCAGTAATTTCTTCCGAGTCCCCGGAATTGGAAATGGCGATAACTACATCGTTCTCGGCAATCATGCCGATGTCACCATGACTGGCTTCGGCCGGGTGCATAAACAATGATGGGGTTCCAGTGCTGGACAGGGTGGCTGCGATTTTGTTGGCTATATGACCGGATTTGCCCATGCCGGTAATGACGACGCGGCCTTTGCATTCCAGCATTAGTTGGCAGGCGCTGACAAAACTGCTGCCAATACGAGATTTCAACTCTTTGACCGCACGTTCTTCAATCTCGATAGTGCGCAATGCGCTGTCAATGAACGTGCTTGAAGTCATCTGGTGTTGTCTTGATTGAAGATTAATAGAAAACAGTGTTCGATTGGCTACGGGTCCAGCTTGCGTGGCTGTGAAAACTACAGACTGCCAGCATTCTGGACTTGCAAGAACATTACCGTAAACCAGCCAAGGTAAATTGACAAGAAAACGATTGCGCTAACTCGGCCGAGTGACTGGTCCTTTTTAATTGCCCAGTAACAGAACAAGCAGAGCAGAGTAGTGATACCAAGGACGAAGGAATAGTCCCGGTAAAACAATTCCTGTTCGATATAGCCGGCGCTGAGCAATCCGGGGAAGGGCAAGACAACAAGCAAGTTGAGGATGTTGCTGCCGACGATATTGCCGATTGCCAGGTCGTGGTGACCTTTGAGGACGCAAGTTACCGATGCGGCCAATTCCGGCAAGCTGGTGCCCAGCGCGACAATAGTCAGGCCAATAATAGAAGTGGACACGCCAATGGTTTCGGCGATGGCAGAGGCGGCTTGAACCAGAGCCTCGGCACTCAGTACGAGTAAGACCAGGCCCAGAAACAGATAAGCAAAAGCCTGAAAGGATTTAACCTCGGAAATACCGCGTTCTTCGAGCTCCTCTATCGCATCGGGTTTCACCTTTTTGCGAAACAGGCGGTAGCCAAAATAAAAGGTGATGGCGATCAGGACAATGGCATCGAACATGCCCAGATAGAGATCGAAAAGTAGTGCGCCGGTGGCAACAGTGACCAGCATCAAGGCAGGCAATTCTTTGCTGGTTAATGAAGCGGGGGGTTTCAGAGGCCTGATAAAGGCAGCTACACCCAGAGCGACGCCAACATTAAACAGATTGGAACCAAGCGCATTACCAATGGCCAGTTCGGGCTTGTTTTCCCAGGCGGAAACAGCAGACGAAAATATTTCGGGTGCAGACGTGCCAAAAGCGACAATAGTTAGCCCGATCATTAATGGCGACACGCCAAGATTTCGAGCCAAAGCAGATGCGCCAAATACAAACTTGTCCGCTCCCCAGATTAGTCCGATAAATCCGAGGACGATGATGAGAGCGTCGAGAAGCATAAATACTGACGAGGAATTAGGGCTGCAAGATAAAGCGCCCAATTAGAAGGGTGTTTGCCACGCTTTGCAAGTAATAATTTATCGCGCCCTCACTTTCATGTAGACTTGCTGCACTACTCAAGGTTAAGTCTTCATTAAGGTCCTGAATCCCATACTCGACCCTAAGACACCCCCGCATTTCGCGGTGTCAGTGTTCTCCCTGCAAATGGTGTGGTGTAAAAGTTTGTGGGTTTTATTGGGAGATAAGCAGATGAAATTACTGAAATTATTAGCGTTAACATGGATAAGTGTGCTGGTTTCTGTGGCACATGCGCAAGATCGAACAGCAACTGAAACAGCGGAAGTTGGTGTCAGGTCCCTGCTGGAAACTGTTGCCGAAAACAAAGAGTATTTCATGTCGGATCGAAGTCGCTATTTTAGCGAAATCGAAGCCGTACTGGATACCTTTGTTGATTTCAACGCCGTCGCGGAAGTGGTGATGTCGCGCTATGCTGACGCTGCCACTGATGCTCAGAAAGAGCGTTTCGCCAATATTCTCAAATCAACGCTGACCCGGTTCTACGGTGCCTCACTGGTGTCGTATAACGGCGAAGAATTGGTCTTCCTGCCAGCCCGTCAACAAAGCTCTGACCCGCGCTCGGATCAGATTGTCGGCATGGAATTGCGCGGCGATACATCGCTACGTCTGCAATACCAGATGTTTCTGAATAGCAGCGACGAATGGAAATTGAAGAATCTGAGTCTGGCCGGCATCAATCTGGGCCGGCAGTATTACACGCAGTTTTCCGCCCTGATGTCGGAATACGATAACAACATTGACCAGGTTCTCGATAACTGGGAATAACACGCAAGGAAAGGAGTTACCGTGACGCCTGAGCAAATCAAGGCATTATTGCAGGCAGCACTGCCCGAATGTGAAATTGCTGTAGAAGGCGGTGAGGGGAAATTTCTCGTCACCGCAACAGGATCGGCTTTCGAAGGACTGAACGCAGTCAAACGCCAGCAGCTGGTCTATGGCGTGCTCAATGAGCACATTTCCTCAGGCGCGATTCATGCTGTGACCATGCGCCTGAAAACGGCTGCCGAGCAGCAAGCGATCTAACTCGCCCGACCGCGAAACCCTCCTATGGATAAATTATTAATTAACGGTGGCATCAGACTGGATGGCGAGATTCGCATTGCCGGCGCCAAAAACTCTGCACTACCTATTCTCGCCGCGACGCTGCTGACTCAAGAAACAGTTGAGGTCTGTAACCTGCCGCACCTGTATGACATCACCACTATGCTCGAGTTATTGGGCTGCATGGGTGTGCAACCCATCATTGATGAAAAACTCAATGTGGAGGTCAACAGTAGCACGATCAAGCATTTCAATGCCCCTTATGAGCTGGTGAAAACCATGCGTGCTTCTATTCTCGTGTTGGGGCCTTTGCTGGCTCGCTACGGGGAGGCAGAAGTCGCATTGCCAGGCGGTTGTGCAATCGGCAGTCGCCCGGTCAATCTCCACATCAACGCACTGGAAGCCATGGGCGCCCAGATTGCCGTTGAAGACGGATATATCAAGGCCCGTACTGATGGCCGTTTGAAGGGCGCACATATCTTCATGGATCTGGTGACCGTCACCGGTACGGAAAATGTCATGATGGCTGCGACTCTGGCCGATGGCATCACAACCATCGAAAACGCGGCGCGTGAACCGGAAGTAGTCGATCTGGCCAATTGCCTCATAAAAATGGGTGCCAAGATCAAAGGACATGGAACCGACACTATTGTAATTGAGGGTGTTAAAGACCTGCATGGTTGTAGCTACTCGGTCATGCCTGACCGTATCGAAACCGGTACTTATCTGATTGCGGCTGCGGCGACTCGTGGTTACATCAAAGTCAAAGATACCCGCCCCGATATACTTGAGTCAGTGCTGAGCAAGCTCGAACAAGTCGGTGCCGACATCAAAGTCGGAGATAACTGGATCGAACTGGATATGCATAATCAGCGCCCGAAATCGGTGTCATTGCGAACAGCGCCTTATCCGGCTTTCCCCACTGACATGCAAGCCCAGTTCACGGCATTGAATACCATAGCGCGCGGCACTGGCTCCATCACTGAGACGGTGTTTGAGAATCGGTTTATGCACGTGCATGAGATGAACCGTATGGGTGCCTCTATTCAAGTTGAAGGCAACACGGTGATTGTGGAAGGCGTTGACCACTTGAAGGGTGCGCCAGTGATGGCTACTGATTTGCGTGCCTCGGCCAGCTTGATCATTGCCGGGCTGGTGTCGGACAGCGAAACCAGTGTCGACCGTATCTATCACATTGATCGTGGCTATGAATGTATCGAAGAGAAACTACAGCTGCTCGGTGCAAAAATTCGTCGCGTTCCTTCATAATTATTGTTTTAACTCGTCAGCCCTTAAAGACCAGATCGCCATGAGCTCTCAGGATGTCGTCATAGCCCTTACTAAAGGGCGTATTCTCGAAGAAACACTGCCACTACTCGAGCAAGCCAATATCACTCCATCGGAAGATATTAGCTCGAGCCGGAAGTTGTTGTTCGACACCAATTTGCCCAACGTCAAGTTGATGGTGATCCGTGGTTCTGATGTGCCCACCTATGTCGAGTTTGGTAGCGCAGACATGGGCGTGGCGGGCAAAGACCTGATTTTGGAGTATGGCAGTTCCGGTTTTTACGAGCCGCTGGATTTGAAGATTGCCGGTTGTCGCTTAATGACTGCAGAGCCTGTCGACGCTGGTCCGGCACCTGATCGTTTGAAGGTGGCGACCAAGTTCACCAATATCGCCAAGCGTTATTTTGCCGAGCAAGGCAAACAGATCGAATTGATAAAACTCAATGGTGCGCTGGAATTGGCACCGTCTCTGGGGCTTGCCGATGCGATCGTGGATATTGTCGACACCGGCAAAACCCTGAAAGCCAACGGTCTGGTTGCCAAAGACCTGATCGCCGAAGTCACCTCACGAGTTATCGTGAACAAGGCGTCAATGAAGATCAAAAACGCTATCATCAAGGAAATCCTCGGTAAACTGCGCGAAGCTGTTGTACGTAAGCACGGGTAAGTAGGCCCTGTAGCGAGTTCGCTGATTTACACCCACTGAGTGAGTCACCTGTGAAAGTTAATCGACTATCTGCCAAAGCACCGGATTTTGAAGCCAAGCTTGATCGCCTGCTACAGCGCGAGATGATTGTTGGCGAAGAAGTCTCGCGTACAGTCAGTGACATCATTGCTGATGTGAAAACCCGTGGCGATGCGGCGGTGATCGACTACACCAACCGCTTTGATAAATTCGCTGCCAGTTCGATGGCTGACCTGGAAATCTCCCAAGAGCAATTACATGCTTCGCTAAAGCGCTTGCCTGATTCTCAGGTTAAAGCTTTGCAGCATGCAGCAGAGCGTATTCGCCGCTATCACGATAAGCAAAAACAGGTGTCGTGGCACTATGACGAGCCCGATGGCTCTGTCTATGGGCAAAAAATCAGCCCGCTGGAAAAGGTCGGCGTTTATGCCCCGGGTGGCAAGGCGAATTACCCGTCGTCTATTCTTATGTTGGCCATTCCTGCGCAAGTCGCCGGGGTTAAAGAAATTATCGCCACAGTGCCGACGCAGTACTCGCAGGACAGCGATCTGGTGTTTGCCGCTGCGGCATTGGCAGGCGTAACACGCCTGTTCACTGTGGGTGGCGCCCAAGCAATAGCAGCGCTCGCCTTCGGCACACAAACAATCCCGCGTGTGGACAAGATTACCGGGCCAGGCAATATCTTCGTGACTGTCGCCAAAAAGCAGGTGTTTGGACAAGTCGGTATCGACATGATTGCCGGCCCATCCGAGCTGACTGTTATTTGTGATGGTCAGACAGACCCTGATTGGGTGGCGATGGATTTGTTTTCACAGGCTGAGCACGATGAGCAAGCGCAATCGATCTTGATTAGTCCGGATATTGATTATCTCGACAAGGTGCAAGCCAGCATCGATCGCATGCTGCCCACAATGGAGCGCAAAGACATCATTACTGAGTCTTTGGCTAATCGGGGAATCTTCATTGCCGTTGATGATCTGCAACAGGCAGCGGCAGTGAGTAACCGTATCGCTCCGGAACATCTGGAGCTGTCAGTGGCAGATCCTGAATCACTGCTCAAGTACATTGACCATGCTGGTGCCATTTTCATGGGACGACACAGCGCGGAAGCCTTGGGTGATTACTGTGCCGGCCCCAGCCACGTATTGCCAACATCGGGGTCGGCGCGCTTCTTTTCAGCCCTCGGCGTGTACGACTTTCAAAAGCGTAGCTCAATACTTAATTGCTCTCCAGTCGGGGCAAACAAGTTGGCCAGTACTGCCGCTGAATTGGCGCGCAATGAGCACTTGCAGGCCCACGCACTGTCAGCCGAATATCGATTGAATCCGGACCTTGGCCCGGAAGACGAACAGTAAGCAGATAATCAGGAATGGCGGTAGTAATACGATTGACGGGTCAGGTAGTGGCGTTCAGCAACGGTTGACTCAAAGCTCAATCACCACAGCGTGACCAAAACCCAACGTCACTGGAAAGCGCAGCGTGCGGCCATCGCGATAGACGTGGACATTGATGGTGTCGCCGGGTTTGGTATTGCGAATCTCCATCATGATGTTCTGGCCGTCTTCAACGACGGTGTCGCCGATCTGCGTAATCACATCGCCGGTTTCAATGCCGGCGAGTTCAGCAGCACCACCTTCGTCGACGCTTTCAACGAGCATGCCCCTGATATGATCCACGCCGAAGAATAACTGGCTGGATTGTTCGTTGAGCGCCTCACCAGTGAGAACTCCCAAATACCCCGAGTTGCTGTCGACAGCATCAGCGATCATTTCATAGCTGGCGGTGATCGCGATTCCTGCTGGCGTGGCAAAACCTATGCCTTCGAAGTTGCCTGACTCTGAAAGAATAGAAGAGTTAATACCAATCAATTCGCCGTCGGCATTGATCAAAGCGCCGCCGGAGTTACCTGGATTGATGGCTGCATCGGTTTGAATAAACGTCGAGTTCTGCTCGGTACCCAGTGACAAAGCGCTGATGATTCCCTGTGACACAGATTGACCAATATTGCGGGGATAGCCGATAGCGAAAACAATATCGCCGACATCCAATTGATGCTCATCACCTATTTTTACAGGTGCCAGGTCTTGCATATTGATATGCAGAACTGCCAAATCCATTTCACTATCCCAGGCAACAACGGTAGCAGGAGTATGGCGTCCATCACTAAGCGTGACTTCGGTATCGAAAAACACTGAATTCACAACATGCAAATTGGTGAGAATATAACCGCGGGCATCGATAATAACGCCGGAGCCTAAACTGGCGCTTTCACTCAAGGCAACCTCGAGTTCATCCTCGTCAGCACGTTCGACTGATTCAATATTAAAACTTGTGGCATGAATGCTCACCACAGAGGGCGCTGCACGCTGAATGGCATCGGCAAAGGATGTAGTTGGTGCTGGAGCTGGTGGTTTGACAGGAGCTGTCGCTGTGCCCAATCGCTCCAACTGCTGGTACTGCAACAAGACGATTGCCACCAAAATGCCGCAAACCGCAGGCCAGGCAATGAATTGAAGGATTTTGGCGAGTCGGTCCATCAGGGTGTCCAGTGACAGGAGAACTGGCGCTCTATGTTATGATTTGCGCCTGAAGTGTCCAATATACAATCTCGCAGAGACCTTTCCAATGCCAGTAAGCCTGAAAGACCTCGAAGCCGATCTCAATAAACTGCTGCAACCTCAGCAATTCAAGGATTATTGCCCCAATGGCCTGCAAGTCGAGGGTAAGTCTTCGATTAACAAGATAGTCAGTGGAGTGACTGCCAGTCAGGCGTTGGTCGACGCAGCGATCGCTGCTGATGCCGATGCCATTTTAGTCCATCACGGTTATTTCTGGCGCGGTGAAGACGCCACCATCACCGGTATGAAAAAACGGCGACTCGAAGCTTTGTTGGCCAATGAGCTCAGTTTGCTTGCCTATCACTTGCCATTGGACGCCCATGCCGAGTTTGGCAACAATGCGCAGTTGGGCAAGTTATTGGATCTGCAGATTACAGGTACAGCAAGTCAATCTGGCGATGCATCTTTAGTGATGATTGGTGAGCCAGGCAACGCATTAAGTGCTGACGAGCTCGAGGAAATCATCAGGGCCAAGCTACAGCGAGCACCGTTAGTCGTAACTGCCGGAGACCGGCCCATTAAAACAATTGCCTGGTGTACGGGAGGTGCGCAAGGATTTATTGACAGCGCGATCGATGCCGGCGTAGATGCCTATATTACAGGTGAGGCTTCTGAACAAACTACTCACATCGCCCGCGAGCGCGGTGTACATTTCTTTGCAGCGGGCCACCATGCCACTGAGCGTTATGGCGTGCAGGCTGTAGGGGAGTATCTGGCAGGCAAATTTGCTATTGAGCACCAGTTTATCGATATCGACAATCCGGTGTAACGCCGCTTGTAGGGTGCAATAGGCAGAGCTGAACCTGGTAGCCGGTTTCGCAGCAAATCGAAACCGGCTACGTAACGATTCTGACCTAGATGATTTCTTGCTCTTTCATGAGCTTGACGACTTCCTTCAGGCAATCATCGATACTCAAGGCTGCGGTATCCAATTCCAAATGCGCCACTTCAGGTGGCTCGTATGGGAAAGACAGGCCAGGGATATCCTGTGAGTCTGAACCTTCTGCAGAGGCATAGAGGCCACTTGGGTCGCGCTGGATACAGGCATCCATGGGCGGATTCAGGAATACGATGTAGCAGTTGTCCTTGCCAATCACGCTGAGTGCATGCTCGCGTGAGTCCGGGTTGGGGGCCACAAATGATGCGCAGCAGATCAGTCCGGAATCGTTCAGGAAACGCGCAATATGCGCGCTGCGACGCAGATTTTCGGCGCGCCCTTCAGCATCATGAGACAGGTCTTTGCTAATGCCCAGACGCATTGTCTTGCCGTCCAGTACAGTGCTTACCCGTCCCATATCAAACAGCAGGCGCTCCAGCCCATAGGCCAGCGTCGATTTACCAGAGCCAGAGACACCGATGAACATGATCGTGGCAGGTTTCTGACCATAGCGGGCGGCGCGCTCTTCTTTACTGACATGAATATTATGGCGTGCCGTGACGGCCTTCTTGTCAGCTGCTTCGCAACTGATCATGCCGGCACCGACTGTCACGTTACTCAAGCGATCAATGACGATGAAGTTTCCTGTTGCGCGATTGTCCTGGTAGCTGTCAAAGCAGACTTTCTGATCCACATTGATTTCTACTTCGCCGATTTCATTCAGCGCCAAATCAGGAGACGGGCTCTTTTCCAGGGTGTTGACATCAATCTGGTGACGAATGGATTTGAATCTTCCAGTCACAACTTTGCTGCCAAGCTTGAATTCATAGAGCTTGCCAGGCAGCAGGGGAGCGTCAGCCATCCAGACAATGGTGGCATCGAATTGATCGTCTGAACTGGGCAGGTTGTCGACGTGAGCGATAACATCGCCGCGACTAATGTCGATCTCGTCTTCCAGTGTTAGCGTGACCGCCATCTCGGCATGGGCCAGTTCCAGTTCTTCGTCATAGGTCACAATGGACTTGATGCGGCTGGTGCGCCCAGACGGCAAGACTTTGATCTCATCACCTTTGCGCACCACGCCCGAAGCGACAGTTCCGCAAAAGCCACGGAAATTCAGATTGGGTCGGTTAACGTATTGCACCGGGAGACGAAAATCATCGTAGTTCCGGTCGCCAGCAATCTCGACTTCCTCGAGGATTTGCATCAGCGAATGGCCTTCATACCACGGCATGTGCTCGCTTAGGTTAACGACGTTGTCGCCATTGAGCGCAGACATGGGAATGAAATGAAAATCAGCATCGGGCAGCTTGCTGGTGAAAGCCAGATAGTCTTTCTTGATGTCTTCGAAAACAGATTCTTTATAGTCCACCAGATCCATTTTATTGACTGCTACGATGATGTGTTTGATGCCCAGTAACGAGGCAATAAAACTGTGCCGGCGAGTTTGTACTTGTACGCCGTGACGGGCATCGATCAATATAATGGCCAGATCACAAGTAGACGCGCCAGTAGCCATATTGCGGGTGTACTGCTCATGACCGGGCGTGTCGGCAATAATGAACTTGCGCTTGGCAGTGGAAAAATAGCGATAGGCGACATCGATAGTGATGCCTTGTTCACGTTCCGCCTGCAGCCCGTCGACTAACAGTGCCAGATCTATCTTGCCGCCAGTAGTGCCGGATTTGACACTGTCAGCTTCGATAGCCGCTAGTTGATCTTCGTAAATCATCTTTGAATCGTGCAGCAAGCGGCCAATGAGCGTACTCTTGCCATCATCGACGCTACCACATGTCAGTAGGCGCAATAATTCCTTGCGCTCATGTTGCGACAGGTAGGCTTGAATGTCGGTGCTGATCAGGTCTGACTGGTGTGACATGGGCTGTTCCTAAAAATATCCTTTGCGCTTTTTATCTTCCATGGAGCCGGCTTTGTCGCTGTCGATCAATCGGCCTTGTCGTTCAGAGCTGGTCGTCAGCAACATTTCCTGAATGATCTCCGGCAGAGTCGTCGCAGTGGAATCCACCGCGCCTGTCAGTGGATAGCAGCCGAGCGTACGGAAGCGAACCGTTTTGGTTTCAACTTTCTGGTCTTCTTTCAGCGGCATGCGATCGTCATCGACCATGATATCGACGCCGTCCATGTGGACGATTGGTCGCGGCTTGGCGAAATACAATGGCACGATATCGATATTGTTCAGATAAATGTATTGCCAAATATCTAGCTCCGTCCAGTTGGACAAAGGAAAGACGCGAATACTTTCGCCTTTGTTTACTTTGCTGTTGTAGATATTCCACAACTCGGGGCGCTGATTCTTCGGATCCCAGACATGGTTCTTGTCGCGGAATGAAAACACGCGCTCTTTGGCGCGTGATTTTTCTTCGTCTCTGCGGGCGCCACCAAAGGCCGCATCGAACTGATATTTGTTCAACGCCTGTTTGAGCGACTGGGTCTTCATGATGTCAGTATGCTTTTCACTGCCATGGGTAAACGGGCCGACACCAGCATCCACGCCTTCCTGATTAATGTGCACAATCATGTCGAGACCGAGCTCTTTGACCTGACGGTCACGAAACTCAATCATTTCCTTGAATTTCCAGGTGGTGTCGACGTGCATCAGTGGGAAGGGCGGTTTGCCCGGGTAAAATGCTTTAAGCGCCAGATGTAACATGACCGACGAGTCTTTACCGATTGAATAAAGCATGACCGGTTTCTCGAATTCGGCAGCCACTTCGCGAATGATATGAATGCTCTCCGCTTCCAGCTGTTTTAGATGGGTAAGGCTAAATTCCGCCATAATCTCTCAGGGCTCTGATTGGTTTGTTCTGAACTGTTCGGATGCCGACTCTGAATGAGTCAGACCGGGTTTAGCTGGCAGGCTTTTCCTGATCGTCGTCCTCATCCGTGGGCTTGGTCTTTTCAATGCCGAAATCCTCAGACAAGGCCCCTTTTTGGTCGGGGCTTTGCTTGGCGGCATAGTCTCTTGGTGGGACCAGCTCATTGTTGTCGTCGGAAGAAGTCGGGCTTTCGAAGACCGCATCCGATTCGGCGGGCAGTAACTTACTGGCAACTTCGGAGGAACACAAGTCCTGGGCGCCGGAGGCGAGGTGCTGATATACCTCTCTATAGCTTTCTGTCATATGGTGGACGAGCTCAGCGGTCATGCCAAAATGGTCACTGACACTGTCCTTGTACTCACGATGATTATCCTTGATCTGGCGAATCTGATTCTCCAATTCCCGGACACGGGAAGGACTGGCATTCATTCGACTGGCAACAACTACACCGATAACAACACCAATTGCCACACAACCTACGGCCACTAACCAAATCATGAACGAGAGTACCCCTCAGAAAGAAAATAAATTGAAGTTCACTTTTGAGCGCAAAGTATACCTTAAAACGGGCGTGACACCGTAATTTAGTGTCAGCATTCCATAGACCGGGCACGTGGCTGGCATGCCTGCCGAATCCCCCCTAGAATGCAGCAGCACAGTTACCCGTGGATATTACAGTTGTCTGCCCAAAACTTTTATATGACCCCTCTTGAACGTTACCAACAAGATGTTGCTGATAGCCGAATCAGTGTGGATGCTGAGCAGCGCGCGGTGATCGTGCAGTTTGACGCGCTCTGCGTGGCGCTGGCTGAACGCTCGCGCAATAGCGGCCGCGGCCTGAGTCGCTTCCTGCCGGCTTTTATTGGCGGTAACAAAAAGGCCAATGACAGTGTGCTGGGCATTTATCTGTGGGGCGGCGTAGGGCGCGGCAAAACCTATATGATGGACTTGTTTTATGAGTCGGTGAGCTCGCCACGTAAGTTGCGCACGCACTTTCACCGCTTCATGCATGAAGTCCATGGCCAGTTGAATGCGCGGCAAGGCGAGAAAAACCCTCTGCTGGGAGTGGCCGAAGACATAGCCCAACGTGCTGACCTGTTGTGTTTTGACGAGTTCTTCGTCCTTGATATAGGCGATGCCATGATACTGGCCGGTTTGTTGGAGGCGCTCTTTGCGCAGGGCGTGACGCTGGTGGCGACGTCGAATATCTATCCGGATGGTCTTTATGAAAATGGCTTGCAGCGTGAGCGTTTCCTGCCCGCCATAGCCCTGTTGAAAAAGCACACGCAGGTAATCGAGATTGGCATGGGGGTGGACTATCGCTTGCGCAGTCTGTCGCAAGCAACACTTTATCTGGCCCCGATTAGCGCAGAAACCGAGGATCAGTTGCGAGCAGATTTTGAGCGTTTGGCGCCTGACAATCTTGATCGTGTAGAGAACAGCCCCATTGATATTCTGGGGCGTCAGATCGATTGTCGTTGCCGTTCCGGGGATGTTGCCTGGTTCACGTTTGCGGCCCTCTGCGCAGGTCCGCGCAGCGCTGCCGACTACGTGGAATTGGCGCGAGAGTTCCATGCGCTGATTATCAGCGCAGTACCAGCGCTCGATGACAAGCAAAGCGAGCAAGTGAGGCGCTTCGTCAATCTTGTTGATGAGTTGTATGACCGGCGTGTGAAGCTGATTATCGCCGCTGCGGTGCCTTTGCCAGAGCTCTACACCGGGAGTGCACTGGCGTTCGAGTTCGAGAGAACGCAATCACGCCTCATCGAGATGCAATCCCACGAGTATCTCGGGAGCGAGCATCGCGGTTAATTTAGCACGGAAACCGCGCCAGAAGGGCAGTTAACCTGTTACACTACGCGCCCATTCGCAAGTAACAGGAGTAAGGTGGAGAAGTCGGCAAAAACTGCCTCTTCAGGCAGAAAAATGGCTTGAATAATACCCCTTGCTTCGGTAGTATTCGCGCTCCTTGAACTTTAGCCCCTTACACGCGCTATGAAAACGTACAGTGCCAAAACAAACGAAGTCGATCAGAACTGGATGCTAGTTGATGCAGAAGGTCTGACGCTGGGTCGCATGGCGACCGAAATCGCGTCTCGATTGCGCGGCAAACACAAAGCCGAATTTACTCCGCATATCGACACTGGCGACTTTATTGTCGTCATCAACGCAGAAAAAGTAAAAGTGACTGGTAAAAAAGCTACAGACAAGCTTTACCACGCACACTCCGGATTCCCTGGTGGTTTGAAGACCATGTCTTTCAATAACATGATTGAAAAATCGCCGGAAAAGGTCATCAAGTTGGCCGTTAAGGGCATGTTGCCACGCACGCCGCTAGGCCGGGCCATGTTCAAGAAACTCAAAGTCTATGCCGGTACTGAGCACCCTCATGGCGCCCAGCAACCGCAAACATTGCAACTGTAACGAGGTTTACTCGGTCTCATGGCAACAACTCAATATTACGGAACCGGTCGTCGCAAGACGTCTACTGCCCGCGTCTACCTGACTAGCGGCAACGGTGAAATCATCGTCAACAAGCGTCCTCTGGATGGCTATTTTGGCCGTGAAGTAGCACGCATGATTGTTCGTCAGCCACTGGAGCTGACGGAGATGACTGAAAAATTTGATATTAAAGTCACTGTACGCGGTGGTGGTAGCTTCGGTCAGGCCGGTGCGATTCGCCATGGTATTACTCGTGCGTTGATGGATTACGACGAAGAGCTGCGCCCAACACTGCGCAAAGCAGGTTTCGTCACACGCGATGCGCGTGAAGTCGAGCGGAAGAAAGTGGGTCTACGCAAAGCGCGTAAGAAGCCACAGTTCTCCAAGCGTTAATTCGGCTTGCCCAGATCGACCAAACGCCAACTTTCGACAGAAGGTTGGCGTTTTTTTGTGCGTACTAAATTGGCAATTTATTCTTAATAATCAACAAGATAAGCTAAACATAGTGGCTCGTCGGGCTTGCCAAAACGGGCAAAATTGACTATTATCCACGCGGTTTACACGCCTGACATGGGTGTGTCGCGCAAACCCCTGAATAAAACGCTATTCCGCATCCTGGCGGAATCTCAAAAAAGAATTTGCTTGTTCTCGAGGAGAAATAAACGGTGACTGACGACAGTACCAATGCTGGCCGCCGACGGTTCTTGGTGGGCTCAACATCAGTAGTAGGCGCCGCTGGCGTAGTGGGGGCAGCCGTCCCTTTCGTAGGATCCTGGTCCCCTAGCGCGAAAGCGCGTGCTGCCGGTGCGCCGGTGCGGGTGGATATCAGCCGACTGCAACCGGGCGAAATGCTAGGCCCGATTCCAGCATGGCGTGGCCGGCCGATCTTTATCATTCGCCGTGGCGATGAAGCCATGTCAGTGCTGAATGAGAATTTGGATCGTCTGTCCGACCCGAACTCGGAAGATCCCGAACAGCCTGAATACGCAGCCAATGAAACCCGGTCAATACGTCCGGAGATTCTGGTGCTGGTTGGTCTTTGCCCGCACTTGTTCTGCTCACCAACACCACACATTGCTGTCGTGCCTGAGCCTTTCGATGCCAATTGGCAGGGTGGATTCTTCTGCCCGTGTCACGGTTCCCGTTTTGACCTGGCTGGCCGTGTTTATGCCGGTTCGCCTTCTTCACGCAACATGCAGGTGCCTCCTCATATGTATGAGGGCGATAACGTCCTGGTAGTTGGAGTAGATGAGGAGTCAGCGGCATGAGCGAAATGGACAACAGCGTACAATCAAATCCGCAGCGCGGCCGCCTGATGTCAGGTGCGGTTGGTCTGCTCAATTGGGTCGATGCTCGTCTGCCAGTGGTTAATGCCTGGAAGAAGCACTTAAGCGAATACTACGCGCCCAAGAACTTCAATTTCTGGTACTTCTTTGGCGTTCTGTCCATGGTCGTGTTGATTATCCAGCTGCTGACCGGCGTCTGGTTGACCATGAACTACACAGCCAGTGCTGAAGCTGCTTTTGCCTCAGTCGAGTACATCATGCGCGATGTACCTTACGGCTGGATTCTCCGCTACATGCATTCCACCGGCGCTTCGGCGTTCTTCTTTGTGGTCTATATCCACATGTTCCGTGGTTTGATGTACGGTTCTTATCAGCGTCCTCGTGAGCTTATCTGGATTTTCGGCATGGCGATCTACTTCGTGCTGATGATGGAAGGCTTTATGGGCTACGTACTGCCCTGGGGACAGATGTCCTACTGGGGTGCCAACGTGATCGTTTCCCTGGCCGGTGCAATTCCGATTATCGGCGAAGACCTGCTGGTTTGGGTTCGAGGGGACTTTTTGATCTCCGGAGCGACGCTAAACCGTTTCTTCGCTCTGCATGTTGTGGCCCTGCCAATCGTGTTGATTGCGCTGGTGGTGCTGCACATTCTGGCCTTGCACGAAGTGGGTTCGAATAACCCTGACGGCGTCGAAATCAAAAAGAACAAAGATGCGGATGGCAAGCCTGTAGACGGCGTGCCTTTCCACCCTTATTACACGATGTACCATGACCTGTCTGCGGTCGTCATGTTCCTGTTCGTCTTCTGTGCCATTTTGTTCTTTGCGCCAGAGATGGGTGGCTATTTCCTTGAAATTGCCAACTTCCAGGAAGCTGACCCACTGAAGACGCCGGAACACGTACCGCCGGTTTGGTACTACACACCTTTCTATTCCATGCTGCGCGCAGTCACGGTGCCGCTGTTTGGAATCGATGCCAAGTTCTGGGGTATGTTGGTCATGTTTGGCGCTATCGCCATCCTGTTTGTCCTGCCCTGGTTGGACAAGAGCCCGGTGCGCTCCATGCGCTATAAAGGCTGGTACAGTCGAATAGCGTTGCTGGCATTCGTGGTCTCCTTCCTGATATTGGGAGTGCTGGGTACGCAATCTGTCAGCCCGGCGAAAACGCTGTTGGCGCAGATCATGACAGTAGTGTATTTCCTCTACTTCATTTTGATGCCGTGGTACACGCGTAAGGAACAAACCGCTCAGCCTCCAGAGCGAGTGACCGGGCGTTTTATCTCCATACCACAATTGATAGGCAGCATCGTATTGCTGATCCTGCTGGTGGCACTGCCGCTGATGTTGGTATCGGGTAGTGCGGAAGCCGCAGAAGCTGGCAACCTGGATCTGGAACACGTTGAGACTGATTTTGATGATAAAGAATCACTGCAGCGTGGTTTCACGACCTACATGAACTATTGCTATAGCTGTCATGAGCTGGGCTATGCGCGCTATCAGCGCACTGCCGACGATCTGGAAATTCCAACTGATCTGGTCGCTGACAATCTGATCTTCGGAGATCATGGTATTGGTGATTTGATCACTAATTCCATGCCTGAAGCAGCTAATGACTGGTTTGGTGTAGCTCCACCAGACCTGACGCTGGCTGGTCGTGTACACAGCCCGGATTGGCTGTATACCTACCTGACGTCTTTCTATCTGGACGATTCACGCCCCTGGGGGGTGAACAATAAAATCTTCCCGAATGTCGGCATGCCACATGTGATGCACGAACTGCAGGGCGACGTACTCTGTGACGATCACGGTACAGGCAACCCGACACAATGTGAGCTCACTCACGTGGAAGGTACTGGCACCATGAGCGAGCAAGAGTTTGATAATGCGATGGCCGATCTGGTGAATTTCCTCTACTACATTGGTGAGCCTGTGCGTGACCGCCGGCAAAGCATTGGCGTCTGGGTGCTAGCGTTCCTCGGTGTGCTGTTCATATTGACAGTCCTGATTGGTCGCGAATTTGGTAAGGACTACCATTAAAAGTAGTCCTGCCCCCGTAACAATATTGATTGACTGATTTCGAGGAAAAAGCATGGGTGTAGTCGCCAAACGATCTTCAATGACTTTCTATTCTGATGGTAAGAGTCATTACAGCCATCGAGTGCGTATCGTGCTCGCTGAGAAAGGCGTAACTGTTGAAACTATCGATGTAGATCCGGATAACAAGCCAGAAGATCTGGCGACACTGAATCCTTACAATTCATTGCCGACTCTGGTCGATCGTGACCTGGTGCTCTATGAAGCTGACATCATGATGGAATATCTTGATGAGCGGTTTCCGCATCCGCCATTGTTTCCGGTTTATCCGGTAGCGCGTGCAGAGAGTCGGCTTTGGATTTATCGCATCAAGCAGGACTGGTGTACACTTGTCGATGCCATCATGGCAGGTGACGGAACTCCGGCCCAGTTGGATAAAAAACGCAAGGAATTGCGTGACTCTCTGGTATCGGTAGCACCAATCTTTGGTGAGAAGCCGTTCTTCATGAGTGATGAATTCACGATTGTCGATTGCTGTGTCACGCCGATCCTCTGGAGATTGCCAGAGATGGGTATTGAACTGCCCAAGAACAAGACAACCAAACCACTACTGGATTACAAAGAACGCCTGTTCGAGCGTGATTCAGTAATGGCCAGTTTGTCAGAGCAAGAAAAGGAGATGGTGTAGGGGCGCGCAGTACCTCGCCAGCCAAAGTCTGTTATGGCTATGACTTCCAGTCGACCCTACATTATACGTGCACTCTACGACTGGATACTGGACAACGAGTGCACGCCTTACATTTTGGTCAACGCGCTGTATAGCGGTGTTGAAGTCCCTCAAGAACATGTTAAGGATGGTCAAATCATCCTTAACATTTCTCCTACCGCGATCCAGAATCTTTCTCTAGGCAATGAAGCAGTCAATTTCGATGGGCGCTTTGCTGGTATGCCCAAGCGGGTTTTCATACCGATTAGCGGTGTGATGGGAATCTATGCGAAAGAGAATGGGCAGGGCATGATTTTTGAAACCGAAGGTCACCGGCCTGAACCAACAGACCCGAGTGGCAGCGGCAATGACCAGTCTGGCGGTGGTTCAGCTGAGAAGAAATCCCGGCGTTCCAAACCACCGTTGCGTCTGGTCAAATAATTCCCGAGTCAACTGCCTAGTTGATGTATTCGAAGACCTTCACGACTTTGCTGACGCCTGAGACATTGCGCGCCAGATTTGCTGCTTTATCACCTTGCAGCTGACTCACCAATCCCATCAAGTAGACTGAGCCGTTTTCGGTGATGACACGCACCTGTCCGGCAGGTACTTCAGAGTCGGCAATCATCATTGTCTTGATGCGAGCCGCAATCCAGGTGTCATTGCCGCGGCGTAAAAGATTGGTCTTGTCGACAACTTCCAGTTCATTGTGGATTCGCTTTATCTTGATGCTTGCCGCACTGGCAATTTCGGTGGCGCGGTTTTTCAGATTTGCTGAGGGCACCTGACCAACCAGCAGAACGACGCCATTGTGGCTAAGTACGTGAAAGTTTGTGTCTCGAAACGCAGGCTCTTGTGACTTCATATTCACAACGATCTTGGTTTCGATCGATTGGTCTTCAACGACTGCGCCAGCCGTGCGTTCTGTTAGATCTTCCCGAATGCCTTCATCGCCAGTAGTTTGCACGAGAATAGAAGTACAGCCTTGCAGTAAAAGGTAAGCGGTAAGCACGGTAATAATTCGAAGCCTCGTCATTTTAGTCCCCTCCGAATAATTGAGTATCGATATAATCACAAAGACAGTGAATAGCGACCAAATGCACTTCCTGAATGCGCGCAGTGCGATTTGAAGGCACGCGAATTTCAATGTCCTCTTCCGCAAACAGGTCTGCCATCTTGCCGCCATCTTTGCCGGTTAGGGCGACAACACGCATCTGCCGTTCATGGGCAGCCTGAATCGCCGTAATGATATTGCTGGAATTGCCGCTGGTAGAAATAGCCAGCAGGATATCACCGGCCTGGCCTAGTGCACTGACTTGTTTGGAAAAAATCTCGTCATAGTGGTAATCATTGGCAATCGCAGTCAAAGTGGAGCTGTCTGTAGTGAGGGCCAGGGCTGGCAAGCCAGGGCGCTCCTTCTCAAAGCGGTTAAGCAGCTCAGCGGAAAAATGTTGGGCATCACCTGCAGAACCGCCATTTCCGCAAGTCAGGATTTTGCCTTCATTGAGCAGACACTGCACCATGAGTTCTCCGGCAAGTTGCAGCGGTTCAACGAGAACTTCTGCTGAGCGTTGTTTGGTTTCGATGCTCTCCAGAAAATGATTTTTGATTCTATCTTGCAATTTTATTGTCCAATTTCGGTAAATACATAGGTTAGATCAACACTATATCGGCATTCTTGCCAGCATTGTTACTTAAAATAACGCGTATTCCAGCGTTCCAGCGTACTCTCTATAACTCACTCACTATAGACTGATTACTGACTGAAAAAGTTTCAATAAAACGCGTTGGCGATCCAGTCGAAGGTTAATCGTTTTCCAGAGCTGTCGCGGCTGACGCCGACAACATCAAAGCGGCAGGGGCGAGGCGGCAGTTCGGAATGGCGCTGCAAATAGTGTGCAGCAGTGCGTTTGAGGCGTTGTTGCTTGGCTGGCGTAATGCTTTCCAGCCCACTGCCAAAGGCATGCTGCTGACGAAACCTGACTTCAACAAAGACTAATGTGTCAGCCGCATCCTGCATGATTAAATCAATCTCGCCGGCACGGCAGGAGTAGTTGCGCGTAATCAGCCGCAGACCATGATGTTGTAAGTAGCGTGCAGTTTTGCGTTCTATAGCTTCGCCAAAGTGCCTGCGGTTTGAAAACATACGGGACAGCAAGCTCTTGTTGCTCTGCGATGCATCTTGCGGCACTTGGCAGGTTACCGAGTGCTAGCAACATCGGCAGAGATCACGCGGGCAATACCGTTTTCAAAACGGGCAAAGCGCAATCGACGATGAATCTGACGATTGTCAGACATCGTCAATGTGCCTGTGGTTCCGTTCAGGGATTCTGCATCCTGAGCTGCCATTTGTTGCAGTCGACCGTGCAGCATGAACGCGTCAATGCCCATTGCTCTGAGGCGCTGCAATGGCCCTTGAGTGGGTCGCAGGCTGGCTTCCACTTCGGTTTTCAGCGCGCTGTTCTGATCGAGTACCCACGGCGCATCGGTGAAGACTATGCCATCAAGATCCTGATTGGCGCTTTGGTTGCGCTGACCGTCATTGATTGACGGCATGGAAATCACCGGCAGATTTTCGGC
Organism: uncultured Gammaproteobacteria bacterium; assembly: GCA_913060975.1. GTDB lineage: Bacteria > Pseudomonadota > Gammaproteobacteria > Pseudomonadales > Pseudohongiellaceae > UBA9145. The sequence continues at coordinate 327,277 of CAJXVC010000004.1, forward strand.
GTAATAAAATGCCAGCGTTGGCTTGATTTGTCGGCCTTGGCGGGGATTGGCAATCAGGAAAATAAAGTCAATATCGCCGCGGCGCCTGGGTGTGAAGTCGATACTGCTGCGCGGCAGAATGTCTCGTAGTCGCGAAGCCCGGCTTTCGCTGGAATCAATGGCCATCAGCCGTTTCACGACATCGGCGTAATCGGTATCGGCGCCAAAGTTGGTGCGCGAGACAACCTGACCGCCGAGGCCATCCCACATTCGGGCAAAGGTATCCTGCAGGCGCAGATAATCGCTGCCATCCGGAGTCATTACTGCCACATTGCGGTAGCCTGCGCTCCACGCCAGATTGGCTGCCTGTTGAATTTCGTCTTCCGGTGCCAAGCCGTACTGAAAAAGGTTGGCAGGCCCGGGACCAGGATTATCCGCATAGTTGAGCGCCAGCGTTGGCACGGGCAGGCGGGCGCGCTGTTGCAGTTCGTTCACCATGCTTTTGTTGAGCGGGCCAATGATAATGTCAGCGCCGTTGCCGACGGCCTCGTTGTACAGGGAACGAATGCGCGTCTCATTGCTGCTGTCATACACCGATAACCGTGGTACATCCCGCGTCGTGCTCAGGGCTCGATAATAAGCGCTGAGAAAGCCTTCCTGAATGGCAGCGCCTGCTGGTTGCTGCAATGGCAAAATCAGCGCTATATGTCGTGGTCGGTTCTCCCACATTAACTCAAGCTCGCGCAGAGGTGTGGGCAAAATGGCAGCAGCTGCATGCTGAGTCCAGGTGCGTTGCCATTGCTGTATGGCATCCAGCTGATTGCGGACGCTGAATTGATCTCCCCGGTAAACTCGCGTCAATTCGATCCAGCCGCGCAGTGCGTAGTTCTGGGCTGCGCTTGCATATAAGCGCAAGGCATCGTCGTCCAATAGTTGCAGCGTCTGCCAAATCTGGTCATGAACCAGTTGCTGGTTGCTGGCATCGGCCAGAGCAGCAGCTTCCACGTAGGCATCGGTGGCGGCTGGATAGTTTTCGGCAGCGGCTTCACTGGCACCCAATAGTAAGAAGTATTCCACCTGGCTGTCGGGATGATTGCGGACAATGCTCTGTGGAATTTCGGTGAGCAGCTCAACTGCTTCTGCTGCCTGATTGGTTACCAGTGCGACGCGTGCCTGAACCAAAGTCAGCCTTAGTTGGAGTGTGCTATCAGCGGTGCTGACATTATCCAGTGAATCTGCAACAAGCTGGGCGCGCTCCAGATTCTCGTCGTCGAGCAAAGTCTCGATGGCTTCCAAGCGCAGGTCGATTGCCTGGGCGCCTGTGCTATCACTGGCGCGCGCCAATAGCTCGGTAACGGAGTCTGTTGTAGACTCAATCGCGGAGCGTGGCGTTTCACCGATCGGTGTTGAACTGCTACAGGCAATCAGTCCGATTAGAACAGAATTGAGCAGGGCGGATTTGGCGACTTTGCTGGTGAACATAGTAATTGGCGTCAAAGAGTAGCGATTAATGTCAGCGAAAAAGACCGGCGATAGGGCTCAATAGATAGGGCTCAATAGATAAGGCTCAACAATAGTCTCGAGGACTCGTGCCATTTAGTCGCAAGTGATTCGACAGCTGATCCGGTCTTTCGATAATGGCTATAAACGATAAAGGCTATAAGCTGTCTAAAAGCCTGCTAAAAACTGCCTATAAGCTTTCTATAAGTTTTCTATTGGTTATAGGTCAGCATTGTAGCAGGCCTTGACTGAAAACGATCAGTGGACAGGGCAAAATGGATCACATTCAGGTTAATACAAGACTGTGCAACGGGCAATTTTTTGAGTAATTCTGGTATTACAGGTAGTACGAATCAGTCAGGCCGGCAAGAGGCAGGAACACTGTATGTGGTCGCCACGCCTATTGGCAATCTGGCCGACATGAGTGAGCGGGCGATTGCGACCTTACGCTCAGTAACCCTGATTGCCGCTGAAGATACGCGGCACAGCAAGACCCTGCTGCAAAACTACCAAATCGACAGCCGTATGCTGGCTTATCACGATCACAGTGACAGCAGAGCGGTTGAGGTGTTGTTGACGCATTTACAGTCTGGTGAGTCAGCTGCCTTGATATCGGATGCTGGCACGCCATTGATATCAGATCCGGGTTACAAATTGGTTCGAGCAGCCAGAGAAGCGGGTATCGAAGTCTTTCCTGTTCCGGGCCCGAGTGCGGTAACCGCCGCCTTAAGTGTGGCTGGACTGCCATCCGACAGGTTTTTATTCGCTGGATTCCTGCCAGCAAAGTCAGCCGCCCGGCAGCAAACTTTGCGTGAACTGAAAGAACATCAGTGCACGCTCGTCTTATACGAATCGCCGCATCGCATTGTTGCCAGTGTTAGTGATATCGCCACTGTGTTCGGTGACTCTCAAGAGGTGTTTCTGGCCAGAGAGATTAGCAAGAAGTTCGAAGCCCATTGTTTGGGAACCGTCTCTGACTGCCTTGCCTGGCTGGAGTCGGATAGCAATAACCAGCGCGGTGAGTTTGTGGTTCTGGTGCGCGGTGATGTGGCGGAGGGCCAACAGGAACAGGAACTGGCTGCTGCATTGCAAACCGTTCGCGTATTGCGCGAGGAATTGTCCCTCAAGAAAGCGGTGGCGCTGGCCAGTCGGCTGACCGGCGTGCGCAAGAATTTGCTGTATGACGCGGCGCTGACTCAGGAAGCTGAGCAAGGCGAGTAGTTACGGCTCGGCGCGTGAATGCGCGCAGCGTATAAATCGTTTGTGTTGCTTCGCGTTCTCCATTACATTGACGCCGAGTCAGCCGGGCAATTGCTGTTTTGCTTCTTTATTGAAGTGGGATGGAGGAAAGTCCGGGCTCCATAGAGCAGGGTGCCAGGTAACGCCTGGGGGGTGTGAACCCACGGCAAGTGCAGCAGAAAATAAACCGCCTGACGCATTTCGATGCAGAGGGTAAGGGTGAAATGGTGCGGTAAGAGCGCACCGCGCGACTGGTAACAGTTCGCGGCAAGGTAAACCCCACCCGGAGCAAGGCCAAATAGGAATCCGCTAATGTTGCTCGCATTGGATTCGGGTAGGCCGCTTAAGGCCTGTGGCGACGCAGGTCACAGATGAATAATTGCCTTCGACAGAACCCGGCTTACAGGCTGACTCATTTTTTCTGCCATTTCTGGCAAACTCCCTCGCAAAACTGGCGCTAATCCCGTCGAAATCCCGAAGTACTTAATAAATTACTTTAATTACGGCGAATAATCCGCTGTATTTGCTCGACTTCTGCTTTGTGGAATCTGTCAGATGTCAGCAAGTTCCCTCTTTTTAGCGGCAAGATCGCGGCAATTCTTGAAAAGAATCACCCAATAGTGCTTGCACTGCAGTCGAGCTGTGCCTATAGTGTCCGTTAGTGGAGAAATGTGGTGTTTTTTGTCTGATTGTGGGTCTTAGTGGAGAAACACAGACAAAAGCAGCCACGCTAGTGGGGACAACACGTGTTTCGCGGCATTAACACCATCAATATGGATGCTAAAGGGCGTCTGGCTATGCCAGCGCGTTACCGTGAGCAGCTTCTTGAAGCTTGCTCCGGGCGTCTTGTTGTCACCATTGATACTAACCACCGCTGCCTACTCCTCTATCCTCTACCCGAATGGGAACAGATTGAACGTCAAATCGAATCGCTCTCCAGTTTCGATGCAATGTCCCAGCGTGTCAAACACCTGTTGATCGGTCATGCCAATGATCTCGATATGGATGGCAATGGCCGGATCCTGCTTCCCCAGGAACTGCGTCAATACGCGGGGCTTGAAAAACAGCTCTGCCTCATCGGGCAGGGTAAGAAGCTGGAGATATGGAGTCAGGAAAACTGGAACGACCAGCGCGACCAGTGGTTGAGTGAGTCCACCCAGGAAGGAGAGCTACCCGAAAAATTACGCAGTCTGGCCTTGTAGGTTTAGCGCATGAAGCAATCAGCAGAGCATTTGACCGTTCTTAAAACAGAAGCGGTCGCAGCACTGGCAGTTCGTTCAGGAGGTAACTATCTGGACGCAACTTTTGGTCGCGGTGGGCATAGCAAGGCCATACTCGAACAGTTGGGTGATTCTGGAAAACTTCTGGTGATTGACAAAGATCCTGAGGCTATCGCTGTTGCTGAGCAGTTTGCGGATCAGCATGCCAATTTGAAAGTGATTCATGGCTCTTTTTCCGAGCTTGCGGAGATTTCACAAGATCTGCAATTGGAGGGTGAGCTTGCCGGCATTCTTTTCGATCTGGGAGTTTCCTCACCGCAGCTCGACGATGCCAGTCGTGGTTTCAGTTTCATGCACGACGGACCGCTCGATATGCGCATGAACCCAGAGCAGGGCGTATCAGCCCGTGAATGGATTAATTCTGCGAAAGAAAAAGAGATTGCCGATGTGCTTTACGAATTCGGCGAAGAACGTCATTCGCGCCGTATGGCGCGACGTATCGTTCTAGAGCGTCAGGAGTCACCCATTGAGACTACTGGGCGTTTGGCGGAAATCATTAAGGAAGCGAACCCAGCCTGGGAAAAAGACAAGCATCCGGCAACTCGAGCTTTTCAAGGTATTCGTATTTTTATCAATTCCGAATTGGATGATTTGAAGATCGCTTTGGATCAAGCAATGGATATGTTGGCGGTTGGTGGGCGTTTGGTCGTTATCAGCTTTCATTCGTTAGAAGACCGAATAGTCAAGAAATTCATCGCCATGCAGACAAAGGGAGATAATTTTCCGCGCGACTTGCCAGTGTCGGCGGACATGTTAAATCCGAAATTGAAAATGATTGGCAAGGCAGTCAAGGCATCGGCAAACGAAGTTAACGGTAATCCCAGGGCGCGAAGTGCAGTAATGCGCGTTGCAGAGAAAATAGCCTGATGGTTAAGAAGAATAGTAAACGCAGTAAGAAAGCCGGTAGCAAAGCAGCGCTGGCGCATGCCATGCAGTCACCGCGGGCGGTCTTGCAGTGGGCAGGATTAACCCGAAAATCCACGCTGGCATTGGTGCTGTTGTTGGGTGTGGTGCTCGTTTCTGGTCTGGCCGTGGTCAATGTGACTCATGCCAATCGCTTTGCTTTCAACGAACTTCAGGAGCTGAAAGAAGAAGCAGTTGATCTGAATGTCGCTTGGGGGCAATTGCTGATCGAGCAAAGTACATTCGGCGTCGAAGACCGAATTGAAATAAAAGCTGCAGAGCAGTTGCAAATGCAAGTACCTGACGTCTCTGACATCGTAATGGTGCGGCAATGACTGAACGAAAACTGACATCGTGGGTCCAGCACTGGCGACTCTACCTCGTACTATTCATGATGCTGCTAATTGTTGCAGTCATCGTGTGGAAGGCAGGCGCATTACATATTCTCGAGCGAGATTTTCTGCAAGGCCAGGGCGATGCGCGGACGATTCGCACAGTGCCGTTGGTTGCCAATCGCGGCCTGATCACCGACCGCAGTGGAGAGCCATTAGCAGTTAGCACGCCGGTGCAATCTATCTGGATTGATCCCAGCAAGATGATTGACTCGCCAGAAGATGTGCAAAAACTTGCCGTCGCACTGGATATGAATCCTGAGTTGCTGGCTGGCAACGTCAGTAAAAATGCTTCGCGAGAATTTCTCTATATCAAACGGGGCTTGCCACCGCAGGATGCAGAAGATGTGCTCGATCTGGATCTTGTCGGTGTGTATACGCAGCAAGAATATCGCCGTTTCTATCCCCAGGGTGAAGTTACAGCCCATCTGGTTGGTTTTAGTAACGTCGATGATGTCGGTCAGGAAGGTCTTGAGCTGACTTACGATGATTGGCTGCAAGGCATATCTGGTCGACGTCAGGTAATGAAAGACCGGCGCGGTCACATCATCGAAGAATTGAATATACTGCAGCCAGCTCAGCCAGGGAAAAACCTTGCGCTTAGTATCGACTTTCGAATTCAGAACCTTGCTTACCGCGAATTAAAGGCAGAGTTTATCAAGCGCCGCGCCAAGGCCGCATCGGCAGTTGTGCTGGATGTTTCTACTGGCGAGATATTGGCTATGGTCAATCAGCCATCGTACAACCCTCACAATAGAACCGGGCTGACAGATTTCAGTGTAATGAGAAATCGCGCGGTCACTGATGCGTTTGAGCCGGGGTCCACAATCAAGCCTTTTACGATTATTGCGGCACTGGAATCTGGATTGTATACACCGGATACCATTGTGGAAACCGGTCCGGGTTGGATGATGGTGGGGCGCAATGAAGTCAGGGATATATCCAACTACGGCACCTTGACGCTGGATAAAGTAATCACCAAATCCAGCAATATAGGCACTTCCAAGATTGCCTTGAATATTGGCCCGGAGCCGATTCTTGATGTGCTGCACAGAGTTGGCTATGGGCAAGTTGCTGGTACCGGTTTTCCTGGCGAGCGCGGCGGCGTATTGCCAAGTCCGCAACGTTGGAGCCGTATCGAAATCGCGACACTCTCTTACGGCTATGGGCTGTCTGCTTCAGCTCTGCAAATAGCGCAAGCCTATTCGGTCATCGCCGATGATGGCGTCAAGAAGCCTGTTTCATTGCTTCGCTTGGGGACCGAAGAACTGGACACGCTGCCTCGTGAACAAGTAATTGATCCAGTCATTGCCCGACAAGTGCAAGATATGTTGGCTTCGGTTGTGGATTCCAGTCGCGGTGGCGCGGCCACAGACGCCAATATTCCTTTTTACAGCGTCGCTGGAAAAACCGGGACGGCACACGTCGTCGGCGAATTCGGCTACGAAGAAAATCTCCATAATTCGCTCTTTTCGGGAATGGTGCCAGCATCAGACCCGCGGCTCGTGATCGTTGTGATTATCAATGAGCCAAAGGGTGATGAGCATTACGGCGGGCAGGTGTCAGCTCCGGTATTTGCAAAAATTGCATCCGGCGCCATGCGTCTACTTAACGTGACACCTGACAAGTTACCAGAAGATAAATCCATGGAACTTTCTTCACTTTGACTATGAACACGGCGGAACATTTGAAACAACACGTCTCATTGCTGGAGTTGGTAGCAGATCTGGTTGAGATAGACGAGGTCGATCGAGGCCAACTCGGCATTACTGTCTCCGGAGTCAAAATCGATAGCCGTGAAATCGAAGCAGGCGATCTTTTCATCGCCTGCTTTGGTTTTAATCATGATGCGCGTGATTATATTCAGGAAACTATCACTCAAGGTGCCACCGCAGTGCTCGCAGAATCGGGTGGGCATTGGAATGGTGTGCAGTTTATTGGTGATGTTCCGGTCATTGCTGTTGAAAAGTTGTCAACAAAGATCAGTGATATTGCCGGACGTTTCTACATGGATCCAAGCGCGCAACTCAGCGTTTTTGGTATCACAGGAACCAATGGCAAGACCAGTTGCAGTCAGTTCATCGCCGAGTCGTTGGCTGAGTTCGATTACCACTGCGGCATTATTGGCACTTTGGGTTACGGGTCAGTAGGGCAGTTGAAAGAAACGTCACTGACAACGCCAGATCCGGTCTTTACCCAAAGAGTGTTGGCCGAAATGGTTCTCGATAAGGTAGAGCCAGTTGTGATGGAAGTCTCTTCTGTTGGCTTGCATCAGAGTCGTGTTGCGGCCGTGCATTTTGATACAGCCATTTTTACCAATCTTAGCCGCGATCACCTCGATTATCACGACAGTATGGAAGAGTACGGTGATAACAAGAGAAAGTTATTCATGATGGAAGGTTTGCGCTGCGCCATTGTGAATCTGGACGATCCTTTTGCGCTGTCTATTCTCAATAGTATTGATAGCGAGGTAGATATTATTACCTATAGCCGCAGTAACCTGATCGCTACAGTGTGTGCAGAATCGCTGGAATTTACAGAAAGTGGTTTTAAAGCACGAATCAGAACGCCACTGGGTGTTGGCGAAATTGAGGGTTGTTTGCTGGGCGAGTTTAACTTCAGCAACGTATTGGCAGTGGCCGCTGCATTGATTGGTTATTTGCCAGGGCGCATAGACCTCACCATGGAGCAGCTGTGTAAGTCGCTGTCACGATTAAGCCCTGTCAGCGGCCGTATGGAAATTGTGCCTGGACCTGGGAATGTCACGGCAGTTGTGGACTACGCGCATACGCCGGACGGATTGCGCAGCGCGCTATGCGCATTGCGCGAACACTATGCCGGCAGCGTCTGGTGCGTATTCGGTTGTGGTGGTAATCGGGATCAGGGCAAGCGTCCGCTGATGGGCGAGATAGCCGAGGCCTATGCCGACCATATCGTGATTGCTGATGACAACCCTCGCAAAGAAGACGGTGATCGAATTGTGCAACATATTCTTAGTGGGCTGACAAACACAGGGCAGGCTGTCGTTATTCGCGACCGTGCTGAAGCAATTACCTGGGCATTAAAGAATGCTCAGGCGGGTGATGTCGTCTTGGTCGCAGGCAAAGGTCATGAGACTTATCAGGATATCGATGGCGTGAGGCACATGTTCAGCGATGTCAAACAGGTACGACTGGCACAGCAAAAGCTGGCGCGTAAAAACTGAGGCGCATGCATTGATAGGCTCTATGTCACTCACCGCGTTAGCGGACAAGTTGGATGGTCAGGTGATCGGTAGCGATGCCGAATTTGGTCGCTTGTCTACTGATACCAGAGCGATCCAGAAAGGCGATGCCTATCTGGCGTTAGTGGGTGAGCGCTTCGATGGTAATGAGTTTGTCGATGAAGCAGTGGCGAAGGGCGCCAGTGCTGCGATCGTCAGTCGGGATATAGAACACGACAAAATCGCTTTGCTCAAAGTGGCAGATACCCATGCAGCTCTTGGTGCGATAGCGCATGAAAATCGCTTGCGCAGTCAGGCAACGACTATTGCGTTGACCGGTAGCCAGGGTAAAACCACAGTCAAAGAAATGCTCGCTTGCATACTGAAGCACACCGGCAAAACGCTAAGTACAGATGCCAACCTGAACAACACGATTGGCGTGCCGCTGACCTTGCTGCGCCTTGAGCAGGATCATGAGTTTGCAGTGGTTGAAATGGGCGCCAATTGTAAAGGCGAGATTGCTTTCAGTGTTGGTGTCGCCAGTCCAAACATCGTCCTGATCACTAATGCTTCAGCAGCGCACATAGAAGGATTTGGTAGTCTGCAAGGAATTGTTGAAGCCAAGGGCGAGATACTCGATGGTCTGCAGCCGGGCGGAACAGCCCTGTTAAATGCTGATGACCCAAACGTCGAGCAGTGGATGCGCCGCGCAACTGAAAAGCGCATTGTGCAATTCAGTGTCACCACTGTTGGCCCGCAGATTGCCTACCGGGCGAATGACATCCAGATCGGCCGGCGCGGTCAGGTAAGTTTCACGTTAGAAAGTCCAGATGGCAATGCCGATATCCAGATGCAGTTACTTGGTGCTCACAACGTCAAGAATGCAGTGGCAGCTGCAGCCACTGCCATGGAAGCGGGTGCGAGTCTTGACGATGTAAAAAAGGGCTTGAGTGAGTTGGCGCCGGTCAAAGGGCGCATGTGTATTTTATCTGGTCTAAACGGCTGCTGTTTGATCGACGACACCTACAACGCAAGTCCAAGTTCATTCATGGCTGCAATTGATGTGCTGAATTCATTCAGCGAAAGAAAATTTCTCATAGCCGGGGATATTAAAGAGTTGGGGGAGGAGTCTGTTTCGGCGCACGAGTCGGTGGGCCATTACGCTGCCAATTCAGATATCGATGAACTATGGGGTGTGGGCGAATTCACGCGTTACACCGTGGCGGCTTATGGTGATCGAGGTCGCTATTTTGAAAATCAAGAAGAACTGATTGCAGCCTGTCAAGCTCAGGCTGGCAATGACATTGCCTTTCTCGTTAAGGGTTCAAGAGGTGCGCAGATGGATCTGGTTATAAAGGCAATGCAAAACGCGGGGGAGCAATAATGCTGGTCTGGTTATCCGAACACCTGATGCAGTTCAATAGTAACTTTGCCGTGCTGCAGTACATTACTGTGCGCGGCATTTTCAGCATTCTCACCGCGCTTGGTGTCTCACTCATTATTGGGCCGACACTGATAAGACGGCTCAACTATCACCAGATCGGACAGGTCGTACGTGATGATGGCCCCGAAACGCACTTTAGTAAAGCTGGTACACCAACAATGGGTGGGGCATTGATTCTGGTCAGTATTGCAATCAGTACATTGCTCTGGGCAGATCTGGCGAACCACTATGTCTGGATTGTCCTGCTGGTGACTCTGTTATTTGGTGCAGTTGGCTGGGTAGATGATTATCGTAAAGTATTTTTGCAAAACCCGATTGGCTTGCCGGCACGCTGGAAATACTTTTGGCAATCCATTATCGGCGCGGTAGCTGCCATCGTTCTCTACTACACGGCTTATAGCCCTGTTGAAACACAATACATTTTGCCATTTTTTAAGGATGTGGCCCTCGATCTCGGTGTGTTCTATATCATCTTCAGTTATTTCGTGATCGTTGGCTTTTCCAATGCGGTTAATTTGACAGATGGCCTTGATGGCCTGGCCATTCTGCCCACGGTGATGGTCGGTGGTGCGTTGGGTGTGATCGCCTACCTGGCTGGCCATGTTGAATTTTCTGCCTATCTGAATATTCCCTATGTAGTGGGTTCGGGTGAAGTCGTGATATTTGCCGGCGCCTTGTTGGGTGCCGGACTCGGTTTTCTTTGGTTTAACACGTACCCAGCGCAAATTTTTATGGGTGACGTAGGTGCGTTAGCGCTGGGTGCGGCGCTTGGTGCCATGGCGATCGTTGCCCGTCACGAGATTGTGCTTTTCATCATGGGCGGCGTCTTTGTGATGGAAACGGTGTCGGTCATCTTGCAAGTCGCTTCTTATAAGCTGACTGGCAAGCGAATTTTTCGCATGGCGCCATTGCATCACCATTTCGAATTGAAAGGTTGGCCCGAACCAAGAGTGATTGTGCGCTTTTGGATAATCACCGTGATGTTGGTGTTGTTCGGTCTTGCCACGTTGAAATTGCGCTAATTCGGTTGCCATTACGGTGGAGAATGAATCGGTCAATGCCAAGACAATTATAGTTGGGCTGGGAGCCACAGGACTGTCCTGTGCTCGCTACCTGAAGCGAAAAGGTTTGCCTTTTCGGGTCGTGGATAACCGGGATAATCCACCGGGCCTGGAAGAATTCAAGCAGCAGTTTCCCGAGATTGCGCTCACATTAGGTGGGTTTGAGTCAGATAGTTTGCTGGCAGCTGAAGAATTGATTGTCAGCCCCGGTTTAAGTTTGCAAACAGCGGAGATTGAGCAAGCACGACGGGCAGGAGTGCGCATCACTGGTGATGTGGATATTTTCTCTCGTGCAGCCAAGGCGCCGATCCTGGCAATTACAGGCTCGAATGGTAAAAGCACAGTTGCCATGTTATTGGCAGAAATTTTACGTGCCGCGGGAAAGAAGGTTGCACTGGGTGGCAATCTCGAAGCGGGGTTGGGACGTCCAGCACTGGATTTGCTGGAAGATAAAGAAGCAGATTGCTACGTGCTGGAGTTGTCCAGCTTTCAATTGGAAACAACAGAAAATTTACAGGCAGAAGTGGTAACAATTTTGAACTTGTCAGCTGACCACATGGATCGATACCCGGACATGGCTGCTTACCAGCAAGCCAAGCAGCGCATTTTTAATGGTGCTCGTCAGGTGGTGGTCAATCGTGAAGATGCCTGCACTGCCTATACGGGTAGTGATGCTCCACGGCAGTGGGAGTTCGGAATTGGCAAGCCCGAAAACAATGGGCTTGGATTGCTTGAAGAACAGGGTGAGCAGTTTTTGAGTTATCAATTGGAAACGATCATTCCGGTTTCTGATCTGAAAATTGTTGGTCAGCACAATATCGCCAACGCGCTGGCAGCCATGGCGATGGCAATGGCCTTTGCTGTGCCGCCAGCTGTGATTCGACAGGCGGCTCGAGAATTTACTGGTTTGCCGCATCGCTGCCAGTTTGTTGCGGCAGTGAATGGTGTTGAGTTTTTCAATGATTCGAAAGGTACCAACGTGGGTGCTTCAGTTGCTGCTATTGAAGGCATTGGCAAGCGCATCACCGGGCACGTGATTCTGATAGCTGGCGGCGTTGGTAAAGGTGCCGATTTCTCAGCTTTGGGTCCGGCGCTGAATCGTTGGGGCAAGCAAGCCATTCTTATTGGTCAAGATGCTGGTGAGATCGCTGCCAGTCTAGACGATGACATGCCAGTGCAATTTGCCAGTGATATGGCGCAGGCGGTTTCGCTCGCGGCCAGCGTAGCCCGGTCTGGTGACGCGGTACTGTTGTCGCCGGCATGTGCCAGCTTCGATATGTTCAGTAATTTTCAGGAACGTGGCAGAGCGTTTGTGTCAGCTGTGGAGTCACTGCAATGAGTATGGCATCTGGTTTGCAGCAGCGAGCGGAATCATCTATTGATCTGGGTAGATTGAATGGTCTGCTACTGACCGTGCTTGTTCTGTTGACTCTCGGTTTATTGATGATGACGTCGGCGTCAGTGGAAATCGCCAGTAGCACGTTTGGTGACTCTATGTACCATTTCAAGAGACAAATCATCTTTGCAGGTCTGGGTCTTGTTGCCATGATCGGTACGATGTTCTTCCCTATGGCATTCTGGCGGCGCTATAGCTGGTTTTTACTGATGGCCTCCTATGCCTTGTTATTGCTTGTGCTCGTGCCGGGTATTGGCAAGGTTGTTAATGGTAGTGCTCGCTGGATCGATCTTGGGCCGTTTAATTTGCAGCCATCAGAATTGGCGAAAATATTCATCGTCTTTTATTTTGCTGCCTATCTTGAGCGCCACCGCGAAGAAGTTAAAGAACGGTGGTCAGGTTTCATCAAGCCGATGCTGGTGATCGGCGCTGCGGTTGTACTGCTGCACTTTGAGCCCGATCACGGTGCTATGGTGATCCTCCTACTGACGGGTTTCTGTCTGATCTTTTTGGCTGGCGCGAAAATACACCGTTTCGCATTAATACTGACAGTATGTGTTGGCGCCATCGTCACACTGGCGGTCATGAAACCCTATGTGATGGTTCGCTTTTCCTCTTTCCTGAATCCGTGGGCGGCAGAAAATGTTTACGGCGGAGGTTATCAGCTAACACAGGCGCTCATCGCGTTTGGTCGTGGTGAATGGTTTGGTGTTGGTCTGGGCAATAGTATCCAAAAACTGTATTTCCTGCCGGAGGCGCATAACGATTTTGTGCTCGCTATTATTGGTGAAGAGTTGGGCCTGGTCGGTGTCTGTTTTGTTGTTTTTCTATTCAGTATGCTGGTTTTCAAAGCTTTTCGCATTGGTCAGGCGGCGCAACGTGCGGGCAATGAATTCAATGCGTTCTGTGCCTACGGAATTGCTCTTCTTTTTGCTGGCCAAACCATGATCAATGTGGGCGTCAATCTGGGCTTGTTACCAACTAAAGGATTGACCTTGCCATTTTTGAGTTACGGCGGCGCGAGTTTGATTGTGAGTTGCTATATGGCGGCGTTGCTGTTGCGAATTCAGTTCGAAGCGGAAACCGCGGAAGGTGCTACTGGTGCGAGCCGCTAGTTATGAACAAAAAGGTAGGCAAAATTTTGATCATGGCTGCGGGCACTGGCGGTCATGTATTTCCGGCACTGTCGATAGCCAGGCAGATGCAGCGTCAGGGCGTAGAGGTCGAATGGTTGGGCACGCCAGCAGGCATGGAAAATGAGTTATTACGTGAAACCTCAATCAAGTTGTATCAGGTTTCAGTTAAAGGGCTGCGCGGCAGCAATATCAAACGAAAATTAATGGCACCATTAATGTTGATACAAGCACTACAACAATCTATAGCGATAATTCGCCAGAGCAATCCTGATTGCGTTCTTGGCATGGGCGGTTTCGTCTGTGGGCCAGCTGGTATCGCTGCCAAATTGTTGCGCGTGCCGTTGCTTATCCATGAACAGAATGCTGTGCCTGGTCTTACTAATAAATGGTTGTCTCGAGTAGCAAATCTGGTTATTGAAGCATTTCCGGGCACATTTCCTGCCACCAAAAAAGTGCTGCATCTGGGCAATCCGATTCGCGAAGATATCGCCGAGCTGCACGGGCGAACCAATGGTGCGATGGACCGCTATCGACCACTACGAATTCTGGTTCTCGGCGGCAGTCAGGGTGCGGAAGCAATCAATAAAGTTATTCCTGAATTGCTGGTGAATTGGGACGGTATTCGCCCAGAGGTCATTCATCAGGCTGGTGCTCGTAACCATGAAAAGGCAGTACAACTGTACAAGTCACTCGATATTACGCTCGACAAATCCTGTCAGGTTGTGCCGTTTGTCAATGACATGGCTGAGGTGTTTGGCTGGGCAGATATTGTCATTGCCCGTTCCGGGGCGAGCACAGTAAGTGAAATTGCTGCAGTTGGATTGCCGGCAATTTTTATTCCCTACCCGCACCACAAGGATCAGCAGCAATTACTTAATGCGCGTTGGTTGGTTGAAAAAAACGCAGCTTATCTGCTCGAACAAAAAGAACTGTCGGCCAAATCTGTGTTGAAGATATTGCATCAGCTCGACCGCCATCGTGACACCCTCGATGTAATGCGTAGTAACGCCAGTCAGGCGGCCATACTGGATTCGTCAGAAAAGATAGCCGCGCAATGTCGGAGGTTTATGCATGCCTAAGTCAGTCACAGTGCATAGTATTCCGGAAATGCGCCGCATCAAGACGATTCACTTTGTCGGTGTGGGTGGTGCCGGTATGTGTGGTATCGCCGAGGTATTGTTGAATCAGGGTTACAAGATTACTGGCTCTGATTTGAAGAAATCGGCGAACACTGAGCGCTTGCAAAAATTGGGCGCCAGAATTTTCATTGGGCACGCTGCCAAGAATGCCAGTGCTGCAGATGTCATTGTCTACTCCAGTGCTATCGATCAGAGAAACCCGGAAATCAAGCTGGCACTCACAGAGAACAAACCGCTCATTGCCAGAGCGGAGATGTTGGCAGAGTTAATGCGCTATCGACATTCGATCGCCATTGCCGGTACTCATGGCAAGACCACAACGACCAGCATCGTTGCTTCAATTCTGGCTGCGGGTGGTCTTGATCCAACGTTTGTTATCGGCGGGCTGCTCAACAGCGCTGGCACCAACGCGCAGCTTGGTACCAGCCGTTATCTGGTTGCCGAGGCCGATGAGAGTGATGCCTCGTTCATGCATCTGCAGCCCATGGTTGCGGTGGTGACGAATATCGAAGCTGACCACATGAGTACTTATGACGGCGACTTCGATCGCCTGAAAGATTACTTCGTTGATTTTCTGCATAACCTGCCATTCTACGGGTTGGCGGTATTGTGTATTGATGATCCGGTGGTGCGGGAAATCGTGCCAAGAATTTCCAGGCCGAAAATTACTTATGGTTTTTCTGAAGATGCAGATTTTCGCATTTGCAATCTTAAGCAGAAGGAGCTGACCACCAGTTTTGAGATCTTCAGGCAAGGTAAGAAAACGCCATTGAAAATCTCTCTGGGGATGCCTGGCCGGCACAACGCACTAAATGCGACAGCCGCTGTTGTCATAGCCAGCGATGAAGGCATCAAGGACAAGGATATTAAGGCTGGCATCAAGAATTTTGCTGGGGTCGGTCGGCGTTTCGATGTGCAGGGTGATTTTCCAGTGGCCGATGGCCACATCATGTTGGTGGATGACTATGGGCACCACCCAACTGAGGTCTCTGCCACTATTCGCGCTTTGAAGGATGGCTGGCCAGAGCGTCGGGTTGTGATGATTTATCAGCCGCATCGCTATAGCCGAACCAAGGATCTCTACGAAGATTTTGTTGATGTGCTATCGGAAGTCGATGTGCTGCTTCTGCTCGAAGTGTATTCGGCTGGCGAGAAAAAAATCCCGGGGGCAGATTCGCGAAGTTTATGTCGCAGTATTCGTTTGCGCGGCAAGGTCGACCCGGTTTTTGTGCAAAAAGAAGGCGATGTTTCGCCGATTTTGAATGATTTGCTGCGAGCAGGCGACATCGTGTTGACCCAGGGTGCAGGCAGTGTTGGCGGTCTTGCCAGAGAGCTGGCCGCCCAGGGCTTCGAGATCAAGTAATTTATTGATTTTTATAGAAGAAATTGCCGTTTGAATGTTAAAAGAATTGCCTATGAGAACGATAAATAGAGAAGAAGTATTAGCGAAGGTCGGCCGCGTTGCAGTGCTGAAAGGTGGCCACTCGTCAGAGCGCGAAGTTTCTCTAATTAGTGGCCAGACAGTGTTCAATGGATTACAGCGTTTGGGTGTCGATGCCCTCATGATTGATGTAGGTAGTGATGTCATTGCCCGGTTGCAAGATGCCAAGCCAGACCTGGTTATGAACATGCTTCACGGCCAGGGTGGTGAAGACGGAGTGATGCAGGGCCTGCTTGAGATCATGCAGCTACCCTATACCGGAAGCGGTGTGTTGGCCTCGGCAATGGCCATGGACAAGGTAAAGAGCAAGTTGGTCTGGCAACAGTTGGGATTGAGTACATCGCCGTATTACATCCTTGGGCCAGATTCAAATTGGCAGGCCATCGTCAGCGAGTTTGGCCGGGTAGTAGTCAAGCCCGTCAGTGGGGGTTCCAGTTTGGGAATTGCCATCGTCGATAGCGCTGAGGCCTTACTGGAACAGTTTGAAAAGTCGAGTGAGTTTGATGCTCACGTGATGGCAGAAAAATATGTCGCTGGCAGAGAGTTCTCTGTGGGTGTACTGGGAGAGGAATTGCTTCCGGCAATTCAGCTGGAAACAAAACGGCAGTTTTTCGATTTCGATGCCAAGTATGTGGATGAAGACACGGTAGTAATTTGTCCGCCACGACTTGATGAAGCGAAGTTGCAAGAGCTGAATGATCTCGTGCTTGCGGCTTACCGCAGCCTTGAGTGTAGTGGATTGGCAAGAGTAGATGTGATGCAGGACGCGGCAGGGCAGTTTTACCTGTTGGAGTTGAATACAGTGCCGGGTATGACGGAGCACAGTTTTGTGCCAACAGCAGCTAAAGCAGTCGGCATAAGTTTTGATGATTTGCTAGTTCGCATTTTGGAATTTGAGACACGCGAAAAATGATGGCCAGACAAACAAAATCAACAGCGGGTAATGCCAGAACCAGAAAGTCGCTGGCAACTTCACGCGCCAGGCAACCGCTTAAGCCGCGTGCTAATCCGCGGCGTGGCCTGATCGTATTCGGTTGTTGTGTGTTTGCATTGCTGGGGATGCTTGTAGTCAAGCGCGACAACGTGGCCGCTTTTGTGAACCGACCGATTACCAAAGTGCGCATGGAGAATCCCTGGAACCGGGTTTCAGCGGCAGAGATTCGCTCGCTTTTGGCTGGTCACATGGGGCAGGGCTTTTTCGAATTTAATGTGGCCGCAGTACAGGACGATCTTGAGGCGCATCCCTGGATAGCTGGTGCAAGCGTACAGCGTTTGTGGCCAGACAGCCTGGCGCTGTTTCTGGAAGAAGAAGTGCCGATTGCGCGATGGGGCGATAGCGGAGTACTGAACCAGCGCGCGGAAGTGTTCGTGCCGCCAGAAGTAGACTCACTGGCTAGTTTGCCGCATCTGGTTGGCCCGGAAGGTAGTCAGATGCAAGTGATGCAGCAGTATCAAGCGATCAATGAGCAATTGTTTCCTGCTGGCCTTCGTCTGAGCAAACTGGAGCTAAGCTCCCGTGGTAGCTGGAATATTACTATCAATAATGAATTCGAGATTGCTGTTGGTCGCACACAAATTCTCGATCGCTTGCAACGTTTTCTACGCTTCTATGAAGCTGAGCCGGCAATGCGTACGGCAACAATCAAATCAGCAGATTTGCGCTACGGCAACGGTGTTGCCATTGCATTCAAGAATGAGGAGCTGGCAGAAATCGCTGCCAGTCAGTTATGAGTGAGTACATTGAAAAACAACATCACGCGCTCTTGGGAGTGTGCCGATCATGAGTGAATCAGCAACTGAAAATATGATCGTCGGACTGGATATCGGGACGTCCAAAGTCGTCGCCATCGTCGGTGAAATAAACGCCGACGGCAGCCTCGATATTGTCGGAATCGGTAGCCATCAGTCGCGCGGCCTTAAAAAAGGTACTGTCGTTAATATCGAATCGACAGTGGAATCTATTCAGCGTGCCATAGAAGAAGCTGAATTGATGGCTGGCTGTCAGATTCACTCTGTTTATGCCGGCATCGCCGGTAGTCATATTCGCAGCATGAACTCTCATGGCATTGTCGCTATTCGTGACGGCGAAGTGATGCGTGCCGATATTGAGCGCGTTATCGATGCAGCGCAGGCAGTTGCAATTCCCGCTGACCAGAAGGTGCTGCACATACTGCCGCAGGAATACATCATTGATTCCCAGGAAGGCGTGAAAGAGCCGCTGGGGATGTCAGGTGTTCGTCTTGAGGCAAAAGTTCATTTGGTGACATGTGCGATCAATGCAGTTCAAAACATTGAGAAATGTATCAAGCGTTGCGGCCTGGAAACAGAAGAAATTATTCTCGAGCAACTGGCATCGGCCTACGCCGTTCTGACCGAAGATGAAAAAGAGCTGGGTGTTTGCCTGGTCGACATTGGTGGTGGCACGACAGATATCGCCATCTTCACCGAAGGCGCGATTCGCCATACGGGTGTTATTCCAATCGCCGGTGATCAGGTGACCAATGACATCGCGATGGCTTTGCGCACACCAACCGAGAATGCCGACGAAATTAAAATCAAATATGCCTGTGCGCTGACGCAATTGGCTAGCGCGGATGAAACAATCAAAGTCCCCAGTGTGGGAGATAGACCGCCCAGAGAATTATCGCGGCAGGCGCTGGCTGAAGTGGTTGAGCCGCGCTACGACGAATTGTTTACTTTGGTGCAGGCGGAGTTGCAAAGAAGCGGTTTTGAAAACCTGCTTGCAGCGGGCATTGTGCTAACTGGCGGTACAAGCAAAATGGAAGGAGTCGTAGACCTTGCTGAGGAGATTTTTCATGCTCCAGTACGCATAGGTGCGCCTCATAATGTTCACGGATTAGCCGATATTGTAAGAAACCCGATTTATTCCACGGGCGTTGGGTTACTACTGTATGGGCTGAAGCAACACCAGGAGCGAGATGGACTTGATCCGAAGAAAGAACCACAAATACATCTGGTAGATCGAGTTAAAAGCTGGTTCCAGGGAAATTTTTAATCATCAGTCAAAAATCCACGCAAGTGACAGAATACAATGAACAGGGGGCTATATGTTTGAATTAGTCGAAAATGTACCACAGAACGCCGTTATCAAAGTGATCGGTGTTGGTGGTGGCGGCGGAAATGCTGTTCACCATATGATCAATAACCATGTAGAAGGTGTAGATTTTATTTGCGCCAATACAGACGCTCAGGCACTCAATAACCTGAAGGCTAAAACTGTGCTGCAAATGGGCAGTACAATTACCAAAGGCCTGGGAGCTGGTGCGAATCCGGAAATCGGTCGTCAGGCTGCGCTTGAAGATCGTGATGAGATCGCGGAAATTCTTTCCGGGGCTGACATGGTCTTTATTACCGCCGGCATGGGTGGTGGTACTGGCACAGGTGGCGCGCCTATTGTCGCGGAAGTAGCACGCGAGATGGGAATTCTTACTGTCGCTGTTGTGACTCGACCCTTTCCATTTGAAGGTAAGAAGCGAAGCGCGATTGCCGAACAGGGCATTCAGCAACTGACAGAAAATGTTGATTCATTGATTACTATTCCCAATGAAAAATTACTCGATGTCCTGGGTAAAGATGCTTCTCTGTTGGAAGCTTTCAAGGCAGCCAATGATGTATTGCTTGGTGCAGTGAAGGGTATTGCTGACCTGATCATGAACCCGGGTATGATTAACGTCGACTTCGCAGATGTGAAAACAGTGATGTCAGAAATGGGCATGGCCATGATGGGTACCGGTTTCGCCAGTGGTGAGGACCGCGCCCGTGAGGCAGCCGAGGCAGCCATTCGTAGTCCGCTGCTCGAAGATGTCAATATTGAAGGTGCGCGCGGTATTCTGGTCAATATTACTGCCGGTGAGAATTTGTCACTGGGAGAATTCTCTGAAGTAGGCGACACCATTGAAGAATTTGCTTCAGATGATGCCACGGTTGTTGTGGGTACGGTGATTGATCCAACTCTGGAATCAGAAATGCGCGTAACCGTTGTTGCTACTGGTCTGGGCGGACGCATCGAAAAGCCCACAAAAGTTGTGGACAACACGCACCGATCGTCAGCGACAGATTATCGTCAACTGGATAAACCGGCAGTTATGCGCAATCGCGAAGCGGCAGGCCGCGGCGCGGCGATGGCCAAGGCTGTAGGTGCTGAGCCAGATATGGATTATCTTGATATACCGGCATTCTTGCGTCGCCAGGCGGATTAACACCGCCTGTGCCCGGCGCCGGGGCACAACTGACATAACAGGCCATCGCAAATGCTCTATGTTATTGTCAGCTAATGAGTTTTCAGAAGTTGGGGTTTGCGCTTAACTCTGGTAACATGCCCCGGTTTTCAGGCCCACAAACGTCGCTTTTATGACGGGATAATGGGCGCCGGACGACGTCTGTTCAGGTTGCTCAGTGGAAGTTAACGCCAGAGTCGGCTGAACGCTCGATTACTGGTGTGCCAGGCACCACAGAATGTTGCATTTCCGGTCTTAGGGTTTTATGCCCGATGCCGAGACACTATAAAAAGAAGTTCTCTATAAATAGAAGAATGAGGCTGTACTTGGTCGCTTACTGCATGGACATTCAGGAATCCATGCAGTTGTATTTTCAGAGTCGTGAACTGAAATTACAAAAGGGCAATGTCTTACAGACGTAGCACCCAACTGTCAGACAATGATTATTTCGCCACGTAGGGGAACCGGATCAATTTCTGACAGTCACATAATAAAGGAATCACAATAGAATCATGCTAAAGCAACGAACGCTGAAGAATGCCATCCGCGCCACAGGTGTAGGATTGCACACTGGAGAGAAAGTTTATCTCACCCTGCGTCCCGCTCCGGTTAATACTGGTATTGTCTTCACCCGTGTCGATCTAGATCCTGTTGTTCAAATCGAAGCACGCGCAGCGAATGTTGGTGACACCACTCTTTCGACAACACTGGTTAAAGATAACGTCCGCATTTCCACCATTGAACATTTGATGTCCGCCATGTCTGGCCTCGGTATCGATAATTGCTATGTCGATGTCAGTGCGCCGGAAGTGCCTATTATGGATGGCAGTGCAGGCCCGTTTGTCTTTTTGATCCAATCAGCTGGCATTGAAGAGCAATCTGAGCTGAAGAAATTCATCAAGATCAAGAAGCCGATCACACTTGAGCAGGGCGACAAGTCTGTGAGTCTTGAGCCTTTTAACGGCTTCAAGGTTAGCTACACGCTACTTTATGATCATCCCGTTTATAAGAAGTACACGAAGAGTGCCACTATCGACTTCTCGAGTACGTCCTTTGTTAAAGAAGTCAGCCGAGCACGCACCTTCGGCTTCATGCACGAGTTTGAAGAGCTGCGTAATCGCAATCTCGCACTCGGTGCCAGTATGGACAATGCCATCGCAGTTGGTGACTACAAAGTTTTGAATGAGGACGGCTTGCGTTACGAAGATGAATTCGTCAAGCACAAGATCCTCGATTCCATCGGTGACTTGTACCTGTTGGGTAACAGCCTCATTGGTGAGTTCAAGGGCTATAAATCTGGACATGCCCTCAATAATGCATTATTAAGAATGCTCGAAGTAAATCAAGATGCTTGGGAAATTGTTAGTTTCGACACAGAGAACAATGTGCCGATTTCCTACATGAAGCCGGTATTGGCTGCCTGATAGTCGATAATTGTGATGATCGGGGCGGTTTGGCCCCGAAATCGTCCATAATGTGGCGATCACCGTTGCATCGGGTCGATTCTTGTGTGAACTTACACTTCACCGTGAGCACTGCAGCGAAGATGCAGTCCCAAATCTGCCTGATTCTCGACCGCCGAGCATCGAACTGAGTAGCTGCAACTCGATTAAGTAATGAAAGTCATTCTCGTCGATCAACGACATGGTCACACGCGGACCATAATCCTCAAAGGCTGGCTCAAAGGCCTCCTCTCCCTGTGTTTGTTAGGTGCACCCGTAGCGCTAGGCTATTTCGGGTACCAACTGGCCGTGTCGCAGAACACTGGCATCTTCAGCGAAGAAACAGCACAAAACTGGGAACGGCAGATTAAATTACAGGCCGAACAGCTGGCCGATATCAAACAGGATTCCGAACAACAACTCGAAGCGCTCACATTGCGCTTGGCTATGTTACAAGCCAGATTGGTTCGCCTCGATGCCGTCGGCGAGCGAATTACTACCATTGCCAATCTCGATGATGGCGAATTTGATTTCACCCAATCAGTTCCCGTGGGTGGTCCGGATTTAGGTAATTCAGTGCCTTACAATTCGACTGGTGTTTTGAGCGCCGTAAGCCAGTTGGAAAGACAACTGGAAGACCGCCAACAGCAGTTGGAAATTCTTGAAGGCTTGATGGTTGATCGCAAGATCCAATCTGATGTATTCATTGCCGGCCGGCCAATCGAAAATGGTTGGATTTCATCACGTTTCGGTCAGCGTCCAGATCCGTTTACTGGCCGTCTCAGTTTCCATCCAGGTATTGATTTCACGACAGGTAAATCCGGTACCGATATTAATACAGTCGCTTCCGGAGTTGTGACCTGGGCAGGTCCTCGCTCTGGCTACGGACTCATGGTCGAAGTCAATCACGGCAGTGGCTTTACTACGCGATATGCGCACTCTGAAAAGTTATTTGTCGAAGTCGGCGATGTCGTCAACAAAGGGCAGAACATCGCGCTTGTCGGTTCCACTGGCCGCTCTACTGGCCCCCACGTACACTTTGAAGTTTACAAAAATGGTCGTGTCGTAGACCCTGCTGCCTACATCCACCGCACCGCCAGATAGTTACTCCTCCCAATATCCCCGAAGATTCGATAGTCGCTCGTTACTTAAGAGTCGCTCGCTGTCGTATCGTATGCTAATTCAATTACTCACTAAGAAATCAGTATGAACATTATCAAGAAAATATTCGGCACGAGTAACACTCGTACGCTGAAAAAAATGCAACGCACAGTGACAGCGATCAATGGCTATGAAGAGCAATTCGCCGCGTTGTCAGATGCGGAATTGAAAGCCAAGACTGACGAGTTCGCCAAACGAGCCGCCGAGGGCGAAAGCCTGGACAAGATTCTGCCGGAGGCTTTTGCCGCTGTTCGAGAAGCCAGTAAACGTACACTCAAGCTGCGGCACTTCGATGTGCAGATGATTGGTGGCATGGTGTTGCATCAAGGCAATATTTCCGAGATGCGCACGGGTGAAGGTAAAACACTGGTAGCAACTCTGCCTGCCTATTTAAATGCCTTGTCTGGCGACGGCGTGCATGTAGTGACCGTGAATGAGTATCTGGCAGAGCGTGATGCTAACTGGATGCGGCCGGTTTTTGAGTTTCTAGGTTTGAGTGTTGGTGTGATCAAGTCGGGTCAGAATCCCGAGGAAAAACGTGCCGCCTACGAAGCTTCGATTACCTATGGCACCAATAACGAATTCGGCTTCGACTACTTGCGCGACAACATGGCATTTCGTCTCGAAGACAAAATGCAGCGCAAACTGAATTTCGCCATTGTTGATGAAGTCGATTCAATTCTTATCGATGAGGCGCGGACGCCTCTGATTATCTCCGGCGCTGCCGAAGATAGCTCGGAAATGTACATTGCCATCAATAAACTTGTGCCGAAACTTGAAAAGGGTGAGAAGCAAGAACGATCCAAGATGGACATGATGGACAAGAATTATGTGCCTGAGGACAGCGGCCATTTCTCTGTCGACGAAAAGAGTCGGCAGGTTGAATTGACCGAGGCTGGCCATGAATTTGTCGAAGGTCTGCTTATCAGTCAGGGGCTGCTTAACGAGGGGGAGTCGCTGTACTCAGCAACGAATCTGTCTCTGCTACATCACATCCATGCGGCCCTCAAGGCCTACCATCTGTTTAATCGCGACGTGGAGTACATTGTTCAGGAAAACCGCATTGTTCTGATTGATGAGCACACGGGACGAACCATGGAAGGTCGCAGACTTTCCGAGGGCTTGCACCAGGCGCTTGAGGCCAAAGAAGGACTGCAAATTCAAAGTGAGAGCCAGACGCTGGCCTCAACTACATTTCAGAACTACTTCCGTTTATACAATACGCTGTCCGGTATGACCGGTACGGCGGACACCGAAGCATTCGAATTTAGTCAGATCTATGGGCTCGACGTGGTCGTGATTCCGACCAACAAGCCCATGATCAGGAACGACGCCAACGACCTGATTTATTTGTCGATGGAAGAAAAGTTCGAGGCAATAGTTGAAGACATTACAGAAGCCAGCAACAACGGTGCACCAGTGCTGGTCGGTACTGCTTCGATTGATACGTCGGAAATTCTTTCCAAATTTCTTACCAAAAACAAGATTGCTCACGAAGTGCTCAACGCCAAGTTCCACGAAAAAGAAGCTCAAATTATTGCTCAGGCGGGGCGTCCAGGTGCTGTGACCATTGCTACCAACATGGCAGGTCGAGGCACAGATATCGTGCTTGGCGGTAACTGGGAAGTTGAAGTGCAAGCCATGGGCGATGTTAGCGAAGAGAAGAAGGACCAAGCCCGAGCAGAGTGGCAGAAGCGTCATGAGCAGGTATTGGCTGCAGGTGGATTGCATATTATCGGCACCGAGCGTCATGAATCTCGCCGTATCGATAATCAGCTGCGAGGCCGTGCCGGGCGTCAGGGTGATCCGGGTTATTCCCGCTTCTACCTGTCGATGGAAGACAATCTATTACGTATTTTTGCGACCGACGGCGTCAAGAATTTCATGCGTCGATTGGGTATGGAGCGTGGTGAGGCGATTGAGCATGGCATGGTGACGCGCTCAATTGAAAAAGCGCAGCGCAAGGTCGAAGGGCGTAACTTTGATATTCGTAAGCAGTTGCTTGAATACGACAACGTTGCCAACGATCAGCGCACGATTATTTATCGCCAACGTAATGAATTGATGGCCAGCAATGATATTTCTGAGCTGCTCGGTGATATGCGTCAAGAGGTTGTCGAGCAATTGGTGGATGACTACATCCCGCCGCAAAGCGTTCCTGAACAGTGGGACATTGCCGGTTTGGAAGAAGCCATAAAAACAGAATTTGCCAGTGATCAGCCAATTCAGACTTGGCTGGATGAAGACGACCAACTCTTCGAAGATCAACTGAAATCGAAGATTAATGACATCCTGACTGCAGAATATGAAGCCAAGTGCGAAGCCGTGGGCGACAAGATGCGCCTCTTCGAAAAGCAGATTACGCTACAGATATTGGACAATCTTTGGAAAGAGCACCTGGCGACGATGGATCATCTGCGTCAGGGGATATTTTTACGCAGCTACGGCGGCAAGAACCCGCGTCAGGAATACAAGCGAGAAGCCTTTGCTTTGTTTACCGAGTTGATGAGCAACTTGCAGCGTGAGGTGATCAAGATGCTGAGCCACGTGAAGATCCGCCAGGAAGACGAGGTCGATGCGATTGAACGCAAGCGCGAAGAAGAAAAAGCGCGAGCACGCATGAATTTTCAACATCAGAATGTCTCAGCTATGTCCGGCGCAGAGGGTGAGTCCGGCCGGCAAGCGGCGGGCGAGTCTGGTAGTCAGCAGGGCGACCAGAGCAAACCGTTTGTGCGCGATGTTCCAAAAGTAGGTCGCAATGACCCTTGCCCGTGTGGTTCAGGCAAAAAATACAAGGTCTGTCACGGTAAATTGGGATAACCCATATGGCAGTAGGAAAGGAATCGTTGCTCGAGGTGCATCCGGTATCGGGTATTCGTTTAGCCAGCGTGCAAGCGGGCATTCGTTATGCCGATCGCTATGATCTGGTGTTAGTGGAGTTGGCCGAAGGCTCAATATCGGCTGGTGTATTTACACGTAATGCGTTCTGCGCGGCACCTGTCATTGTTGCCAGGCAAAACCTTGCGGTGATGGCACCGCGTTACCTGCTCATCAATACGGGCAATGCCAATGCCGGTACCGGCAAGCAAGGAATGACTGATGCCCTTGGTTGCTGCGCGCAGTTGGCTGATTTGCAGAAGATTGACGCGCAGGCTGTCTTGCCATTTTCAACGGGGGTAATCGGCGAATCATTGCCCGTCGATAAACTGATTGCCGCGCTACCAGAAGCCGTGGCGGCACTTGCTCCTGATCAATGGCTGGCCGCCGCCCGCGGCATTATGACGACGGATACACGTCCGAAACTTGCCAGTAAGAAAGTACAGTTGGGCGAAACCACCGTGACCATTACCGGCATGGCTAAAGGGGCGGGCATGTTAAAGCCAAATATGGCTACCATGCTGGCTTATGTCTTTACTGATGCGCAATTCGCCAAGCCTGCGCTACAGCAAGCGTTGTCGACGGCCGTTGAACTGTCTTTCAATCGACTGACTGTCGATGGCGATACTTCGACCAATGATGCCTGTATTTTGGTTGCAACAGGTCAATCGGGCGTCGAGCCGGAAACTGACGTGGCTTGTCTAAAGGCTTTCCAGCACGCACTCAATGACCTGATGATTGAGCTGGCGACCGGGCTAATTCGTGATGCCGAAGGCGCGACCAAGTTCGTTACCATTGCAGTTCAAGGCGGCGAATCTGTCGCCGAATGTCTTCAGGTTGCTTACTGCGTTGCGGAATCACCGTTGGTCAAGACCGCGTTGTTTGCCTCGGACCCTAATTGGGGGCGAATACTGGCCGCGGTCGGACGCGCGGGGCTGGAGAATCTTGATCTGGATGCCATTACTATCTCATTGGGTGACGTACCACTAGTCGCTGATGGTGGTCGTGACCCGCGCTATAGCGAAGCGGCGGGCCAGTCTGAGATGGACCGGGAAGAAATTACGATCACGATCAATCTCGGCCGCGGCGATCATGCAGAGACCGTCTGGACATCTGACTTATCCCATGAATATGTCCGTATTAATGCTGAATACCGCTCCTGACTTCGAACTGTGACCAAGCAAATTCATGTCGCGGTAGGTGTGCTGCTGGATGATCAGGACCGAGTGCTGATCGCGCGGCGTCCATTGCACGTACATCAAGGCGGATTGTGGGAATTCCCTGGCGGGAAAGTTGAGCCCGGGGAAGAGATTCAGCGCGCCTTGCAGCGAGAATTCGAAGAAGAAGTCGGCATCACGCCACTGGCCGCTATCCCCTTATTGAAAATTGCTCATGCTTATCCAGACAAGTCTGTGCTGCTGGATGTCTGGCTGTTTCGAGACTATTCCGGCACTGCGTCAGGTAGGGAAGGCCAGGCTATCGAATGGCGTCCGCTTGTCGACCTGCGTGCTGCAGATTTTCCGGCGGCCAATGCGCCAATTCTCAAAGCGCTGGGACTACCCAGTGAATTGGCTATTACCCCGGCGCTGAATTCGCAGTCGGAGTTGCTTGCGTTGCTACAACACTACCAATCGCTAGGGCTCAAACTGATCCAATTGCGGCAAAAACACCTCGACGCCTCGACCTATCTTGATTGGTATCTGCAGGCCGGAGATTTCTGCTCTTCACATAACATTCGGCTGATGGCGAATTGTTCGCCGGAAACAATCACTGGAAAATTCAGCCCTGATTACCATTGTGCCGCCTCTTATATCGAACGGCTCAGCCAACGGCCAGTGCCTCAAGACAAGCTGTTCAGTGTTGCCTGCCATACTCTGCAAGAGTTACAACTGGCTGAACAGTTGGGTGCGGATTTTGTGCTGTTGTCGCCAGTCTTGCCAACCAAATCCTATCGTTCTGAGCATTGTGTGGGTTGGGATGGCTTTGCCAGTTTGGCCAATGCAGTGTCCCTGCCCGTATACGCATTAGGAGGCTTGCAGCGTGACGATTTGCCGCGTGCCACAGCCGCTGGCGCGATTGGTTTGGCGGGTATAAGCGCGTTTCTGGTCTGAACCTGCTGGGCGCAGCAGCGCCGTTATAGTGACGGTACAAACTCAGAGAAAAGCTTCAAATTGCCAAGCAAGTCACTGATATCAATCATATTAAGCTCATCAATAGTAGCGGGCTAGTGGGTGTTTTGTGATAAAGTATTCTGACATTGGGCAGATACAGCTGACTGGAGAAGGCGGGATTAGTGGCCCAGCCAAGCAATCGAGCGCAGCCGGTCAATGCTGCCGGGACTGTGAACTGGTTAACTGAGAATTATTCTAACTAGTTGAAAATGCGCAAGTTACGCCTGTTTTAAGGGCTAGAGGTGAACGGCACCATGACAATGATTGGCAAACGACTCGCGGCTGGCCTGATGTTGGCTGGAATAATCGCTACTGCACCTGCTATTGCCGATGTGGCAACTCTTGTTGATCAAGGGGTCCTGGTAGAAACCGGGCCAGTGAGTGGAACGCCAGCGACTAGCGCTTCTTATATCAGCAGCGGTGGTTATGCTGTTAGCAACGCCGATTATATTGATGCTCATACCATGGTGTTCGACATGAACTCTACCACGAGTGTTGTTGCCGCGACGCTCCGTGTGCCAGTTGAGGTGATTTTTCCACAGAATGGCGCTGCGCCTATCGAGGTCTATTACTTCAGTGATGATGGTGCGCTACAAGCTGATGACTATAGTCTCGGTTTCGGGTCGCCAATTGCCGAGGTCAATGCCATTGGCTTGACCGAGGTTGCCGTGGACGTCACTGGCCCAGTTAATGCCGCACTTAATGCCGGCCGTTTTATTGGCTTTCGCATCAAGAGTGCTGTTGATCCAGGTGCGGTCAGTGAAGAACTGTTTCCGGCGTTTACAGGCGTAAAATTCCGCAATAATCCAATACTCGAGTTCGTGCCCGGTGCAGCCCCCACGCTATCGGGTGGGGCAACCAGTTTTGATGGCTACACACTTCAGGTCCCTACTGTGGAAGTACCATCTTTTGGCGAAATATCCGTCCAGCTTCGCCTCGTCAATCCTAACACCCAGCAATTTGAGCTAACCGCTGCCGCATTGACTGGAGGCTCTTCAACGCCTGCGGTTTCCGGTTCACAGCTTCTGGACTGCAGTGCTTTCTCACCACCACAAAATACTGGTGTGGCAGCTGGCGTGGCAAGCTATTCGATTTCTTCCGGTATTCTTGACGTGCCAAGCATTGACTACAATGGCTCGCAACTTGCCATTCGTTTGGAGTATGAGGAAGGTTCAGCACCCTGGACTTTTGAAACCCTGGCCATTAGTGGCGTGCAGTCGGGACCATCTGATGCACTCGTCTCAGCCCTTGGTGGCGGACTGCTGGTGGAACCCAGTCAGGATTTTGTGTCGCTTTGTCATGGCTGGGTAATCATCGGTGATCTGATTCGCAACCGTGTGGTTGAGCGCAATCTCATCACTGGCGATACAGGCAAAACCTATTCGTTTAATACAGCACCCGACCAATTCACGCTGGATCCCCAGAACAACCGGATTTTTATGACGGTACATCCCGAGTCTGAGCGTTTGTATCGACTCGAGTTGGACTCCGGTGTCATAGGCTACAATCACATTAGCGCCACGGTTAATGGCCAGGCAGGCGATTCCTACACGTACAGTTGGGCGTTACGCGATGTCACTCTGGGTGAAAATGGCAATGTGTTTGCGCTACTGTACGACGGTGAGTTAGTTAATCCGGAATCAACTGTACCCTTTACGGAAACCGGCCTTTGGTTAGGCTTGATGAATCCCAACGCCAGTTTTCTGGTAGAGCCTACACCGCTGCTCGACCCGGTCCGCATTGAATATGATCCGGTGCAGGATCACGTTTTTCTGGCTACTGCGTCCAATCTTGCGACATTTAATTTTGATGTTAATGCCAACACTTACACTGCCGTGCCAGGCACCGATGTGGCAGTAGGGGCCAGCTGTACAGACTTTGATGTGTCGCCAGATGGCAATCGCCTTGCTTACACTTGTCCTGCGGGTAACTATTCGGATGGCACTAGCGCGGAGCCAGATTTCAGCGTTGTGGACATGAACCCTGAGAACTATTTCAATAATGACGGTGAATGGTTTTTTGGTGAATCGCCAGTCAGCGCTACGTTCAATGCAAACGGTACGCTACTTATCGGTACCGACAATGACAAACTCTATGTGTTCGATGTAAAAACGCATTTGATTTTGGAAGATTATGAACTCGGTCTGCTACCGAACGAGAGCATCAGGAAAATTCGAATTTCCAGAGATGGTGAGTATATTTACCTGTTTCTGAATAACGACATCCACGCTGAGAACAGCAAGTTCTATTGGATGCCAATGCCAGATATTACCGGCAGCCCGTTGTAGCAAAGTTTGGGCTTGCCAGTCTCGCCTGGTTGAAGTTATTGCAACGGATCAGGGTCGTCATCATCGACCGGATAGAGTGGGTCGCCAACAATAGTATTTCTTTCATTTGCCCAGTCGCCAAAATCGATTAGCTTGCAGCGCTCGCTGCAGAACGGCCGGTGAGTATTTTTTTCCAGCCAAGCGACTTCAGTATTGCAGGTCGGGCAATTCACTATCTTTGTTTTAGGCTCTGTCATAGCTTCGTATTGAGTTGTGTTGTAAATAGTATCGTGTGCGTGTGTTAATCAAGAAGTGAATTAACTGGCCAATTCAAGATAGCGTGCATGCAGTGTCGCAACCTCGGCACGTAAATCCAAACCTGCTGTGTCATTGTCGATGATATCGTCGGCCAGTTTCAAGCGTTCAGTGCGTGGTATCTGCGCGGCGATAATCGCCTTTATCGTTTCCTCTTTACTACCATCCCGGCTCAATGCCCGGGTCAGTTGCGTCTGAGGCTGGACATCAACGACCAGAATCCTGTCGACCAGTGATTGTTGATTGGTCTCGAGCAGAAGTGGTGACTCGAGAATACTGTAAGGTGATTGCGCATTGTTAAGTTGTAATTGAATCTGCTCGGCAATCAGCGGATGCAAGAGGCCTTCCAACCACTCTCTATCGCTGGCTTGGTTGAACACTCGTTCCCGCAATTTGCCGCGTAAGAGCTCGCCGTGTGCATCAATAAAATCCTCGCCAAAGTATTCAGCAATGCTGGCAAGGGCGTCGGTGCCGGGTTCGACGACTTCGCGTGCCACAGAATCCGCATTGACTACGCGAATACCCAATTCAGCAAAATGTGCTGCCACGGTGGATTTACCACTGGCGATACCGCCTGTCAGTCCGACTGTGAACATATATATTTTACTAGACGTTAAAATCATGGAGGCACGCGCGTCAGGGATTCAGCTGACGAGAGTGCTGTAGTAGGCGTTGATTATCTGTGGGCCCCAGATCAGCATGATAAGCCCTGCACCAGCCAGGAATGGTCCGAAAGGCATCGGGGCGGAGCGGTCGCGACCTTTGAAGACAATCATGACTATTCCAAATACAGCGCCAACCAGTGATGACAAAATGATAATGGGCAGCAATGATTGCCATCCCATCCAGGCGCCTAGTGCAGCCAGTAACTTGAAATCGCCATAGCCCATGCCTTCTTTGCCAGTGAGGAGTTTGAATATCCAATAAAAACTCCACAAGGACAAGTAACCTGCGACAGCGCCGATAACCGAGTCTACGGTACTTACGCCAAACCCGAGATCCACGGCATTAACCAAGAGTCCAAGCCAGAGCAAGGGCAGAGTGATATCGTCAGGCAACAATTGATGGTCGTAGTCTATCAACGTCAGAGCCAACAACGACCAGACGACAATCATGATAGCCAGTGTCAGCCAGGTGTAACCAAAGTTATAAGCAACAAGGCCGGACAGAATGCCGGCGACCATTTCGACACTTGGATAACGCATTGAAATAGAAGTTTTACAGGCGCTGCATTTACCACCTAATGCCAGATAGCTAATAACCGGAATGTTTTCCCAGGGTTTTATCTTGTGTTTGCAATTCGGGCAGTGGGAGTCAGGCTTTTGCAGGTTGAAGACAGGGTGTTCCTTTTCCTGGTCAGTCTCAATCTGATCCTTTTTATTCACTTCGAGGAATTCATAACACTGTTGCTTCCAGTCGCGTTGCAACATTATTGGCAAGCGGTAGACGACTACATTGAGAAAACTGCCAACCAATAGCCCAAGAATGACGCTCAGAGTGATTAGCAATGCAGGGCTTGCTGCTAGAAGTGCATGTAATTCCATTCAGTCGCAGCCGTTTACATCACTGCGCCAAGCTGGAAGATCGGCAGATACATTGCGATCATCAAGCCACCGACGAGCACGCCGAGTACGGCCATGATCATGGGTTCCATCAGAGCCGTTAAGCCATCAACTGCATTATCGACTTCCGCTTCGTAGTAGGTAGCGCATTTGTCGAGCATACTATCCAGTGCTCCAGATTCCTCGCCGATACCAACCATCTGGGTGATCATTATCGGAAACAAGCCGGTGTTTTTAATTGAGAACGCTAACTGCTGTCCTGTGGTCACATCGTCTTTGACCTTTTTGGTAGCCCGAGAGTAGACGACGTTGCCCGTCGCACCTGCCACTGAGTCCAGTGCATCCACCAGTGGCACACCGGCAGAAAACGTGGTCGCCAAAGTACGCGTAAAACGAGCATAACAAGAACTGTTCATGATCGGGCCAATAACTGGCAGTTTCAGAGTCAGCTTATCAAGTGCGTCACGGACTTCCTGCGATCGCAGTTTCGCTTCTCTGAAGACGAAGCCAAAGATGACACCACCAATCAATATCTTCCACCAATGCGCGATGGCCAGATCTGACAAATTCAAAACAAAGAGAGTAAACGCTGGCAGTTCGGCGCCGAAACTGGAGAATGTTTCGGCAAATTGCGGTACAACCTTGATTAACAGGATGCCGGTAACCACAATTGCCACAGCGACAACCGCGATCGGATAGTTCATCGCTTTCTTGATCTTGGCCTTCAATGCCTCGGATTTTTCTTTATACGTGGCCAATCGATCGAGCATGGTTTCCAAAGAACCTGACTGTTCGCCAGCATCTACCAGATTACAGAACAAGTCATCAAAATAGCGCGGGTGTTTGCGGATACAGTCGGCAAAATTATTACCAGAGGCAACGTCGTCACGAATACTGAGAACTAACAATCGCATCGACGGATTTTCCAGAGATTCACCGACAATTTCGAAAGACTGCACCAGCGGAATACCGGACTTCATCATTGTGGCCAATTGTCGGGTGAAAACGGCAATATCACCGGGCTTGATCTTTTGCTTTTTGGGGCCGAACAGATCCTTGGGCTTGCGTCTTACCTTGGTGGTTCGAATGCCTTGTTTGCGTAGTTGCGCACGCACGAGGGCCATACTGCTTCCCTGGACTTCACCTTTGGCTTTGTTGCCATTCTTGTCGGTGCCGTGCCAGATAAACGTATTTTGTGCCGCTTCTGTTGCCATGCTGAGCCTCGGTCTTGTTGGTTCTCCCGATGATGTGTCTACTATAGCACGCATCGGTTAAAAAAGTGTATTAAGTCAGCCGGTTAGCCTCCTCCAGGCTGGTGAGCCCGGCTCTGACTTTGAGCAGTGCCGACTGTCTCAAGGTGGTTACTCCAGACGCTTCCACGGACTGCTCGAAAGTCGTCATGCCTTGATCTGCCATGATATGACGAGACAGGGTGGTTGAGATGGGAACTACTTCATAAATTCCAATTCTGCCCTTATAACCGGCATGACATTCGTGACAGCCATTGGCCTTGTAAAGCGTAGCTTGCTCATCACCGAGCTGGGCTAATCCTTCCTGCGCCAAATCTTGCTCTGTGAAGGTGGCGGCTTGTTTGCAATTTGAGCACAGTTTGCGGAGTAGACGCTGCGCAATCACGAGGCTGATGCTGTTGGCAAGATTGAAGCCTTTCACGCCCATGCTTTGCAAGCGAGTGAGGCTTTCTATGGCACTGTTAGTATGCAGGGTTGAAAGTACCAGATGTCCGGTCTGGGCCGCTTTGACGGCTATCTCAGCAGTTTCCTGATCGCGGATTTCACCAACCATCAGAACGTCGGGGTCCTGACGCAGAAACGCGCGCATTGCCGTGGAAAAATTTAATCCCTGTTGCGTATTTACCTGCACCTGATTGATACCCGGCATTGGTAACTCCACCGGATCTTCAGCTGTAGCGATGTTGCGCAGGTCGTCATTGATGTGCTTCAAGGCGGCGTACAATGTGCTGGATTTACCACTGCCTGTCGGCCCGGTGACGAGTATCATGCCCTGGCTTTTTCGTAGTGCTGTCAACAAGTGCTGCTTTTGCGCGGCTTCCAGCCCAAGCCGGTCCACCTCGAGGGCGGCATGATCAATTTGCAGTAGCCGCAGGACCAGCTTTTCGCCCCAGATAGTAGGTACGGAACTTACGCGAAACTCCACCACTTCGTTGCGCTTGTATTGCAGTCGCAGGCGGCCATCTTGCGGGAGTCGGCGTTCAGCAACGTCCATGCGTGCCATGACCTTGATGCGCGCGGCGATACGGCTGGCTGCATGGGCAGGTATTTGCCCCACCATGTGCAGCACACCATCATTGCGAAAACGAATGCGACACTGCTTTTCAAAGGGTTCGAGGTGAATGTCTGACGTATTGGATTGCACGGCATCATTGAGCAGTTTGTTCACCAAGCCGACGATAGGACGGTCATCATCGGGATTGAATTGCTGGTCGTTGGCCAATTGTTGCTGGGCAGCGTCAGTATGGCTTGCTTGTTTGCCAATCGCCGAGAAATCCTGCTGGCGGACCATTCGGTCCAATATCGTGTTAAGTTGATCATGGGCAGCGACGATGACGTTGACGGCGCGATTGGTGTGAAAGCGAAGCTCCTGAAAAGCAGTATCCTGGTCGGGGTTGCTGGCGACAACCGTCAATACATTGCTGTGAGCTTTTACTGGTAGTAGCCGGTGCTTTTTAATCAGCGACAGGGCAACAAGTTGTTCGGGATTTTCCGGCAGGTGAATGGCTTTCAGATCGACAACGGGCAGCTGGTAGACATTCGCAAGAGCCTCCGCAAGTACCAATTTGTCCAGCTGCGGCTGATCCAGCAGCCAGTGCAAGAAGAGCTGACAATTGCCTTGCGATTGTTTGATGGCCTTCTTGAGTTGCGCCACTGGCAGGGCCTGACGAGTGGCCAGTTCATGACTCAATGTCCGAATCCGGTTCTGAGGCTGAGCAGTGCTCGATTCCATCACAGTTTTTACCATGGTGGTTAGAGGGTGAATTCAATATAGTTTACTATTCGCGGGTGGCCAATCTTCTGGGAAAATACGTAAAAAAAGCAAATTGGCAGCTTGGCGTAGTGGGCAATTGAAAGGTTAAACGGTTAAAAGGTTGGCCAATCGGAAAAGTGAAAACTTGATAACACTGAGGAAATTTTAATGAATCGATGGCAAGCATTTGGCATTCATTTGGGCGTTAGCGTTTCGATATTCCTGGTATTGCTCGGAATCATAGTTGCCGTCTGGTTTCCTGGAATTCTGTTCAGCATTGATGGTGGCTGGAACGGTTTGCGCATTATTATCGCAGTCGACCTTGTGCTTGGTCCCTTGCTCACTCTGATTGTCTTCAAGGCAGGCAAGCCCGGCCTGAAATTTGATTTGACCTGTATTGCCCTTTTTCAAGCCGTGTGTATGGCTGGTGGTATGTGGGTTGTCCATAGCGAAAGGCCGGTGGCGCTGGTGCTGGCCTTCGATACAATCTATAGCCTTACCGCCGACGAATTTGCCGACTACGAGAAAGATGTAAGTGTTTTACAGACATTTCCGGGCAGTTCCCCCAAGCTCGTCTACACTGAGCTACCAGAGAATCAAGTCAGCGCCGAAATCGCGAATATTCGAGGGCAATTTATTGGCGACCCGTTGTTTATTCAAACAGATCGCTATAGACCGTTTCCGGCGACAGAGGCAGAGGTTGCGGCAATATACCGCTGGGAAGAAGCGGTGCGACGACAAGTGTCTGATGAGTTACTTGAGCAAATTCCCGAAAGCTGTTTGCTAAGCAAGTTTGTTTCTGCGGTGACGACCGGCTTCGTGTGTTTTGATGCTGGCTCGCGCGAATTGGTAGAGTTCTATTCGTTGGACTATACGCGGACTTCCACTCAGTCCAATGTCAGCACTGCCAGTCTTTGACAGGTCGGCTCTAATAAAGCGACTCGCTAACTAGCAGTAACCCCCATCAACACAAGTTCCACCGGACGTCCATTGCACTGGTGCCGCAACGCCATCGGGTGTGAGGGTGTAGGTGACATCTTCCAGATCAGACCCGTCTGCCCGCCAGGTGACCGTGATCACGCCGTCGGTTACGGAAATGCCATGTGTGGTGGCCGCTTGCGCCTGTACCGGTGGTATGCCGTTGGTGCCTGAGTCAGCATCAGTCACGTCATTGAGTCGGTTGGCATAGACCTGAGAGAGGAATGCTGTTCTGTGGTAGCCAATGGCAAGAATAGCTTCAGAGAATCGGGCGCGATTTCTGTACAAGTCATAGGCAGGGAGTGCAACTGAGACCAGAATGCCGATGATAGCGGTCACAATCATCAACTCGATAAGAGTAAAGCCTTGTTGTCTGGGTTGTGTCATCACTGTGTTCCCTGTGCGCTAACCGCGTTGATTGATACTAGTGAGTCTCTGTCCCATTCGCTCTCAATTCATTCTCAATGGGCTACTAAATTCTGGATAACAAGTGTTCTGGTTGGAGCGGGAATTGAAGTCAGCCAGCCATTCGAGGAGGTCAGTGATTGGTGGCTGATAGGGCCGGTGTCGGCAGCTTCATCGGGAGGTGAGAAGCTGCCGGACCGGTTTGTATCAAATTGACTGCAATGGGCTTAGCAAAGACCGTTGGTCAGACAAGAAGATCCTGCATCACTCCACTGAACAGGAGGTGTTACACCGTCAGCAGTCAGGATGTAAGTAATACCATCCAGTGCGCTGCCGTCATCCTGCCAAGTCATAGTGATGGCGCCGTTCAATACGGACGCACCGTGAGTAGTGGCAGCTACAGCTACGTCAGCAGGGATACCCAGAGTACCTGCGTCGAGGTCAGCTAGTGCGCAACCGTTACAGCGAGTCTGAATGGCCAACTCAACCGCAGTTTTGCGCGGCGTAACAGCCAGTACCAGCTCAGAGAAAGCGGCGCGGTTTGAATAGTTCTGGTAAGCCGGCAGCGCAACAGCGGCCAGAATACCGATGATCGCAACAACGATCATCAATTCGATCAAGGTAAAACCTTTTACATTCTTCATTGATTTGCTCCTGGTGAAAACACCAATGTCAGTGAACATGAACAACAGGCCTCAGCCTGTAAACCATAAATTCGGAAATGGCTGCCTTACACAGAGCAACTATCAAGCCAGAACCGCTGGAAAATATGTAACATTATGAATACTAAGGATAATTTAATTTTAGCCTGGCGCGGGCTGCAAATTGTCTCTTAGCAGTGTGGCGGGAATCAGCAAGTTGTCCAACAGCGAATGTTAGGAAGTGACAAAAATTGTCATTATGCGCGAACAAGAGAGGCGCAATTTGTCACTCGCAAGGCTTAATCCAGACCGGGTTCACACTAACGATCCCGCTATGGCCTTTAGTTCTGGGCAAGCCCTGCAAAACCTGATTTCATAGCGAGCTTTGCTATTCAGACCCCACTGCCAGCCGCAGTAAACTCTATGCCCAGTATCAAACAACCACTATTGTCATCACCCAATGCCGTTCTTCAGGCCGGTTTTGCCGTCGGGCTGACAGTGCTGCTGTTTGCTACCTATTGGCTCTACTCGCCGGGCTTGTCAGGGGCTTTTATTTTCGATGATTTCTGGAATCTGGAGCCGCTTGGTAGTGGTGCCGGAGTGCAAGACTGGTCAAGTCTGCGGCAATTTGTCTTTGGCAATATTTCCGGGCCGACTGGCCGACCAGTCTCCATGCTTTCCTTTCTGCTTGATGCGCAGGATTGGCCTGCCAACGCCGCCGCGTTCAAGGCGACTAATATTAAGATACATCTGCTGACCGGTGCTGCGCTTTGCTGGCTCTCTCTATTAGCCGGCATGGCCTTAGGCCTCAGTGAATGGCGCAACATGCTGTTGGCATTGGCTGTCACTGCTGTCTGGTTATTACACCCTTTGAATGTCAGTACGACTCTCTATGTTGTTCAGCGAATGACACAGCTCATGGCGCTGTTTTCGATCCTGGCATTGGTCTGTTATTGCAAGGCGCGATTACAGATTGACGGGCAAAGTCCCAAAGCGCTCACACTGCTTTTTCTGACGCTTTGCCCGTTTGGTCTGCTGGGGGTACTGAGTAAAGAAAATGGCGCTTTGCTGCTTCTGTTAATAGTCATTCTGGAGTTCACACTGTTTGCCGGAAAGTCGAGAGCCGGATTAGTGCGCTGGTGGTTTCGGCTTGGGATTTATCTGCCGTTGTTGTTCATGCTGATTTACAGCATGCTGACACTGCCGGCGAGCCTCGAAACCTATGCCACTCGCGGATTCACGCTCGGAGAACGATTGCTGACTGAGTCCCGCATACTACTTGCCTACTTGCGCGAAATCGCCGTTCCTACCGGAATAGGTAAAGGCTTGTTTCATGATGATTACGTCGTGTCGCGAGGGCTATTCAATCCCCTGACCACTGTGTTTTCACTACTGTGTATTAGCAGCTTGTTGCTGAGCGCGTTCAAACTGCGGTTGCGGCAACCGGTGTATGCATTGGCAGTGTTCTGGTTCTTCGCGTTGCATATTCTCGAATCCACTTACTTGCCATTGGAGCTGTATTTCGAGCACCGCAACTATCTGCCGATGATTGGGCCGCTCTTCGCTGCAGGCTTCTATCTGCTCAAGTATGCCGATCAACTTACTGTGCAAATGAATCGTAATTTACTATATGTCGCAGTGTTGATATTTATCGCGCTGTCTGCATTTTCCACTCGCAGTCTGGCTTTGCAGTGGGGCAATCAATTGCTTCTGGTCAATGATTGGGCGCAGGAGCGGCCAAACTCGGTGCGTGCGCAGCTAACAGTGGCCGAATATCTAACTACACTGGAGCGCCCGGATCTGGCCATGGAGGAATATACCAGGCTGCTGCAGATTGCACCGAATGAGGTGACTATTCTGTTGCAGGCCTGGAATCATGCGTGTCAGTACGGATTTTCCGAGCCTGTGACGCTGCGTGAAATAGTGAATAATCCACAACTTGTTTATGAGCAGAACGATATCGTATTTCACCTGCGCGCTTTGCATCAGAATCTGCAAGATGCCGCGTGTGAGTTTCCCGAGCTCGCGGAGATTGAGGCCTTATTCGCCCGCATCGACGAATTTGCCATGCCTGATTGGCGGCAGGCGGCGTTATATCGTCAGTTGTCAGATGTGTATGTCCACTTTCGGCGTCTCGATCCGGCATTGATTAATCTCACTCGGGCATTTGAAATTCAGCCAAGGGCTTCTATTGCTGTTCGTCAGGCGACGTTGTCAGCTTCTGCTGGCAATTACTCCGATGCGCTGATATTTCTGGAACGCGCGCGCACAGCTGATCAGCAACGGAATCCGTTGCTGCCCTCGGCTGAAGACGCAATTAGTCAGTTGGAAGAGGAGTTGCGAGCGCAGCTGCCGACAAACTAGATTGAACGTCTCGATAAGCCAAGCTTGGGAAACCCGGTCATGAAACTGTCTATTGTCATTCCTGCCAAAAATGAAGCGGAAAACCTGATTGAATTTTTGCCCCGCTTGAAAGCACAGGTAGGCGATGCCGAGTGTATTGTTGTCAACGACGGCTCGACCGACAACACAGTGGAGATATGTGAGCAACATGGCGTCAGGGTAATCTCCCATCCTTACAGTAAAGGCAATGGTGCAGCGATCAAATCCGGTGCCCGCGCGGCTACTGGTGACGTGATTGTTTTTCTTGACGGCGATGGTCAGCATAAACCCGAAGACATTCCGCGCTTGTTGGCAAAATTGGAGAAGGGCTATGACATGGTAGTCGGGGCCCGTGATCGTGCGTCACAGGCTGACAGCTATCGGGCCATCGCCAATGGCATCTATAACTGGTTGTCATCCACTATGACGGGCCATGACATCAAGGATCTTACTTCAGGCTTTCGTGCCGTGCGGGCGGACAAGTTTCGCGAGTTCATCTACTTGTTGCCCAATGGCTTTTCCTATCCGACAACCTGCACCATGGCATTTTTCCGGGCAGGGTACTCCGTCGGCTATCTGCCGATTGAAACTGAAACCCGTCAGGGTAAGAGCCACATCAGCCCACTCAAAGACGGGGTCAGGTTTCTGGTCATTATTTTCAAAGTGGCGGTGCTTTATTCGCCGCTGAAAATATTCCTGCCAGTTGCTACCGGGTACTTTTTGCTCGGCTGCATGTACTATTTTTATACTTTTGTCACAGATGGGCGGTTCACGAATATGAGCGCCGTACTTTTTATGACAGCGATCCTGATTTTTCTCATTGGTCTGGTATCGGAGCAGGTGACCACACTCATGTATAAGGATAGTGACAAGGATTAGCGTTGCTGCCAGGCCTGTGCCGGCGGCATTGGCAATTGCCATGCCTGGGAGAGTGGTGAATAGTGATGATGAATCCTGTTTGGCGATACGGTCGTATTAAATCTATAGGACAGCCGGAACAGGCAAAGCGTGACGAATTGCAACACGTCACACAGTTCAGGTTTCGTTCAGTTGTTGCGCACTAAGCTGTAAGCACGTTCAATCAAGTAACTGTCTGAAAATTAGACAGTTTATGCCGAAAAGATGAATAAATGCCCGGCTAATTTGACTTGATAACGCGGCGGTAGTGGTTTAAGGTTACGGCCCTTTGTCACACGCCCAACGGCGCAGCTCTGGCGCCTAAGCCGTATAAGTAGTTAGCACTTGTTGCCCCGAGAAATGGTTTCACAGGGAAGCGAGAGTGCGGAGGAAAGCAGAAATGAAGACAAGCATTAAAATTGTAGCTCGACTGCTCGTTATGGCCGGACTGGTCATGGGTACGCAGGCCTTTGCACAGGACAAGACTGTTGCAGATGGCGTCTTTACCGACGCGCAAGTGGAAGCTGGTAAGCAGGTCTATGATGATTCCTGTTCATCGTGCCACAACATGCGTTTCTATCAGGACACATTACGCTCCTGGAACAGTCAGCCACTGCTCTATTTGTGGGAAGCGGTACTGGGTACGATGCCTGCTGACAATCCCGGTTCACTAATGCTTGATGAGTACACGAATGTGCTGGCTTATATTCTCAATGAGAATGGTTTCCCAACAGGCGAGACTGAGCTGGACCCGGATAACGGCATGAGCGATATCAGCATCCTGCCACCGAAATAAGCAGGGTCTGCTGGCGAATGCTACCAGTCTGTTAACAAGATAGCCAAACAAAAATGCCGAACATTGTTCGGCATTTTTTTGTCTGCGACAGCTGTTTTGCGCTACTGAAAATTCACGGATTCCTCATCCTGACAGTCGTCGAGAATGCGACTGATCGTGCTTCTGTCGCTGGAGCCAAGTTGCAGATCGTACTTGTCAGCCACGGCTTCCCAGGTGCGAACGTACTCGCATTGGAACTCTTCGCGGGGCAGGTAGCGGTCCGGTCCGCGATCACGCTTGCGACGAATTTCCCGTTTATCGACAATCGCCATATTCAACGGGTCATTGGAAAATTGCAATTTTTGCTGCGGAGTCCACTGATCGCCGCCATGGGTATGGGCATAGAGGCGCGGGATTATGTGGTCGACGTCCACTTGCACGGCGACATTGAAAACGTCTCCCGTATACTCATCCAGCCATTCCCCAGTGCGCACGACGCAGTTGCGCGGATTGGTATAGCGTACTTCTGCGCGGCTGGTGAGGATCAGCATTTCTTGCCGGGTCGATTGGCAGTCCTCGTCATAGTCTTCTTCGAAAGACCAGTCGTCCTCATTGAAAAACTTCTCACGTTCGCGATAGTTGGTCATGAGGCTGTCGCGCCGCATGCGACTGGTACTGAAAGTATCCGGCATTTCACAGCCAGTCATATGGCAGTGATACGAACGGCCATAGTAGTGTCCACCGTTGATATCAGTGCTACCGGGGTGACTGCTCACCAGAGCAGGTACCAGCCCCAGACATGCGCCTAGCAATAATTTGGTTTTTGTCTGATTGGATTTTTTATTGATCGCTGCATTATTAACCGCATTGTTGAGCATAGTACCTCCGAAATTGCCTGT
Source organism: uncultured Gammaproteobacteria bacterium (assembly GCA_913060975.1). Classification (GTDB taxonomy): domain Bacteria; phylum Pseudomonadota; class Gammaproteobacteria; order Pseudomonadales; family Pseudohongiellaceae; genus UBA9145. The sequence goes on from CAJXVC010000004.1 coordinate 369,402, forward strand.
CTTGCGTTCCCGGAATCTAGCGGGTGGCGGGAATTCACACCAGTAATAAGGATAAATCAATGGCGCGGCAATGTTTGGTGATTGCGCCGACTGATATGTAGTCTACGCCAGTCTCTGCGATGCTGACCAGTGTCGTACTGTCGATACCGCCCGATGCTTCGAGTTTACAGCGCCCGGCCGTGGTCGCTACAGCAGTGCGTATTGCCTCTATGGCAAAATTATCGAGCATGACGATATCAGCTCCGGCATTGATAGCCTGATCCAGTTGCGCCAGCGATTGCACCTCGATTTCAACCGGTTTGCCCGGTTGCTGTCGGCGGGCTGTCGTAATCGCCTCAGCGATACCTGAGCAAGCAGCGATATGATTTTCCTTGATCAGAAAAGCATCAAACAGACCCATGCGGTGATTTTGCCCGCCACCCACGGCGACGGCGTATTTTTGTGCCACCCGGAGACCGGGAATTGTCTTTCTCGTGTCTAGGATCTTGACGTTGGTATGGGCCACTTGCTTGACCAATTGCTGTGTTGCCGTTGCCACAGCTGACAGCGTTTGCAAAAAATTCAATGCGCAACGTTCGCCGGTCATAATGGCGCGGGCTGGGCCTTGCAGAATTACTAACTCATCATTAGTGGTAAATGGGTCACCATCGTGAAACTGCCAGTCAATTTGAATCGCGGCATCAAGCTGCCGGAAAACTTCATTGGCCCAGTCGGTCCCGCACAGGATGCCGGACTCACGCGCCAGTATCCGCGCTGTCACCCGGGTTTCTGCTGGAATGAGTCCGGCAGTGATATCACCGCTACCCACGTCTTCGGCCAGTGCGTGCGAGACATTGGCGCGCACGGAGTGCAAATCAGGTTGTGATGTGTGCATTACTGAGGAATCTGTCGCAAGGTAAGTGTCGAGCCGCGCTGCGTGAATTCAACATGTTGCAGGGCGCTCATGCCAAGCAGAATTGTATCACCCATCATGCTGGGTGTGATGCTGGCGCGAATATTCCGAAAGACAATATTGCCGATCGTGAGTTGCCCGACCTCCGTGGTGTACACATCCACGACGCCATTGGCGGTGGTGGCCTGTGAGCGATAGCCGGGAATCAGATCAGCTACTTCGGCGATATGCTCAGGAATCGCGACATCGGTTGCGCCGGTATCAAGGAGAAATGTAACGGGTACATTATTGACTGTGCCTCCGGCAACGTAGTGACCCTGCCGATTGCGCTCCAGCAACACTTCGCGAACCCCGGAACTTGTCTCCATAGTTTGGGGATTGCGGTTCGGATTGACCCGATTATCGAGAATGTCATTAAAAAAATAAGTGAGTGCCAGCAAGCTGAAGCCCAGGCAAGCCGTTAGCATACCGAGGCCGAGTCGCTTGCCTGGAGAACCATTTTCGGGGGAAGACATTGGCCAAATTATGGCGCATCAACCCTGAATTAGAAAGTGTGATTCGGGTCAAGTTTTTGTAACTTTATTAAAAATCTAACTGGTTGAAAATTAACGGGTTTAATTTGTCGTCCGGCGAGTCTGTGAGCGATTTCAATTTCTCCATATTGCAGCAATGGTATACAGATGCTGCGTAGGAATTATGAGCAGGGCAGGAAGGAAACCATGTCATTCGCAACGGAAATAAGCAATGCCACAGCATTGGATGCTGTTGACACCGTGCTGATTGAAAAAGTGCGCTGGTCGCTTCGCCAACGGCTGCGTAAACAGATGCAAGTTCTGTGTAGCGACTTCTTCGATGAAACTGACGACTTTCTATTCGGTAGTGGTCAAAAAGGTCAGTTTGCCGACGACAGTATTTATCTTAACGCCATGCGCGAACTGCGTACTCGGCAAACACATTTCGAAGATCGATTTCTCGACAGCGTCATCAAGCATATCAAACACTCCTATTTGCCAGCCGGCCGAGCACGTCATCAATCTGATTTTTCTCTCGAACGCTCTGCAGGAATCGAATCTATAGAAATCGACCTGGCGCTTAAATCCATGCGCCGGAAAGCCGATAAAACCTATCTTGGACTGACTCGTCAGGTTGAGGATGCGCAGCGGACCATGCGTACCACCATGCAAGCGGAATTAATCGGTTCCAGTGTGATTCTGGATGCCGTGTGTGAAGCCTTCGCGTGGAATCATTCGTTGTTCAAGCTGCCGCTCGAGATTCGCTTGGTGGTAATCAAGCTGTTTGAACAGCATTTCGTCTTGCGCATGGAAAAATACTTCCTCGACATTATCAGTATTGTGAATAATGTGAGCGACCCGAATTTTGTCGATAAACTTTATTCATCATCGTCAGCATTTCGTTCCTATGCCAATCAGAAATCGAAGACGGTTTTTCAGTCGGCGCCAGTCAAGCAGCTTACAGCTCAGCATGCAGCCAAACCCGGCATTGTCGAGTCTGCTGTTGGGCAATTAATGGCTTCCATTATGGAGCACAAGCAACTCCCCGAATTCGTAACCCAGATGTTGGAAACCAAATGGCGGAACGTCATGTTTTTAATTGGCCTTAACAAGGGATGCACGAGTATTGAGTGGAGTGAGGCCAGGCATGCGGCGAATATGTTGGCCACGGTAGTCGACGGCGTCATCGATTTGCTGGAAGTCGATAGTGCGTCATTGCAGTCCCAGCTGCAGCAGGGCTTCGCACTCATTCAGATGCCAACGGTTGAACAGCAGGCTTTCTTCGCTGAATTGGAAAGCTATCTTGGCAGCCAGAGCAAACCTCAACCTGGAGTAAAACTCAGTCAGGGTGTTGGCGTGAGTCGTCGGCGTTTGGACAACTCTATGGAAGCATTGGTCAGCCCTTCTGGTGAAAGCATTCTTGATCAGGATGATCTGGATGAAATCGCCAAAATGCTGGGCGATGACAAAGGTCCAGGCAGTCAGCGCGAATTGTCAGACTATCTTGTCGATGTGGATGCGCTGAAGAGACCGGAAGTTGTCGATTTCATGCTCAATGGTGCCTATGTACAATGCTTGCTGCGCAGAACTGACGATGAACAAGCCATGTACACGATTAGCAAGCAAGGTTCGAAAATTTCCATTACCCGAACGCGTCTGGGGCTGGCTTTGGCATTGCAGTCCGGTGAGTTACGCCGCAAGTCTGAAAAGCCGATGCATGACAGTGATTCGCGTACAATCATGGAACCAGCCTCGCGGACCCGACATTGATTGCTGATCACTGGTCAGGCTTCGCAACCTCTCTTTCGCTTTATATCACTCAAGGCCTTGCTGTCTTATCTCCTTGCGCCGGCATTTCACTGGGCGGCTTCCTGCTTGTGCTACCATAGATAATCCGTAGCTACACTGGTGACCGGGTGACCATGTCCCAACCTTACACAATAGCCAATGGCCTGCTTGCGCAGGCACGATTCGTGGCATCGCCTAATTGCAGCGAGCGGGGCGCTCCAGTTGATCTGCTCATCATTCACAATATCAGCCTGCCTCCCGGTCAGTTTGGCACTGGCTGTGTCGAAGACTTGTTCTGTAATCGTCTTGATCCGGTTGCGCACCCCTTTTTTGCTGAGATTCGTGATCTGCGCGTATCGGCGCATTTGCTGATTGATAGGCTGGGCGACGTGACCCAATTTGTCCCCTTCGACAAGAAAGCCTGGCATGCTGGAGAATCTCTGCACGCCGGACGTAGCAATTGCAATGAGTTTTCTATAGGTATCGAATTGGAAGGTACTGATGACAGCGGGTTTACTGATGCGCAGTATGACCAGCTAAGCGCAATTACCAAGGCATTGTTTGCGCAGTTTCCACAATTGAATGCCGAGCGGATTGTAGGGCATAGTGACGTGGCGCCGGGGCGTAAGACTGATCCCGGACCAGGCTTTGACTGGGCGCGTTATCGCCGTGCAGTTGGCGATTGATGGCAGGGGTTCTAATAAATTGAGGTTGCAAAGCACATGAGTTTTCTGGTGATTTTGATTAGCCTGGCAGTGAATTATTTATGGCTGCGCGATCATGATCGTTTTGATGATGGCTGGTTTTTCCGCTTTCGGCATCGTATGGAGCAGACCAGTAGCGAACTGTCGGCCAAGTTGCCTGTGAGCTGGCCAATAAACTTGCTATTGATCTATGGCATCCCGCTAACGACATTGATCCTGTTGCTGTTATTTATCGCCGGCAAAGCCTATGGAATCCCTACCATGTTGGTCCATATATTGGTGTTGCTGGTGGCATTCGATCGCACCCAGCCTGGGCAATTGGCGCGGCAATTTCTCACTCGCTGGCGCCAGAATGATGTTGAGGGCTGTGAAGAGTTGGTACGGCTGGAATTTGCGGTGCCTGTAGATACTGCATTTGAATCGCCTGCACAGCTTGGCAGCTACTTTAGCAAACAGCTTACTTACCGCTGGTTCGAACGCTTATTCGTCATGTTCTTCTGGTACATGGTTGGTGGCCCCGTCGCTACTCTGATTTGTTACATTACTTACCAATTGCGCGACAGCCACGGACAGGATCAGGCAGTAAAAGAAGTAGCAATAATTGATTGGGCAATTGCTCTGCTGGAATGGTTGCCGCTGCGCTTGCTCGCGTTGACCTTCTCGCTGGCCGGTAATTTTGTGACTTGTTTTGAGCGCATGAAACAATCATTTTGGTCTTTCAGTAAGGACTTTGCGGCAGCCGATATGTTGGCTGCCTATGCCGGCTGTGCCTTGTCGGGGCTGATCACTGAATATTCGCAGGATATTGACGATAATGAAGAGGCAACTGCTGCGAGCGAGGCTCTGGCCGTCACGGCTGCGCCTCTTAATGAAGAGCAGCGGCAAGTGGCCGCTGAACTGGCGGCATTGCGCGGTTTGCTGGAACGCAGTCAGGCTATCTGGTTGGCAGTGCTGGCTCTCATTACGATTTTCGCGATTCCCTGAGTTGGATCAGTCGGCACGCGATGAACAGACAATTCGCTTGCAGCCTTTAAAATTGTGGCAAACTAACCAACTATAGTGATCGGAAATGTAGTATTTGCCGGAATTTGGCGAAATCGATTGCGGGCGAGCTCTTGCTGAGATCAGTGAAAACAATCTAAGCTATTGATATTTAAGTACTAAAAAACTGAGTGTAAACGGCTCAGAAAAATTCTCTTTTTGTAGTATTACTACATAATCGAGCAAATTCGAATGGAAAAGCGGCTACTTTTTCAGTAAAATGCCGCGCAATTTGTAATTAATTTACATGAGGATAAAACGCTGACAGTGATCCTGGCAGCGCACAGGACCTACCCATGACTCAGCAACAAGATTCGAATCCACAGGAAACCCAAGAGTGGCTTGAAGCCCTCGACTCAGTCATTGACGTGGAAGGCATTGAACGTGCCCACTATTTGATTGAAAACCTGAACAACAGCGCTATCCGCACTGGCAAATTCGTCCCGATCACCTCGGTAACAACGCCTTACAGTAATACGATCTCGCCGCAGAACGAAGAGCGTATGCCGGGCGACATGTTCATGGAGCGCCAGATTCGCGGCATCGTGCGCTGGAATGCCATGGCCATGGTGATGCGCGCCAATACACGTGACAGCAGTATTGGCGGGCACCTGTCCAGCTTTGCCTCCGCTGCGACCTTATACGATGTAGGTTTTAACTATTTCTTCCGCGGCGCTACCGAAGAGCATGAAGGCGACCTGGTTTATTTTCAGGGCCACTCTTCGCCGGGCATTTATTCGCGTTCTTTTCTCGAAGGTCGACTGAGCGAAGAACAATTGGATAACTTTCGTCAGGAAGTTGGCGGCAATGGCTTGTCGTCCTATCCACACCCCTGGCTAATGCCGGACTACTGGCAATTCCCGACCGTTTCGATGGGGCTGGGGCCTATTGCCGCGATCTATCAAGCGCATGTCATGAAATATCAGACCTCGCGTGGTCTGGTTGATAATTCCGATCGCAAGATCTGGGCGTTTCTGGGTGACGGTGAGATGGATGAGCCGGAATCGTTGGGCGCCATCTCCAAAGCTGGTCGGGAAAAACTCGACAATCTGATATTTGTTATCAACTGTAATCTGCAACGCCTGGATGGTCCGGTGCGTGGTAATGGCAAGATTATTCAGGAGCTTGAGGGTATCTTCCGCGGTGCTGGCTGGAATGTCATCAAGGTTGTCTGGGGGCGGCACTGGGATCAGCTATTGCAAGCTGATACTGACGGTCTGCTGCAGGCGCGCATGGATGAAGTTGTGGATGGTGAGTATCAAAACTATGCCAGCCGTGGCGGGGCTTATACGCGTGAGCATTTCTTCGGCAAGTCGCCGGAGTTGTTGAAGATGGTCGAGCATCTGTCAGATGACGACATCATGGCGCTGAACCGCGGTGGTCACGATCCTTACAAGGTTTACGCGGCCTATGCCCAGGCTGCCAAAGCCGACGGTCGTCCAACAGTGATTCTCGCCAAGACCGTGAAAGGCTACGCTTTTGGTGGTGGCGCAGAAGCACAGAACGCCACTCACTCTGTGAAGAAACTGGATGTTGAGTCGCTGAAGAAATTCCGCGATCGCTTTGGTATTCCAATCGATGATGAAGATCTCGAGAAAGTGCCGTATTACCGTCCGGAAGAAGACAGTCTGGAGCTGCGCTACATGCGCAAGATGCGCGAAGAGTTGGGTGGGCCGGTGCCAAACCGCCGCTCCAAGACCTATGCGCTACCGATTCCGGATCAGTCCGCCTTCGAAGCGCAGATCAAGAGCAGCGGTGATCGTGAGCTGTCAACCACCATGGCGTTCGTGCGTATACTGTCCACGCTGTGCAAAGACAAAGAGCTGGGTCAGCGTGTCGTGCCGATCGTGCCTGATGAAGCACGAACTTTCGGTATGGAAGGTATGTTCCGCCAAATGGGCATCTACTCATCGGTGGGCCAACTGTACGATCCAGCCGACTCCAATCAGGTCATGTACTATCGTGAAGACAAGCAAGGCCAGATGCTGGAAGAAGGCATTACCGAAGCCGGTTCCTTCTCTGCCTGGTTGGCAGCAGCGACCTCTTACAGTGTCAGTAACTATCCGCTGATTCCGTTCTATATTTATTATTCGATGTTTGGTTTCCAGCGCGTGGGGGACTTGTGCTGGTTGGCCGGTGATTCTCAGGCGCGTGGCTTTCTTATTGGCGCCACTGCTGGTCGTACGACACTGAACGGTGAAGGTTTGCAGCACCAGGATGGCCACAGCCATTTGATGGCAGCCACTATTCCTAACTGCGTAACCTATGATCCAACTTATTCCTACGAGCTAGCTGTGATTGTCCGTGACGGTTTACGCCGCATGTATGATGAAATGGAATCAGTGTTCTATTACATCACGACCATGAATGAAAACTATCAGCATCCAGCGATGCCAAAAGGTGCTGAAGAAGGCATCATTAAAGGTATGTACTTGCTGGAAGACGGTGGTGCCAAAGAATACAAGGTAACGAAGTCTGTTTTAGGTAAAGACCGTATTCGTTTGCTGGGTAGTGGCACTATTCTTCGCGAAGTCCGTGAGGCTGCGCAGATTCTGCGTGACGAATTCTCTGTTGCTGTGGATGTCTGGAGCGTTACCAGTTACAACGAGCTGCGTCGTGATGCGCTGGCTATTGAGCGCGAGAACATGATGAACCCGACCAAGAAAGCCAAGGTGCCTTATGTCACCGAGCAGTTGCAAAAGCAATCTGGTCCGGTTATTTCCACGACAGACTACATGAAGTCTTATTCAGACCAGATTCGTGAGTTTATCCCTGCGCGCTACCGCGTGATGGGTACTGACGGTTTTGGTCGCAGTGACAGCCGCGAACAATTGCGACACTTCTTCGAAGTTGACAGTAAGTTTGTCGTGCTGGCTGCATTGACTGAACTCAAGGAAGCAGGTGCAATTTCTGGTAAGGATATTGCCGCCTATATGAAGAAGTCAGGGATCGATTCGAACAAACCGAATCCCCTGACTGTCTAAGCCAGAAGAACTATTCTCAGGAGTTAGACCTTGGCTATTGAAAACATAAAAGTGCCTGATCTGGGTGATGCCAGTGAAGTCGAAGTAATTGAATTGCTGGTAGCGGTAGGTGATCGTGTCGAAGAGAACGATTCCCTATTGGTATTGGAAAGTGACAAGGCGGCGATGGAAATCCCGGCGCCGATGTCAGGCGTCGTCAAAAGTATTGCCGTTAACCTCGGAGATCAGGTTTCTTCGGGCAGTGAGATGATGGCGCTGGAAATTGATGGCGATGGCGACAGTGACACTTCGGATAAAGACAGTGCTGCGGAGCCGGAAGCCAAAGAGCCGGAACCAGAAGCGAAATCCGAACCAGAGCCAGAGCCTGAATCAGAATCCAAACCCAAGAAAAAATCGGGCGGTGCAGAAGTAACGACGGTAACCGTTCCCGATCTGGGTACAGATGACGAAGTTGAAGTCATCGAAATACACGTTAAAGCGGGTGACTCCGTGTCTGTGGATGATTCCCTGATTACCTTGGAATCGGACAAGGCCGCCATGGAAGTGCCGGCGACTGCCGATGGCACCGTGGAAGAGATGCTCATCAAAGTCGGTGACAAAATAAAGACCGGCGCCGACATTCTGAAGATGAAGGTAGAAGCGGCCGATACGTCGGCAGCAGAACCCGATTCCGAACCGGCAGCAAAATCTGATTCGGGATCTGATTCTGAATCGGATTCTGAATCCAAGTCCAGCGACAAGCCTGCCGAACCTGCGCCACAGAAATCCACTCCGCCAGCACCAAGTGCCGAGGCAAGCAAACCCGGTAGCGGCGGCAAAGTGTATGCCGGTCCTGCGGTTCGCAAGTTGGCACGCGAACTGGGTGTTGATCTGACTCAGGTAAACGGCACTGGCGCCAAATCCCGTGTCGTCAAAGAAGACATTCATGAATTCGTGAAGTCGCGTCTGTCCGGCGCGGCAGCGCCAGCGGGCGGTGCTGTGTCTGCAGTACCTGATATCGATTTCAGTCAGTTTGGTGAGATCGAACAAGTCGATCGCAGCAAACTGGAACGCATTACCGCGACCAATATGCAGCGCAACTGGAATGCTGTACCGCATGTTGCGCAGTTCAACGAAGCTGATGTGACTGACCTTGAAGATTTTCGTGGGGAACTCAAAGCCGAGGCGGAAAAGCGGGGCACCAAGCTGACCTTCATGCCGTTCCTGTTGAAAGCATGTGTCAGGGCCTTGCAGGAATTTCCGCAGTTTAATGCCTCGCTACATTCGTCCGGTCAGTACGTGATTCGCAAGAAGTACTTCCACATCGGCGTGGCAGTGGCGACTCCGGCGGGTTTGGTTGTGCCGGTTATTCGCGATGCTGACAAGAAGTCTATCTGGCAAATCTCGGAAGAGCTGCTGGAACTAACGAAGAAGGCCAAAGAGCGCAAGCTCAAGCCAGACGAAATGCAAGGCGCCTGTTTTACGATCTCCAGTCTTGGTCCGATCGGGGGTACCGGTTTTATCCCCATTGTGAATGCGCCGGAAATCGCAATTCTCGGAGTGGCCAAGACAGCGATCAAGCCTGTGTATATCGATGGCGAATTCAAGCCACGTAAAATGCTGCCTATCACGCTGTCCTATGACCACAAAGCCGTCAATGGTGTAGATGGCGGCATGTTCGCTGACTATCTGGTCAGGCTGCTAGGTGATATTCGTCACCTGGTAATGTAATTGCAGGTGATTCTGTCTTGCCAGTTCGCTCGACAGTCTCAGGCAGGATAAAAAAGCGTCAGTTGTCCCTCGCTGACGCTTTTTATTTGGCATTCATAAGCCGCCGACAAATTCTCCTCGTTCAATACTTCAGCACCAACTCCGACAATACTTTTACCATTGGGTAAAAGCAGCACAATATGATCACAATAGCGTGCCGCGAGATTGATGTCGTGGGTAGCCATTAACATGCCAGCTCCCTGTGCGTGAATGCGTGCCTGAAGCGTGCTCAACAGCCGGGTCTGAAATGCCACATCCAGGTGGTTGCTGGGCTCATCCAGCAAATACAGCGCAGGCGCTTGTGTAATCAGCATAGCCAGTGCGAGTCGTTGGCGTTCGCCGCCCGAAAGCGTATCGATTGCCCGGGCGGCCATCTCGCCAAGTTGAAATTCCTGCAATGCCGCCTGAGCAATCTCCTGGTCTGCTGCTGATTCACTCAGTATTGACTGGCTGTGTGGATGCCTACCCAGCATGACGGTCTCCAGTACGGTGGCGGGCAAGCTGTCGATGCCTTCCTGCAGCAATATGCCAACGTGTTGTGCCAGTTCCCGGCGAGAGAATTGCGCCAGTGATTGGTCTGCGATCTTGATCGTGCCAGAAACGGGCTTATGTAAACCGAGTAAGGAATGCAGCAGCGTCGTCTTGCCAGCGCCATTGCGGCCCAGCAAGCCCCAGCTTTCCCTGGCCTGAATACTGAACGTCAGGGAGTCACAGAGCCGCTGCTCGGCGATCTGCAACTGCACTGATTCTATATGGAGTAGTGACTGGGTCATTTGCTCATCGTACTACGCAGGATAATCAGGAAACCGGGTACGCCAATCACCGCAGTGATGACCCCGACTGGCAATTGTTGCGGGGCGATCAGTGTTCTGGCAAGGCTGTCGGCTATGACCAGAAAGCTGCCACCTAACAAGACAGAACCGGGCAATAAAATACGATGATCCCGGGCACCTACTAGCCGCAGCATATGGGGAATCACCAGACCGACAAAGCCTACCGAACCGGCTACGGTCACAGCAGTAGCAGTAAGAATGGAAGCGGCAATGTACATGCCGGTACGCAGGACATTGATGTTCACGCCTAAACTGATTGCCACAAGCTCGCCGCGTACCAGCACATTCAATGAACGACTCACCAATAATCCACAAATCAGACCTGTTACCAGTAGCAGAAAATGGCCAAGATGCACTTCGCTCTGACTCAGATCCCCCATTAACCAGAACAGCATCGATTGCACGGTATTGGTTGAACTGGTTGTCAGCAGAATATTAATCACTGCGCCCCAGCCAGCGGAGATAACCACGCCGGTCAGCAGCAGGCGCGTCACTGACCATTGCCCAACCCGATTCGCGAGACCGAAGACCAGCAATATTGAAAACAGGGCGCCGGCAAAGGCGGCATTGGTGAGGCCAAGACTGCCCATTCCGAGCAGGATAGCGGACAGGGCGCCTACCGCGGCACCACCTGAGATGCCAAGTATATAGGGATCCGCCAGAGGGTTGCGCAGCAGAACCTGCATGATGACACCAGACAGGGCCAGCAATCCGCCAGTGATGAAGGCTGCCAGGGTGCGCGGCAGACGAATTTCGTTAATCACCTGCACAGCAAGGGGTGAGCCATCACCGGTGAACACGGCAGTCAGTTCACTGATAGAGATCGGTACACTGCCACTGAGTAGTGAGAACACGGCGCTGATCGCCGTTAGCATTAACAGCGCGCCGAGCAGCATTCGTGGTTTGGTGAGGTGCAAATCGATCTCGATCTGGTCGTTAGTGAGTGCCAATTGCCAAGCAGGATGATCGTGCCAGTGGCAATTCTGTCAGGCCGCAAGCATAGCGTATTTATCAGGGAATTGGAGCGTTGTGCCGGCAGGGCGGATAACGCTCAAGTTTCGTAACCGATAGTGGTAAGCTCCCATGGGTTACAAAGGCTATACCGCAAGGGAGAATAATTATGCCGTCATTCGATATAGTGTCCGAAGTCGATTTGCACGAAATCAATAATGCTATTGATCAGGCGAACCGCGAGGTCGGCACGCGATTTGATTTCAAGGGAATCGACGCGAGCTTTAAATTGACTGAACAATCTGACATTGAAGTGAGTGCTGAAGTGGATTTTCAGGTGCAGCAGATGTTGGAGATTTTGCGTAGCAAACTGATCAAGCGAGGGGTGGATACAAAAGCCCTCAAAGAAGGCGACGTGGAGATTACTGGCCAGCGCGCTGTCATGATTGTGAAAGTGCAGCAAGGCATTGAATCGGATCTGGCCAGGAAGATCGTCAAGATGATCAAGGAAACCAAGATCAAAGTACAAACGGCAATTCAAGGCGAGAAGCTTCGGGTCACCGGTAAAAAGCGTGATGACCTACAGCAGGTGATCGCTATGCTGAAAGACACCAATCTGGGAATTCCGCTACAGTACGATAACTTCCGCGATTAATGTTCTCGATTAATGTTCGATAAGACCTGCCGCTAAACGGTTAATAATGCCAACAGTCAATTCATTCAGAGAATCTATCCAGCAACTACGGGACCGTCGCTTCCTGGCCATTTTGTTGTTTGGCTTTGGCAGTGGTTTCCCGTGGGTACTGCATGGTTCGGTCCTGACGCTTTGGCTACAGGAATCCGGCTTCTCCCGCTCAGCCATTGGCTTCATCGGCGCGATCGCCGCGGTGTATGCGTTCAATTGGGTGTGGGCACCGTTCATAGACCGGCTGCGCTTACCGATATTGGGCGACAAGTTCGGTCAGCGCCGTTCCTGGATTCTGCTCTGTCAGTCCATTATCTTGTTACTGGTCCTGGCGATGGGATTTGCCAATCCCGGTGAAAACCTCACGTTTGTTGTCATTCTTGCCCTGGGCATTGCTGCGACGTCGGCAACGCTCGACATTTCCATCGATGCTTACCGTATTACCATTTTCGAACCTGAAGAGATGGATGCCAAGATGCCCTATGCGGCAGCGATGAGTACCACTGGCTGGTTCGCCGGTTATGGATTTGTCGGTGGCGCATTGGCATTGGCACTGGGCGGTGAAACCATGGGTTTTTCCTGGGACGTCGTGTATCGGTTTCTGGTCGGACTCTATGTTGTGCAGATTGCACTGACTTTTCTAACTCCAATCCCAAGTGACGACACGCGTGGCACCACCCAGGCACATATTGCGACAGCGCCGGTCGGTTTCCAGCAATGGGTCGTCAAATATGTCATCGAGCCGTTTCGGGAATTTTTCCGGCGCTGTGGTTTGCAACTGGGTCTGGCGGTGCTGATCCTGCTCATGATATTCCGGCTTGGCGAGGCAATGCTGGGACGCATGTCACTGGTGTTTTACAGCGAGGTTGGCTTTACGACTGACGAGATCAGTTTTTATCAGAAATTTTTCGGTGGTCTGGTAACTGCCGGATTCTCTCTCATCGGCGCCATGATCAATGTGCGTTTCGGGGTAATCCGCGGCCTGTTTGTGGCGGGCATTGCCATGGCCAGTGCCAACCTGTTGTTTGCATTGCTCGCTATTGTTGGGCCAGACACCAATCTGTTCATGTTAGCGCTGTTGGTAGACAACTTCTTCCAGGCCTTCGCGACGGTAGCCTTTGTTTCGTTTATCTCCTATTTTACGAGTCGCACCTATACGGGTACGCAATATGCCCTCATGGCATCCATATCGAATTTTGGTCGGACAACATTGGCCGCTGGCAGTGGTTGGGTTGTGGATGGTTTGGGCGGCGACTGGGCAGTCTTTTTTATTCTGACAGCACTGATGGTCATACCAGGGCTGTGTCTGTTGCTTTGGGTAGGGCGCCTTATGCAACCCTACAGTGATCGCCAGACTAACTATGCTTCATCCTGATTCCAGCGATACCGGGCCATCGAAAAGCGCCCGTCGATAAACACAATCCCTTCTTGTTCCAGTCTTGCTTTCTGCCGCAAATACTCACTAGTGCCGACAGCGAAGGAGATTGCGCCCTTGCTGTTGACCACGCGGTGCCAGGGTAATTTGCTCCCTGCCGGCAAATTTTTTAATACATGGCCCACATAACGCGCGTAACCCGGTAAGCCAGCCAGATTGGCTATCTGGCCATAACTGGCGACGTTGCCTTTCGGTATTTGGTGAACAATTTGCCAGATGCGCTCTTTTGCGTTGGATTCCATTGGGATTTTGACGTTTATCTCAAGCCACGGCAGGGTGATAGTATTGGGGCAGGGGTGTGCCCCCTTTCATGCTAGAGTAATCGATGAATAGTCGACGGAGTTTCTCGTGCGTTTTTTGTTTGTTTTTTTTATCGCCATTCCACTGGTGGAGATGTTACTGCTGTTTGAAGTCAGTGACCAGATTGGTGGCTTGAATACATTGGGGTTGGTCGTTCTGACGGCGGTGATCGGTGTGCAGGTACTCAAGAGTCAGGGGCTTTCGACCCTGATGCGGGCTAATCAGCGGCTGGAGTCAGGGCAGCTGCCCGCACAAGAAATTATCGAAGGCATGATGCTGGCAGGCGCTGGCGCATTGCTTTTAACACCAGGCTTTATTACTGACACCTTGGGCTTCATCTTCCTCACAGGCCCCCTGCGACGTCCGATAGCGCGTTACTTTATTCGCTCTGGTGTCATCAAGGCCTCAGCGTCTCGGGGCAGCAGTTTCAGCTTTTGGTCCTCCTCTGCGGGCCCCTCTGGCCGTGCTCGCGGTCCCGGTGGGTTTTCCCGACCTGGTGGATTTGAGCAGGGCAAAGGCGATGTCGTTGAGGGCGAGTACAGTGATGAGAGTCGCCCCAATTTGGACAGTCCCGACGATGATAAACCCCGCCACTAGTCCGGGCTGGAATCCCCTCTAAAAATACCCTTTATTTTCAATAATCTACAATATGGGCATCCAGCGGCTGGAAAAAGTCGCCAGATAATGCCCGTCAGCCATTGAATTTACTGAGTTAAACCCCATACAGCAGGGACAACTTGATTTGTCACTGGTCCGATCAAAAAGGCTCAGTGATTTGGGGATTCACAATCTGAAAAGAAGCATCGCTCTGGCCATTTGCCGGGGCGGCGCCGTGTTTCAGTTCTGTCAATCAATGCTTTTGATTTAGGAGTGCTAAAAAGATGAATATCCGGCCTTTACAAGATCGTGTCGTGGTACGGCGCATGGAAGAAGAAACAACTACAGCAGGAGGCATCGTACTACCCGGTTCGGCCACCGAGAAACCGGCTCAGGGCGAAGTCGTGGCTGTTGGCCCTGGCAAGCGCTTGGAAAATGGCGATACCCAGCCTATCGACCTCAAGGTTGGCGACGTCGTAGTTTTCGGCAAGTATTCAAGCAATACCGTTAAAGTCGGTGAAGAAGAACTGCTGATTCTGAGCGAAAGTGAAATTTTTGGCGTGATTGAGTCCTGATAAGACTCCACTGCTTTATTCGACTCTATTAATCACTTACAAGATAGGAACTTAACAAAATGGCTAAAGACGTAAAATTTGGCGATTCAGCCCGACAGAAACTATTAGCAGGCGTTAACGTATTGGCTGATGCCGTGAAAGTCACGCTGGGACCAAAAGGTCGCAACGTGGTTCTGGACAAATCCTTTGGCGCGCCAACAGTGACTAAAGATGGTGTTTCCGTAGCCAAAGAAATTGAACTGGAAGACAAGTTCGAAAACATGGGCGCCCAGATGGTCAAGGAAGTTGCTTCCCAGACTTCTGATGTTGCTGGTGATGGTACAACTACTGCCACTGTTCTGGCCCAGGCGATTCTGAACGAAGGTCTCAAATCAGTTGCCGCTGGCATGAACCCGATGGATCTCAAGCGCGGTGTTGATAAAGCCGTTGCTGCCATGGTTGAGGAAGTAGGCAAGCTGTCTAGTCCTTGCACAGACTCCAAGGCGATTGCCCAGGTCGGTACGATCTCTGCGAACTCTGACGAGCAAGTGGG
The DNA here is from genome assembly GCA_913060975.1 of uncultured Gammaproteobacteria bacterium. Taxonomy (GTDB): domain Bacteria; phylum Pseudomonadota; class Gammaproteobacteria; order Pseudomonadales; family Pseudohongiellaceae; genus UBA9145. The sequence goes on from CAJXVC010000004.1 coordinate 384,980, forward strand.
TCAGATTATCGCCGAAGCAATGGAAAAAGTCGGTAAAGAAGGCGTGATCACTGTTGAAGACGGTTCCGGTCTGGAAAACGAGCTGGACGTGGTTGAAGGTATGCAGTTTGACCGTGGTTATCTGTCTGCCTACTTCATTAACAACCAGGACAACATGATGGTTGATCTCGAAGATCCAATGATTCTTCTGGTCGACAAGAAGATCTCCAACATTCGCGAAATGCTGCCATTGCTGGAAAGCGTCGCCAAGGCCGGCCGCCCTCTGCTGGTTATCGCTGAAGACGTTGAAGGCGAAGCATTGGCTACTCTGGTTGTGAACAACATGCGCGGCATCGTTAAAGTTGCAGCTGTGAAGGCGCCAGGTTTTGGTGATCGTCGCAAAGCCATGTTGGAAGACATCGCAGTTCTGACTGGCGGTACTGTGATTTCTGAAGAAGTCGGCCTGAGCCTGGAAGGTGCAACGGCTGATGATCTGGGTTCTGCCAAGCGCGTTCAGGTCAGCAAAGAAAACACAACTATCATCGATGGTGCCGGCGCTGCCGCGAACATCGAAAGCCGTGTTGGTCAGATCCGTGCCCAGATCGAAGAAACTTCATCTGACTACGATCGTGAAAAACTGCAAGAACGCGTAGCCAAGTTGGCTGGCGGCGTTGCAGTTATCAAGGTTGGTGCAGGTACTGAGATCGAAATGAAAGAGAAGAAAGCTCGCGTCGAAGATGCGCTGCACTCGACTCGCGCCGCTGTTGAAGAAGGCGTGGTACCGGGTGGTGGTGTTGCTTTGGTACGTGCGCTGCAGAAAGTCGAAGGATTGACTGGCGACAACGAAGACCAGAACGTGGGTATTGCCCTGTTGCTGCGCGCCGTTACTATGCCGCTGCGTCAGATTGTTTCCAATGCAGGTGAAGAAGCCTCGGTCATTCTTGATAAAGTGAAGTCTGGCAAAGGCAACTACGGCTTTAATGCCGGCACCGGCGAATACGGCGACATGATTGAAATGGGTATTCTCGACCCAGCCAAAGTAACGCGCACTGCGTTGCAGGCTGCCGGTTCTGTTGCGGGTCTGATGATCACAACTGAAGCGATGGTGTCTGAGTTGCCTGAAGAAGGTGGTGCTGCTCCGGCTATGCCTGATATGGGTGGGATGGGCGGCATGCCCGGCATGATGTAAAAATCACGCCTGTAGGGGCTTAAATACCCCAGCACTTCGTCGGCCCGCTGTTTTTGATGCTCATGTAGATTTGACTACACTGCGCTCAAAAACAGCGGGCCTTCTCGTTCTGGGGCATTTAATCTCCCTACAGGCGCGATTTTCCAGACTGGGAATTGGCGGGTTTCGTTCTGTGTTTCGAAGGGTAAGGGTGCAAGATTTAAATAGCTAAGCACTTTATCGGCTTGGTTTTTTGATGCTCATGTATGGATTTATACACTGCGCTCAAAAACAGCGGGCCTTCTTGTTTTGGGGCATTTAATCTCCCTACAGGCGCGATTTTCCAGACTGGGAATTGGCGGGTTTCGTTCTGTGTTTCGAAGGGTAAGGGTGCAAGATTTAAATAGCTAAGCACTTTATCGGCTTGGTTTTTT